>NZ_JAFDVE010000019.1 GCF_016888005.1 Phycicoccus sp. CSK15P-2 | reverse complement strand
CGCACAAACACCACGACACCGCACGCTACCGACCCCCGTTAGTGTGTCACCGACCGCGCCCACAACCCCCTGACCAGCGCAAACGCAGACAACTGGCCGAAATCACGACCCACCTGTGCAAGTCAGGCCCGGTTCTTCCACGCGATGCTGGACGCCGGCGTGTACCTGCCCCCCAGCGCCTTCGAGTGCTGGTTCGTCTCGGCCGCCCACGACGACGCCGCGGTCGAGCGCGTCCTCGCGGCCCTGCCCGCCGCCGCCCGGGCCGCCAGCGCCGCCACCTCCGGCTGACCATCCCGCCGCCCACGCGTCCCGCGGGGTCAGGGTCTTCCCGTCGGGTCAGGGGGCTGTGGACCCATGACCCGACGGGAAGCCCCTGATCCCGGGTTCAGGCGGGTTTGCGACAATCCGGGGTATGACCGCGTCCTCCGGTGCCGCCGCCTCCGGCGACCCGCAGCGCACCACCGTGCACCTGCTGCGACACGGAGAGGTCCACAACCCCGAGCACGTCCTCTACGGCCGCCTCCCGGGGTTCCACCTCTCCGCGCTCGGCCGTCGGATGGCCGACCTCGCGGCCGAGCACCTGGCCGACCACGACATCGTCCACGTCGCCTCCAGCCCCCTCGAGCGGGCACAGGAGACGGCCGCGCCGCTCGCCGCGGGCCACGGCCTCGAGGTGCACCTCGAGCCGCGGGTCGTCGAGGCCGAGAACGCCTTCGAGGGGCTCCCCGTCGCCGGTGGCAAGGGGCTGCTGCGCCACCCCCGGCTCTGGCCGCGCATGCTCAACCCGCTGCGGCCCTCGTGGGGTGAGCCCTACACCCGGCTCGTCGAGCGGATGCGTGACGCGGTCGTCGACGCCCGTGCCGCGGCCCGGGGGCACGAGGCCGTCGTCGTCAGCCACCAGGCCCCGATCTGGATGATCCGGCTCGCCACCGAGGGCCGCTCCCTCGTCCACAACCCCGCCCGTCGGCAGTGCTCCCTCGCGAGCCTGACCTCGCTCACCTTCCTCGGCGACGAGCTCCTGTCGCTCGAGTACAGCGAGCCCGCCGCGAGCCTCCTGCCCCAGGCGCAGAAGGGGGCCGGAGCGTGAAGGTCCCCGCCGTCCGCCACGTCGTCGTCGGCGTCCTCGGGGTGCTCCTGCTGCTCGGGGCCGGCACCGTGGCCGTCTCGAGCCTCACCGAGGACCCCGACTCCGTGGCGGCCCAGGCCAGGGCGGGGGACCGCAAGGGCTACGTCTCCGGCGACGGCAATGTCGAGACGATCCCGGCTGCGGACCGTGGCGAACCCGTCCAGCTCACCGGTGCCCTGCTGGACGGAACCGCGTGGAGCATCGACTCGACCCGCGGAGAGGTCCTCGTCGTCAACGTGTGGGGCTCCTGGTGTGCCCCGTGCGTCGCCGAGGCGCCCACCCTCGAACAGGTCTGGAAGAACCTCCAGGCCGACCAGGTGCCGGCACGGCTGATCGGCATCGACTTCCGCGAGGAGGCCGAGCGTGGCGCCGCGTTCGTCGCCAAGGAACAGCTGACCTACCCCAGCCTGTCGGACGAGTCAGGCGTGCTCATCTCCTCGCTCCAGGGCAAGGCCTCGACGGTGCCCACGACCCTCGTGCTGGACCCTCAGGGACGCATCGCGGCCCGCGTGGCAGGAGCCGTCGAGGCGTCCACCCTGCGCGGGCTCGTCGACGACGTGGTCGCCGAGTCGTGACGGCGCTGCTCGTCGCCTCCGACACGGTGGCCAACGGGGCGTTGCCGCTGGCCCTGCTCATCGCGCTGCTCGCGGGTCTGGTCTCCTTCGCCAGCCCGTGCGTGCTCCCGCTCGTGCCCGGTTTCCTCGGCTACGTCTCGGCCCTCAGCGGGTCGGCGCCGGCCGCCGGGGCGGCAGGTGCGACATCAGGGGCCGACTCGCGGGCCGCCACAGCGGCCCGTCCACGGACCCTCGTCGGTGCGGTCCTCTTCGTCGCCGGGTTCACCCTGGTCTTCGTCCTCGTGACCGTGCTGGTCACCGGGGTGGGCACGACCCTGGTCCAGCACCGCCGGCTGCTCGAGCGCGTCGGCGGCGTCCTCGTCGTCGCGATGGGCCTGGTCTTCCTCGGCGTCGGGAACCGGTGGGAGGCCCGCATCCACTGGCGGCCCCGGACCGGTCTGCTCGGGGCGCCCCTGCTCGGCGCGGTGTTCGCCCTCGGCTGGTCGCCGTGCATCGGTCCGACGCTGGCCACGGTCACCGTCATGGCCACCGCCACCGTCGACCCGCAGGTCGCCCGGGCCGTCGCCCTCGCGGTCGCCTACGGCCTGGGCCTCGGGCTCCCGTTCATCCTCGTCGCCGCCGGGCTCGACCGGGCAGGACGGGTCTCCGGCTGGCTGCACCGCCACCGGCGCGGGATCCAGGTCGCCGGCGGGGTGCTGCTCGTCGTGGTCGGGCTGCTCCTGCTCACCGGAGTCTGGGAGGAGCTCAACCGGCGGCTGCAGACCGAGCTCGTCTCCGGTTTCGAGGTCGTGCTGTGACCGACGCCGTCGTCCAGCCGCGGCTCGGCGCGGTGGGCTGGGTCCGCTACGCCTGGCGCCAGCTGACGAGCATGCGCACCGCGCTCTTCCTCCTGCTGCTCCTCGCCGTGGCGGCGGTACCGGGCTCGACCTTCCCGCAGCGTTCCATCGACGCGGCCCGGACGGCGCAGTGGATCACCGACCACCAGACGGCCGGGCCGCTGCTCGACCGGCTCGGGTTCTTCGAGGTCTACGCCTCGCCGTGGTTCGCGGCGATCTACCTGCTCCTGTTCGTCTCGCTCATCGGCTGCGTCGTGCCGCGGACCCGCATCCACTGGCACCAGATGCGCACGCGACCGCCTCGGGCGCCCCGCCGGCTCGAGCGGCTGGCCGCGCACCGCGAGACCGAAGTCGACGGCGCGCCCGACGAGGTCCTCGACCGGCTGCGGGCCACCCTGCAGCGGCGCCGCTACCGGGTCCACGCCCACGACGACTCGACGCTCTCGGCCGAGAAGGGCTACCTCAAGGAGAGCGGCAACCTCGTCTTCCACCTCGCCCTCATCGGGGTCCTCGTCGGGGTCGCCTGGGGCCACCTGCTCGGGTGGAAGGGCGACGTCATCCTCCCGGTGGGCCAGACCTTCGCGAACACCCTGATCCGCTACGACACCTTCAGCCCGGGCCCCTGGGTCGACCCCACCGACCTCGACCCGTACACGATCCGGCTGGACGCCATGGACGTCGAGTTCGAGCGCGACGACACCGGCCGCGGCCAGTTCGGGATGCCGCGGGACTTCCGCGCCACCACGACCTTCACCGACGGCGACGGCCGCGCGCAGGAGCGCGAGATCGCCGTCAACCATCCGCTGGAGACCGGGCACGGCACGGTGTTCCTCCTCGGCAACGGCTACGCGCCGCACGTCACGGTGCGCGACGGCGACGGGACCGTCGTCTACACCGACGCCACCCCGTTCCTGCCCGAGGACGACAACTACACCTCCGTCGGGGCCGTCAAGGTCCCGGGCACCGACCCCGCGCTCGGCTTCGCCGGCTTCTTCCTGCCGACCGGCGTCATCGACGACGAGCGCGGGCCGCACTCGGTCTTCCCCGACACCGTCGACCCCCAGCTCGCCCTCACCGCCTTCGAGGGCACCCTGTTCCCGGACGGCTCACCGCGGTCCGTGTACACCCTCGACACCGAGGAGATGACCCCGCTGCCCGGGGGGGACGGCGCCGACCAGCTGCGGATCCTGCTGCGTCCCGGGCAGACCTTCGAGCTGCCGGGCGGGCGCGGGTCGATCACCTTCGACGGCGTCGAGCGGTTCGCCGGGCTGTCCATCCGCACCGACCCCGGCAAGACGCTGACCCTCGGGTCGGCCCTCCTCGCCCTCGGCGGTCTCGTCCTCAGCCTCGTCGTGCGGCGCCGACGGGTGTTCGTCCGGGTTCGCCCGGCCGACACCGCGGGCCGTACCGTGGTCTCCGTCGGCGGCCTGGCCAAGGACGACGACGAGGGCATGGACGACGAGATCGCCGCCGTGCTCACCGCAGACGAAGGACACCGATGACCGACACCACCCTGGCCCAGCTGTCGAACCTCGCCGTGTACTCGGCGATGGCGGTGCTCACCCTCGCGATGACGGCGTACGCGCTGTACCTCGCGCGGCTCGCCCCGGCACGGGACGCCACGGTCGAGGCACCCGAGCGCGAGCTCGTCGCCGCGGGCCCGGGCGCCGACACCGTCGGCTCGGACGCCGGCACTCCGGACGCCGGCACCCCGCAGGCCCCCGCGCCGCCACGGGCGCCGGCGCGCGAGGACGAGCCGGTGGGGGCACGCAAGGCGGCCGGCGTCGGATGGACGCTCACGCTCCTCGGGACCCTGCTCGTCGTCGCGGGGGTCGCGCTGCGGGCGGCCGAGGTGCACCGTTGGCCGCTCGGCAACATGTACGAGTTCGCCCTCGTCGGCTCCATGTTCACGCTGCTCGCCTACGTCGGCTGGGCCCTGCGCCGCGACCTGCGCTGGCTCGGGCTGTTCGTCGTCGGCCCGGTGCTCCTCGTCCTCGGCGCCGCGATCACGGTCTGGTACACCGACGCCTCCGAGCTCATGCCGTCGCTGCGCTCGGTGTGGCTGGCCATCCACGTGACCGTCGCGACGATGTCGGTCGCGGTCTTCACCATCGGCGCCGCGCTCGGTGGGCTGTACCTCGTCCAGCAGCGGATGGAGGGGGGCGGCGGCCCGCGCTCGTTCATGGCCCGGCTGCCCGAGGCGCGTGCCCTGGAGCGGCTCGCCTACGCCGCGCACGTCGTGGCGTTCCCGATGTGGACCTTCACCGTCATCGCCGGGGCCATCTGGGCACGTCAGGCGTGGGGCTCCTACTGGAACTGGGACCCCAAGGAGGTCTGGAGCTTCGTCATCTGGGTCGTGTACGCCGCCTACCTGCACGCCCGCGCCACCACGGGCTGGTCCCGCAGCAACGCGGTGTGGATCGCCCTCGGCGGGTTCGCGTGCATCATCGTCAACTTCGCCGTCGTCAACGTGTACTTCGTCGGCCAGCACTCGTACTCCGGGCTCTGAGCCCGCCGCGATGAACGCCTTCCTGCGCTACACCGTCCTGCGCGCCCTCGTCTTCCTCGGGTGCGTCGCCCTGCTCTGGCTGCTCGGGCTCCGCGGCGAGGACGACACCCTTCTCCTCGTCGTCGGTGCGGCCCTGCTCTCGATGCTCGTCTCGTACGTCGCGCTGCGCCGGTTCCGCGAGGACTACTCGGCCCAGGTCGCCACGACGATCGAGCGGCGCACCGCGGCCCGCCGGGAGCGAGCGGGCGATCGGGCGTCCGACGAGGCCGAGGAGGACGCCGAGACCGGCGCGAGGCCCGCCACCGAGGACGACGACTTCCGCTGAGGGGCCCACCCCGACATGGCCGGGTGCGGCCGACGGCGGTGCGACGGAGCGGCCCCGGCCGGTGCGTCGGCGGCGGGCGGAGGCCCTCAGGCGAAGAGGCCCGACGCGGCGACGCCGACGAGCACGAGGGCGCCGTAGGCCACCTCGAACACGCTCGTCGCCGCGATGACGGGCACGAGCGCCGGGCCCACCGCCCCGGAGCGGACCACCCGGGCCGCGCGGCTCCCGAGGACGAGCGACAGCATGGCCAGCAGCGTCCACGGCTCCCACCACGCCAGGACGAGCAGCGCGACGACGGACGCCCCCACGAGCTCGACGTACAGCTGGCGGGTGCGCTCCTCACCGAGACGCACCGCGAGGGTGCGCTTCCCGTGCTCGGTGTCGGTGGGGATGTCGCGCAGGTTGTTCGCCACGAGGATCGCCGAGGCGAGCGCCCCGACCCCGACCGCGCCGGCCAGCCCGAACCACGACACCGAGCCCGACTGCGTGTACTCGGTGCCGAGCGTGGCCATCAGGCCGAAGAAGACGAAGACGTAGACCTCGCCGAGCCCGCGGTAGCCGTACGGGTTGTCACCGCCGGTGTAGCGCCACGCCGCGAGAACCGCCAGCGCCCCGAGCGGGAGCATGACCCACGCCTGGGACAGCGCGACGAGCACCAGGCCGAGGACCCCGGCCGCACCGAAGGAGACGAACGCTGCGGTCCTGACGTGCCCCGGCCGTGCCAGGCGCTGCCCGACGAGCCGGACCGGGCCGCTGCGGACCTCGTCGGTGCCACGGATGCCGTCCGAGTAGTCGTTCGCGTAGTTCACCCCCACCTGGAGGGACAGCGAGACGAGGAGCGCGAGGAGGGCACGGACGGCGTCGGCCCCGTCGACCCGCAGGGCGGCGGCGGTGCCCACGAGGACGGGGGCCACGGCGGCCGGCAGCGTCCGCGGGCGCGCGCCGGCCACCCACTGGCTGAGGGAGGCCATCGAACGGTCAGATGCCCTTGAGGAAGTCGGGGTCGTCGTCCGGGCCGCGCGGCGGCTGGCGACGCTGCTCGCGCTCGTGGACCTCGCGGGTGTGCCGGTCGCGCTTCCAGTGGGCCTCCCAGCGCTCCTGCTGGGTCATGTACTGGGTGCTCGTGTGCTTGTCCGGCCGCCCGGCCACCAACCACGCGACCGGGCCGACCACGGGGAAGAGGAGGATGACGAAAAGCCAGGGCACCTTGGGCAGGTTCCGGACGATCACCTCGTCGGTCTGGAGGCAGTCGATGACGCAGAAGACCGTGAGCGCCAGGCTCAGGAGGTAGGGCAGGTACCGCAGCACCGGGTCATCATTCCACGTCGAAGCGGTCGGAGACGGCACGTCGGTTCGGTTTGCCCGGGCCACGCAGCGGGACGGCGTCACCGCTGAGCACCAGACGGGGCAGGGCGTGGTCGGGGACGGCGCCGCGCAGCGCGGCCCGGACGTCGGCGACGGAGGGGGCGGGCAGGCCGTCGTCGAGGACGACGAAGAGCCCGACCGCCTGGCCCCACTCGGGGTCGGGGAGACCGACGACGACCGCGTCCCGGGCGCCGGGCAGCCGGTCGAGCACCGCCTCCTCGACCACCCGGGGGGCGACCTTGAGCCCGCCGGTGACGACGACGTCGTCGCGCCGACCGTCGACGTGCAGGCGGCCGTCGTCGTCGAGGTGTCCGACGTCGTCGGTGCGGAACCAGCGGCTCCCGTCCGGGCCGGTGACGAACACCTGGGGGGTGAGGTCGGGTCGGCCGAGGTAGCCGTGGGCGAGGGTCGGGCCGCCGAGGACGACGCGGCCGTCGTCCTCGAGCCGGACGGCGCTGCCGTCGAGCGGGTGGCCGTCGTACACGCAGCCGCCGGCCGTCTCGCTCGTCCCGTAGGTGGCGACGACGCCCACCCGGGCGGAGGCGGCCTTCCGGCGCAGGGCGGGAGGGGTCGCGGCACCCCCGACGAGAACGGCGTCGAAGGCGCGCAGGGCCTCGGCGCCGTCCGGGTCGTCCAGCAGCCGGAGGACCTGGGTCGGCACGAGGGCCGTGTAGTGACGGGCCCCCGGCTCGAGCCGGGCCGTGGCCTCGGCGAACCGGAGCATCGAGAAGGGCGGGGTGAGGTCCATCGCGACGGGGGTGGTGCCGGCGTCGACCGAGCGCACGAGGACCTGGACACCCGCGACGTGGCGCGGGGGCAGCGCGAGGAGCCACTGGCCCGGCCCCCCGAGCCGGTCGTGGGTGGCCCGCGCGCTCGCCGTGAGGGCCGCCGCGCCGAGCATCGCGAGCTTCGGCTCACCGGTGGAGCCCGACGTGCCGACGACGACGGCCAGGTCGTCCGGCAGCGCCGCGGGGTCGTGCTCGGGCAGCGCGGGTGGAGGCCGGTCGCCTCGGTGCGGTGCGACGGGGGCGCCGCCGGCCAGGGCGGTGCGCAGCCGGTCGAGCAGCGCGGGGACGTCCGCGTGCCGCGGCGCCGCGACGGGCTCGACCACCATGCGCTCACTGTAGGAGCCGCTCGGAGCCTGCCGGGACGGGTGGCCGAGCGTGGTCGCGCGCGGGACCATGGGTGCGGCGCCGGAGGAGGTCGGCATGGACGCAGCGTTCGCGGCACACCTGGAGCGGGTCCGCGCCCGTCGAGGCGAGCTCGGCGAGTCGATGGCGGCCCTCGACGCGGCGCTCTCGCTGCCGGTCGGCCTCGGGCCGGTGTGGCGGCGCAGGGTGCGGGCGGCCCTCACCGAGCTCGCGCACGACCTGCGCGACCACGTCTCGCTGACCGAGGCCCCGGACGGCCTCTACGCCGACCTGCGGGCGCACGCACCGCGGATCGCGAACGGGGTGGAGGCGCAGCTGCGCGAGCACGAGGAGTTCCTCGGGGAGGTCGACCGGCTGCTCGGGCAGCGGGACGAGGGCTTCGACGGTCCGGAGGCGGTCGCCGCCCACCGCGAGGCCGCGACGGCGCTCATCGGGCGTCTCGTGCGGCACCGACAGCGCGGCTCGGACCTCATCTACGCGGCCTACGACGTCGACATCGGCGGCTCGGACTGACCCGAGCCCGGCTGCGGGCGGCCGTCAGCCGGTGTTGCGCAGCCCGGCGGCGATGCCGTTGATCGTGAGGAGCAGAGCCCGCTGGAGGTCGCTGTCGGCCGGCGCGTCCTCGGGCAGGTCGCGGCTGCGGGCGAGCAGGGAGGTCTGCAGCGCGTGCAGCGGCAGCAGGTAGTCGTCCCGGATCTCGAGGGTTCGCCGGAGCAGCGGCGCGGACTCGAGGAGCTCGGACTGCCCGGTGACGGCGAGGACCTCGTCGACGGTGCGCGCGTGCTCCTCGCGGACCTGGTCGAACAGGTGCGTCGCGTCGTCCGGGACGAGCTCGCGGACGTAGCGCGCGGCGATGTCGAGGTCGGTCTTGGTCAGCGTCATCTGGACGTTGGAGAGGAAGGTGCGGAAGAACGGCCACGACCCGTACATCTCGGCGAGGGTGTCCGCCCGACCCGCCTCGCGGGCCGCGGCGAGGCCGGAGCCCACCCCGAACCAGCCCGGCAGGATGATCCGGGACTGGGTCCAGCCGAAGACCCACGGGATGGCACGCAGGTCGGAGAGGTCGCCGTCGCCGCCGGGCCGCTTGGCCGGACGGGACCCGATGTTCATGTTGCCGAGCTCCTCGACCGGCGTCGCCGTGACGAAGAACCGGAACAGCGCGGGGTCGCGGACCAGGCCGCGGTAGGCGTCCTTGCCGGCCTCGGCGACGAGGTCCATCGCGTCGTTCCAGCCCTCGAGCACCTCGGGCGGCAGGAGCGAGCGACGGTGCAGCACCGAGCCCTCGAGCACCGCGGCCAGGGCGTTCTCGAGGTTCCAGCGGCCGAGCCCGGGCAGCGTGTACTTGTCGGAGATGACCTCGCCCTGCTCGGTGATCTTGATCGGACCGTCGAGGCTGCCGTTGGGCTGGGCCATGATCGCCTCACCGGTCGGGCCGCCGCCCCGGCCGACCGAGCCGCCGCGGCCGTGGAAGAGCCGCAGCACGACCCCGTGCTCGCGCGCGATGTCACGCAGCGCCCGCTGCGCCCGGTGGATCTGCCACTGCGAGGCGGCGATGCCGGCGTCCTTGGAGGAGTCGGAGTAGCCGAGCATGATCTCCTGCACGTCGCCGCGCGCCGTGACGACGCGGCGGTACGAGGGGTCCGAGAGCATCGCCTCGAGCAGCGGGCCGGCCTGCTCGAGCTCGGCCACGGTCTCGAAGAGCGGTGCGAAGCCGATCCGCGCGGTGGCGGGCTCGGTGTCGCTGCCGGTGTCGACGAGCCCGGCCTCGCGGGCCAGGACGACGACGGCGAAGATGTCGTCGACGTCGTGGGTCATCGACACGATGTAGGTCTCGACGACGTCGGGTCCGAAGCGGTCGAGCGCGTCCCGGACGGCGGCCATGAGCTCGAGCGAGGCGGCCGACGCCTCGGGGAGGTCGAGCCGGTTCGTCCCGAGCAGCGGCCGGCGCGACGCGAGCTCACCGGAGAGCACGGCCGTGCGCTCGGCCCGCTCCAGCTCCGCGTAGGGCGTGTCGAGCTCGCCGAGCCGGTCGAAGAGCCCCGCGAGGGCGTCGTGGTGCTTCTCGCTGTGCTCGCGGACGTCGAGCGTCGCGAGCCCCATCCCCACGGCCGTCGCGGTGCGGATGAGGCGCAGGATGCCGCCGTCGCCGGTCAGCCGGTCGCCACCGGCGAGCATCGACTCACGGACCAGGGCGAGGTCGTCCAGGAGCTCGCCGAGTCCGAGGTAGTCGCGGCCGGGCTCGTGCGCCGTGCCGTGCGCGAGCCGGTCGCGGGTGCGCTGCAGCCGCACCCGGACGTAGGTGAGCTTGAGCCGGTAGGGCTCCTCCGCGTTGAGCCGCCGGATGGTCCGGTGGGTGACGGGCAGCGCCTCCGCGTCCCGATCGAGGCTCTCGCGCAGGGCGTCGGTGATGCTCACCACGCGGGTCGAGGAGCTCATCTCGACGAGCAGCGCGTCGACCGCGTCGGCCAGGGTCCGCAGCCCGAAGTCGTGCTGGAGCGCGAGGACGTCGAGGGTGACCTCCGGGGTGACGAACGGGTTGCCGTCGCGGTCGCCGCCGGCCCACGTGCCGAAGCGCAGCGGCCGCGCGCCGGGCGGCAGCGAGACCCCCACCGAGCCGAGCGTGCGGTCGAGCTCCTCGAGGAGGTCGGGCACGACGCGGTCGGCGAGCGAGCGCAGGTAGTAGATGGCGGTGCGGGCCTCGTCCTTCGGCTCGGGCCGGGTGACCCGCAGCTCGTCGGTCTGCCAGAGGAGGTCGACGAGCTCGGCGAGCCGGCGCTCCAGCCGGGGGGTGTCGGCGGGGGAGCGCAGCGGGTCGGAGAGCGCGGCGACGACGTCGGCCACCTTGCGCAGGAGCTCGAGGACCGAGCGGCGGCTCGCCTCGGTGGGGTGAGCGGTGAAGACCGGCCGGTACTCGACGCGGGCGAGGACCTCGGCGAGGGCGTCTGCGTCGAGGCTGCCGTCCTCGAGCGCGGTGCCGATGCGCCCGGCCGTCGCGGCGAGCGGCCCCTCCTCGCCGCCGGCGAGCTCGCGCCAGCGGTAGAGCTGCTCGGTGATGTTGACCAGCTGGAAGTACGCGGTGAAGGCGCGGGCCAGGCGCACGGCCGTGGCGTCGTCGACGTCCGCCAGCGCGTCGTGCAGCTCGTCGTCGCGACCCTCGCGGGCGAGGAGCCGGACGCGCTCGACGAGGTCGAGCAGCTCCTGGCCCTCGTGTCGGATGAGCGCCTCGCCGAGCAGCCCGCCGAGGAGCTTGACCGACGCGCGCAGCGCGGCATGGTGCGCGTCGGAGGTCACGCCGCCCGCGTACTGGGCGACGTCGGGGACCCGGTGGTCCGCGGCGATGAGCTGCTCGGTGCTCGGGTGCGTCATGCCCCCAGTCTGGTGGAGAGTGGTGTGGCCCGCGTCACGGCGTCCGCTCGGCGAGCTCGAGCGTCCGCTGCGCCCGCCGCGATGTGTCGCGGTCGTCGGCCTCAGGCTGGCCCCGGGGCCCAGCCCTCGACATCGGGATCCGCCACGATGGCCGTTGCGGCGAACTCCGGACGGAGCTCGAGCTCGTCATCGAACTCGCCGTTGAGGTTTCTGACGAAGGTGTCGGCCAAGCGATGACCCATCGGGCGGAAGGTCACGTAGGTCAGTCCGCCGGACACGACACCGCCGAGAACCGGTACGGCCTTCGTGATCGTCTTCTCCACGGTCTTCTTCGTGATCTTCAGTCCGATGATGGCCCCGACCTTCTTGACCAGCGGGTACCAGGCCGTCTTGGTGAGCGCTTGGGATGCGACCTTCTTACCGAGGTTGGCGCCCGCGACCTTCGACGTGCTCGACACGAGTGAGGCTGCGCCGGCTGCACCGAACATCGCGCCGAGGTAGGCGATGACCCGCATCTGGGCTGCCTCCGACAGTTCTCCGCCCGCCGAGTCGAAGAGCTCGTCCTCGCCGAAGAGGTAGGCGATCTGCTGGGCGAGATTGATGGCGAACCCGAAGTACTGGGCGACGTCCGCTCCCCCCGACGCGACCATGAGAGCCGGGTTGCCCGGCAGCCCGGTCACGAAGGACGCGGCGGAGGTCTTGGCAGTGCTGTTCTTGATGAGGGTCGTCGCCTTCTTCCGGAGCGACTCGAGGGAGTAGACGGCCTGCGGACCCTGCTCCAGGATCACGTCAAGGTGCTCCGAGCTGCCGAACTGCTTCCTGAGAAACGCTTCACGGTCCACCCGGACGACCGGGAGCTTCGCGACCGCACCGATCGTCTGCAGGGTGGTGGCGTACAGCTTGTCCTGAGAAGCGTCCACCATGAGCGGGACGCTACCTCCCCGCGGCCTCGGGCACCGGGGCTTCGGTGCAAGCGCCGTGCTCCCGGAGGCCTGTCGAGGGTTGAGCGCCTCGGCCCGGTCGAAAGCCACGCGCACACAGCCGAGCCCGGCGGCCCGGTGAGCCCCGTCATGATCCGAACCGCTTGGCAGCCATCGCCTTCAGGTACCCCTTCTTCAGCGCCCGCTCGGCACTGTCCCGAGGGGTGGAGAAGAAGTCGCGCTCCGAGGCCGACAAGCCGCTCGACGCGATCTTGGTGTGTATCAGTGCAAGCGTGCAACACAGATCGGCCGCCTGGAACAGGCTGTACTCGGACGGGACGACCTTGCGCACCTCGACGGTGGAGAGGTGAGCGCTGAAGACGCTGTTGACGACGTTCGTCAGCTCCTTCTGGCCACTGTCGTAATAGATGACGATCCGCTCCCAGGGGGTGAAGAACGCCAGGTTCTCGCGGATGAACGCGCTGACGGTTCGCGAGATCTGGCTGACGAGCTGGTCGGTGTCGGCGGCCTGGCGCTTGTGGAACACGAAGGACTCGTGGCTGACCTCGCACCGGCGGACGAAGTCGACCAGGACACGGAAGAGCGCGCGGCGTTCGCGCATTCCCATCCAGCGGTACTCGTGCTCCCGGCGGACCAGAGGACCGGTGTGGATCGGGTGGTCTGCATCGAGGCCGCGCGCTACGAGGGCAGCGTGAATCCTGTCGAGGTGACCGGTGATGTCATCGCTCTGGTCATGCATGACGAGGCTGACGATGTAGAACGGCGAGTGCGGCTCGAGTGGGCCGAAGACGCCCGACTCGTCGATGAAGATGCTCAGCTCGCGCACGGGGTGGTCCTGATACACAACTTGAGGCGGGCGATGCCCGCCTCAAGAGGGTGGCGGGGGATGTCCCCGCCTAGAGGGTGGACCGGGGCCTGACGGCCAGTCCAGGGCCCCAACCCTAGCAGCCGGGCGTGATGGTGCAGTGCCGGCCGAGGATGTGCGCCCCGGTCAGAAGTACCAGGGGAAGGGTGACCAGTCGGGGTCGCGCTTCTCGAGGAACTGGTCGCGGCCCTCGACGGCCTCGTCGGTCATGTACGCGAGCCGGGTGGCCTCGCCGGCGAAGACCTGCTGGCCCATCAGCCCGTCGTCGACGAGGTTGAAGGCGAACTTGAGCATCCGCTGCGCCTGCGGCGACTTGCCCATGACCTCGCGGGCCACGGTGAGCGCCTCGGCCTCGAGGTCGGCGTGGTCGGCGACGATGTTGACCGCACCCATCCGCTGCATGTCCTCGCCGGTGTACGTGCGGCCGAGGAAGAAGATCTCGCGCGCGTGCTTCTGCCCGACCATCTTCGCGAGGTAGGCCGAGCCGTACCCGGCGTCGAACGAGCCGACGTCGGCGTCCGTCTGCTTGAACCGCGCGTGCTCGCGCGAGGCGACGGTGAGGTCGCAGACGACGTGCAGACTGTGCCCGCCGCCGGCCGCCCAGCCGTTCACGACGGCGACGACGACCTTGGGCATCGTGCGGATGAGCCGCTGCACCTCGAGGATGTGCAGCCGCCCGCCCTCGGCCTTCGTGCGCAGCGCGTCGACGGTGTCGGCGGTCTCGCCCTGCGCGTACTGGTAGCCCGAGCGCCCGCGGATGCGCTGGTCGCCGCCCGAGCAGAACGCCCACTTGCCGGCGCTCCCGGTGCCGTCCGGGCCGGGGCCGTTGCCGGTGAGCAGGACCACGCCGACGTCCGGGGTGCGGCGGGCGTGGTCGAGGACGCGGTACAGCTCGTCGACGGTGTGCGGCCGGAAGGCGTTGAGCACCTCGGGCCGGTCGAAGGCCACGCGCACACAGCCGAGCCCGACGGCCCGGTGGTAGGTGAGGTCGGTGAGGTCCTCGAAGCCAGGGACGTCCTCCCACGCCGAGGGGTCGAAGGTCTCGCTCACTCCGTCGATCGCGCTCACGGCCGCAAGGCTAGCGGCGCCTGTGGAAAACCCAGCGGGCGCCCGGGCCGGCTGCGGCAGGCTGGAGGCCGTGAGGGCCTCCGCGGGGGCGGCCCGGCGGAAAGGGGGAGAGCCGTGGACGGGGACGCCGAGATCCTGCGCTTCGGACAGCGTGGATGGGACGACGAGTGGCGGCCGCCGGCGGAGCCGTGGGACGAGGACGTGCGCTACGGCGTCCCGACACCGGCGCCCTCCCGGCCGTGGGACGCCCTGCTCGACGAGGTCCTGGGGGAGGGCGCCTCGGGCCGCGCGCCGAGCGGGCGGCTTACCCAGGTCGTCCTCGTCGGCGACCGCGTGGTCGACGTCGTCCGGCGTCCGGTGGCCGGCAGCGAGTACGAGTGCGTCGCCCTCGAGCTCGAGGACGAACGGCGCCGCCACCGGCAGCCACCGCCGCTGCCCGAGCCACCCGGCCACGAGAAGCAGCTCGACTGGCTGGCGCGGGTGGTCGGCGGGGTGGAGACGCTCATGTCGCTCGACACCGAGCCGCTGCCGGCCGAGCCGGTCGACTTCTCGGCGGTGTCGCTGCACCTGCGCGACCGGGCCGCCGCGCTCGACGCCCGGCTGGCCGAGGTCGTCCCGCGGCTCCTCGGCGACGAGGCGCTCACCGCGGCCCGGCGTCTGCTCGTGCGGGCGCTGGGCAACGAGCCCGGTGTGCTGACCCGCAGCGACCGCGACGACATCGCCGCCGGGGCGGTCGTGTGGGCCGTGGGCCGCGGCAACGACCTCGTCGGCCCGAACCGGCCGGTCCGCTCCACCACCGTCAGCGACGCCCTGGGCCTGCGGTCCTCGCCGTCGCAGCGGGGTGAGGCGTTCGCCCGGGCTGCGGGCGGAGGCGGAGTGGCGCCGTGGGCCTACCACCGCGCCGAGCCCGACGTGATCCCCCTCGGCGACCCCGGTCTGCTGCTCGCCCGGTTCCGCCGCCGCGTCGTCGCGACCCGCGACCTCGCTCTGGCCCTGCGCGCCCGCACCCCGCGCCCGGGCTGAGGGGTACGGGCCTACGGTGGGCGGGTGACCGTCCCGGACCTCGACGCGCTGCTCGACGCGGCGCACGTCGTCGCGGTGCCGACGCGGGTGCGCTTCCGCGGCATCGAGGTGCGCGAGGCGGTGCTGTTCGACGGCCCAGCCGGATGGGGCGAGTTCGCGCCGTTCCTCGAGTACGGGCCGGCGGAGGCCTCGCGATGGCTGGCGTCAGCGGTCGAGGCGGCGTGGGACGGATGGCCGGAGCCGGTCCGCGAGACCGTACCCGTCAACGCGACCGTGCCGGGGGTGCCGGCGGCCGGCGTGCCCGAGGTCCTCGCCCGGTTCCCCGGCTGCACGACCGCCAAGGTCAAGGTCGCCGAACCCGGGCAGACGCCGGCGGACGACGTCGAGCGGGTCGCGGCGGTGCGCGACGTCCTCGGGGCGTCCGGCAGGGTGCGGGTCGACGCCAACGGCGCCTGGTCGGTCGAGGAGGCCGCCGACGCGCTCGCCCAGCTCGCGCCGTTCGGCCTCGAGTACGCCGAGCAGCCGTGCGCCACCGTCGAGGACCTGCGCGACCTGCGGCTCGTCCTCGCCCGCCGCGGCGTCGACGTGCCGGTGGCCGCCGACGAGTCCGTCCGCAAGGCCGAGGACCCACTGCGGGTGCGGGACCTCGGCGCCGCGGACGTCGTCGTCGTCAAGGTCGCCCCGCTCGGCGGCGTGCGGCGGGCGCTCGAGGTGGTCGAGGCGTGCGGGCTGCCGGCCGTCGTGTCCTCCGCGCTCGACACGAGCGTCGGCATCGCCGCCGGCGTCGCGTTGGCGGCCGCGCTGCCCACGCTCGACCACGCCTGCGGGCTGGGCACCGTCGCACTCCTCGCCGGTGACGTCGCCGCCCGGCCGCTGCTCCCGGACCGCGGGGTCCTGCCGGTCGGCCGGGTCGCCGCCGACCCCGCGCTCCTCGACCGGTGGGCCGCGTCGCCCGACCGCGTCGCCTGGTGGCGCCACCGCGTCGCCGCCGCTCACGCCGTCCTCGCCGAAGGAGCACATCGATGACCGAGCCCCTCGCCGTCCGCTGGCCGTGGCTGTTCCTCGACACCCCGCGCGCCGACGCCGAGACCTCGTGGCGGTTCTGGTCCGAGGCCACCGGCCTGCCGGTCCTGGACCGCCGCGGCCACACCGATGAGTTCGCCACCCTCGGCGTGCACGCGGGCGACCCCTGGGTCAAGCTCCAGGCCGTCGACCGCGGCCCGGGCGGCATCCACCTCGACCTCGACGTCGACGACGTCGAGGTGGCAGCCCGGACGGCCGTCGCCCTCGGCGCCGACCGGACCGGAGCCGTCGGTGACACGGTCGTCGTCCTGCGCAGCCCCGCTGGGCTGCCGTTCTGCCTCACGACCTGGCAGGGTGAGCAGGACCTCGTCCGGGACGGCGCCGACGAGCTCGTCGACCAGGTCTGCCTGGACCTCCCGCGGGACGTCCACGACGACGAGGCCGCGTTCTGGCGGGACCTCACCGGATGGGAACAGCGCTGGTTCGACGACGAGCCCGAGCTCAGCGCGCTCCGTCGCGCGCCGGGGATGCCGGTACGCCTCCTGCTGCAGCGCCTCGACGAGGACTCCGGGCCGGCGCGCGGCCACGTCGACGTCGCGTGTGCCGACCGTCGGTCGTCCGTGGCCCGGCACGTCGCCGCCGGGGCCGAGGTGGTCCGGGAGCACGAGGGGTGGACGGTGATGCGCGACCCGGTGGGTCGCGTCTACTGCCTCACCGGACGCAGCCCACAGGCACCGGCGGGGGAGTGAGTCGGCGCGGCTCAGCCGTCCAGCGGCAGGCCCAGCAGGGCGTTCTCGACGACCTCCGCGAGCGCGGGGTGGATCCAGTACTGGCCGCGTGCCACCTCCTGCACGGTCTGGCCGAGGCTCGCCGCCTGGATGAGCGGCTGGATGATGCTGGAGGCCTGGGTGCCGACCATGTGCGCCGCGAGGATCCGGCCGTCGGGGGAGGCGTGCACCGTGAGCAGCCCCGTCTCGTCCTCGAGCGCCCAGCCGTAGGCGACGTCCCCGACCTTCTGGGTGTACGAGACGTACGGCGTGCCGTCGTGCTCGAGCTCTGCGGTCGTGGGGCCGAACGACGCCACCTGGGGGTGGCCGAACACGGCGTGCGGTACCGGGCCGAGGTCGTTGCTGCGCGGGGGGCCGTCGACGCGGCCGAGGTCGACGGCCAGGTTGTGCGCCACGATCCGGGCCTCGTGGTTGGCGACGTGCTTGAGCTGCCACGGCGAGCTGATGTCACCGAGGGCCCAGACGCCCTCGGCCGTCGTCCGCTGCTGCGCGTCGACCACGACCCGCCCGTCGGGGTGGGTCTCGATGCCGGCGTTCCAGACGTCGAGGAGGTCGTCGTTGGGGCGCCGGCCGACGGCGAGCAGGACGGTCTCGGTGTCGAGGACGTCCTCGCCGTCCGGCCCGAGGAGGGTGGCCCGCCATCCGTCGCCCGCGGGCTCGAGGGCCGTGACGGTGCTCTCGAGCCGCACGTCGTACCGGGCGCAGGCGATCTCGCTGTACCGCTGTGAGATGTGCTCCTCCTCGGCCATGAGCAGCCGTGGCGAGCGCTGCACCTGCACCACCTCGACACCGAGGCCGTCGAAGACGTGGGCCATCTCGCAGGCGACGAAGCCGCCGCCGACGACGAGCATCCGGCGCGGCAGGGACCCCATCCGCATCACGGTGTCCGAGGTGTGGATGCCGCGGTCGGGGTCGGCCTCCCGGAGATGGTCCAGGGGCAGCCCGACGGCCCGGCTGCCGGCGGCGACGACGACGCGGTCCGCCGTCACCTCCTCGCCGGTGTCGAGGGCCAGCCGCCGCTCGCCGACGAAGCGAGCCCGGGTGCGGTAGAGGGTGACGTGCTCCTGGCCCTCCCGGTACTCCTCGCCGCCGTCGGAGATGGGGTCGATGCGCCCGAAGACCCGGTCGCGGATCGCCGGCCAGTCGACCGTGGGCGTGGTGAAGGTGACCCCGAGCCGGTGGCTGTCGGCGGCGTCGACGGCCCGGTCGGCGGGCAGGACGAACATCTTCGTCGGGATGCAGCCGACGTTGAGGCAGGTGCCGCCGAACGTGCCCTTCTCGACGATGGCGACGTCGAGACCCTCGAGCTCCGGGGTCAGGAGCGAGTTGCCCGAGCCGCTGCCGATGATGACGAGGTCGTGGTGGGGCATGCGGCCAGCGTAGGCGGCACGTCCGTCGTCCACAGGTGCCGGCCCGGGCCCCGGATGTCCACAGGTCCGGTGTCCGCGGTGGTGCCGGACGGCCCGCCCGGGATGGGCTGGGGTCTCACGACGAAGGGGGTACCGACGGTGGACGACATGGTGGACCTCGCGCGGCTCGCGGCACGGCTCCGGGCGGCGCGCGAGGAGGTGGAGGCGAGGCGGGCCGTGCTCGGGCGGTACGCCCTCGTGTGGTGGGAGGGCATGGCCGCGGACCGGTACCGGGAGCTGGTCGACGAGCGGCGTGCGGCGCTCGCCCGCACGGCGGACGAGCTCGGCCGGCTCGCGGAGGACGTCGACGCCCTCCTGGTCGCCGCCCGCCTCGACGCCGCGTCATGACCCGCGTCTCCGTCCGATCCGAGGCGCTGCACGCCGTCTCGCTCCGGCTCGGTGGCAGCGCCGACGCGGTACGGCTCGAAGCGGAGGCCCTGAGCGGCGCGGCGGCGCGATGCCCGGCGCGGGGCGTGCTCGTCGCCGGACGGGCCCTCTGGCTCGCCGGGCCGGCCGGGCTCTGGGGGGACGCGCTCGCGCTCGACACCCTCGCGGCGCGGCTCGGGCTCGCTGCCCGCGCCTACGAAGAGGTCGAGGACGCGGCCTCGGCGGTGCTCGCCGGGGTGCGTCTCGGGGCGGACGCCGCATCCCGCGGTGGCCTCCTGACCGACGGCGAGGCGCCGGTCGCCGTACGGCCCGTCGAGCCGGCCCCGGTGCCGGCGACACTCGGGGGGCCGGCCGACCTCGTCGCACTCGGGCACGGGCTGGACGGCGGGAGGGTACGGGTGGTGGAGGTCGCGGCACCGGACGGTGGCCCGGCCTGGGTCGTCGTCGTCCCGGGCACCCAGGAGTGGTCGCCGCGGCCGGGCACCAACCCGTACGACCTCACGAGCGACGTCCGGGCGGTGACCGGCGACGCGACCCTCGCCGCTGCCGGCGCGGCGGCCGCGCTCGACCGGGCGAGGGCCGCCGCGCGCCGGGCAGGACGCGGCGGCCCGGACGACCCCGTGCTCCTCGTCGGGCACAGCCAGGGCGGCATCCATGCCGCGGCGCTCGCCGCCGACCCGGCCTTCACGGCGCGGCACCGCGTCACCCACGTGCTCACCTCGGGGGCACCGGTCGGGGTGTTCCCGGTGCCCGAGGACGTCCGGGTGCTGTCGGTCGAGCACGTCGACGACCCCGTGCCCCGGCTCGACCTCACGCCGAACCCCGCGCGGCCCACCTGGGTCACCGTCCGGGCCGGCGACGGACCCCCGGTCGACACCCGGCGCCACGCCTTGGACCGCTACGTCGAGACGACCCGGGCCGCCCAGGACGCTCCGCGCGGGACCGTGCCGGGCGTCGACGCCTGGGAGGTCTCGTCGGCCGCCTTCCTCCGCCGGCCGGTCCGGGCGGTGACCGAGGTCGTCGTCGAGCGTCCGCTCCCGCCGGCCGGTGGTCGCGGTGGGTGAGGCCGGTCAGGGGGTCTCGGACATCGCCCGCCGCTGCAGCGGGGCGGTGGCCCAGAGCGTGGCCTGCACGAGCGCCACGCCCAACGCGACGGAGCCGAGGATGGTCAGCAGCGACAGCGGCCGGGCGAGCAGCGCCAGACCGGTGAGCGGGAAGAGGACGACCGCGGCGGTCACGGCGGACCCCAGCGTCGTCACGAGCAGCGGGCGGATCACGGCGCGCCGGCGGGCGGACTCGACGACCGACTCCGGGGTGCCCAGGCGGGCCAGGCTGCGGGAGAGCTCGGCGCGGTCCAGGATCGCCGCGGCCTGGGTGACCCCGACCGAGCAGGCGACCATGAGGAACGCACCGACGACGGTGACGACCAGGCCGGTGCGGATGTCGGTGACGAGCATCGCGTCCTCCGCGCTCAGGCTCTCGCGGCTCGCGACGTCGAGGATGCTGACCCCGGCGCCGACGACCACCGCGGCGAAGCTCACGGCCGCCGCCCCGCTGACCTGGCGCCAGGCACCCTTGGGGTCGTCCAGGACCCGCCGGGCCGCGAGCAGGGCGGCGGCCGAGCCGGCGCGGCGGAGTCGTCGTCCGGCGGAGAGCCGGATGACGAACGGGCCGAGGAGGTTCAGCACCCCGATGCCGGCGGCGAACGACAGGCCGAGGCCGACGACGACCACGGTGACCGCGCCGGAGCCGCCGACCACCTGTACGCCCACGCTCGCGGCGGCGACGACCCCGACCGCCACCGCGGCGGGCACCCACCCGGTGCGGGTGGCGTCGGTGCGCAGCCGGACGCCCAGCGGTGTCAGCTGCACCCGGCGCAGCCCGAGCACGGCACTGCCGACGGCGACGAGGGTGACGGCGAGCACCACGCCGGCGGTGGCCGCCCCGGAGAGCCGCATCGACCCGCCGAGCGGAGCCCCGGCGAACCGGACGGCGCCGATGGCCGGAACGAGGAGATGGGCCACGCCGGCCCCGAGCGCCGCGCCGACGAGGGCCAGCACAGCGGCCTCGAGCACCGCCACCGCACTGACCTGGCCGCGGGGGGCGCCGAGCAGCCGCAGCGTCGCGAGCCGGTCGTCCCGGCGCCGGGCCGCCAGGCGGGCGGCGGCCCCGCCGAGACCGAGGAGCGGCATGACGAGGAGGGAGAGTGCGATGCTCGTGAACATCCGGTAGGCGTTGACGACCTGCCCGCCGGTCGTCCACAGCGCGGCCGCCCCGCCGAGGACGACGACGAGCAGTGCCGTCGTCACGGTGAAGGCGACGACCGGCAGCAGGGAGAGCACGAGCCCCGCCCGCGAGGGGCGGGCGACGAGCCAGGCGATCCGGAGCGTCTTCACCGGCCGTCCTCCCGGCCGGACTGTGAGGTGGTCGGTGGGGCTGTCGGCGGGGCGGATGGCGAGACTGTCGGCGGGGCGGATGGCTGGGTGTACGGCGAGGGGGACGGTGAGGCGCTCCGGTCGGCGGCGACGACGCCGTCGACCATGTGGACCGTGCGGGCGCAGCGGGCCGCGACCGTCGCGTCGTGTGTCACGAGGACGAGCGTCCGTCCGGTGGCCGTCGTCGCCCCGAGGAGCGCTCCCATGACGTCCGCGGAGGTGTGCGAGTCCAGGGCGCCGGTGGGCTCGTCGGCGAAGATGAGCGGCGCCCCCGTCACGAGCGCCCGCGCGATGGCCACCCGCTGGGCCTGACCGCCCGAGAGCTGGCCGATGCGGCGCTGCTCCATGCCCGCGAGGCCGAGATGGGCCAGCCATCCCGCGGCGAGGCGCTCCGCCTCCCCGCGTGCGGTACCGCCGACCATCAGGGCGAGGGCGACGTTCTCGACCGCCGTGAGCTCGGGGACGAGCAGCCCCTCCTGGAAGACGAAGCCGAACTGGCTCCGGCGCAACGCGCTGCGCCGCGCGTCCGAGAGCGCCGTGACCTCCACGTCGCCGTCGGGCCCCCCGTAGTGCACGACGCCCTCGTCGGGGGTCGCGATCCCCGCGAGGCAGTGCAGCAGCGTCGTCTTGCCGCTGCCGCTCGCACCCATGATGGCCACCGAGTCGCCGGGGCGGACGGCGAGCGACGCCCCGGCCAGCGCGGTCGTCAGCCCGTACCGCTTGACCAGCCCGTCGGCGGTGACGACCGCTGCCGCTCCGGGTCGTCCGCGGGTGTGCTCCGGGGGAGGGGAGTGCTCCGGGGTCATGGCCTCCAGCCTGCTCCCCGACCCGGTGCCGTCGCCATCGGGGTCGTTCCCAGGCCTGCTCGGGTCGTGCCCGCGCGTGCCCAGGGCTGTCCGGTCGTGCTCGGGGCTGCACGGTCGTGTCCGGAGCTGCCCGGTCGTGCCCGGGCCGCCCTCCGGCCGGGGTGGCAGAATCCGCGGCTGTGAACCCGTCCAGCGCGCTCGCGACCGTGCTCGTCGACGAGCTCGTGCGCGGTGGCGTCCGCGACGTCGTCCTGGCACCGGGGTCGCGGTCGGCGCCGCTCGCCTACGCGGCGCTCGCCGCCGAGGCCGCCGGGCGGGTCCGCCTGCACGTCCGGGTCGACGAGCGGTCGGCGGGGTTCCTCGCGCTCGGGTTGGCGAAGGGCTCCGGGCGCCCCGTCCCCGTCGTCACGACGTCGGGGACGGCCGTCGCCAACCTCCACCCGGCCGTGCTCGAGGCCTCGCACGCCGGGGTCCCGGTCGTCGCCCTCTCCGCGGACCGGCCGCACGAGCTGCGCGGCACCGGGGCGAACCAGACGACGGCGCAGCCGGGGCTGTTCGGCGGCGCGACGCGCTTCGAGTGCGACCTGCCCGCGCCCGAGGCCGCACCCGCGGCGGGCGCCGGATGGTGGCGCTCGACCGTGTGCCGCGCCCTGGCGGCGGCACGAGGAGCCACCGGTGGCGCACCGGGGCCCGTCCATCTCGACCTCGCCTTCCGCGACCCGCTCGTGCCGGACGGTGACGACACCCTGCCGGAGCACCTGGCGGGGAGGCCGGACGGTCGGCCGTGGGTCGAGGTGGGTCGGGTGACGACCCGGGCGGACGGCCACGGCATCGCCCACGTGGCCCGCACCCTCGTCGTCGTCGGTGACCTCCCGGCCGGCGCCGACGCCGAGGACGTGCACCACTGGGCGGCCGACCGCGGCCACCCCGTCGTCGCCGAGCCCTTCGGCCCGAAGACGGTCCGCGGGTCGGCCGTGCCGTGCGGGTCCCTCCTGCTCACCGCGACCGACTGGGTCGACGACCACGCCCCCGACCGCGTGCTCGTCGTCGGCCGGCCCACGCTCTCGCGGTCGGTGGCGGCGCTGCTGCGCCGCCCGGGGCTGGTCGTCGAGTCCGTCGCCGGCCCGGGCCCGTGGCCCGACCCCGGACACGTCGCCTCCCGGGTCCACCCGTGGTCCGCGCTGCGACCGGGTGGCCCGCACCGGATCGCCGAGGTGCACCTCGAGACCCCGGAGCGCGACCCCCGGGCCGAGTTCGCCCAGGCCTGGTACGACGCGGGGCTGGCCGTGGCCGACGCGCTGGCCGAGGCGCCCGCCGCGTGGCCGAGCGGCCTGGCCGTCGCCGCGGCCGTGGCCGAGGCGGTGGGGAGGGAGGGCGTCCTGGTCGTCGGGTCCTCGAACCCGGTGCGCGACCTCGACCTCGGCGTGCCCGAGGCCGTGGCCGGGCTCGTCGTCGCGAACCGCGGGCTCGCCGGCATCGACGGCCTCGTCTCGACGGCCGCCGGGATGGCCCTCGGTCTCGGCCGCCCGACCCACGCGCTCGTCGGCGACCTGACGTTCCTGCACGACGCGAACGGCCTGCTCGCCGGCCCGGACGAGCCACGGCCGGACCTCACGGTCGTCGTCGTCAACGACGACGGCGGCGGCATCTTCACGACGCTCGAACCGGGCGAGCCGGAACGGGCCGAGACCTTCGAGCGGGTCTTCGGGACGCCCACGGGTACCGACCTCGCCGCGCTCTGCCGTGCGCACGCGGTCCCGCACACCCTCGCCGGGTCCCGCGAGGAGCTCGTCCGGCTCGTCGGGGAGCCGCCGGCGGGCCTGAGCGTCGTCGAGGTGCGGGTCGACAGGGGAACCCACCGGCAGGCGCACGCGGACCTGCGCGCCCTGGCGGCGGCCGCCCTCAGAAGCTGAGCGCCGCCACGGGCGGGACGTCGGTGGCGAGCGCGCGGCCGAGTGCCGCGACCGCACCCGGCCGGTGCTCCTCCACGAGGCCCTGCCGGGCCATGGCCGCCACCGACCGGCCACCGAGGTAGGCCGAGCCGAGCGCCTGCACCGGGAGCCGGACGTCGGCCGCGGCGTGCGTGCGCTCGCAGCCGCCGTGGCCGTCCACGGTCCGCAGCCGCCGGCGACCGGCGTTCCACGGGCAGCGCTCGTCGACGACGTCGAGCACGAGGTCGAGGTCCGCCACGTACCCGCGCATCCCGAGCGCCGCCCCGACGTCGACGAGCCGTAGCCACAGCGCGTCGTGCACGCGCGCCTTGACGGCCCGTGGGCCCCCGAGCCACCACACGAGCTCGTCCTCCACGGAGTCGGCCGGCAGCGTCACGGTCCCGATGAGGTCGAAGGACACGAGCCGGCGCAGCAGCGCCAGCCGGACGGCCGGGTCGGCGGCCACGAGCTCGGAGCACTCGAGGGTCCCCTGCGGCCGCATGTCCTCCCACTTGTGTGCCCGCTGGACGACCGCGTACCCGACGTCCGCCCCGTCCCGGGTCGCGACGACGAGGCGCGGCCGCTCCCGGCCCCGTTCGGCGCGCGGGTCGGGCTGGAACCGCCGCCGGGTGTGCGCCTCGGTGAGCGCGACCGCCCCGACCTGCCCGGCTGCGACGGCCGCCTGGACCCGGTGGACGCGGTCGGCCGTGTCGTCCCCGCGGCCGGGCACGACCGTCGTGCGGACGTCGCCGGGGTCGACCCCCGGGGCCGTGACCTCCGCGCCGCCGCCGACCTCGACGTGCACCCCGAACGAGGCCTGGCCGTATCCGAAGCGCCCGTAGATGCCGAGCTCGGAGGCGTGCAGCGCGGCGAGGGCGTACCCCTGCTCGTGGACGTCGGCGAGGTGATGGCCGAGCATCGCGGTGAGCACCCCGGTGCGGCGGGCGTCCGGGTGGACGCCGACCCAGGCGAGCCCGGCGCAGGGCGCCGGCGCCGGGCCCTGCGGGCCGGGGACGGTGAGCCGGTGGTCGTACCAGGCGAACACGCCGGCGAAGGGCGGCTCCCCGGTGCGGCTCGCGGCGAACCGGCGGGACGGGTCGAGCCCGCCGCTCGGGTCGGCGCCGGTCGGGTCCGGCTCGTCGAACCACACGACGTCGTCGACGGCGTCGAACGCACCCGACGTCTCCGGCGTGACCGCGACGACGCGGTACGGGCTGTCCTCGTCCATCCCGCCATCGTCGCCGACCGCGACGCCCGGCGGCCACCGCCTTTCCCCCCGATGCCCGG
Organism: Phycicoccus sp. CSK15P-2; assembly: GCF_016888005.1. Lineage (GTDB taxonomy): Bacteria > Actinomycetota > Actinomycetes > Actinomycetales > Dermatophilaceae > Phycicoccus. Next base: position 152,589 of record NZ_JAFDVE010000019.1, on the reverse strand, counting down.
GCGGGCCCCGGACGTTGCGAGAATCCTCCCGTGTCCGACACCCCCACCCGCACCGACGTCCTCGTCGTCGGCGCCGGGCCCGCCGGAGCCGCCGCCGCGGCCTGGGTGGCCCGGTCCGGACGCGACGTCGTCCTCGCCGACGCCGCCGTCTTCCCGCGCGACAAGACCTGTGGGGACGGCCTGACGCCCCGCGCGGTCGCCGAGCTCGACGGGCTCGGCCTCGGCGACTGGGTGCGCGGGCACACCGTGAACCGCGGGCTGCGCGCGCACGGGTTCGGCCAGACCCTGCACCTGCCCTGGCCCGGGGGCAGCCTGCCCGACCACGGCTCCGCTGTCCCGCGCACCGAGCTCGACGCCCGGATCCGCCAGGAGGCGCTCGACAGCGGCGCCACGGGGATCGAGGGCGCCAAGGCCGTCGACGCGACGGTCGAGTCCGGTCGGGTCCGCTCCGTCACGTTCCGCGGGGCCGACGGCGCGATCTCCGAGATCGCGTGCGAACGGCTCGTCGTCGCCGACGGCGTGCGCTCGGGACTCGGCAAGGTGCTGGGCCGGGAGTGGCACCAGGACACCGTCTACGCCGTGGCGGGGCGCTGCTACGTCGACTCCGACCGCGCCGACGACCCGTGGATCAGCAGCCACCTCGAGCTCCGCGGCGACGCGGGGGAGGCGCTGCCCGGCTACGGCTGGATCTTCCCGCTCGGCGGCGGTCAGGTGAACGTCGGCGTCGGCACGCTGGCCACGACCCGCCGCCCCGCCGCGATCGCCGTCAAGCCGCTCATGCGCCGCTACACCGAGGAGCGCCGGGCCGGGTTCGGGCTGCGCGGCGAGCCCCGGATGCCGACGAGCGCGCTGCTGCCGATGGGTGGTGCGGTGAGCGGGGTCGCCGGCCCGAACTGGGCCCTCGTCGGGGACGCCGCCGCGTGCGTGAACCCGCTCAACGGTGAGGGCATCGACTACGGGCTCGAGACGGGCCGGCTCGTCGCCGACCACCTCGACGACGACCTGTCGCGGGTCTGGCCGGCCTTGCTGCGGGAGCACTACGGCGAGGCCTTCTCCATCGCGCGGCGCCTCGCGGGGGTCTTCACGGTGCCGCGCACGCTCGCCGCGCTCGGCCCGGCCGGGATGCGCAGCGACTGGCTGATGACGCTCGCGCTGCGCTGGATGGGCAACCTCGTGACCGACGAGGACCGCGACACCGCCGCCCGGGTGTGGCGCTGGGCCGGGCGACGCTCCGTGGCGGTGGACGTCCGCCCGCCGTTCAGCTGACGGCGGTCAGGGCGTCGCGCATCGGGACGAGCTTGGCCGAGGACTCGGCGAGCTCGTCGTCCGGGTCGGAGCCCGCGACGATCCCGCACCCCGCGAAGATCCGCATCCGGGCCGGGTCGGCGGGGTCGACCGCGCCGCAGCGCAGCGCGATGCCCCACTCGCCGTCTCCGTCGGCGTCGATCCAGCCGACCGGGCCGGCGTACCGGCCGCGGTCCATGTGCTCGAGCTCGGCGATGACGGCGTCGGCCTCGGCCCGCGGCGTGCCGCACACCGCGGCCGACGGATGGAGCGCCGCGGCGAGGGTCAGTGACGACGTGGCGTCGGCGAGCACCCCCGTGACGTCGGTGGCGAGGTGCATGACGTTCGACAGGTGCAGCACGAACGGCGTCTCCGGCACGTTCATCGACGAGCAGTGCGGCGCGAGGGCGTCGGCGACCGACCGCACGGCGTACTCGTGCTCCTCGAGGTCCTTGCTCGAGCGGGCGAGGGAGGCGGCGAGCGCGAGGTCGTGGGCGTCGTCCCCGGTGGGCCGGATCGTCCCGGCGAGCACCCGCGAGGTGACGAGCCCCTTCTCGCGGCGGACGAGGAGCTCGGGAGTGGCTCCGACGAGGCCGTCCACCGCGAACACCCACGTCGTGTCGTAGCGCTCGGCGAGCCGGCGCAGCAGCCAGCGGACGTCGAGCGCGTCGCGGGCCGAGACCTCGAGGTCGCGCGCCAGGACCACCTTGTCGAGCGTCCCCGCGGTGATCCGCCCGACGGCCGTCGCGACGGCGGAGGCCCACGCCGCGGGGGAGAGCGCGCCGTCGGCGAACGCGACGTCCGCCGGGCGCTCCGGGTCGTCCTGCCGCCGGACGACTGCGGTGCCGGGGACGGCCGCGACCGCGGGGTCGGCCGACACGGTGGTCAGCCAGGCCCGGTCCCCGCGGCGTCCGACGACGACCTCGGGGACGACGAGCGTCCCGCCGGTCGCCGACCCCGCGGCGTACGCGACCGAGCCGAACGCGACCGGTCCGGTGCCCGGGAGGTCGACCTCGTCCCGGACGACGGCCGACCCGACGAGGCCACGCCACCAGCGCTCGAGCGCGGTGAACCGCTCCGGTCCGTGGGCCGTGTGTGAGGCCACCCGGCCCCAGCCGACGACGCCCTCGCCGCGGCGCACCCAGGAGCACGGGGCGGCAGCGGGTCCGGGAGGCAGGACCGCGAGGAGGTCCTCCGCGAGCGCCGGGTCGAGCGGCACCGTGCGGGCGACGAGGGGGGCGGGCGAGGGATGCGCACCGTCCGCGGGCAGTGAGGTCATCGGGACAGAACGATACGGCGCCGTGCGGGGCACGCCGGAACCAGTGGGAGGATGCCGCCATGTCCCGTGCCTCGCTCGAGAAGGACCCCCAGGACGTCGCCGCGATGTTCGACGACGTCGCCGACCGCTACGACGTCACCAACGACGTGCTCTCGCTCGGCCAGGACCGGCTGTGGCGGCGCGCCGTCGTCGCCGCCTGCGCCGCCGAGCCGGGCGAGCGCGTCCTCGACATCGCCGCGGGCACCGGGACGAGCAGCGAGCCGTTCGCCGACTCCGGCGTCGACGTCGTCCCCGCCGACTTCAGCCTCGGGATGCTGCACGTCGGCCACCGGCGGCGCAGCGACCTCCCCTTCACGGCGGCGGACGCGATGCGGCTGCCGTTCGCGGACGCCTCCTTCGACGTCGTGACGATGTCCTTCGGGCTGCGCAACGTCGCCGACGTGGACGCCGCCCTGCGCGAGTTCCTCCGGGTCACCCGGCCCGGCGGCCGGCTCGTCGTCTGCGAGTTCAGCACCCCGACGAACGCCGCGTTCCGCACGGTCTACAGCAACTACCTCGTGCGCTCGCTGCCGGCGATCGCCCGCCGGGTGAGCTCCGACCCCGAGTCCTACGTCTACCTCGCGGAGTCCATCGGGGCCTGGCCGGACCAGCGCGCGCTCGGCGAGCGCGTCGCGGCGGCCGGCTGGGTGGGGGTGCAGTGGCGCGACCTCAGCGGCGGGGTCGTCGCGCTGCACCGCGCGACGAAGCCGGCCGTCGAGGGTTAGGGAGACCTAAGTGAAAGCGCGGTCGGCGCCGTCCTAGACTCGGGCCGTTCGTGAAGACGTTCACAAGCAGCAGAGGACCTGGTGACCGACACAGCCCGTGCGCCACGGCGCACCGACGCCGGGGCGGCGACGCCTCTGGATGCGACGTCCGTCACTCCCCCTAGGATGGCGAAGAAGTCGTCCGTGCGCCTGTCGGTCGTCACCCACCTGACGCAGTCGAGCAGCGAAAGGGGAGTCAGCCCGCGATGAGCAACCCCTACGTCCCCCTCCTCGTCCTCCTGGCGCTCGGCTTCGGCTTCGCGGCGCTGTCGGTGGGCACCAGCCTGGTCGTCGGCCCCAAGCGCTACAACCGCGCCAAGCTCGAGGCCTACGAGTGCGGCATCCAGCCCACGCCGCGGGCCCAGGGCGGTGGGCGTGTGCCGATCAAGTACTTCCTCACGGCGATGCTCTTCATCATCTTCGACATCGAGTCGGTGTTCCTCTACCCGTTCGCCGTCGCCTTCGACCAGCTGGGCCTGTTCGCGCTCGTCGAGATGGTCCTCTTCATCGTCACGGTGTTCGTCGCCTACGCCTACGTCTGGAAGCGGGGTGGTCTCGAGTGGGACTGAGCACCGTCACCGTGTCCGCCCCGACCGCCGAGGAGGCCTGATGGGACTCGAGGAGAAGCTGCCCGCCGGGTTCGTCCTCACGACGCTCGAAAACGTCGCCGGGTACATGCGCAAGGCGTCGATCTGGCCGGCCACCTTCGGGCTCGCGTGCTGCGCCATCGAGATGATGGCCGTCGGCACCCCCGACTACGACATCGCCCGGTTCGGGATGGAGCGGTTCTCCGCCACCCCGCGCCAGGCCGACCTCATGATCGTCGCCGGGCGGGTCAGCCAGAAGATGGCGCCGGTCGTCCGCCAGGTCTACGACCAGATGCCGAACCCCAAGTGGGTCATCTCCATGGGCGTCTGCGCCTCGTCGGGCGGGATGTTCAACAACTACGCGATCGTCCAGGGCGTCGACCATGTCATCCCCGTCGACATCTACCTGCCGGGCTGTCCGCCACGGCCCGAGATGCTGCTCAACGCGATCATCGAGCTCCACGAGCAGATCCAGGGCAGCAAGCTCGGCGTCAACCGCGTCGCCGCGGCCCGGGCCGCCGAGCAGGCCGCGCTGCGCGCCACGCCCACCTCGCAGATGGCCCCGACCCACGACCACTTCGCGCACATCGCGGCGCCGGCCGGGAAGAACCTCCTCGGATGAGCGACGACGGCACCGACGACGCGACGGACGACGCCACCCACCTCGAGAGCGGTGAGGGCGCACCGGTCCCCGACAAGGAGACCGACAGCCCGCAGACGCGCACCGACGACGACCCGCGGGCCGTCGACACCGCGCAGCACACCGGGGGCGGCCGGGTCGCCGAGCTCTCCGCCGAGGACCTCGAGCCGGTGAAGATCGGCGAGCGGCGCGGGATGTTCGGCGCCACCCGCGGGCAGGACACCTCCGGCTACGGCGGGCTCGTCACCCCGACCCTCCTGCCGGGCGCCACCCCTCGCCCCTACGGCTCCTACTACGACGAGGTCGCCGACCGGCTCGGCGCCGCGCTCGACGCGTCGGTCGGCTACGAGGCCGCGGTCGAGCGCGTGGTCGTCGACCGCGGCGAGATGACCGTCTTCGTCGCCCGCGAGCACCTGGCCACCGTGGCCCGGGTGCTGCGCGACGACCCCGCGCTGCGCTTCGAGATGTGCATGGGCGTCTCCGGCACCCACTACCCGGGCGAGGAGGGTCGCGAGCTCCACGCGGTGTACCCCTTGCTGTCCATCACGCACGGCAGCCGGCGCGTGCGCCTGGAGGTCACCTGCCCCGACGACGACCCGCACGTCCCGTCGGTCGTCGACGTCTGGCCGGGCAACGACTGGCACGAGCGCGAGACCTGGGACATGTTCGGCATCGTCTTCGACGGCCACCCCGCGCTGACCCGCATCCTCATGCCGGACGACTGGCCGGGCCACCCGCAGCGCAAGGACTACCCGCTCGGCGGCATCCCCGTCGAGTACAAGGGCGGCGTCGTCCCGCCGCCCGACGAGCGGAGGGCGTACAGCTGATGACGACCCACGACGACACGATCTACGACGACTCCGCCCCGAGCCCGGGCCTGGACGAGGACCTCCCCGGCGCCGACCCCTACGGCGCGAGCGTCGACGACGACACCGAGGGCGCCGCCGTCTTCACCGTCTCCGGCGGCGACTGGAACGACCTCGTCGACGAGGCCACGGCCCTCCACGAGGAGCGCATCGTCGTCAACATGGGCCCGCAGCACCCGTCGACCCACGGCGTGCTCCGGCTCATCCTCGAGCTCGACGGCGAGACCGTCACCGAGGCCCGGGCGGGGATCGGCTACCTCCACACCGGCATCGAGAAGAACATGGAGTTCCGCACCTGGACGCAGGGCGTGACGTTCTGCACCCGGATGGACTACCTCACCCCGATGTTCCAGGAGGCGGCCTACTGCCTCTCGGTCGAGAAGCTGCTCGGCGTCACCGACCGCATCCCGGAGCGCGCCTCGATCATCCGCGTGATGATGATGGAGCTCACCCGCGTCAACTCCCACCTCGTCGCCATCGGCACCGGTGGCATGGAGATGGGCGCCACGACGGTCATGACGATCGGCTTCCGCGAGCGCGAGCGCATCCTGCGGGTCTTCGAGGCCATCACCGGCCTGCGGATGAACAACGCCTACATCCGCCCCGGCGGCGTCGCCCAGGACGTCCCGCACGGTGCGGTCGACCTCGTCCGCGGCACCGTCACCGAGCTGCGCCGCGGCCTCGGCGAGCTCGAGAAGCTGCTCAACGAGAACCCCCTGCTCAAGGGGCGCACCGTGGGCGTCGGCTACCTCGACCTCACCGGGTGCACGGCGCTCGGCATCACCGGTCCGGTGCTCCGGTCCACCGGCCTGCCGCACGACCTGCGCAAATCCGACCCGTACTGCGGGTACGAGACCTACGACTTCGAGGTCGTCACCCGCACCGGCTGCGACGCCTACGACCGCCTGCGCATCCGCATCGACGAGATGTACGAGTCGCTGAAGATCGTCCAGCAGTGCCTGGACCGTCTCCAGCGCACCGAGGGCCAGCCGGTCATGGTCGAGGACAAGAAGATCGCCTGGCCGGCCCAGCTCGCCATCGGCGGCGACGGCCAGGGCAACAGCCTCGAGCACATCCGCGAGATCATGGGCACCTCGATGGAGGCGCTCATCCACCACTTCAAGCTCGTCACCGAGGGCTTCCGCGTCCCGCCGGGCCAGGCGTACGTCGCCGTGGAGTCCGCCAAGGGCGAGCTCGGCTGCCACACCGTCTCCGACGGCGGCACCCGCCCGTACCGGGCACACTTCCGCGACCCGAGCTTCAACAACCTCCAGGCCGTGGCCGCGATGTGCGAGGGCTCGCAGGTCGCCGACGTCATCGTCGCCGTGGCCTCCATCGACCCCGTCATGGGAGGTGTCGACCGCTGATGGCCGGTGACTTCGGTCTGCAGTCCGCTTCCGGTCACCTCACGGTGCCCGAGGAGAGCAAGCAGCGCTACCCCGCCGACGTCGAGGCGCAGTTCCGCGCCGACGCCGCGCAGGTCATCGCGCGCTACCCGCAGAAGCGCTCGGCGCTCCTGCCTCTGCTCCACCTCGTCCAGTCCGTCGACGGCTACGTGACCGGCCGGGGCATCGACCTCTGCGCCGAGCTCCTCGACCTCACGACCGCCGAGGTCTCCGGCGTCGCGACGTTCTACACCCAGTACAAGCGCCACCCCAACGGCGAGTACACGGTCGGGGTCTGCACGAACACCCTGTGCGCGATCATGGGCGGCGACGAGATCTGGGACGCCGTCTCCGAGCACCTCGGCATCGGCCATGACGAGACGACCGAGGACGGCACGATCACCCTCGAGCGCGTCGAGTGCAACGCCGCGTGCGACTACGCGCCGGTGGTCATGGCGAACTGGGAGTTCTTCGACAACCAGACGCCCGAGAGCACCATGCAGCTCGTCGACGACCTCCGCGACGGCAAGCCCGTCGCGCCCACCCGTGGTCCGAGCCGGGTGTGCTCCTTCAAGGAGGTCAGCCGCACCCTCGCCGGGTTCTCCGACGGGCTCGCGGACGAGGGCGTCGGCGCCGGCCCGGCGAGCCTGGTCGGCCTCGAGCTCGCCAAGCGCAACGGCTGGACCGCCCCCGAGGGCGAGGGCACGACCGGTGGCGGCCGGACCCCGACCGCCGACGCCCCGGGCAGCACCGAGACGACCCCCGCGAGCGACGAGGCCGAGGCCGACCAGGCCGAGCCCGCCGCGACGCGTGACGAGTCCGACGACGCCCCCGGCGAGAAGAGCGCGTCCGACGCCGGCGAGAAGGCTCCGGAGAAGGGCGAGCAGGAGGCCAAGCGCTCCTCCGACGAGCCGTCCGCCGAGCCTCCCGTCGTCTCCACCGGCGACGGCGTGAGCGGGGTGGCCCGGCAGGCCGAGGCCGCCGCCGACACCGTCGACATCGCCCCGGCCCAGGCTGCCGACCTCGACCACCCGAAGGACCGCCTCGCCAACGTCTCGGCGCAGAGCGCGTCCGTCCCGGCCGGTCGGGACGCCGCGCCGGAGGCCACCCTCTTCGACGACGCCGCGCCTCGGGCCGCCGACCGTGGCGACCACGAGGACGCCGGCTTCGGCGACGGCTCGGCGCAGCCGGGCCCGGACGGCCTCGGCCCGCGCGGCTGGGACGTCAAGGGCAACGCCGACTCCATGCTGTTCCACACCCCGGAGTCGCCCTGGTACGGGCGCACCAAGGCCGAGGTGTGGTTCCGGGACGTCGCGGCCGCCGAGGCGGCGGGCTTCACCGACGCACGTGACCGACGCCGCGACGGGAAGGGCTCCTGATGGCCACGACGCTGACCCCGATCCTCACCCGCTCCTGGGACGACCCGCAGTCGTGGACCCTCGAGACCTACCGCCGTGACGGCGGGTACCGGGCGCTCGAGAAGGCCCTGTCGATGGAGGCCGCCGACATCCTCGGTGCGGTCAAGGAGTCCTCGCTGCGCGGGCGCGGCGGCGCCGGCTTCCCCACCGGCATGAAGTGGTCGTTCATGGCCCCGCCGGACGGCGGCCCTCGTTACCTCGTCGTCAACGCCGACGAGTCCGAGCCGGGAACCTGCAAGGACATCCCGCTCATGATGGCCAACCCGCACGTGCTCATCGAGGGCGTCATCATCTCCTCGTACGCCATCGGCTGCGAGCACGCCTTCATCTACCTGCGTGGCGAGGTCGTCCACGTCTACCGGCGCCTCCTGCGCGCCGTCGAGGAGGCCCGCGCGGCCGGCCTGCTCGGCAGCGACGTCAACGGCTCGGGCGTCACCGTGGACATCACCGTCCACGCCGGAGCCGGCGCGTACATCTGCGGCGAGGAGACTGCGCTCCTCGACAGCCTCGAGGGCCGCCGCGGCCAGCCGCGCAGCAAGCCGCCGTTCCCCGGCGCAGCCGGCCTGTACGCCCGCCCCACGTCGGTCAACAACGTCGAGTCCATCGCGTCGGTGCCGGGCATCGTCCTCGAGGGCGTCGACTGGTTCACCGGCATGGGCACCGAGAAGTCCACCGGCTTCGGCATCTTCAGCCTCTCCGGGCACGTGAGGAACCCCGGCCAGTTCGAGGCCCCCCTCGGCATCACGATGCGTGAGCTCGTCGACATGGCCGGCGGGATGCGCGACCCCGACAAGGCGCTGAAGTTCTGGACCCCCGGGGGGTCCTCCACGCCGCTGTTCACGGCCGAGCACCTCGACGTCCCCCTCGACTTCGAGTCGGTCGCCGCCGCCGGCTCCATGCTCGGCACCCGTGCGCTCCAGGTCTTCGACGAGACGGTCTGCGTCGTGCGGGCCGTCGACCGCTGGACCGACTTCTACAAGCACGAGTCCTGCGGCAAGTGCACGCCGTGCCGCGAGGGCACCTGGTGGCTCAAGCAGATCCTCGGCCGGCTCGAGCACGGTGAGGGCGACGAGGCCGACCTCGACAAGCTCCTCGACATCTGCGACAACATCCTCGGCCGCAGCTTCTGCGCCCTCGGTGACGGCGCCACGAGCCCGATCACGAGCTCGATCGAGTACTTCCGTGACGAGTACGTCGCCCACCTCACCCACGGTGGCTGCCCGTTCGACCGGGCCGCGTCCACCCTGTGGGCCAAGGACGGCGACGCGAAGGAGACCGTCTCCGCATGACCGCCACTCCCGAGACCAAGGCCCCGGCCGACCTCGTCACCCTGACGATCGACGGCCTCGAGGTGTCGGTGCCCAAGGGCACCCTCATCATCCGGGCCGCCGAGCACGCCGGGATCGACATCCCGCGCTTCTGCGACCACCCGGGCCTTGACCCGGTGGGTGCCTGCCGGCAGTGCCTCGTCGAGGTCTGGATGCCCGGGCGTCCGGGGCCGGACGGCACGCCCGGTGAGCCGACCCAGATGCAGGGCCCGCCCGGGCGGATGAAGCCGCAGGCGTCGTGCACGATGACCGTCGCCGACGGGATGATCGTCAAGACGCAGTACACGTCCGAGGGTGCCGACAAGGCGCAGAAGGGCGTCATGGAGCTCCTGCTCATCAACCACCCGCTCGACTGCCCGGTCTGCGACAAGGGCGGCGAGTGCCCGCTGCAGAACCAGGCGATGAGCAACGGCCGGGGCACCTCGCGCTTCGAGGACGTCAAGCGCACCTACCCCAAGCCGGTCAACATCAGCAGCCAGGTGCTCCTCGACCGCGAGCGCTGCGTCCTGTGCGCCCGCTGCACCCGCTTCTCCGACCAGGTCGCCGGCGACCCCTTCATCGCGCTCGTCGAGCGCGGGGCCCTGCAGCAGGTCGGCATCTACGAGGAGAAGCCGTTCGAGTCCTACTTCTCCGGCAACACCGTCCAGATCTGTCCGGTCGGTGCGCTCACGGGCTCGGCCTACCGCTTCCGCTCCCGCCCCTTCGACCTCGTGTCAACCCCGAGCGTGTGCGAGCACTGCGCCAGCGGCTGCGCCCAGCGCACCGACCACCGGCGCGGCGGCGTCCTGCGCCGGATGGCCCAGGCCGACCCGGCGGTCAACGAGGACTGGAACTGCGACAAGGGCCGCTGGGCGTTCACCTACACCCAGGTCGGCGACCGCATCGAGCTCCCCATGGTCCGCGGTGAGGACGGGCAGCTGCGCGTCGCGTCCTGGCCCGAGGCCCTGCAGCGCGCCGCGGCGGGTCTCGCCGGGACCGCCGCGGGCGTGCTCGTCGGGGGCCGGGTCAGCGCCGAGGACGCCTACGCGTACGGCAAGTTCGCCCGCGGGGTGCTCGGCACGAACGACGTCGACTTCCGGGCCCGTCCGCACTCGGCGGAGGAGGCCGACTTCCTCGCCGCGCACGTCGTCGGCACCGGCCCGGCCGGCTCCGACACGCAGGGCGAGGCGGTCACCTACGCCGACCTCCAGGCGGCCAAGGCCGTCGTCCTCGTCGGCTTCGAGCCCGAGGACGAGAGCCCGATCGTCTTCCTCCGGCTGCGCAAGGCCTACCGCAAGAACGCCACCCGCGTCTTCGGGGTCTCGGCGGTCGCCACCCGCGGCCTGGCGAAGATGGGCGGCACACTCATCCCCACCGCGCCCGGCACCGAGCCGGAGATCCTGCGGGCCCTCGCCGCCGGCTCGGGCACCGACACCGTCGAGGCCGCCGCCGAGGCCCTGCGCGACGGTGGGGTCGTCCTCGTCGGGGAGCGGCTCGCGTCCGTCCCCGGCGCCCTGTCCGCGGCGCTCGCCCTCGCCGAGTCCACCGGGGCCCGGCTCGCCTGGGTCCCGCGGCGGGCCGGTGAGCGGGGGGCGCTCGAGGCCGGTGCGCTGCCCACCCTCCTGCCCGGTGGCCGACCCGTCGCCGAGGCCGAGGCCCGCAGCCAGGTCTCGTCGGTCTGGGAGATCGCCGGTCTGCCCGACACCCCCGGCCGGGACACCGCCGGCATCGTCGCGGCAGCCGCCGCGGGCGAGCTCGGCGCCCTCGTCGTCGGCGGGGTCGACCCGGCCGACCTCGGGGTCCCCGGCACGGAGGACGCCCTCCGGGACACCTTCGTCGTCTCGCTCGAGCTGCGCCGCTCGGCCGTCACCGAGGCGGCCGACGTCGTCCTGCCCGTCGCGGCGCACGCCGAGAAGGGCGGCTCGTTCGTCGACTGGGAGGGCCGGGTCCGGCCCTTCGAGACGGCGCTCGACACCGGGTACGTCAGCGACTACCGGGCTCTGGACATGCTCGCCGACGAGATGGGCCACTTCCTGGGCACCCGGACGCTACGCGAGGTCCGCACCGAGATGCAGACCCTCGGGCCCTGGGTGGGGCCGCGCCCGGCCGGTCCGTCCGTCGAAGCCGGCGAGGTCCCCGAGCTCACCGAGGGCACCCTGGTCCTCGCCACCTGGCGGCACCTCCTCGACCGCGGGTCGCTCCAGGACGGCGAGCCGTACCTCGCCGGGACCGCGCCGCAGCCGGTCGCCCGGGTGTCGGCCACGACCGCCGCCGCCCTGGGCGTCGCCGACGGCGACCCCATCACGGTCCGCGCCGAGCAGGCCACCGTGACCGCACCCGTCGTCGTCACCGAGATGGCCGACAACGTCGTGTGGCTCCCCACGAACTCGGACGGCTGCGACCTGCGGGCCACGCTCGCCGGGGCGCCCGGCACGCTCGTCTCCGTCACCAAGGAGGGTGAGTCATGAGCAGCAGCACCGCCGCCGTGGTCCTGCCGGACCTCGTCTCGCTGGCCGGGGCCGACAACCCCCGGGCCGACTTCTCCGACACCCCGTTCTGGCTGACCGTCGTCAAGGCGCTCATCGTCTTCGTCTACCTGCTCGTCTCGACGCTGCTCGTCATCTGGTTCGAGCGCCGCGTCATCGGGCGGATGCAGCAGCGCCCGGGCCCCAACCGCAACGGCCCGTTCGGGCTCCTCCAGACCCTCGCCGACGGCATGAAGGCGATGCTCAAGGAGGACGTCCGTCCCAAGGCCGCGGACGCGTTCGTCTACACCCTCGCGCCGATCATCACGGCGACCATGTGCTTCGTCGCGTTCTCGATCATCCCGCTCGCGGGCGAGGTCTCGATGTTCGGGCACACCACGCCGTTCCAGCTCACCGACACCCCGGTCGCGGTGCTGCTCGTCCTCGCGGTCGCCGGCGTCGGCATCTACGGCGTCGTCCTCGCCGGCTGGTCCTCGGGCTCCACCTACCCGCTCATGGGCGGCCTGCGCAGCTCGGCGCAGATGATCTCCTACGAGATCGCGATGGGCCTCTCGCTCGTCGCCGTCTTCCTGTACGCCGGCTCGATGTCGACCTCGCAGATCGTCCTCGCGCAGAGCGACCTCTGGTTCGTCGTCCCGGCGTTCTTCAGCTTCTTCGTCTACCTCGTGACGATGGTCGGCGAGACCAACCGGCTCCCGTTCGACCTCGCGGAGGGCGAGGGCGAGCTCACCGGTGGCTTCCACACCGAGTACGGCTCGATGCGGTTCGCGATGTTCTTCCTCGGCGAGTACATCAACATGTTCACCGTCGCCGCGCTCGCCACGACGATGTTCCTCGGCGGCCCGCTCGCGCCCCCGCCGATCTCGATGATCAACGACGGCATGTTCAACGAGGGCTGGTGGGGCCTGCTCTGGTTCACCGCCAAGCTGTGGATGTTCATGTTCGTCTTCGTCTGGCTGCGCGGCTCGCTGCCCCGGGTCCGCTACGACCAGTTCATGCGCTTCGGGTGGAAGTTCCTCATCCCCGCCACGCTCGGCTGGGTCGTCCTCGTCGCCTTCTTCCGGGCGGGCCAGAACGGCTGGCTCGACTGGTTCGGCGACGTCACGGTGGCCGGCCGGGTCTTCCCGGGCAGCTCGCTGCTGCTCGTCGGGGTGATCGCCGTGCTGGCCCTCGTCGGCGGCTGGCTGTGGGACTCGCGGGCCGAGCGCCAGGAAGCCGCCGCCCACCCGGAGGTCCCCGACGAGATCGACCCCTACGCCGGTGGGCACCCCGTGCCACCGATGCCGGGCCAGCGCCTGCGCGAGCCCTCGCTCGCCGCGCCGGCCCTGACCGCCGGATCCGAGACCACGGAGGATGCCCGTGCCTGACGAGCAGAGGAAGTCCGGCTTTCTCTCCGACCTGTTCGCCCCGGTCGCCGGCTTCGGGGTGACCTTCTCGACGATGTTCCGCAAGGTCATCACCGAGGAGTACCCCGAGGAGAAGCGCCCGACCCAACCCCGGTTCCACGGCCGCCACCAGCTGAACCGGCACCCGGACGGTCTCGAGAAGTGCGTCGGCTGCGAGCTGTGCGCCTGGGCCTGCCCCGCCGACGCGATCCTCGTCGAGGGCGCCACGAACGACGACTCGGGCGACGGCTCCGGCCGGTTCAGCCCGGGCGAGCGCTACGGCCTCGTCTACCAGATCAACTACCTGCGGTGCATCTTCTGCGGGCTGTGCATCGAGGCCTGCCCCACCCGGGCGCTGACCATGACGAACGAGTACGAGCTCGCCGACGACAACCGCGCCGACCTCATCTACACCAAGGACCAGCTGCTCGCGCCGCTCCAGTCGGGCATGCTCCGTCCGCCCTTCCCGATGGCCGACGGCATGGAGGAGCGCGACTACTACCTCGGCAAGGTGACCGAGGCGACCGACCACCAGCGCGACGTCGTCTCCGCCCGGACCGCACCTGCCGACGACGCGGAGGTGACCTCGTGACCGGCACCGGCGAAGAGGTGATGTTCTGGGTCCTCGCGCCCCTGGCCGTCGTCGGCGCCCTCGGTCTCGTCTTCGCGAAGAAGGCGGTCCACGCCGCGCTCGGCATGGCCCTGACGATGATCATCCTCGGCGTGTTCTACATCGCCCAGGACGCCGACTTCCTCGGGGTCATCCAGATCTTCGTCTACACCGGCGCCGTCATGATGCTGTTCCTCTTCGTGCTCATGCTCATCGGCGTCGACTCCAGCGACAGCCTCGTCGAGACCCTCACGGGTCAGCGGTGGGCCACCGCCGTCCTCGCTCTCGGCCTCGGTGGCTTCCTCGCCGCCGGCATCGGCCGGGTCACGTGGGGCGAGCCGGCCGGGCTCGAGCAGGTCAACGCCGAGACCGGCAACGTCTCCGGTGTCGCCGAGCTGATCTTCGGCCGCTACGTGTGGGTCTTCGAGATCACCAGCGCCCTCCTCATCACGGCGGCGCTCGGCGCCATGGTGCTCGCCCACCGCGAGCGTCTCGGCAAGGGCCCGAACCAGAAGGAGTGGAGCAAGCGGCGCTTCCGCGAGGGCGAGCACCTCGCCGGGCTGCCGGCCCCCGGGGTCTACGCGCGGCACAACGCCGTCGACACGCCCGCGCTGCTGCCCGACGGCACCCCGTCCGACCTCTCCGTCTCCCGCGTCCTCACCGCCCGCGAGCAGAACGTCTCACCGGAGCTGTGGGTCGAGGAGGAGCGCGAGGTCGAGCGTGAGGTCCAGGAGGGCGGCGAGCGATGAGCCTGGTCAACTACGTCTACCTGGCGACGGTCCTCTTCGTCATCGGCGGGGCCGTCGTGCTCACCCGGCGCAACGCGATCATCGTCTTCATGGGTGTCGAGCTCATGCTCAACGCCGCGAACCTCGTCTTCGTGACGTTCGCGCGGATGCACGGAAACCTCGACGGCCAGGTCCTCGCCCTCTTCGTCATGGTCGTCGCGGCGGCCGAGGTCGTCGTGGGGCTCGCGATCATCATGGCGATCTTCCGGTCCCGCCGGTCGGCCTCGGTCGACGACGCGAACCTGCTGAAGCTGTAAGGAGCACTGGTGCATTCACTTCTCACCGTCGACGGCGAGGCGATGACCGCCGGCGCCGCGACCGGCGCGGCGTCGGTCGCCTGGCTGCTCGTCGCGCTGCCGCTGCTCGGCGCGGCCGTCCTCCTCCTCGGGGGGCGCCGCACCGACAAGGCGGGGCCGCTGCTCGCGACGGGCCTGTCGTGGGCGAGCTTCGTCGTCGGTGTGGTCGTGCTGTTCCAGCTGCTCGGCCAGGCCGCGGAGGAGCGCGCGCACCACCTGACGCTGTGGAGCTGGGTGCCGGCGGGGTCCTTCGACCTCGACCTCGGCCTGCTCGTCGACCCGCTGTCGATGGCGTTCGTCCTGCTCATCACCTTCGTCGGCTCCCTCATCCACGTGTACTCGATCGGGTACATGGAGCACGACCCCGACAAGCGGCGCTTCTTCGCCTACCTCAACCTCTTCGTCGCGGCGATGCTGCTGCTCGTCCTCGCCGACAGCTACCTGCTGCTCTTCGTCGGCTGGGAGGGCGTCGGCCTCGCGTCCTACCTCCTCATCGGCTTCTGGAACTGGAACCCGGCGTACGCCACGGCGGCCAACAAGGCGTTCTTCGTCAACCGGGTCGGGGACCTCGGGCTGTCCATCGCGATCATGACGATGTTCATCAGCTTCGGCGGGGTCGACTACGCGACGGTGAACGAGGGCGTCGCCGGGGCGAACCAGTCCACGCTCACCGCCATCGGGCTGCTGCTCCTCGTCGGGGCGTGCGGCAAGTCGGCGCAGTTCCCGCTGCAGTCCTGGCTCGGCGACGCGATGGCCGGCCCCACCCCGGTCTCGGCGCTCATCCACGCGGCGACGATGGTCACCGCCGGTGTCTACCTCGTCGTCCGCTCCCACGTCATCTTCGACGCCGCGCCGGACGCCGCGCTGGCCGTGGCCCTCGTCGGCGCCGTCACGCTGCTCTTCGGGGCCGTCGTCGGCTGCGCCAAGGACGACATCAAGAAGGCCCTGGCGGCCTCGACGATGAGCCAGATCGGCTACATGATGCTCGCCGCGGGGCTCGGCCCGGTCGGCTACGCCTTCGCGATCTTCCACCTGCTCACCCACGGCTTCTTCAAGGCCGGGATGTTCCTCGGCGCCGGGTCGGTCATGCACGGCATGAACGACCAGGTGGACATGCGCCGCTTCGGTGGGCTCTCCGGCGCGATGAAGGTCACCTGGGCGACCTTCGCGCTCGGCTGGCTCGCCATCCTCGGCGTCCCGCCGTTCTCCGGCTTCTGGTCCAAGGACAAGGTCATCGAGGCCGCCTTCGTCGGCGAGGGCTGGCAGCCCTGGGTCCTCGGCGGGGCCGCGCTCGTCGGCGCCGGCGTCACCGCGTTCTACATGTCCCGGCTGTTCTTCATGACCTTCCAGGGAGACAAGCGCTGGACCGACGACGTCCACCCGCACGAGTCGCCGCTGCTCATGACCGTCCCGATGACGGTCCTCGCCGCCGGGTCGGCCTTCCTCGGTCTCCTCCTCGCGTGGCCGTTCGCCGAGACCGCCCCGATCGTCTCGTGGCTCGAGCCGGTCGTCGGCGAGCACGGCGAGGAGCACCCGGTCATCGCCGTGCCGCTGCTCATCGCGCTCACCCTCGCGTTCGTCGCGTTCGGCATCTTCCTCGCGTGGCGCCAGTACTGGCAGGCCGAGGTCCCCGACGTCGCCCCGCGTGGCTCGGTCCTCACCCGCGCCGCTCGCGTCGATCTCTACCAGGACGCCGTGAACGAGGGCCTCTTCATGCGCCCCGGCATCCACCTGACCCGCTCGCTCGTGTTCGCCGACGCCCGGGGCGTCGACGCCGCGGCCGGGGGTACGGCTGCGCTCGTCGGTGGGTTCAGCTCGCGGCTGCGTCGCCTCCAGACCGGCTACGCCCGGTCGTATGCCCTGACGATGCTCACCGGCGTCGTCGCCGTCCTCGGTGCTCTGTGGGTGATCCAGTGACCTCCCTGCCCCTGCTCACGCTCATGATGGTCGTGCCCCTCGTGGGCGCGGTCGTCGTCGCGGCGCTGCCGGCCGGCACGGCCCGGCTGGCGAGGCCGCTCGCGCTGGGCGCCTCCCTCGTCACCCTCGTCCTCGCGGTCCTCGCCTGGGTCGCGTTCGACTCCGGCAGCGACGAGATGTTCCAGCTCACCGAGACGTACTCGTGGATCCCGCAGCTCGGGGTCTCCTACGGTCTGGGCGTCGACGGCATCGCGCTCGCGCTCGTCGTCATGGCGGCCATTCTCACCCCGGTCTGCCTGCTCGCGGCGTGGGACGACGTCACGCCGGTACCGCTCGGCGACACCGAGGACGACTTCGCGCAGGCCGAGCACGTGGCCGCGACCCGCACCAAGCGGTACTTCGCGCTCATGCTCGTCCTCGAGGCCTTCATGGTCGGCGTCTTCGCCGCCACCGACGTCTTCCTGTTCTACGTCTTCTTCGAGGCCATGCTCATCCCGGTGTACTTCCTCATCGGGCTGTTCGGCGGGCCCCGACGCCAGTACGCCGCGGTGAAGTTCCTCCTGTTCTCCCTCGCCGGCGGGCTCGTCATGCTCGTCTCGGTCATCGCGGTCTACTTCGCGGGCCCGGGTGGCGAGGACGGCTTCCTCGTCCAGAACCTCGTCGGCAACGTCACCGGGTCCCCGGAGGCGCTGCGGTGGATGTTCGTCGGGTTCTTCATCGCGTTCGCCGTCAAGGCGCCGATGTGGCCGGTGCACACCTGGCTGCCGGACGCCGCCACCGAGGCCCGCCCTGCCACGGCCGTGCTCCTCGTCGGCGTCCTCGACAAGGTCGGCACCTACGGGATGATCCGCTTCTGCCTCCAGCTCTTCCCGGAGGCCTCGCAGTGGGCGACCCCGGTCGTGCTGACCCTCGCGGTCGTCTCTGTCGTCTACGGCGCGCTGCTCGCCATCGGCCAGACCGACATGATGCGGCTCATCGCGTTCACCTCGATCAGCCACTTCGGCTTCATCGTCCTCGGCATCTTCGCGATGACGAGCGTCGGCGGCGCCGGCTCGACGCTGTACATGGTCAACCACGGCTTCTCCACCGCGGGGCTCTTCCTCATCGCCGGGTTCCTCGTCGCCCGCGGCGGCAGCAAGCGCATCCCCGACTACGGCGGGTGGCAGCGGGTCACGCCGGTGCTCGCCGGCACGTTCCTCGTCGCGGGCCTGTCCTCGCTCGCGCTCCCCGGGCTGTCGTCCTTCGTCTCGGAGTTCCTCGTCCTCCAGGGCACGTTCATGCGCTACAAGGTGGCGGCGGTCGTCGCGGCGCTCGGCATCGTCCTCGCCGCGCTGTACATCCTGCTCATGTACCAGCGCACCATGACCGGGCCGAAGCCCTCGTTCCCGGACGACGCGACGCCGCGTGACCTCTCCGGCCGCGAGAAGTGGGTCGTCGCGCCGATCATCGCCTCGTTCGTGGTCCTCGGCTTCTACCCCAAGCCGGTCCTCGACATCGTCAACCCGGCCGTCGACACCACGATGCGGATCGTCGGGGTCACCGACCCGTCCGCGGCCGCCGAAGCCTCCGGGAGTGCGAAGTGATGCCCGCCGCGATGCCCACCGCGTTCGAGCAGGTGTCGGTCGACTACCTGGCCATCGCCCCGATGCTCGTCGTCGTCGCGGGCGCGCTGGTCGGCGTGCTCGTCGAGGCCTTCGCGCCGCGGGCGCTGCGGCACACCATCCAGGTTGCCCTCACCGTCGCCACGCTCCTCGTGGCGCTCGTCGTCCTCGCGGTGTGGAGCCGCGGGCACCTGGCGATCACCCTCGGCGGCTCGATCGCCATCGACGGCGTCGCGCTGTTCCTCCAGGGCACCTTGCTCGCACTGTCGGTCATCGGCGTCCTCGTCATGGCCGAGCGCTTCGGGGGAGTGGGTTCGGACGCCTTCACCCCGATGGGCGCCTCCACCCCGGGCTCGGCCCAGGAGGACGCGGCCACCCGCGCCGGCTACGCCACGTCCGAGGCCTTCCCGCTGACCCTCTTCGCCGTGCTCGGGATGATGGTCTTCGTCGCCGCGAACGACCTCATCACGATGTTCGTCGGGCTCGAGGTCCTCTCGCTGCCGCTCTACGTCATGACCGGCCTGGCCCGGCGGCGCCGGCTGCTCTCCCAGGAGGCGGCCCTGAAGTACTTCCTCCTCGGGGCCTTCTCGAGCGCGTTCTTCCTCTTCGGAGCGGCGCTGCTGTACGGCTACGCGGGCTCCTCGGACCTCTCCCGGATCTCGTCGGCGATCCAGACCAACGGCGGCGACCTCGACGGTCTGCTCCTGCCGGGCGTCGTGCTCACCCTCGTCGGACTGCTCTTCAAGGTCGGCGCCGTGCCGTTCCACTCGTGGACCCCGGACGCCTACCAGGGGGCCCCCACGCCCGTGACCGGCTTCATGGCGGCGTGCACGAAGCTCGCCGCGTTCGGCGCGATCCTCCGGCTCACCTACGTGGGCGTCGAGGCCAACCGCTTCGACTGGCGGATCGGCGTCGTCGCCGTCGCCATCCTCACGATGGTCGTCGGGGCGGTCCTCTCGGTGACCCAGACCGACGTCAAGCGGCTCCTGGCGTACTCGTCCGTCGCCCACGCCGGGTTCATCCTCGTCGGCGTCCTCGCGTTCTCGCAGCAGGCGATCGGGGGCGTGATGTTCTACCTGATGGCCTACGGCGCCACGACCATCGCGGCCTTCGCCATCGTCACGATGGTGCGCCAGGACGGCTCGGAGGCCTCGCACCTCTCGCAGTGGGCCGGCCTCGGGCGCAACCACCCCGTCGTGGCGGGCGCCTTCGCGTTCCTCCTGCTGGCCTTCGCGGGCATCCCGGCGACGTCGGGCTTCATGGCGAAGTTCGTCACCTTCGCCCCGGCCGTGCAGTCCGGCACCTCCGGTGTCGTCATGGTCGTCGTCGGCGTCCTCGCCTCGGCCGTCACCGCCTTCGTCTACGTCCGACTCATCGTGCTCATGTACTTCACCGAGCCGGTTCCGGGCGTCGTCGCGCTCACCCCGTCCGTGCCGTCGACGATCGCGATCACCGTCGGCGTCGTCGTCACCCTCGTCGCGGGCGTCGCGCCGTCCTGGATCCTCCAGCTGGCGGGCAACGCCTCGACGTTCCTCCTGTGACCCGGGCTCGCTCCGTGGCGGCACAGCGTGGGACCCCTTCCGTCCTGTCCCTCCCCGGGGCCGGAGACGGGCTCCGTCGGCGGCTCTCCGACGGTCTCGCGGCGGTCGAGGAGCTCATCGCGCGGCGCGTCGACCACGAGGACCCGTTCATCGCCCAGGCGAGCTCGCACCTGACCCTCGCGGGCGGGAAGCGCTTCCGGCCGCTGCTCACCCTGCTCGCCGCCGAGCTCGGGGACGGCGCGGGGGAGCAGGTCGTCGCGGCCGCGGCGGGCGTCGAGCTCACCCACCTCGCGTCGCTGTACCACGACGACGTCATGGACGAGGCCGACGTGCGGCGGGGTGCGCCGAGCGCCAACGCGCTGTACGACAACTCGACGGCCATCCTCGTCGGCGACCTCCTCTTCGGGACGGCCTCGGACATCGTCGCCGACCTCGGGCCGGAGGCCGTGAAGATCCAGGCGCAGACGTTCGTCCGGCTCTGCTCGGGCCAGATCCGCGACGACCGCCCCTGCCCGCCCGGCGAGGACCCGGTCACCTACTACCTGCGCGTCCTCGAGGACAAGACCGGCGTGCTCATCGCGACCGCCGCCCGGTACGGCGCGATGTTCGCCGGTTGCGACGCCGCGACGGTCGAGACGATGCGCGAGTACGGCGAGCGACTCGGCATGGCCTTCCAGCTGGCCGACGACCTCATCGACATCGCCTCCGAGGCGGACGAGACCGGAAAGACACCGGGCACCGATCTCCGCGAGGGCAAGCGCACCCTGCCGGTCATCCACGTCCTGGCCTCCGAGGACCCCGCCGACGCCCGGCTCCAGGAGCTTCTCACCGGGGACCTCGGCCCGGACGCCGCACTCGAGGAGGCCCTCGGCCTGCTCCGGGTGCACCCCGCGATGGAGCACGCCCGCGAGCACGCCGTGGCCGTCGCGTCCCGCGCGCAGGAGGTCCTCGCGCCCCTCCCGGAGAGCGACGCGAAGGACGCCCTGCACGCCCTCGCGACCGGCGTCGTCACCCGCGTGGGCTGACCCCGCCTCGTCCCGGCACGCGCAGCTCCCGAGCACGTGCTGCCGGGAGCTGGGCTCCGGTCCTTGGTCAGCAGAGAGGGATGGGCCCGGCGACCTCGAACTCGTACCTGAGCGCATCCGGGTCGGCCCAGCCGTTGACGCCCGTCGTGGTGTCACGGACGAATATCCAGACGACGCCGTTGGTGTTCCTCTGGGCGCAGTGGACGTCGATGCCGTGGCCCGGGTAGCCGAGGCCGAGGCGGTCGCAGTTCGTGTAGGGGCCGCGCCGGATGGCGGTCCCGTTGCCGAACGAGAAGTCGCCGACGCTGTAGCGGTCGGGGTGGGTGTTCCAGCCGGAGCAGTGCGCCGGGTCCGCTGCCGCTCCTCCGGCGGGCGCGGCCACCAGGGTCGCGAACAGCACGGAGATCGCGGCCATCACTCGAGATCGCATGGCGTGTCCCTTCTGTCGTGTGATGCCGAAGGGTGCAGCAGGCGACTCATCGCCATGATCGAGCCCCCGACCCCCCGGCGGCGCCCGCATCCCCCGCGGGCCGCTGCGACCGAGAGTAGACCTCCCGTGCGGCCTCGCAACCCGGGAGCGATAGCGTCTGGCGCGTGACCTCGGCACCGGACGACGTGATCGGGGGCTGGGATGCCGCGACGGCGGGGCTGGCTCCGCCGCTCGTCGTGCTCGACCTCGACGCCTACGAGGCCAACGCGGCCGACCTCGTCCGCCGTGCGGCGGGCCGTCCGGTCCGGGTGGCCTCGAAGTCGCTGCGCTGCCGGTGGGTGCTCGAGGACGTGCTCGCCCGCCCGGGCTTCGCCGGGGTCATGGCGTACGCCGCCGCGGAGGCGGTGTGGCTCGTGACCTCGGGGGTCCGCGACGTGTTCGTCGCCTACCCGTCGGTCGACGCCGAGACCCTGCGGGCGGTCGCCGCGGACGACGACCTGCGCCGCGAGGTGACGTCGACGGTCGACTCCGCGGAGCACGTGCAGTGGCTCACCGACACGCTCGGCCCCGCGGCGCGGGGCGTCGGGGTGGCCGTCGACGTCGACTGCTCCGTGCGCGTCGGGCGGGCCCACCTTGGCGTTCGTCGCTCGCCGGTGCGCACCCCGGAGGACGCGGTGGCGGTGGCCCGAGCAGCCGATGCCGCGGGGCTTGAGGTCAGGGGCCTGATGTTCTACGACGCCCAGGTTGCCGGGCTGCCGGACTCGCCCGCGGTGCGCCTGCTCAAGCGGCGCTCGGTGGCCGAGCTGCGCGAACGCCGGGCCGCGGTCGTGGCCGCGGTGCGCACGGTCGCCGACCTCCGGTTCGTCAACGCGGGCGGGACGGGCAGCCTGCACACGTTCGGAGACGACACCGCCGCCACCGAGCTCGCGGCCGGGTCGGGGCTGTACTCGCCGACCCTCTTCGACGGCTACGACGCCTTCTCGGCCCGTCCGGCCATGGCCTACGCGCTGCCCGTCGTGCGGCGCCCGGCGTCGGGGCTCGTCACGGCCTTCTCCGGTGGCTACGTCGCGAGCGGCCAGCCTGGATGGTCCCGGGTCCCCTCGCCCGTACGGCGCGGGCTGTCGCTGCTGCGCACCGAGGCCGCCGGGGAGGTGCAGACCCCGGTGCGAGGTGACGTCGACGGGCTCGCACTCGGCGACCGCGTCTGGATGCGCGGGGCGAAGGCCGGCGAGCTGCTCGAGCGCTTCGACACCCTGCACCTCGTCCGGGGTGGCGAGCTCGTCGACTCGGTCCCCACGTACCGCGGAGAGGGGCGTACCTTCGGATGAGCACGACCTGGCGCAACTGGGGCGGCAACGTCGAGGCACGGCCCGCGGTCGTCACCGACGTGTCGAGCGTGGGTGGCGTCGTCTCGGCGGTCCTCGGTGCCGCCCGGGACAGGCGCACGCTGCGGGTGGCGGGCAGCGGGCACTCGTTCACCCCGCTCGTCGCGACCGACGGCGTGCTGCTGCGGGTCGACGGGCTGCGCGGAGTGGTCGGCGTCGACCGCGACACGAGACGGGTGCGGGTCGCCGCCGGGACTCCCCTGTACGAGCTCAACCCCGCGCTCCGGGCGCTCGGCCTCGCGCTGCCGAACCTCGGGGACATCGACCGGCAGACCGTCAGCGGGGCGATCGCCACGGGCACGCACGGCACGGGCCTTCGCCTCCAGGGGATCGCCGCCGCCGTGAGCGGGCTGACGCTCGTCCTCGCCGACGGCTCGGTCGTGCCGTGCTCCGCCACCGAGGAGCCGGAGCTCTTCGAGGCCGCCCGGGTGGGGCTGGGGGCTCTCGGCGTCGTCGTCGAGGTCGAGCTGCAGTGCGTCCCGGCCTTCCGGCTGCACGCCAAGGAGTCCGGCGAGTCGCTGAGCGAGGTGCTCGCGGAGGTCCACGAGCTCGCCGAAGCCCACGACCACGTCGACATGCACTGGTTCCCGCACACCGACCGCGTCCTCCTCAAGCGCAACGACCGGGTCGGCCCAGACGAGGGGCCCGGGCCGCTACCGGCCTGGCGGCGCCGGCTGGACGACGACCTCCTCGCGAACCGCGTCTACGAGGGCGTCAACCGGGTCGTGGCGCGGGCCCCCGCCATCACCGGACGCGTCAACCAGGTGAGCGCCCGGATCCTCGGCGCGCGCGAGTACGCCGACGACTCGTGGAAGGTGTTCTGCAGCACACGGCAGGTGCGGTTCGTCGAGAGCGAGTACGCGGTGCCGATGGCCTCGGTCGTGCCGGTGATCGACGAGCTGCGGGGCTGGTACGGGCGCACCGGGGCTCCGGTGCCGTTCCCGGCCGAGGTCCGGTTCGTCGGGCCGGACGACGTGTGGCTGTCGACCGCCCACGAGCGGGCCAACGCCTACGTCGCGGTGCACCAGTACCACCGGATGGACCCGCGCCCGCTGTTCGCCGCGTTCGAGGCCATCGTCGCCGAGCACGAGGGGCGGCCGCACTGGGGCAAGGTGCACACCCTCGGGGCCGAGCGCCTGCGCGAGCTCTACCCGCGGTTCGACGCCTTCCTCGCCGTCCGCGACCGGGTGGACCCGCAGCGCCGCTTCAGCAACGACCACCTCCGGCACCTCCTCGGTCACTGAGTCGCTCGCTGCACACCGCCCACCGTGGGCCTGCGGCCTTCGTGGGCAGCGGAGAGACGTCCGTTCGTGGTGTGCGTGATGACACCGGGCTGGGGGTGATCGCCCCATCTTTCGCACCACCGGCGCCGCCGGACGTCGGCCCGACGGATGTCACCGGTCCGGCGGTCACACTGCGCATGCCAAGGGTCGGCAACTGCGTCGATCCGATCAGGGATGATGAGCAGATTCTTTGGTTGTCGCTCGGCGAGGTGAAGTGAGGTGACCTACATCCCGAGCAGGATCGAGCCCACGCTCAAGTTCGGATCTGCTGCGTCTGGGCTCGTGTCGGATCTGACCGAGAAGACACCCAGCCAGCGGGGGCGTGGGCTGGCAAGTCCATCGGGTCCACACAAGCCCGGTGGTTCGCAGTCAGTTCGCCGCACTTGGTCGCGCCGCTCCGGCTTTCAAGAACGGCGGCTATTCGAACGCGACGACGAGGAGGGAAGGGCCTCATGAGCCCGACACCAACCGGAAGCATTCACCACATCGAGTTGTGGGTCCCCGACATCGACCGCGCCTCCGCAGAGTGGGGATGGCTACTGACAGTGCTGGGCTACCAGCCCTTTCAGGAATGGCCCGGCGGACGCAGCTGGCAGCTCACCGACACCTACATCGTCATCGAGCAGTCACCCGACATGCTCGATGCACCCCACGACCGGAAGCGCCCCGGGCTGAACCACCTGGCTTTTCACGCCGGAGACCGAGACTGCGTCGATGCCCTCGCTCTGGCTGCCGCAGACCACGGCTGGACGCTCATGTTCGCCGACCAGCACCCGCACGCCGGCGGCCGACAGAGCTACGCCGCCTACTTGTCGAACACGGACGGCTACGAGGTCGAACTCACGGCGAGCAGTCCGTGAGGACGTCTGCAGCCAGGGCCTGACCAGCTCGTCCTGGCGCGGAGACACCGCGGGGCGTCGAGGTGGAGGAATGCCATGGGGACGACACCAGGGCCTACCCATGACAGGGCCCGTCACACGGTGGGCTGGGGGCACTCCGGGTCGGTGCGACGCAGCGCCCGCCGGCGGGCCCGGGCGGCGGTGACCGAGTCGTAGGACAGACAGAGCAGCGCGACCCAGACGACGGCGAACCCGACCCAGAGCCGCCCGGAGACGTGCTCACCGAGCACGAGCACCCCTACGAGCAGCTGGAGCACCGGGGTGACGAACTGGATGAGCCCGATGGTGACGAGCGGGACGCGCCGGGTGGCCGCGGCGAAGAGCAGGAGGGGGACCGCGGTGACGACGCCCGAGAGCACGAGCAGCGCGGTGTGCCCTGGCCCGTCGGTCGTGAAGGTCATCGCTCCCCGCTCCGAGAGCACGAGCAGCACGACGACCGCGACCGGGGAGAGGGCCGCCGTCTCGGCGGCGAGCGACCGCATCGCGGTGAGCGAGGCGCCGACCTTCTTCTTCGTCAGGCCGTACAGCCCGAACGAGAACGCGAGCGTCAGCGGGATCCACGGCACCACCCCGCCCGCGACGGCGAGCCAGACCGAGGCGAGCGCGCCCACGCCGACCGCGACCCACTGCAGCGGCCGGAGCCGCTCGCGCAGGACGACGACGCCGAGCGCCACGGTGACGATCGGGTTGAGGAAGTAGCCGAGCGCCGCCTCGTAGGTGCGGCCGCTGAGGACCGCGAGGACGTAGATCGTCCAGTTCGTCGCGATGAGCAGCCCGGCGACGGTGGTCCCGGCGGCGAGCCGCGGTGACGACGCCAGCCGGCGCACCCATCCTCCGTCCCGGCGCAGCCCGAGGACGAGGGCGCAGACGGCGAGCGTCCACAGGATGCGGTGCGCGAGCACCTCGAACGCCCCGGCCGGGGCGAGCGCGGCGAAGTAGAGGGGGAACATCCCCCAGATGCCGTAGGCGAGGAATCCGTAGGCCGTCCCTCGCCGCTGATCGCCGTCGGGAGAGGACACCGGGACCGTGACTTCTGCTCCCACGGTCCGCTTCTCAGCGCCGGGGGGCGGCGTGTCGCACGGAGGTGCGGGGCAGACGTGGGGGAGGCGTCACCCCACGGTCCAGGTGTCGCGGCCCCGCAGGAGCGCGCCCAGGTCGTCGTCGGTGGCCGGGCCGCCGGCGGCGTCGACCGCGCCGTCGACCTGGGCCCGGACGAGGTCGTCGTAGGTGGGGCGGGAGACCTGGCGGAAGATGCCCATCGGGACGTGCGTCATCTCGGGGGAGTCGAGGCGGGACAGGGCGAACGCGCCGGACGGGTCGTCGGCCTCGGCCTCGTGCACGACGACCTCCCGTGCGCCGACCTCCGCCTCGGGCACGAACTCGGCACTGCCGCCGCGCACCCGCACGAGCACCCGCCGGTCGTCCTCGGGCCCGACGGTCACGGGCTCGCCGGAGCGCAGCCGGACGATCCGGGCGGCCTGCTGCTCGCGGTCCTTGAGGACCTCGAACGCGCCGTCGTTGAAGATCGGGCAGTTCTGGTAGATCTCGACGAGCGCGGCACCGCGGTGCTCGGCGGCGGCCTTGAGCACGGCCGTGAGCTCGGCCCGGTCGGACTCCATGGCCCGCGCGACGAACGTGGCCTCGGCCCCGAGCGCGAGCGAGACCGGGTTGAACGGCGCGTCCACCGAGCCGACGGGGCTCGACTTCGTGACCGTGCCGGTGCGCGACGTGGGGGAGTACTGGCCCTTGGTGAGCCCGTAGATCTGGTTGTTGAAGAGGAGGATCGTCAGGTTGACGTTCCGCCGCAGCGCGTGGATCAGGTGGTTGCCACCGATCGACAGCGCGTCGCCGTCGCCCGTGACGACCCACACCGAGAGATCGGGACGGGACGTCGCGAGCCCGGTGGCGATCGCCGGCGCCCGGCCGTGGATCGAGTGCATCCCGTAGGTGTCGAGGTAGTACGGGAAGCGCGACGAGCAGCCGATCCCCGAGACGAAGACGATGTTCTCCCGGCGCAGCCCGAGCTGCGGGAGGAAGGACTGGACCGCGGCGAGGATGACGTAGTCGCCGCAGCCCGGGCACCAGCGCACCTCCTGGTCCGAGGTGAAGTCCTTCTTGGTCTGGGGCTGCGCGTCGTCCGGCAGCTGCGGCACGTGCCGCAGCCCGGTCGTGGGCATCCCGAGCTCCACGGTGGTCACGAGACCTCCTCGAGGGTCGACGAGACGACGTCGGCGAGCTCGACCGTCGTGAACGGCAGCCCGCGCACCGCGGTGTGCGAGCGGACGTCGACGAGGTAGGTGCCGCGCAGGAGCAGCGCGAGCTGGCCGGTGTTCATCTCGGGGACGACGACGCGCTCGTACCGGCGCAGGACGTCGCCCAGGTTGGCGGGGAACGGGTTGAGGTGGCGCAGATGCGCCCGGGCGACGGCGTGGCCGGCGCCCCGCACGACGCGGGTCGCCGCGGCCACCGGCCCGTAGGTCGAGCCCCACCCGAGGACGAGCACCTTCGCGTCGCCCGTGGGGTCGTCGACCTCGAGGTCGGGCACCGTGACGCCCGCGACCTTGGCCTGGCGCAGCCGCACCATCCGGTCGTGGTTGTCGGGGTCGTAGCTGATGTCGCCGGTGACGTCGGCCTTCTCGATGCCGCCGATCCGGTGCTCGAGCCCCGGGGTGCCGGGGACCGCCCACGGCCGGGCGAGGGTCTCCGGGTCGCGCAGGTACGGCCGGAAGACCGGGGTGCCGTCGTCGTCGACCGCGTTCGGCTCGGCGGCGAGGTCGACGGTGAGGTCGGGCAGGTCGTCGACGGCGGGGACCGACCACGGCTCGGAGCCGTTGGCGAGGTAGCCGTCGGAGAGGAGCACGACCGGCGTGCGGTACGTCGTCGCGATGCGTACGGCGTCCATCGCGGCGTCGAAGCAGTCGGCGGGGGTCTGCGCGGCGACGACCGGGACGGGCGACTCGCCGTTGCGGCCGTACATGACCTGGAGGAGGTCGGCCTGCTCGGTCTTGGTCGGCAGGCCGGTGGAGGGCCCGCCCCGCTGGATGTCGACGACGACGAGCGGCAGCTCGAGCGACACGGCCAGCCCGATCGTCTCGGCCTTCAGCGCGATGCCCGGACCGGAGGTGGTCGTCACCCCGACGGCCCCGCCGTACGCGGCCCCGAGCGCGATGCCGATGCCGGCGATCTCGTCCTCGGCCTGGACGGTCGTCACGTCGTGGCGCTTCATCCCGGACAGCGCGTGGAGGATGTCCGAGGCCGGGGTGATCGGGTAGGAGCCGAGGACGAGCGGGCGTCCGGCGCGGTGCGCGGCGGAGACCAGCCCCAGCGCGAGCGCGGTGTTGCCCGTGACGTTGCGGTACGTCCCCGGCGGCATCGGGGCGGGCTCGACGACGTACGTGGACGCGAAGTCCTCGGTGGTCTCGCCGTAGCTCCACCCCGCGCGCAGCGCGGCGAGGTTGGCCTCGAGGATCTCCGGGCGGCCACCGAACTTCTTCCGGAGGAACTCCTCGGTGCCCGTGGTCGGCCGCGTGTACATCCAGGACAGGAGGCCGAGGGCGAACATGTTCTTCGCCCGCTCCTTCTCCTTGCGGGTCAGGCCGTCGAAGCCGGCGAGCGCCTCGACGGTGATCGACGTGAGGGCGACCGGGTGCAGGTGCCAGGAGTCGAGGCTGCCGTCCTCGAGAGGGTTCGCGGCGTAGCCGACCTTGCCGAGGTTGCGCCGGCCGAACTCGTCGGTGTCGACGATGAGGGTGGCGCCGCGGGGCAGGTCGGAGAGGTTGGCCTTGAGCGCGGCCGGGTTCATCGCGACGAGGACGTCGGGGGCGTCGCCCGGGGTGAGGACGTCGTGGTCGGCGAAGTGCAGCTGGAAGCTGGAGACGCCCGGCAGGGTGCCCTGTGGGGCGCGGATCTCGGCGGGGAAGTTCGGCAACGTGGAGAGGTCGTTGCCGAGCGCCGCGGTCTCGGAGGTGAAGCGGTCGCCGGTGAGCTGCATGCCGTCGCCGGAGTCGCCGGCGAACCGGATGACGACCCGGTCGAGGGTCTGGACGGGCTTGCTGGTCACGGTGGTCCCAAGGGTCGGGGAGGTCGGTGGCCGGGCCGACGCGAGGCGCGTGGCCACAGCGTCCACCATCGTACGTGGCGGCCCGGGCGAGGCCGGAGGCCGCCCGGAGGGCGGGCGTACCCCGTGGGGGAGTGCTCCCCGTCCGTCCGGGTGTCCGCTCCCTCGAGGACGGCGGCGCCTCGTCCTGACCCCGGTGCGGGGCTAGGCTGACCGGCCATGGAGGGCTACCTCGCCGTCGCGGCCGTCGTGCTCGCCGGGGTGCTCCTCGTCACCGCGGCGATGCTCGTCCGGCGGCTCCTCGCCCCGCGGGCGGCGACCCCCGCGGCCCGCGCCACCTACGAGTCCGGGGTCGACCCGGTCGGCGGGGGATGGGCGCAGTCACAGGTGCGGTACCTGTCCTTCGCCTTCCTCTACGTCGTCTTCGCGGTCGACGCGGTCTACCTCTTCCCCTGGGCGCTCGTCCTGCGCGACCCCGGCCTCGGCCTCGCGTCCCTCGTCGAGGTCCTCGTGTTCGTCGGGGTCGTCCTCCTCGGTCTCGTGCATGCCGCGCGGCGTGGGCTGCTCCGCTGGGACCTCACGTGAGCGTCGACCTCCCGACGCCGAGGGTCGGCCCGGTCGCGACCTACGCGCCCAAGCCGGTCCGGGTCGTCCTCAACTGGGGCCGCCGCTACTCGCTGTGGGTGTTCAACTTCGGCCTCGCCTGCTGCGCCATCGAGTTCATCGCCACGTCGATGGGCCGGCACGACTTCATCCGGCTCGGGGTCATCCCCTTCGCCCCCGGCCCGCGGCAGGCCGACCTCATGGTCGTCTCCGGCACCGTGACCGACAAGATGGCGCCGGCGATCCGCCGCCTCTACGACCAGATGCCGGAGCCGAAGTACGTCATCTCGTTCGGGGCGTGCAGCAACTCCGGCGGGCCCTACTGGGACAGCTACTCGGTGACCAAGGGGGTCGACCAGGTCGTGCCGGTCGACGTCTACGTCCCGGGCTGCCCGCCGCGGCCCGAGGCGCTGCTCCAGGGCATCCTGACGCTCCAGGAGTCGATCGCCGACGAGCGGGTCTCGGGCGGGGCCATCGCGGCCCGCCGGGCCGGCCGCTTCGCCGGCCACCGCACCGCGACGGCCGCCGACGTCACGCGCGGTCTCGTCGCGAAGCCCTGACCGCGCCGACTCCCTCGCGTCACCGGGCGCTGGCCGAACCGTCACCCAGCGTTCGTCCTGCGGACCGCCCACCGGGTCCGCGCCCTTCGTAGCGTCGGTCCCGACCGTGTCGCCCTTGTCGAGGAGTACTTCGTGACCATCGCGCCCGAGCAGCGCCGCCTGCTCCCTCTCGCTCCCCACGCGCGCGGCAAGCGCAGCGCCGTGACCTGCGCCCTCAAGTGCGGGGACCAGTGCGCGCACCCGGTGCCCAACACGAGCTCGAACGAGTACTTCCGGGACGTCGCGAGCGCGGCGTTCACCCGGCGCCGGATGCTCGGCGGCGTGGGCGGGGGAGCCCTCGCGCTGGCGCTGGCCCCGGCCGCGCCGGCTGCCGCGGGCTCCGGCCACGGGTCCGGTCGCGGGCTGCGCTTCGACCCGATCGCCCCGGTCCCCGCCGACGTCGACACGGTGACCGTGCCGAAGGGCTGGACCTGGACGCCCGTCATCCGGTGGGGCGACCCGCTCTTCGCCGACAGCCCCGAGTTCGACCCGTCGGCCCAGACCGAGGCCTCGCAGCGCGCCCAGTTCGGCTACAACTGCGACTACCTCGACGTCATCCCCACGGACGGCCGCCGTGGCCGCCGCGCGCTCGCCGTGGTCAACCACGAGTACACCAACGAGAACCTCATGTTCCCGCCGGACACCGACGAGGAGACCGTGAAGAAGGTCGCCATGGCGGCGCACGGGCTCTCGGTCGTCGAGCTGCGCCGCAAGGCCCCGGGCACCCCGTGGGAGTACGTGCGGGGCAGCCGCCACAACCGCCGCATCCACAGCCACACCCGCTTCGCCGTCGACGGCCCGGCGGCCGGCCACCCGCTGCTGCGGACCCAGGACGACCCGGTCGGCCGGACCGTCCTCGGGACCTTCAACAACTGCTCCGGGGGGACGACGCCGTGGGGCACGGTGCTGTCCGGGGAGGAGAACTTCAACCAGTACTTCGTCGCGAACCCGACCCCCGAGAACGCGCGCTACGGCATCTCCTCGACCGAGGGCGGGCGTGCGTGGTGGACGGTCGACCCGCGGTTCGACGCCCGCCGGCCGGGCTACGAGAACGAGGTGAACCGGTTCGGCTGGGTCGTCGAGATCGACCCGGACGACCCGCACTCCACCCCGGTCAAGCACACGGCGATGGGCCGCTTCAAGCACGAGAGCGCCAACATCCGCGTCGCGCGGGACGGGCGGGTCGTCGCCTACTCCGGGGACGACGAGCGCTTCGACTACATCTACAAGTTCGTCTCGAGCCGCCGCATGGTCAGGGGGAGCAGCCGCTGGGCCAAGGCGCACAACAAGCGCCTGCTCTCCGACGGTGACCTCTACGTGGCGCGGCTCACCGGGGACAGCCCGGCCGCCGAGATCGACGGCACCGGCACGGTCCCCTCGGACGGCGCGTTCGACGGCTCCGGCCGGTGGCTGCCGCTCGTCGAGAACGGCCGCTCGAAGGTCCCCGGGATGAGCGTGGCCGAGGTGCTCGTCCACACCCGCCTCGCGGCCGACAAGGTCGGTCCCACCAAGATGGACCGGCCCGAGGACATCCAGCCCAACCCGGTGACGGGCAAGGTCTACGCGGCCCTGACGAACAACACCAACCGCGGGGTCGGCTCGAACCCCCCGGCCGACGAGGCGAACCCGCGGACGACGAACCGCGAGGGGCACGTCCTGGAGATCACCGAGTACCGGAACGACCCGACGTCGACCCGCTTCGCGTGGACCCTGCTCCTCGTCTGCGGCGACCCGGACAGCGCCGGGACGTACTTCGGCGGCTACGACGGCCCGGTCTCGCCGATCTCCTGCCCGGACAACGTCGCCTTCGACTCCACCGGAGCGCTGTGGATCTCCACGGACGGCCAGCCCGGCACCCTGGGGCTCGACGACGCCCTGCACCGGGTCACCCTGAGCGGCCGGGAGCGCGGCAAGGTCGAACAGTTCCTCGCCGTGCCGACCGAGGCCGAGACGTGCGGGCCGGTCATCCACGACCAGGACGGGATGGTCTTCGTCTGCGTCCAGCACCCGGGCGAGGACGGCTCGTGGGAGGACCAGCACTCCTACTTCCCCGACTACGCCGAGCCGGGCTCGCTGCGCGACGGGGACTGGGGCGGGCCCCGGCCGAGCGTCGTGCAGGTCCACCGCGCCTGAGGGACCTGCCGGCGCCGGGCGGGTCCCTGCCTCGCCCGGTCCCGCCGTGCGGCCGGTGACCCGGCCGCCTCTCCCAACCGTGGGATACCGCCTGTCCCCATGCCTCACAATGGGCGCGACAGGCGATGGATGACGGCAGGGCGAGTCCGAGGACCATGGAGCAGGAGCGACGCAGGGTGCGGGCGCGACAGGCGACCCCCCGTCGACGTCGGCTGCCCTCCGTCGGGGTCGCCGCCGCGACGGTGCTGGCCCTCGGGGCCGGGGCGATGGGCTGGGCCGTCACCCGCAGCCCCGGGTACACCACCGACCACGTCGAGGCCAACGACGGAACCCTGTGGGTGACGAACGACCGGGTGGGCCTGTTCGGACGGCTCAACGCCCCGGCCGCCCACCTGGACGCCGCCTTCGCGCCCGGTGAGGACACCAGCCAGACCTACCAGCTCGACGTCGTCCAGTCCGGCTCCGCCGTGCTGACCCGGGACCGCGTCACCGGCCGGGTCGCCCCGGTCGACGTGCGGGCGGGCACCCTCGTCACCGACCGCGCCGTCACCCTGCCGCCCACCGCGCCCCTGGCCGTCGGCGGCGGGACGACCGTCGTCGCCGACCCCGAGAGCGGCGAGGTGCGTGCGGCGACGTCCACCGCCGACACCCTCGCCGCCGTGGACGGCCTGTCCCCGCAGGTCGACGCCACGGCGACCGTGCCGCTCGCACCCGACGTCACGGGCGACGCACGGCCCGTCGACGCGGCGGTCGACGCGCGGGGCACGGCCTTCGTCGCGGGCTCGGGCGGACGGCTCCTGACGCTCGCCCCCACCGGCGACGGCCGCTTCACGACCGAGACCGCCGCGCTCGGGGGCGCGCTCCAGGACGTCCACGTCGTCCTCGCGGACGGCGGCCCGGTCGTCGTCGACACCGTCGGTGGCGTCATCGCCCGTCCGGACGGCTCGCGGACCGCGGTCACCGGCGAGAGCCTCGAGGACGGCGTGCTGCAGGACGGCCCGGTCGACGGCTCCCTCCTCGTCGCGACCCCGCGCGCCCTCGTGTCCCTGGACCTCACGACCGGTGAGGCCTCGACGCTCGTCACGGGTGGGACGGGGCCGGCCGCCGCGCCGGTCGTCCTCGACGGGTGCGTCTACGCCGTGTGGTCCGGCAGCCCCGGCCGTGCGGTGAGCTCCTGCGGCGGGGCCCCGGCCGAGGACGTCCAGCTCGAGCGCGCGACGTCGCTGCTCTCGCCCCACCTGCGGCTCAACCACCGCTCCGTGGCGCTCAACGACTCCGCCAGCGGAGCGGTGTGGTCGCTCGACGGGCGTCGCCTGGACGACTGGGACGCCGTCGCGCCGCCCTCCTCGGAGACCCCGCCGGACGAGACCGAGCCGTCGTCGACCGTCGACCGCAGCTCCAAGCCGCCGCAGGCGCGGGACGACGACGTCGGCGCCCGGCCGGGGCGCACGAGCGTCCTCCACGTCCTCGACAACGACTCGAACCCGTCGGGCGCCGTGCTGTCGATCACCTCCGTCTCGTCCGTCCCGAGCTCGACCGGGTCGGTCGCGATCTCGCCGGACGGCCAGACGGTCCAGCTCACGTTGTCGGCGACCGCCGAGAGCGCGCACTTCCAGTACGTCATCGACGACGGTCGCGGCAACAGCTCGTCGGCCCGGGTGGCCGTCACGGCCCGTGGGCCCTCGGAGAACGGTGCGCCGGTCCTGCGCCCCGGGCTGGAGCCGACGACCCGGAGCGTGACGAACCGCGGCTCGCTGACGGTGCCCGTCGTCGGGGACTGGCGGGACCCGGACTCCGACCCCGTCGCGGTCACCGGCGCCGTCGACGGCGAGACCCCGGTCGGGGTGACCCCCGACGGCCGGCTGCGGTACACCTCGCCGGGCGAGGCCGGGGTGCGCACGCTCGAGTACACGGTGTCCGACGGCACCGCCGAGAGCAGCGGCTCGCTGTCGGTCACCGTGCTCGACGAGGACTCGACGACGCCGACGGCGGCCACGCCGCTGCCGGACGTCGGCCGCGGCGAGGTCGGCAAGCCGGTCGTGCTGCGTCCCCTGGAGAACGACGTCCCCGGCACCGACCCGACGAGCCCGGCGGCCCGTCTCCAGCTCGCCGGCGACGTCGTCGCGCCGGACGGCACCACGGTCGAGACGAGCGTGGAGGCGGGCACCGTGTCGGTGACCGCCGGCGCGCCGGGCACCTACCTCCTCGCCTACACGGTCCGGTACGGCGAGGCGCCGTTCGCCCGCGGGGCGATCCGGGTCGACGTCCGCGCCGCGACCGAGCGGCCCGAGGACATCACCGCCATGCCCGACCAGGCGGTGGTCCACGGACAGACCGCGACGATCGTCGACGTCCTCGCGAACGACGTCGACCCGTCCGGCGGGCTCCTCGTGGTCCAGGGCACCGAGACCGAGGCCTCGGACGCCGTCGAGGTCGCGGTGCTCCGCGGCCGGTGGCTGCGGATCACCGCGCGGCGCCCCGAGCTGCGTCCCAACCCGGTCCTCGTCCGGTACACCGTGACCAACGGCACGGGGAAGACCGCGACGGGCGACGTCTCGGTGCTCCAGCTGCCCGCCCCGGCCGACACCACGCCGGTCGTCACGGACGACACCGCCACCGTCCGCTCCGGCGACCATGTCTCCATCCCCGTGCTCGACAACGACATCGACCCCGGCGGCTCGCCGCTGCGTCTCTCGCCGCGCGTCGAGGGCGCGCTGCGCAGCGGCACGCTGCCGCTCGGCGGACCGGACGGCGGGCCCAGCGGCGAGCCGCTCGGCGCGGCCTACGCCGCGGGGTCGGTCGTGCGCTACCAGGCCCCGGAGGTCACGGCCCAGCGGACCGTGACCATCTCCTACGTCGTCGAGAACTCCTCCGGCGACCGTGCGGCGGGGACGGTCCGGGTCACCGTCGTCCCGCCGCCGTCGCCGGACCGTCCGGACCGCGCGCCGGCCCCGGCGACGCTCGAGGGACGGGTCGTGGCCGGCGACACCATCACGGTCTCGGTGGCCGGCTCGGGCGCCGACCCGGACGGCGACTCCACGACGCTCGTGGCGCTGGACTCGGCCCCCTCGCTCGGACGCGTCCTCGCGGTGACGCCGTCCTCCATCACCTACCAGGCCTACCCGACGAGCGGCGGCACCGACGACTTCACGTACCTCCTCGGCGACCGGTACGGGAAGGTCGGCACGGGCACCGTGCGGATCGCGGTCGCACCGCCCGGCGACCCGCAGCCCGTCGTCGCGGTCGACGACGAGGTCACCGCCGCCCCGGGCGCGCCGCTCGTCGTCGACGTCCTCGCGAACGACATCCAGCCCATCGGCGAACGCGCCGAGGTCCAGCCCCTCGGTCCGCTCAACCCCGAGCTCGGCGACGACGCCGCGCTCGTCCCCGGCTCCGGCCAGGTCGCCGTCACCGTGCCCGAGCCGGACCGGCCGCGCTCGATCCGGTACTCCATCGTCGGCGCCAGCGGCGAGCCGTCGACCGCGACGATCCGGCTGCGGGGCCGCGCGGGCGTCAACCTCCCGCCGGTGCCGCGCAACGCCCTGGCCCAGCCCGGCCCACGGGCCACGGCGGTCGACGTCGACCTCCTCGCGGGGGCGGTCGACCCGGACGACCCGGACGGCGTGCTGCAGGTCAGCCGGGTCTTCGGGGCGCCGGACGCCCGGCTCGACGGCGGGACGGTCACCCTGCCCGTCGCGGACGTCCCGCAGGTGCTCTCCTTCGAGGTGCTCGACGCGGACGGTGCGGCGGCGCTCGGGCTGGTCCACGTTCCCGCCGGCGGCACCGGCGCCCCCAGCGTCCGGCCGGACGCCCTCGTGCGGGTCGACCGGAACGGCACGACGACCGTCGACCTCGACGACGTCGTCGTCGACCCCAGCGGCCGCGACCTCACGCTGACGACGAGCGACCGGCTCGCCGCGTCGCCCGCCGGTCAGCTGCGCGTCGCCACCGACGGCCCGTCCCGGCTGCGGGTGACCGGCCTCGCCGACTACGTCGGGCCGGCAGCCATCGCCTTCGAGGTGACGACCGCCGGGGAGACCGCCGACGGTCCGGGCCGGCGCGCGTTCCTCACCGTCCCGGTCCAGGTGGGGCCGGAGACGCCGGTCCTGCGCTGCCCCCAGACCGCGGTCGACGTCGTCGTCGGCGGTCTGTCCCGGCCACTGTCCGTCCCCGAGCTGTGCCACGTGTGGACCTCCCGGCCGGAGCAGCTGGACGAGCTGACCTTCACCGGGGAGCTCGAGGAGGCCGTCGCGGGGCTCACGGTCTCGAACCGGGACCCGGGGACCCTCCTCGTCGCCGCCTCCTCGGCCGCCGTGCCGGGGTCG
This sequence comes from Phycicoccus sp. CSK15P-2, assembly GCF_016888005.1. Lineage (GTDB taxonomy): Bacteria > Actinomycetota > Actinomycetes > Actinomycetales > Dermatophilaceae > Phycicoccus. Next base: position 115,657 of record NZ_JAFDVE010000019.1, on the reverse strand, counting down.
ATGGCCCGCCTCGTCGTCCGCGCGGTCGGGACCGAGGCCGCACCCGCGGTCCTGCCCGTCCGGGTCGCGCCGGCCCAGCCGCCGTCGATGGCTCCGGTCACGCTCCCGGGCGTGCGCGCCGGCACCAGCGCGACCGTGAACATCGACGGCTACCTGTCCTCGCAGCTGGGCGACCCGCAGTTCTCCGTCATCGGGGTCGACCAGGTCTCCGGGGCCTCCGCCTCCGTCCGCCGGGAGGGTCCGACGACGCTCTCGGTCACCCCGTCCGCGCAGGCCACCGGGCGGCTCACCTTCCGGGTGACCATCACCGACGTCGACTCCACGGCCCGACGCGACCGGCAGGCCACGGGCACGCTCACCGTCGACGTCCTCGGGGTCCCGGGCGCACCCGGCGCCCCGGTGCAGACCGGGCCGACGCTCAGCGAGTCCGCACGCCTCACCTGGCGGGTGCCGCCCGACAACGGCCTGCCCATCGAGGTCTACGAGGTCTCCTGGGACGGCGGCAGCCAGCTGTGCGACGCCACGCCGTGCGTCGTGACGGGGGTGCGCAACGCGGTCCCCAACCGGTTCACCGTGCGGGCCCGCAACGCGGTCGGGTTCGGCCCGCCGAGCCCGGCCTCCGGGCCCGTCGTCTCCGACGAGGTCCCGGGTGCACCGGCGGACCTGCGCGTCGTCGAGCCCGAGGACCACGCCGTCACCGTGACGTGGTCCGCGGCCCCCACGAACGGCAGCGCCGTCGACCAGTACCTCGTCACCTGGCCCGGCGGCCGGGCCGAGACCACGTCGACCACCGTGCGGGCCGCCGGCCTGGACAACAGCGTGACGACGCCCTTCACGGTCAAGGCGCACAACGAGGCCGGCTGGGGGCCGCCGGTCACGGTCGAGGGCCAGTCGGCCGGGACGCCGCAGCCCCCGGGCGCCCCGCGGCTCGACGCCACCGAGGTCGCCGGCGGCGCACGGCAGACGGTCGTCGTCGAGTGGGGCGCGGTCCCCCCGAACGGTCCCGGCGACACGCGCTACACGGTGAGCCGCACCGGCCCGGACGGCACGGCCACCGTCTGCCGCACGACGGCGACCCGCTGCGACGCCGCCGCCGTCGAGAACGACGGCTCGACCTACCAGTACCGGGTCGTCGCCGCGAACGAGCTCTACGAGTCCGCGCCCGGCCCGCCGACGGCCCAGGACGCCATCGGCACGCCCGGCGAGTTCACCGGCGTCTCGGCCACCTCGACGGGCGACGACCGCAGGGTGCGCCTGGCGTTCACGAGCCCGCCGGCCCGGGACGACTCGCTGACCGTCACCTGTCGGGTCGACGGCTCGTCCTGCGGGGAGTGGGACGCGCCGAGCGACCCCACCGACTTCGACGAGGTCATCTCGGTCCCCGCCAACGGCTCCACGTACACGATCACCCTGACCGCCACGAACTCCGGCGCGACGTCGTCCTCGACGCAGATCACCTCCGACGTCGTCCACGGCCCGCTCGGCCGGGTGGACGTCGCCGTCACCTCCACCGTCGGTCCCTACGTGACGTTCACGGTCACCGTCGACCCCAACGGCCGCGAGGCCGCCCTCGACGTCACGATCTCCGGCGGGGTCGCCGGCCAGGTCCGGATCGAGGACACGACCGGTCGCGGCGCGTTCAGCCGCGAGTACACCCGCAAGGTCGGCCACGACCGCGACCTCGGCATCACCGCGACCGCGAGCCGCGACGGCGACGACTCGAGGGGGACGGCCTCGGCCACCACCCGGTCCGGCCGCGTCACCGCGACCGGTCGGTCGCTGGCGTCCGGGGACGCCGGTCTCGGCCTCACCGTGCAGAACCTCTCGCCCAGCGCGACGCTGCGGTGCGTCGTCGCCGAGGAGGGCGGCGGCTCGAGCACGACCCTCGAGGTCCCGAGCAACGCGTCCGGCAACGGCAGCCGCACCATCCCCGCCGCGGAGCTCACCGCGCCGTCCGGGACGAGGTACGGCATCTCGTGCGACGACGGCACCTCCCCGGACAGCCCCGTGACGACGGACTGGACCGCCCCATGACCCTCCGACGCCCCCGACCCCCGAGGACCCGATGAGTACGCAGACCCTGGCGCACGCCGACGAGATCGCCTGGTTCGGCGAGACCTTCGCGACCATCGTCGACACCGTCGGCGAGGCGCTCATCGGCAAGCGGCGCGTCGTCCAGCTGTCCGTCGCCTGTCTCGCCGCGGGTGGGCACCTCCTCCTCGAGGACGTGCCGGGCACCGGCAAGACGAGCCTGGCCCGGGCGCTCGCCGGCTCGGTCCGCGGCAGCCACCAGCGCATCCAGTTCACCCCGGACCTCCTGCCGAGCGACGTCACCGGCGCGTCGATCTACGACCCGCGCCGGCAGGTCTTCGAGTTCCGGCCCGGACCGGTCTTCGCCAACGTCGTCCTCGCCGACGAGATCAACCGCGCCTCGCCGAAGACCCAGTCGTCCCTCCTCGAGGTCATGGAGGAGGGCCGGGTCACCGTCGACGGCGTGACCCACGACGTGCCGGACCCGTTCATGGTCATCGCGACCCAGAACCCGATCGAGCAGGCCGGCACCTACCGGCTGCCCGAGGCCCAGCTCGACCGCTTCCTCATGAAGACCGCGATCGGCTACCCGGACGCGGACGCGACCGTCGAGGTCCTCTCCGGCCTCGCCGTGCGCGACCGCGCCGCCGCGGTCCGGGAGGTCATCGACGGGGCCCAGGTCCTGCGGATGCGCGAGGTCGCGGGCTCGGTCCACGTGTCGCGTCCGCTGCTGCTGTTCGCGCAGGAGCTCGCCGAGGCCTCCCGCGCACACCGGCACGTGCGGCTCGGGCTCTCCGTGCGCGGGCTGCTCGGCTACGTGCACGCCGCCAAGGCCTGGGCGGCGGGCCAGGGCCGCAACTACGTCGTCCCCGACGACCTCAAGGACATCGCCGTGCCGGTCATGCAGCACCGGCTGCTCCTCGACGCCGACGCCGAGTTCGACGGCGTCACGGTGCTGGACGTCATCGACGAGTTGTTCGAGACCGTCACCCTGCCGGCGGGGGAGCGCTGACGACGTGACCGACCTGCGCCGCCTGCTCGACCTCCTCCGGGAGCGGTCCGTCGTGACCGCCACCGGATGGTGGGCCGCGCTCGTCGGTGTCGCCGCCCTCGTCACCGGGTGGCTCCTCGGGTGGGGCGAGCTGCGGGTCCTCGGGCTCGGCCTGCTCGTGCTGCTCGCCCTCGGGATGCTCATGGCCGCGGGCGGCTCGCGGGTGGGCCTCGAGCTCGACGTCCGGCCGGGGCGGGTCCGTCCGGGGGCCGACGCCGACGGCTCGCTCGTCGTCACGAACGGCCGCAGCCGCCGGGTGCCCCCGGCCGACCTCGAGGTCCCGGTGGGCGAGCGGCTCGAGGCGTTCCGGATGCCCTGGCTCGGCCCGGGCCTGCGGCTCAGCTTCCCCTTCACCATCCGCACCGAGCGGCGCGGGGTCATCGTCGTGGGCCCGGTGACGACAGTCCTCGGGGACCCGTTCGGGCTCGCCCGGCGCACGATCAACGCCTCGCGGGTCCTCGAGCTCTTCGTCCACCCCGTCGTCGTCCCGCTCCCCTCGCTCGACGCGGGGCTCGTCCGTGACCTCGAGGGGACCCCCACCTCGGACCCGTCCGTGTCGGACCTCGACTTCCACACGCTGCGCGAGTACCTGCCGGGCGACGACCGCCGCCACATCCACTGGCAGTCCTCGGCGCGGGTGTCGGCGGCCGCCGGGTCGACGACCCTCATGGTCAAGGGGTACACCGACACCCGGCGCTCGCACGTCGGCGTGCTCCTCGACGCCCGCTCCGCCCGGTACCCGGACGAGGAGACGTTCGAGGAGGCCGTCACCGCCGCGGCCTCCATCGCCGTGCGGGCCCTGCGGGACGAGATGGACGTGACGGTCGTCGCCGGCGCGCACGCGGTCGACCGGGCCGGGGTGGCCCGCACCCTCGACGGGTTCTCCCGGGTCGAGCCCGACCGCACGGCCCTGCCCAACCTCGCGGCCCGGCTGCACGGGCTCGCACCCGGGACGAGCATCGCCGTCGTCGTGACCGGTCCGGACACCCCGTTCTCCGAGGTCCAGCGGGTCGTGGGCCATCTCGGGGGTCACGTCCGGCTGCACGTCCTGCGGGTGGCGCCGGGCGAGCGGAGCTCGACGTCCACCGTCCTCGGCGTCACGTACCTCACGATGGGCTCGCTCGCGGACCTCGCCCGGCTCGTCCGCGTCGTGGAGGCGTCGTGAGCACGCCGACGACCCGCCGGGAGCGGGCGCGCCTCCGGCGCCGCCCGCTCGACCTCGCCGTCGACGCCGCGGGCGCGACCGTGCTCCTCGGTGCCGCGCTCAGCGTCCTCGTGGGCACGTTCGACGGCCCGGCCTGGGTCGTGACGACCGCGGTCGGGCTCGGCGTGGGTGTCGTGTCCGGGGCCGCGGTCGACCGGCTGCGGCTCCCGTGGTTCCTGCTCCCCCCCGTCCTCGCCGCTGTCGTGCTCGTGGCCGCGCCGCCGCTGACCCTGCGCGGCACGGCTGCCGGCGCGCTGCCGACGCCCTCGGCGTGGGCCGCCCTGGGCGAGACCCTCACCGAGGGCTGGCAGCGCCTGCTCACGACCCTGCCACCGCTGGACGGCGCCGGCCCGCTCAGCCTCCTGCCGTTCGTCCTGGCCCTGGTCGGCGGTGCGGCGACGACGCTGCTCGCCCTCCGCAGCACGGCCGCGTACCGCCCGATGGCCGTCCCGGCCGCGGTGTTCGTCGTCGCCGCCGCGCTCGGGGTGCTCACCCCGTCCGGCGTGGCCGTCCGCGGCGTCGCGGTCCTCGTCGCCGGGGTCGTCTGGGGGTCGGTGCGGGCCCGGCGGTCGGTCACCACGCACAGCGGGGCGCATCTCGAGCGGTTCGCCACGGCGGGCCTGCTCCTCACGGTCGCCTCGGTCGTCGTCCTGGCCGCGACCCCGGCGCTCGGCACCGAGCGCCGCACCGTCCTGCGCGAGCACGTCGTCCCTCCGCTCGCGACCACCGACCGCCCGAGCCCGCTCGCGGCCTTCCGGTCCTTCCGGCCCGTGGCGGACGACCTCGCGAACCTCGAGCTCGTGCGGGTCACCGGCCTGCCGCCGGGCACGCTCCTCCGGCTCGCGACGGTCGACACGTACTCCGGCACGGTCTGGGCGGCCGGGGACGCCGCTCCCGGGTCCCCGGGATCGTCCGGCGGCTTCCTGCGGGTCGGGGCGCGTATCCCCCGCCCGGACGGCGGGGAGGCGGCCAGCGCACGGGTCACCGTGGGCCCGGGGTGGGCGGGTCGCCGCGACCTGCGGGTCTGGCTCCCGACCCTCGGTGGCGAGACCCGGATCGCCTTCCGGGGCCCGGAGGCCCAGGACCGCGAGGAGGAGCTGCGCTACAACCTCGACACCGGGAGCGCCGTCATGCCCGGCGGGCTCGAGACGGGCGAGACCTACGTCCTCGACGAGCAGCTCGGTGCCCCGGCGGCCGTCCCGCCCGCCACCCCGCCGGTCGACCCCGTCCTCGCCCAGACCGCCGCGCGGCTCGTCGCGGCGTCCGGCCCGGCCGGCACCGACCCGCTGGCGCAGCTGCGTGCCGTGGCGACCCGGCTGCGCACGACCGGTGCGTACAGCGACGGAGGGCCGGGCGAGGAGACGATCCTCCCGGGGCACTCCCTCGGACGCCTCGCGACGTTCGTCGCCGAGCGCGAGCCGGCCGGCAACGACGAGCAGTTCGCCGCCACGCTGGCACTCACCGCGGCCTACCTCGGGATGCCCGCCCGGGTCGTCCTCGGAGCCGTGCCGGGCAGTGACGGCGTGGTCCGCGGCCAGGACGTCCGGGCCTGGGTCGAGGTCCACGAGGGCGGCACCTGGACCCTCCTCGCGCCCGACGAGTTCGTCCCCCCACGCGACCGGAAGCCGTCGCCGCGGGCCGTCCGCGAGCAGGACCGCAGCCGGGCCGCCGCGGTGCCCCCGCCGCTCGCGCAGCGCCCCCCGAGCAGCGAGGACGGCTTCTCGCTCGACGAGTCCACGAACGGGCGGAGCCGCACGACGGCGCCGGAGGTCGGGCCCGAGCTCCCGGTGTGGGCGCAGGTGGCGCTCGGCGCCGTGGGCGGACCCGCCCTGGCCGCCGCCCTGTGGACCGCGCTGCTCGTCCTCGGCAAGGCCGGGCGCCGGGCGGTGCGGTCCCGGCGCGGCCCCCCGGCCGTGCGTGCGGCAGCGGCCTGGCGGGACGTCGTCGGGACCCTGCGCGACGCCGGGTACGAGGTGTCCCTGCGGGACACCCGGCGCGAGGTCGCCCGGGCCGTGGGCGGCGAGGCCGTCGCGGACGCGGCGCGTGCCGTGGACGTCGCCACCTACGGACCCGCCGACGCCGACGACACCGTGGCCCGGCGGGCGTGGACCCACGCCGCGCGGGTGCGTAGCGACCTCGCGGAGCGCGTCGGGTGGCGCACCCGCTGGCGCCGGCACGTCAGCCTGGCCTCGCTGCTGCCCGAGCGGGCGGGCGTCCGGCTGCGGGTGCCGTCGGGCATCCACGCCGGACGGCTCGTCGCCGTCCGGTCAGCCCGCTGAGCCGCGGCGCCGCAGCCGTCCGAACCACCGGCGCCGAGGTGGCTCGGTGAACGGGGTCGGCCGCTCGGGGGCGAGGTCCACCGCGCCCGCGGCCGGCGCGTAGCCGCGGTGCCGGTCGGGTGGCCGGGCGACAGCGGGAGCGGGCGTCGGGGAGGGATCGGGCTCCGGGGCCCGCGGCGGGAGCGTGATGCGGATGGTCTGCGTCTGCGGTGCCGGCTCGGGATCGGCCGCGGGCGGTGCCCACGACCGGACCCGCTCCTCGAGCCCGGTCGAGACCCGCCGGTTAGCCGGCCGGACCGGCTCCGGGGGCCCGGGGACCAGGCGCGGCGCCTCGGTGGGGCCGTGTGGTCCCCACACCGCCCTGAGCCGGGACCGCGGGATGGTGTCGGCGTCCACCTCCGGGTCGTCGTCCACCACCGTCAGGCCTCTCCTCGGGTCCCTCGTCCGCCGGGGGTGGACTCTACCGACGGCGGGGTCCGGACGAGGCGGGTTCGGGGTGCCCGGTGGCCGTGCGGCTCGTGGACGGCTGCGGACGGACGTCCTCGCCACCGGGCATCACCGCGCCGGATCGCTAGGCTGCCGGGCGTGACGGACGAGACGCGAGAGGCCCCGCCCGGAGGGTGGCGGGAGGCCGTCGCCGCGGCGCGGGACGAGGGCTTCGCGTTCCTGGACTGGGTCACGGCCGTCGACCACACCGACGACGACGCCGCACCGGGCTTCGACGTCGTGTGCCACCTGCTCGACGTCGGCACCCCCGGCGCCCTGCGCGGGCTCCTCCTCACGACCCGGGTGGCGGACGGCGAGCCGGTCCCGTCCCTCACCGGCGTCTTCCCGGGTGCGGCCTGGCACGAGCGCGAGACGCACGAGATGTTCGGCATCCCGGTCGAGGGCTTCGACGACGGCACCGGTCTCGGCCTGCGGCCGCTCCTCCTGCCCGACGGCTTCGAGGGCACCCCGCTGCGCAAGTCCTTCCGGCTCGCGGCCCGGGCGAGCAAGCCGTGGCCCGGCGGCAAGGAGCCCGGGGAGGGGCACGACTCCGCCCGCTCGCCGAGCCGCAGGCGGGTCCAGGCCCCGGGCGTGCCGCCGCCGGAGTGGGGTCCGCGATGACCCTCCTCGAGGCCGCCCTGCGGGCCGCGGCCGCCCTCGCGGCGTTCCTCGTCCTGCCGCTGCTCGTCGGGCAGGCCGAGCACAAGGTCATGGCGCACATGCAGGGCCGGCTCGGCCCGATGTACGCCGGCGGCTTCCACGGCTGGGCCCAGCTCGTCGCCGACGGCGTGAAGTTCGTGCAGAAGGAGGACCTCACGCCCGCGGCCGCCGACCGCTGGGTCTTCCGGCTCGCCCCGGCCGTGGCCCTCGTCCCGTACCTCGTCGCGCTCGCGACCGTGCCGGTGCACCCCGGTGTCGCCGCGGCCGACGTCCCCGGGTCGGTCGTCCTCGTCCTCGCGGCCACCTCGGTCGGCGCCCTCGGCACGCTCATGGCCGGCTGGTCCAGCGCGAACAAGTACTCGCTCATCGGCGGCCTGCGGGCGGCGGCCCAGCTCGTCTCCTACGAGCTGCCGATCGTGCTCGCGGTCGCCTCGGTCGCGCTCGCCGGCGGCTCGCTCTCGCTGCTGGGCCTCGCGGACGCCTGGACGCCGTGGTGGCTGCTCTGGCAGCTCCCGGGCGCGGTCGTGTTCCTCGTCGCGGCCGTCGCCGAGCTGCAGCGCCCACCGTTCGACATGCCGGTCGCCGACGCCGAGATCGTCATGGGCGCCTGGACCGAGTACACCGGGCTGCGCTTCGCGTTCTTCCTGCTCGCCGAGTACGCCGGGATCGTCGTCATGTCGCTGCTCTTCGCCGTCCTCTGGCTCGGCGGCTGGCACGGCCCCCTCCCGGAGGCGCTCGGCTGGCTGTGGACCCTCCTCAAGGGGCTGGTCGTCGCGCTCGTCGTCGTCTGGGTGCGGGTGGCCTGGCCCCGGCTGCGCGAGGACCAGCTGCAGCGGCTGGCCTGGGTGTGGCTCGTGCCGCTCGCGCTGCTCCAGCTCGTGCTCACCGGCGCCGGGGTGGTGGCGGGATGGTGACCGCCGACGACCGCCGGGGCCGCGGCGGGCTGCCGGGCGTCCTCAAGGGGCTTGCGACCACTGCGCGCACCGCGATGCGGCCGAGCCACACCGCCGAGTACCCGGACGTCGCGCCGTCCCTGCCTCCGCGCAGCCGCGGCGTCATCGCGCTCCTCGAGGAGAACTGCACCTCGTGCATGCTCTGCGCGCGCGAGTGCCCGGACTGGTGCATCTACATCGACTCGCACAAGGAGACGGTCCCGGCGACGACCCCCGGCGGCCGAGAGCGCCAGCGCAACGTCCTCGACCGCTTCGCCATCGACTTCTCGCTGTGCATGTACTGCGGCATCTGCATCGAGGTCTGTCCGTTCGACGCCCTCTTCTGGAGCCCGCAGTTCGAGTACGCCGAGGTCGACATCCGCGACCTGCTCCACGAGAAGGACCGGCTCGGCGGCTGGATGGCGACCGTCCCGCCCCCGCCGGCCCTCGACGAGGGCTCCGCGCCGCCGGCCGAGGTCACCGCCGCGAGCCGCCCGCCGCGGGGTGCCCGGGGAGGGCGCCCGTGACCCCGCTCGACGTCGCGTTCGCCGCCTGCGGGCTGCTCGCCGTGGTCGGCGGCGTGCTCGCGGTCTCGACCCGGCACGTCGTCCGGGCCGCGCTGTGGCTCGTCGTCGCCCTGCTCGGGGTGGCCGGCGCGCTGCTCGTGCTCGGCGGCGAGCTCGTCGCGCTCGTCCTCGTCCTCGTGTACGTCGGCGCGGTCGTCGTCCTCGTCCTCTTCGCGCTCATGCTGACCCGCGCGCCGATCGGCCCGGACCGCGCGCACGCCGCCGGACCGTGGCGCGCCGCCGGCGCCGCCGCCCTCGGCGCCGCCACCGCCGGGCTCCTCGCGACGGTGCTCGTCCCGCTCGCGGACGGCACGGTCGCGGTCGCGGACGTGCCGTCCTCCGCCGTCGCCGAACAGCTCTTCGGCACCTGGGTGTGGCCGTTCGAGCTGCTGTCGCTCCTCCTGCTCGCGGCCCTCGTCGGCGCACTCGCCGTCGCCCGGTCCCGGCCCGCGCCGTCCGGCGCAGCCGCCGGGGAGGCCGCCGGGGAGGTCCCGTGATCCACCTCGCCGGTCCGTACCTGCTCGCCGCCGTCCTCGTCGGCACCGGCGTCGCGGGCGTCGCCGTGCGCCGCAACGCCGTCCTCGTCCTCGTGGGCGTCGAGCTCGTCCTGAGCGGCGGCCTCGTCCTGCTCGTCGCCGCGCAGGCCTCCGGCGGCGACCGCTGGGCGGCCGGCAGCGTGCTCCCGCTCTTCGTCATCACCATCGCGGCGGCCGAGGTCGTCGTCGCGCTGGCCGTCGTCCTCGCCGTCTTCCGTCGGCGGGGGTCCATCGACCTCGACCTCCCGGGCGCCGCCGGGGACGCGGGCCGATGACGCCCTGGCTCGTCGTCGGGCTCCCGGCGCTGGCCGCGGTGCTCGGCGTCGCGGTGCGGCGCGACGACCGCCTGGCCGGCGCGGTGGCCGTCGGTGCCGCTGCCGTCACGCTGCTCCTCGCCGGCATCGCGTGGGGCCTCGCCGGGCGTCCCACCACCGTCTCCCCGGGGCCGCGGCTGCGCGCGGGGGAGCTGCTCGTCCCGCTCGACCTCCTCAGCGACCCCACCCGCGCAGCCCTCGCGACCGTGGTCGTGCTCGTCGCGCTCGCCGTGCAGGTCTACTCGACGTGGTACCTCGCCACGGACGACCGGTACGGCCAGTTCGCGGCCACCGTCTCGCTCTTCACCTCGGCGATGCTGCTCGTCGTCCACTCCGGCGACCTGCTCCTCACCGTCGTCGGGTGGGAGGTCATGGGGTGGTGCTCCTACCTCCTCGTCGGGCACTGGTCCCGGCGGCCGAGCGCCCGGCGGGCCGCGCTCAAGGCGTTCCTCGTCACCCGGGTCGCGGACATCGGCTTCGTGCTCGGCGTCGTCGGGCTCGCGGCCGGAGCCGGGACCACCTCCCTCGCCGCCGTGCTCGCCGCGTGGGACCGCCCGGACGCGTGCGTCGACGCAGCACTGGCCGACGGCTCGACCGTGGGGGCCGCGCTGACCGCCTGCGAGGCGCCGGACGCCCGGGTCCGGGCGCTCCTGCTCGTCCTGCTCGTCATCGGGGTCCTCGGCAAGTCGGCGCAGGTGCCGTTCCAGGACTGGCTCGCCGACGCGATGGAGGGCCCGACCCCGGCGAGCGCCCTCATCCACGCCGCGACGATGGTCGCGGCCGGCACGGTCGTCCTCGCCTCGGTCTACCCGGTGTTCGCCGACAGCCCGACCGCCCGGTGGTTCCTCGGCCTCGCGGTCTCGGTGACCATGCTGCTCGGGGCGCTGCTCGCCTTCGCGCAGAGCGACCTCAAGCGGATGCTCGCGTGGTCCACCGTGAGCCAGGTCGCCGTCATGCTCGCGGGCGTCGCGGCCGCACCCGCCGAGGCGGGGCCGGACGCCGGGCTGTTCCACCTCTGGGCGCACGCCCTGTTCAAGTCCCTCCTCTTCCTCGCCGTCGGCTGGGCCGCGCTCGCCGCGGGCGGGACGCTCGCGGTCGCGCTGCGCGGTGCCGCCGGTGCGGCGCCGGTGCTGCGGGTCGCCTTCGCCGCCGGGTTCCTGTCCCTCGCCGGTGTGCCGCTCGTCGTGGGCGGCCAGTCCAAGGAGCACGTGCTCGCCACCGTCTGGGACGGCGCCGTGGCGGTCGACGGCCCCGGCCTGCTCGTGCTCGTCGCGCTCGTCCTCACCTCGGCCGTCACCGCCGCCTACAGCACCCGGGGCTACCTCGTCCTCACCGTGCACACCCGGCAGCGCCCCAGCGCCGGACGGGTGCCGGTCGCGGTGACCGTGGTGCTCTGGCTGCTCGTCGGGCTGTCCGTCCTCGGCGGTCTCGTCGTCGTCACCGGGGCGTTCCGGCTGGCCCCCATCTCCCTCCTGTGGCTGCTCCTGACGACCCTCGTCGTCGGGGTCGGCGTCGCGGTCGCGCTGCGCGGCGGTCTCGACCGCGACCCGGCCGACGTCCTCGCCCGGCGCCTCGTGCCCGTGGCCGACCGCGGCCTCGGGGCGGACGCCCTCTACCGCCGCCTCGTCGCCCGCCCGGTCCTGCGTCTGGCCCGCGTCGTCGCCTTCGTCGACACCGAGGTCGTCGACGCCTACGTCCGGGGTTCCGCCGTCGCCACCCGTGCCACCGGCTGGGCCGGTGAACGTCTGCACCGTGGCGAGCGGCCGAGCGCCGGGGTCGGTCTCGTCCTCGGGGCCGTCGTCGTCCTCGGCGGCCTGGGGGTGGTCCTGTGGTCGTGAGCCTGCTCCTCGCGCTCCCGGCCGCGGCCGGGCTGTGGCTGGTCAGCGGGGGACGCGCCCTGGGAGTCCGACCCGCGAGGCTGCTCACCGCGGTGACGGCCGCGCTGACGCTCGGCCTCGCCGTGGCGGTCGTGGTGCTCGGCGCCGAGGTCGACCGGCCGTGGCTGCCCGAGCTCGGGGTCCGGTGGTCCTTCGGCGTCGACGGCGTCTCGACGCCGCTGCTCCTCCTCACGGCGGGCATCGGGCTCCTCGTCGCGCTGCACGCGTGGGTCGAGGTGCCGGCCGGGGGCTCCCCGGCGACCTTCCTCGGCTGCCTGCTCGTCGTCGAGGCCGGGGCCCTCGCGACCTTCGCCGCGCGCGACGCCGTCCTCTTCCTCGTCGCCTTCGAGGTCGTGCTCGTCCCGATGTGGGTCCTCGTCGGACGCTACGGGGACCCGCACGACCCCCGGGCCCGCACCGAGGCGGCCCAGCGCTTCGTCCTGTACACGGCGGTGGGGTCGACGACGATGCTGCTCGGCATCCTGCTCCTCGTCGCCTCGGCCGGCACGGCCGACCTGCGCGCGCTCGCCGGTGGGGCCGGGCTCGGCACGGGTGTCCAGCTCGGGGTCGCGGTGCTCCTCGTCGTCGGGCTCGCGGTCAAGGTGCCCGTCGTCCCGCTGCACACCTGGCTGCCTCCCGCCCATACGACGGCTCCCACCGCCGGGTCGGTGCTCCTCGCCGCGGTGCTGCTCAAGATGGGCACGTACGGCCTGGTCCGGCTGCCCGTCGCGAGCGTCCCGGAGGGCTTCGGCGTGCTGGCCCCGGGATTCGCGGTCGCCGGCGCGGTCGGGGTCGTCTGGGGCGGGCTCGTCTGCCTCGTCGAGCGCGACCTCAAGCGGCTCGTGGCGTACTCGTCCGTCGCGCACATGGGGTTCGTCGTCCTCGCGCTCGCCGCGGGGTCGCAGACCGGGCTCCAGGCCGCGCTGTACGGCAACGTCGCGCACGGCGTCGTCTCTGCCCTGCTCTTCGTGCTCGTCGGCGGGCTCAAACACCGGTGGGGGGACGTCGACCTCGCCGTGCCCCGGCCGGCCCTGCGCGAGACCTCGCCGCGGCTCGGCTTCGTCCTCGTCCTCGGGCTCGCCGCGAGCCTGGGGCTGCCCGGCCTCGCCGGGTTCTGGGGCGAGGTGCTGGCGGTGTACGCGGCCTGGGCCCCGGCGGACGACCGGCCCCGCGTCGTCCTCGTCGTCTGTGCCGTCGTCGCCGCGGTCGGGGCGGCCCTCGCCGCGGCCTACTCGCTGCGGGTGGCGGGCATCGTGTGGGTCGGGGACCGGCCCGACCCGGACGTCGCCCGGACCCCCGACACGAGCGGGATGGAGCGCTGGATCCTCGCCGCCCTCGCGCTCGCCGTCGTCGTCCTCGGGGTCGCACCGATGCTCGTGATGTCGGTGACGGCCGACGCCGTCGCCGGGGTGGTGGGGGCCCGGTGAGCGCGCTCGTCTCGGTCGACTGGCTCGTCCTCGCCCCGGCGCTCGCCCCCGCTGCGGGGGTCGTCCTCGTCCTCGCGGGCGACGCGCTCGCGGGGGGACGGGCCGGTCGCTGGGCCCTGCCCCTCGCGGCCGTGACGCTCGTCGTGGGAGCCGGGCTCGCGCTCCGCGGCACCGTCGCCGGGGCCGACGCGCCGCTGCGCACGCTCTGCCTCCCCGCGCCGGACGGCGCCTGCCTCTGGACCGCCGGCCCGCGCACGAGCACCCTGCAGGCGGCGGTGCTGCTCGCGGCGGCCGCCGGCCTGGCCCTGCTGCACGACGGCCGGCCGCGGCCCCGGGACGGTGCGGTGACGGCGACGCTGCTGCTCGCCGCGACGACGGGTGGCGTGGCGGTGGCGGCCGCCCGTGACCTCGGCACCTGGCTCGTCGCCCTCGAGCTGGCCACCGTGCCCGCGGTCGCCCTCGTCGCCCTGCGGGGCAGCCGGCCGGCCGTCCACGGGGCGCTCAGCCTGCTCGTCACGTCCCTGGCGTCCTTCGCGCTCCTCGTCCTCGGCGCCGCGCTGTGGCTCACCGCCACCGGGGACGCCGCGTTCTCCAGGCCGAGCGCGGCGGCCGCGTGGGCCGTGCCCGAACAGCGGGCCGTCCTCCTCCTCGCGGTCACCGTGCTCGTCGCCGGGCTCGGCTTCAAGCTCTCCCTCGTGCCCTTCCACGCGTGGACCCCCCAGGCTTACGCGACGACCGACCTCGGCACGGCGCTCTTCCTCGCGACGGCCTCGAAGCTGTCCGCCGTCGCCGCGCTCCTCGTCGTCGCGGGGGCGCTCGTCGACCTCGGCGGCGCCACCACCCCGGTCGTCCTCGTCCTCGGGCTGCCCGCCGTGGCCTCGCTGCTCCTCGGGACCGTCGTCGCACTCCGCCAGGACGACCCCGTCCGGCTCCTCGCGTGGTCGACGATCGCCCAGGCCGGATGGGTGCTCGTCCCCCTCACGGCGCTCTCGGACGCCGGTGCCCGGGCGGCCGCGGCCTACGTGCTCGCCTACGCCGCGGCGTCCGCCGTCGCGTTCGCCGTCCTGTCCCGCACCGGCGCCCGCACGCTCGAGGCGACCCGCGGGCTCCTGCGCCGCGAACCCCTGGCCGGCGGGGCGCTGCTGATCGCGCTGCTCGTCCTCGCCGGGCTGCCGCCGGGGGTGATCGGCCTCGTGACCAAGATCCTCGCCCTCTCGGCGCCGGTGACCGCGGGTGTCTGGCCGGTCGCGCTCGCCGGGGTCCTCGCCGTCGTGCTCGGCATCGCGGTCTACCTGCGGTGGGTGGCGGTGCTGCTCGGCGCCGGCACCACCCCGACGGCGCTCGAGGAGCCGGGGACGGGGCGGCGCCGGTCCTCGGTGGTCGTGCTCGTCCTCGGCGGGGTCGTCCTCGTCGTGACCAGCGCCCTGCCGCACGTCCTCCTCGCGTCCGCCTCCTGACTCACGGAACTACCGGGCGCATCGGGAGCGTTGACCGGGCATGCACAACCATTTCAACGGCCTCAAGACCGCCGCGCTCCTCGGCGGCCTGTGGGCCCTCCTGCTCGCGATCGGCTGGTTCCTCGCCCAGGGCACCGGGAGCAGCGTGTTCATCCTCGTCTTCGCGCTCATCGGCGTGGGCACGACGTTCTACGGCTACTGGAACTCGGACAAGCTCGCCATCAAGGCGATGCACGCCTACCCCGTGACCGAGGCGCAGGCGCCCGCGATGTACCGGATCGTCCGCGACCTCTCCACGAGCGCGAACAAGCCGATGCCGCGGCTGTACGTCTCACCCACCCAGGCACCGAACGCCTTCGCCACCGGGCGCAACCCCGAGAACGCCGCCGTCTGCTGCACCGAGGGCATCCTCGGGCTGCTCGACGAGCGTGAGCTGCGCGGCGTGCTCGGCCACGAGCTCATGCACGTCTACAACCGCGACATCCTCACCGGCTCGGTCGCGGCGGCGATCGCGGGCGTCATCTCCTCGATCGGCCAGTTCTTCATGTTCAGCGCGATGTTCGGCGGCGGCAGCGACGAGGACCGCAACCCCATCGCGGGCCTGGCCCTCGCGCTCCTCGCCCCGATCGCCGCGCTCGTCGTGCAGATGGCCATCTCCCGCACCCGCGAGTACGACGCCGACGAGGACGGCGCCCGGCTCACCGGCGACCCGCTCGCCCTCGCGAGCGCGCTGCGCAAGCTCGAGCTCGGCGTGGCCAGGGCACCGCTCGCCCCGACCCAGAAGGTCGTCAACGCGAGCCACATGATGATCGCCAACCCGTTCCGCGCCCAGGACGTCTCGCGGCTGATGTCCACCCACCCGCCGATGGCGGAGCGCATCGCCCGCCTCGAGCAGATGGCCTACGGCCACCGGATCGAGCCCTGACGCGCCCGCTGCCCGGGCCTTCAGCGCTCGGGCAGCCCGGCCGCGGCGTCGTCGTAGTACGCCCGGTTGCGCAGCCCGGCCGCGGCCGCCTCGTCGAGGCACACGACGGTGTCCGGGTGCCACTGGAGGACCGACGCCGGGACCGACGCGGTGAGCGCGCCCTCGAGCGCGGACGCGACGGCCTCCGTCTTCGCCTCGCCCGTCGCGACGAGGACGAGCCGCCGCGCGGCGAGGATCGTCCCCAGCCCCTGGGTGAGGCAGTGCGTGGGGACGTCGTCGAGGCCGGTGAAGAACCGCGCGTTGTCCTGCCGGGTCCGCTGCGAGAGCCGCTTGACCCGGGTCCGTGAGGTGAGCGCCGAACCGGGCTCGTTGAAGCCCAGGTGGCCGTTCGCGCCGATCCCGAGGACCTGGACGTCCACCCCACCGAGCTCGCGGATCCGCTGCTCGTACGCGGCCGCGGCCCGCTGCAGCGCCGCGAGGTCGGGCACCGTCCCGTCCGGCACGGCGAGCCGCTCCGGGTCGAGGCCGACGACGTCGCACACCTCGCGCAGCAGCACCTGCCGGTAGCCCTCCGGATGGCCGGGCGGCAGGCCCACGTACTCGTCGAGGGCGACGCCGTGCGTCCGGGAGAAGTCGGCTCGGCCCTCCTGCACGGCCCGCCCGAGCTCGCGGTAGAGCCCGAGCGGCGAGGAGCCGGTGGCGAGCCCCAGCACCGGGTCGCCGTCGGCGCCGGCCAGCCCCTCGAGGACGACCTCGGCCGCGCGCGACGCCGCCTCGTCGGGGGTGCTGCTGACGAGAACCTCCATCCGAACCCCTCTACGCGGTCGCGAGGTCGGCCGTGACCGGCGGGGGCAGCAGCGCCGCACCGACGGCCGCGACGGGCGTCTCGTGGTCGAGCAGGCGGAACCGCGTCGCCAGCCCGAGCCGGGCGAGGAACGGGGACGTCGCGGCGCGCTCCTCGATGTCGGACCGGACGGCGCTGCCGAGCGCGGACGCGTCGCGGGTCAGCCCCCCGCCGACGACGATGAGCTCGGCGCCCGCGAGGACGAGGACCTGGACGGCGAGGGCGATGCCGTGCGCGAGCGTCGCGACGACCCGGCACGCGGCCTCGTCACCCTGCTCGGCCGCCGGGAAGAGCTCGGCAGCGGGGCGCGACCACATCCGGGACAGGGCCCGGCCGGAGGCCACGGTCTCGAGGCAGCCGGTCTGCCCGCACGAGCACGGCTCGCCGGACCCGACCGGCAGGTGGCCGATCTCCCCGGCCGCGCCACCGGCACCCCGGATGACCGAGCCGTCGTGGACGATCGCCGCGGCCAGGCCGGTCCCGACGTTGAGGTAGGCGGTGGTCGCCGCACCGGTGCCCGGCCGGACGACGTGGTGCGCGCCGAGCGCCGCGGCCTTGACGTCGTTGTCGACACTGGGCCGGCGGCCGGTGGCCGCCTGGATCCCCCCGGCGAGGTCGAGCGTCGCGACGTCGAGGTTGACCGCGTGCCGGACGACGCCGGAGCCGGGGTCGACGAGGCCGGGCATGCACGCCCCGACACTCGTCACTGCGCCCCAGCCGCCCACGGCGGAGGCGACCTCGTCGGCGACGGCGACGGCGGTCGCGAGGGTCTCGGTGGGCCCCTTCCCGGACGGTGAGGAGGCATGGGTCAGGACGGCCCCGTCCTCGCCCAGGACGAGGGCGGCGGTCTTCGTCCCCCCGATGTCGATGCCGAGCCTCATCCGGACACCTTCCCACCGAGCATGCCGAGGAGCACCTCGGCGACGGCGGGGCTGCCGCCCCAGGTCTCGACGTCGGCTCCGCCACGGGGCCAGCCGGACTCGACGACGAGCACACGGTGGCCGGACTCCCGGAGCCGTGCCACCGTGCCGTGCGCGTGGTGGTCCGGACCCAGGCCGCGGCCGACGACGGCGACCTTGGCACCCTGCGCGACGTCGGCCTCGGCGACCGTCCGGCCGAGGGCGGCCGGACCCCAGGCCACCGTGCCGACGGCCAGGTTGGCACGGGACTCGACCTGGACGACGGCGAGGGGTGCCGGGTCGTCGACGAAGTCGGCGACGGCCGGGGAGGTCGCGAAGGTGGCGGCGACGGCGGCGTCCGGCACGGCCGGTCCGGTGCCGGCGGGATGCGGGGCGGGCTCGGGACGCCAGCGGAGGGCGAGGGCGCGGACCCGGGCGGCTGCCTCCTCGACCCGCTCACCCGGCAGCCGGCCGGAGCGCACGGCCTCGAGGACGGCGGACCGGGTCCGCTCGAGCAGCTCCCCGCCGGTGTCCGGGCCGAGGCAGAGGAGGTCGACCCCGGCGGCCAGGGCCCGGACCGCGGCCTCGGGGATACCGGTCTCGGCGCTCGCCCCCGCCATGTCGAGGGCGTCGCTCACGACGACGCCGGAGAAGCCGAGGTCCTCGCGGAGCAGCCCGAGGACGGTGGGCGAGAACGTCGCCGGCCGGTCTGGGTCGAGGGCGGTGAGCACGATGTGCGACGTCATCACCGCCGCGACCCCGGCGTCCACGGCCGCCCGGAACGGGGCGAGCTCGCGCTCGCGCAGCACCTCGGCGGGAGCCGTGACCGACGGCAGGTCGTGGTGGGAGTCGGCGACGGTGTCCCCATGCCCCGGGAAGTGCTTGGCGCACGCGGCGACGCCCGTGCCCTGGAGCCCCTCGACCCAGGCGGCCCCGTGCCGGGCGACGAGCGCGGGGTCGGCGCCGAGGCTGCGCACCCCGATGACCGGGTTCTGCGGCGAGGAGTTGACGTCGAGGACCGGTGCGAGGTCCAGGCCGATGCCGAGCGCGGCGAGCTCGGCGCCGATCGCGGCCGCCGCGGCACGGGTGACGGCGGGGTCGTCGATGCGGCCCAGGACGGCGTTGCCCACGGCGGTCGACCCCTGGGGGTAGTGGACGCGGGTGACGTCGCCGCCCTCCTCGTCCGCTGCGACGAGCACGCCGGGCAGCGTCTCGCGCAGGGAGGCGCATACCTCCTCGACGCCGCCGTGGGGGCCGACGTTGTGGCCGTAGAGACACACCGACCGCAGGCCGTCGTCGCGGGCGGCGACGAGCCAGTCGGGGACCTGCGTCCCCGCGAACCCCGGCTGGAGCGTCGCGGTGACGTCCTCGGCGAGGCTCATCCCTTGACCGCCCCTCCGACGAGGCCGCTGCTCATCCGGCCCTGCACGACGAGGAAGAAGACGATGACCGGCACCGCGACGAGCGTCGAGGCCGCCATGACCTGGCCCCAGTCGGTCTCCCGGGTCGCGCTGGCCTGGACGAACCCGCGCAGCCAGAGCGGCAGGGTGCGCGAGTCCTCGGCGGTCATGACGACGAGGGCGACGGTGAACTCGTTCCACGCCTGGAGGAAGGCGTAGACACCGGACGCGACGAGCCCCGGCGCGAGGAGGGGGAAGGTGATCCGCAGGAACGCCTGGGTGCGGGAGAGGCCGTCGACCATCGCGGCCTCCTCGAGCTCGGCCGGTACCCCGGCGACGAACCCGCGCAGCATCCAGATCGTGAACGGGACGACGGCCGCGGTGTACAGCACGGCGAGCCCGAGGGCGTGGTTGAGCAGCCCGAGCGAGGACATCATCTTGTACTGCGCGATGAAGAGGCCCTCGGCGGGGAGCATCTGGATGAGCAGCAGGGCGAGGACGAACGAGGAGCGTCCGCGGAACCGGAACCGGCTGATCGCGAGCGCCCCGAAGAAGGCGACGACGATCGCGGCGACGACCGTCGTCAGCGTCACGACGAGCGACACCCCGAGGGCCCTGAGGAAGGCGGGGTCGTCGACCACGGCGGAGAAGTTGCGCAGCGAGCCGCCGAACGGCACGAAGGTCGGGGTCGTGCTCTGCAGGACGACGTTCGGCAGGAACGCCGAGTTGAGCATCCAGTAGACGGGGAAGGCCCAGACGAGCGAGACGACGAGGGCGAGGACGGAGAGGAGCACCCGGGAGGTGCGGTGGCGGCGCATCAGGACTCCTGGGCCATGAGGGAGCGGACGTAGTACCAGCTGAGGGCGATGGTGAGGACGAGCATGAGGACGCTGACCGCGCTCGCCGTCCCGAAGTCGCCGGTGCCGGTGCCGAGCCGGTAGACGTACGTGCCGAGCAGGTCGGTCTCGCTCGCCACGGAGCCGGCGTCCTGGAGGATCTTGATCTGGGTGAACACCCGCAGGTCCCAGATGAGCTGCAGCAGCAGCACGATCGAGATGACCGGGGCGACGAGGGGGAGCACGATGTGCCGCAGCCGCCGGAACCACCCGGCACCGTCGAGCTGGGCGGCCTCGAGGACGTCGGGGCTCAGCTGGGTCAGCCCGGCGTAGACGCTGAGCGCGATGAACGGCACGCTCATCCACACGACGATCGCCGAGGCGATGACGAAGAACGAGGTCGGCTGGGCGAGCCAGTTGTGGCCGTAGGCGCTCTCGACACCCACCTCGACGAGGAGCCAGTTGAGCACGCCGCGGCGCCAGTCGACGAGCCACACCCAGACCGTCATCGCGGCGACGATCGGCATGGCCCAGGCGACGAGCAGACAGACCTGGAGCACGAGCCGGGCCCAGCGGGGCACGGCGTCCATGAGGAGGGCGATGAGCCCGCCGACCACGACGCTGACCAGCGCGGTGACGACGCAGAACACGACCGAGCGGACGACGACGGTCCACAGCGAGGGGTCGGTGACCAGGGCGACGTAGTTGTCGACACCGACCCAGGGGGCCGGTGCGCCGAACTGCTGCATGAGCCCGTACCGGCGCAGGCTGGTCACGAGCTGCCACGCGACGGGGTAGCCGAGGGCGGCGAGCAGCAGGACGAGGGTCGGCAGGGTGAGGAGGTAGGGGAGGCGGCGAGAGCTCCGCGAGGACATGGTGGGGTTCCCTCGGTCGGTACGGGGGCGGGTGGGCTGACCGGGGCGTCGGTCCGGGGGCGCGGTGGCCACGCCCGGGGCGTCCCCGGTGCCGGGAGCGGTCACCGGCACCGGGGAGCGGCTCACTGGGCGTTGAGCATCGGGGTGATCTTGGCGTCGTACTCCTGCGCGAGGGCCGTGAGGTCCTTCGCGTCGCGGATCTTGCCGAAGAACTCCTCGAGGACCAGCGCCGACTCGACCGCGGCCCAGCCCGGAGCGGCCGGGGTCAGCTTCGAGTTGCTCGCCGAGTCGATGAGCGCCTGGGCGAACTCGTCGTCACCGAGCGAGCTGACGTAGTCCGAGTTGGCCGGGCCGAGGCCGGCGCCACCGAGCATCTTCTGGTACTCCTCGGAGAAGATGATCCGCATGAGCTCCTTGGCGAGCTCGGGGTTCTTCGTCTGCGCCGAGACCGCGATGTTCGAGCCACCGGCGAAGACCGGGGCCGGGTTGCCGTCCGTGCCGGGCAGCGGGAAGACGCCGAAGGTGGAGTCGTCCCACTCGCGGACCTGCTCGCCGTCCTTCTCGGCGAGCTCGCCGATCGACCAGTGCGCCCAGCCCGGGGCCATGATCGTCGCGGCGGCGAGGGAGGTCTTGCCGGCGGCCTCACCGTTGTCGTCGGTGATGGTGTCGCTGTCGTTGATGTACAGCCACGGCGACTGGTCCTTGGCGTCGGCCGGGGCCTGGCTCGCGTCCTGGTAGATCTTCTGCAGCTGCTCCAGGCCCTTCACCGAGCTCGGGTCGGCGAGGGTCGAGACCCACTGGCCGTTCTCCTTCTTGGCGAGGTCACCGCCGTTGGCGAAGATCCAGGAGATGCCGTTGCGCCAGTCCTGGCCGCCGATGAAGAAGCCGGAGAAGTTCTTGATGTCCCGCGGGTTGTCCTGCGCGATCGTGGCGACGGCGCTGTTGAACTCGTCGAGCGAGGTGGGCTCCGCGACGCCGGCCTCCTTCCACAGGTCCTTGCGGACGAACATGTAGCGCGAGCCGAAGTAGTAGGGGAGCGCGTACTTCGTGTCGTCGACCGAGCCGGCCTCGACGAAGGACTGCAGGAGCTTGTCGCCCCCGAGCTCGTCGTACATGTCGGTGAGGTCCATGAACGCACCGACGTTGGTGAACGTCGGGCTCTGGGTGTTGCCGACCTCGACGACGTCAGGGGTGTTGTCGGCGTCGGGCAGGGCGGTGGTCAGCTTGGGGATGAGGTCGCCCCAGGACTGCTCCTCGATGGCCAGCGTCGCGCCGGTCCGCTCCTTGAAGGTGTCCGTGAGGTAGGTGCGCAGCTCGTCCGGGGTGTCGCCGCCGGCGACCCACATCGTGACGGTCTTGTCCGCGTTGGCGGCGGTGTCGGTGGGGTCGGGCGTGGCTGCGTCGGTCCCGCCCGAGCAGGCGGAGAGAACGAGGGCCGCGCCGGTGAGAGCGACAAGGGGTAGGCGCCGGAGCATCTCGATGGTTCCTTTCGGGTGGTGGCGGGGCCGGGTGGCCCCCTGGGGAGGGGTCAGACGACCCCGAGCCGGTCCCAGAGGACCAGTGCCGCCGCGCCACGCAGGACGATGTCGTCCGGGTGGGTGGCGAGACGGACGACGAGGGGCCCGTCCGGGCTGGGCAGGAGCCGCTCGGACAGGCCGTCGGCGACGACCGGCACGAGGGGCTCGAGGAGCTCGGGCGGCCCGGCGAGCACGACCTCCGAGAGGTCGAGCGCGGCGACGAGCGGTGCGAGGGCGACGGCGAGGCGGCGGCCGCCGACGGTGACGACGTCGTCGGGGTCGGCGGCGTCGAGCGCGGCGCGCAGACGGGGGACGGAGAGCCACGTCTCGAGGCAGCCGCGCCGCCCGCAGGAGCAGGGCTCCCCGACGTCGGTGCCCACGGTGACGTGCCCGATCTCACCGGCGGCGTGGTGCGCGCCCACGACCCGGCGGCCGCCGCTGACGATGCCGCAGCCGACGCCGCGTCCGACCTGCACGAGGACGAGGTCCTCGCTGCCGGGGGAGGAGCTGAGCTCGGCCTGCGTCGCGGCGTCGGAGTCGTTCGTCACGAGGACCGGCAGGCCGGTGGCGTCGCTCACGAGGTCGTGCAGGGCGACGTCGGTCCAGCCGAGGTTCGGTGCCGTGCGGACCGAGCCCCGGGCGTCGACGACGCCCGGCGTGCCGATGCCGATCCCGAGGACCGGGTGGGGGGCGGTGGCGAGGACGCTCCGGACGAGCTCGACGACGACGCCGGGGTCGACCCCCCGTCCGCTCTCGGTGTCCACGGCGGCCTCGCGCACCTCGAGGTGGAGCATCTCGCCGGTGATGTCGACGACCGCGGCCTGCAGCCGGGCGGGCACCGAGAGGTCGACGGCGACGGTGAGGAGCCCGGCCGGGTCGAGGTCGACGAGCGTGGCGGGCTTGCCGGGGCCCTGCTGGGCCGCGGTGCCCGCGTCCCGGACCCGGCCCTCGGAGATGAGCTCCGCGACGAGGTCGGACATCGTCACCTTCGTGACCCCGACCTCGCGGGCCAGCTGCGCGCGGCTGCTCGGACCGAGCCGGCGCAGGGTCTGCAGCACGAGCGAGAGGTTCTGCCGCCGTCCGTCCGCGGGCAGGACGGCCGCAGAGGTGCGGACGCGGCGCGGGGCGTTCATGAGCGGTTAGTAAAGGTTACTAACTAAATCTCCGCAAGAGTCGTGACCGGATCGTGACCTGGCGGCCTCGCCGCGGGCGTCAGGGTTCGACTCCGTACGCGCGCGCCAGGGCTGCACGCCGCTCGCCGGCGAGCGGCGCGGGCCGCCCGGTGCGGCGGTCCACGTGCACGTGGACGAACCGTCCGGTCGCCGCCGCGAGCTGCTCGTCCGGCCCGAACACCGCGACGTCGTAGGTGACGCTGCTGCCGCCGAGCCGGGTGACGCGCACGCCGACCTCGACGACCCCGGGGTAGGCGAGCGCGGCGTGGTAGCGGCACCCGCTCTCCACGACGTAGAAGACCTCGGGGTCGGCGAGCGGGTCGAACCCGGTCTCCTCGGTGAGGGCGAGGTTCACGGCGCTGTCGAAGAGCCCGTAGTAGAGGGCGTTGTTGAGGTGGCCGAACTGGTCGTTGTCGGCCCAGCGGGTGCGGAAGTCGGTGAACCGGACGTACGAGCCGCGCTCCCGGGGGACGTCGTCGAGGCTCACGGCACGAGCACCTGGCGGACGACGCGGCCGTGGGAGAGGTCGTCGAGGGCGGCGTTGACCTCGCCGAGCGGACGGCTGGGGGCGAGCAGCCGGTCGACCGGGAGCCGGCCACGCCGGAAGAGCTCGACGTAGCGGGGGACGTCCCGGACCGGCACCGCGCCCCCGACGTAGCTGCCCTTGAGCGTGCGCTCCTCGGCGACGAGCGAGAGGTGCTGGAGGGCCATCGTCCGGTCGGGGTGGGAGAGGCCCGCGGTGGTCGTCGTGCCGCCGCGGCGGGTCACCGCGTAGGCGGTCTCGAGAGCGGCGACCGCGCCCGCCGTCTCGACGGCGTGCTCGACCCCGCCACCGGTCGCGGCGCGGACCTGCGCCACGCACTCGGGGTCCGCGGCGTCGTAGGTGTCCGTCGCGCCGAGCTCGAGCGCGAGGTCCCGCTTGGCGGGGTCGAGGTCGATCGCCACGACCCGGCGGGCGCCTGCGGCGAGCGCGCCGAGGAGCGCGGCCAGCCCCACCCCGCCGAGACCCACGACAGCGACGGACTCACCGGCCCTGACCTGCGCGGTCGTCACGACGGCGCCAACCCCGGTGAGCACCGCGCAGCCGAACAGTGCGGCGTGCTCCGGGGGGAGCTCGGGGTCGACCCGCACGAGCGAGCGGCGGTGCACGACGGCGTGCTCCGCGAAGCAGGAGACCCCGAGGTGGTGGTGGACCGGGGTCCCGTCGGGGCGCCGCAGCCGGACGTTCCCACCCGTGAGCGTGCCCGCCGTGTTGGCCGCGGCGCCCGGCTCGCACAGGGCGGGACGACCCTCGGCGCACGGCGGACAGGCGCCGCAGCTGGGTACGAAGACGGTGACGACGCGGTCGCCCACGGCGAGGTCGTCGACGCCGGCGCCGAGCGCCTCGACGACGCCGGCGCCCTCGTGGCCGAGGGCCATCGGGACGGGGCGGGGGCGGGTGCCGTCGACGACCGAGAGGTCGGAGTGGCACAGCCCCGCGGCCTCCACCCGGACGAGGACCTCGCCCGGGCCCGGCTCGTCGAGCTCGAGGTCCTCGACGACGAGGGGCGTGGACGCGACGAAGGGGGCTGTCGCGCCGATGGACTGGAGCACGGCCGCACGCATGCCCGAAACCCTAGCGACGGCAGCCCGCGAGCCACGGGTGCGGAGCGCACAGAGCGCCTCGTGCGCACGGCCCCACCGCGGGTCTGGTGCAATGGCCCGATGCGCTCCCTCACCCGCGCGGAGGCCACCGCCCGCGCCGCCCTCGTCACCGTCGAGGCGGTCGACCTCGAGCTCGACCTCGACCGCGGGGCCGAGACCTTCGGGTCGCGGACCGTCCTGCGCTTCACCTCCCGGGAGCCGGGGGCGAGCACCTTCGCCGACGTCCGGCCGGTCACCCTCCACCGGGCCGTGCTCAACGGTCGCGAGCTCGACCCGGCCGCGCTCGACGGCGGCCGCCTGCCGCTGACCGACCTGGCCGCGGAGAACGTCCTCGAGGTCGAGGCGACCATGCGCTACAGCCACGACGGCCAGGGGCTGCACCGCTCCACCGACCCCGCGGACGACGAGGACTACGTCTACGGGCACCTGTTCCTCGACGCCGCACCGACCGTCCTCGCATGCCTCGACCAGCCGGACCTCAAGGCGCCCTACACCGTCCGTGTCCGGGCCCCCGAGCACTGGAGCGTGCTCGGCAACGGGGGTGCCAGGCGGGTGGCGCCGGGTCGCTGGGAGCTCGCGACGACGCGGCCGCTCGCCACCTACTTCGTCACCGTGTGCGCCGGCCCGTGGGCGTCGGTCACCGCCGAGCACGACGGCATCCCCCTCGGTGTCCACGCCCGCCGCTCGCTGGAGCCGCACCTGCGGGCCCGCGCCGACCACCTGCTGGACACCACCCGCACCTGCCTCGACCACTACCACCGGCTGTTCGACCTCCGGTACCCCTTCGGCGAGTACCACCAGGTCTTCGTCCCGGAGTTCAACGCCGGCGCGATGGAGAACCCCGGGTGCGTGACGTTCCGGGACACCTACGTCTTCCGGGGCGCCGTCACCCCCGACCAGCAGCTCACCCTCGACAGCACGGTCGCGCACGAGATGGCGCACATGTGGTTCGGCGACCTCGTGACGATGCGCTGGTGGGACGACCTGTGGCTCAACGAGTCCTTCGCGGAGTACATGGCGTACCGGGCGGTGACCGACGCCCTCGGTGCGCCCGAGGCCTTCGTCGAGTTCGGGATCGTCCGCAAGCTGTGGGGCTACGCGGCCGAGCGCTCGCCGAGCACGCACCCGGTGGCGGGCTCCCCGGCACCGGACGCCCTCTCGGCGCTGCAGAACTTCGACGGCATCTCGTACGCCAAGGGCGCGTCGGTGCTGCGCCAGCTCATCGCGCACATCGGGGACGACGCCTTCGTCGCCGGGGTCGGGGCCTACCTGCGCGAGCACGCCTTCGGCAACGGTGAGCTCGGACAGTTCCTCGCGGCGATGGAGACCGCGGCCGGGCGCCCGCTCGACGCCTGGGCGCAGGCGTGGCTGCGGACGGCGGGGGCCGACCGGGTGGCCGTCGACCGCGGCACCGGAGTCGTCACCCGGACCGTGCCCGCGGCCCACCCCGCGGACCGGCCGCACGCCCTCGATGTCGCGGCCTTCGACGGCGCCGCCGAGGTGTTCCGGGCCGACGTCACGCTCGCGGGCGACCCGGTGACCGTCGAGGGTCTCGCCGGCGTCGCGCCGACGGCGCTCGTCGTCCCGAACGCGGCCGACCTGACCTGGGCCGAGGTCGTCCTCGACGACACGACGCTCGCCCTGCTGCCCGACCGGCTGGCGCAGGTCCCGGACCCGGTCGCCCGCCAGGTCGTCTGGACGGCCCTGCTCGGGCAGATGGCCCGTGCCGAGGTCGACCCGCGCCTCGTCGTCGACACCGTGGCCGGGGCGTGGCCGCTCGAGGACGACGCCGCGGTGCTGTCCAGGGTCCTCCTCGTCGCGGACGAGACCGTGGTCGGCCGCTTCCTCCCGCCACCGGAGCGTGCGGACGCCCGCCGCCGGCTCGCTGCCGCGGCGGACGCGCTCGGCGAGCGGTCGCGTGCCGTCGACGGGCGGGCCGGGGACGCCCTCGCGCTCGTGGCGGCCCGGTCCTGGGTGCGCTTCGGGACGGACGAGGACCGGCTGCGGCGCTGGGCGGTGGGAGAGGGCCTGCCCGCGGCCCTGGCCGACGACGACGACTTCCGCTGGCTCGTCCTGCGCCGGCTCGCGACCCTGGGCGCCCTGACCGATGCCGAGGTCGACGCCGCGGAGGCCGCAGACCGCTCGCTCGCGGGCCGGCTCGCCGCGCTCGGGGTGCGGGCCGTGCGTCCGACGCCGGAGGCGAAGCGCTGGGCCTGGGAGATGCTGCGCGACGACCCGGCCCTGTCGAACTACGGGGCCCTGTCGCTGGCCGCGGCCTTCTGGGTGGCCCCGGACCCGGAGCTCGTGCGCCCCTACGTCGACCGGGTCGGGGACCTGCTCGTCCACCTCTCGGAGCGGATGGGGGAGGACGCCGTCGAACGGGTCGCGACCCTGCTGCACCCCGGCTCGCTCGTCGAGGAGGCCTCGCTGGACGCCTCCACCGCGCTCCTCGCGCGGGACGACCTCACGCCCGGGGTGCGGCGCTCGCTCGTCGATGCCGACCACGCGCTGCGCGAGGCCCTCGCCGGCCGCCGCCGCTACGACCCCCGCTGAGCCGCGCGGCGGGCGGGCGCGTCAGGGGACGAGGACGAGCCCGCCGACGTGGCGGCGGGTCTCCAGCTCCTCCGGGGCGCGAGCCGCCTCCTCCAGCGGGGCCCGGCGAGCCTCGAGCACCTCCGGGCCCCCGTGCCGGGTGAGCGCGACGGCCCGCATCGTGGCGGGGGGCGTCACGGGTCGGCGCAGGTCAGCGTGGGGCCGCGGTCACGGTCCCCGCGACGTTGCCGCTGCGGCACAGACCGGTCGAGGTGGCCGGCGCGGTGACGGTCGTGCCGTACGCGAGGTAGGTCCGCCCGCTCTGCAGGTCGTGGCACTGGATCTGCGCCCGGTAGGTGCCGCCGTCGCACTGCGCCCGGCCGCGACCGTAGTAGTGGGTGCTGCCCGAGTGGACCCACTCCATCCACGTGACACAGCCGGCCACCGTCGTCGGGCGCGGGTCCTCGGCGGCCTGCACCTGCTCGGCGACGTTGCCGCTGAGACATGTGGCGGTCGCGGTCGACGGCGCGTCGACGGCGGACCCCCCGTAGCGGACGTAGCCGACCCCGGTCTGCTGGTTGCGGCACTGGAGCTTGACCGTGTACCGGCCGGTGGTGCACGTGACCTTGCCGCGGCCGTAGTAGTGCGAGCTGCCCTCGTGGACCCACTCGGTCGTCGTCGTGCAGCCGGTCGGGGCGGCCGACGCCGGGCCGACGGAGCCGAGGCCGAGGAGGGCTGCGGCGAGGAGCGCGAGCACGACGTGGCGACGGGACATGGGCTGCTCCTCGGGACGGGGCCGGCCGGCCGGGTGTGGTCCGACGCTAGCCAGCGATCGCGCCCTCCGCACGCCGACGACGGTGCGCGAGCAGGGCCGCCGCGTCCTGGGGTGCGGTCATGTCGGCTCACCTCGGGGCCCGTCACTCGGCGAGCACGCAGCCTTGACCGGGATGGCGTGCCGGCGGGGTGGCGAGGCGCACGCGACAGGCGGACAGTAGGCGGCAGGGACGCCGGCGAGCGGGCGACGCGTCCCGGGCCGAACGGAGGTGCACCGTGGCGACGTCGCCGTCGCAGGCCGCGACCGCGCGGGAGAACCCGGTCCGGGACCGCCGCCGGGTCGTCGTCTTCGTCCTGGCCCTCGTGGCGTTCTACGGGGGAGCCGTCCTCGTCCTGCGTCCGGGGCCGGGCGACCTCGGTCGGATCGCGGTCCCGGTGATGTTCGCTCCGGCCGTCGGTGCGCTCGCGGCCGTCCTCCTCGCCGGTGGCCGGGTCCGGCTGGGGCGTCCGACGCGGCACCTGCTGCTCGCCTTCCTGCCCCCGGCCGTCGTCCTCGCGGTCACCTGGGTCCTCGCCGCGGTCTCGGGGGTCGAGGTCCGTCCGGGCGTGCTCGGCTCGCTCCTCGTCCTCACCCCGGTCCTCGCGCTCTCCGGGTCGCTGACGGCCGTGGGCGAGGAGGTCGGGTGGCGGGGGTTCCTCTGGCCGCTGCTCCGGCGCCACCGGGGCTTCTGGCTCTCGGCCGCGGTCATCGTCCCGGTGTGGTGGGTCTACCACCTGCCGGCCGTGCTCTGGTGGGGCTACGGCTTCGTCGGCGGGCTCCCGGCGTTCACCGTCGCGACCAGCGGGTTCGTCCTCTTCGTCGGGGTGCTCACCGAACGCAGCCACGGGGTCTGGGCCGGCGTCCTCGCGCACGGCGCCTGGAACGGGACGGTCGCCACGGGCTTCGCGGCCTCGCTCGGCTCGGCAGTCCCGGAGTGCGCGACATCCGGTTGCCCGCCGTTCCGGGGTGACGCACAGCTGTTCACCGGGCCGCAGACCGTCCTCGGCGAGTTCGGCTGGGTCGCGGCCGCGACGATGCTCGTGCTCGGCGTGCTCACCGCGCAGTGGCACCTGCGGCACCCGGCCGCGTCCGACCCACACCTCGTCCGGTCCTGAGTGAGGGAGCAGCCATGTCGTCGTCGCACACGCCGGAACGCCCGGTCACGGTCACCGTCGTCCTCGTGCTCACCTATCTGGCCGGCCTCTTCGACGTCTTCGTCGGAGGGGCGCTGTGGTTCCTGGCGGACGACGCGGAGTTCCGGGAGCCCACGGGGATGGCGCACGACACGATCAGCGCGATCGCGGCGGTCTTCGTGTCCCTCGGTCTCGTGACCGTCGCCGTCGGGGTGGCCCTCGCCCGTGGCTCGCGGGTGGCCCGGGTGCTCGTCACGGCGAGCATGACCCTGCGGCTCGCCGCGGCCGTCTACGGCCTCCTCACGATCGGCCTGCAGGCCGCGGCCGAGTCCTTGATCGACATCGTCCTCGCGCTCGCCGTCGTGGAGATGCTGTGGACCAACCGGGCGACGGCCTTCTTCATCGGGTCGAGGTCCTGAGCCCGTCGCGGGATACGGTCAGCCGGCCCAGAAGCCGCGGCCGCCGAACAGGTCGCGGTAGGAGCCGAACGCCGCCTGCCCACCGGTGCGGCCCCCGAGGTAGGACCCGACCACGGCCGCACCGAGGTCGCCGAGCTCCGGTGCGACGACCCTCCCGCCCGCACGGCGGGCCATCGAGTCGACGAACCTGGCCAGGCCGGGGTCCTCGCCGAGCCGGAAGAACGTCGTCTGCGCGCCGAGCCGGGCCGCGGTGTCGAGCTCGCGGACCGCGAGCGCCAGGGTGCGCGGGTGCGGGGGGTAGTCGAAGAACACCGACCCGCCCGGCTCGAGGTGCGACGTGGGCTCGCCGTCGGTGACGACGAGCAGCACGGGCTGCTCGTTCGGGTGCGCCCGGAAGTGCCGGTTCGCGAGCAGCAGCGCGTGGTGCAGGTTCGTCCCCTTGTCCCATTCGGCGTCGAGCGCGGTCAGGGTCTCGATGTCCATCGTCTGCGCGTACCGGGCGAACGAGACGAGCTGCAGGTGGTCGCCGCGGAACCGGGTGGAGATGAGCTGGTGCAGCGCGAGCGCGGTGCGCTTCATCGGCACCCAGCGGCCGTCCATCGCCATCGAGAACGAGGTGTCGACGAGCAGCGCCACGGCCGCCCGGGTGCGGGCCTCGGTCTCGGTGACCTCGACGTCGCGGATGTCGAGCCGGACGCCGCCCGTCGTCGGGCGCCCCTCGGACGCCACCCGGGTGATGGCGTTGGTCATCGTCCGGGTCGTGTCCCACGGCTCGGTGTCGCCGAACTGCCACGCCCGGGTGGCGCCGGACTGCTCGCCCGCCGCACCCGCCTGCCGGACGTCGCGCTGACCGCCGCGGCTGCTCAGCCGGCCGGCGACGTCGCGCAGCAGCGACCTGCCGAGCTCGCGCATCGCCTTGGGGGAGAGCCGCAGTGAGCCGTCGGCGGAGCGGGTGAGCATCCCGCTGTCCCGCAAGGCCTTCTCGAGGTCGGCGAGGGACCGGGCGTCGACGACGGCGTCGTCGCCGAGCTGTCGGGCCAGGGCGTCGAGGTCGACGTCGTCCATCCGCGCGCCCGGGTGGGACTGGGCGAGCTGCTCGGCGAGGGCGTCGAGCTCGGCGAGGTCCTGGAGTACGCCGGTGCCGTCGCCGAGGCCGAGTCCCTGCTCGCCCTCGAACCGCTCCGAGCCGCCCCAGTCCTCGCCGGGGCGCAGCCCCTGGAGGAGGCCGTCGATCCGCGAGAGCTGCTCCATCAGCGCGGGCGAGCCGAACGCCTGCTGGGAGAGCTGCATGAGCTCCTCGCGCTGCTCGGGCGACATCGAGTTGAGCATCCGTTGGGCCGCCGCGGAGCGCTGCGCGAGGGCGTCGACGAGCTCCTCGACGGTCTCCGGCTGCTCCGGGAAGAAGTCGCCGTGCTTGTCCATGAAGTCGCGGAACTGCTGCTCGGTGTCCTCGCCGCGGGCGTGGGCCTCGAGGAGGTCGCCGAGGTCACGCATCATCTCCTCGACGGCTGCCCGGTCCTCGTCGGTGGCGCCCTCGAGGGCCTGCTTCATCCCGGCGAAGCGCTGGTCGAGGAGCTCGCGGCCGAGGAGGTCCTTGATCTGCTCGTACGTCGAGCGGCCCTCCGAGGAGCGCCACGGGTAGTCGGACAGCTCGGTGACGGCCGCGGCCGGAGTGGGCGGCAGGCCCTCGATGCGCATCTCGGCGAAGCGGGCGTCGTCGTCGAGGTCGCGGGCCAGCTGCTTGCGCTCGGCGAGGACGGCCTCGTCGAGCAGCTTGCGTACCTGCTCCATCGTGCCGTCGAGGCCGTGCCTCTGGAGCATCTCGCGGCGCTTCTCGGCCACCCGCCGGGCGAGGTCGTCGAGCCCGCTGCGGTCGCGGGTGCCCTGCCGCAGCAGCTCGCGCATCGCGCGTTCGGGGGAGTACCCGGCCATGACGTCCTCGCCGATGGCGTCGAGCGCCTCGCGCAGGTCGACCGGGGGCGCGAGCGGGTCGGGCCCGCCGTCGTAGCGCGCGTACGAGGACCGGCGCGAGGGACGAGAGGCCGGGCTCACCCGTACACCGTCTCGCCGTCGCCGCTGTCCTTGCTGATCCGCCGCGCGAGGTAGAGCCCTTCGAGCGCGAGCTCGACGGCACTGGCGCGCTCACCCTCGTTCGTCGCGCCGAAGCGCTCGGCGACGGCGTCGTAGAGGTCGGACTCGCCGAGCACGGGCAGGGCGTCCAGGAACACGCGGGCGCTCACCTGCTCACCGGTCGTGACGAGCGCGCCGTCCTCGATGGCCTCGACGAGCAGCGCGAGATCGACGCCGCCGAGGCGGGCGCGTGCCGTCTCGGCCGTGGCGGTGCGCAGCAGGTGGCCGAGGATCTCGCGCTCGCGCCCCTCCTCGCCGGTCTCGAGCTCGACCTTGCCACGCAGGACGTCCAGGGCCGCCTCGAGGTCGACGACCCGCGCCACGGCGTGCTCCTCGCCCTGCGTCGTCGCGCGGTGCAGGGCCGCGGCGGCCACGGTCTCGGCGGCGGCGATGGCGAAACGGGCCGAGACCCCGGAGCGCTGGTCGACCGAGCTCGACCCGCGCAGGCCGCGGGTGAAGCGCGCGACGATCTCGACGAGCGCGTCGGGCACCGTGGCGACGAGGTCGGCCTCCTGGCGGATGACCGCGACCTCGGCGTCGAGCTCGTGCGGGTAGTGGGTGCGGATCTCGGCGCCGAAGCGGTCCTTGAGCGGGGTGATGATCCGGCCGCGGTTCGTGTAGTCCTCGGGGTTGGCGGAGGCGACCACGAGGACGTCGAGCGGCAGCCGCAGGACGTACCCGCGGATCTGGACGTCGCGCTCCTCCATGACGTTGAGCATCGCCACCTGGATGCGCTCGGCGAGGTCGGGCAGCTCGTTGATCGCGACGATGCCGCGGTGGCTGCGCGGCACGAGCCCGAAGTGGATGGTCTCGGGGTCGCCCAGCCGGCGGCCCTCGGCCACCCGCATCGGGTCGACGTCGCCGATGAGGTCGGCAACGGAGGTGTCGGGGGTGGCGAGCTTCTCGGCGTAGCGCTCGTCGCGGTGCCGCCAGGCCACGGGCAGGGCGTCGCCGAGCTCGTCGGCCCGCCGCCGGGACTCGGTGGTGATCGGCTCGAACGGGTGCTCGCCGAGGTCGGAGCCGTCGATGACCGGCGTCCACTCGTCGAGGAGGCCGACGAGGCTGCGCAGCAGGCGGGTCTTGCCCTGGCCGCGCTCGCCGAGGAGCACGACGTCGTGGCCCGCGATGAGGGCGCGTTCGAGCTGGGGGACGACGGTGCGGCCGAAGCCGTGCAGGCCGGGCCAGGGGTCGCGCCCCTCGCGCAGCGCGGTGAGGAGGTTCTCGCGGATCTCGGTGTGCACGCCGCGGGCCGTGTGGCCCGAGGCGCGCAGCTCGCCGGCGGTCGCGATGGACGGTGGGGAGGTGCGCGGGGTGGTGGCCGCGGGGACCGTGAGGTCGCTCATCACCTCACGCTACGTCAGCCTTCCGGCACTCGGGGGATCGGAGGGTGGGTTCGACGCCGGCTCCTGCCCCGGCATGGCGGGTTCGACGCCGGTCCCTGCCCCGGCATGGCGGGTTCGACGCCGGCTCCTGCCCCCGGCCGTGGCTTCGACGCCCGGCTCCTGCGTGAGGACCGTGGGTTGGACGCCGGGCTCCTGCCGCGGGCCCGGACGAGCGGTGGGCGTCGGCTGCGCGGTCCGGGGACCCGTGGGGCGAGCGGTGAAGCCCGGGCTTCGTGCGTGATGACAGATGGGACCCGGGCTTCACGGGTCGTGTCATCCGAGCGGCGAGCGGCTCTCGCCCCCGGGTCAGCGGTAGTTCGTGTACGACAGGGCAATGTCGAGGTCCTGCTCCTTGAGCAGCCGCTGCACGACCTGGAGGTCGTCGCGTGACTTGCTCGTCACCCGGACCTCGTCGCCCTGGATCTGGGTCTTGACCGACCTCGGCCCCTCGTCCCGGATGACCTTCGTGATCTTCTTCGCGTTCTCGGAGGAGATGCCCTCCTTGAGCGGGACGTCGAGCTTGTACTCCTTGCCGGACAGGCGCGGGCCCGCCTCGGGGACGTCGAGGTGCTTGAGCGAGACCTTCCGCTTGACCAGCCAGGTCTGGACGACGTCGAGGACGGCGTTGCAGCGCTCCTCGGTGTTCGCCTCCATCCGGATGACCTCGCCGGCGAGCTCGACCCTCGCGCCGACGCCCTTGAAGTCGTAGCGGTTCCCGATCTCCTTGGCGGCGGTGTTGACCGCGTTGGCGACCTCCTGCTTGTCGTACTGGCTCACGATGTCGAAGCTGCTGTCGGCCATGCCCGTTCCTCCAGGATCTCGATTCGGCGGCGCGGATGCGGCTTGCTATCCTTCCATGCGCACGCGGCAGGTTGCCCGAGCGGCCAATGGGAGCGGACTGTAAATCCGTCGCGAAAGCTTCGAAGGTTCGAATCCTTCACCTGCCACCGAGTGCCTGGACCCCCGGTCGTCACGACGACCGGGGGTCCGTTGCGTCAGGCCCGACCCGTCCGCGCGGTGTCGCTCAGGGCGTGGAGCACGGGGATCGACGCGTCCCGGAGGGGGTCGCGGGCGTCCGCGGGGAGCGGCTCGTCGGTGACGAGGAGGTCGATCCGGTCCAACGGGCACAGCAGGACCGGGGCGGCCGCGGTGAACTTCGTCCGGTCGGCGAGGAGCACGACCCGGTCGGCGATGTCGATGAGCGCGAGCTTCGTCGGACGCTCGTTGTCGGTCGCGACGTACACCCCGCGCTCGTCGACTGCCGCCGCACCGAGGAAGAGCGTGCCGACCCGCAGGCTGCGGATGGCGTCGACGGCCATCTGCCCGGCGAACGCCTGGCTCTCGTGGAGCAGCTCACCCCCCAGGCCGACGACCCGGACCCGGTCGCGGCGCAGGAGCAGCTGGATGACGGGCACCGAGTGGGTGACGACCGTCCCGGCGAAGTCCGACGGCAGGGCCCGGGCCACGGCGTAGGCCGTCGTCCCGGCGTCGACGGCGAGGATGTCGGTGTGCGAGACGAGCCGGCTCGCCTCGCGGGCGATGGCGTCCTTGGCGTCGGCCTGGAGGCCGGAGCGCCCGGCGAACGCGGGGTCGTGCAAGGGTCCGTGCCGCAGGCTGACCCCGCCGTGGACGACTCGGACCTCGCCCCGGTCCTCCAGCTTCCGCAGGTCGCGACGCACCGTCATGTCGGAGACGCCGAGGTCGCTCGTCAGGCTGGCGACGGAGATGAACCCGGTCTCACGGAGCCGGTCGACGATCCACGCCCGCCGGTGCGGGGCGCTCGTGTACCGCATCGCGGTCGGGTCGTCGGACCGCACATCCTCATCCGCCATGTCTGCAGAGTAGTCGACGAAAGATGTTGACTTTCCAACATTCACTGTTAGTGTCGCTACATCAGTCGTCCTCACGGACGCGTCGGGCCTCGAAGGAGATGCCATGAGCGACACCGCCGTCACTCCGACCGGACGCCACCCGGTCGTCTTCGTCGGTGCGGCGACGATGGACTCGATCGCTCTCGTGCCCGGCTACCCCGGCGCCGACGACCGCGTCCTCGCCGAGGAGCTGACGTCCGCCGGCGGAGGTCCGGCCGCGACGGCGGCGGTCACCGCTGCCCGGCTCGGCGTCCCGGCCGCGTTCGTCGGGACGGTGGGGGACGACGCCGACGGCGAGCGCATCCTGGCCGACCTGCGGGACGAGGGCGTCGACGTCTCCGGGGTCACCGTGGCCACGGGACGACGCTCGGCGGCCAGTGTCATCGTCGTCGACCGCTCGCGGGGCACCCGCGCCATCAGCGCCCGCCCCGGTCCGCCGGTCGACACGACGCGGGGGGTCGACCTCGTCCGCGGCGCGGAATGGGTCCACGCCGACCACCTGGGCTGGCCGGCCGTCCGCGCCCTCGTCGACCCCGCGCTCGCGACCCGGCCGCGCCTCTCCGTCGACGCCGGGAACCCGATCCCCGGCTTCGCCCCCGACGGCGTCGACCTGTTCGTCCCGACCGTCGTGGCCCTGCGCCGGGTCCACGGCGAGCGCGCCGTCGAGGACCTCCTCCGGGCGGCCCACGCCGACGGGGCCCGCCGGGTCGTCGCCACCGACGGCGGGCGCGGTTCCTACGGCGCTGACCCCTCGCGCCCGACCCACCACGCACCGGGCGTCGCGGTCGACGTCCTGAGCACCCTCGGCGCCGGTGACGTCTTCCACGGCGCCCTGCTCGCGGCGCACGTGCGGTCCGACGACCTCCCGGCCGCGCTCGCCTACGCCAACGTCGTCGCTGCGCTCGCCTGCACGGGGCTGGACGGGCGTTCCGCGGTCCCGGACCACGAGAGGGTCCTCGCCCTCCTGCCCGATCACGACCCCGCCCACGCCTGACCCCCCTTCGTCCCCAGGAGACCTTCAGTGACCAGCAGGATCCCCACCCCGAACGCCATCGGCCTGGACCGGCTCGCCCGTCCGAGCGGCGGCTTCGCGATGCTCGCCGTCGACCAGCGCGAGGCGATGCGTTCGATGTTCGCCGAGCACCAGAGCGAGCCCGTCACGGACGAGCAGCTGCGTCGGTTCAAGGTCGAGGCCGCCCGCGTCCTCACCCCGTACGCCAGTGCCGTCCTCGTCGACAAGCAGTTCGCCTTCGACGCCGTCGTCGAGGAGGGGGCGGTCGACCCCTCCTGCGGCCTCATCGCCGCCGCCGACCACTTCGTCGCCGGCAACGGCGAGCACGTCACCGACGTCGAGATCGACGAGGCGGTCGACCCCGCAGCCGTCCGCGACCAGGGTGCCGTCGCGATGAAGCTCCTCGTCATCCACCGCCCCGACCAGGACGGCGCTCTGCGCGTCGGGATGGTCCGTCGGTTCGTCGAGCGCTGCCGTTCGGCCGGGCTCGTCAGCATCATCGAGCCGGTGGCCAAGGCGCCGCGGGACGGCCGCGCCTGGGACTGGGACGCCTGCGTCGTCGAGGCCGCCCAGGAGCTCGGCGGCCTCGGGGCCGACCTCTACAAGGCCGAGGTGCCGTCGAAGGGCCAGGGTGACGAGGCCGCGATCCGACGAGGCTGCGCGGCCATCACCGCCGCCGTCGAGTCCCCGTGGGTCGTCCTGTCCTCGGGCGTCCCCGCCGACCTCTTCCCCCGCGCCGTCGAGCTCGCCTGCGCCGAGGGTGCCTCCGGCTTCCTCGCCGGCCGCGCCGTCTGGGCCTCGGTCGTCGGCAGCGACGACGTCGCCCGCGACCTGCGCGAGGTCTCCGTACCGCGGCTGCAGCGGCTCGGCGAGATCGTCGACGCCGGGGTGGCCCGGTGACCGCCGCGACCACCGGCCGTCCTCGCGTCGTCGTCATCCCGACGGCCCGGCCGACCTTCGCGGTCGACGTGGCCGCCGAACGGGCCGCCCAGGCCCGGGCCCTGCTCGAGGAGCTCGGGGCCGAGGTCGTCGGCCCGACGAACCTCGTCATGACCCCCGAGGACCTCGACGCGGCCGCCGAGGTGCCGCTCGAGGGCGCGGACCTCGTCGTCAACGTGTGCGCGTCGTTCTCGGACGCCTCGCCGGCGCTGCGCCTGTACTCGGACCTGGAGGCGCCCGTCCTCCTGTGGTCCTTCCGTGAGCCGGGCCCGGTCGGCGACCGGCTGTGGCTCAACAGCCTGTGCGGCGCCAACCTCTTCGGGCACGCGCTCGTCGTCCACGCGGGCCGCACCCCGCGCCTCGTGTACGGCGACCCGGGCGAGCCCGGGGTCCGCGACGTGATCAGGGAGGCGCTGGCTGGGCGGTTGCCCGCCGTCCCCGACCTGCCCACCACGACGGGCCCGCGGGCCGAGGACCCCGACGCGGTCGCCTCCGCCCTGGGGACGCTGCGCGGGCGCACCCTCGGGCTCGTCGGGGACGCCCCGACCGGGTTCACCCCCAGCCGGTACGACGCCGACCTCCTCTCCTCGCTCCTCGGCATCGAGGTCCAGCAGATCTCCGTCGAGGACATGTTCGGCCGGGTGGGCGCCGTCGACGAGCAGCGGCGCGAGACCGAGCGGGCCGCCGCGACGGCCGCCCAGCCCTCGCTCGCCGCCGTCGACGCCGACCAGGTGTCGCGTTCGGCGGGGGTGACGACGGCCATGCGCTCGTGGCGCGACGACGGCGAGCTGTCCGGGATGGCCATCCGCTGCTGGCCGGAGTTCCCCGGCTCGCTCGGCGTATGTCCGTGCTCCTCGCTCTCGCGGCTCGCGGACGAGGGCACGCCGACCGCGTGCGAGCGCGACGTCTACGGCGCGGTGACGATGCTCCTCCTCGAGGCGCTCGGCTCCGGGACGACGTACCTCGTCGACACCGTCGACCTCGACGCCGAGGCCAACCTGGTCCGGCTGTGGCATTGCGGGGCCGCGGCGACCTCGCTCGCGGCCGACCCGGCCGACGCGACCCAGAGCATCCATTGCAACCGCAAGATCGGCGTCGCCGGCGACTTCCCCCTGCGGACGGGGCCGGTCGTCATGGCCCGGCTCACCGAGGACCCCGAGCGCGGCGGCCTGCGTCTGCTCATCGCCTCCGGCGAGTCCCTCCCGGAGCCGAACCGGTTCCAGGGCAACACCGCCGCCGTCCGCCTCGACGCCTCCGCGGCCGAGGTCGTCCAGAGCCTCGTCACCCACGGCTTCCCGCACCACACGGTGCTCGCGTGGACCGACGTCCGTCCCGCGCTCCGCACCGCCGCCGACCAGCTCGGCATCCCCGTCATCGAGTTCGCCCCCGTGGATCCAAAGGAGTAGTCCATGAACACGCGTCAGCAAGGCTTCAGCCGCCGCGCCGCCCTCCAGCTCGTCGGCGCCGGAGGCGTCGGCGCCGTCCTCGCCGGATGCGCCGGCCCGGGCAGCACCGGTGGCTCCACGAGCACCGGCGCCGCGTCGATCAGCGGCGAGGCCTCCGGAGACATCTCGTTCGCCCACTGGCGGGCGGAGGACAAGCAGGTCTTCGACGACCTCATCAAGAAGTTCGCCGCGACGACGCCCGACGTGTCCGTACGCCAGGACATCTCGCCCTCGAACGACTACCAGTCGTCCGCGCTCCAGCGGATCCGCGGCGGCTCGGTCGGCGACGTGTTCGTCGCCTTCCGCGGCGCGCAGTTCGTCGACATGGTCGAGGCCGGGCTGTACACCGACGTCTCGAACCAGGACTTCGTCCAGAACTTCGACCCGGCGCTCATCGAGGCCGGGAAACAGGACGACACCCAGTTCGGCTACCCGTACCAGGTCGTCTTCAACATGCCCGTCACGAACGCCGACCTCGTGTCCAAGGCCGGCGGCGGCTCGGCGCCCAAGGACTGGGACGGCTTCCTCGGGTTGTGCGACGACCTCAAGTCCCAGGGCGTCGTGCCGATCGCCTGGCCCGGCGGGGACCCCGGCAACGCCGGCCAGCTGTTCAACGCCATGGTGATGAACAACGCCCCCAGCGACGACATGTGTACGAAGATCGAGTCGGGCGAGTACAAGTGCACCGACGACTGGTTCCTCACGACGCTCCAGCAGTACGTCCAGCTCAAGCCCTACTTCCAGGACAACGCCACCGGCACCGCGGTGGAGCCCTGCCAGCAGATCTTCGCGACGAAGAAGGCCGCGATGCTCGCCACGGGCAGCTACCACATCGCGGCCGTCCGGGCCCTCGGCGCGGAGTTCGACATGGACCTCATCGCCCCGATCACGGTGTCGGCGGACGAGGCGAAGTACGAGGGCATCTACAACGCGACGTTCGTCCTCGGCGTCAACTCCGCCTCGAAGAACCAGGCCGCCGCCCTGGCGTGGCTCGAGTACCTCTCGACGCCCGAGGTCGCCGGGGTGTACGCGAACGGAACGAGCCAGAACGTCACCGTCAAGGACGTGGAGTACACCAACCCCGACCTCAAGGCGATCGCGCCCTGGCTGACCCGCAAGACGCTCCTCGCGCCGCGGTTCCAGTTCAACAACCTCGACATCCGCACGGCCGTCGAGGGAGCCTGCATCGCCGTCGTCGGCGGGAAGTCGCCGGACGCCGCCGCCGCCGAGGCCCAGCGGGTCGTCGACCAGCAGCGCGGTCAGTGAGCAGCCCACGATGACCGCCACGACCGAGACCCGTGCCGGGGTCACCCCGGCCGCCGACCGTCCCCGCCGTGGGCGCCGCCGAGGCGCCCACGGGCGGGTGCACCCGGGGCTCTGGTTCTTCCCCGTCCCGGCGCTCCTCCTCTATCTCGTGTTCTTCGCCGGACCGACCCTCCAGGCCTTCCAGTACTCCGTGACGGACTGGGACGGGTTCAGCGCCGACTTCGCGAACGTCGGCACCTCGAACTTCGGGTCGATCGTCTCCAACGACGACCTCTTCCGCGGGGCGCTGACCAACAACCTCAAGTTCCTTTTCGTCGTCGTCATCGCCCAGACGGCGCTGTCGCTGCTCCTCGCGGTGCTCCTCCAGCGCAACTCGCGGTCCTCCACGGCGTTGCGGGCCCTGTTCTTCCTGCCGGCGATCCTGTCGTCGGTGTCCGTGGCCTTCGTGTGGAAGTTCATGTACGACCCGAACTTCGGCCTCATCAACCAGGTCCTGGGCGGCATCGGCCTGGACGGTCTGCGCAGCGCGTTCCTCGGGAACGCCGACCAGGCCATCTTCTGGGTCGCCCTGGCCCAGGTGTGGGCGCACGCCGGTCAGCTCATGGTCATCTTCATCGCCGGGCTGCAGCAGATCCCGGCCGAGCTGTACGAGTCGGCCTCGCTCGACGGCGCGAGTCAGTGGCAGCGGTTCCGTTTCGTCACCTGGCCGCTCATCGCGCCGGCGACGGCCATCGTCGTCGCCTACACGACGATCCAGTCGTTCAAGGCGTTCGACCTCATCCTCGGCCTCGGCGGCAACCCGCCGAAGGGCTCTCTCGACATCCTCTCGACCCGCATCTACACGACGTTCACGAACTCCAAGTTCGGATACGCCGCAGCGGAGTCGATCGTCTTCATGCTCATCATCGCCGTCGTGAGCCTGCTCCAGCGGCGGGCCGTGCGCCTCACCCAGCACGGCGCCTGAAAGGAGCAGCACCATGGTCGGGTCCCTCGGCCGCCGGGTCGTCCTCGGCGTCTACGCCCTCCTCATCATCATCCCCCTGCTCGTCGTGCTCACCGGCTCGTTCAAGACGACCGAGCAGCTGTTCGACGCCCCGTTCGGGCCGCCGTCCACGCTGGCGCCGACGAACTACGGCTCGGTGCTCACCGACGCGAGCATGGGGACGGCCTTCGTCAACAGCACCGTCGTCACGGTGACCGCGGTCGCGCTCACCCTCGTCATCGGCAGCCTCGCCGCGTACGGCCTGTCCCGGATCCCGGGGTGGAAGGGCTTCGCGCTGTACGGCTTCCTCGTCCTCGGTATGGCGGTCCCCGCACAGTCGAACATGATCCCCCAGTACGTCCTGTGGCAGCGGCTCGGTCTGCTCGACAGCCGCCTCGGTCTGGTCCTCGTCGAGATCGTCGCGACGCTGCCCGTCGCCGTGTTCATCCTCACCGGCTTCATGCGGACCCTGCCGCGCGAGCTGTTCGAGGCCGGCTCGATCGACGGCGCGGGGCCGTGGCGGACCTACCGCTCCATCGCGCTGCCGGTGTCGCTGCCCTCGCTCGCCGCGACGGCGATCTTCCTCTTCGTCATCCAGTGGAACGACCTGCTGTACCCCCTGCTGTTCATCCACGACCCGGCGAAGGTCACGCTGCCGCTCGCGCTGCTCAACTTCCAGGGCGAGTTCCTCACGAACTACCCCCTCCTGTTCACCGGGGTCATCGTCGCGTCGGCGCCGCTCGTCGTCGCGTACGTCTTCCTCCAGCGCTACTTCGTCGCCGGCCTCACCGCCGGCTCCGTGAAGGGATAGTTTTCCGTGCCCCACCCGCTCCTCCTACGCCGGCTCCGTGCGGTGCACGCCACCCCCGACGCGACCGAGGTCTCGCTCGAGGTCGACGCCCTGCGCGGCGTCCAGCTGGGCATCATGCCCGGCTGGCTCACCGGCGAGCCGCCCCTCGAGCAGGGCATCGAGACGCAGATGCCGAACCTGCCGACCCTCGAGCTGCCCGACGCCGACGTCACGCCGTACACGCTGCGGGTGAGCGCCCCGACGCCGTCGGTGCTGCGCCTCACCGTCGCACCGGCAGGCCATCCCGTGCTCGAGGACGACGGCACCGGGATGGGGATCGTCGTCGACCCCGCTCCCGACGCCACGGCCCTCGCCGTCGAGGAGGTCGAGGGCGAGGTCGTCGTGTCGACGGGGGAGGCGCGGCTGCGGGTGGGGCGTGCGCCGTTCTCGCTGGCCGTCGAGGACGCGACCGGACGGCCGGTGCTGCGCTCGGCGCACCGGCTGCGGCAGGTGGCCGGGCTCATGACGGCACCCACGGTCGTCGCCGACGACGCCGGGCTCACTCTCAACCTCGAGATCGCACCGGGCGAGGACGTCCTCGGCTTCGGCGAGCAGTTCGGCCGGCTGGCCAAGCAGGGCCAGCGCCTCGTGCTGCGCAGCGAGGACGCGTGCGGCACTGGCACGGGACTCGCCTACAAGCCCGTCCCGGTGTGGCACTCCAGCGTCGGGTACAGCGCCTTCGTCAACACCGGCGCCGTCCTGACCGCCGACGTCGGGCACGAGCGCCCGTCGGTGCTCGGGCTCACCGTCGCCGACGAGGTCCTCGACCTCTACCTCGTCGTCGGTGGGACCCCGAAGGAGCGTCTCACCGAGTACACCGCGCTCACGGGTCGGGGCGAGGTGCCGCCGCTCTGGGCCTTCGGCTACTGGATGGGTCGCTGCCGCTACCACGACCGGCCGGAGATGCTCGAGGTCGCCGACACCATGCGCCGGCACGAGGTGCCGCTCGACGTGCTCCACCTCGACCCGGACTGGCTCGTGGTCGACCGGCTCAACTGCGACTTCATCTGGAACGAGACCCGCTTCGGCGACCGGCGGGCGTTCGTCGAGGCGCTCGCCGAGCGCGGTGTGCGGCTGTCGGTCTGGGAGCTGCCCTACCTCGACCCGGTGAGCCCGCGGTTCGCCGAGGCCGAGGAGAAGGGCTACCTCGTCCGGCACACCGACGGCACTCTCGCGGGCATCCGCAAGACGCCGACGCCGGACGGCCGGATGCGTGCTCTCGTCGACTTCACGAACCCCGAGGCCCGCGCCTGGTGGCAGGAGATGCACGAGCCGTTCCTGGCCGACGGGGTCGCCGTCTTCAAGACCGACTTCGGGGAGGCCCTGCCCGACGACGTCGCGCTCTTCGACGGCACGCCGCCGCAGTACGCCCACAACCTCTACCCGCTGGTCTACAACCGCACGGTCAGCGACGTCATCGGCCGGGCGACCGGCCGGGCTCCGCTCGTGTGGGGCCGCAGCGGCTGGGCCGGCTCGCACCGGTACCCCGGCCAGTGGGGCGGCGACGCGGAGTCGACGGTCGCCGGGATGCAGGCGACGGTCCGCGGTGGGCTGTCCTACGCCGTGAGCGCCCCGGGCCTGTGGAGCCACGACATCGGCGGTTTCTTCGGCCCCGAGCTCACCCCGGGCCTGTACGTCCGCTGGACCCAGCTCGGCGCGTTCTCGCCGCTCATGCGGGCGCACGGGCTCCGACCGCGCGAGCCGTGGGCGTTCGGCGACGAGGCGCTCGACGCCGCGCGCCACTGGGTCCGGCTCCGCTACGCGATGCTCCCGACGCTGTGGCAGGTGGCCCACGAGTCCCTGGCCCACGGCTGGCCGGTCCTGCGTCCGCTCGGGCTGGAGTTCCCCGACGACCCCGTGGCCCAGTCGGTCGACGATGTCTTCATGGTCGGCTCCGACCTCCTCGTCGTCCCCGTCTTCGACGACGGGACCGCCCCGGTGCGGCGCCGGTTCTACGTCCCCGCCGGGACGTGGCGCGAGCTCGACGGCGAAGGGTCCTTCACGGGTCCCGGCTTCCACGAGGTGGAGGTCCGGCTCGACGAGATGCCCGTCCTCGTGCGCGCCGGTGCCGTCCTGCCGCGCGTCGAGGTCGGCCCGGACGTCCGCTCGACCGACGACCTCGTCGACCGCCCGTGGACCCTGCACGCCTACGGCGACGTCGCGGAGGGACCGCGTCGGTTCGTCGGCTTCGACGGGTCGCCGGTCGAGCTCGGGCTCGACGGCGCGGTCCGGCATGGCTGATGTGACCGGCTTCGCCGGCCGGCTGGCGGCCCTCGACGACCTCGCCCGGCACGCGGGCGTCCGTCGGCTCGTGCTGCGCGAGCCGGCCGCGCTCACCTGGCTGCTCGGGGCGCGGGTCCACGTCCCCCAGACCCTCGACGCGGCGTGCCTCGACGTCGTCGTGGAGCTCGGCGACCCGGGGACCGGACCCACCGCGGTCGTGGTGACGAACGCCATCGAAGCGCCGAGGCTGCGCGACACGGAGCTGGCGGGCCTGCCCGTCGAGTGGGCCGTCGTCCCGTGGTGGGAGGGCCGCGACGCGCGCCTGCCGACCGGCCCGGACGTCGGCGCCGACCGGCCCCGCGGGGACGACGTCCCCCTGGCCGCCGACCTCGCCGCCCTCCGACGGGTCCTCGACGCCCAGCAGCAGGCCACCCTCGCGCAGGTGTGCCACGACGCCGCCTCGGCGGCCACCCGGGCCGCGCTCGCCCTGACGCCCGACGACACCGAGTACCGCGCCGCCG
Organism: Phycicoccus sp. CSK15P-2; assembly: GCF_016888005.1. GTDB lineage: Bacteria > Actinomycetota > Actinomycetes > Actinomycetales > Dermatophilaceae > Phycicoccus. Next base: position 71,206 of record NZ_JAFDVE010000019.1, on the reverse strand, counting down.
GCCGGCTCGCCGACGCGTTGCTGGCCGACGGGCTCGACCCGGTCGTGCTCATGGTCGCGGGCGGCGACCGCGGCGGCCGGCACCGCCACCCGCTGCCGACGGGGGAGCCGCTGGGTGCGCGGGCGATGCTCGTCTGCTGCGCCCGTCGGGACGGCCTCGTCGCGAGCGTCACCCGCTGGGTGTCGTTCGCGCCGTTGTCCGCCGCGGACCGGGACGCCCACACCCGGTTGCTGCGGGTCGAGCAACGATTCCTCGACGCCTCCGTCCCCGGCGCCCGGATCGGGGACGTGGTGTCCGCCGGGGTCGCGGGCTACGCCGCCGAGGGCTTCGACCCCGACGCGTGGCACCGCCACCACCAGGGCGGGTTCACCGGCTGGCAGCCGCGGGAGTTCCCCGCCCACCCGGGCTCCGACGCGACCGTCCCCCGCGGGTCGGTCCTCGCCTGGAACCCGAGCACCGACCGGTGGAAGGTCGAGGACACAGCCGTCGTCCGCGACGACGGCCCCGACCTCCTCGTCCACGACCCCGAGTGGCCCACCGTCGACGTCGGCGGGCGACCCCGCCCCGGCGTCCTCGTGCGGGCCTGACCGCCGACCCCGACCCGAGGAGCACCCGATGACCGCACCCGACCTGCCCACCGCCCACCACCTCGTCGACGGCCGGTGGGAGCCGTCCGACGACGTCGTCGACGTGCTGGCGCCCGCCGACGGCTCGGTCGCCGGACACGTCGCCTGGGGTGGGCCGGACGACGCGGTCCGCGCCGCCGACGCGGCCGCCGCCGCCCTGCCTGCGTGGAGCGAGCGCACCGCTCGGGCCCGGGCCGACGTCCTGCGCGACGCGGCGGACCTGCTGCTCGAGCGCCGCGACAGCATCGGCCGGCTGCTCGCGCTCGAGGCCGGCAAGCGGCTGCCCGAGGCGGTCGGCGAGGTCACTGCGTCCGCCGAGTACCTCCGGTGGTTCGCCGAGGAGGCCCGCCGCCCCGAAGGCGTCGTCGTGCCGCACGAGGCCGCCGACAGGCGCCACCTCACCGTGCGACGTCCCGTCGGCGTGGTCGCCTCGCTCACGCCGTGGAACTTCCCGTGCTCGATCCAGGCCCGCAAGCTCGCGCCCGCGCTGGCCGCCGGGTGCACCGTCGTCGCCCGCGTGTCCGAGAAGGCGCCCCTGGCCGTCACCGAGCTGGTCCGGTGCCTCGTCGACGCCGGCGTCCCCGACGGCGTCGTCAACCTCGTCCACGGCCCGCCCCGCGAGCTGACGACCGCCCTGCTCGAGCACCGGGCCGTCCGCGCGGTGAGCTTCACCGGGTCGACCGGCGTGGGGCGCGAGGTCATGACGACCGCCGCTCGTCGCGTCGTCCGCCCGCTCCTCGAGCTCGGTGGGGACGCGGCGTTCGTCGTCTTCGAGGACGCCGACCTCGACGCCGCCGTCGAGGGGGCGCTCCTCGCGAAGTTCCGCAACACCGGTCAGTCGTGCATCGCCGCCAACCGCTTTGTCGTCCACGAGCGCGTCTACGAGGAGTTCACGGGCCGGCTGGTCGAGGCCGTCGACGCGATGACCGTCGGGGACGGCCTGGCCGACCCGCTGCCCGACCTCGGGCCGGTCATCGACGGCAGCCGGGTCGAGGCCGTCACCGCCCTCGTCGACGAGGCCCTGGCGGCGGGGGCGACCCGGCTCACCCGCGAGGCGGAGCTGCCCGGCGCCGGCACGTATCTCGCGCCGACCCTGCTCGCCGACGTGCCCGACGAGGCGCGGATCGGCACCGAGGAGGTCTTCGGCCCGGCCGCGGCCGTCTTCCGATTCCGCGACGAGGACGAGGCCCTCGCGCGGGCCAACGCGACGGAGATGGGGCTGGCCGGCTACTTCTGGTCGCGCGACTCTTCCCGGATCTGGCGGATGGCGGAACGGCTCGAGGTCGGGGTCGTCGGTGCCAACAACGCGCTGCCCACCGTCGTCTTCGCGCCAATGGGCGGCGTCAAGCAGTCCGGCCTCGGCCGCGAGGGGGCCGCCGCCGGGCTCGAGGAGTTTCAGGACACCCGGTACGTCGCGCTGGGCCTCTGACCCGTGGGCGTCGACCACCTCGTCTGGCTCCCGGTCGGCGTCCTCGCCGGCGCCCTGACCCAGCGGGTCACGGGCGTCGGCTTCGCCCTCGTCAGCGCGCCGATCCTCGTCCTCGTGGCAGGCCCGTTCGAGGGAGTGCTCCTCGCCAACCTCCTCGGGATGGTCGTCTGCGTCGTCGTCCTCGCCCGGACCTGGCGGGAGGTCGAGTGGCGGCGCGGCCTGCTGCTCGCCGTCCCGGCCCTCGTCGTCATCCCGGCCGGGGCCTGGGTGGCCCGGAACGTGCCGGGACCGCCGCTCCTCGTCCTCGTCGGCAGCCTCGTCCTCGTGGCGCTCGCGATCGTCCACCTCACCCGCCGGGTCGAGGTCGGCCACGGGCCTGCCGGTGCCGTGGCGGCCGGCGCGACGAGCGGCTTCATGAACGTCACGGCGGGGGTCGGCGGCCCGGCGATGGTCCTGTACGCGACGAGCACGCGCTGGGACCACCGGCGGTTCGTCGCGACCTTCCAGCTGTACTCGGTTCTCGTCAACGGTGCCTCGCTCACCGCCAAGGGTGGGATCGGCGGGCTCGACGCGCGGGTCGTCCTCGTCGCCCTCGCCGCGCTCGCCGTCGGGCTGCTCGCGGGCGACCTCCTCTCGCGGCGGGTCAGCGCCGAGCGCGCGGGGCGGGCCGTACTCGCGCTCGCGGTGCTCGGTGCGCTCTCGACCGTCGTCAAGGGACTCCTCGCGATCTGACCGCGTCGGGGCGACACCACGGGGCGCGACCGTTACTCGCGCGTCACGGGAGATCGGTGGCAGGCTCGGGCGCATGTTCTCGCGGATCGCCGTCGTCAACCGAGGAGAGGCCGCGATGCGGCTCGTGCACGCCGTGCGCGACCTCAACGCCGAGCGGGGAACGGGGGAGCCGCGCACCGAGGTCGTCGCCCTGCACACGGAGGGGGAGCGGACGGCGATGTTCGTCCGCGAGTCCGACCTCGCCTACGACCTCGGCCCGGCGGCCGAGCGCCCCTACCTGAACCACGAGCGGCTGCGGACCGCGTTGCTGGAGACCGGGGCCGACGCCGTGTGGGTCGGCTGGGGCTTCGTCGCCGAAAGTCCCGAGTTCGCCGAGCTGTGCCGCGACATCGGCGTGACCTTCATCGGCCCGAGCCCCGAGGCCATGCGCAAGCTCGGCGACAAGATCGGCTCCAAGCTCATCGCCGAGGAGGTCGGCGTCCCCGTCGCCCCGTGGAGCAAGGGCGGCGTCGACACCCTCGAGGACGCGAAGGCCGCCGCGGCCCGGATCGGCTACCCGCTGATGCTCAAGGCGACCGCCGGCGGCGGCGGGCGCGGGATCCGCAAGGTCGCCTCCGACGCCGAGCTCGAGGACGCCTACCAGCGCACCCGCGACGAGGCCGAGCGCGCCTTCGGGTCCGGCGTCGTCTTCCTCGAGAAGCTCGTCACCGGCGCCCGGCATGTCGAGGTCCAGGTCATCGCCGACGGCCAGGGCACGGCCTGGGCCATCGGGGTCCGCGACTGCTCGGTGCAGCGCCGCAACCAGAAGGTCATCGAGGAGTCCGCCTCACCGCTGCTCGACGACGACCAGGCCGCCGAGCTCAAGGCGTCCGCCGAGCGGCTCGCCGTCGCCGTCGGGTACGCCGGCGCCGGCACCGTCGAGTTCCTCTACCACCCGGGCGACCGGCTCTTCGCGTTCCTCGAGGTCAACACCCGCCTCCAGGTCGAGCACCCGATCACCGAGGTCGTGACCCGCACCGACCTCGTCCGGCTGCAGATCCACGTCGCCGAGGGCGGCCGGCTCGAGGGCGAGCGCCCGGACGAGCTCGGGCACGCCGTCGAGGCGCGCCTCAACGCCGAGGACCCCGACCGCGACTTCGCCCCGGCGCCGGGGCGGATCGTCCACCTCGAGCTCCCGGCCGGCCCCGGCATCCGCGTCGACACGGGTGTCGCGGAAGGCGACTCGATCCCGGCCGACTTCGACTCGATGATCGCGAAGATCATCGCGTACGGGTCCGACCGCGAGCAGGCGCTGGCCCGGCTGCGGCGGGCCATGCGCGAGACGACCGTCGTCATCGACGGCGGCGCGACGAACAAGTCGTTCATCCTCGACCTGCTCGCCCAGCCCGAGGTCATCGACGGCACGGCCGACACCGGATGGATCGACCGGGTCCGGGCCGAGGGGCGGCTCGTCGCCACCGAGCACTCCGGCGTCGCGCTCGTCGCCGCCGGGATCGAGTCCTATCTCGACGCCGAGGCCATCGAACGCGCCCGCCTCCTCGAGACCGCGCGCGGCGGTCGCCCGCAGGTCCAGCACGCCGTGGGGCGAGCGGTCGACCTCACCCTGCGCGGCACGGCCTACAAGGTGACCGTGCTTCGTACCGGCCCGGCGCGCTTCCGGGTCACGGTGGCCGACCCCGCGGGCGTCGGCCACGCCGTCGAGGCCGAGCTCGAGCGGATCGGGCAGCACGGCAGCCGGCTCCGGGTGGGCGACCGCACCCACCGGCTCGTCACCGCGGCCAGCGGACCCGTGCAGCTCGTCGAGGTCGACGGCGTCACCCACCGGGTCAGCCGGGACGAGGGCGGCGTGCTCCGCTCGCCCGCACCGGCCCTGGTCGTCGCCACCCCCGTGCCGGTCGGCGGCGAGGTCGCGGCCGGGTCCCCGGTTCTCGTCCTCGAGTCGATGAAGATGGAGACCGTGCTGCCGGCGCCCTTCCCGGCACGGGTCAGGGAGCTGCTCGTCGCCACCGGCAGCCAGGTCGAGACCGGCGCCCCGCTCGTCCGCCTGGAGCCGGTCGAGGACGCCGCCGAGGCCGACACGCCGGCCGGCGCCGAGGTCGACCTCGACCTGCCGGAGGCCGCCAGCGACGGCGACGCCGCCCAGCGCGCGAAACGGGGGATCGCCGACCTGTCGGCGATGATCCTCGGCTACGACCTCGACCCGGCGCACGAGTCCCGGGCGTTGGAGTCCTACCTCGCGGCCCGGGACGAGCTGGCGGGCGACGGGGCCGTCGCGGTCAGGGACGAGGTCGCGCTGCTCACCGTCTTCGCCGACCTCGCGGAGCTCGGGCGCAACCGCCCGGTCGGCCAGGAGACCCACGTCGAGAACCGGGTGCACAGCCCGCGGGAGCACTTCCGTACCTTCCTCCAGACCCTCGACACCGAGCGCGGCGGGCTGCCCGCGGACTTCGTCGCGCGGCTCGAGCGCGTGCTCGTCCACCACGGCGTCTCCGGGTTCGACCGGACGCCGGACCTCGAGGGCGCGGTCTTCCGGGTCTTCCTCTCCCAACAGCGCTCGACGCCCGAGGTCGCGATGGCGACGGCCATCCTCCGCCGCTGGCTCGCCGAGCCGGCGCCCGAGCCGCCCGAGGACGCCGAGGTCCGCGACCTTCTGGACCGCCTCGTCGTCGCGACCCAGCTGCGCTTCCCGATCGTCGGCGACCTCGCCCGCAGCGTCCGGTTCCGGTGGTTCGACCAGCCGCTCGTCGACGCCGATCGCGCCTCCGTCCTGGGCTCGGTCGAGGCCGAGCTCGAGGAGATCGACGCCCTGCCCCCGGGCCCGGACCGCACGGCTCGGATCGACGCCCTCGCCGCGATCCCCGAGCGCATCGTCCGCTTCCTCGGCGACCGGCTGCGCGCCCGGGGCGTGACGACTGCCGAGCCGATGCTCGAGGTGCTCGTCAAGCGGCACTACCGCGAGTACCACCTCGACGGGCTGCACGAGGAGGCCGTCGACGGTCGCAGCGTGGTCGTCGCCGACTACCGCCTCGACGAGCGCGACACCCGCCTCGTCAGCACCGTCGCGACCTACGACGAGCTGACGCCGGACGGGCCGCTCGCCGGGCTGCTCGAACGGGCCGTCGCCGCCCGGCAGCCGGGGCACCAGGTGGTCGTCGACCTCTACCTCCACTACGGCGACATGCCGTCGGATCCGGAGGCCGCCTCGGAGGCGCTGCGCGACCGGCTCACCGCGATGCCGTTCGCCCACGCCTGCCGCCGGGTCGCCGTCGGCGTCGTCCCGGACGACGACCGCGAGGTCGGCTACTTCACCTTCCGGGCCCAGGAGGACGGCTCGCTCCTCGAGGACCTCCCGGTGCGCGGGGTGCATCCGATGGTCGGCCGACGGCTCAACCTCTGGCGGCTGCGCGACTTCGACATCTCGCGGCTGGAGGCGCCCGACGACGTCCTCCTCATCCACGCCGTCGCCCGGGACAACCCGCAGGACCAGCGGCTCGTCGCGCTCGCCCAGGTGCGCCAGCTGGCCGTCGTCCGGGGCGAGGACGGCCGGGTCGCCGCCCTGCCGCACGTCGAGCGGGCGCTCGCGAACTGCCTGGAGGCGGTGCGGCGTGCCCGGGCGACGATCGGCGGCGGGGCACGTCTCGACATGAACCACGTGTGGCTGCACATCTGGCCGCCGGTCGAGGCCGATCTCGACCAGCTGACCGCCCTCCAGGGCAAGGTGGCCCCGATCACCGCCGGCGCCGGGGTCGAGGAGGTCCGGATCGAGGGCTCGATCGCCGGCGACCACGGGCACACCGTCCCGATCTGCGCCCGGTTCATGTACCAACCGGGCTCGGGGGTCACCTTCACCGTCGAGCAGCCGCCGACCGAGCGGCTGCGGCCGCTCGACGCCTACGACGAGAAGGTCGTCCGGGCGCGCCGGCGCGGCCTGGTCTACCCGTACGAGCTCGTGTCGATGATCGCGGGCGGCGAGGGCGAGGCGGTCGAGTACGACCTCGACGACACCGGCCGGCTCGTCCCGGTCGACCGGCCCTACGGCGAGAACACGGCCGGGCTGATCTGCGGCGTCGTCACGACGCCCACCCCGCTGCACCCCGAGGGCGTCACCCGGGTGCTGCTCTGCGGCGACCCGCTGCGGTCGCTCGGGTCGGTGGCCGAGGCCGAGTGCCGGCGGGTCATCGCGGCGATCGACCTCGCCGAGGAGCGCGGCCTGCCGGTCGAGTGGTTCGCCCTGTCGGCCGGCGCCCGGATCGCGATGGACTCGGGCACCGAGAACATGGACTGGGTCGCCAAGGCGCTCAAGCGGATCGTCGAGTTCACCCAGGCCGGCGGCGAGATCAACGTCGTCGTCGCCGGCATCAACGTCGGGGCCCAGCCGTACTGGAACGCCGAGGCGACGATGCTCATGCACACCCGCGGCGTGCTCGTCATGACGCCCGACTCGGCGATGGTGCTCACCGGCAAGCAGTCGCTCGACTTCTCCGGCGGGGTCAGCGCCGAGGACAACTTCGGCATCGGTGGCTACGACCGCGTCATGGGCCCGAACGGCCAGGCGCAGTACTGGGCCAAGGACCTCGCCGACGCCTACGGGATCCTCCTCGCGCACTACGAGTCCACCTGGGTGGCGCCCGGGGAGTCCGGCCCCCGGCGGGCCCCGACGAGCGACCCGGTCGACCGCGACGTCACGACGTACCCCCACGCGATGGACGGCAGCGACTTCACGACCGTCGGCGACATCTTCTCGGCGCGGACCAACCCCGACCGCAAGAAGGCCTTCGACATCCGCACGCTCATGCGCGCGGTGGCCGACCAGGACCACGGGACGCTCGAGCGCTGGGCCGGCATGGCCGACGCCGAGACCGCGGTCGTCTTCGACGCCCGGATCGGTGGCCTGCCGGTCGCGCTGCTCGGCATCGAGTCGAGGTCGGTGCCGAGGCGCGGCTTCCCACCCACGGACGGCCCGGACACCTACACGGCCGGGACGCTCTTCCCGCGCTCGTCGAAGAAGGCCGCCCGGGCCATCAACGCCGCGTCGGGCAACCGGCCGCTCGTCGTCCTCGCGAACCTGTCGGGCTTCGACGGCTCACCGGAGTCGATGCGGGCCCTGCAGCTCGAGTACGGCGCCGAGATCGGTCGGGCGATCGTCAACTTCGAGGGCCCGATCGTCTTCGTCGTCGTCTCTCGCTACCACGGCGGGGCGTTCGTCGTGTTCTCCAAGGCGCTCAACGAGCGGATGACGGTGCTGGCCGTCGAGGGCTCGTTCGCGTCGGTCATCGGCGGGGCGCCGGCCGCGGCGGTCGTCTTCGCGCGCGACGTCGACGCCCGCACCGCGGCCGACCCGAGGGTCGGCGACCTCGAGGCCCGGCTGCGCGAGGCCGACGCCGCCGAGCGTCCGGTGCTCGCCACCGAGCTCGCGACCGTCCGCCAGGCCGTGCGGGCCGAGATGCTCGGCACCGTGGCCGCCGAGTTCGACCGCGTCCACGACATCCACCGGGCGGTGGAGGTCGGCTCGGTCGACGCCGTCATCGCGCCCGAGGAGCTCCGTCCGCGGATCATCGCGGCGCTGGAGGCCGAGCTCGACCCCGGGGAGGTCCCGGCCGCGGACGCCGCTCGGGTCTGAGCGCCCGCCCACCGACCCGCCACGACTTTCTCGCCTCATGCCGGAAGGTTCGGTCACGCACCCCGAACTTCGGGGTGCGTGACCGAGGGTTCCCGCACCAGGCGAAAAGGTTCGGACGAGCCGCACCGCGCCGGAAAGCTCGGACGAGCCGCACCGCGCCGGAAAGTTCGGACGTGCCGCACAGGGCCGGAAAGTTCGGACGTGCCGCACAGGGCCGGAAAGTTCGGACGTGCCGCACACGCGACGACGGGCCGGTGACCACCGAGGTCACCGGCCCGTCCGCCGTGGGAGGGGGACCGTCAGTGCAGGTCCTTGCCCTCCGCGTGGGCCGCGACGAGCCTGGTGCGGCCGGGGTAGCGGATCTCCTCGACGAGCTCCTGCATCTCGGGCGAGGGCTTCGGCGTCACCTGCGAGACGACGATCGTCACGACGAAGTTGATGATCATGCCGATCGTGCCGATACCCGTCGGGGGGATCCCGAGGATGCCGTCGGAGCCGCCGTAGATCGGGATCGTCCACAGCATGTACGCGAACGTCACACCGAGGCCGACGATCATGCCGGTCATGGCGCCGATGGCCGTGCAGTTCTTCCAGAAGATCCCGAGGACCAGCGCCGGGAAGAAGCTGGCCGCGGCCAACCCGAAGGCGAGGGCGACGACCTGGGCGACGAACCCGGGCGGGTTGATGCCGAGGTAGCCGGCGACGACGATCGCCGCGCCCATCGCGATCCGGCCGACGAGCAGCTGCTGCTTCTCGGAGGCCTGCGGGTTGATCTTCTTGTAGTAGACGTCGTTCGCGACCGACGACGAGATGACGAGCAGCAGACCGGACGCGGTGGACAGCGCCGCGGCGAGCGCACCGGCCGCGACGAGGCCGACGATCGGGGCGGGGAGGCCGCCGATCTCCGGGCTCGCGAGGACGATGATGTCGTTGTTGATCGTCACGTCGGTGAACGTGATGGTCGCGTCGGAGGCGAGCTCCGAGATCGGCGCCGCGGCCTCACCCGACTGGGTGATGAGCCCGACGTCCGCCCACGTGGTGAACCACGAGGGCGCCTCGGAGAGCGCGATGCCGTTCGTGCCACCGAGCTCGTTGATGATGTTGTACTTCGAGAACGCCGCGACCGACGGGGCGGTCGTGTAGAGCAGCGCGATGAAGAACAGTGCCCACAGCGCCGAGTAGCGCGCCGCCCGCACGGACTTCGCCGTGTAGAAGCGGACGATGACGTGCGGCAGGCCCGCCGTGCCGAACATCAGCGCCGCGGTGATGAGCACCATGTTCGCCATCGACGTCTGGGTGAACGCCTCGGTGTACGAGTCCAGCCCGAGGTCGGCCTGGAGCCCGTTGAGCTCGTCGAGGATCGTCCCGAACCCGATCTGCGGGAGGGCGACCCCGGTGACCTTCGCGGAGACCGCGACCGCCGGGATGATGTAGGCGATGATGAGGACCGTGTACTGCGTCACCTGGGTCCAGGTGATGCCCTTCATCCCGCCGAGGACGGCGTAGAAGAACACGATCGCCATGCCGATGACGACGCCCGTCGTCGTGTTGACGCTGAGGAAGCGTGTGAAGACGACGCCGACGCCGGCCATCTGCCCGGCGACGTAGACGAACGACACGACGATCGCCGCCACGACCGCGACGAGGCGGGCGGTCTCGTTGTACCGGTCGCCGACGAAGTCCGGGATCGTGTACTTCCCGAACTTGCGCAGGTACGGCGCGAGGAGCAGGGCGAGCAGCACGTAGCCGCCCGTCCAGCCCATGAGGTAGACGGACCCGCCGTAGCCGTTGCCCGCGAAGGCGACGATGCCGGCGAGCGAGATGAACGACGCGGCGCTCATCCAGTCCGCGGCGATGGCCGCACCGTTGGCCGGGGCGGGGATGCCACCGCCGGCGACGTAGAAGCCCGCCGTGTCGGACACCCGGCTGCGGTAGGCGATGAAGATGTAGAGGCTGAAGGTGATGACGACGAAGACGAGCGTCCACAGCTGGATCTCGGTCACGAGTGGTGCACCTCGCCTTCGTACTCCTCGACGCCGTACTCCGCGTCGAGCTTGTCCATCCGCCACACGTAGACACCGATGAGAATGACGAAGACGATGATCGAGCCCTGCTGCGCGAACCAGAAGCCCAGGGGGAAGCCCAGGAAGCTGACCTTGTTGAGGGCGTCGACGAAGAGGATCCCGGCGCCGTACGACACCAGGGCCCAGATCACCAACAGCACGCTCATCAAGGTGAGGTTCTTGCGCCAGTACTCCTGGCGCTGTCGGTCGTCCATACGGGAACTCGCCTCCTTGCGAATCCGCCGAGCCCCTGTCCGGCCCGGTTGGCCGCAATGAAACTCTGCGCGGGCTGGCAACTCAACGACGTGGAGGGGAGGCGCACCGAACCTGCGGCGAACGGTCGGCCGGGGGGTGTGAAGGGCGCCACCCCACGACGAACGGTCGGTCCGACGCCACGAGCGGTCGGATCCGGCCACTCGTCGGCCGCGGCTCGCCGCTCGTCCCGTCCGCCTCTGCGCGCTGCGGACACGGCGTGCGGCGGGCGCCTACCATCCCGGGCATGAGCCAGAGCACCGCCGCTCCCGCACCCGCTCCGACCACGCGCACCCGCGGCCGGATGGAGCAGGGTCGCAAACGGCTGCTCCTCGCCTCCGCGATGGCGCTCCTCGGGTCCTTCCTGCCGTGGATCTACACGGCGCTCGGGACCGTCAACGGCTCGCGCGGGGCGGGGCTGTGGGTCGCCTACGCAGCCGTCTTCGGCCTCGCGGGGGCGCTCATGCCCAAGCGGCGGATCTCGGCCTTCCAGGGGTTCGTGCTGGCCGTGGTCGCCGTCGGGCTCACGGGGTGGCAGATCGTGCATCTGCTGTCGCTCGTGGGGTTCGCCGGCTGGCTCCCGGGCCCGGGCCTGGTGATGTGTCTCGGGGCCGGGGTGCTGGCAGCGGTCGGCAGCCGGCAGCTCTGGATGCAGCCCGCCGAGGCCTGACCCGAGTCTCCCGGCCCGGAGCCCCGCTGGTGATCGCACCGACCGGGGTCGCTCACGGGCCGTCGTCCCGTGCGAGGTCGACCCCGACGAGGCCGGCGAGCGACCGCAGCTCGCGATCGACGCCGTCGCGCATCGCCGCGGTGGGCTCCACGTCCCAGTGGACGGCGTGCACCCGCAGCAGCCCGGCGTCGAGGTCGCTGTGCGCGTCGACCTTCCCGACGAGACGGTCACCGTGCAGGACCGGCAGGGCGAAGTAGCCCCACCGGCGCTTCGCCGGGGGCTTGTACATCTCGAGCTGGTAGTCGAACGCGAAGATCTCGGAGACCCGCTTCCGGTCGAACACGAGCCGGTCCAGCGGGGACAAGAGGGCGGTCCGCCCGTGGAACGACGCATCGAGCAGGGTCTGGTCGACCCTCCACCGGCCGCGTACCCCCTCGACCACGGCCTCGACGCCGGCCCGGCCCACGTGGTTCGGCTCGCCCGGCGTCTCCGCCGCCGACGCCCGCGCGATGCCGAGCGCGGCGAGCCGGCGCCGGTCCCGTTCGGCGGCGGCCTCGGCGAGCGGTAGGGGCTCGACCTCCGGGTACACCCGTGAGGCGAGGTCCCACACCCGCTCCCGGTTCTCCCGCGACGACACCGCGACCTCGCCACGGGCCTCCATGAGGCCGAGCAGCCGCTGAACGTTCTTGCTGTTCGTCCACCCGGACGAGCGCCACGGCCGCGCGCAGGTGTCCGGGATGTCGCGTGCCGGCAGAGGGCCCTCGGAGCGGAGGCGGGTCAGGACGTCGTCGCGGCAGGCGTGGTTGTCGGCCACCCATCCCTCGAGCCGCCGCTGCCAGTCCTCGAGCGGTTCACTGCCCGGCCACTCCGACATCTCGGCGAGGTACAGCGCGACGTCCTCGGCGGGGCGGAGGAAGCCGCGCACCTCGACGAGCTCACGCGCCTCGAGGAGGTCGTCGAGCGACCCCGGGGAGTAGGCGGCCCCGAGCCGGCTCCACAGGACGAGGTCGGCGTTCGGGGCGACATGGGCGGTGAGGTCCATCTGGACGCACGCGAGGTGCCGGACGACCTCGAGGGCATCGCGCGGCCGGTCGTGGCCGAGGAGCTGGGCCCGGACCGCGACGCGGCGGGCGTCGGACCGCGACAGCCGCTGCACCATCCACCGACCCTAGCTGCGCCGTCCGTCATGGCTCCGACGCCGCCGCATCGCCCCAACGGGGTCGCCGCGCCGACACCGTCGCGCCATCGGCCCGTCATCCAGCATCCACCTCCCGGCCGTGCAGCGCTCCTACCGTCCCCGGCCATGCGCCTGCGCCCCACGGCCCCCGTCGCCGTCCTCGCCACGACGTCCCTCGCCGCCACCGCGCTGCTCGCCGGCCCGGCCCCCGCCCTGGCCGGTGGCCACCACCACGGGCCCGGCCGGTCCCCGGAGGTCGTGCTCACCCCGCTCGGCACCTACCGGACCGGCCTGTTCGACGAGGGCGGCTCCGAGATCACCGCCCACGACCCCGCCACCCAGCGGCTGTTCGTCGTCAGCTCGGGCGCGGGCACGGTCGACGTCCTCGACATCTCGCGGCCGGCCAGGCCCCGCCGGGTCGCCACGCTCGACACCCCGGGCGCCAACAGCGTCGCGGTGCACCGCGGGCTCGTCGCCGTCGCCGAGGAGGCGGACGACAAGACCGCCCCCGGCAGCCTCGCGTTCTTCGACGCCCGGACCGGCGCAGAGCGCGGGCGGGTCACCGTCGGCGCCCTCCCGGACATGGTGACCTTCACCCCGGACGGCCACTACGCCGTCGTCGCGAACGAGGGCGAGCCCGAGGGGTACTGCGCCGGACAGTCCGACCCCGAGGGCAGCGTCTCGGTCGTCGACCTCCGCCGCGGGCCCGCGCGCGCCGTCGTGCGCACCGCCGACTTCCACCGCTGGGACCGTCACGCGGACCGGCTCCGCGCCGCCGGGGTCCGGGTCTTCGGGCCGGGTGCGACCGTCTCGCAGGACCTCGAGCCCGAGTACGTGACCACCGACGGACGCACCGCCTGGGTGACCCTCCAGGAGAACAACGCCGTGGCCACGGTCGACCTGCGCTCCGCCCGGGTCACCCGCATCGCACCGCTCGGGACGAAGGACCACGACACGACCGGGCAGGGGCTCGACGCCTCCGACAAGGACGGCGGCGTGCACATCGCGCCCCGGCCCGTCCGCGGCCTGTACCAGCCGGACTCGCTCGGCCACTACACGTCCGGTGGACACACCTACCTCGTGACCGCCAACGAGGGCGACGCCCGCGAGTACGACTGCTTCGCGGAGGAGGAGCGCGTCGCGGACCTGACCCTCGACCCGGCGGCCTTCCCCGACGCCGCGGCGCTGCAGGAGAAGGGTGCCCTCGGCCGGCTCACCGTGACCACCACCTCGGCGCACGGGCCGGACGGCTACACCGGGCTCGACGCCTTCGGTGCCCGCTCGGTGTCGGTCCGCGACGCACGCACCGGGAGGCTCGTCTGGGACTCCGGCGACGCCCTCGAGCAGCTCGTCGCCGAGCAGCAGCCGTCGCTGTTCAACGCGAACAACGACGACAACGACTCCGTCGACAGCCGCAGCGACGACAAGGGCCCGGAGCCCGAGGGCCTCGACCTCGGCCGGCTGCGCGGGCGCACCTACGCGTTCGTCGGGCTCGAGCGCACCAGCGGCATCGTCGCCATCGACGTCACCGACCCTGCGCACGGGCGCGTGGCCGGCTACGCGTCGAACCGGTCGACCGACCCCGCGGCCGACGCCGAGGCGGGTGAGGCCGGTGATCTCGGCCCCGAGGGCGTGCTGTTCATCCCGGCCTCGCAGAGCCCCAACCGGTCCCCGCTCCTCGTCGTCGGCAACGAGGTGTCGGGCACGACGACGATCTGGTCGGTCGCGACGCGCTGACCGACCCGATCCGCATGCGGGGACGCGGGCTGGCAGGCTGGCCGGCATGCGCACGGCCGGCCTGCTCCTCGCTGCCGGGGCCGGGCGCCGGATGGGTGGCCCGAAGGCCCTCGTCCGGCCCACCCCCGGTGGCCCGACGCTGCTCGAGACCACCCTGGACCGGCTCGTCGCAGCCGGGCTCGAGCACGTCGTCGTCGTCCTCGGCGCAGCCGTCGAGGAGCCCCGCGCGGTCGCCGAGGCGGCCGGGGCGCAGGTCGTCGTCGCCGACGACTGGGACGAGGGAATGGGTGCCTCGTTGCGCGCCGGGCTCGGCCACCTCGCGGAAGCCGCGCCTCCCGACCTCGACGCCGCGCTCGTGACCCTCGTCGACCTGCCCGACGTCGGGACCCGGGTCTACCGCCGCGTCCTCGGCGCCGGACGCGGCGTGGGGCCGGGAGTGCTCCTGCGTGCGACCTACCAGGGCGTTCCCGGCCACCCGGTCGTCCTCGGCCGCGAGCACTGGGAGCCGGTCGTGGCGACCGCCCGCGGCGACCGCGGGGCCCGCGACCACCTGGCCGCGCATCCGCCGACACCGGTCGAGTGCGGGGACCTCGCCACGGGTGCCGACGCCGACACTCCGGACGCCCTGGACGGCTGACCCGCACTCGGCCCGTGGGGGCCGGCGGCGCGGTCTCCGACATCATGGGGCCATGAGCGAGGAGAAGCGACGGTGGCCGGCGAGCGTCTACGGCCACGGCACGGACCCCGACCCGCGCTTCTCCCTGGCCAACGAGCGGACGTTCCTCGCCTGGATCCGCACCGGCCTGGCGCTCCTCGCGGGGGCCGCCGCCCTCGACGCGCTGGACCTCCCGCTCCACGACACCGTCCAGTACCTCCTCGCCGGGCTCCTCGCCGCGGCCGGGCTGCTCGTCGCGGTGACGTCCTTCCGCACCTGGGCACGCACCGAGCGCGCCATGCGCGAGAACACGACACTGCCCGCGAACCCGGCGATGGCCGTCGTGCTCGTCGCCGTCGCGCTGGTCGGGACCGTCCTCGCCGTGAGCAGCCTCCTGCGGGGGGTCGGCGGGTGAGCGAGGAGGTGCAGCGTGACCGCGGGATGCAGCAGGAGCGCACGACGCTCGCCTGGCGACGCACCGGACTCGCCCTCGTCATCGGCTCCCTGACGATCGGCCGGCTCACGCTCGAGACCCTCGGGCCGCTCGTCGTCGCCCCCACGCTGCTCGTCACGGCGCTCGCGGGCTGGGTCGTCGTCGAGGCGCTGAGGTCGCGCGGGATGTCGCGGAGCCACCCGGACGATCCGCAGTTCGCCGTCCTCGCGGACGGCCGGCTGCCCGGGGTCGTCGCGGTCGTGCTGGGTGCCCTCGCGCTCGGCGAGGTCGCGGCAGCCGTCGTCCGGCTGTCCTGACACCTCCCCGGCCGGTACGACGGTCGCCCTTCCCCGGGACCCCCTCGTGGGTGATGCTGGGGCCATGGACCCGAGGACGACGTTCGCCACGGCCCCCGATCTCGCGACCGGGCTCGGCGGCGTCGGCTACCTCGCGGACGAGGCCCTGGCCACGGTCGCGTGGCTCTCGCTCCGTCTCGGCCGTCCGCTGCTCATGGAGGGCGAGCCGGGCACCGGGAAGACCGCGCTCGCCGAGGCCCTCGCCGATGCCATGGACCTGCCGCTCATCCGCCTCCAGTGCTACGAGGGCATCGACGCCTCGCAGGCGCTCTACGACTGGGACTTCCCGCGCCAGATCCTCCACGTGCGCGCCCTCGAGGCCGTGTCCGGCGGGCCGCAGGACATCCGGACGCTCGAGGCGGACCTCTTCGACGAGCGGTTCCTCCTCGCCAGACCCGTGCTCCGTGCGCTGCGCGAGGCGCCCGCGGTCCTCCTCGTCGACGAGGTCGACCGCGCCGACGACGAGTTCGAGGCCTTCCTCCTCGAGGTGCTGTCCACCTGGCAGGTGACGATCCCCGAGCTCGGCCCGGTCGCGGCCGCCACCCCGCCGGTCGTCGTCCTCACCTCGAACCGCACCCGCGAGCTGCACGACGCGCTCAAGCGCCGCTGCCTCTACCACTGGCTCGAGCACCCCGGGATCGAGCGCGAGCTCGCGATCGTCCGCACCCGGGCCCCGGAGGTGTCCGAGCAGCTCGCGGCCCAGGTCGTCCGGGCGGTCCACGCGGTGCGCGAGGACCGCGAGCTGCTCAAGCCGCCCGGCGTGGCCGAGACCCTCGACTGGGCACGGGCGCTGCACGAGCTCGGCACCCGCACCCTCGACACCGCGACCGCCGCAGCGACGCTCGGCGTCGCGGTGAAGTACCGGGAGGACGCCGAGCGGGTCAAGAAGGCCCTCGACGTCCTGCTCACCCGCTGAGCCGTGGCCGACACCCCCGCCCACCCGGACGTGGCCGACCACGTCCGGCCCCCCGAGGAGCTGCTCCTCGGGTTCGCCCGGGCGCTGCGCGCCGCCGGCGTCCACGTCACGGCCGACCGCGAGCGCACCTACCTGGAGGCCGTCGCCGCACTCGGTCTCGACGACCCGGGCGCGGTGCACCACGCCGGGCGGTCGACACTGTGCGGCTCACCCGCCGACCTCGAGCGGCACGACCTCGTCTTCGCCGAGTGGTTCGGCGGCACCCGGGCAGGCACCACGCCGCGTGAGCCCGTCCGCCGGTCCACACCCGTGGCGGGGCTCGACGCCGGGGCCCCCGACGCGGCCGACGGTCGGGACGAGGACGTCACGACGGCCCGGGCGAGTGCCGTCGAGGTGCTCCGCCATCGGGACGTCGCGACCCTCTCCCGCGCCGAGCGCGAGCAGCTCGCGGCGCTCTTCGCCCGGTTGCGCCCCCGGGCGCCGCGCCGGCGGGCGCACCGCTGGTCCCGCGCGCGGCGCGGGGGCGTCGACGCCCGCCGCACGCTGCGCTCGACGCTGCAGCGGATGGGTGAGCCCGGCGACATCGCCTGGCGGCGTCGGGCGGCCCGTCCACGGCGCGTCGTCCTCCTCGTCGACGTGTCCGGGTCGATGACCCCCTACGCCGACGCCCTCGTCCGCCTCGCGCACGTCTACTGCGTGTCCGGCGTGCCCACGGAGGTCTTCACCCTCGGGACCCGGCTGACGCACGTGACCAGGCCGCTGCAGCACCGCGACCCCGACCGGGCCATCGTCGCGGCGGGCCGGAGCATCCCCGACTGGTCCGGTGGGACCCGGCTCGCCGAGGGTCTGAAGGCCTTCCTCGACCGGTGGGGCCGCCGCGGGATGGCCCGTGGAGCCGTCGTGGTCGTGTTCAGCGACGGCTGGGAGCGCGACCACCCGGAGGCCCTCGGGGAGCAGGTGCGCCGCCTCGCGCAGGTGGCCCACCGGGTGGTCTGGGTGAACCCGCATCGGGGCAAGGCGGGGTACGAGCCGGTCCAGGGAGGCATCATGGCGGTGCTGCCGCACGTTCACGACTTCGTCGCCGGACACTCCATGGCGGCACTGACCGAACTCACGGAGGTGGTCGCGGATGCGTGACGTCCTGGGCGAGCTCATGGACTGGTGGCGGGCCGGCGAGACCGTCGGGGTCGGCACGGTCGTCGCGACGTTCCGCTCCGCCCCTCGACCCGCCGGTGCCTCGATGCTCGTCGGGCCGGGCGGCGAGGCGGTCGGCTCGGTCTCGGGCGGCTGCGTCGAGGGCGCGGTCTACGAGCTCGGGCAGGAGGTCGTCGCCGACGGCACCCCAGTGCTGCAGCGCTACGGCGTCTCCGACGACGACGCCTTCGCCGTCGGCCTCACCTGCGGCGGCATCCTCGACGTCTTCGTCGAGAAGGTGTCGCAGGAGACCTTCCCCGGCCTCGGCGACGTCGCCGCGGACGTCGAGGCCGGACGCCCGGTGGCGGTCGCGACCGTCATCGAGCACCCGGACCCCGCGTGGCTCGGACGCCGGATCGTCGTGCGCCCGGAGGACGACGAACGGTCCGACGGCGCGGCCGCGCCCGGCAGCCTCGGCTCGCCACGTGCCGACGCCGCGGTCACCGACGACGCCCGCGGCCTGCTCGCCGCCGGGCGCACCGAGACCCTCACGTACGGGCCGGACGGCGAGCGCCGCGGCGAGGGGATGCGGGTCTTCGTCTCGGCCTTCGCGCCGCGCCCGCGGATGCTCGTCTTCGGGGCCATCGACTTCGCCGCCGCGGTGGCGCACGTCGGGAGCTTCCTCGGCTACCGGGTGACGGTGTGCGACGCCCGGCCCGTCTTCGCCACCGCCAGCCGCTTCCCGGCGGCCGACGAGGTCGTCGTCGAGTGGCCGCACCGGTACCTCGAGGGCGAGGTCGAGGCCGGAGCGGTCGACGCCCGGACCGTCGTCTGCGTGCTCACGCACGACCCGAAGTTCGACGTCCCGGTGCTCGAGGTCGCCCTCCGCCTGCCCGAGGTCGCCTACGTCGGGGCGATGGGCAGCCGACGCACCCACGAGGACCGGCTCGAGCGGCTCCGCGAGGCGGGGATGACCGAGGCGGAGCTCGCGCGGCTGTCCAGCCCCATCGGGCTCGACCTCGGCGCGCGGACCCCGGAGGAGACGGCCGTGTCCATCGCCGCCGAGATCGTCGCCCTCCAGTGGGGCGGTGGCGGGTCGCGGCTCCAGGACGTCGGCGGGCCCATCCACCACCACGCGACCTGACCGGCGAGCGGGCGGGGTCCGACGGCTTTCCCGTCGGGCAAGTGCCCCCGGGGGCATGCGCCGCGTCCCCGGGGCGCCTGACCGGTGGGGACGCCGGGAAGCGCTTGTCAGCGGGGGGTGCGTGAAGCAAGATCACGAGTACGACATCGGTCCCCTGCGAAGGAGTCAAGGATGACTCGGATCACCGTCAGCGTCGACGGCGTCCCCTACACCGACGAGGTCGAGCCCCGGACGCTGCTCGTCCACTACCTGCGCGAGGTGGTCGGCAAGGTCGGCACCGTCGTCGGGTGCGACACGAGCAACTGCGGGGCCTGCACCGTCCATCTCGACGGACGCAGCGTCAAGTCCTGCAACGTCCTCGCCGTCCAGGCCGACGGCCACGAGGTCACGACGATCGAGGGCCTCGCGGTCGACGGCGAGCTCCACCCGATGCAGGCGGCCTTCCACGAGAACCACGCCCTCCAGTGCGGCTACTGCACCCCCGGCATGATCATGCAGGCGGTCGACCTCCTCACCGAGAACCCGCACCCCACCGAGGACGAGATCCGCCAGGGCATGGAGGGCAACCTCTGTCGCTGCACCGGCTACCACAACATCGTCAAGGCCGTGGCCGCCGTCGCGGGCTCGACCTCCGGCGAGGGGAGCGGGGCCCGATGACCGCCGTCGACGACCGTCCCACCGCCGAGATCGGCACCGCCCGCCGGCGCAAGGAGGACCGGCGTCTGGTCACCGGGCGCACGCGGTGGACCGACAACATCCAGCTCCCGGGCATGCTGCACCTCGCGATGGTGCGCAGCCCCTTCGCGCACGCGACGATCAACGGGGTCGACACCGCCGCCGCCAAGGCCGCGCCGGGCGTCATCGCCGTCCTCACCGGGTCCGACATCGCCGACATCCAGGGCGTCAACATCACCGCGTGGCCGATCAGCCCGGACCAGAAGACCCCCGACCACCTGCCGATGCCGCTCGAGCGCGTGGCGCACGCCGGCGAGATCGTGGCCGTCGTCGCCGCCCGCACCGCGGCCCAGGCACGCGACGCCGCCGAGCTCGTCGACGTCGACCTCGAGGAGCTCCCCGCGGTCCTCGACCTCAAGCGGGCCGCGACGGACGAGGTCCTCGCCCACCCCGCGCTGGAGACGAACAAGAGCGCCTTCTGGCAGCTCGACTCCGCGGCGCAGGGCAGTGGCGGCGATGTCGACGAGGCGATCGCCACGGCCCGCGAGAGCGGCATCGTCATCGAGCGCGAGTACCGGCAGCAGCGGCTCATCCCCGCGTTCATGGAGCCACGCTCGACGGTCGTCGACCCCACGGGGGAGCAGGTCGTCATGTGGTCGGCGACCCAGGTGCCGCACGTCCTGCGGTTCTGCATCGCCGCCACCACCGGGCTGCCGGAGTCCAAGATCCGGGTCATCGCCCCGGACGTCGGCGGCGGGTTCGGCGGGAAGCTGCAGTCGACGCCCGAGGAGTTCGTCACGCTCGCCGTGGCCCGCACGCTCGGCAAGCCGTGCAAGTACACCGAGACCCGCTCCGAGACGATGGTCTCCGCGCACCACGGCCGCGACCAGTGGCAGAAGCTGACCCTGGCCGCCGAGAAGGACGGCACCGTGACCGCCCTCAAGGTCGACCTCATGGCCGACCTCGGCGCCTACGCCGCCATCGTCGGTGGCGGCGTGCCCGTCCTCGGCGCGTGGATGTTCAACTCCATCTACAAGTTCGGCGCCTACCAGTTCAACTGCACCACCTACTACACGAACAAGACGTGGGTCGACGCCTACCGCGGCGCGGGCCGGCCCGAGGCGACCTACGCCATCGAGCGGCTCATGGACGAGCTCGCCGCCGAGGTCGGGGTCGACCCTCTCGAGATCCGCGAGAAGAACTGGATCGGGCACGAGGAGTTCCCGTTCACGACGGTCGCCGGGATGACCTACGACTCCGGCAACTACGAGGCCGCGACCGCCCGGGCGAAGGAGCTGTTCGGCTACGACGAGCTGCGGGCCGAGCAGCAGCGGCGGCGGGAGTCCGGTGACCCGGTGCAGCTGGGCATCGGCGTCTCGACCTTCACCGAGATGTGCGGCCTGGCCCCGTCGCGGGTGCTCGGCTCGCTCGACTACGGCGCCGGCGGCTGGGAGAGCGCGAGCATCCGGATGCTCGCCACCGGCACGGTCGAGGTCGTCACCGGGGCGTCGGCGCACGGCCAGGGCCACGAGACGGCGTGGAGCCAGATCGTCGCCGACCGGCTCGGGGTCCCCTTCGAGAGCGTCGAGGTCCTGCACGGCGACACCCAGATCGCGCCGAAGGGCATGGACACCTACGGGTCGCGATCGCTCGTCGTCGGCGGCGAAGCGCTCGTGCGGGCCGCGGACAAGGTCATCGAGAAGGCCAGGCCGCTCGCCGCGCACATGCTCGAGGCGAGCGTCGACGACCTCGAGTTCACCGAGGGCAGGTTCACCGTCAAGGGCACCGACAAGGGCGTCGGCATCACCGACGTCGCGCTGGCCGCCTGGACCGGCCACGACTACCCCGAGGGCGTCGAGCCGAGCATCGACGCCGACGCCACGTACGACCCCGTGAACTTCTCCTTCCCGCACGGCACCCACCTGTGCGCGATGGAGGTCGACACCGAGACCGGCGCCACGAGGATGCGCACGTACGTCTGCGTCGACGACATCGGCACCATTATCAACCCGCTCATCGTCGAGGGGCAGGTGCACGGCGGGCTCGTCCAGGGCATCGCCCAGGCGCTCTGGGAGGGGGCGGAGTACGACGAGCAGGGCACGCTCGTCTCCGGCTCGTTCGTCGACTACACCCTCCCGACCTCCGCGGACACGATCAGCTTCGTCACCGACCACACGACCTCGCCGTCGACGTCGAACAGCCTCGGGACCAAGGGCGTCGGCGAGGCCGGGACCATCGCGTCGACTCCCGCGGTCGTCAACGCGGTCGTCGACGCTCTGCGGCCGATGGGCGTCGACGACGTCGAGATGCCGTGCACGCCCGAACGGGTGTGGAAGGCGATCCGGTCCGGCGGCGGCACCCAGCACGCCGACACGACCCCCGCGCAGCAGGCGCACTTCGACGAAGGGGCCCCCAACCAGGATCCCGCGGCCGGTACGACGGACGGAGTGGTGCAGTGATCCCCGCAGCATTCGACTACGTGGCCCCGACGAGCCTGGAGGACGCCCTCGCGGCGCTCGCGCAGGCCGGAGACGACGCCAAGGTGATGGCGGGCGGCCAGTCGCTGCTCCCGATCCTGCGGATGCGGCTGGGCGCGCCCGAGACGGTCGTCGACCTCGGCCGGATCGAGGCGCTGCGTGGCGTGCGCGACGGTGGTGACCACCTCGCCATCGGGGCGATGACGCCCTACAGCGACGTCGTCGCCGACCCTCTCGTCGCCGAGCACGCCGGGCTGCTCGCCCGGGCCGTCGAGACCGTCGCCGACCCACAGATCCGCCATCGCGGCACGATCGGTGGCGCGCTCGTCCACGCGGACCCCGCGGGCGACGTCGGGGCGCCGGTCCTCGCACTCGACGCCACCCTCGTCGTCGTCGGACCGGGCGGCGAGCGCACCGTCCCGGCGGCGGAGTTCTTCCGGAACCTCTTCGAGACCGCGGTCGGCGACGGCGAGCTGCTCACCGAGATCCGTGTCCCGAAGCACACCGGCTGGGGCAGCGCGTACGAGAAGTTCGTCCGGGTCTCGCACCAGTGGTCCATCGTGGGCGTCGCCGCGGCGGTACGGGTCGACGGCGGGTCCATCGCGGAGGCCAAGGTGGGCCTGACGAACATGGGTTCCACCCCGATGCGCGCCACGGCGGTGGAGCAGGCCCTGGTGGGGAAGGACGACTCGGGGCTCGCCGATGCCTGCGCCGCGGCGGCCGAGGGGACCAGCCCGCCCAGCGACCTCAACGGGGATGCCGACTACCGTCGGCATCTCGCGACCGTGCTCACTCGCCGCGCCGTCCGGAGTGCGATGCAATGATGCACCCATGGAGCTGACTCACTCGTTCACCGTCCCCGCCGATGTCGACACGACCTGGAACACCTTCATGGACCTCGAACGGGTCGGTGGGTGTTTCCCGGGTGCCACCGTCACCGAGGTGACCGACGACGGGTTCTCGGGAACCGTCAAGGTCAAGCTCGGCCCGATCGCGATGCAGTACTCCGGAAGTGGCCAGTTCGTCGAGAAGGACGACGCTGCGCACCACGCCGTCATCGAGGCCAAGGGCAAGGACAAGCGGGGCAACGGCACGGCCGGGGCCACGGTCACCATCCAGCTCGCGCCCGAGGGCTCGGGGACCAAGGTCGACGTCGCCACCGACCTCGCCGTCACCGGCAAGCCCGCCCAGTTCGGACGCAGCGTGATGCAGGACGTCTCGGACAAGCTGCTCGGCCAGTTCATCTCGTGCATCGAGGGCGAGCTGGCCCAGGCCGGCTCGGCGCCGGCGGCAGAGGAGCCGGCATCGGCGCCGGCCACCGAACCCGCCGCCGAGGGCGCGGCCGCTGTGCCGGCCACGGACGCCGAGCCCGCGGCGGTGTCGACCTCCGCGGCCCCCGGTGCCGGCGCCGCTCCCGCGGCCCCGACCCCTGCCCCGGCCCCCCGACCGGCGCCGAAGGCCTCGTCCGACGACGGCGCTCTCGACCTCGGCGCCACGGTGCTGCCGGTGCTCGTCCGGACGTACGCCCCCTACGTCGTCGTCGGCGTCGTGGGCGTCGTCATCGGCTGGCTCATCGGTCGCGGCTGAACCGGAGGTCGTCCGCGAGGCGCCGCGCGTCGGCGTCCTCGGGGTCCGGCGGGAACGAGCGCCAGGTGCGGCCTTCTGCCTCGGCCCGGCGATGGGCCATCTCGGTGAGCACCACGACGGGGCCGACGACGACGGCGATGCCGGCGAGGGTGAGCAGGAGCTGGGCGATGGCCATGACGGTGTTCATGGCTCGATCTTGACGACCATGCAGTACCTGCCACGAGTGGCAGGAATGCCGAACTCCGTCAAGAACCTGCCATACTCGGCGGATGCCCCTCCGCTCCGTCGCCGTGCTGCTGCAGGAGCCCGTCCAGCTCTTCGAGTACGCCGTGCTGGACGAGGTCTTCGGCATGGACCGCTCCGACGAGGGCATCGAGCCGTTCGACTTCCGGGTCTGTGCGGAGCGGCCGGGTCCACTGTCCTCGGGCAACGGCACGAGCGTGACCGCGGCCCACGGCCTCGACGCCGTGGGCGACGCCGACCTCGTCGCGGTCCCGGCCTCCCCGGCGGCCGCGTCGCCGTCTCCCGCGGTCGTCGAGGTGCTGCGCGACGCGGTCGACCGGGGTGCCTGGGTGCTGTCCCTGTGCTCGGGTGCGTTCACCCTCGCTGCCGCCGGGGTCCTCGACGGCCGGCGGGCGGCAGCGCACTGGCGGGATGCCGCCGACCTGGCGCAGCGCTACCCGGCGGTCACCGTCGACGCCGATGTCCTCTACGTCCAGGACGGCCGGATCATCACGGGCGCGGGCACCGCGGCCGGTATCGACGCCTGCCTGCACCTGGTGCGCACCGAGCTGGGGACGGGCGTCGCGACCCGGATCGCGCGGCGGATGGTCGTCCCACCGCACCGGGACGGCGGACAGCGCCAGTTCATCGACCGACCGGTGCCGACGACCGAGGCCGAGTCGCTCGGCGAGGTCCTCGGCTTCATGGCGGAGACCCTCGGGGAGCAGCACACCGTGGCGACCCTCGCACGGCGGGCCTCGATGTCGCCCCGGACCTTCGCCCGCCGGTTCGTCGCCGAGACCGGAACCACGCCGCACCAGTGGCTGGTCGACCAGCGCGTCCTGCGGGCCCGCGAGCTGCTCGAGGAGAGCGACCTGCCGGTCGAGCACGTCGCGAGCGAGGCGGGCTTCGGCACCGCCGCGCTGCTGCGGCACCACTTCACCCGGTGCACCGGGCTGTCCCCGACGGCGTTCCGCAGCCAGCACCGGGTCCCCGGCTGAGCCGGCCGGCTCAGGGGTGGTCGACCGGGTCGCGCAGCCGGGCCGCGGTGGCGCGGAGCGCGGTCGCGCCCGTTCGGCACCTCGCCCACCCCGTGCCTCCGATCTCCACACGATCTCCACACGAGCCACCCACGGCCCGCACCCCACGCTCCCTACGCTCGTGCCCATGACCGAGGGGACCCCGACCACCGTGCTCGTCGTCGAGGACGAGCCGACGATCAACCAGGCCGTGACCGACCGGCTGCGCGCCGAGGGGTTCGTCGTCGTCTCGGCCGTCGACGGGCCCGGCGCCGTCACCGCGTTCGAGCAGCACGCGCCGGACGTCGTGCTGCTCGACGTCATGCTCCCGGGCTTCGACGGCCTCGAGGTGTGCCGCCGCATCCAGGCGGTCCGCCCGGTGCCGGTCCTGATGCTCACCGCACGCGACGACGAGACCGACCTGCTCGTCGGGCTCGGCGTCGGCGCGGACGACTACGTCACCAAGCCCTTCTCGATGCGCGAGGTCGTCGCCCGCCTCCGCGCGCTGCTGCGGCGGGTCGAGCGGGCCAAGGCGCTCGCGCACGCCACCGGCCGGGTCGACGTCGGCGGCCTCGTCGTGGACCCCGCGACCCGGAAGGTCACCGTCGACGGCGCCTCGGTGCACCTCACGCCGCTCGAGTTCGACCTCCTGTGCTCGCTCGCGGCCGAGCCCGGCGCCGTCCGATCGCGGGAGGTCCTCATGCGCGAGGTGTGGGGCTGGGGCGACGCCTCCGGCACCCGCACGCTGGACAGCCACGTCAAGGCGCTGCGCGCCAAGATCGGTGCCGACCGGGTGCGCACCGTGCACGGCGTCGGCTACGCCCTGGAGCCGGGCGCGTGAACCCCGACCGTCCGCTCGACGGGGTGACCTCCATCAAGGTCAAGCTCGGGCTGCTCGTCGGGGTCAGCGTCGTCGCGTCCGTCGTCGTGGCGGGGGTCGCCCGGCAGGCGGGCGTCCCGTGGTGGACCAGCGTCCCCGTGTCCATCGCCGCGGCCCTCGGGGTGACCCAGTGGCTGGCCCGCGGGATGACCGCGCCGCTGCGGGAGATGACCGCCGCCGCCCGGCGGATGGCCGCCGGCGACTACGGGCAGCGGGTCACCGCGACCTCGTCGGACGAGGTCGGCCAGCTCGCGCACGCCTTCAACGCGATGGCGGCCGACCTCGCGGGCGCCGACCTCGAGCGCCGCCGGCTCGTCGCCACGGTCTCGCACGAGCTGCGGACACCGCTCACCGCGCAGCGCGCACTCCTGGAGAACCTCGCCGACGGCGTCGTGACGCCCGGTCCGGAGAACCTCGCCGCGGCCCTCGCGCAGGCCGAGCGGCTGAGCGACCTCGTCGGCGACCTCCTCGACCTGTCCCGGATCGACGCCGGGGTGGCCCCCCTGACGCTCGCGCCGGTCCGGGTCGGGGACGTCCTGTCCCGGGTCGCCGCCGAGTCCGCCGTGACGGAGCGTCCGGTCCGGCTCACCCACGGCGTCGAGCCCGCGGACCTCACCGTGAGCGCCGACGCCGCGCGCCTGGCCCAGCTCGTCGCCAACCTCGTCGACAACGCGGTGCGGCACAGCCCGCCCTCCGGTGAGGTGCGGCTCTCCGCCCGCGCCGAGGGACCCGGCACCTGGGTGCTCGACGTCCACGACGACGGACCCGGTATCCCTGCCGAGCGCGCCGATCGGGTCTTCGAGCGCTTCGGAACCGGTGACGACTCCGGAGGAGGCACCGGGCTGGGCCTCGCGATCGTCCGCTGGGTGTGCGAGCTGCACGGCGGCCGCGTCGAGGTCGTCCCGACCGCCGCGGACGCCCCCGGCGCCCATCTGCGGGTCACGATGCCCGTCACCCCGAGACCCGACCGTCCGACCCACCTGCGCGACGGGACCGCCGCGCCCCGCCCCACGACAGAGGAGGCCACCGTGCCGACGACCCCGATCCCCGCTCCGTCCCCTGCGCCTCCGCCGGCCGCGCCCCCGGCCCCCGCGCCGTACGGCGACGGCCCCGGGGCGACCGACGCCCTCGTCGAGCGGTTCTGGCCCGAGCCGGACAAGCGGCCGCGACCCGGGGCCCTCGTCGCCGCGCTGGGCATCGGCGGGTTCGCCGCCCTCACCTGGTTCGACCGGGAGATCGGGCTCGCCACCTGGCTCGTCCTGCTCGCCACCGGTGCGCTCATGTGGGTCGTCGCGCGGAACCGGCGACACCCCTGGACCGTCGCCTGCGGCGTCACGGCCGCACTGCTCGCGACGACGACCCTGGTCCGCGACGCCGGAGGCGTGGTCGTCCTGTCGGTCCTCGCCGGCGTCACCGTCGCCGCGGTGGGGCTGACCCGCGCCCACGGGGTCCTCGCGATGGTCGCGAGCGGTGCCGCCTGGCCGCTCTCCGGGCTGCGCGGGCTGCCCCTGCTCGGCCGCACCCTCAGCGCGACCGGGCGGGGGCGGCTCCTCTGGCCCGTGCTGCGCACCGCCGCCGTCACCGCCCTGCTCCTCGTCGTTTTCGGTGGCCTCTTCGCGACCGCGGACTCCCTCTTCGGCGCGTGGGCCGAGGCACTCGTGCCCGACCTCGGCTGGGACAGCATCGTCGGGCGGACGTTCCTCTTCGTCCTCGTCGGCGGCGTCGCCCTGGCCGGGGCGTACCTCGCGCTCAACCCGCCGGTCGTTGACCGGGTCGTCCTGCGCGCGGCCCCCCGGTCCCGGGCCGTCTGGGAGTGGGGGGTGCCCGTCGCCGGGGTCGTGCTGCTCTTCGTCGGGTTCCTCGTCGCCCGGGGCACCGCGATCTTCGGGGGGCGCACCTACCTGCGCGAGACCGAGGGCCTCACCCACGCCGAGTACGTCCACCAGGGGTTCGGGCAGCTGACCGTCGCGACGTTCCTCACCGTGCTCGTCATGGCGGCGACGTTGCGGGTCGCCTCGCGACGCACGCGCGGCGACCGGCTCGCCATCCGGGTGCTGCTCGGTCTGCTCGGCGCGTGCACGCTCGCGGTCGTCGCGTCCGCCCTCTACGGCATGTCGCTGTACCAGGAGGCCTTCGGCTTCACCGTCCTGCGGCTGTTCGTCGACGGCGTCGAGCTGTGGCTCGGGCTCGTCGTCCTGCTCATGCTCGGTGCCGTCCTGCGGCTCTCCTGGGGCTGGGTCGCCCGGGTCGTCCTCGTCTCCGGCGCGGTCTTCACCCTCGGCTTCGCCGCGATGAACCCGGACGGGTGGGTGGCCGCCCGCAACATCGACCGCTTCGAGGCCACGGGGAAGGTCGACACGCTCTACCTGTCGACGCTCTCCGCGGACGCCGCCCCCGTCATCGCCGAGCGGCTGCCCCGGGACATGGCCGCCTGTGTGCTGCGTGACCGCGTCGTCGACCTCGCGAACGGCGCGGGCGAGGACTGGCTGGAGGCCAACGTCGGCCGGCTCCGCGCGGACGCCGCCGTCGCCGACCTGCCCGTCGTCGACCCGGACGTGCGCTCCGCCGCCTCCTGCGCGCCGCTGCTCAGCGACAGCTACAGCCGCTGACGCCGGCTCGACCGGTGGGGGGCGATGGCATGGCATGCTCGCCGACCATGGACGCCCGCACCGTGCTCGTGCTCAACGGCCCGAACCTCAACCTGCTCGGCGAGCGGCAGCCCGAGGTCTACGGGCACGAGACCCTGGCCGACGTCGAGGCGCTCTGCCGGGAGACCGCGCAGGCCCACGGGATGGTCGTCGACTTCCGGCAGACCAACCACGAGGGGACGCTCGTGGACTGGGTCCAGGAGGGCCGGGCGGGCATCGCCGGGATCGTCCTCAACGCGGCCGGGTACACCCACACGTCGGTGGCGGTCCGGGACGCGCTCGCTGCCTGCCGGGTGCCGAGGGTCGAGGTGCACATCAGTGACATCCACGCGCGCGAGGAGTTCCGGCACTTCTCCTACCTCACCGACGTCTGCGACCACCACGTCATCGGACGGGGCGTCCCCGGGTACGCCGAGGCGGTCACCTGGGTCGCGGAGCACGCGACCGGGTGACCGCCCCGGGGTGGACGCCACGCTCGCCGGTCAGCCGCCGGAGCCGACCATCGGCCGCCCGGTCTCCAGCAGCGTCTTGAGGCCGGCGAGCACCCACGGCCAGCCGCCGCCACCCTGGATCGCGTCGCCGGTGCCCTCGACGTCGCGGGCGGTGTTCTGGGCGCCGGTGCAGTCGTGGGTCAGGGTGAGGCCGGTGAGGGGGCCGGGGTACTCGGTGAGCTCCCATGTCAGGGTGGTCTCCTCGCCGTGCCATGCGGCCACCCAGGTCTGGACGAGCCGCCGGGGTGGGTCGGCCTCGAGGACGCGGCCGGTGACGGCGACGTCGCCCATCCCCATCTCCTTCATCTGCTCGGTCGTGTGGGCGACGTAGTCGCCGCCGGGGGTGAGGTCGTAGTCGACCCCGCCGCCATAGCCGTACCTGGTCGTGAACTCCGAGCTCGTGATGCCGTCCCACACCTGCTGGGCGGTGGCCTCGATGTAGACGCGGAACACCTGCATCTCGGGGGCGTCGCGCTCGGGTGCGTCCGTGGTCGTGTCGTCGGTCATGGTGGGTCCTTCTCTTCCAGTGCGCGTTTCAGGTCGGTGAGCGCCAGCACGTGGTGCTCGGTGAACTTGTCGATCCAGCGGTCGTGGACCAGCCGGATGGGGACCGGGTTGAGGAAGTGCAGCTTGCGCCGCCCCTCCTTCCGGGTGGTGACCAGGCCCGCCTCCTCGAGCACCCTGAGGTGCTTGGAGACCCCGAAGCGGGTCATGTCGGTGCGGTCGGCGACGACGGTCTCGAGCTCGCCGAGGGTGCGACCGTCCTGCTCGTACAGGGCGTCGAGGACGAGGCGCCGCGTGGGGTCGGCGAGCGCCTTGAAGACCAGGTCGTCCTGCACGCCGGAACAATAGGTGACTAAAATGTCACATGTCAACGTCCGAGGGTTCGCGTCGGCCGGCGGCGCCGGATCGGCCGGACAGGCAAACGCGGTCAGGGTTCACGTCGTGGGGCGCGTCGTCGGACAGGCAAAGGGCGGTCAGGGTTTCGCGCCGTCGGGCCGGATCATCGGACAGGCAGTCGCAGGGGGCGCTCGGGAAGCCGGCCTGCGACCTGCGCGGACGCGCCTCCTACCCGGCGTCGTCACCGGTGGAGTCGGGCATTGCCTGTCCGTCGTTGCGCTCGGAGAACCTCGGCCATCAGGCTTCCGTCCCCACGGCGCCGACCCGGGCCGGCTTCCGGCGGCTAGCGTCGGCGGTGTGCGAGACCTGCCGGCCCTCTGGTCCAGCGCGGCCTGGCGCGCCGAGCTGGAGGCGTGGCTGCTGCCCGCGCTGGCGGACGCCGGGCTCACGCCCACCGGTCCGGTCGTCCAGGACCGGGTGCGCTTCTGGTCCACGGTGCTGCACGTCGACACCGACGATGGCCGCGTGTGGGTCAAGGAGAACGCGCCCTCGCAGGCCTTCGAGGCCGCGCTCGTCACCGTCGTCGACCGAATCGCGCCCGGGCGGATGGCGCCCGTCGTCGCCGCCGAGGCCGACCACGGATGGCTGGCGACGCGCGACGTCGGGGTGCCGCTGTGGGACCGCGACGACGTCGGCGAGGACGCGTGGGTCGAGCTCGTCGCCGGCTGGGGCAGGCTCCAGCGCGAGCTCGCGCCGCACGCCGACGCGCTGCTCGCCACCGGCATGGCCGCGTTCCCCGAGGACGCGGCGGCCGGATGGGCGGCCGACCTCGCGGACACCCTGTACGCCCTGCCGACGGGCGACCCACGGCGGCTCTCGGACGGCGAACGGCGGGAGGTCGACGCCGGGCTGCCCCTGGTCGCCGACGCCGCCGAGGCGCTCGTCGCGTCCGGGATGCCGGCCACGCTGCAGCACAACGACCTCCACCTGGGCAACGCCTTCCACGAGGCCGGGTCGCCGGTCGCGTTCATCGACCTCGGTGACGCCGTGTGGGCGCATCCGTTCACGGCGTTCCGCATCCCGCTGTGGATCCTCGCCGAGCGCCAGGGCGGGGCCGGCGACCCACTCGTCGGCCGGGTCGTCGACGCCGCGCTCGAGCCATGGACCGACCTCGCCTCCCGCGACGCGCTGCGCGCCCTCCTCCCGTCCGCCGACCGGGTCTCGTGCCTGCACCGGGCACTGTCCTGGCAGCGGCTGGTCGACGACGTCCCGGTGTCGGCCGTCGACCCCGGCCACGTGCGGGCGGCGGCCGACTGGCTGCTCGTGGCCACCGACACCGATCCGTTCGCCCGCGCCACCCGGTAGCGACTCAGGCCTCACGGCCGACGAGCAGCGCGGTGACCTCGTCCGGTCGCTCCAGGCTCGGCAGGTGCGCCGCCCACGGCAGGGTCAGCAGCTCGGCCCGCGGCATGGTGTCCGCGAGGTGCGCCGCGACCGTGCGGAACAGGTCGAGGTCCAGCTCGCCCGCGACGACGAGGGCGGGGACCTCGACCCGGGCCGGGTCGACGTCGACCCGGCGCACGCCGGGGGGCGGATCGGCCTCCTCGGCCCCGAACGCCTCGACGTCCGGCGTCGGGTCCAGGCCGCGGAGCGCCGGGCACAGCAGGACGAGCCGTTCGACCCGCTCCGGGTGCTCGGCGGCCAGCTCGAGCGCGACCCGGCCCCCGAGTGACGAGCCGACGACGGTGGCGCGCTCCACGCGGAGGTGGTCCAGCAGCTCGACGACGTCGTCATGGGTCAGCAGCATGACCCGATGAAAGCGCACCCACGCGGAGGGGGCCACCGGGTTTCGCGCCACGCTACGGTCGGTGGATGAGCACCGACCGCCAGCTGCCGCCGTTCCGTGCCGACCACGTGGGCAGCCTGCTGCGGCCGCAGCGGCTGCTCGACGCCCGCCGACGGCACGCCGACGACGACACCCTGCGCGAGACCGAGGACGAGGCGATCCGCGAGGTCGTCGGCCTCCAGCGTGACGCCGGCCTGCAGACCGTCACCGACGGCGAGTTCCGGCGCACCTCGTGGCACATGGACTTCATCTACCAGCTCGAGGGGATCGCCAGCACCGACGAGAAGATCCAGGTCCACTTCCGCAACGCGGGCGGCGACATCGACTTCGAGTCCGCCGCGCTCGCGGTGCACGACCGGGTCCGGCTGGGTCACACGATCTTCGGCGACGACTTCGAGTACCTCGCCCGGACCGCCGCCGAGGAGGCGCCCGGGATGACGCCCAAGCTGACGATGCCGTCGCCGAGCATGGTCCACTACCGCGGCGGCACGGCGGCGATCTCGCCCGAGGCGTACCCCGACCGTGAGCAGTTCTGGTCCGACCTCGCCACCGCGTACTCGGAGCAGCTGCGCCGCGTCGCCGACCTCGGCTGCACGTACGCCCAGCTCGACGACACGAGCCTGGCCTACCTCAACGACCCGCAGCAGCGCGAGGAGCAGCGGGCCCGCGGCGAGGACCCGGACCACCAGCACGAGCGGTACATCCGCACGCTCAACGCGGCCATCGGGGACCGGCCGGAGCCGCTGCGCGTCACGACCCACATGTGTCGCGGCAACTTCCGGTCGTCGTGGGCGGCCGAGGGCGGCTACGACTTCGTCGCCGAGGCGCTGTTCTCCGACCTGGCCGTCGACGGCTTCTTCCTCGAGTACGACGACGAGCGTTCCGGCGGCTTCGAGCCGCTGCGGTTCGTCCCGCCCGGCAAGCAGGTCGTGCTCGGGCTCGTCACGACGAAGACCCCGCAGCTGGAGGACAAGGACGCGCTCAAGCGCCGCATCGACGAGGCGGCGAAGTACGTGCCGCTCGAGCAGCTGTGCCTGTCGCCGCAGTGCGGGTTCTCCTCGACGGTCGAGGGCAACGCGCTCAGCCAGGACGAGGAGCTCGCCAAGCTGCGGCTCATCGTCGAGGTCGCCGACGAGGTCTGGGGATGACGACTTCCGAGTAACTACTAGGACGTCCTACTATCTCGGGAGACCCACCGGCGACCCCGGAAGGACATCCGATGGCGGCGCAGCCCCCCGAGCTCCACGTCCCGACCCACCCCGTCCGCATCGTCACCGCCTCGAGCCTGTTCGACGGACACGACGCCTCGATCAACATCATGCGGCGGATCATGCAGAGCCAGGGCGCCGAGGTCGTCCACCTCGGGCACAACCGCTCGGTCCAGGAGGTCGTCGACGCCGCGCTCGACGAGGACGCCCAGGGCGTCGCCGTCAGCTCGTACCAGGGCGGGCACGTCGAGTACTTCGAGTACCTCGTGCAGCTGCTGCGCGAGGCCGGGGCCGGTCACGTGCGGGTCGTCGGCGGCGGAGGAGGGGTCATCGTCCCGGCCGAGATCGCCCGGCTCCGCGAGGCCGGCGTCACGATCTTCAGCCCCGAGGACGGCCAGCGCCTCGGCCTGCCCGGGATGGTCAACCAGGTCGTCGAGGCCTGCGACACCGACCTGTGGGAGGCGGCGCCCACGACGGCCGAGGCCGTGCTCTCCGGCGACCGCACGGCCGTCGCCCGGGCCGTCACCGGTGCCGAGACGGGCCACCTGGACGAGGCCTTCCGCGCCGACCTCGAGCGGGCGGCCGCCGCGCGGACCGTCCCGGTCCTCGGGATCACCGGCACCGGCGGCTCCGGCAAGTCCAGCCTCACCGACGAGCTCGTCCGCCGCCTGCGCGTGGACCAGCAGGACAAGCTGCGCGTCGCCTGCGTCGCCATCGACCCCACCCGCCGCCGCGGCGGTGGGGCACTGCTCGGTGACCGGATCCGGATGAACAGCCTCGACGGCGACCGCGTCTACTACCGGTCGCTGGCGACGCGCGGCGGCCGCGAGGTGCCCGACGCGCTGCCCGACGTCATCACCGTCCTCAAGGCGGCGGGCTACGACCTCGTCGTCGTCGAGACCCCGGGCATCGGGCAGGGCGACGCCGCCATCACGTCCTACGCCGACGTCAACCTCTACGTCATGACGCCCGAGTTCGGCGCGGCCAGCCAGCTCGAGAAGATCGACATGCTCGACCTCGCCGACGTCGTCGCGGTCAACAAGTTCGAGCGCCGCGGCGCGGCCGACGCCCTGCGCGACGTCGGCCGGCAGCTCGTCCGCAACCGGGAGGCGTTCGGCAAGCGGCCCGAGGACATGCCGGTCTTCGGCACCTCGGCCGCGACGTTCGACGACGACGGCGTCACGGCGCTCTACCAGGAGCTGCGCGGCCTGCTCGGCGAGCACGGGCTCCCCCTCGCCGAGGGGACGCTGCGGCCCGTCGACGTCCGGCACTCGAGCACCATCCGCCAGGTCGTCCCGCCGCAGCGGGTGCGGTACCTCTCCGAGATCGCCGAGACCGTCCGCGGTTACCACTCCGACACCGAGCGCTGGGCCGACGCCGCGCGACGGGTGCAGCGGCTCGGGGCCGCACGGGATGCCCTGGCCGCGGCCGCGAAGGACACGACCGACCTCGACGCGCTCCTGGAACAGGCCCGCGAGGACCTGCCCGCAGCGCTGACCCGGCAGCTGGGGGAGTGGCCCGGCGTCGTCGAGTCCTACTCCGGCGACGAGCAGGTCGTCACCGTGCGCGACCGGGAGGTCCACACCCGTCTCGTCCGCGAGACGTTGTCCGGAAACGAGGTCCGGCGCGTGTCGCTGCCGCGGTACACGGACGACGGCGACCTGCTGTCCTTCCTGCGCCGCGAGAACCTGCCCGGCTGGTTCCCGTTCACGGCCGGGGTCTTCCGGTTCAAGCGGGACGGTGAGGACCCGGCGCGGATGTTCGCCGGCGAGGGCGACCCGTTCCGCACCAACCGCCGGTTCCGGCTGCTCTCCGAGGGGCAGCCGGCGACCCGCCTGTCCACGGCGTTCGACTCGGTCACGCTCTACGGCCGCGACCCCGACCCGCGCCCGGACGTCTACGGCAAGGTCGGGACCTCCGGGGTGTCGGTGGCGACGCTCGACGACATGAGAGCGCTGTACGACGGCTTCGACCTCACGGCGCCGACGACGAGCGTCTCGATGACGATCAACGGGCCGGCGCCCACCATCCTCGCGTTCTTCCTCAACACGGCCATGGACCGCGAGGTCGAGGCGTGGACCACGGAGAACGGCCGCGAGCCGAGCGACGCGGAGCGCGACGAGATCCGGGCCCGGGCCCTCGCGACGGTGCGTGGCACGGTGCAGGCCGACATCCTCAAGGAGGACCAGGGCCAGAACACCTGCCTGTTCTCCACCGAGTTCTCGCTGCGGATGATGGCCGACATCCAGGAGTGGTTCATCGAGAACCGGGTGCGCAACTTCTACTCGGTCTCGATCAGCGGCTACCACATCGCCGAGGCCGGGGCGAACCCGATCAGCCAGCTCGCCTTCACCCTCGCGAACGGGTTCACGTACGTTGAGGCCTACCTCGCGCGGGGCATGGACATCGACGACTTCGCCCCCAACCTGTCCTTCTTCTTCAGCAACGGGATGGACCCCGAGTACACCGTCATCGGCCGGGTCGCGCGGCGCATCTGGGCGGTCGCGATGCGCGAGAAGTACGGCGCGAACGAGCGAAGCCAGAAGCTCAAGTACCACGTGCAGACCTCCGGGCGCTCCCTGCACGCGCAGGAGATGGACTTCAACGACATCCGCACGACGCTGCAGGCGCTCGTCGCGATCTACGACAACGCGAACAGCCTGCACACCAACGCCTACGACGAGGCCGTGACGACGCCATCGGCCGAGTCGGTGCGGCGAGCGCTCGCCATCCAGCTCGTCATCGGCAAGGAGTGGGGCCTGGCGATGAACGAGAACCCGCTGCAGGGCTCGTTCGTCGTCGACGAGCTGACCGACCTCGTCGAGGCCGCGGTGCTCGCCGAGTTCGACCGGATCAGCGAGCGAGGCGGTGTGCTGGGCGCGATGGAGACCGGCTACCAGCGCGGGCGGATCCAGGACGAGTCGATGCTCTACGAGCACCGCAAGCACGACGGGTCGCTGCCGATCGTCGGCGTCAACACCTTCGTCCGTCCGGATGCCGAGGTCACCCCGCACGAGGTCGAGCTCGCGCGCGCGACCGAGGCCGAGAAGGAGTCCCAGCTGGCCCGGGTCTGTGCGTTCCGGGAGTCCCACCGTGACGAGGCCGAGGCCGCACTGGCCCGGCTGAAGGACGCGGCGACGAGCGGCGAGAACGTGTTCGCGGTGCTCATGGACGCCGCCCGGGTGTGCTCGCTGCAGCAGGTCACCGAGGCGTTCTTCGAGGTCGGCGGCCAGTACCGCCGCAACGTCTGACCGTCCCGGGCGTCCGTGGTCTCAGTCGGCCGCAGGCCTCGCGGCGTGCTCGACCGCAGCCCTGATCTCGGCCATCAGCCCCGGGTACGGGTCGGTGAGCGCCGGCCGTGCGGCGCGGACTTCCTGCGCCCTGGCCCTTGGCTCGTCGCCGGCCGTGTAGTAGCGACCCCGGGTCTGGCCGTGCGGGTGAAGTAGCCCGGAGTCGACGAGTCGCTGGAGGTCGCGAGTGGCGGTGCGCTCCTCGGTGTCGGACCGTCTCACGTAGGACGGCCTGGTCACCCTCAGCCCCAGCATCGCGTCGAACAGCACGTCCGCGGTGCGGGGAGGTAGCCCGCGGGTCTCGACGAGCTGGTCCACGACGGCCCACAGCGCCCGGCCATCCGCCCGTTGCCGTCGCGGAACGGGTGGATCATCACGAGGTTCAGATGGGCCATCGCCCCACGGACCATGGGCTCGGTCGGTTGGAGGGAGGCGAGGTCCGCGGCCAGCTCGTCCATGAGCGTGGGGACGGAGTCCGCGTCGGGGCGCTCGTAGACCGTGCGTTCGTCCCGGTCGTCGCGAACGTAGATGTCGGTCGTGCGGTACCTGCCGGGAGACTTCGCCCGATGGCGCAATGATCGAGACATAGGGACAGTGGGCGGGGATGAGCGACACCGTCGGATCGGCTCACGGCCCGGGGGGTCGGCTGCACCCGGAAATGCGGATGCCGGGTGTCGGTGTCGCGACGTACGTTGCCGAGGTGGCTACGACGACCACGCACCCTCCCGCCTCGCCTGCGAACAGCCCGGGCGAGGCGCGCCCAGACCTTCCCGGGCGCCGGCTCGACCTGCACCGGTTGAAGGGCCGCTCCACCACGCTCGCGCTCGCGACGTCGGCCACGGGCGCGCTCGGGCGCACGCTGGGCACGGTCGTCGCGGGGATGCTCGCGGCGAACCCCTCGACCCGGCTCGTCGGGCTGCTGGCGTTGTGCGTCCTCGGCGCGGCCGTCCTCGACACCGTCGGGCGCACGGTGTGGGCCGCGGTCGTCGACCGCGCGGAGGGCCGGCTGCGCGACGACCTCGTCGACGCCGCGCTCGCCCAGCCCCTGGACGCGCTCAACGAGCAGGCCGTCGGCGAGATCCTCGACCGGGTCGACGGAGACACGCACGACATCGGCTCGATGCTGCGACGTCAGGCCTGGGACGCCCTGAAGACGATCTTCGCCTCCGTCCCGATGTGGGTCGTCGCAGGTCTCACCTGGTGGCCCGCGTGGTTCCTCTTCCCGGCGTCGGCGGCCGGCTCCTTCCTGCTCGTGCGACGGCTGCTGCCGCGGATCTCCGAGCGCAAGGTCGTCGAGGAGATGGCCTGGACCGACCATGCCGCCGCCCTGGAGGAAGGCGTCACCGCCCGTGACGACCTGCGGACCAGTCTCGGCCAGGCGTACGTCATCTCACGCGTCAGCGCGCTGTCCGCCGAGGTCCACCGGCGCTTCGACGCCGTCCTCGTCCTCGAGGCCCGGGTCGCCCGCCGGACCGGCCTGCTGCTGCACGGCATGCTCGCCGCCACCGCCGTGGCCGGAGTCGCCCTCGTGGCCGGTGG
Organism: Phycicoccus sp. CSK15P-2; assembly: GCF_016888005.1. Taxonomy (GTDB): domain Bacteria; phylum Actinomycetota; class Actinomycetes; order Actinomycetales; family Dermatophilaceae; genus Phycicoccus. The sequence goes on along the minus strand of NZ_JAFDVE010000019.1, from coordinate 33,540 downwards.
TGGCCTGTCCGTGGCCCGGCTGGTGACTCTCTTCCTCGTCACCGGCACCTTCGTCGGGCAGGTCGACCGGATGGCCCAACACCTTCCCGAGCTCCAGGCCGGCCTCGGTGCGGTCACCCGTCTGCGACAGCTCCTCGCCGTACCCCCGGAACCCGTCGGGGGCCACGTCGTGCCGACCGGCCCCCTCGACCTCGAGTTCCGCTCTCTCTCCTTCAGCTACGCCCAGGGTGACTTCGCCCTGAGCGACGTCGACCTGCGGATCACCGGCGGCGAGACCTGCGCCCTGGTGGGTCGCACCGGGTCGGGCAAGTCGACGCTCGCGTCGCTCGTGTCGCGGGCGATGGACCCAGACCCCGGCACGGTCTTCCTCGGCGGGGTCGACGTCCTCGACCTCGACCTGCAGGCGCTGCGTTCTGCCGTCGGTGTCGTCACCCAGCGCACCGAGGTGCTCGCGGGGACGCTCGCCGAGAACATCACCCTGTTCGAGGACCTGCCCCGCGGCCGCGTCGAGGACTCCGTCGCCCAGCTCGGGCTGGAGGGCTGGGTGGGCGGCCTGCCCGACGGTCTCGACACGCTGCTCGGCCCCGGAGGCATCTCGTTGTCCGCGGGGGAGGAGCAGCTCGTCGCGTTCGCACGGCTGCTCGTCCGGGACGTGTCCGTCGTAGTCCTCGACGAGGCCACCGCCCGGATGGACCCGCTCACCGAGGCGCTCGTGGTCCAGGCTGCCGACCGGCTGCTCACCGGACGCACCGGGATCCTGGTCGCGCACCGGCTCTCCACCACGCGGCGTGCGGCGCAGGTCGCGGTGCTCGACCACGGCCGCGTCGTCCAGCAGGGGCCCCGCGCCGAGCTCGCGCACGCCGAAGGCCCGTTCAGGAGACTGCTGCAGGCCAGCGGCGACGACCTCGGACCCGTCCCCGCGGCGCATGAGCCCGAGCGGCCCGACCCGTCGCAGGCGTCCGCTCCCGAGCAGCCCGCCACGGTCGCCGGTGCCCGGCGGGCCGGTCCGCCGCCCACGTTGCCGGACCCGGGCGACGGCCCGTCACTCGCGCGCGGCATCGCCTCGGCACTGCTCGTCCGTCCGACGTGGGGTGTCTGGCCGGCCTTCATGTTCCTGATGGCCGCCCTCGGCGGTGCCTACGGGGCGCTGACCGGCTGGGTGTGGGGTCTCGCGGTGGAGCACCTGGGCGGCGGGGCGGGCTGGGACACCAGGACGCTCGTCCTCACCCTGTCCACCGCCACCGCGGTCATGCTCGCGCCGGTCCTCCTCGTCGAGGCCATCCGCCGCTACCCGCGCTGGTGGATCGAGGTCATGCTCCGGGTACGGATGTCGGTCCTCATCGGTCAGACCCGCCAGCACCGCCTCGAGCGCACCCCGGCGGGCGAGGTCGTCGCCCGCTCGATGGATGCCGACCGCTACTCCTTGTACGCCGACCGCTGGGTCGACTTCACCAACGGCCTCGTCATCGCTGTGGTGACGGCCGCCCTCGGCGGCAGCCTGCTCGCCGGGGGAGTGCCGCTGGTCGTGCTGCTCGGTGCGGCCTTCGCGTCGGCGCTCGGTCGTCCCATCGCGGGACGCTCGGCCGCCGAGTCGTCCAAGGCCAGAGCCCGGTTCGGGCGAGCCGTCGTGTCCGTCCTCGAGTCGGCGCGCACCCTCAAGCTGGCCGCCGCGACCCCCGCCGCGCACCGGCACCTGCGTCGGGTCGACGCCGGTCGCGTGCGGGCTGCGGTGTTCGAGCATCGGGTCCAGGCGGTCCTCGACGGCGTGCCGACCGTCATGGTGCAGGCCGGTGTGGTCGCGGCCTGGGCCACCTATGTCGTCGGCGGCTGGTCGCTCGCCACGGCCATCCTCGTCTCCGGTGCGGTCAACGGCTTCGACTGGTTCGGCCGCGTCGCCGGGGCCGTGGTCACCGAGGCGCCGGGTACGCGGGCCTGGCAGAAGGCCACCAGTCGCCTCGCGGGCGGGGTCGACCTCGTGCGACTTCCCGAGGGCATCGACCTCGTGGCCGGGGCTGCCCCCTCGGTGCCCGTGCCGGGACGGGTCCCGCTCGAGGAGCTCAGGCTCACCGGCGTCGGCGCCGTCCACGACGACGGGACGCGCGGCGTCGAAGGCGTCGACCTCACGGTGCAGGCCGGTGAGCTCGTGCTGCTCCTCGGCCAGGTCGGCTCGGGCAAGTCCAGCTTGCTGTCGGCGCTGTCGGGCCTGCTCGAGCACACCGGGTCCATCACCTGGAACGGCGTCGAGGTCGAGGACGCGCAGCTGTTCCTGCGCCCCGGTCAGGTCTCGCACGTCGCGCAGGTGCCGCGCGTGCTGTCCGGGACGTTCGCCGACAACGTGGTGCTCGGCCACGGCCGTCAGCTGGAAGGTGCGATCGCTGACGCGCGCCTCGGCGACGACGTCCGCGAGGCCGGCGGGCACGACTCGCTCGTGGGGCACCGCGGGGTCCGTCTCTCCGGCGGTCAGGTGCAGCGGCTCGCCCTGGCCCGAGCGCTCGCCGCCGACACCGAGCTGCTCCTCGCCGATGATGTCTCCAGTGCGCTCGACGCCGCCACCGAGGTCGAGCTGTGGTCGGCGCTACGGGCCCGGCACGCCACCGTCATCGGGGCGACCTCGAAGCGCGCTGCACTGGCCCAGGCCGACCGGGTCGTCGTACTCGTCGACGGCCGGGTCGCCGCCACCGGGCCTTGGCACCGGCTGTCCGGCGACTGGGGGCACCTCGCCGGCTGACGCGCGCCCGGTCGGGGCGTCCGCGTCAGGCAGCCTCAGCGGGTACCGCACGACCCGGCGGCGCTGGGTGGGCGAGGCGTGGACCTCGTAGCCGGCCTCGATGAACACCTGGACAGTGCCGACATGCGCCTCGTCGTCGACGTAACCGACGAGGCCGGAGGTCGGGCCCTCGGTGCCGCATCCGGCCTGGTCGAACAGCGCGGCGTCCCGCACGTCCTGGGTGGTGTCGCGCCAGATCCAGCCGGGGACCTCGAGTGGCTGGCAGCGGCACTTGCGCGTGCCGCCGGTGTCGAACACCGCCTCGACATCCTCGACATGGGCTTCGTTCGCCGGTCGCCACGTGAACTCGGGCACGACAGGAGCGTCCGCGACTCGTCGGAGTGCGATTGTCGGACCCCTGAGGTTGGGTGAGGCGCATGGACACGACCAACGACGGTCAACCGGTGTCGCGCGAGCGCCTCTCGGCGCTCTGGGCCAAGTCGGACGCGGGAGGGCGGCCACACTCGCTCATCGGCCACCTCCTCGACACGGCAGCCGTCGCGGAACTGGTCCACGACGAGTTCCTCTCGGCCGGCGCCCAGCGCAGCCTCGACGCCGGTGTGCCGGGGCGCGGGCGAGACCTGCTGAGACTCCTGTCGGGGTGGCACGACGTCGGCAAGGCATGCCCCGCCTTCCAGTTCATGCGCCTGCCCGGCGGCTCCACCGAGCTTAAGGAGGCGGTGCTGGCGGCCGGCTTCGGCGAGGTGCCACTGCACAAACCGTGGCGTCACACGATCGCGGGGGCCAGAGCGCTCGGCGACTTCCTCGGCGAGCGGGGGGCCGCAGGGGCGTCGTGGGTGCTTCCGGTCATCGAGGGGCACCACGGTCGATTCGGCTCACCTCGGACGCGCCTCAACCCGGGGCAGGGGAGGACCCCTGAGTGGGGCCAGGCGCGGGTCGCGCTGTTCGACCGTGTCCTCGCCGAGCTCGGACTCGACGTACAGGTTCTCGACGGACCGGCCCCGTCACATGGAGTGCAGCTGGCGCTCGCCGGTCTGGTCAGCATGGCCGACTGGGTCGCGAGCTCCAGCGAGTTCCCGGGTGTCGGCCCTGCTGACCTCGACATCCATGCTGCGCGTTCACGGGCCGTCGGCGGCTGGCGGCGGATCGGCCTCACGGGTGGATGGGCGCCGGAGCGACTCCGCTCCGATCCCGAGGTGTTCCGGGCTCGCATCGGGCGTGAGCCTCGCCCGTTGCAGGAGCTCGTGAGCACCGTGGCTGCCGATATGCCCGCGCCCGGGCTCCTCGTCGTCGAGGCGCCGATGGGAGAGGGGAAGACCGAGGCCGCCTTCGCCGCCGCGGAGATCCTCGGCGACAGGTTCGGCGCCGGGGGGTTCGTCTTCGCGATGCCCACCCAGGGCACCACCGACGCGATGTACGACCGGGTGCGCACCTGGGTACGTACGGTCGACCCGGACATGGTCGTCTCCTTGCGCCACGGGCGGGCCATGGCGAACGAGTCCTTCCGAGCCTCCCTCGCCCAGGAGAGGCTGGCCGACGTCGGCTGCGACGTGCCCGATGCGTACGGCGTATCGGACTGGGACTACGGGGGCAGCGACACCGCTGGCCCGCCCAGCGTCGTGCACGAGACGGCCGGCCCGGCGCAGTGGCTGCTCGGTAGACATCGTGCTTTGCTCGCGCCCGGAGTGGTCGGGACGGTCGACCAGATCCTCTACGCGGGCACGCGGACCAAGTACGTGTCTCTTCGGCATGCCGGCCTGCTCGGGAAGGTCGTCATCGTCGACGAGGTCCATGCCTACGACGTGTACATGCAGGCATTCCTCGAAACGCTCCTGCGCTGGTGCTCGGATGCGGGCGTGCCCGTCGTCCTGATGTCGGCGACCCTGCCGCCTGCCCTGCGCGGCCGGCTGGTGTCCGCCTATGTGCGCGGCTGGTCGGGTGGCGCAGTGGCCGGCGACGGTGACCTCCCCGAGCCCTCGGGCTACCCGTCCGTCCTCGCGGCGGTACCCGGCGTCGATGACCGGGCCCCGACTCTCTCGGTGGCATCGACGACGCCCTGGCGCGCGGACCTCGAGGTCGACGTCGAGGCCCTCGGGTCGGCCTCCGCGGACGCGGCACCGATCGTCGAACGGGTCGCGGCGGAGGTGTCCGAAGGCGGGTGCGTCCTCGTCATCGTCAACACCGTGCGGCGTGCCCAGGACGTCTTCGAGGGTCTCGATGCCTTGGGTGTCGAGACCGTGCTCGTGCACGGCCGGCTGACGACCGGCGAGCGGGCTGCACGCGTCGCCGACCTGGTCGACCGGCTCGGGGCGTCGCGGTCCCCTGGCGCGGGGCGTCCGTACCGGCTGGTGGTCGTCGCGACCCAGATCGCGGAACAGTCCTTCGATGTCGACGCCGACCTTCTCGTGACCGACATCGCCCCCATGGACCTCCTGCTCCAGCGAGTCGGCCGCCTGCACCGGCACGACCGTCCGAGCTCGGACCGCCCTGCGGCGATGGCTGCGCCCCGCGTGATCGTGACCGGGTTCGCTCCTGGAGCCGACGCCGCTCCGGACCTGTGTCCGTCCTTCGGTCGGGTCTACGAACGGTCGGCGTTGCTGCGGGCCGCCGCACTGCTCGGGGACGGTGCACGCTGGAGCATCCCCTCCGAGGTGCCCGGACTCGTGGCCTCCGCGTACGGGATGGCCGAGTCGCTCCCGGTCCCGTGGGTCGAGGCCATCAGCGCATCCGACGACGAAAGTGCGGAGTCCGACGAGGCGCGGTCCGCGTTCGCCGGCACCTTCACACTGTCGCCGACGGCTTCGGGTGACCTCACGAACCTGCACCTGCACGAGGTACGCGAGAGCGGCGAGGAGGCCACCGTCGTCCGCGACGGCGAGCCGACCCGTGAGGTCGCGCTCGTCGTACGCACCCACGACGGGAGGCTCCGCACGCTGGGCTCCGGTCGAACGCTCGGCATGCACGGGGAGTCCGCGGTGGACGACGGCGACCTCGCGCGGGAGGTTCTCGGGGACACTGTCCGGTTCCGACACAACGAGGCGATCGCGGGCGTGCAGCAACTGTCGGGCTGGCGGGACGTGCCGCTGCTCAGTCGGCTCGAGGTCGTCGTTCTCGACGAGTCCCTCGTCGGTGAGGACGATGCGCGACTCCGCTATGACCGCCGCCTCGGCCTGGTCATCACCAAGGTGGGGCGATGACCAGGCCCCCCGCGGAGGCGGGGACGTGGTCCCGGGCAACGCAGTCCACAGGAACACCGCCGAGCGGTCGGCGACAGCACGAGCGTAGTGAGCCGCCGAGGATTGCTTGTTGTCGACCCGGGCGTTATCGTTACCTCTACGAGCAACACATTCCACATTAGGTGATCTTCATGAGTTTCAACCTGTTGCATGAGCCGTGGGTCCCGGCCCTGATCGGCGGCACTGCCGTGGAGGTGTCGCTCGGAGACGCACTGCGCCGAGCGCACGAGATCGACTCACTCGACCACGGCGACCCGTTGGTGGCAGCGGCCACGTACCGACTGCTTCTCGCCCTGACGCTCGCGGTGGACAGGCGTCCTGGTGAGGAAGGGTGGCAGGCGCGGCTGGCAGCCGGACTCTTCGACGAGGCCGCCGTCGACACCTTCGCCTCGGACGACGGCGAGCTCTTCGACCTGTTCCATCCGGAGCGGCCCTTCTACCAGGTGGGCGGTCTCGAGGCGCTGAGTGGGCGGTGGAGTTCGCCGGCGCTGTTGATGCCCGAGGTCGCGAGTGGCAACAACGTGCCGTTGTTCAGCTTCGCGCCCGAGGAAGCCGTTCCCCCGCTCAGCGCACCGGTCGCCGCCCGGCGGCTCCTCGCGTGTCACGCGTTCGACACGGCCGCCATCAAGACCGGCGCCAAGGACGATCCGCGGGCCAAGGCGGGCAAGACAACGGGGAACCCCGTCGGTTACCTCGGTGGCCTCGGGTTCACGATGCCGCTCGGACGAACACTGTTCGAGACGCTGGCGCTCAACACGCCTGTGCTCGACCCCGGTGGCGACGACGAACCGTCGTGGCGGCGCCAGCTGTCCGCACAGTGGGAGATCAAGCAGCCGAGGGGCCCGCTGGAGCTGCTGACGTGGCAGTCGCGACGGATCCGCCTGGGGACCGCTGTCGGCGCGAACGGCGAGCAGGTCGTCGACCGGGTCATCGTCGCCGCGGGCGACCGGATGCACTTCTCTCCTGGGTTCGAGCCGCACACGCTGTGGCGCACGAACAAGGACAAGGGTGGTGCGGCCTTCCTCCCTGCCCGGCACCAAGCGGGACGGTCGCCCTGGCGGGGACTGTCGGCCCTCCTGGCGCTCCAGCCCGACGGCGACTCCGTTCGGGGCGGCGGGCGTACGACGTGTGCAGCCCTCAGCCACCTCGTGGAGGCCGTGGACCCGGACGAGTACCCCGTCGATGCCTTCGTCGTGGGCGTGGAGTACGGCAACCAGTCGGCCGTGGTGGAGAACACGATCGCCGACCGGGTCCCGGTGCCCCTTCAGGCTGTCGGTGACGAGATGCTGCAGAGCTCGCTCGGGGGCGCGGTCGAGCAGGCCGAGCTGTGCATGCGGGCCCTCAACGGCCTTCAGGCGAACCTGCGCGAGGCTGTCGGCGGAGACAAGATCCCCTGGGACAAGGGCGAACGTCCCGGCGACGGCTTCGTCGCGGGTCTCGACCGGCCGGCCCGTGAGCTGTTCCTCGGGGTGCGCGACGACATCGGCTCACTGGCCTACGCCCTGGCGCAATGGGAGCACGAGCTGTGGGTCCGCTCATGGGAGGTGGCAGACCCCCTGCTCGACGACGCGCCGGCGGCCACGGTCATGGGTCGCGGAGCGAAGGACTTCCCGCGCCGGCTGAACACGGCCGAAGCATCCTTCCGCGCTGCGCTGAACAAGGCGCTCCCGACGGAGAGAGCGGCGCGGGATGCCGAACGCGAGGCACGGAAGACAGCGAAGGAGTCGACGTGAGCACACAGGAGAACGAGCGCCCCCCGTTCTATTGGGAGCGGATGAGCAAGGCGGGGGACGAGATGCACGTCGCCCAGCAGATGGGGCCCGACCTGGCCGCCTTCAGGCGGGGTCTGGGGCGAGAACCAGGCGAGGTCCCGGGGATGTGGCGCTTCTACACGAAGCTCACCGCCGACGGTCGCGTGACGGACGCCCTCCGGGCGGAACACGCGGCCCTGGCCCTCTTCGGGCTCCACCAGCAAGGAGGTGGAGCGCCGGTGCACGTGAACGGTCGCCCGATGGGGGCCGCCCTGCATGACCTCCGCTCCAGCCCCAAGTACAGCGAACAGGCCGTCGACGCGCACTTCGCCCGTGCCGCCACCGCGGACGAGCCGGGCGAGGTGATCTACCACCTTCGGGGCCTGGTCCAACAGCTCAAGGCCGCGAACATCACCGGCTTCGACTACACCACCTTGTACTTCGACCTGCTGGCCTGGCACCGCACCGCGGAGGTCGGCCGGATCCGTCGGAGATGGGCCGGCCAGTACTTCCAGAGACCAGCAGCAACGACCGGAAAGGACCCGGCATGACCACGCCCCTGTACATCGACGTCCACATCCTCCAGGACCTCCCGCCGTCCAACATCAACCGGGACGACAACGGCACCCCCAAGCAGGCGGTCTACGGGGGAGTGACCCGTCTGCGCGTCTCCTCGCAGTCCTGGAAGCGTGCCACGCGGAAGCAGTTCGCAGACCGGCTCGCGAAGGAGCAGCAGGGCGTGCGGACCCGGCGGCTCACCGCACTCCTCACGCGAGAGCTCGAGGAGCGGGGCATCGACACCGAGCGGGCGGTCGCTGCAGTCACCGCGAGCCTCGGCGAGCTGAAGATCACGGGTGGCAAGAAGGACGCCGAGACGTCGTACCTGCTGTTCTGCAGTCGTGGCCAGGTCGCCGCCATCGCCGACCAGCTGGTCGCCGCTCTGGGAGAGACCGACGACCCTGCCGCCGCCGGCAAGACGGTCAAGGCGGGGGACATCCTCAAGGACGGTCACTCGCTCGACGTCGCGCTCTTCGGACGGATGGTCGCCGATGTCACCGATCTGAACGTCGACGCTGCGACGCAAGTGGCGCACGCGATTTCGACCCACGCGGCGCCGACCCAGTTCGACTACTTCACCGCCGTCGACGACCTGCAGGAGAAGGGTGAGCCGGGTGCCGGGATGATCGGGACGGTCGAGTACGGCTCGGCGACGATGTACCGCTTCGCCACGGTCGGCCTGCACCAGCTCGCCGACAACCTCGCGGACGAGGACGCCGCCGTCGACGGGGTGCTGGAGTTCGTGCGGGCGTTCACGACGTCGATGCCGACGGGCCACCAGAACAGCTTCGCCGCTCGGACCCGGCCGGCCCTGGTCGCCGTCGTCGTCCGCACCGACCAGCCGGTCAGTCTCGTGAGCGCGTTCGAGTCGCCCGTGCGCGGTCGTGAGACGGGGATGATGGCCGGGTCGCAGGTTGTTCTCGCCGGCCTCTACTCCGCGGAGACCGAGCGATGGGGTGACCGGCCCGAGCTCGTCGTGGCCAGCTACCAGGCGGCGGGCGACTCCGCTGACGCACTCGAGCGGGCCTTCGGGCCGTCGGTGGGCTTCGACGAGCTGCTCGTCCGAGTCGGTGATGGCCTGCGCTCGGTCGGTGCGTCCAGATGAGCGAGTCCGTGCTCGTCCTCCGCCTCGCGGGCCCGATGCAGAGCTGGGGTGTCTCGAGCAAGTTCAACGTCCGTGAGACCGAAGGGCAGCCGACGAAGTCCGGGGTCATCGGGTTGCTGGCGGCGGCGCAGGGGCGCCGGCGGAGCGACGACATCGAGGACCTGCTGCAGCTGCGGCTCGGGGTCCGGGTCGACCAGCCGGGTCGGCTCCAGCGCGACTACCACACGGTCAGTGACTACCGCGGAGTCCCGTTGCCGTCGTCGGGGACGAACGCCAAGGGGCAGCAGAGGTCCACGTCCCCGAAGAAGTACACGCACGTGACCAAGCGCTACTACCTCGCGGACGCCGTCTTCGTTGCGGCGTTGGAGGGCTCCGAGGACCTGCTCGCGACGCTTGCTGCAGCTGTCCGTCGTCCGGCGTTCCCGCTGGCGCTCGGTCGCAGGTCATGCGTCCCTGCTCAACCTCTGGTCGTGCCTGATGCCGACCAGATCCTCTGGCCGGGAGGTCTCGACACCGTCCTGGCCCAGGTTCCCTGGCAGGCCTCGGCCTGGCGTGTCCGGCGCGCCACCGGACCGACCGTAACCCTGCCGGTCGTCACCGACGACCCCGCGGGTTCGGAGCTGGCAGGGGATGTCCCGACCAGCTTCGAGCCAGGGAGTCGGGTGATGCGTTCACGACCGGTCAGGTCGGCGTGGGTGGAGGTGCCGACGGGTGTCCCGGCCGACGGCGCGCGTGGCCACGATCCGTTCGAGCTGTTGGGAGGTTGACCGTTGCCGTACCTGTCACGAGTTCCCCTGAACCCCCTTCGCCGTCACACCCAACGCCTTCTGACGAGTCCGCAACGGCTCCACGCAGAGGTTCTGGGCGGGCTTCCGGAACACCTGCCGGGGGAGCGGGTGCTGTGGCGGCTGGACCCGGGGGCGACGGTGAGGAGCGGGCAATCGATGCCCGGGCTTGACGTGGGGTCGCCCCACGTCTCCCAGCTCTACGTCCTGACCCAGCGACACCCGTCCTGGGCGAAGCTGGTCGACGACGCCGGGTGGCCAGATGCCGATGGCGGAGCCGCGGATGTGCGCGACTACGAATCGTTGCTGGGCCTCGTGGTGAACGGCCGCGAGTTCTCGTTCCGCCTGCGGGCCAACCCCGTGTGGCGCACTCGCAACCCTCAGACGCCGACGGACTCCCAGACATCCGCACTGACCGGTTCGCGGGCGAGGGGCGTCCGGGTCGCCGCGCTGTCCGCCGAGAGTCAGCTGCAGTGGTTGGTCGAGAGGACTCGCGAGGACCACGCCGTATGGGGCTTCTCCGTGGAGGGGGAGGACTCGCATCCTCGTGCGCAGGTCGTCGCGCGGAACCAGGAGCGTTTCCGGCGTCGGCCCGGCGATGCGCCCGTCACGATCCGCAGCGCGACGTACGAAGGACTCCTGACCGTCGTGGACGCTGATCGGATGAGGGAGTCACTCGTCTCCGGTGTCGGCGGGGGCAAGGCATACGGCTGCGGCCTCCTGACGCTCGCTCCCGGACGGCGCTGATCCGATGTGGTGGCTGGCCGGCCCGAGCGACATCCACAGGGTGTCCGACCGGGTGAGTATCCTCTACGTCGAGCGCTGTCACATCGACCGTGCCGAGAACGCCGTGGTGATCGTCAACCGGGAGCGGACCGTGCGAGTCCCGGCGGCGTTCGTCGCGTCGCTCATGGTAGGCCCGGGGAGCCGTGTCACTCACGCTGCAGTACGGCTCCTCGCGGACTCGGGGACCGCGATGTGCTGGGTCGGCGAGCACGGTGTGCGGATGTACGCGGCGGGGCTGGGGCCGAGCCGCTCGGCAGCCGCCACGGTTCGGCAGGCCGCTCTGGTCTCGAAGACCACCGACCGGCTCGGGGTCGCCAGACAGATGTACCAGATGCGGTTCCCCGGCGAGGACGTGTCTTCGGCCACGATGCAGCAGCTGCGGGGGCGGGAGGGCGCGCGTGTCAAGAAGGTGTACCGCGCCGAGTCTGCGCGCACCGGTGTTCCCTGGGCGAAGCGCGACTACCGCCCTGGTGACGCGTTCGCGGCCGGTGACGACATCAACAGAGCCTTGTCCGCCGCACACTCGGCGTTGTACGGGGTGGCCCACGCGGCCATCGTCGGTGTGGGCGCCAGCCCTGCCCTGGGGTTCGTCCACACCGGTTCCGCCGTGTCGTTCGTGCTCGACATCGCGGACCTCTACAAGGCCGAGACCAGCGTTCCCGTGGCGTTCGATGCCGTCGCCGCCGGTCACACCAAGGAGTCCGACGTCCGCCTGGCCATGCGGGACGTGTTCAAGGAGCGGCGGCTGTTGGCCACGATCGTGCGCGATGTACTGGGGCTCCTCGGCGTCGGGGCAACTCAGGACGAGGGAGACCTGCTCGCCCTGTGGGACGAGGCTGCCGGCTCGGTTCCGGGTGGGACGAACTGGTCCGACTCGGAGGTCGCGGCATTCCTGGAGTCGGGGTACGCCGTCCTGAGCGGCCCGGAGCTGACCGAACCCGAGGTCCCCTGGTGACTGTCGTCGTCCTCGTGGCCGTTGCCCCGGGCCTGCGTGGGCACCTGACGCGATGGATGGTCGAGGTACAGGCCGGGGTCTTCGTCGGCTCACCCGGTCGCAGGATCCGGGACCGTATATGGGCCGTTCTGGAGGACCGGGTTGGTGACGGGCATGCCGTGATGATCGAACCCGCTCCCACCGAGCAGGGATGGGCCGTGAGGACCGCAGGGCGGGAGCGCTGGAGGCCCGTCGATTTCGACGGACTGACTCTCATGGCCCGCCCGCGCGTGCAAAACTCCTGATCAGCAAGTGTCGTCCCCGCCCACGCGGGGGTCATCCGAGGTGCTGAAGGACCTGTCCCCCGAAGCCCGGGTCGTCCCCGCCCACGCGGGGGTCATCCGCAGTGGGGCGAGTGGGTCCCCGAAGACCAGACGTCGTCCCCGCCCACGCGGGGGTCATCCCTTTTCGCGACCACGCGGGGGTCAGCCGTTCGGGTCGTCCCCGCCCACGCGGGGGTCATCCCATGTGGAGCCCTCTCATCCGGTCAGATCGGATGTCGTCCCCGCCCACGCGGGGGTCATCCGCCGATCAGCCACGCAGCAACGAGTGCGGCGACGTCGTCCCCGCCCACGCGGGGGTCATCCCACGCCCTCAGCTCGGGCGCGGGCGGTCTTCTTGTCGTCCCCGCCCACGCGGGGGTCATCCGCAGCTCGTCGGCGCGCTCGACTCGCGCGAGCGGTCGTCCCCGCCCACGCGGGGGTCATCCGCCCGGACGGTGACGGCCGACCCCCACCGTTCTGTCGTCCCCGCCCACGCGGGGGTCATCCCCGACAGGCGTCACTGTAACACGAGGTTCACGCGTCGTCCCCGCCCACGCGGGGGTCATCCTGACACCGAGCCGGCCGACCAGGCCCACCACGTGTCGTCCCCGCCCACGCGGGGGTCATCCTTTCGTTCATTACTTGAGCATTTCTCGAATAGTGTCGTCCCCGCCCACGCGGGGGTCATCCCTGGAAGGTCTCGGACACGGGCGCGGCGAGCACGTCGTCCCCGCCCACGCGGGGGTCATCCCCTCGCGGGCACCTCGTGGTTCATCCTCCCGGAGTCGTCCCCGCCCACGCGGGGGTCATCCGGACACGAACGTCCGCATCAACTCGGGCGAGGTGTCGTCCCCGCCCACGCGGGGGTCATCCGGCTGCACTGAGACTCGAACGGTTCGAGGGTGGGTCGTCCCCGCCCACGCGGGGGTCATCCGTCGACGTAGGTGACGTGGTTGCCCTCTCGCAGGTCGTCCCCGCCCACGCGGGGGTCATCCGCTCGAGGCCATCAACAACCCCAGCCAGGAGGGGTCGTCCCCGCCCACGCGGGGGTCATCCGGCGTGCCGCACGTTCAGGAACGTGGAGAACGTGTCGTCCCCGCCCACGCGGGGGTCATCCCAGGTCGAGGACGATCCCGTCCCGCGGGCGGCCGTCGTCCCCGCCCACGCGGGGGTCATCCCGTTCACATTGGCGCGTCTGTTGAGCCTCCCCTGTCGTCCCCGCCCACGCGGGGGTCATCCCCAGGGTGGCTCCGGCTCCCAGGGTGGCGACGGGTCGTCCCCGCCCACGCGGGGGTCATCCGGACGGAGACGTCGTCGCCGGCGGCATCCAGCAGTCGTCCCCGCCCACGCGGGGGTCATCCTCCTGACTGGGTTCTCGCGGTCTTCTTCTTCGCGTCGTCCCCGCCCACGCGGGGGTCATCCCCCCAGCGCGAACCAGGCCGACTTCCCTGCCGCGTCGTCCCCGCCCACGCGGGGGTCATCCCTCAGCGTTGCAGCCGTCGTCGACGCGCTCATCGTCGTCCCCGCCCACGCGGGGGTCATCCGTTCACGAGGACCTCACAGGAGGGTGGGCTGGTGTCGTCCCCGCCCACGCGGGGGTCATCCGCACGGTGTCGGAGTAGGCCACGGTGGACCCGTGTCGTCCCCGCCCACGCGGGGGTCATCCCGCCCTGTTCCGCCGTCAGGAGTTCGATGGGGTGTCGTCCCCGCCCACGCGGGGGTCATCCCATGGTCATGCGGTTCAGCGTAGAGATGCCGTTGGTCGTCCCCGCCCACGCGGGGGTCATCCGAACCAGCCCCACTCGCGGGCGGTGAACTCGAAGTCGTCCCCGCCCACGCGGGGGTCATCCGTAGGACCCCACCATCTTCCCGTCTCATGGCGGGTCGTCCCCGCCCACGCGGGGGTCATCCTTGGCGTCGAGTGTTGCGAGGCGGGCTTCATGCGTCGTCCCCGCCCACGCGGGGGTCATCCCCTCAACAGCGTATGCGTCGGTTCCGTCAACAAGTCGTCCCCGCCCACGCGGGGGTCATCCCAGGCTTAAGTGACGACCCCTCGCTCCCGGTGAGTCGTCCCCGCCCACGCGGGGGTCATCCGTACGCGCTTCGCAAGATGCGCGCGCTAGCAGAGTCGTCCCCGCCCACGCGGGGGTCATCCCACGAGCAATCCGTGCGGCGCTTCTTTTGCAGCCATTCCTCTGTCGTCCCCGCCCACGCGGGGGTCATCCCCGTACATGCCTTGGATCGTGTACTCTCCGCCGGTCGTCCCCGCCCACGCGGGGGTCATCCCTTTGTTGTGAGAGAGCCGGATCGGCCAGGATGGTCGTCCCCGCCCACGCGGGGGTCATCCTGTCGCCTGAGGAATGCGTCGGGTTCGACATTCGTCGTCCCCGCCCACGCGGGGGTCATCCCTGGGTTTTGCGAGAGTTAAATGCCTGCAATTCGTCGTCCCCGCCCACGCGGGGGTCATCCTCACTCCGGCTACTGACGGTAAGGTTACCGACAGTCGTCCCCGCCCACGCGGGGGTCATCCGATAGCGGCGATCAGCCCGGTGACGATCAGGATGTCGTCCCCGCCCACGCGGGGGTCATCCCCGATGAGCACTGCGGCCGCCTATACGAAATCCGTCGTCCCCGCCCACGCGGGGGTCATCCCGGCCACTGCGTGGCGGCGTCGGCGGGGATCAAGTCGTCCCCGCCCACGCGGGGGTCATCCGGTTGAGGAGATTAAGACTCGAATGGGTCGCCGGTCGTCCCCGCCCACGCGGGGGTCATCCACCCTGACCAGGCACCCATTTCTGCTGAGCGTCGGTCGTCCCCGCCCACGCGGGGGTCATCCTTTTTGGGACTGAGGTTCCGGAGGTTCAGTCCAGTCGTCCCCGCCCACGCGGGGGTCATCCCTTTCTTCAACACCTTAATGTGGTTGTTTGCAAGTCGTCCCCGCCCACGCGGGGGTCATCCCGACAGCTCCTCGAACGCACGGAACTGCGCGATGTCGTCCCCGCCCACGCGGGGGTCATCCCCGTCATCAGCGGCCAGGTGCCCTACACCCCCGGTCGTCCCCGCCCACGCGGGGGTCATCCGTTCTCCTCCTCGGCGTCGGCGTTGTCGTAGGTCGTCGTCCCCGCCCACGCGGGGGTCATCCCTGCACACCCCCGCAACGGGGGAGGAAAGGGTAGTCGTCCCCGCCCACGCGGGGGTCATCCCGTCCCGGAGACCTCGGCGAGCCACGGCCCGAGGGTCGTCCCCGCCCACGCGGGGGTCATCCGTCCCTCAGTTCCGGGAACCAGAACAGAAACCTGTCGTCCCCGCCCACGCGGGGGTCATCCCCGGGAGGCGAGGACGAGGACCACGAGAACCCGGTCGTCCCCGCCCACGCGGGGGTCATCCCCGGTGCGGATTCACTGCCCGGTTCCGTGTCAGGTCGTCCCCGCCCACGCGGGGGTCATCCGGTTGTGGCGGCCATGCTGCTCATCGGTGAAGTGTCGTCCCCGCCCACGCGGGGGTCATCCGCAGTCGCCGTCGCGGGCCTGCGGCGGTGGGTCGTCGTCCCCGCCCACGCGGGGGTCATCCGGTCGGGGGCCTCCTGGCCCGCAACGAGGCGATGTCGTCCCCGCCCACGCGGGGGTCATCCGTCGTCCTCGTGCCAGAGGTCCATGCTGTAGACGTCGTCCCCGCCCACGCGGGGGTCATCCCCGTCCTCCTCCATCCCGATGACCCACATCGCTGTCGTCCCCGCCCACGCGGGGGTCATCCGCGATGCTGGCCGTCGAGCGGCTCACGTCCCGCGTCGTCCCCGCCCACGCGGGGGTCATCCCTCCGTCGAGCAGACCGGCTACCTGATCGCCCGGTCGTCCCCGCCCACGCGGGGGTCATCCAGTCGTCCAGGAGGACGCGGACCTCCTCCACGGTGTCGTCCCCGCCCACGCGGGGGTCATCCCGCTCAACTGGGTCCGTGGGCGCCGAGGGTGTTGTCGTCCCCGCCCACGCGGGGGTCATCCGCCAGCACGGCGGGTGCCGTCCTCGAGGGTGCGGTCGTCCCCGCCCACGCGGGGGTCATCCGCGGACGTAGCTGGGGTGCGGGTGAAAGTGCCCGTCGTCCCCGCCCACGCGGGGGTCATCCGACGTGGACGGCGCTGGTCCGGTACGGCGGCTGGTCGTCCCCGCCCACGCGGGGGTCATCCCTCGACGAGGATCTGTTCACCGGTGACGCTGTAGTCGTCCCCGCCCACGCGGGGGTCATCCCGCTGTGATCGACGTGACCGCCTGCCGGTAGTCGTCGTCCCCGCCCACGCGGGGGTCATCCGCGCCTGTTCTGGCGCCCCGAGGGTGAGACGTAGTCGTCCCCGCCCACGCGGGGGTCATCCCCTCACCGAGACCGTGCTCGCGCCCGACCTGCAGTCGTCCCCGCCCACGCGGGGGTCATCCCCACCCGGTGAGCGTTCCCGCTCCGGCGTCGTCGGTCGTCCCCGCCCACGCGGGGGTCATCCCGTCAACGCCAGCCGGGCTATCGAGTACCAGTCGTCGTCCCCGCCCACGCGGGGGTCATCCGTTCGGGCCCCTCATCTACCGCTGCGACCGGTGGTCGTCCCCGCCCACGCGGGGGTCATCCAACGGAGACCGACGTGAGGACCGTGCACGAGCCGTCGTCCCCGCCCACGCGGGGGTCATCCGTACTCCTCGATGAAGGCCTCGGGGGAGAGGGAGTCGTCCCCGCCCACGCGGGGGTCATCCCTCATCACGATCACCGGCAACCTGACATCGGACGTCGTCCCCGCCCACGCGGGGGTCATCCCCGCACTCCGTTCGGGGTGCTCGCTGACCTGGTGTCGTCCCCGCCCACGCGGGGGTCATCCGCGCAGCGAGGCTGCGACGTCGTCGGCCTGGATGTCGTCCCCGCCCACGCGGGGGTCATCCGTGCGCCACACGGCCAGTCGACGGGGACGCCAAGTCGTCCCCGCCCACGCGGGGGTCATCCGTACCACGGAGCCGGCTTCGAGGCCGCCAGGCGGTCGTCCCCGCCCACGCGGGGGTCATCCGTCGCTCGCCGCGGTCTTCGACTCTCTGCCTGAGTCGTCCCCGCCCACGCGGGGGTCATCCCGATGATGGCGACGGCGCGGGCTGGGCCGGTGGGTCGTCCCCGCCCACGCGGGGGTCATCCCCCGACTGGGTCGTCCTGGAACATCGCGTACTGGTCGTCCCCGCCCACGCGGGGGTCATCCCGTCGTCGCCAAGTCCAAGGCCGACATCGAGGCGTCGTCCCCGCCCACGCGGGGGTCATCCGCTCGAGGAGTTGGCGCCAGGTCGTCCACTGCTGTCGTCCCCGCCCACGCGGGGGTCATCCGCACTTCGCCTCCTGCGGTCGCTCTGTCCAGTCGTCGTCCCCGCCCACGCGGGGGTCATCCCGGCATCACCGGAGCCATCCGCACCGCACTGTCGTCGTCCCCGCCCACGCGGGGGTCATCCGGACGTCGAGGATCTCGGGGAGACCGTCCGGAAGTCGTCCCCGCCCACGCGGGGGTCATCCGGACTGATCCCATGGCCAAGAACACTCCGCAGCGTCGTCCCCGCCCACGCGGGGGTCATCCCGGGTCCAACTTCCGGCTCGTGCCGATGGGGAAGTCGTCCCCGCCCACGCGGGGGTCATCCGCCCTGACACATCCGCAGACAGCGCGGCGGGTCGTCGTCCCCGCCCACGCGGGGGTCATCCGCCCTGACACATCCGCAGACAGCGCGGCGGGTCGTCGTCCCCGCCCACGCGGGGGTCATCCGCCCTTGCCGACCTGGATTTCCGCGGACGCCGTGTCGTCCCCGCCCACGCGGGGGTCATCCGATCATGTACACCGCGCACCGTGACGACACGGCGTCGTCCCCGCCCACGCGGGGGTCATCCGCGGTGGGGCCGGTGACCGCCGTGGACGAGCAGGTCGTCCCCGCCCACGCGGGGGTCATCCGGACGCGACGCCGGAGAAGAAGCCGCGCCGCAAGTCGTCCCCGCCCACGCGGGGGTCATTTGCGCGTCACGATCCGGTGCGCTCTCGTCAGAGCGTCGTCCCCGCCCACGTGGGAGTCATCCGATCACGACAGGACCGAGCACGGCGGTGATGAAGTCGTCCCCGCCCATGCGGGGGTCATCCCCCCATCCCCGCTGTCGAGCTGCACCAGGTGTCGTCGTCCCCGCCGACGCGGGGATCATCCGTTCAGGACCCGGCCGCCCGGCTTGAGCAGGGCGTGGTTCCCAACCACGCGGGGTCCGGGGCGCGTCGCGGCACTCCTCGCGTCTCGGCGTCGTCACGGATCGGGAAGGTCACAGCCGATCGGCCTCGGCGAGCAGAGCAGTCGCCCGGCGCACCATGGCCCTGGCCTTCTCGACGGTGATGAGGCTCGGCGAGTAGTGCGCGGCATCCTTCTCGGCCAGCAGGCGTCGGAGCTTTGTGGGCAAGGTCGTGTCGCGGAGAGCGACCTCGCCGAGCAGGTTCACTGCCTGAGCATGATCTTGTCCTCGGCTCCACCTGCCGAGGCTGAGCCCGCAGATGGCATCGGTAGCTGCGATGCCGGCCAGCACGGCGAGAGCGGCTGCGACATGAGCCTCGCGCCGCTCCTCTCCGAGAACGAGCTCAGCGACGTCGAGAAGCGCCTGGGCCTGGTCGCGACGAGCGCGGCCTTCCTTCGGCGTGCAGGTGACGACGCGGGTCGGTCGGCGCGGCGTCATCGTGCGCCTCGGAGCAGGTCGACGATGCGCTGGCCGACCAGGAGGATCTCGTCGGCCAGCCAGGAGTCGACCAAGGGGTCGGCTTCGTCGGCCATCCGCGCCACAGTGGTGGCGTCCACGTCGATGACCTGTGCGCGGTTTCCCGTCCAGGCGTGAATCCGCCGGTCGAGGCGGTCCACCTGACCCAACCAGGTGTCCTCGTCGGAGGAGGTCATCCGGTGTGCGCGCACAACCAGCAGGTCGACGTCGCTTTCGGCGTCGGCGGTACCCCGGGCGAAGGAGCCGAACAAGCCGGCATGGACGGGCGTGATCTCCCAGCTCGACACGTCGTCGCGAATGCGGTCCACGAGTTCGGCACGTAAGCGCGTGAGCGCTTCGATGTGAGGAGCCGCCAGGTGCTCCCGGTTGAGACGGTAGACGGGGTACCTGACCGGCGTCTCGACGAGCACGATGCCCTGCTCGGCCAGGCGCGCCAGCACCTTGCGGACCCCTTCGTCGCTACCGCGACCGAGACGGCGGTGTACCTCGGCCGCACTGCACCCGGACGTGGTTGCCGCGAGCACCTGCAACACCCCGGCGTCGAGGGTGGGAGCGATGGTCAGAAGCGGAAAAGACAGGTCCACGGGCGCATCATCCAACTATTGTTGGTCTGAGTCAACTATAGTTGGCGCGCCAAGTGGTGGGCCGAAGAAGCCCGTCCCGCGGTGACGACCTCCCGGGGCGGTCGCGGAGGTCATCGGCGAGGCGCGTGCGCTGGACACGGATCGGGCAGGGTCGGGGGATCCGCGCTACGTCGTCGGGCAGCCGTACGTGCCCTGACGGGCCGGGGAGGACGTGCCGCGCGGTGGCAGGATGACGACCATGCAGACCGCAGACATCTCCGCCGTCGTCACCGGCGGCGCCTCCGGCCTCGGCGCGGCCACCGCCGCCGCCCTGGCCGGCGCCGGCGCCCGGGTGCTCGCCCTCGACCTCCCCGACGCCTGCAAATCGGCGCCCGAGGTGCAGGGCGTCGAGTACCTCCCCACCGACGTCACGTCCGAGGCCGACGTCCGGGCCGCCGTCGACCAGGCTGCGGGCGACCCGGGCCGCCCGCTGCGGGTCGTCGTCAGCTGCGCCGGCATCGGGCCGTCCGCACGCATCCTCGGCCGGAAGGGGACGCACTCGATCGACCTCTACCGCAAGGTCCTCGAGGTCAACCTGCTCGGCACCTTCGTCGTGATGGCCGTGGCGGCCGAGGCCATCGCCGCCACCGAGCCCGACGAGCACGGCCAGCGCGGCGTCGTCGTCAACACCGCGAGCATCGCCGCGTACGACGGCCAGGTCGGCCAGGCCGCGTACAGCTCGTCCAAGGGCGGCATCGTCGGGCTGACGCTGCCGGCGGCCCGCGACCTCGCCCAGTACGGCATCCGGGTCGTGACCATCGCGCCCGGCATCGTCGAGACCCCGATGCTCGCCACCGTCTCCGACGAGTTCCGCCAGGCGCTCGCCGCAGGGGTGCCGTTCCCGCAACGGCTCGCCCGCCCCGACGAGTACGCCCAGCTGGCCCTGTCGATCGTCGAGCACGACTACCTCAACGGCGAGGTCATCCGGATGGACGGTGCGCTCCGGATGGCCCCGCGCTGACCGTGCCCTCCGGGTCCGGCCGTGACCTGCGCGACGACCTCGGCGTGCCGGTGCCCCTGCCGGGCCCGGCGCGCCGCGTCGTCTCGCTCGTGCCGTCGCTCACCGAGGCGCTCGCCGCCACCTGCCCCGACCGGCTCGTCGGGGCCACCGACTGGTGCACCCACCCGGCCGGCCTCGACGTCCCGCGCGTCCGGGGCACGAAGAACCCCGACCTCGCGGCCGCCGCCGCGCTGGAGCCGGACCTCGTCGTCGCGAACAAGGAGGAGAACCGTGAGCTCGACGTCCGGCGGATGCGCGAGCGCGGCCTCGCCGTCTGGGTGACCGACATCGAGACCGTGCCGCAGGCGCTCACGTCGATGCGACGCCTCGTCACGCAGGCTCTCGGCCTGGACGAGCCGGGATGGCTGAGTGACGTCGCGGATACGTGGGCCGAGCCGGTGCCGGCACCGCGCGCCCGGGTCGTCGTCCCGGTCTGGCGCGACCCGTGGATGGTCGTCGGCCGGCCCACGTTCACGGCCGACCTCCTCGCCCGGATCGGGTACGAGGTCGTCGGCGGAGACGGTGTCGGCCGCTACCCCGCGGCGGAGGTCGGGGCGCTCGACGACCCCGCCCTCGCCGACCTCGTGCTGCTGCCCGACGAGCCGTACGAGTTCACCGACGGGGACGGTCCGGAGATGTTCACCCGGGTCCCCGTCCGGCTCGTCTCCGGACGCCTGCTCACCTGGTACGGACCGTCGATGCTCGAGGCCCGCCGGATTTCATCCGAGCCGACCTGAGCGTGTAGTGTCTCGGTCGGCCTGCCGGGCCGTGACCACGCCCGGCGTCCGCCCCCTTAGCTCAGTCGGCAGAGCGTTTCCATGGTAAGGAAAAGGTCGTCGGTTCGATTCCGACAGGGGGCTCTGGTCCGGTCGGGTCAGGTCCTCCGGGACAGGAGCCGGTCGTTCCCCGAGGCGGGGTAGCTCAGCTGGTTAGAGCGCACGACTCATAATCGTGAGGTCGCGGGATCGAGCCCCGCTCCCGCTACGCAGGTGTGCGATTTCCGTGGAGTACCACGGGTCGCGTACCCTGTTGTGCTGGTGCCGCGCGGTCCCCGCGCCCGCGCCGCCCCCAGATCCACCACCGTTTCCCGAGAGCAGGTTGCCCCGTGGCCAGCAAGAGCGCCGACGTCCGCCCGAAGATCACCATGGCGTGCACGGAGTGCAAGGAGCGCAACTACATCACGAAGAAGAACCGCCGCAACGACCCCGACCGGCTCGAGCTGGCGAAGTTCTGCCCGCGCTGCAAGAAGCACACCGAGCACCGCGAGACCCGCTGACCCCAGCGCGTCATCCGACGAGGCCGCCTGCACCCCTGGTGCGGCGGCCTCTCGCCGTGTCCGGGGGTCTCGGCCGGCACCCCTAGAGTGGTCGCCATGGCCGTGAACCCCGACTTCGTCGGACGTACCTACCCGCCGAGCGGTCCCTACCCCGTCGATGCCGCGCTCGTCGCCGACTTCGCTCGGGCGGTGGGGGCCACCGACCCGGTCCACACCGACGCCGAGGCCGCCCGCGCCGCGGGGTACGCCGACGTCGTGGCCCCGCCGACGATGGCCGTCCGCTTCGCCCAGGCCACCGAGGCCGCGTACGTCGAGGACGCCGAGGCCGGCATCGACTTCAGCCGCGTCGTCCACGGCGAGGAGAGGTTCGTCCACCACCGGCCCATCACCGCGGGCGACGAGGTCGTCGGCTCGCTGACGGTCGACCAGGTACGCGAGGCCGGGGGGCACGCGATGGTCACGACCCGTACCGAGCTCGCCACCACGTCCGGGGAGGCGCTCTCCACCGTCACCTCGCTCATCGTCGTCCGGGGAGGGGAGGGCTGATGGCCGTCCGTGCGCTGTCGTCGGTGTCCGTCGGGGACGCCGTCGGGCCCGTCACCGTGCCCGTGTCGCGCGAGACGCTCGTCGCGTACGCGAACGCGTCGGGGGACCAGAACCCCATCCACCAGGACGAGGAGTTCGCGCGCTCGGTCGGGCTCCCCGACGTCATCGCGCACGGGATGTGGACGATGGGGGCGTCCGGCACGGTCGTCGCCGAGTGGGCCGGCGACGCGGGGCGGGTCCTCGAGTTCGGCACGCGCTTCACCAAGCCGGTCGTCGTCCCGCAGGCCGGTGCCGAGGTCGTCGTCGAGGGGGCCGTCAAGGCCGTCGACGCCGAGACCGGGCGGGTCACCGTCGACGTCACGACGACGAGCGACGGCGTCAAGGTCCTCGGGCGCTGCGTCGCCGTCGTGCGCCTCGACTGATGCAGGAGCTGACGGACGAGCCCCTCGCAGGGCACACGACGATGCGGGTCGGTGGGCCGGCCGCGCGGATGGTCGTCGCGGAGACCACCGATGAGCTCGTCGACGCCGTGCGGGAGGTCGACGACGCGGACGAGCCGCTCCTCGTCCTCGGCGGCGGGTCGAACCTGGTGCTCCCGGACGACGGGTTCGCGGGCACGGTCGTCAAGGTGGCGACCCGGGGGGTGGTCGTCGACTCGTCGGACTCGTGCGGTGGGGCGAACGTCGTCGTCGCGGCGGGGGAGCCGTGGGACCCGTTCGTGGAGCGGGCCGTGGCCGAGGGGTGGTCCGGGGTGGAGGCCCTGTCCGGCATCCCCGGGTCCACCGGGGCGACGCCGGTCCAGAACGTCGGGGCCTACGGGCAGGAGGTCGCGCAGACCATCGCCCGGGTGCGGGTGTGGGACCGCACCGAGCAGCGGGTCCGGACGATGACCTCGCCCGACTGCCGGTTCACCTACCGGCACTCGCTCTTCAAGGGGACCGACCGGTACGTCGTCCTCGACGTCATGTTCCAGCTCGTCCTCGCCGACCTGTCCCGACCGGTGGCCTACGCCGATCTCGCCCGTCAGCTCGGAGTGGAGGCCAGAGGGCGGGTTCCGCTCGCCGAGGCCCGCGAGGCGGTGCTCGTCCAGCGGCGCTCGCGCGGGATGGTGCTCGACGACGCCGACCACGACACGTGGTCCTGCGGGTCGTTCTTCACGAACCCCGTGCTCGGTGCGGAGGAGTTCGACGCCCTGCAGGAGCGGGTGGCGTCCCGGCTCGGGGTGGAGGTCTCCCCGCCGCGGTTCGAGGGTGCGGACGGGACGGTCAAGACCTCCGCGGCCTGGCTCATCGAGCGGGCCGGGTTCGGGAAGGGCTACGCGATGCCCGGGCCGGCGGCGCTGTCGACGAAGCACACCCTCGCGGTGACGAACCGCGGGACCGCGTCCGCGGCCGACGTCGTGGCCCTCGCCCGTGAGGTGCGCGCGGGGGTGCGCGAGGCCTTCGGCGTGGAGCTCGTCAACGAGCCGGTGCTCCTGGGGCAGAGCCTCGAGGAGGGTCGACCCTGAGGGCCCGGACCGGCCGTCGGCCGCGGTCGACGCGGCCGACTCGGCTGGTCGGCCTGGCGCGCCCTCGCTCGTCGGCCGAAGGCAGCACCGGTCCCGGACGCGGGGCGCCCAGCATCCTGAAACAGTTGGGTCCGGGACGTTCATGAAGGAGTCCGGTCCGTGACGTCTAGGTGCTCCCGATACCGAGCCACCGACCCAGCCCCCGGCGCACAGGTGCGGTTTGCATCGTCTCCTGAGCCAGCGGTCCATCTCCGGGTGCACTGGTATGGGTTGCTCCGAGGGGATGGCACCGGAAGCCGGGAGGGCACCGGAGCCGGTCGTCCACAGCGGCGCGTCGCCTCGCGTCGGTCCACAGGGGCCACCGGCGACCTGGACCCCGAGATCGCACCTCCGCAGCATGAAGGTATGCCCTCTGCCTACCCGACCTTCGCCAAAGAGCTGCTCGCCGCCCGAGCGAGCCTGACCCTCGCCGACGAGGTCGGGCTGGCGCTGCGCGCTCACCGTCGCCGGCTACGCCTCAGCCAACGCGCGTACGCCAGGCTCCGGGGCTACTCCCGGGCAACGCTCGGCCGCCTCGAGTCCTCCGCCGGAGGCCATCGCCTCGACGACCTGGTGCATGCCCTGCAGGGAACGGGCTTCGCCCTGTACCTCGGCCGTGAGCCGTCCGACCCGCAGGCCGACGGGGCCGCCCTCTCCGAGAAGCAGCAGGTGAACGTCCCCGTGGCAGTGCTCCGGGCCGAGCCGCTCCTCGGCGGACCGCCGGCGGTGGCGCCCGAGGAGTGGCCACGGACCGAGCTCATCGCACGTGTGCGGGGTGGCTCGCGACGCTTCCCCGGGCACCTCGAGACGACCCAGGTCACTAACCCGCCGGACTGGTGGTGGATGCACGAGTTCTTCGACGGCCCGAGCGAGGCGCCCTGCTGGTACTCGCCCAGGCCGTGGACGAGGCCCGACGGATCAGTGACCTACCCCCTGGCCGACCACCCCGTAGCCCCCGACGACCCGGCCGCCGATGACTCAGCCGCCGATGACCCGCCCTCCGAGGAGCACCGGCGTCCCGACGCGGCCTGAACGGACCTCTGCCCCACCCGCGCAGCGGCCGCAGCACGACCCGTCGGCCCGTGGGGTGGGTCTCGTGGCTCGCCTCCCGGGGCACAGGTACGGATGCGCCGGGAGACGAGCCGGGGTGGCCCGGGATCTGGAGCACCTGGAGTCCGGAGTCGGGCCGCACGCTCTCACTCGTGTCGGTGGGCCGTGCGGGTCACGAGCCCGGGGTGGCCCGGCATCCGGAGCACATGGACGTCAGAGAACCGACCACCGCCGCGCTCGTCCCGCGCCCCAGCCCCCACGACCGCCGCGCGCGTCGGCTCCCCGCCGGTCACCCCGTCCTCGGACCCTCCTGGACCAGCCAGGCCTCGATGTCCCGGTCCGCCTCGCGCCGTACCGCCTCCGGAGCCCGGCTGGCCGCGAACGAGGCCCGGGCGAGCCCCGCCAGCTCGGCGTCGCTCAGCCCGTGCACGGAGCGCGCCGCCTCGTACTGCGCCACGAGCCGCGACGCGAAGATCAACGGGTCGTCGGCCCCCAGCGCCACCGTCGCACCTGCGTCGAGCAGCCGTCGCAGCGGCACGTCCGAGGCGTCGTCGTACACCCCGAGCGACACGTTCGACCCCGGGCACACCTCGAACGCGACCCCCGCGCCCACGACCCGTTCCAGCACCCGCTGGTCCTCGACCGTCCGCACACCGTGCCCGAGCCGGTCCGGCGCCATCGTCTCGAGCGTCGCGGCCACGGCCTCCGGCCCGAGCAGCTCGCCCGCGTGCGGCACCGACGCCAGACCCGCCTGCCGCGCGATGCGGAACGCCCGTGCCAGCTCCCCTGTGTCCCCGCGGCGCTCGTCGTTCGACAGCCCGAAACCCACGACGCTCCCCGGCCCGTCACCCGCGTGCTGCGCCGCCAGACGGGCCAGGGTGCGCGCCTCCAGTGGGTGCCGCATCCGGGATGCCGCCACGATGACGGCCACCTGCGCCGCCCCTGGCTCGCGCGACACCGCCGTCGCCTCGTCCAGCACGATCTCGAGAGCAGGCGTGATCCCCCCGACGAACGGCGCGTACGACGTCGGGTCCACCTGCAGCTCGAGCCACCGCGACCCCTCGGCGGCGTCGTCGAACGCCGCCTCGCGCACGATCCGCCGCATGTCCGCCTCGCCCCGGACACACGCCCGCGCGGCGTCGTACAACCGTTGGAAGCGGAACCAGCCGCGCTCGTCGGCCGCCTCGAACCGTGGCGGATAGCCCTCACGCAGCACGGCCGGCAGCCGCAGCCCGTGGGACGCCGCGAGCTCGCGGACCGTCCCGACCCGCATCGAGCCGGTGAAGTGCAGGTGCAGGTGAGCCTTGGGCAGGTCGGCGACGGGCCGCGCGGACGAGCCGGCGCCGTCGGGGCCCTCGCTCACTCCTCGCCGGTCTCCTCGTCGACGACGTGGACGGCCGCCTCCTCGGCGGAGGCCCCGGCACCGTCGACACCGACGTCCTCGCCGACGAGGTCCTTCTCGGCGTCCTCGGCGAGACCCTCGTCGGGAGCGACGAGGCGACCCGCCCGGTCGTCCCCGACCTCGCTGTCACCGAGCCAGTCGTCCTCGGCGTGGATGGCGTCGGGGTCGTCGCCACCCACACGCTCGGAGCCCTGGTCCGACTCGTCGTCCGGAGCGCCGTACGCCGTGCCCTCCTCGGGCACCTCCTGGCCGATGCGCTCCTCGAGGCTCTCGCCCTGGAGCTGCTCCTCGACGGTGGGGCCGTGCGCGGCGGAGCGGTCGACGTCCGGCGGCGAGTAGCCGCGGTCCAGCACGTCCTCGACGTCCTCCGGGACGAGGGTGTCCTCGGCCGGGAGCTGGGAAGGGTCGAGCGGCGCCGGAGGGTCGCTGTGCTGCGGGTTCTCGGACATGCTCGTCAGCCTACGTCGCCCACCAGCTGCTCGGCGGCGGCGAGGGCGACGCACGTCGCGACCCCCGCCATCGCGGTCTCGACCTCGGCCAGCACCGGGAACGACGGGGCGAGGCGGATGTTCCGGTCGCGGGGGTCGGTGCCGTGCGGGAAGGAGGCGCCGGCCGGGGTCAGCGCGATCCCGGCATCCTTCGCCAGCGTCACGACCCGGGACGCGCAGCCGTCCGGCACGTCGAGGTTCACGAAGTACCCGCCGCGCGGGCGGGTCCACTCGGCGATGCGGAGGCCTTCGAGCTCGGCGGTCAGCGCGGCGTCGACGGCCGCGAACTTCGGCGCGAGGACGTCACGGTGCTTCGCCATGTGCTCGCGCACCCCGTCCGGCGAGCCGAAGAACTGCACGTGCCGCAGGTGGTTGACCTTGTCCGGCCCGATCGAGGCGAACTTCAGGTGCGACAGGTACCAACGCACCGTCTCGCGGGAGCCGGCGAGGAACGCGACCCCCGCCCCGGCCAACGTGATCTTGCTCGTCGAGGCGAAGACGACCGGCCGGTGCGGGTTCCCCGCGGACGACGCGAGCGACACGATGTCGGCCGACTTCGCCTCGTCCGTCGTCAGGTGGTGCAGGGCGTACGCGTTGTCCCAGAACAGCCGGAAGTCCGGGGCCGCGGTCGGCATCGCGGCGAGCCGCGCGGCGACCTCCTGGGTGACGACCGAGCCGGCCGGGTTGGCGTACGTCGGCACGATCCACATGCCCTTGACGCTCGGGTCGTCCTCGACGAGCGCCTCGACGGCCGCGACGTCCGGGCCGTCCTCCAGCATCGGGACGGTCACCATCTCGATGCCGTAGGACTCGAGCATCGCGTAGTGCCGGTCGTAGCCGGGCACCGGACAGACGAAGGTGACCTTCTCCTCGTCCTTCCACGACCGCGGCGAGTCCACGCCGCCGAACATCAGGTGGTACACGAGGACGTCGTGCATCATCGTCAGGCTCGCGTTGCCCCCGGCGACGAGCTGCTCGACGTCCACCCCGAGCAGCTCGGCGAACATCTCGCGGAGCTCGAGCAGCCCCTCGAGCCCGCCGTAGTTGCGCACGTCGACGCCGTCGCGGTCGGTGTGGCCCTCGGGCAGCGAGAGCATCCGCTCGGCGAGGTCGAGCTGCTCGGCACTCGGCTTGCCACGGGTGAGATCGAGGCGAAGGCCGCGCTCCTGGAGCGTGGCGTACGCGGTGCGCTGCTCGTCGAGGAACGCACGCAGCGCGTCGGGGGAGCGGTCGGCGAGGGGGGTACAGGACACGGCTTCGGTGCTCACCGGGCCATCGTCCCAGAACGCTCCGCCGCCGGTGTAGGGCTCCCCCGCGCGCGAGACGCCGGTCCGTCCGCCCCGGCCCGTCCGCGGTTCGCGCCGGGCCCGGGGCGTCCCGTATGCTGTCGGTTCGGTGTGACCACCATCTCGGCGTGCCCGGGTCCGGTCGCACCGCCCGGGTCCCCACCCAACCAGGGGTCCCACAGGGCAGTGGCTCAATTGGTAGAGCACCGGTCTCCAAAACCGGCGGTTGGGGGTTCGAGTCCCTCCTGCCCTGCGTCGCACGTGTGGTACGTCCACGATCCGCGGCCCGCCTCCCGGGCTGCCTGTCGCGGTCGTGCCGCGCCGAGGCATCCGACAAGCAGCTCGACGTGAAGAGGCACCGTGACTGACGTAGGTCAGACCAGGACCCCCTCCAAGCCCGCCAAGGGCAAGGACCAGGGCGGCAACCCCGTCGTCCGGTGGTTCCGTGCGCTCTCGCTGTTCGTCAGCCAGATCCTCGACGAGCTGCGCAAGGTCGTCCGGCCGACGCGGGCCGAGCTCACCCAGTACACGATCGTCGTCATCGTGTTCGTCACGGTCATGATGGCGATCGTCGCCGGCATGGACTTCGGCTTCAGCAAGCTCGTGGGCCTGGTCCTCGGGAACTGACGCGCCCCCGCACGAGCCCCCGCCCGCACCGGCACCGCATCACGAAGGAAGAAGAGGTCACCCGTGTCCGACCAGTGGACCGACACCCCCGACGAGGCGTCCGACGACGCCCCCGAGGTGCAGCCCGACGACCTGACGGTCCAGGAGGCCGACGTCGAGGCCGCCGAGTCCTTCGACGACGCCACGGCCGGGTCGGACGAGGCCACGCAGGCCGGTGAGACCGAGGCCGAGGAGCCCGTCGAGCCCGCTGCGGAGGAGCCCACCGAGGACGCCGTCGAGGCCGACGCTCCCGCGGAGGTGCCGGTCGCCGAGGACGCCGCCGACGCCCCGGTCACCGACGAGGACGGCGACGTGCTCGCCGGCGTCGACCCGGTCCAGGCGTTCAAGGACGACCTCGCCGGCAAGTTCGGCGACTGGTACGTCATCCACTCCTACGCGGGCTACGAGAACCGCGTGAAGGCCAACCTCGAGAACCGCACCCAGTCCCTCAACATGGAGGACTACATCTTCGAGGTCCAGGTGCCGATGGAGGAGGTCACCGAGATCAAGAGCGGGCAGCGCAAGCTCGTCCGCCGGGTCCGGATGCCCGGGTACGTCCTGGTCCGGATGGACCTCACCGACGAGTCGTGGGGCGCCGTCCGGCACACCCCGGGCGTCACCGGGTTCGTCGGCAACGCCCACCAGCCCGTGCCGCTGACCCTCGACGAGGTCTTCACGATGCTCAAGCCGGCGGACCTCGAGACCGCCGCGGCCGCCGCCACGACCGGTGCCGCGCCGTCCGCTCCCGGCGCCGAGCCCACGGCCACCGTCGTCGACTTCGAGGTCGGGGAGTCCGTCACCGTCATGGACGGCCCGTTCGAGACCCTCCCGGCGACGATCTCCGACATCAACGCCGACACCCAGAAGCTCAAGGTGCTCGTCACGATCTTCGGCCGGGAGACCCCGGTCGAGCTCTCCTTCAGCCAGGTCGCCAAGATCTGACCGAAGGCCCTTCCGCGGGGACCCGCGGACACTGCAAAGGGGTCATCGCCCACGGCGTCGGCCCACCACCACCGAAGAAGGACAGTCATGCCCCCCAAGAAGAAGGTGTCCGGCTACATCAGCCTGCAGATCCAGGCCGGTGCCGCGACCCCCGCGCCCCCCGTCGGCCCCGCGCTCGGTCAGCACGGTGTCAACATCATGGAGTTCGTCAAGGCGTACAACGCGGCGACCGAGCACCAGCGCGGCAACATCATCCCCGTCGTCATCACGGTCTACGAAGACCGCTCGTTCACCTTCATCACGAAGACCCCGCCGGCCAGCGAGCTCATCAAGAAGGCCGCCGGTGTCCAGAAGGGCTCGGGCGAGCCGCACAAGACCAAGGCGGGCAAGCTCACCAACGACCAGCTCCGCGAGATCGCGGAGACGAAGATGCCCGACCTCAACGCCAACGACGTCGACGCCGCGATGAAGATCATCGCCGGTACGGCGCGGCAGATGGGCATCGAGACCGAGCTCTGAGCCCGGTCCACCCGGCCGGGCCCCGAGCCCGGTCGGCCCCTGTGGCAGGGCCATGCGCTGGCCCGACGACCACGACTCCACCACTCACCACCAGGAGCAGCACATGAAGCGCAGCAAGGCCTACCGGGCCGCCGCCTCGACCATCGACGCGGACGCCCTGTACAGCCCGCTCGAGGCCGTCCGCCTCGCCAAGAAGGCGGCGTCGGCCAAGTACGACGAGACCGTCGAGGTCGCGATGCGGCTCGGCGTCGACCCCCGCAAGGCCGACCAGATGGTCCGCGGCACGGTCAACCTCCCGCACGGCACGGGCAAGACCGCCCGCGTCCTCGTCTTCGCCAACGGCGACAAGGCCGAGGCGGCCACCGCGGCCGGCGCCGACTTCGTCGGTTCCGACGACCTCCTCGAGAAGGTCGCCGGCGGTTGGCTCGACTTCGACGCCGTCGTCGCCACGCCCGACCTCATGGGCAAGGTCGGCCGGCTCGGCAAGGTCCTCGGTCCGCGCGGGCTCATGCCGAACCCGAAGACCGGCACCGTGACGATGGACACCGCCAAGGCCGTCTCCGACATCAAGGGCGGCAAGATCGAGTTCCGCGTCGACAAGCACGCGAACCTCCACTTCATCATCGGCAAGGCGTCCTTCGACGAGAAGTCGCTCGTCGAGAACTACGCCGCCGCCCTCGACGAGGTCCTCCGGCTCAAGCCGGCGTCCTCCAAGGGCCGGTACATCACCAAGGCGACCCTGTCGACGACGATGGGCCCGGGCATCCCGCTCGACGCCGCCAAGACGAAGAACCTCACTGAGGAGCCGGTGGACGCCTGACCGCCGCCCCTCTGCCGGAGCCCGTCACCCCTGCCAGGGTGTGACGGGCTCCGGCGCGTCCCGGCTCCGACGACCTCGCTCGAACCGGCCGAACCGGTCCATCCGTCCCCGGCCCGGCCCCTACGCTGTTCCCATCGGAGCGTCCGATCGGCGGCTTCGTCCATCAACACCTCACCGGGGGAGCACCGCATGAAGCGCACCATCCACTCCGTCGTCGCTCTGTGCGGCGCCATGGCACTCGCGGCGTGTGGCTCGACCGTCGCCGACACCGGTGCTGAGAGCACGCCCTCGCAGGCCCCCGCGGCCACGGGCGTCCAGGTGGGTGACACCGTCGACCTCGCCGAGCTCGCGGAGTCGACCGCCGCAGCCGTCGAGGCCCAGGGCACCTCGCACGTGACCGTGGCCGCAGGGGGCGACGGCTCGTCGGAGATCGACGTCGACTACAGCAGCGGGTCGCCGGCCATGTCCATGACCATGACGGCCGAGGCGGACGAGCCCGTGCGGATGCTCCTCGTCGACGGCGTCATGTACATGACCGGTGACTCGGTCGGGGAGATGACCGGGGGCAGGTCGTGGATCAAGATCGACCCGGACGGCGAGGACATGATGTCCCGGATGATGGCGCCGGTCCTGGAGCAGATGGCGTCGACCGTCGACCCGGCTCACCAGTTCATCGTTTTCGAGGGCACCGAGGCCGAGGTCATCGCCGTCGACGCCGACACGGTCACCTACTCGGTCGTGCTGACCGAGGAGCAGCTCGACGAGGCGCTGGACACGCAGGCCGAGTCGATCCCCGGGCTCACGAAGGAGGGTCTCGCACAGATGCCTGACGGCATGTCCTACGAGATGACCCTCGACGCCGAGGGGCTGCCGCTGTCCATGGGGATGGACATCGCGGGCGAGGCGGTGACGGTCACCTACTCCGACTGGGGCAAGAAGGTGGACATCGCGGCCCCACCCGCGAGCGAGGTCGGGACGTTCCAGATGCCCGACCTGGGCTGACGCGCACATCGACACACTCACATCACGGCGGCGTCCGATGCGGGTGCCGCCGTGATTTGGGGCCATGGGCCACGGTCCCGTACGCTTGACCCCGACCGAAGACCGCCGGTTGTCGAGGGCTCCCGCCCGAGACCGAAGGTCCCGCGAGAGCGGGCGCCAGCGTAGGCCGCGTAGTTCCCCGGGCGCCGGGGCGGCGAGAGCCGTCCGCGCCCCCGTGAGCCCCGTGCCCTGCGCCGGGGCTCGTTCTCTTTCCCGGGGCCCTCGCCGACGGTCCGACCCGACGGAAGGAGGCCCGAATGTCACGTGCCGACAAGGCTGCGGCCATCGCCGAGCTCTCGGAGAAGTTCAAGAGCTCCAACGCCGCCGTCCTCACGGAGTACCGGGGGCTCTCGGTGGCGCAGATCACCGAGCTGCGCAACACCCTGCGTGGCAACGCGACCTACGCCGTGGTCAAGAACACGCTGACCCAGCTCGCCGCCAAGGACGCCGGGGTGACCGCGTTCGACGGTCAGCTCGTCGGTCCGTCCGCGATCGCCTTCGTCGAGGGCGACGCGGTGGAGGCCGCCAAGGGTCTGCGTGACTTCGCCAAGGCCAACCCCCTCCTGGTGATCAAGGGCGGCGTGCTCGAGGGCAAGGCCCTCTCCGCCGCGGAGATCACCAAGCTCGCGGACCTCGAGTCCCGCGAGGTGCTCCTCGCGAAGCTGGCCGGCGCCATGAACGCCTCGCTCAGCAACGCTGTCTCCCTCTTCGCGGCTCCGCTGTCGCAGACGGCCCGTGTGGTCGAGGCGCTGCGGGCCAAGGTCGAGGCGGAGGGGCCGGTCGCCGGCGCCCCTGCCGAGGCCGCCGAGGAGACCCCCGCCGAGGCCGACGCCCCGGCCACCGACGTCGCCGAGGGTGGCGACGCGAGCTGACCTCCGGTCGGCTCACCCCCGAAACCGCCACTCACGGCAGAACAGCAGAGAAAGGACGCCCATCATGGCCAAGCTCAGCACCGACGAGCTCCTTGACGCCTTCAAGGAGATGACCCTCATCGAGCTCTCCGAGTTCGTCAAGCAGTTCGAGGACACCTTCAACGTCACCGCCGCCGCGCCCGTCGCGGTCGCCGGTGCGGCCCCCGCCGCCGCGGGTGGCGAGGCCGGTGGCGGCGACGCCGCCGAGCAGGACGAGTTCGACGTCATCCTCGACGCCGCCGGCGACAAGAAGATCGCCGTCATCAAGGAGGTCCGCGCGCTGACCTCCCTCGGCCTCAAGGAGGCCAAGGACCTCGTCGACGGCGCCCCGAAGCCCGTCCTCGAGAAGGTCGACAAGGCCGCGGCCGAGAAGGCCAAGGAGCAGCTCGAGGGCGCCGGCGCCACCGTCACCCTCAAGTGAGTCCGTCCCCGTGAGGGGGCCGCTCGCTCCACCCGTGGGGGCCCCCCCG
>NZ_JAFDVE010000018.1 GCF_016888005.1 Phycicoccus sp. CSK15P-2 | reverse complement strand
CCGGCCTCGTGGGGTCCGCGGTCAGAGCGGCTTGAGACCGCCTCCGTCGAGGAGGTAGGCGGGCGCGATCTCGGCGGCGTCGTGTTCGAGCAGCTTGAGGATGCTGTGGCCCGCGATTCGCGGCGTGAGCAGGGGCTCGTGGCTCTTGAGGAACTCCTCGATCGGCATCCCGGCCTGGGCGGCGTACGCCGCGACGGCCGGGCGGCCGACGCCGGTCGTCGGGGAGAACTTCGACATGATCGAGGTGAAGGCCAGGTCGAGGCCCTCGCGCTTGACCTCCCACCGGGCGTAGTCGGTGACGAACCGCTGGGTGGCCTTCGCGCCGGCGTACCCGCCGCTCAGGGGGGACCCGCCGAGGGCCGCGCCACTGCTGAAGACGACGAACCGGCCCCCCGGGGCGAGGGGGTGCATGAGCGCCTCGCGCACCCACTGGAAGGTGATCCGCACGTCGGTCTCCCAGGCGGCCGCGAAGGTGTCCCAGGACTGCTCCTGCAACCGACGCATGTGCGGGACCGCCCCGGCGACGATGATGATGTTCGTCGGCTGGTACTCGTCGAAGATCCGGGCCGGGAGCCCGCTGTCGGTCGCGTCGGCGAGGACCTCGCGGATCTGTCCGGAGTCCCGGGCCGCGCTCTGGCCGCCCCGGGTCCGGGAGACCGCGACGACGGGGACGTCGGCGTAGGCGAGGACCTCGGCCACGCCGCTCCCGATGCCGCGGCTCGCGCCCACCACGACGGTGGTCTGGTCTGGTGTGGATGCCATGCTCACTCTCCTTGGGGTCGTTCAGCCCGCAGCACGAAGCCGCTGCCGGGCGATCTTTCCGACGGGGGTCTTGGGGATCTCGTCGATCTGCTCGAAGCGACGCACCTTCTTGTACGGCGCGACGCGGGTGTTGACGAACTCGAGGACCTCGGCGGCGTCCAGCGGGTCCGCGGAGACGACGTAGGCCTTCGGGACCTCGCTGGCCTCCTCGTCGGGAACACCGACCACGGCCGCGTCGAGAACCTGCGGGTGGGTGAGGAGGATCTGCTCCAGCTCGGTCGGCGAGACCTGCTGACCCTTGTACTTGATGACCTCCTTGAGCCGGTCGCCGATGGTGAGGGTCCCGTGCTCGTCGACCCGGCCGAGGTCCCCGGTGCGCAGGTAGCCGTCGGCGTCGAACGCCGCCGCCGTGGCGTCGGGGTCACCGAGGTAGCCGGCGGTCACGTGCGGCCCGAGGATGCGCACCTCGCCGACCGCGCCGTCCGGCAGCTCCCGCTCCGTCGTGGGGTCGACGACCCGGACGGAGACCCCGGCGGACGGCAGGCCGACCGAGGCGGTGGCGCTGCCGAAGTCGCGTTGCATCACCGACATCATCGCCTCGGTCATCCCGTACCCCTGGGCCAGCCCGCAGCCGAGCCGCTCCCGGCACCGACGGGCCAGACCCGGCTCGAGGGCGGCGCCGCCGCACACGATCCGGCGGACCGAGGACATGTCGTACTCGTCGACGAGGGGACTGCGGGCGAGGAGCGAGACGATGGTCGGCACGACGTAGAGCCGGGTGACCCCGTGCTCCTGGACGGCCGACAGGTACCTCGCGGGGTCGAACCGCGGCATCGTGACGACGGTGGCCCCCTGCGCCAGGGTGGCGCAGAGGACCATGACCAGCCCGAAGGCGTGGTGGAACGGGGCGACCGCCAGGGTCGACTCGTCCGGGTCGAGCGGGATGCCGTGGACGGTCTGGAGGGTGGCCGCGACGAGGTTGCCGTGGGTGAGCGCTACCGCCTTGGGGTGACCCGAGGTGCCGCTGGAGAACATGATGGACGCCAGCGCTCCCGGGTCCGCCGGGACGCCCGGCGACGGGTCGCCGCCGCGCTCCGCGAGCTCGTCGAGCGTCGCCCACGGGCCGGCCGGCCGGCCGGTCGTGAAGACGTCGCCGGCCTGCGCGTCCGACGCGCAGTACAGCGCCGTCTCGTCGGAGTCGGTGACGAGGGCCCGGACACCCACCGCGCGGACCTGCCGGACGTGGTCGTCCGGGAGGTCGAGCGGGTTGAGGTGGAGCACCGCGCCGCCGGCCGCGAGCGCCGCGAGGTAGGCGACGACGTGGTCCGGCGAGTTCGCGGCGCTCAGCGCCAGGACGTCGCCCGGTCCGAAGCCGGTCTGCTCCAGGCCGGCGACGACCCGGCCGACCCTGTGCCGGAGCTCCTCGTACGTGTAGGTGCTCCCGTCGGCGTCGGCGGTGACCGCCACCCGGCCCGCCTCCCCGGCGTCGAGCGCCAGCCGGTGGAGGGGGGTCGGGGGCAGGTCGAGGTCAGGCAGATCGCTTCGAAGCGTCATCGGCCTCAGTCCTGGAGTACGTGGCGATCCCGGGCCGGAAGCTCCGCTTCTCGAACTGCTTGAGGGCGACGGTGATCCACTCGTTGTCGCTGAGCCGCGAGAGCTCCCACAGCTTGGCCTGGTCGTAGTCGATGGCGCGCGGCAGGTCCATCGTCGTCGTCGCCTCGTAGACCTCCTTGGCCAGGCGCAGGGTCACCGGGTTCTTGTTGACGATCCGGGCCACCATCGCGTCGACGGCGGCCTCGAGCTCCTCGGCCGGGACGGCCTGGTTGACCAGGCCGTACTGCGCGGCCTCGGTTCCGGTGAGCGTGGCGCCGGTGAGGATGTAGTAGAGGGCCTGCTTGCGCGGCATGTTGTGGGTGACCGCCCAGGTCGCCCCACCTGCGGGGAAGATCCCGAAGTTGATCTCCGACAGCCCGAACTTGACGTCCTCGGCCGCCACGGCGAGGTCGCACAGGCCGGTGACCTCGAAGCCGCCGCCGAACGCGTACCCGTTGACCTGCGCGATGGTCACGAGCGGGAAGGCCTTGAGTCGCTGGAACCACTTCAGGGCGGCTAGGTTCGTGCGGTAGAAGAGGTCGGCGTCCTCGAAGGGTTGGAGGAAGCACTCCTCGAGGTCCATACCGGCGCTGAAGCTGTTGCCTGAGCCGGTGATCACGAGAACCTTGAGGTCGCGGCGCTCCTCGAGAGCGTCCAGCGCCGTGTTCATGTCCAGGTGCATCTGGGGGTTCATGGCGTTCTTCTTGTCGGGCCGGTTAAAGGTGATCGTGGCCCTGGGGGCCTCGATCTCGACCGTGAGCGTCTCTAGCTCCATGGCGATGACTGCCTCTCGATGTCGCGGACGGGGTCATGACGTCCTTCCGAGCATGCAGACCCCGGAGAGCTCGCGCTTCTTCTGGATTGCGGACCCGTGCCATCCGGATAGGGCAATGCGCGAGAAGCGCTCGCGGTGGGCGCGCTGACACCGTGGCCGGATGACTCTTCTCGTGCGCCCGCCCGCCCAGGCAGCTCCCACCCCTCGGGCCCGGCGGGCCGTGCCCGTCGTCCTGGGCAGCGCTGCGGCCGGGGTCCTGCTCGCCGTGCTGTGGTCCTTCGATCTCGTCGACGGCGTGATCGGCAAGACCGTCGCCGACACCCTCCTCGGGCACGACGCGAAGGCCGACGCCATTGGTGGCACGGTCGCCGGCCTTGTCTTCGCCTTCGTCTCGGGGCTGGCCGGCACGTTCACCGCATGCAACATCGCGATGGCCGCCTCGGTGGGGCCGATGAGCCAGGTGAGCCGCACGGGGCGGGGCTCGGCGGGGCTACGGGCGGTGGTGCGCCCGGTCTGCTGGCTCGCGGTCGGCATGCTCGCGGTCTCGGCGACCTACGGGTTCGTCGGGGTCCTCGTCGGTGACCAACTGCCCCAGCTGTCGAGCGCGAGCGCCGCCGGGATCCCGCTCCGGCTCTGGCAGGCGATGGTCGTCTTCGGCGTCATCGGACTGGTGTTCACCGCCGTCGGCGCCGCGAGCCTCGGCCTGCTGCCGGACCCGTTCGCGCAGCGGCGCGTCGCCCGCGTCGTCACGCTCGGCGCACTCGTCGGGGGCTTCCTCGTCGGCCGACCGTTCCCCCTGTTCGGCAAGCTGTTCCGCTGGGCGGTCGATACCGGGAACCCCCTCTACGGCGCCGGGGCCTTCGCCCTCCAGTCGTTGGGCAACATCGCCGTCGTCTCGGTGCTGTTCACCCTCGTCGTCCTCGTGACCCGCGGCCGGGTTATCGACTGGCTGACGGTGGACCCGGTGCGGGGCATGACGCTCAGCGGTTCGCTGCTCGTCACGCTGGGCGTCTTCACCGTCGTGTACTGGGACATCCGGCTCCCGGCGATGTTCGGACATGGATGGTTCCCA
Source organism: Phycicoccus sp. CSK15P-2 (assembly GCF_016888005.1). Classification (GTDB taxonomy): domain Bacteria; phylum Actinomycetota; class Actinomycetes; order Actinomycetales; family Dermatophilaceae; genus Phycicoccus. The sequence goes on along the minus strand of NZ_JAFDVE010000018.1, from coordinate 3,155 downwards.
GTGATGCCGTACAACGGGTGAGGTCGCAGCGCTGCTGAGCAGCGTGCATCCGCCCCTCACGCGTTGTTCTGTGCCTCCTGCTGGGCGGCGTGGCGGGAGAGCACCTCGGTCAGCTTGTTCGCGCCGGCGACGACGGTGGCGGCGTGCAGCCGTCCGGGCTGGCGCGAGAGCCGCTCGATGGGGCCGGAGATGGAGACCGCCGCGATGACCCGGCCGCCGGGGGAGCGGACCGGCGCGGAGACCGAGGCGACGCCCGGTTCGCGTTCGCCGACGCTCTGCGCCCAGCCGCGGCGGCGCACGCCCGACAGGGAGGTGGCGGTGAACGCCGCGCCCTGAAGCCCGCGGTGCAGGCGGTCCGGCTCCTCCCAGGCGAGGAGCACCTGGGCCGCGGACCCGGCACGCATCGAGAGGGTGGCGCCGATGGGGATGGAGTCGCGGAGGCCGACCGGCCGCTCGGCCGCCGAGACGCACACCCGGTACTCGCCCTGGCGGCGGAAGAGCTGGGCGGACTCGTTCGTGTGGTCGCGCAGCGCCCCGAGGACCGGCCCGGCCGCGGCGAGCAGCCGGTCCTCGCCGGCGGCGGCGGCGAGCTCGGCGAGGCGCGGGCCGAGGACGAAGCGGCCCTGGAGGTCGCGGGTCACGAGGCGGTGGTGCTCGAGGGCGACGGCGAGACGGTGGGCCGTGGGCCGAGCGAGCCCGGTGGCCGAGACGAGCTGGGCGAGAGTGGAGGGACCGGCCTCGAGGGCGGAGAGCACGATGGCCGCCTTGTCGAGGACACCGACCCCGCTGGTGTTGTCCATGCCTTGATATTGACGTCTCATTGCCTGAGACGCAAGTCCCGTCGCCGTGTCCCCGTGCGAATCTCGGAGGACCGGCGAGGGCGCCCCTGACGCCCGTGCCCGCATCTATGACCCCGGCCCGTACCCCGTGGCCCGTTCCCTGGAGGTGCCCCAACATGGCCGGAACCCTGGCCGAGAAGGTGTGGGAGTCCCACGTCGTCCGTCGCGGAGACGGCGAGCCGGACCTCCTCTACATCGACCTCCACCTCCTCCACGAGGTGACGAGCCCCCAGGCCTTCGACGGCCTGCGGATGGCCGGGCGCCCCGTCCGCCGCCCCGAGCTCACCCTCGCCACCGAGGACCACAACGTCCCGACGACACCCGGCCCGATCACCGACCCCGTCAGCCGCACCCAGGTCGAGACGCTGCGCCGCAACTGCGAGGAGTTCGGCGTCACGATCTACCCGATGGGCGACGCCGAGCAGGGCATCGTCCACGTCGTCGGCCCGCAGCTCGGCCTGACCCAGCCCGGGATGACGATCGTCTGCGGCGACAGCCACACCTCCACGCACGGCGCCTTCGGGGCGCTCGCCTTCGGGATCGGGACCTCCGAGGTCGAGCACGTCCTCGCCACCCAGACCCTCCCGCTCAAGCCGTTCAAGACCATGGCGGTCACCGTCGAGGGCGAGCTCGCCGACGGCGTCACCGCCAAGGACATCGTCCTCGCGGTCATCGCCAGGATCGGCACCGGCGGGGGGCAGGGCTACGTCATCGAGTACCGGGGCAGCGCCATCCGCGCCCTGTCCATGGAGGCCCGGATGACCGTCTGCAACATGTCGATCGAGGCCGGCGCCCGCGCCGGGATGATCGCGCCGGACGAGACGACGTTCGAGTACATCCGGGGCCGCGACCACGCACCCTCCGGCGCCGACTGGGACGCCGCCGTCGCCGCGTGGTCCGGGCTGCGCAGCGACGACGACGCCGAGTTCGACACCGAGGTCGTCCTCGACGCCGGCAGCCTCACGCCGTTCGTCACGTGGGGCACCAACCCCGGGCAGGGCAGCCCCCTCGGCGAGGCCGTGCCCGACCCCGAGCTCATGGGCGACGACAACGACAAGGTCGCGGCCCGGCGGGCGCTCGAGTACATGGGCCTCGCCGCCGGTACCCCCTTGCGCGAGATCCACGTCGACACCGTGTTCGTCGGCTCGTGCACGAACGGCCGGATCGAGGACCTCCGCGCCGCCGCCGCTGTCATCGAGGGCCGGCAGGTCGCCGACGGCGTGCGGATGCTCGTCGTGCCCGGGTCGGCACGGGTGCGCCTCCAGGCCGAGGAAGAGGGCCTCGACGACGTCTTCACCGCCGCCGGCGCCGAGTGGCGGCTGCCCGGCTGCTCGATGTGCCTCGGGATGAACCCCGACCAGCTGGCCCCGGGGGAGCGCAGCGCCTCGACCTCCAACCGCAACTTCGAGGGCCGCCAGGGCAAGGGCGGACGCACCCACCTCGTCAGCCCGCTCGTCGCCGCCGCCACCGCGGTACGCGGCACGCTGTCCAGCCCTGCCGACCTCGAGCCCGTGGAGGCGACCGTCTGATGGAGAAGTTCACGACGCACACCGGCATCGGGGTCCCGCTGCGGCGCAGCAACGTCGACACCGACCAGATCATCCCCGCCGTCTACCTCAAGCGGGTCACGAAGACCGGCTTCGAGGACGGCCTCTTCGCCGCCTGGCGAGGCGACGAGACCTTCGTCCTGAACGACCCGTCCTTCTCGGCCGGCTCGGTGCTCGTCGCCGGCCCCGACTTCGGCACCGGCTCCTCGCGCGAGCACGCGGTGTGGGCGCTCATGGACTACGGCTTCCGGGCCGTCATCTCCTCGCGGTTCGCCGACATCTTCCGCGGCAACAGCGGCAAGCAGGGCCTTCTCACGGCGCAGTGCAGCCAGGACGACGTCGAGCTGCTCTGGAAGCTGCTCGAGAACGAGCCCGGGACCTCGGTCACCGTCGACCTCGAGTCGCGCACCGTCACCGCCGGTGAGATCACGGCCCCGTTCGAGGTCGACGACTACACCCGGTGGCGTCTTCTCGAGGGTCTGGACGACATCAGCCTCTCGCTGCGGCACGCCGACGACATCACCGCGTACGAGGGCGGGCGCCCCTCGTGGAAGCCACGGGTGACCGCCTGACACGTGCCCTGCGCAGTTCCCCGCGGGGGCCGGCGGGTGGCCTGCGCGGCACCAGGGCAGCACCTCAGGGACGAAACACGCCGTCCCTGAGGTGGACCCACGTCTCGGGATGGGCATAGCGTCGTGGGGGCCGGCGGGGGGGGGGGGGGGGGGGGACCCCCCCCCGGGGGGGGGGTCACCCCCCCCCCCCCCCGGGG
>NZ_JAFDVE010000017.1 GCF_016888005.1 Phycicoccus sp. CSK15P-2 | reverse complement strand
CCGCGGGGTGGGCCGCCCTCGGGTTGTGGGGGGCGGCGCGGGCGGCCCCCGGGGGGGGGGGGGCCCCCCCCCCGACACTGCCGTCGGGTCGCCTGCACCCGGCGCCCAGCGATGGAGGCATCACGTGAACAAGGCAGATCTCGTCAGGGAACTGGAGAAGACACTCGGCAGCCGCAAGGCCGCCGTCGAGGCGCTCGACACGGTGTTCGACACGATCGTCCGGGAGGTCGTGCGCGGGGGCAAGGTCGCGATCACCGGGTTCGGCACGTTCGACCGGGTCGACCGCGCGGCCCGCACGGGTCGCAACCCCCGCACGGGCGACGCCGTGCGGATCCCCAAGGGCCGCTCGCCACGGTTCCGTCCCGGAACGGCGTTCAAGGACTACGTCCGCAAACCGAGCACGGTCCCGAAGACCGGCACCGCGACGGGGCGTGCCCCGGCCGGGTCTGCCACGAAGGACGCCGCCGCGACGAAGAAGGCGGCGTCCGCGAAGAAGGCCGCGTCGAAGAAGACGGCGTCCGCGAAGAAGACGACAGCCACGAAGGCGGCGGCGAAGAAGTCGGCCACCCAGAGGGCCGCCGCGAAGAAGTCGGCGGCATCGAAGGCCACGGCCTCCACGGCGAAGAAGTCGACCGTCAAGAAGGCGGCGACCACGCGCAAGGCATCCGCTGCCTCCACGGGCGGGGCGAAGAAGACCGGCGCGAAGCGTACGGCGAAGAAGTCCTGACCCGAGGTCAGCGGATCGTCTCGCCCGGCCCGATCCCGCTGAGCCACACCCGCGTCGCGACGCGGCCGTCGTCGCCGAGCTCGACGTGGACGCGCTGCCCGCTGCGCAGGTGCAGCAACCCGCTGTCGACGACCGCGTCGAGGGGGACCTCCACCCGCCGACCGTCGTCGAGGAGCGCACTGCCCGGGTGCTCCCCGACCGGCTCGTGGATCGTCGCCTGCACGCCCGGCAGGGTAGCGCGCCCCAGCGCCGCAGCCGTGTGCTGGCCCACCCCCAGGGCCAGCGCGGACGCGAACGAGTCGGCGTCGTCGACATCCGTGCGCAGGCCGGGAGCGGCGAGACGGGCGGGGGAGTACCCGAGCTCCTCGTGCGCGCGGGCGCTGCCAGCCCCGAACGCCGTGCGCCAGGGCGGCCCGGTCGTGAGGTCGACGACGAGCAGAGCGGTACCCGAGCCGTCCGCGTCGGCGACGAGGCTCCCGGTCGGAAGACCTGCGGACGCCGCAGCCTCCGCCGCCGTGAGCGCCGGATGGTCCCCGAGGACCACCAGCCCCGTGATGCTCCCCGCTCGGGCCGCCGAGCCCAGCCCCGCGGCGACGGCCGCATCGAGCCCGCCCCCCGGGTCGGCCGGCACCCTGCAGCCGGCCTCGACGGCCCAGGCGCGTACCTCCGCGTGTGCGCTGACCACGTGCACCGCGGCGTCGGGCAGGCCGCCGCGCAGCGCTGCGACGGTGTCGCGGGCGAAGGCGTCCGCGAGGTCCCGCCGCATCGCCTCCGGCAGTGCCAGACGGGACTTCGCGAGCGGACCGCCCTTGACCGGGACGACGACCGCGAGCCGGTGGGTCGGGGTCACGGCGTCGATCCTGCCAACCCGCCGTGCCCTGCTCGACATCGCCCCCGCGGCAGACCACAATGCGGTGACCCCCCACGGAAGGACCCAGGTGAGCACCCCCACGGACTCCTCGCGTCCCTTCGGCTACCGGCTCGCCATCCGGATCCTGCGTCCCTTCCTCATGATGCTGACCCGGCGTGCGTGGTCCGGCACCGAGCACCTCCCCACGGAGGGTGGCTGGGTCGTCTGTCCCAACCACGTCTCGCACGTCGACCCGCTCGTCTTCGCGCACTACCTCGTCGACAACGGCCGCTCACCGCGCTTCCTCGGCAAGGTCGAGGTCTTCGACATCCCGGTCGTGGGGGCGATCCTGCGGTCGGCCGACCAGATTCCCGTCTACCGCGAGTCCGGGCGCGCCGTCGACGCGTACCGGGCGGCGGTCGACGCCGTGCGCGCCGGCAAGTGTGTGGCCGTCTACCCGGAGGGCACCCTGACCCGCGACCCCGACCTCTGGCCGATGCGTGGCAAGACCGGGGCCGCCCGTATCGCCCTCGAGACCCGGTGCCCGGTCGTGCCCGTTGCGATGTGGGGGCCGCAGGACGTCCTCGCACCGTACGAGCGGCGTCCTCGGCTCTTCCCTCGCCGCACGATGCACGTCCGGGCCGGCGCCCCGGTCGACCTCTCCGACCTCTACGACCGCCCCGTGACCGCCGAGCTGCTCCGGGACGCCTCGGCCCGGATCGTCGGGGCCATCACCGCCGAGCTCGAGGTGCTGCGCGGCGAGTCCGCCCCTCTCGAACGCTTCGACCCGCGCCGTGCCGGGATCACCCCGACCGGCCGGCCGCGCGACCTCCGGGAGGCGTCGTGAGCAGGGCAGCCGTGTTCGGGACCGGCAGCTGGGGGACGGCCTTCGCCGCCGTGCTCGCGGACGCCGGCACCCCCGTGACGATGTGGGGCCGCCGCGACGAGGTCGTCGAACAGGTCAACGCCGGCGTCAACGAGGCCTACCTGCCCGAGCTGCGTCTGCCGGACACCGTCCGGGCGACCACCGACCCCGCCGAGGCGACCGACGGTGCCGACGTCGTGGTCCTCGCCGTGCCGTCGCAGACGCTGCGCGAGAACCTCACCGCGTGGGCGTCGGTCCTGCCGGGGGACGCCGCGGTCGTCTCGCTGATGAAGGGCGTGGAGCTCGGGACGACGAAGCGGATGTCGGAGGTCGTCGCGGAGGTCGGCCGGGTCGACCCGGAGCGCGTCGCCGTCGTATCGGGCCCGAACCTGGCGCGTGAGATCGCCGCCAAGCAGCCGGCGGCCTCCGTCGTCGCGTCGAGCAGCACCGCTGTCGCCGAGCGGGTGGCCGCGGCTTGTGCCGCACCGTACTTCAGGCCCTACACGACGACCGACGTCGTCGGCACCGAGATCGCGGGCGCGGTGAAGAACGTCATCGCGCTGGCCGTCGGCATGGCCGAGGGCCTCGGCATGGGCGACAACTCCAAGGCGTCGATCATCACGCGGGGCCTGGCCGAGACCACCCGCCTCGGCACCGCAGTCGGCGGGGACGCGGTGACCTTCGCCGGCCTGGCCGGGGTCGGGGACCTCATCGCGACGTGCATGTCGCCGCTGTCGCGCAACCACTCCTTCGGCGTCCGCCTCGGCCAGGGCATGGCGGTCGACGAGGTCGTGGCGCTGACCCGGCAGACCGCCGAGGGCGTCAAGTCGTGCACGTCCATCGTCGAGCTCGCGCGCAAGCACGACGTCGACGTCCCGATCATCGAGCAGGTCGACGCGATGATCCGGCACGGGCGCACGTCGCAGGAGGTCGTCACCGCCCTGCTCTCACGCCCCCGCAAAGCCGAGACGGAGTGACCATGCCCGTGACCCGCGACCCGAATCTGGTCTCGCCCGAGGACCCCGACTACGAGTTCGGGTGGGACGAGGACCCGCGCTTCCTCATCCGGACGCGGGACGTCGAGGCGGCGGCCGCCGCGCTGGCGGCCGCCGCGCCTCGGCTGATGCTGGTCGATGCGGACGGACGCGAATGGGAGGCGGCCGAACCCGCCACGATGGTGGATGCCCACACGCCGAGCTTCGTCAGTGACGTGGAGGTCGTCCACGACGGTGTCCTGGTCTGGGCGGACACCAAGAGCGCCACGACATCGAAGATGGCTGAGGCCATGGTCCGCGTGATCGTCGAGGAGCTCGAGGCTCACGGCGTCGACGGGCTCGTCACCAGCGATGGCGAGAGCAGCATCCTCTGGGACCCGGCCCGTGCCCGGCCACATGCGTCCGCCTGCCGATGCTCGCCAGGACCCGGCGAGCTCGAAGCAGGCCCCGGCGGATTCTTCTGTCCGGACTGCGGTGGAGGCGTCATCGACAAGAACGGTGAGCCCTGGACGTGAGGCCGCTGACCTGCCATCGCCCGAACACCGAGGCAGCGATGCGCATGCCCTATCTCGACAGGTCAGTCGGCCGCGCGGTCGAGGGCTGCTGACAGGTCACGCCACAGGTCCTCGACGTCCTCGACACCCACCGCGAGACGCAACAGGTCCTCCGGCACCGTGGCCGGCTCGTCCGGGTGACGGCGGCGCCGCTCGAGGAGGCTCTCGACCCCGCCGAGGCTCGTCGCGTGCACCCAGACCTCGGTGGCGGCGCAGACCCGCTCGGCACCGGCCGGGCCCCCGAGGACCTCGACCGACACGATGGCCCCGATGCCCGGGTAGCGGACCCGGGTCACCGCCGGATGGTCCGCGAGCCGCTCCGCGAGGGCGGCGGCGTTCGCGCAGGCACGCTCCAGACGCAGGTGCAGGGTGCGCAGGCCGCGCAGCGCGAGCCAGGTCTCCATCGGGCCCGCGACGCCGCCGTGCAGCTGCCGGTGCCGGCGGAGCCGCTCGTGCAGCGCACGACCGTCCGCCGTCGCGGGGGTGACGAGGGCGCCGAGGAGGAGGTCGCTGTGGCCGGAGAGGTACTTCGTCGCCGAGTGCACGACGACATCGGCACCGAGCTCGAGCGGACGCTGGAGCAGCGGGGTCGAGAAGGTGTTGTCGACGGCCGTCAGCACACCACGCTCGCGGGCGGCGGCGGTCAGGGCCTCGAGGTCGGCCACCTCGAGGAGCGGGTTCGTCGGCGACTCGAGCCACAGCAGGTCGGCGCCCTCGAGCGCGGCGACGACGGCGCCGGTGTCCGTGACGTCGACGCGACGCACCGTGGCGGCGGTGTCGGCCTCGAGCGCCGAGACCGTGGCCATGACCCCGTTGTACGCGGCGTCCGGCACGACGACCGTCCCGCCGTGGGGGAGGAGCGAGAAGACCGCCGCGACGGCGGCCATCCCGGAGGCGAGGACGAGCGCCTCACCGCCCTCGAGCGAGCCGAGCGCCTCCTCGAACGCCGACCACGTCGGGTTGCCGCTGCGGGCGTAGGACACCGGCCCGTCGGCGTGGTACGTCGAGGTCAGGACGAGCGGGGCTCCGACCTGGCCTCCCGGGACGACGGGCTCCCTGCCGAGCGCGACCAGGCGGGTCGCCGGGGTGAGGTCGGGACGGGGAGGGCGCGGCTCGTCGGTCACGGAGTCACAGCCTAGGACGGCTAGAGTCGCTCGCGATGAGCCAGCCCAGCAGCGACCCCATCCGCATCGCCCTCGTCTTCGGCGGCCGGTCCTCGGAGCACGCCGTGTCGTGCGCGACCGCGGCGAGCGTCCTCGAGGCCCTCGACCGCGAGCGCTACGAGGTCGTGCCCGTCGGCATCGCCAAGGACGGGCACTGGGTGCTCGCCGCGGACGACCCCGAGCCGTTGCGCCTCACCCCGGGCCACGAGCCGGAGGTCGACGGCGGCTCCGCGAGCGTCATCGTCCCGACGAGCGTTACCGACCGCACCCTCGTCGTCCACGAGGCCGGGCAGCCGCCGCGCACCCTCGGCGAGGTCGACGTCGTGTTCCCCCTGCTCCACGGCCCGTTCGGGGAGGACGGCACACTCCAGGGCCTGCTCGACCTCGCCGACGTCCGCTACGTCGGCTCCGGTGTCACGGCGTCCGCGGTGATGATGGACAAAGCCCTCATGAAGACCGTGCTGGCCGCGGCCGGGCTCCCCGTCGGGCCGTACGTCGTCATCACCGACCGCGAGTGGCGCCGCGACAAGGCCGCGTCCCTGGACGCGGTGCGCAGCCTCGGCCTGCCGGTCTTCGTCAAGCCCGCCCGCGCCGGGTCGAGCATCGGCATCACGAAGGTGTCCTCAGCCGAAGGGCTCGAGGCGGCGGTCGAGGCCGCCCGCGAGCACGACCCGAAGGTCGTCGTCGAGGCCGCCGTCGACGGCCGCGAGATCGAGTGCGGCATCCTCGAGGGCCGGGGCACCGAGCCTCCCCGGGCGAGCGAGCTCGGCGAGTGCGTCGTCGTCGCGAACCACGACTTCTACGACTTCGAGGCCAAGTACCTGTCCGGGGACGACGACGTCCGGCTCACCACTCCGGCGGACGTCCCGCCCGAGGCAGCGCGCACCATCCGCGAGATGGCGGTCGAGGCGTTCGAGGCCGCGGGCTGCGAGGGGCTCGCCCGGGTCGACTTCTTCCTCCAGGACGACGGCCGGGTCGTCGTCAACGAGGTCAACACGATGCCGGGATTCACGCCCAGCTCGATGTTCCCGCGGATGTGGGCGGCCACGGGCATCGGGTACTCCGAGCTCATCGACGAGCTGGTCGCGCTGGCGCTGGAGCGGCGGACCGGCCTGCGCTGAGCCGGCTCAGCGGCAGTCGAGGCCGTTTCGTGGGAGGGCGCCGGCGACCTCGGTGAACGCCGGGAGGAGCAGTGGTGCCGGGTCGTAGTCGGACGGCACGAGCACCTCCAGGGCCGGGTCGCGGCCGAACGAGACGAAGCGGGTGCCGTCCGAGAGCGGCTCGGGGACCCAGCCCTGGCCGTCGACGTCGATGCACTCGGTCTCCGACGGACCGATCGCCGCGACGCCGCAACGGGCGACGACGGCCGGGTCACCCCATGCGGCGACGGCCGGGTCCGCCGGGTCCGTGTCGCGACGCTCCAGACCACTCACCATGCCGGGCCATGACGCGTCGGCACAGGCAGGGACGTCGGCGCCGCCGGGGACCGAGACGGCCACGGCGGAGGAGCACCCGGACAGCACGACGGCGACAGCGCCGAGCGCTGCCGCCGCCGGGCGGGGTCGGTGCGGGGTCAGACGTGGACCACCGTGCACGTGAGCGTCCGGGTGATGCCGTCGGTGTCCTGGATCCGCGAGATGACGAGCTTGCCGAGGTCGTCGACGGTGCCGGCCTCGACCCGGGCGATGACGTCGTAGGGACCGGTGACGTCCTCGGCGAGGACGACGCCGTCGATCTGCGCGATGGCCGCGGCGACGGAGGCCGCCTTGCCGACGTCGGTCTGGACCAGGATGTAGGCCTGTACCACTGCTTCCCACCTTGTCGTCGTGGTCGCCGGGCCCTGGGCGACCGCGGCGTTGGGGCCCGCGGTGGTGGCCGGGGGCGCCCCAGACGCTACCGTGCCGGTGGTCCGGTCGTCACTGCGGGAGGAGGGCCCGGATGGAGCGCCTGCGCGACCTCGACGAGGCGTCCCTCCTCGAGCGTGTCCTGCCGCACTACCGCGCGGCCCGGCCGCGGCCTTGGGGAACGGTCACGGTGCCCGCGGGGGACGACGCCGCCGTCCTCGGGGCGCCGGGGGGCAGCGTGGTCGCGACGACGGACTCGATGGTCCGGGACCACGACTGGCGCGACGACTGGTCCACCGGCCACGACGTCGGCGTCAAGGTGGCGGTCCAGAACCTCGCGGACATCGCGGCGATGGGGGCCGAACCGTCCGGGCTGCTCGTCTCGCTCGTGGCCGACCCGGACACCGCTGTCGCGTGGGCCGTCGACCTCGCGGCCGGTGTCGCGTCCGTCGCCGAGGAGGCGAACGCACCGGTCGTCGGTGGCGACCTGTCGTCCGCCCCGCCCGGTGTCGTCGTGGTCGGCGTGACCGCGCTCGGGGACCTGCGCGGGCGCTCGCCGGTGCTGCGTTCCGGGGCCTCGCCGGGCGACATCGTCGCCGTGTGCGGCTCGCTCGGCCGTTCCGGGGGTGGGCTCGAGGTGCTGCGCCGCGGCCTCTCGCGAGACGGTGCGGCCGCCGGGCTCGTCGCCTACCACCGGGCGCCCCGACCGCCGTGGGACGCGGGCCCGGCTGCGGCCGAGGGTGGCGCCACGGCGCTCGTCGACGTCTCCGACGGTCTTGTCACCGACCTCGGGCGCGTCGCGTCGGCGAGCCGGGTCGTGGTCGAGCTGGAGGGCGACGTGCTGCGCGAGCGCTTCGCGGACGGCGACCTGACAGGGGTGCTCGGGGCCGAGGAGGCGCTGCACCAAGTGCTCGCCGGGGGTGAGGAGCACGCGCTCGTCGGCTGCTTCCCGCCCGGCACCGACCTCACGGGTCTGCCGGGGCAGCCGTGGGTGCCCGTCGGACGCGTGGTCGATGCGTCCGGCGCGGGCGCACGCGTCACGGTCGACGGTGAGGTGCCGGACGCCCGGGGCTGGGACCACTTCGACCGTTCCCCCTGAGCCTCTCCGGCGCAGCCCGGGGGCCCGGACGCGGAACGGGCGGCCTCCCCGTGGGGAGGCCGCCCGTTCCGGCGTGCGTCAGTGGGTGGTCAGCGCTTGACCTTGCCCGCCTTGAGGCACGAGGTGCAGACGTTGAGCCGCTTCGGGGTCGCCCCGGCGTCACCGACGAGCGCCTTGACGCGCTGGATGTTCGGGTTCCAGCGGCGCTTCGTGCGGCGGTGCGAGTGCGAGATGTTGTGCCCGAAACCGGGGCCCTTGCCGCAGACGTCGCAGGTGGCAGCCACGGGTGATCTCCTGTGCAGTGCGTGTGTGATGGTCCTGGGGCGCGGCGCACCGGCGCGCGCGCAACCGGACAAGAGTAGCCGAGGCGCGCCGGGGGAACCAAAACGGCGGCGCGGGCCGCCTGAGGACCGGCGGATACCCTGAGCCCGTGCCCGACGTGTTCTCCGCCGACGACGCCCGGCACTGGGCCCTCCTCACCCGGGCCGCGCTGGCCGCGCGACGCGCCGAGATCGACGCCCTCAACGTCTTCCCGGTCCCGGACGGCGACACCGGCACGAACATGTTCCTCACCCTCGACGGCGCCCTCGACGACGTCGTGTCGGCCCACGAGGCCCGCGGCATCCTCGGGACGGCCGACCTCGTCGAGGAGTGCAGCAGCCTGCGCCGTGCCGTCCTGATGTCCGCACGGGGAAACTCGGGCGTCATCCTCAGCCAGGTCGTCGGCGGGCTCTGCGACGTCGTGGTCGAGCACCGCCTCACCGAGCTCGACGCGCCCCTCCTCGCGGACTGCCTCGAGCGCGGCGCAGCCAAGGCCCGCGCCAGCGTCGCCCACCCGCAGGAGGGCACGATGCTCACCGTCGCCGACGCCGGTGCGGCCGCGGCTCGGCACCGGGCGGACGACGGCGGCTCGCTCGGCGACGTCGCCGAGGCGGCGGTCCAGGCCGCGCAGGACGCCCTCGCACGCACGCCCGACCAGCTGCCCGTGCTCGCGAGTGCCGGCGTCGTCGACGCAGGCGGCGCCGGGTGCGTCCTGCTCCTCGAGTCGCTGCACCGGGTCGTCACCGGCGCCTGGAGCCCCACCGAGGACGGGCTGCACTCCACCGCGCCGGCCGAGCGGCGTGGCGAGTGGCAGCGCTCGGACGGCGGCTCGGCGCCTGGCCGTCCGGCCGACGACGTCACCCCGGACGGCCCGGCGTTCGAGGTCATGTACCTCCTCGGCGGCTCGACGCAGGAGGAGGTCGACCGCCTGCGGGCGACCCTCGACGGGCTCGGCGACTCCCTGCTCGTCGTCGGAGGGCCCGACCTCTGGAACGTCCACGTGCACACCGACGCGCCCGGCGCGGCCGTCGAGGCGGGCATCCTCGCCGGGTCGCCGCAGCGGATCAGGATCACGCACCTGCCGAGCCAGGTCGCGGCCCGCGAGGAGGTCGTCCCCGTCGGGGTGGTGGCCGGGGCCGCCGGCCCGGGCATCGCGTCCCTGCTCACCAAGGCCGGTGCCGTACCGATCGAGTTCGCCCCCGGGCGGAGGGCCTCGGCGAGCCAGTACCTCGAGGCCGCCCGCAGCACCGGCGCCACCTCCGTCGTGCTCCTCCCCGCCGACCACGACGGCATGGCCAGCGCCGAGATCGCCGCCGAGGCCGGCCCGGACGACGGGCTCGACCTCCACGTCGTCCCGGCCCGCACCACGGTGCAGGCGCTCGCCGCGCTGGCCGTCCTCGACCCCGAGCGCACCGTGCACGCCAACGTCGTCGCGATGACCGGCGCCGCGGTGTCCACCCGGCACGGCGCGGTGACGGTCGCCACGAAGGAGGCGCTCACCTGGGCGGGGGTGTGCCATCCCGGGGACGTCCTCGGCGTGGTCGACGGCGACGTCGCGCTCCTCGGGGACGACCTCGCGACCTCCGCCGGCGACGTTCTCGACCGTCTGCTCTCGGCGGGCGGCGAGCTCGTCACCCTCGTCGTCGGGGCGGACGCGGACCCCGCGCTCGCGGACCGCGTGGCCGACCGGCTGGGGCGCGAGCGACCCGAGGTCGAGGTCGTCGTCGTCGAGGGCGGCCAGCCGGTCTACCCGCTGCTCCTCGGGGTCGAGTGAGCGTGGCCACCGAGTCCAGCCCGCTGCGCCCGGTCATCGCCCAGGCCGCCGCCGAGTTCGCCGAGCACCGCGACCTGCACACGGTCGGGGACCTGCTCGCCTTCTGGCCGCGGCGCTACCGCACCCGCGAGTCCGACCTCGGCGCGGTCGAGGTCGGGCAGTTCCTCGTGGGCGTCGCGGAGGTCAAGACGGCCCGTACTCGCCGGATGCAGAAGCGCAAGGGCACGATGCTCGAGGTCGTCATCACCGACGGCCGCAACGACCTCGACATCACGTTCTTCAAGGCCTGGGGGCACGAGAAGGCACTCGTCCCCGGCGCGCGCGGCCTGTTCGCCGGGACGGTCGGCACCTACCGCGGCCGACTCCAGCTGACCCATCCCGGATACACGATGCTCGACGACCTCGACGCCGGCGAGCGCAAGGACCTCATCCCCATCTACCGCCAGGTGGGCAAGCTGCACACCTGGACCGTCACCGAGTCCGTGCGCCGGGTCCTCGACGTCCTCGACGACGTGCCGGACGCCCTTCCGGACGCGGTCCGCACCCGCCGCGGGCTCGTCTCGCGCACCGACGCGCTGCGGGGTGTCCACACCCCCGACTCGATGCGCGAGGTCGAGGACGCCCGGCGCCGGCTGCGCTACGAGGAGGCGTTCGTCCTCCAGGCCACGCTCGCGCAGCGGCGGCGGGCCTCCGCCGGCACCGCCACCCGGGCCAGGCCCCGCCGGGACGACGGGCTGCTCGCCGCCTTCGACGCCCGGATGCCCTTCGAGCTCACCGCCGGGCAACGGGAGGTGGGGGAGACCGTGGCGGGCGAGATGGGCCGAGCAGTACCGATGCATCGGCTGCTGCAGGGCGAGGTCGGCTCCGGCAAGACCGTCGTGGCGCTGCGGGCGATGCTCCAGGCGGTCGACTCCGGCGGCCAGGCGGCCCTGCTCGCCCCGACCGAGGTGCTCGCGGCGCAGCACCACCGCACGCTCACCGCGATGCTCGGCGACCTCGCCGAGGGCGGGATGCTGGGCGGGGCCGAGCACGCCACCCGGGTCGCGCTGCTCACCGGCAGCCAGCCGACCGCCGAGCGGGCGCGGGCGCTCTCCGAGGCCGTGACGGGCGAGGCCGGCATCGTCGTCGGGACGCACGCGCTGCTGCAGGAGAACGTGCAGTTCTACGACCTCGCCCTCGTCGTCGTCGACGAGCAGCACCGGTTCGGGGTCGAGCAGCGCGACACGCTGCGGGGCAAGGGCGAGACCCCGCCGCATGTCCTCGTCATGACCGCGACGCCCATCCCGCGCACCGTCGCGATGACCGTCTTCGGCGACCTCGAGACCTCGACCCTGCGCGAGCTGCCCGCGGGGCGCCAGCCGATCACGACGCACGTCGTGCCCGAGACCTGGCCGGGCTGGCTCGATCGCACCTGGGCCCGGGTGGGGGAGGAGGCCCGCGCCGGACGACAGGTCTACGTCGTCTGCCCGCGGATCGGTGAGGACGACCAGCCCGACGAGGAGACCGTCCTGACGTCCGAGACCCCCGACCCGGAGGCGGACGGCGACGCTCCCGCGCCGCCGCGTCCGCTGAAGAGCGTCAGCGGGGTCGCCGCCGCGCTCGCCGAGGAGCCCGCGCTGGCCGGGCTGCGGCTCGAGGTGCTGCACGGCCGGCTGTCCGCGGAGGACAAGGACGGCGTCATGGGGCGGTTCGCCCGCGGCGAGGTGGACGTCCTCGTCTCGACCACCGTCGTCGAGGTCGGGGTCGACGTCCCGAACGCGACCGTCATGGTCGTCATGGACGCCGACCGCTTCGGCGTCTCGCAGCTGCACCAGCTGCGCGGCCGCGTCGGGCGCGGCGGCCTGCCGGGGCTGTGCCTCCTCGTGTCCGGGACGCCGGCGACGGCCACCCAGGAGCGGCTCATGGCCGTCGCGGCGTCCGGCGACGGCTTCGAGCTCGCCCGGCTCGACCTCTCCCAGCGCCGCGAGGGTGACATCCTCGGCGCGGCGCAGCACGGCCGGCGCACCCAGCTGGAGTTCCTCCACATCCTCGAGCACGAGGACGTCATCGAGGCCGCCCGCGAGGACGCGTTCGCCGTCGTCGAGGCCGACCCCGACCTGGGTGCGCACCCGCTGCTCGCCGACGCCGTCCGGGCCCGGGTCGACGCGGAGCAGGCCGCCTACCTGGAGCGCGGATGACCCGGATCATCGCGGGGTCGGCCGGTGGTCGCACCCTGCGCACCCCGCCGGGGTCCGGCACCCGCCCGACGAGCGACCGGGTCCGCGAGGCGCTGTTCTCGTCCCTCGACGCCCGCGACGCGGTCCGCGACGCGCGGGTGCTCGACCTCTACGCCGGCTCCGGGGCCCTGGGGCTCGAGGCGATGAGCAGGGGCGCCCGCACCGCGGTGCTCGTCGAGTCGGACCGTCGCGCGGCGGCCACCGCGAGCGGCAACGCACGCTCCCTCGGGTTCGAGGGTGTCCGCGTGCTCGCGTCGACGGTGACCGCGGCCCTCGCCGGGGAGCCCGGGCCGGACGACCACGTCGACCTCGCCCTCCTCGACCCGCCGTACGACCTCGGCGAGGAGGCGCTCACGGCGGTGCTCGGCCGGCTGGCGGACGCCTGGCTGGCCTCCGGCGCGCTCGTCGTCGTCGAACGCTCCTCCCGCTCGCCCGAACCCACCTGGCCTGTCGGGCTCGAGCGGGTCGGTGGGGCACGGCGTTACGGGGAGACCACCATCTGGCTCGCCGAGGCGGAGTGAGAGGGCTCGGTCACGCCTCGACGTCGTCCTCGTGGACGAGGGTCGAGCGTGCGGTCGGTACCAGCCGGCGCAGGTGGAGCGGGACCTCGTCGAGGTCGTGCGCCGCGCAGTGGGCGGCCAGGTCGGCGCGGACACCCACGAGGGACTCCGCGGCAGGGTCCAGCACGTCCGTCGACGGTCCCGTGGCGACCCAGACCAGACAGTTCGCGCGGCGCACCGGCAGCCGAGGGAAGCCGTTGGGCGCCGGGTCGGTCTCCAGGACAGAGCGCAGCGTCAGGCCGGCCTCGGCGCTGAGCCGCTCCAGTGCACCGAGGACGCGGTCGTCCGGCACACCCTGTCGTCCGGTCCGCCGGTGTGCGAGGACGACGACCGCGGCGCCGGGGCCGACCGGCTCGTCGCGCAGGGCCGCCGGGCGGATCTGCAGCGCGGGTCCTCCGGGGTGCCGACGCAGCTGGAGGACGTCGTCGAAGGTCACCATCGTGGCGTTCGCACGGTCCGCGTGCCGGGCCCACACCGGCCCCCCGTAGAACGCCGCGAGGGCCTCCGCCCGGGCCGCGGGGTCGGCGAAGCCGCGGAGCCAGACGAACCGCCGGGGATGGTCGACGTCGCGGAACTGGCCCACGACGCGCATCCCGCACTCCTCCTGGGGCTCGACGAGCGAGGTCTCGAAGACGTCGAGGAGGTCTTCGAGACGACCCTCACGCAGCAGGTACTGGCGCAGCTCGAGGAGGGGCGGGGACGGCTCGAGGGTGGTCATGGACGTGGCTCCGCGAGCGCGTCGGTGAGCCGCGTGGCCGTGGCGACGAGGTCGTCGAACGGACGCGCGCCGAGCCGCTCGGTCATCTCGCGCTGGGCCGTCCGCCAGGCCGGAGCGCACTCGGCGAGCAGGGCGGCGCCCTCGGGGGTCAGGCCGACCTGTCGGGCTCTGCCGTCGGCCGGGTCCGGTGTGAACGCGACGAGCCGACGTCGCTCGAGTACCCGCAGCTCGCGGGCGAGGGCGGACCGCTCCGTGCCGAGCGCCCGGGAGAGTGCCGTGGGCCCGGACGGCCCATGCCGCCGCACCGCCGCGAGGACCGCGACCTGGGTCACCCGCAGGCCGTGCGGCCGCAGGGCCTCGTCGTAGGTGCGGGTCACCGCGCGCGCCGCGGCGCGCAGGTTCCCTGCGAGGCAGCCCGTGAAGTCCTCGGAGTGTTCGACCACAAGTACGGGTATATACCCTTACCTGGGCACCCGTCAACCCGGCGAGCGTTCGACGAAGATTCGACACCGCAGGTCGAGGGCGGTCTGCGGGTCTGACAGGATGGCGCCATGAGCGACTACGAGATCCCCCGGCCCGTGAGCGGCGACGTCATCGAGCTCATCCTCGACGACCACCGCCGCTTCGAGGACCTCCTGCGCGAGTGCCGCCGCACCGACACCGACCGCGCGGCCGCCCGGCACGCGCTCGCCGAGATCCTCGTCGCGCACGCCACCGCCGAGGAGGAGAAGGTCTACCCGACGCTGCGTCAGAAGGCCGAGGACATCGGCGAGCACGAGGCCGAGCACGGCGAGGAGGAGCACGCCGAGATCACCGAGGCGCTGCTGGCGTTCCTGCGGGCCAAGGGCACCGACACCGACACGTACGACGAGGCGCTCGAGGACCTCGCCACGGTCGTCAACCACCACTCCAACGAGGAGGAGCAGACCATCCTCAACCCGGCCCGCGAGGAGGTCTCCGTCGAGACGCGCGAGCGCCTCGGGGTCGACTGGCTGACCCGCCGCAACGCGCTGCTCGAGCAGGGCTGCGCCTCCGAGGGGCAGGTCAAGGCCCTGCTCGACACGGCCGTCGGCAAGGGTGCGCTCGCCCCGGCGCCCGCCCGGGCGGAGGCCGAGGAGATCAAGGCCGAGGCCAAGGAGCAGGCCGAGGAGATCGAGGACGCCGCCAAGCGAGACGGCTGACCCGCCCCTGACCGGGGCACTTGTAGGGTGACGCGCGTGAGCGAGCGTGTGCGCCGAGCCGTCTGCCCCGGCTCCTACGACCCGGTGACCCACGGTCACCTCGACGTCGTGGTACGCGCCGCCGCCCTCCACGACGAGGTCGTCGTCGCCGTCCTGCACAACCCGGCCAAGCAGGGCACGTTCCCGGTGGCGGAGCGGGTCGCGTTCGTCGAACGGGCCGTGGCCGCGGCCGGGCTGGCCGACACCGTCCGGGTCGAGGAGTTCGCCAACCGTCTGCTGGTCGACGTCTGCCGGGACGTCGGCGCCGACGTCGTCGTCAAGGGCCTGCGCGGCGGCACCGACTTCGCGTACGAGCTGCCGATGGCCCGGATGAACCGCCACCTCACCGGCGTCGAGACCGTCTTCCTCCCGGGGGACCCGTCCCTCGAGCACGTCTCCAGCTCGCTCGTCAAGGAGGTCGTCCGTTACGGCGGTGACGTCTCGGGCCTGGTTCCGGACGAGGTCCGGGACGCACTCACGGCACGGCTGCGCGGTGACGGCTGAGACCGCACCCGCGCGGATCCGCCCGGCCCGTGAGGCCGCCGTCCGCGCGCGGTTCCGTCCCGACATCGAGGGCCTGCGGGCCCTCGCCGTCCTCGCCGTGCTCGCCTACCACGCCGGGCTGCCCGTCCGGGCGGGCTTCGTCGGGGTGGACATCTTCTTCGTCATCTCGGGGTACCTCATCACGGGGCTGCTCGTCGCCGAGCTCGAGCACACGGGCCGGATCTCGTGGGTCCGCTTCGTCGGACGACGCATCCGACGGCTGCTCCCGGCAGCGGTGCTCGTGCTGGCGGTCGTGTCGGCGTGGGCCTGGGCCGTGGTCCCCGGAGAGCGCCGGCAGTCGATCGCGCACGACGTCGTCGCCGCCGCCACGTACGTCGTCAACTGGGTCTTCGCAGGCCGCGAGGTCGACTACCTCGCCACCGACGCCCGCCCGTCGCCGGTGCAGCACTACTGGTCGCTCGCGGTGGAGGAGCAGTTCTACGTCCTGTGGCCGCTCGTCCTCATCGTGCTGGCCTTCGTGGTCCGCCGGCTCGGGCGCCGGATCGACCGGCGGACGGTGGCCGTCACGCTCGCCCCGCTCGTCGTGGCGTCCCTCGCCTGGTCGGTCTGGTTCTCGCACGCCTCCCCGCGCGCATCCTTCTTCACGACGCCCACCCGGGTCTGGGAGCTCGGCGTCGGTGCCCTGCTCGCCGTCTGGATCGCCGGGAGGCCCCGTCCGGACCGGCCCGTCCCCTGGGCGGCCGCGGCCGGCTGGGCCGGGCTGGCGGCCCTGGTCGCGACGGCCTTCCTGCTCCCGACCGGCATCGAGTGGCCGAGCGCGTGGGCGCTGCTGCCGACGCTCCCGACCGCGCTCGTCATCTGGGCCGGATGGCAGGGGTCGGCGTGGGGCCCGGTGCGCCTGCTCGGTGCCCGCCCGGGCGTCTGGCTCGGCGGGATGTCGTACTCGGTCTACCTGTGGCACTGGCCGGTCATCGTCATGTCGGAGTGGACCTACGAGCGGCTCACCGACGAGCGGCTCCCCGGGTGGGCGCTGGTGGCGTTCGCCGTCGCCTCGCTCTGGCCCGCGTGGATCTCCTGGCGCTGGCTCGAGCAGCCCCTGCACTACGGCGACCTCCTCCGCAACCGCCCGCGGGCCCTCCTCGCCTCGGGCGTCGCGCTGTCCCTCGTGGGCGTGGCGGCCGCGCTGCCCCTCCTGCCGCTGCGGTCGCCCTTCGTCACCAGCCCGCCGAACGGCACGACCCCGCCGGTCACGGCGCTCGGGGCGGCGACGGTCGTCCCGAGCCGGGCGGTCGCGGACGCGGTCGACCCCGTCTGGGTGACGCCCGACCCGCTCCTCGCCGGCAAGGACCGGCCCGACGCGGACGTCGACCGCTGCCAGGTGGCCCACGGCACGACCGAGCCGGTGCGCTGCGCGTTCGGCGACCCGACGGGGGAGCGCACGGTGGCGCTCGTCGGGGACTCCAAGGCGATGCAGTGGCTCCCCGCGCTGCAGCAGCAGGCGCGCGAGCAGGGGTGGCGGATCGTCACGTACGGCAAGTCCGCCTGCGCCTTCGCGGACGCCCCCGCCCTCGAGGGGGCGGCTGCGTACCCCCAGTGCGACGCGTGGAACGACGCCGTCGTCGACGCCCTCCTCGCCGACCCGCCGGACGTCCTCGTCACCTCGGGTGTCGCGCGTGGCGCGTGGGTCGACGACCGTGCCGACGCGGGGACCCTCGTCGCCGGGTACGCGCGGCGGTGGCAGGAGCTCGTGGCCGCCGGGATGCCGGTCGTCGTCATCGGGGACAGCCCGGTCTCCCCGGACGACCTCGACGTCTGCGCGGCCTGGCATCCCGAGGAGCTCGAGGCATGCACCTTCCCGGCGGAGCCGTCCGTCGCGGCGAGCGCCCTGCCCGTCCAGCGGGAGGCGGTGGCCGAGGCCGGTGAGGGCGTGACGCTGCTCGACCTCACGAGCTACATCTGCCCGGGCGGGGAGTGCCCGGTCGTCATCGGGCACGTCGCGGTGCACCGGGCGGGCGACCACGTCACCGCGACCTACGCCCGCACCCTGTCTGCGCGCGTGGCGAGCGCGGTCGACCGGGCCCTCGGGACCGACGACGACGGCTGACCTGGACATCCCCGCTCCACTCGGTTTGGGCTGCAGGGCCGGGCCCGGTAATCTTGCTCCTCGGTCTGCGTCCGTGTGACGTGGCCGAACCACCACGACCTCCCCGAAAGCCCATGTCTCGACTCGACCCCCGGTCCCCCTTGGTGCTCGACACCAAGCTCGTGGGCCGCAGGCCCGGGTCGATGCACGAGCTCGAGCGGGAGGCCGCGGCGCCGAGCGACCTCGGCACCGACGTCGTCGCCGTCGCGGAGGGCAGCCCCCTCCGGCTGACGGTCCGGATGGAGTCGGTCGTCGAGGGCGTGCTCGTCACCGGTTCGGTCCGTGCCACGGCGACCGGCGCCTGCGTGCGGTGCCTGGACCCCGTCACCGTCCCGGTCGACGGGTCCTTCCAGGAGCTGTTCGTTCACGCCGATCGGCACGTCCACCACGAGCAGGTGGGGGACGATGACGCCGACGAGGAGTACCAGGTCGAGGACGGTCTCATCGACCTCGACGCGGTGCTCCGGGACACGGTGGTGCCCGCACTGCCGTTCCAGCCGGTGTGCCGGCCCGACTGCCCCGGGCTGTGCTCCGTCTGCGGCCAGCCGCTCGCGGAGGACCCGGAGCACCGGCACGACCAGATCGACCCCCGATGGGCGGCGCTCTCGGCCCTGGCCGAGAACCCGCCGACGACGACAGAGAAGAGGACCTGACGTGGCCGTTCCGAAGCGGAAGATGTCGCGCTCCAACACCCGCTCGCGCCGCGCCAACTGGAAGGCGACGGCCGTCGCCACGACGACGTGCCCGCAGTGCAAGGCCGCGACGCAGCCGCACATGGCGTGCCCGTCGTGCGGTGCCTACAAGGGGCGCCACTACGGCGCCGCCGAGCGTACCGACCACCAGGGCTGACGCCCCGCCCCATGGGCAAGGGCTCGGCAACGGCCGGTGATCTGGCCCCTCTGCGTCCCGTCCAGGAGCTGAGCGACCTCCTCGAGGAGGTCACCGGCACCACGGTGGACGAGGCGCTGCTCCGTCGTGCCCTGACGCACCGCTCGTACGCGTACGAGATGGGCGGTCTGCCGCACAACGAGAGGCTCGAGTTCCTCGGCGACTCGGTGCTCGGGCTCGTCGTCACGACGACGCTCTACGACACGAACCCGGACGAGACCGAGGGCCAGCTCGCGAAGCTGCGCGCCGCGGTCGTCAACATGCGGGCGCTGGCCGACGTCGGACGCACCCTCGGCCTCGGTGACCACGTGTTCCTGGGCCGCGGGGAGGAGTCGACCGGCGGCCGTGACAAGGACTCCATCCTCGCGGACACCGTGGAGGCCGTCATCGGGGCGGTCTACTCGAGCGCGGGCATCGAGGCGGCCGGGGAGCTCGTCCACCACCTCGTCGACCCGCTGCTCGCCCAGTCCGCCACCCTCGGCGCCGGCCTGGACTGGAAGACGAGCCTGCAGGAGATCAGCTCCAAGCACGGCCTCGGCTCGCCCGAGTACTGCGTGAGCGAGGAGGGGCCCGAGCACGCGAAGTCCTTCGACGCCGAGGTCCTCGTGGGCGGGACCGTCCTCGGGCGCGGCGCGGGCCGCACCAAGAAGGTCGCCGAGCAGGAGGCCGCCGCGCACGCCTGGGCCGCGATCCGGGACATGCACGAGACGTCCGACGACCCGGCCGCGGGTGCCTGAGCTCCCCGAGGTCGAGGTCGTCCGCCGCGGCCTCGCCGACCACGTCGAGGGTCGGGTCCTGCGGTCCGTGGAGCTCCGTGGCCACCGGGTGGCCCGTCGCCACCTCCCGGGGCCCGACGACCTCGCCGCGCGCCTCGCCGGTCGCCGGGTCGCCGCCGTCCGCCGCCGTGGCAAGTACCTGTGGTGGGACCTCGAGGGGTCGCTCGGGCTGCTGCTCCACCTCGGGATGAGCGGCCAGCTGCTCGTCGAGCCGGCGGACGCCCCCGACGAGCGCCACCTGCACGCCAGGTTCCGTTTCGAGGACGGCGACCCCGAGCTGCGCTTCGTCGACCAGCGCACTTTCGGAGGCCTGGCCCTCGCCGAGCTCGGCCCGGACGGAGTGCCCCTCGCCATCGCCCACATCGCCCACGACCCGTTCGAGCCGGCCTTCGACGCCGACGCCGTGGCGCGCCGGATGCAACGCAAGGACAGCGCGGTGAAGCGGGTCCTCCTCGACCAGACGGTCGTGTCCGGGATCGGCAACATCTACGCGGACGAGGCGCTGTGGCGCGCGGGCATCCACGGGCAGCGTCCGGCCGGTGCGCTGTCCAAGCCGCGGCTCGCCGCACTGCTCGGGCACGCGCAGGACGTCATGCGGGACGCGCTCGGGGAGGGTGGGACGAGCTTCGACGCGCTCTACGTCAACGTCAACGGCGCGTCCGGCTACTTCGACCGGTCGCTCGCCGTGTACGGGCAGGCCGGCCGGCCGTGCCCCCGCTGCGGCACCCCCATCCGGCGCGAGCAGTTCATGAACCGCTCGTCGTTCTCGTGCCCGCGCTGTCAGCCGAGGCCGCGACGCCGCCCGCTGCGCCCGGCCGGGTGACCGCGGTCAGGGCACCCGGACGGCCTTCACCGGGGCCGGCTGCCCGGTACGGCGCTCGGCGAGCGCGACGAACGCCCGCTGCACGGTGCGCGTGTACAGGTGCGCGCCCTTGACGCTCGGGTGGATGTCGTCGGACTGCAGCATCCCCTCGGTGTCCTTCAGCGCGGCGTCCCAGTCGGCGACGACGACGTTGTCCCGGCCCCGCACGACCTCACGCAGCTGCTCGTTGTCGGTCTCGGCGCGGGCGTACCGGCCGTGCACTGTGACGACGACGACCATCCGGTCCGGGCCGATGACGTCGAGTGTGCGGCGGATGGCCTTGGCGTCCGTGCCGAAGTTCGTGCCGAAGGCGAGGAGCACCGCGCGGCGCAGGCCCTCGCCCCGGGCCCGGACCAGGGCGGGGGCCTGGCTCCACCGGCGGTTGGACCGGGCGTCGATGCGGACCTTCGGGTACCAGTAGCGGACGGCGTCGCTGGCCCCGACGAGCATCGAGTCCCCGAACGCGTCGATCTCGCCACTCTTCGGCATCGTCCAGTCCACGGTCGCCGCGGCCGGGCTCGCGGTCACGGAGGGGGTGGGCGAGGCGGACGGGGAGGAGGCGGAGGCGGGTCGCGCGAGAGCCGCGGCCTCACGCGCGGCGAGCTCGGCCTCCTGGGCCGCGAGGGTGGCCTCGGTGCGTGTCCGCTCGGGCGCGGTGACGAGGACGACCGGCACCGCGACCACGACGGCGGCGACGACACCCCACACGACCCGGGCCCGGCGCGTCCCGCCGGTGCGCATCCGCCGGGCCAGGGCCGCGAAGGCGCCGACCGGGCCGAGGCGCCGGACCGGGGTCTCGACGAAGCGGTAGGTGAGGTCGGCGAGGGCGATCGTGACCAGGGCCGCCCACAGCCGGGTCGCCACGTAGTGGCCCCCTCCCGGCGTGACCGGCAGGTCGCGGCCGACGACGAGGACGACGGGCCAGTGCCACAGGTAGATGCCGTAGCTGCGGGTGCCGAGCCAGCGGGCGGCCGGGAGCTCGAGCAGCGCGCGCAGCCGACCCGGTCGCTCGACGACGACGAGCAGGACGGCGGCGGTGGCGAGCGCGGCCAGCAGGACACCGCCGCGGAAGGTCAGCGGTGAGCGCTCGTCGGCGACCACGAAGAGCGTGACGAGAGTGAGCGCGCCGAGCAGTCCGACGGTGCGCCGGTGTCTCGCCCAGGCGGCGGTCCTCGTGCCGGCACGCGAGGGGCCGGCGAACGCCAGGGCGAGCGCGGCGCCCACCATGAGGGGCGCGGCATGGGTGTCGGTGCCGTAGTAGACACGGGTCGGGTACTCGGGGTCGAACCGCAGGGCCATCAGGACGGCGCTCGCGGCGGCGAGCCCGGCGACCACGGCGGCCCGGTGCGCGGGACGTGCCACGAGGGCCGTGAGGGCGAGCAGTGCCAGGGGCCACAGGAGGTAGAACTGCTCCTCGACCGCGAGCGACCACAGGTTCGCGAGCAGGGCGGGACTCGTCGCCGCGAAGTAGTCGGAGCCGGCCGCGATCTCGAGCCAGTTCGAGGTGAAGGTCGCGGCGCCGAGCACCTGCCGGCCGACCCCGACCAACAGGTCACCCTCGGCCAGCCGGGCGAGCAGGACCGCGGACGGGACCACGACGGCGAGCGCTGGGAGGAGGCGCCGGGCCCGGCGTCGCCAGAAGGCCGGGAGGTCGACGCCGCCGGTGGCCGCCCGCTCGCGGAGCAGGAGCGTCGTGATGAGGAAGCCGGAGACGACGAAGAAGACGTCGACCCCGAGGAAGCCGCCGGACAGCCAGCCGGGGTCGAGGTGGAACACGACGACCGCGACGATGGCGAGCGCCCGGAGGCCGTCCAGCCCCGCCAGGCGTCCGGTCTCCGTGGCGGGGCGTTGGGGAACCGGACGGCGCGCGGTGGCGACGCCGCCGTGCGATGCGGGCCCGGCCGGCTCCATGGCGGCCACGGTAGTGACGCGCCGCTCCCGGGGCGCGGAGGCGCGCTGGGGACCGGTCCCTACGATGTCCGTCATGTCCGACGCCTCCTCCGACCCGGTGGCCCGCGGCACGGTGTTCGTCCGGGGTCGGGTCCAGGGGGTGGGGTTCCGCTGGTGGACGCGCTCCCGAGCCCTCGAGCTCGGCCTCTCCGGGTGGGCGCGCAACACCGACGACGGCCGCGTCGAGGTCGCCGCCGAAGGTGCCCGCGACGACGTCGAGCGGCTGGTCGACCTCCTGCGCGAGGAGCCCTCGGGCGCCGGCCGGCCCGGTCACGTCACGGCGGTCTCGGACGTCCGCTGGGGAGAGGCGCGCGGCGGGAGCGGGTTCCACGAGCGCTGACGGCTGGGATGGCGGTGGTGCTCGCGGTGCTGGACACCTCGCCGCGGCGCACCGTGTCTTCCTACGATGGCCCGGTGAGCGACATCCCCCCGGACCTCGCGCGGCTGCGGTCGAGCATCGACAACATCGACGCGGCCCTCGTCCATCTGCTCGCGGAGCGGTTCAAGTGCACCCAGGCCGTCGGCGAGCTCAAGGCCGCCGAAGGCTTGCCGCCGGCAGACCCGGAGCGTGAGGAGCGGCAGGTCGCGCGGCTGCGTGCCCTTGCTCACGACTCGGGGCTGGACCCACGGTTCGCCGAGGCGTTCCTGGGCTTCATCATCGCCGAGGTCATCCACCACCACGAGCGCATCGCCGGTCGGCCCGAGCAGCCCTGACCCGTCCACCTGTCCCGGGCGGCCTGACCCATCCGTCCGGACCTGGCCCGACCGAGCAGCCCTGACCCAACCGTCCGGACCCGGCCCGACCCGACCGCGTCCGCCATCCGCACTCTTTTCGCCTCGTGCGACAACCTCGCGTCACGCACCCCGAAGTTCGGGGTGCCCGACCGAACCTTCCGGCACCACGCGAAAAAGGTGAGGTCGGGCGGGCCGGGAGCGGGTGTCACAGAGGCCTCGGCGGTCTCGCAGATCACAGGTGTCCCATGCGTCACCGGTCGACCCGGCGCGTCCCGGAGCCGTGCACCGCCCGCGGGTAGCATCGCCCGCGACCCCGACCCGCCGAGCCCCGACCGAGAGACGACGACCCGCCGCATGTACCTCAAGACGCTGACCCTCAAGGGGTTCAAGTCCTTCGCCTCGGCGACGACGATGCGCCTCGAGCCGGGCATCACCTGCGTCGTCGGCCCGAACGGCTCCGGCAAGTCCAACGTCGTCGACGCCCTCGCGTGGGTCATGGGCGAGCAGGGCGCCAAGAGCCTGCGTGGCGGCAAGATGGAGGACGTCATCTTCGCCGGCACCTCCGGGCGTCCGCCGCTGGGCCGCGCCGAGGTCAGCCTGACGATCGACAACACCGACGGCGCCCTGCCCATCGACTACTCCGAGGTGACGATCACCCGGACGATGTTCCGTGGCGGCGGCTCCGAGTACGCCATCAACGGCACGTCCTGCCGTCTCCTCGACGTCCAGGAGCTGCTCTCCGACTCCGGCCTCGGCCGTGAGATGCACGTCATCGTCGGCCAGGGCCAGCTCGACACCGTCCTCCGGGCGACGCCCGAGGACCGCCGCGGGTTCATCGAGGAGGCCGCCGGCGTCCTCAAGCACCGGCGCCGCAAGGAGCGCACCCTCCGCAAGCTCGACCAGATGGAGGGCAACCTCACCCGCGTCCACGACCTCACCGGCGAGATCCGCCGCCAGCTGGGCCCGCTCGGCCGGCAGGCCGAGGCCGCGCGCAAGGCCGCCGTCGTCCAGGCCGAGGCGCGCGACGCCCGCCTGCGGCTCCTCGCCGACGACCTCGTCCAGCTGACGAGCATCGTCGAGCAGGAGGTCGCCGACGAGACCGCGCTGCTCGAGCGCCGCACGGCCGTCGAGGACGCGCTCGCCGACGTCCGCCTCCGGCTGGGCGAGGTCGAGCAGCGGGCGAGCGAGGCCGCGCCCGAGCTGGGCCGTGCCCAGGAGCGCGTCGTCCGGATGCAGAGCCTGCGCGACCGCCTCGAGTCCACCGGCTCGGTGGCGGCCGAGCGCGTCCGGCTGCTCTCCCAGGACGAGGAGCACGAGACGACGACCGGCCGCGACCCCGAGGAGCTGCGCGCCCAGGCCACCCAGGCCCGTGAGGCCGAGGAGCTCCTCCTCGCCGAGATCGCCGAGACGACCGAGGGGCTCGAGGCCGCGGTCGCCGACCGCGAGGAGGCCGAGGCCGCGTTCGCCGCCGAGCAGCAGCGGCTCGCACGGCTGGCCCGCGCCGCGGCCGACCGCCGCGAGGGTCTGGCCAAGCTCGCCGGCAAGGTCGGTGCCCGGCGCAGCCGGATCGAGGCGGGGGAGGCCGAGATCGGGCGGCTGCAGACCCTCGCCGCGGAGGCTCGGCAGCGTGCCGCGGACGCCGAGAAGGAGTTCGCCGGGCTCGAGGGCGGCATCGCGGACGAGGAGAAGGGCGAGGAGGGGCTCGACTCCACCTACGAGGCCGCCGCCGAGCGTCTCGCCGAGGCCGAGACCGAGGTCGAGCGCCTCCGCACCGCCGAGCGCGACGCCGAGCGGGACCGCGCGTCCGCGACCGCCCGGCTCGAGGCCCTCGAGCTCAGCCTGCGCCGCAAGGACGGCGCGGCGACCCTCCTCGAGGCCGCCGACGACCACGAGGTCCTCGGGGCGGTCTCCTCGCTGCTCCACGTGAGCGGCGGCCACGAGGCCGCCGTCGCGGCCGCACTGGGCTGGGCCTCGGAGGCCGTCGCCGTCGGCTCCACCGGGTCCGCCGCCTCCGCGTTCGAGCACCTGAGGACGAGCGACGGAGGGCGGGCCACGCTCCTCGTGGGCCAGACCGCCGCCCCGAGCGACCCCGGCTCGTGGCCGGGCCTGGACGGTGAGGCCGTGTGGGCCCGCGACGTCGTCGACGCGCCCGACACCGTCCGTCCGGCGGTCGAGCAGCTGCTCGAGCGGGTCGCCCTCGTCCCGACCTCGGGGCACGCCATCGCCCTCGTCGCCGACCACCCCGGTGTCACCGCGGTCACCGCCGACGGTGACGTCTACGGCCCGGGCTGGGCTCGGGGCGGCAGCAGCTCGGGGGAGTCGCTGATCGAGGTGCAGGCGGCGGTCGAGGAGACCCGCACCACGCTCGAGGGCGCGGTCGCGCGGGTCGAGCGGACGACCTTCGAGCTCGCCGCCGCCACCGAGAAGGCACGCGTCCTCACGGACGAGGTCGACACCGCGCTCGAGGCGCTGCACGAGTCGGACGCCCGGATGGCCGCGGTCGCGGAGCGGCTCGGGAGCCTCGGTGCGGGGATGCGCACCGCCGCCGCGGAGGCGGAGCGTGCCGAGCGGGCCATCGCGAGCGCGCGCGAGACCCTCGACGCCGACCGGGTCGAGCTCGAGGCCCTCACTGCGCGTCTCGAGGAGGCCGAGGCCGAGCCCGTCGAGGACGACGCCGACCCCTCCACGGAGGAGCGCGACCGCCTCGAGCTCGAGGCCAGCCGGGCCCGCACCGCCGAGACCGAGGTCCGCCTCGCACTGCGCACCAAGGAGGAGCGGGCGCGCGCGCTCAAGGGGCGCGCGGACTCCCTCGAAGGCGCCGCCCGCAACGAGATCGCCGCCCGCGAGAAGCTCCGCGAGCGCCAGGAGCGCCGCCGCCGCGAGGCCGAGGTGGCCGCCGCCGTCCACGAGGCCGCGGGCTACGCCGTGCACCGGGTGTCCCGTGCGCTGGCGCGGGCCACGACGCTGCGCGACGCGGCCGAGGCCGAGCGGGTCGAGCGGGACCGCACCGCGGCGACGCTGCGCCAGGAGCAGGCGAAGGTCCAGGACGAGCTGCGCGACCTCACCGACGCGGCGCACCGCGACGAGATGGCCCGCGCCCGGCAGCTCGCCCGCATCGAGCAGCTGCAGACCAAGGCCGTCGAGGAGCTCGGTGTCGACCCCGACGTCCTCGCCGAGGAGTTCGGGCCGGACCAGCCGGTGCCGTTCGTCCCGGGCCCGGACGACGACCCGGACGCCGTCCCCGAGCCCACGCCGTACGTGCGCGACGAGCAGGAGAAGCGGCTGCGCAAGGCGGAGCGTGCGCTCTCCCAGCTGGGCAAGGTCAACCCGCTCGCGCTCGAGGAGTACGCGGCGCTCGAGGAGCGGCACACCTTCCTCACGACCCAGCTCGAGGACCTCAAGCGCTCCAAGCGCGACCTCCTCGACATCGTCAAGGAGGTCGACGAGCGCGTCGAGCAGGTCTTCACCGAGGCCTTCCACGACACCAAGGAGCAGTTCGAGCGGGTCTTCGAGCGGCTCTTCCCGGGAGGTGAGGGCCGCCTCGTCCTCACCGACCCGGACGACATGCTGACGACCGGCATCGAGGTCGAGGCCCGCCCGCCCGGCAAGAAGGTCAAACGGCTCTCGCTGCTGTCCGGCGGCGAGCGCTCGCTCGTGGCCGTGGCGCTGCTCGTCGCCATCTTCAAGGCCCGGCCGAGCCCCTTCTACATCATGGACGAGGTCGAGGCCGCGCTCGACGACACCAACCTCGGCCGGCTCATCACCCTCTTCGAGGAGCTGCGCGACTCCAGCCAGCTCATCGTCATCACCCACCAGAAGCGGACGATGGAGGTCGCCGACGCGCTCTACGGGGTGTCGATGCGCGGCGACGGCGTGACCACCGTCGTCAGCCAGCGGATCCGCGACGTCGCGGCCACCGCCTGAGGCGACCACCCAAGGCGTCAGCCGCCGGCGTGCCAGGCGGTGAGCAGCTCGCGCTCCTCGGCGTCGGTGAGCCCGGCCCCGCGCGGCTGGTCCGCCGGACGCCCCTCCTCCCACGCGAGGGTGTCGCGCAGCGTCTCGGCGAGCGGGCGTGTCGTCAGCCCGAGCCCGCGAGCGGCCTCCCCGGTGCGGGCGGCGAAACCGGCGTACTCGGGGAAGGGCAGCCAGAGCGGCAGGGTGCGTGGTCCCATCCACGCGTCGACACCCTGCGCGGTGAGCCACCCCGGGTCGGCCGGGACGGCGACCGCTCCTGGCCCGGCGACCGCGGCGGAGGCGTCGAGCACGTCGCCGAGTGTCGTCGTCGGTCCGACGGCGTCGACGACCCCCGTCGTGCCCTCTTGGCCACAGCGGACGAGCCACGCCGCGAGGTCGCGCACGTCGAGGACCTGCGCCGGGTCACCGAGGGCGTCCGGCACCAGCACCTGACCGGCGAGCGCCGGGTGCGCGAAGCGCCACGGGTACCAGCCGGTCCGCCCGGAGGTGTCACCCGGGCCGCCGATGAGCCCCGCGCGGGCGACGAGGGTGCGGTCGGCGCCGAGCCCCCGCAGGACGTGCTGCTCACAGGCGACCTTCTTCGCGCCGTAGCCGTCCGGGTCGTCGTCCGCCTCCTGGCGCGGCTCCAGGAGGGGCGTGGACTCGTCGGCCCCCACGACCGAGTGGTCCGCGTAGACGTTGCCGGTCGAGACGAACGACCAGTGCGCCACCCGTCCCTCCAGGGCCTCGACGGCCCGGCTCACCTGCCCGGGGTCGCGGGCGACGTCGACGACGGCGTCCCAGAGCTCGTCCTCGACCCCGCCGAGCCCTTCACCCGAGCGGTCGTGCCGGACGTGCCGCACCCCCTCGGGGGGCGTCCCGGACGTACCGCGTGCCACGCAGGTGACGTCGTGCCCTGCGGCGACGCCGGCGCGGGCGACCTCCCGGCCGAGGAACGCGGTACCACCGAGGACGAGAAGTCTCATCGCCTCAGACGACCACGTGGTCGCGGGTCCGTGGAAGCCCTGTTCGCCCAGGGCGCAGCGTCAGTGCGGGAGGCCTCCGGCCGACCCGATCGGCCAGAACCGCATCACGACCGGTCCGACGACGCGTTCGAGAGGGACGAAGCGGGCGCACTCCTGCCCGTCGGTGGCTCCGCGACAGCCGATGACGGAGTCGGCGGACTCCGACCGGTGGTCGCCGAGGACGAGGAGGTTCTCCTCGGGGACGCGGATCTCGGGGAAGCAGCGGCTGGACCGCGGGGTCGACGAGCAGTCGAGCGTGCCCGCCGTGAAGGGGATGTCCTCGTGGACGTACGGCTCATCGAGGGGCCTTCCGTCGACCGTGACCTTCCCGTCCGACGTGCAGCAGGCGACACGGTCGCCCGGCAGACCGATCGTGCGCTTGACCGTGTACGCCGTCGAGCTCGGACCGATCCCGGTGAGCCCGCCGACCCAGCGAGCGACCCGGACGAAGGGGTTGTCGGCCGGTGGCAGCTCGCGCTCCTGCCACGTGTCGCCGTGTCCGAACACGACGAGGTCGAGGCGGTCGATGTCGTGGTCTAGCCGGTTGACGAGGATGCGGTCCCCGATCCGCAGCGTGTTCTCCATCGACTGCGAAGGCACGCCGAAGGGCTTCACGAGGAAGGCCTGGACGAGGGCCACCCCCACGACAGCGACGAGGAGCTCGGTGAACCAGGGGAGACGGCGCCGGCGGAGGGTCTGCTCGTCCGACGCCGCACCGGCATCGGTCACCCGGTCACATTAGTCGCGGTGCGCGACCCACGACGACTCCGTCGCCGACCCCGTCGTGCGGGGCAGCGAGGCCCTCGGCGTGCGAGCGGGCCCGGCTCCTGCGTCCCGGCCGTCGTCGACGGTGCCGTGTGGTCGAATGAGGCTCTTCCCACCACGAAGGAGCCGCCCGGATGAAGTCCGGTATCGACACCACCGCCGTCGACCCCACGGTCCGCCCCCAGGACGACCTGTTCGCCCACACCAACGGTCGCTGGCTGGCCACGACCGAGGTCCCGGAGGACCGCGGGCGCTACGGCACGTTCGACGTCCTGCGCGAGACCGCCGAGGCGGACGTCCGGGCCATCATCGAGGAGGTGTCGGCCGGCTCGCCGGCCGGGGGCACGGTGGCCGCGAAGGTCGGTGACCTCTACTCCAGCTTCATGGACGAGGCCACCGTCGAGGCGCTCGGGGCCGCACCGCTCGCGGCGGGGCTGGAGCGCGTCACCGCAGTGCGCGACGCCTCGGACCTCCTGCGCCTGCTCGGCGAGCTCGGCCGTGAGGGGGTGGGTGGGCTCGTCATCCCGTTCGTCAACACCGACGACCGTGACCCGGACCGCTACGTCGTCTACCTCGAGCAGGCCGGCATCGGTCTGCCCGACGAGTCCTACTACCGCGAGCCGGAGCACGAGGAGCGCCGGGCCCGGTACGTCGAGCACGTCGGCCGGATGCTCGCCCTCGTCGCCTGGCCCGGGGCGCAGGCCGCGGCCGAGCGGGTCATGGCCCTCGAGACCCGGATCGCGGCCGGCCACTGGGACAAGGTGACCAACCGGGACCCGGTCAAGACCTACACGCTCGTCGACCGCGCCGGCCTCGACGCCCTCGCGCCCGGCATCGACTGGGCCGCCTACCTCGAGGGGCTCCAGGCACCGCCCGGGGCGTTCGCCGCGGTCGTCGTGCGCCAGCCGGACCATCTGGTCTCGGTCGCCACGGCGCTCGCCGAGGAGCCCGTCGAGGCGTGGCGGGACTGGCTGGCGTGGCAGCTCGTGCACGCGCACGCGCCATACCTGTCCGCGGCGTTCGTCGACGAGAACTTCGACTTCTTCGGTCGCACGCTCTCCGGTGTCCCGGCCCTGCGCGCCCGCTGGAAGCGCGGGGTCGGTCTCGTCGAGGAAGCGCTCGGCGAGGCGGTCGGCCAGCTCTACGTCGAACGGCACTTCCCGCCGCACGCGAAGGCGCGGATGGTCGAGCTCGTGGCCAACCTCGTCGCCGCGTTCCGCGAGAGCCTCTCCGGCCTGTCCTGGATGGGGCCGGGGACGCGGGCCGAGGCGCTCGCCAAGCTCGACCGTTTCACCCCGAAGATCGGATACCCGGACCGCTGGCGCGACTACTCCGCCCTCGAGGTCGACGCGCACGACCTCCTCGGCAACGTGCGCCGTGCGGTGGCCTTCGAGGTCGACCGGAACTTCGCCAAGCTCGGCGGGCCGGTCGACCGCGGCGAGTGGTTCATGACCCCGCAGACGGTCAACGCGTACTACAACCCCGGGATGAACGAGATCGTCTTCCCGGCCGCGATCCTCCAGCCCCCGTTCTTCGATGTCGAGGCCGACGACGCCGTGAACTACGGGGGGATCGGAGCGGTCATCGGCCACGAGATCGGCCACGGGTTCGACGACTCGGGCTCCCAGTTCGACGGTCGCGGCGAGCTGCGTGACTGGTGGACCGAGGAGGACCGGGCGCGCTTCCAGGCGCTCGCGGACGCCCTCGTCGCGCAGTTCGACGTCCTCGAGTCGCGGGACGCGCCGGGGAAGAATGTCAACGGCGCCCTGACCGTCGGCGAGAACATCGGTGACCTCAGCGGCCTGACGATCGGGTACGCCGCCTACCGCATCGCCCTCGAGGGCCGGCCGGCACCGGAGATCGACGGCCTGAGCGGCGTCCAGCGCTTCTTCCTCGGATGGGCCCAGCTCTGGCGGGGGAAGGCCCGCCCCGCCGAGGCCGAGCGACTGCTGACGATCGACCCGCACAGCCCGATGGACCTCCGGGCCAACGCCGCGCGCAACCTCACGGAGTTCCACGAGGCCTTCGACGTCACACCGGGGGACGCCATGTGGCTGGCGCCGGACGAGCGGGTCCGGATCTTCTGAGCCGTCCGGTCGGGCGCCAGGGAGGTGCGATGCCTGCCGCCCGACCGGCCCCTGCCGGCTCGGGGCGGTGTGCCGACCTCCCGAGCCTCGCGTGCCGGACACCCACTTGCACGTGCGCTGCAGGTTCCTGCACGATGGGCGTCATGCCCGGGGGAACGGGGGTGCAACGGCGTGGGGGCCAGGCCGGCTGGCAGGCGGTCCTCGACGCCGCCGCCGCGCTGCAGCTGCACCGGCGGTCCCTCCTCGCCGAGCTCGAGCGGAGCCGGCCTCCGGTGGACATCCGTGTCGTCTCCGGTGGCCCGCTGCTCAACGAACACCTGCGCCGTGAGTCGGGGTCCTGGCGCCACCTCCTCTCGATCCGCCCCCGGACGGTGGCGCCCGAGCTCGAGTACAGCCTTCCCAACAACCGGCGCCTCGTGGACAAGGGCCTGACGATGACGAGCGTCTTCGACCGGCTCGGCACGTCGGACGCCGCGCTCGGCCTGCTCGCCGGCGAGACCAAGGGCCGGTACGTGCTCGCCGACGCACCGGTCCAGATGAAGGTCATCGACCACCGCTCGGTCATGCTCGAGGGGCCCGGCCCGGACACCTGCGTCATGGTGGTCCAGCGCCCGGCGACGGTCGAGCTGGCGGTGCGGTACTGGGCGGCGGTCATGGTGACCTCGGACCCGGTCCCCGCTGCGGACCCGGCCGCCGGCGTACTCACCGAGCGCCAGCAGGTGGTCGTCAGGCTGCTCCGCGAGGGCTGGACGGACGAGCGCGTCGCGGCGGCCCTGCGGGTGAGCGTCCGGACCGTGCGGACCGACATCGCCGCCGTGCTGGAGTCGGTCGGCGCACGCTCCCGGTTCGCCGCCGCGTGGCGGCTCGCGTCCACCGAGTCGGACCGCGGGTTGGGCGCACCGTCCGACACTTGACAGGATGACCGGGTGACCGACTCCCTGTGGACCTATGCCGGCATCGCCCTCGCCGTCCTCCTCGTCGTCGGCGGTGTGGTCGCCGGGCTGCTCCGGGGGCGTGGCGGCGCCGAGCGTGACCTCGACGTCCCCGGCACCGAGGGCCCCGGGACCCCCGGCGCGGCCGACGCCGACCTCGCGCCGGACGGTGCGATCGGCACGATCGAGCATCCCGGCGAGGTCGTCGACGACACCGAGGCCCCACCCGCTCCCGTGCCCGTCCCGGAGCCGGAGCCCGTCCCGGCCGTCGAGACCCCGGAGGAGCCGGCCGGTCGGCTGCGTCGCCTCCGGTCCCGCCTCGCGCGCTCCAACTCCGCGCTCGGCAAGGGTCTGCTGGCCCTCCTGTCGGGAGGGTCGCTCGACGACGCCGCCTGGGAGGAGGTCGAGGACACCCTGCTCGCCGCGGACCTCGGCGTCGCAGCGACGACCGAGCTCGTCGAGGGCCTGCGGACCAGGGTCGCGGTCGAGGGCACGACGGACGAGGCGGTCGTCCGTGGCTGGCTGCGCGAGGAGCTGCTGGCTCTCGTCGACCCGACGATGGACCGCTCGCTCGCCGACGCGCGGGTCGACGGCCGGCCGGCCTGCGTCCTCGTCGTCGGGGTCAACGGCACGGGGAAGACGACGACGGTCGGCAAGCTCGCCCGGGTGCTCGTCGCCGAGGACAAGGACGTCGTCCTCGGCGCGGCGGACACCTTCCGGGCCGCGGCCGCCGACCAGCTCGAGACCTGGGGCGGGCGCGTCGGCGTGCCGACCATCCGGTCCGACCGCGAGGGCGCCGACCCGGCGTCGGTGGCGTTCGACGCCGTCAAGGCGGCCGCCGAGATGGAGGCCGACGTCGTCGTCGTCGACACTGCGGGTCGGCTGCAGAACAAGGCCGGCCTCATGGACGAGCTCGGCAAGGTCAAGCGCGTCATCGAGAAGCAGAGCCCGGTCGACGAGGTGCTGCTCGTGCTCGACGCCACCACCGGCCAGAACGGGATGAAGCAGGCCGAGGTCTTCTCGGAGGTCGTCGGGATCACCGGCATCGTGCTCACCAAGCTCGACGGCACCGCCAAGGGCGGCATCGTCGTCGCGGTGCAGCGAGCGCTCGGCGTGCCGGTCAAGCTCGTCGGTCTCGGCGAGGGCCCGGACGACCTCGCACCCTTCGACGCCGAGGCGTTCGTCGACGCGATCGTCGAGTAGCCGCTACAGGGAGCAGGCCGGCGTGCCTCCAGGGAGCCGGTGCCGGTTGCGCGCGACCCACCGGTAGACGGCACCGGCGAGCGGCCGCACCCCGGGTGCGAGCAGCAGCGCGCCCACCGGGCGCACCCAGGCTCTGGAGGCGAGCAGCGACCGCGCGACGGCGCGCTCGGCCCCCGACACGCGGCCGTCCGCCGCGACCCACTGCACCGCCTCGGCGCACGCGTCCTCGCTGAGGCCGAGTGACGTGAGGTCGAGATGCTGCCAGGGCTCGACGCCGAAGTCGGCGGGGGAACGGCGCAGCCGGCGCAGGGCGTCCGCGGAGGTCGTGCAGAACGCGCAGTCGCCGTCGAAGACGAGCACGGGCCGGCGGACGCTCACACCAGGATCGTCGCACGGACGCCCGGTCTCACGATCCGGGACCTCGCCGCACGCGAAACCCGATGCTTACACTCACGCCGTTTCCGAAACACGCCCGTAACACGACACGGCAGGCCGTGAAACGGCGGTGGCCGACAGTACTGCGCCATGAGCACGACACTCGCCCCCATGGCAGAGGCGGCCGAGACCCTCGACTACGCGTCGACCGGCTTCGTCATCCTCTGCGCGTCCCTTGTCCTCCTGATGACCACCCCGGGTCTCGCCCTCTTCTACGGCGGTCTCACCCGGGCGAAGTCCATCCTCAACATGATGATGATGTCGTTCGGTGCGATGGGCATCATCGCCGTCGTGTACGTCCTCTGGGGCTACTCGATGTCGTTCGGCACCCAGAACGTCGCCGGCCTCTTCGCCAACCCGTTCGAGAAGTTCGGTCTGGCCAACATGGAGCCGCTCTACAACAGCTTCGGCTACGAGGGCTACGGCAACATCCCCGAGCTCGCGTTCGTCGGCTTCCAGCTGACCTTCGCCGTGATCACCGTCGCGCTGATCAGCGGCGCGATCGCCGACCGCGTGAAGTTCTCGACCTGGCTGGTCTTCGCCCCGATCTGGGCCACCCTGGTCTACTTCCCGATCGCCCACATGGTGTGGGGTGGCGGCATCCTCGGTGGTGCCGGCGAGAGCATCTCGGGCTGGGTCCTCGGCAGCACCGACGGTGAGGCCAACGTGGCCCCGATCGACTTCGCCGGCGGCACCGTGGTCCACATCAACGCCGGTATGGCGGGTCTGGTCCTGGCGCTGGTCGTCGGCAGCCGGGTCGGCTTCAAGAAGGTCCCGATGCGGCCGCACAACGTGCCGCTGGTCATGATCGGCGCCGGCCTGCTGTGGTTCGGCTGGTTCGGCTTCAACGCGGGCTCGGAGCTCGCGGCCGACGAGACCACCGCGCTGGTGTGGGTCAACACGACCGTCGCCACCGCCGCCGCGATGCTCGGCTGGCTCCTCGTCGAGAAGGTGCGCGACGGGCACGCCACCTCGGTCGGCGCCGCGTCCGGTGTCGTCGCCGGTCTCGTCGCCATCACCCCGGCCTGTGGCAACCTCTCGCCCGTCGGCTCGATCGCCCTCGGTGTCTTCGCCGGAGTCTTCGCCGCGCTGGCCGTGGGCCTGAAGTACAAGTTCGGCTACGACGACTCGCTCGACGTCGTCGGCGTCCACCTCGTCGCCGGCCTCTGGGGCACCATCGGCGCCGGTCTCCTCGCGACCGACGGCGGTCTCTTCTACGGTGGCGGTGTGGACCAGACCGTCGTCCAGATCCTCGTCGCTCTCGCCACGGTCCTCTTCACCGGTGTCATGACCCTCGTCATCGGAATGGCCCTCAAGGTCACCATGGGCTGGCGGATCCCCGAGGACGTCGAGGTCGCCGGCATCGACCAGGCCGAGCACGCCGAGTCCGCCTACGAGCTCACCGCTCGGGGTGGTCGTATCGGCGGCGCCGCCGGCACCGCCGGGGCGCGTGCGCCGGAGGACACCCACGACCTCGAAGGAGCCAAGTGATGAAGCTCGTCACCGCCATCATCAAGCCGCACCAGCTCGACGAGGTGAAGGAGGCCCTGGAGGCCTTCGGCATCCAGGGCATGACGATCAGCGAGGCACAGGGATACGGCCGACAGCGCGGCCACAGCGAGGTCTACCGCGGTGCCGAGTACACCGTCGACTTCGTCCCGAAGACCCGCCTCGAGATCCTCGTCGACGACATGGACTCCAGCTCGGTCCTCGACGTCATCCTCAAGGCCGCGCAGACCGGCCGGATCGGTGACGGCAAGGTCTGGGTCATCCCCGTCGAGGAGATCGCCCGGGTCCGCACCGGGGAGCGTGGGGTCGAGGCGATCTGACCGATGACGCCCTCCTCGAGCGACATCGGCTCCCGGAGGCTCGACCTGGCCGGCACTCGCGACTTCGCCGTCGCGGGTGCCGGCCCGGCGCGCCGGGAGGCGTTGGCGACCTTCAACCGGCAGTGGCTCGCCGAGGTGTGGCGGACCGCGATCGGTGGGGTCCGCCCCGAGGGGGTCGCCCTGGCCGCCGTCGGCAGCCTCGGACGGGCCGACGCGGGCCCGCTCAGTGACTACGACCTCGTTCTGCTGCACTCCGACCGCTCGCTCCCGACGAAGGAGATCACCGCGCTCGCCGAGCGCATCTGGTACCCGATCTGGGACGCCGGAGTGCGTCTCGACCACAGCGTCCGCACCGTGACGCAGTGCCGGCAGGTCGCCGCCGAGGACCTCACCGCCGCCGTCGGCCTGCTCGACCTCGCGCCGATCGCGGGGGACGCCGAGCTCGTCGCCGCGGCTCGTTCCACCGTCGCCCACGACTGGCGGGGCAACGCGCGCAAGCGGCTTCCCCAGCTCGTCGAGGCCCTGTCCTCCCGGCACGCCCGCCAGGGTGACCTCGCGCAGTCCATCGAACCCGAGCTCAAGGAGGCCCACGGGGGTCTGCGGGACATGACCGTCCTGCGTGCTCTCGCCGAGGCCTGGCTGGCCGACCGGCCGCACGGGGGTGTGGACGCAGCCCACGCGCTGCTGCTCGACGTCCGGGACGCCGTCCACGTCGTCACCGGCCGTGGCCGCGACCGCCTCGGTCGCGAGGACCACGACGCCGTCGCCGCGTTGCTCGGTCACCCGGACGGCGACGAGCTGCTCACGGCCGTCTCCGGTGCCGGCCGGACCATCGCCTACGCCCTGGACGGCACCGTGCGCCGGGCCGGCCAGTCCCAGCGGGCGCGCACCCTGCGGGTCGGTCCGCGCCGCCCGCAGATGACCCCGCTCGGCCACGGTCTGTTCTCGAGCGACGGCGAGGTCGTCCTCGGCACGCCGAGGCTCGCCGAGAGCGACGAGGGGATGGCCATGCGTGCCGGGGTCGTCGCGGCTCGCGCGGGCCTGCCGATCTCGCCGACGACCCTCGAGAACCTCGCCGCGGGAGCCCGGCCCATCCCGACCCCGTGGCCAGAACCCTTCCGGGACCTCCTCGGTGACCTCCTGGCCTCCGGCCCGGGACTCGTCACCGTGTGGGAGGGCCTGGACCAGGTCGGCCTCGTCGAGCAGTGGCTGCCCGAGTGGACAGCCGTGCGATCCCGTCCGCAGCGCAGCGCCGTGCACCGGCACACCGTCGACCGGCACCTCGTCGAGACCGTCGTCCGGGCGGCCGGCCTCGTCCGCAGGACCTCCCGCCCCGACCTCCTGCTCGCCTCGGCGCTGCTGCACGACATCGGGAAGGTCCGTGGCTCCCACGACCACTCCGTCACCGGGGCCGACATCGCCCGGACGGTCGTCGCCCGTTGGGGCTTCCCGGACCGCGATGTCGACACGCTCACGACACTCGTGCGCGAGCACCTCACCCTCATCGAGCTCGCCACCCGCCGCGACCACCAGGACCCCGCGACGGTCGACGCCGCGGTCGAGGCCGTCGGCGGGAACCGCGAGGTCTTCGAGATCCTGCTCGCGCTCACCGAGGCCGACGCCTCCGCCGCGGGGCCGATGGCCTGGACGGACTGGCGGGCGACGCTCCTGGAGCAGCTGGCCGTCGCGGTACGGGCCAGGCTCGACGCGCCGCGGCCGGCGGCCCGGCCGGTCGCCGGCGCCGCGACCGAGAGCACCTGGGCCGCGCCGACCCTCGACCCGGCGATCGTCGAGTCGGTCCGTGCCGGTCAGCCGGTCGTGACCGTCGTGTCGGGCGGAGGTTCGCACCGCCTCGACATCGTGGACCAGGACCGGGTGGGTCTCTTCGCGGACACCGCCGGGCTGCTGGCCGCCGAGGGCCACACCGTCCGGACCGCCATCCTGCGGACCGTCGACGGCGTGGCCATCGACGAGTGGCACGTCGAGTCCCCGAGCGGTGCGGTGCCCGACCCCGAGCGCATCGTCCGTGGTCTGGCCCGGCTCGCGCGGGGCGACCGCGGACCGCTGCAGACCCTCGACCGGCGCCGAGCCCACCTGCCGCGGCCGTCGGCCACCTCCGGGATCGGGTCGCCGGGTCAGGCCCGTGCGCTCGTCGTGCCGGGGGCCAGCGCCGAGGCGACCGTCCTCGAGGTACGCGCCCAGGACCGTCCGGGGCTGCTCCACGAGCTCGGGGCCGCGCTCGCGGGAGCCGGGGTGTCGGTGCGCTCGGCGCACATCGCCACCTACGCCGGGCAGACCCTCGACACCTTCTACCTCACCGGGGCCGACGGGATGCCGCTGCCGCCGGCGAAGGTGGCCCAGGCGGTGAGCATCGTCATCGACACCTGCGACGGCGTCAACCCCTCCTGAGACCCACCGGGGGAGACGGCGTCCGGTGTGTCGCCCTGCGGAGGGCCCGCCACCGACGTCCTGGAACGGGCCGCTGGTCAGTCCCGCAGCCGGGCCATCATCAGCCCGTCGACGTCGGTGCCGCGACTGCGGTTGAGCCGGCGCATGACGCCCTCGTGCTCGAAGCCGTAGCGCTCGTAGAGCCGGGCCGCGCGCGGGTTGTCCGCGAAGACGACGAGGGAGAGCCGGGTGAGGCTCAGCCAGTCGTCGGCGAGCTCGAGGACGGCGTCGAGCAGGGCCCGCCCGACGCCGCGACCCTCGTGGTCGGGATGC
This sequence comes from Phycicoccus sp. CSK15P-2, assembly GCF_016888005.1. Classification (GTDB taxonomy): domain Bacteria; phylum Actinomycetota; class Actinomycetes; order Actinomycetales; family Dermatophilaceae; genus Phycicoccus. The sequence continues at coordinate 60,379 of NZ_JAFDVE010000017.1, read as the reverse complement.
ACGCACAGCATGTTGAGGTCGCCGACGTGGGCCGCGCGCGGGTGGCCCGGCGAGGTGATGAGCTCGGCGAAGCCGGCCACCGTCCCGTCGACCTCGGCGACGAGACGGTGTACGCCGGGGTCGGGAGAGAGCCGCTCCTTGGTCGTGTGGAGGGCCGCGTACGGCAGGCGCATCGTCCCCGCGATGACGGACCGGCTCGTGAGGATGGCGTGGACGGCCTCGTGGTCGTGCTCCTCGACGGCGCGGACGAGTGGTGCGGTCGGGGCGCTCGGCTTGGTCGGCATGGTCCGACAGCATGGCGGAGCGGCCACGCGGCGCTCAACGGGTTTGCGGGTCGGCAGTGGCGCCATCCGTCCGGGGCGGCCCGGCGCAGCCGTTAGGGTTGACCGGTGTTCACGAGCCTGTCCGACCGCCTGACCGAGACCTTCCGCAACCTGCGGACCAAGGGCCGCCTCAGCGAGTCCGACGTCAACAAGACGGTCCGCGACATCCGGCTCGCGCTGCTCGACGCCGACGTCGCGCTCCCGGTGGTCAAGACCTTCACGGCGAACGTCCGCGAGCGGGCGCTCGGGGCCGAGGTCAGCGAGGCGCTCAACCCGGCTCAGCAGGTCGTCAAGATCGTCAACGACGAGCTCGTCGCCATCCTCGGTGGTGAGACGCGCGGTATCCGCTTCGCCAAGCAGCCCCCGACCGTCGTCATGCTCGCCGGCCTCCAGGGGTCCGGCAAGACCACGCTCGCGGGCAAGCTCGGGTACTGGCTCAAGGAGCAGGGCCACACCCCGCTGCTCGTCGCGGCCGACCTCCAGCGCCCCAACGCCGTCACCCAGCTCGAGGTCGTCGGCGAGCGCGCCGGCGTCCCGGTCTTCGCGCCCGAGCGCGGCAACATGGCCGGCCACGACGTCGTCGGCGGGGACATCGAAGGCACCCGTTCGCACGGGGACCCGGTCGCGGTCTCCCGCGCCGGTATCGCGGAAGCGCGGGCCAGGCAGCACGACGTCGTCATCGTCGACACCGCCGGACGGCTCGCGGTCGACGAGGGCCTCATGCAGCAGGCCGCCGACATCCGCAGCGCGATCGAGCCGGACGAGGTGCTCTTCGTCATCGACGCGATGATCGGCCAGGCGGCCGTCGAGACCGCCGAGGCGTTCCTCGAGGGCGTCGGCCTCACCGGCGTCGTCCTCTCCAAGCTCGACGGCGACGCCCGCGGCGGCGCGGCGCTGTCGGTCGCCGAGGTCACCGGCCGGCCGATCATGTTCGCGTCCACCGGCGAGAACGTGAAGGACTTCGAGGTCTTCCACCCCGACCGGATGGCGTCGCGCATCCTCGACATGGGTGACGTCCTCACCCTCATCGAGCAGGCCGAGCGCGCCTTCGACCGCGCCCAGGCCGCCGAGATGGAACGCAAGTTCCTCGCGGCCGAGGACTTCACCTTCGACGACTTCCTCGAGCAGATGGCGGCCATCAAGAAGATGGGCTCGCTCAAGCAGCTGCTCGGGATGATGCCCGGGATGGGTCAGATGCGCGCCCAGCTCGACGCCTTCGACGAGCGCGAGTTCGACCGCGTCGAGGCCATGGTCCGCTCGATGACCCCGTTCGAGCGGAACCACCCCAAGCAGATCAACGGCTCGCGGCGGGCCCGTATCGCGAAGGGATCCGGGGTCACGACCTCCGAGGTCAACCAGCTCCTCGAGCGTTTCGGTGACGCGCAGAAGATGATGAAGCAGCTCGCCAAGGGTGGCGGCATCCCCGGCATGCCAGGGATGCCCGGGCCGGGCTCCGGGCCGGGCAAGCGTGGCGGCGGCAAGCAGCAGCAGCGCAAGAAGTCCAAGTCCGGCAACCCGGCGAAGCGCGCGGCCGAGGAGCGTGCCGCTCGCGAGCGGGCATCCCAGGCCCCCGCCTCCGGGTCGAGCTTCGGCGGCGCGGGAGGCGCCGGTGGCCTCGGCGATCTCGACCCCTCCCAGCTCGACCCGGCGCAGCTGCCGAAGGGCTTCGAGAAGTTCCTGGGCAAGTGAGCGCCTCGGCGCTTCTGATGCCGGCAGCCGGACGGGCCGGATACATCCGGGCCCGCCGCGAGGTCCCGTGCTGCAGGGCGCCGATCGCGTCGCACGGCTCGGTGTATCCCGCCCGGCGAGGCGTGGCCTGGCTGGCCGCCTGCGCGTGGGGACGGGGCGCGTGAGCGAGCCGCTGAACACTCTCTCGGTCGGCACGGACGGGCCGCGGGTCGCGTTCCTGCACGGGCTGTTCGGGCAGGGCCGCAACTGGGCGCAGATCGCCAAGGCGATCGCCGGCCCCGACGGTGCCGCTGCCCGGTGCCTGCTCGTCGACCTGCCCGACCACGGGCGCTCCCCGTGGTCGGACGAGCTCTCCTACCGCGGGTACGCCGATGCCGTGGCCGCGACGCTCGAGGCACAGGCGCCGGGGGAGCCGTGGGTCGTGGTCGGGCACAGCCTCGGCGGCAAGGTCGCGATGGTCCTGGCCCTGACGTACCCGGATGTCGTCGCGAGCCTCGTCGTCGTCGACATCGCGCCCACGGGGTACGGCAGCCTCGACCGGTTCACCGGCTACATCGACGAGATGCTCCGCCTGCCGCTCGACGAGCTGACGACCCGTGCCGACGCCGAGGAGCGGTTCGACGAGCCGGACCCCGGGGTCAAGGCGTTCCTCCTGCAGAACCTGCGCCGGCACGGCAGCGAGTGGTCCTGGCAGGTCAACCTCGACCTCGTCGCCGCGGACGCGGACCGTGGGAGTGGCTCGCGCATCGCGGGCTTCCCCGATCTCGGCGACGCCACGTGGGACGGGCCGGTCGTCTGGCTCGCGGGAGGTGAGTCGGAGTACGTCCGCGACGAGGACGTCCCGGCCATGCGCGCGCTGTTCCCGCGCACCCGTCTCGTGCGGGTCAACGGCGCGGCGCACTGGGTGCACACCGACGCCCCGGGCGTCGTCGTCGAGACCCTGCGACGCGTGCTCGGGTCCCTGCCGGGCCCCGACGCCGGCTAGTCCCGCGGACCGAACGGTGACCCCACGACGCCGAGCAGGCGCAACCGGTCGGCGGTCTCGGCGGTGGCCGCGGTGAAGACGAGCAGCGACTGGCTCTGGCCGGCGTCGAACAACGTGGTGCAGTAGACGTCCAGGACGCCGACCTCGGACACGAGTCGCTTGCGTTGCGAGTGCTTGTGCCGGACGTCGTGCCGCGCCCAGAGCTCGCGGAACTCGGCACTCTCGGCGTCCAGGGCGGTCACGACCTCGCCGGCCGACGACCCGTCGCCGTGTCGGGCGTAGGCCGCGCGGAGGTCGGCCACCATCTCGGCGCCACGCTGGTCGCGGTCCTCGGGAGGGTAGACCCGACGGGAAGCGGGTTCGGCGAACCAGCGGTAGACCGCGCTGGCGCGCATGCCCTCGTCGGACGAGCGGTCGCCGAAGATCGCCGCGGCGGGCGGCGTGACGGCGAGGCACTCCCCGGCGGGCCCCAGCACCATCGCGGGGGTGTCGGTCAGACGGTCCAGGATCCGCATGATCCCGGCGTCGACGTGGGGATGGCGACCGGCCCGGCTCGGCGTCGGGAAGCCGCCGAGCCGGAAGAGGTGGTCGCGTTCGTCGAGGCTGAGCCGTAGACCGCGTGCCAGCGCCGCGAGCATCGGCTCGCTCGGGTGCGGGCCGCGCTGCTGCTCCATCCGGCCGAGGTAGTCGGCGGACATCCCGGAGAGGGCGGCGACCTCCTCGCGGCGCAGTCCCTCGGTGCGGCGGCGGGCTCCGCGCGGCAGGCCGACGTCCTCCGGTTGCAGTGCCTCCCGGCGGGTCCGGAGGAAGTCGGCGAGCTGGGCGCGGTCGCCACGTGAGCCGGTCACCCGTCCATCCTGCCGGTCGGGGGGAGCCGCTGTCACAGCAGCATGCCGCCGGAGGCCTCGATGCGCTGGCCGGTGACCCAGCCCATCCGGTCCGAGGCGACTGCGGCGACGACGGACCCGATGTCCTCGGGCCGGCCGACGTGCCCCATGGCGATGACCTGGGCGAGCCCGGCGCGCATCTCCTCGCTGTCCCGCAGCCCGCCACCGCCGAAGTCGGTGGCCGTGGCGCCGGGTGCGACGGCGTTGACGGTGATCCGGCGCGGACCGAGGGCACCCGCGAGGTAGCGGGTCCAGACCTCGACGGCGCCCTTCGCCGCGCCGTACACCGCGTACTGGAACATGGTGCTGAACCGGGCGAGGCCACTCGAGGTGTTGACGATCCGCCCGCCGTCGACGAGGTGGGGCACGAGGGCGTCGGTGAGCAGGACGACCCCGGTGAAGTGCACGTCGAGCAGCGAGGTGACGTGTTCCTTGGTGATCTCGCCGAGGACGGTGTCACCGGAGTGGCCGGCGTTGTTGACGAGGATGTCGAGGTCGGTGCGGTGCCAGGTCTCCCGAAGGGTCGAGAGGAGCGTCTCGACGAAGGCGGGGATGCTCTCGTGGTCCGCGGTGTCGAGGTGGAGCGCGACGGCGCGACGCCCGAGGGCCTCGACCTCCTCGACGACGGTCCGTGCCTCGTCCGCGTGGCTGCGGTAGGTGAGGACGACGTCGACCCCGTCGCCGGCGAGGGCGAGCGCCTCCTCGCGGCCGAGTCCTCGGTTGGCCCCCGTGACGAGGGCGATCTTCCGGTGCTGGGTGCTGGTGTTCTCCGTCATGGCTCCAGCCTGCGGCGCCTCCGGCCGCGGATGAAGGCCGTCCTCGTCCGGGGACGGGTCGTCCCCGGCTACCCGATGTTGCGCTCGGCGCCGCCGCTAGGGTCGGGCCATGGCATCGGTGCTGCACCTCACGGGTCCCGTCCTCGTCGGCCGCGAGGAGGAACGCGCCGAGGCATGGGTCGTCGGTGGTCAGGTCACCTACGAGCGCCCGGTCGGCGACCACGACGTCACGACGCTCGAGGGATGGGTGCTGCCCGGCCTGGTCGACGCGCACTGCCATGTCGGTCTCGTGGCCACCGGGGCCACGGACGCCGAGACCGCCGAGGCGCAGGCGACGGCCGACCGCGACGCCGGGACCCTTCTCATCCGGGACGCCGGTTCGCCCTCCGACACGCGCTGGGTCGACGACCGCGCCGACCTGCCGAGGATCGTCCGGGCCGGCCGGCACATCGCGCGCACGAAGCGGTACATCCGGAACTTCGCCTGGGAGGTCGAGCCGGAGGACCTCGTCGAACGGGTGCGGCTCGAGGCCCGCGCCGGGGACGGATGGGTCAAGCTCGTCGGTGACTGGATCGACCGCGAGGAGGGCGACCTCACGCCGTGCTGGCCCGTCGACGTCCTCACCGAGGCCGTCGCCGCCGCGCACGAGGAGGGCGCCCGGGTCACGGCGCACTGCTTCGGCGAACAGAGCCTGCATGACTTCGCGGCGGCCGGCACCGACTGCATCGAGCACGCCACCGGCCTGGTGCCGGAGAGCATCGACGCCTTCGCCCGCCAGGGCATCGCCATCGTGCCGACGCTCGTCAACATCGACACGTTCCCCCAGATCGCCGAGCCCGCCCGGGAGAAGTTCCCCGACTACCACCGGCACATGCTCGACCTCCACGCCCGCCGCTACGAGACCGTCGCCGCCGCGCGCGAGGCCGGCATCCCCGTCTACGTCGGCACCGACGCGGGCGGCTCGCTGCCGCACGGGCTCGCGGGGGAGGAGGTCGAGCGGCTGACGCGCTGCGGGTTCACGGCGGTCGAGGCGCTGGACGCCGCGACGTGGGCGGCGCGGACGTGGCTCGACCGCCCGGGTCTCGACGAGGGGGCCGACGCCGATCTCGTCGTGTACGCCGCCGACCCGCGGGTGGACGTAGGAGTCCTCGCCCACCCGCGGGCCGTCGTGCTGCGTGGCGTCACCGTGTGACGGTGCGGCCGGTCCCCTCGGGCTCGGCGAGCTCGGCAAGCTCGGCGTCCACGGCGGCCTGCTCGGCGCGATGTGCCCGTACCGACCACGCGACGGCCCCGGCCCACACCGCGTAGAGCATCGCGTAGACGATCCAGCGGGTGCCCTCGCCGGCGTCCACCCACTCGCTCTTGAGCAGGGTGCGGGAGTTCGTGAGGACGATGACCCCGCCGACCGCCGAGCCGAGGACGCGCGGCGGCACGTGCCGGACGAGCCACGCGGCGACCGGTGCCGCGACGAGCCCGCCGGCGAGGAGAGCCAGCACCCAGGCGACGTCGACGCCGGCCGTGCCGAGGGCGAGCAGGAACCCGAGGCTCGCGGCGAGCGAGACGAGGAACTCCGAGGTGTCGACCGAGCCGACGACCTTGCGCGGCTCCATACGCCCGCTGGCGAGGAGCGCCGGGGTGCCGACCGGCCCCCAGCCACCCCCACCGGTGGCGTCGACGAAGCCGGCGAAGAGCCCGAGCGGGGCCAGGAAGCGACGCCGGAGCGGGTGCCCGAGCCGGTCGCGGCGCAGGCCCTTGACCGTGAAGCGGGTGAGGACGTACACGCCGAGGGTGAGCAGCACGAGCGACATGACCGGCGCCGCAACCGACGTGTCGAGCCCGGCGAGGAAGGTGGCACCGGCGAAGGACCCGACCGCACCGGGGATGCCGATGCGCAGCACGACCCGCCAGTCGACGTTCCCGAAGCGCCAGTGGGACGCCCCCGAGGCGAGGGTCGTCCCGATCTCGGCGAGGTGGACCGTCGCCGAGGCCGCGGCGGGGTTGGTGCCGATCGCGAGCAGGAGCGTGGTCGAGGTGACCCCGTACGCCATCCCGAGCGAGCCGTCGACGAGCTGCGCGCCGAGGCCGACGAGAGCGAGGAGGAGGAGCCTGCGCATCGTAAATCCTATCTAACTAGTAGGTATTTAATCTCTACTGTACGGGTAGGAATAAGATGAGTGCAAACCACGCCCCCTCGGACGGCCTGTCAGGATGGCGCCCGTGGACATCTCCGCCCGCACCGACTATGCCGTCCGGGCCATGCTCACGTTGGCCCGTGCCGCCGACGAGGAACGGGGCCCGGTGAGCGTCGACGCGCTCGCGACGGCCCAGGAGCTGCCGCGCAGGTTCCTCGAGGCGGTCGTCGCCGACCTGCGGTCCGCCGGCCTCGTCGAGAGCACCCGCGGAGCGCGCGGCGGTTACACGCTGTCGAGGCCGGCCGCCGAGGTCAGTGTGGGCGAGGTGTTCCGGGCCGTGTCCGGCCCTCTCGCGGAGGTGCGCGGGCTCCGGCCGCAGGACACCGCCTACACCGGTGTCGCCGAGCACCTCCCCGCCCTGTGGGTGGCCGTCCGGGCCGCGCTGCGCGACGTCCTCGACGCCACGACGCTGGCGGACGTCCTGTCGGGCCGGCTGCCGGAGCACGTCCGCCCCCTGCTCGACGCGCCCGACGCGTGGACCAACCGCTGACGGTCGTGGATTCGGCCGACGGGCCGGGCTCTGGCACAATGGCGGGCTGTACCCGTCCGGGCCCGCCGTCTTCCGAGGCACCGGACCGGACGCCTACACACCGAGTGTCGGTACCCCGCATGAACCCGTGCGGTCTCGCCGCGCTCACAACCGAACGGAGACCACACACGTGGCCGTCAAGATCCGTCTGAAGCGGATGGGCAAGATCCGCACCGCCATCTACCGCGTCGTCGTCATGGACTCCCGCACCAAGCGGGACGGCCGGGCGATCGAGGAGATCGGCAGGTACGACCCCAACCAGGAGCCCTCGCTCATCGAGATCGACATGGAGCGGGCCGACTACTGGGTCGGCCAGGGCGCCCAGCCGACCGAGGCCGTCGCCGCGCTCCTCAAGCACTACAAGGACGGCACCCTCAAGGTCGCCGAGCCGAAGCAGAGCAAGAAGGACCTGTACGAGGCCGCGGTCGCCGCCGCGGGCCGCGCGGACACCGACGGTGGCGCCGCCACCACCCCGCGGAAGAAGACCGCCAAGAAGGCCGCGGAGGAGACTCCCGCCGAGCAGGCTCCGGCTGCTGACGAGGCCCCGGCGGAGGCGCCGCAGGCCGAGGCCGCTCCGGCCGCCGACACCGACTCGGGCGAGGCCGCCGCGGAGTCCACGGACGCCGACGCCGACGCGGCGGACTCCGCCTCCGGCGAGGACAAGGCCTGACCGTGCTCGAGGAGGCGCTCGAGCACCTCGTCACCGGCATCGTCGACCACAAGGACGACGTGCAGGTCCGGCGCCGTGACAACCGTCGCGGCGAGGTCCTCGAGGTACGCGTGAACCCCGAGGACCTCGGCCGGGTCATCGGCCGCTCGGGCCGTACCGCCAGCGCGCTGCGCACCGTCATGGGTGCCCTCGCCGGTGGCCGCCCGGTCCGCATCGACATCGTCGACACCGACCGGGTCCGCTGACCCGCGTCCACCACGGCGGGGCGTGCCGGGAGGAGACTCCCCGGTGCGCCCCGCCGTCGTCGTCCCCGAGGAGGAGCCCGTGAGCGAGCGCACCGTCGTCGCCCGGATCGGCAAGCCGCACGGTCTGCGCGGTGAGGTCACCGTGCGGCTGCACACCGACGAGCCCGAGCGGCGGCTCGCCGACGGCGCCGTACTCGAGACCCGGGCCGAGCCGGGGTCCGGGGTGCCCCGCGAGCTGACCGTCCGCTCCACGCGCGTCCACCGTGGCATCTGGCTCGTCGCCTTCGCCGAGGTGCCGGACCGCACCGCCGCCGAGGGGCTGCGCGGCACCCGGCTCGTTCTCTCCGCCGACGGTCCACCGGTCGCCGACGAGGACGACCCCGACACCTTCACCGAGGAGGACCTCGTCGGCCTCGTCGTCCACGACCCCGGCGGCGCGCGTCTCGGCGAGGTGGCCGGGCTCGAGGTCGGTGCCGCCCAGGACCGGCTCGTCGTGCGCCTCGACGACGGCCGCGAAGGGCTCGTCCCGTTCGTCGCCGCCCTCGTCCCGGACGTGGACGTCGCCGGCGGTGGGCTCGTCCTCCAGGCACCCGACGGCCTGTTCGACCTCGAGGGCTGACCGTGCGCCTCGACGTCGTCACGATCTTCCCGGAGTACCTCGAGCCGCTGGAGCTGTCGCTCATCGGCCGGGCCCGGCGTGACGGCTTGCTCGACGTCCACGTCCACGACCTGCGCGGTTTCGCCCACGACCGCCACCGCACGGTCGACGACAGCCCGTTCGGTGGCGGCGCGGGGATGGTCATGAAGCCCGAGCCGTGGGCCGAGGCACTCGACCACGTCGTGGCCACGGGGACCGTGGAGGCCGCTCCGGTGCCGCACCTGCTCGTCCCCGGTCCGGGTGGCGTCCCCTTCGACCAGGCGATGGCGCACCGGCTGGCCGACGAGCCGTGGCTGGCCTTCGCCTGTGGTCGCTACGAGGGCATCGACGAGCGGGTCTACGAGCACGCCGCGGAGCGGATGCCCGTCACGGTCGTCTCACTCGGCGACTACGTGCTCAACGGTGGCGAGGTCGCGGTCCTCGCCATGGTCGAGGCCGTCGCGCGGCTGCTGCCGGGCGTCGTCGGCAACGCCGAGTCGCTCCTCGAGGAGTCGCACGAGGGCGGCCTGCTCGAGTACCCGGTGTACACCCGCCCCGCAGCCTGGGACGACGACGGCACGGTGCGTGAGGTACCTCCGGTCCTCCTCTCCGGGAACCACACGGACATCGAGCGGTGGCGGCACGCGCAGCGCGTCGCCCGCACGGTCGCTCGCCGCCCGGACCTCGCGGCCGCCTCCGCCGGTGTCGAGGGGCTCGACGACCTCGACGTCCGGCCCGCCGTGCCCGCCGACGTGCCGGAGCTGCACGTTCTCCAGCTCGCCTGCTGGGTGCCCGAGGCCCAGCGTGCTCGCAGCTGGGAGATCCCGGCGCACGTCGAGTCCCTCGAGGACGTGGCCCGCGGGCTCACCGAGTGGACGACGTGGGTCGCCCGGCTGCCCTCCGCCGGCACGGCACCGGGGCGACTGGTCGGGGCGGTCCGCGGGCGGGTTCGCGCCGGCGACGCGGCCGTCTGGGAGACGGGGCGGCTCATGGTCGCGCCCGACCTGCGCGGACGTGGGCTGGGCCGAGCCCTGCTCGCCCTCGCCGAGGCCGGCGCACCCGGGTCGGTCACGACGTTCTGGGTCAACACCGCCCTGGTCAGTGAGGCGAACATCCGCCGGTACAAGCGCGCCGGTTACCGGCTCGTCCCCGGCGAGGGCACCTTCCCCGGCACCGTCGACCTCACCAGACGCCGCCGCTGACTCGCGACCGGGCTCGGTGCGGGGTCAGGGCCGCAGGGCTGCCCGTAGGTCGTCGGGCAGGAGCAGGGCCCGTCCGATGAGCCGCTCGGCGACGGTGGCCGTGACGGTCTGTGCGGCCATGATCCCGACGAGCACGAGCACCTGGGCGGCCGCCGCCTGCGCCGGCGTCCCGCCACCCAACAGGACCCCGACGAAGGCGCCCGGCAGGGTGACCACCCCCGCGGTCCGGACCTGGTCCAGCCCAGGGACGAGCGCCTCCGGCACGCGGCGGTGGACGATCTCCTCGACCGCCTGGGCCCGGGTCAGGCCGAGGGAGAGTGCCGCCTCGTACTGTCCGTGCTCGTCCCGCAGGGCCGAGAAGGCGCGGCGGCAGACGAGCGTGTGCCCGTTCATCGTGTTGCCGGCGATGATCCCGACGACCGGGATGAGCGCCAGGCCGGTCGGGGGGACGGTGCGCGTGGCGAGCACCACGACGACGACCGGCAGCAGCCCCGCGAGCATCGCCGTCGTCGCCCACGGCCAGGCGCCCCGCGCGTCCACCCGTCCGGTGGTCGTGAGGACGGCGACACCGAACATCACGCACAGGAGGAGGACCGAGAGGAGCAGCGAACGGACGACCGCCGTGATGACCACGGCGGCCACACCGAGCTGCCCGACGGCGCGGGCGGCGGCCAGGGCCGGTGACGCCGGATCCGGCAGCCGGCCGACGACGTACCCGCCGACGGTGACGCCCAGCAGGAGGAGGACGGCGAGGACGACGGGGATCCCGGGGTCGATCGTCACGGCGGCAGGATAGGGCCGGCCGCCGACGCCGCACGATTTCGCCGGGGTGGCCCACCTCTGGCAGACTTGAGCGCTGCGTCCCGCCGACGAACGGCCCCCGCCGCAGGGGGAGTGCCCGGACCTCCGGTCCGACCCAGGCATGTGGCCCGGTGACGACGCCGCGAACGACATCAGAGCAGTACCGAGAACCGCGGATGACCTGTGGCAGCCCGCGAGAAAGCGATTCGTCATGCAGCGTTTCGACGAGCTCGACCGCGCGTCGATCAAGACCGACGTCCCGGACTTCCGCGCCGGCGACACCGTCAAGGTCCACGTCAAGGTCGTCGAGGGCACCCGCTCGCGTATCCAGGTCTTCCAGGGCGTGGTCATCCGCCGCCACGGTGGTGGCGTCGGAGAGACCTTCACCGTCCGCAAGGTCTCCTTCGGCGTCGGTGTCGAGCGGACCTTCCCGCTGCACACCCCGATCATCGACAAGATCGAGGTCGTGACGCGCGGTGACGTCCGCCGGGCCAAGCTCTACTACCTGCGCGACCTGCGCGGGAAGGCCGCGAAGATCCGCGAGAAGCGCGAGACCCCGGCCAACGCCTGATCCGGACCACCCGCCGGGCCGCCGTCGACAGGCCGGGGGGTTACCCTCGACGCGATGACGGCACCAGCCCGCACCGACCCGGTGCCCACCGACCGCGTGGGTGCCGGGTCGCGGCGTTCGCCGGTGGTCCCGGCCCTCGTCGTAGGGCTCGTCGTCGCCAGCCTCGTCCGGGGTCTCCTCCTGGAGACCTACCACGTCCCGTCGGCCGTCCAGGTGCCGACCGTAGAGCCGGGAGACCGCGTGCTCGTCCTCAGAACCGACCGCGACGCCCGCGCCGGTGACCTCGCCCTCGTCGAGGCCACCGACGGCGCCGCACGGCTCGTGCCCTCCCGGGACGTCCGCGGCGAGGCAGCCGGCTCGGTGGTCCTGCGCTACTGGCCCCCTTCGCGGGTCGGCCGCGTCGTGGCCCCGACCACCTCCGCGCTCCCGTGAGCGCCCCCGAACGCACCCGAGAGGGCACGGACGGGTCGGACGGGTCGGGAGGCTCCGCCGCGCTGCGCTGGCTCGGGGCGGCCGTCAAGGAGACCGTCCTGGTCCTCGTCATGGCGATGGTGCTCTCCTTCGTCGTCAAGACCTGGTTCCTCCAGGCCTTCTACATCCCGTCCGGCTCCATGGAGACCACGCTCCTCGTCGGGGACCGGGTCGTCGTCTCCAAGCTCACGCCGTCGCCCGTCGACCTCCACCACGGGGACGTGGTCGTGTTCGAGGACCCGGACGACTGGCTCGGTGGGCTCCCGCAGGAGGAGGCCGAGACCCGTACGGGCGCCACCAAGGCGCTCCACGACGCGCTCGTGTTCGTCGGGGTGCTGCCCAGTGAGTCCGAGGACCACCTCATCAAGCGGGTCATCGGGCTGCCCGGCGATCACGTCGTGTGCTGCGACGACGACCGGCGGATCACGGTCAACGACGAGCCGATCGAGGAGCCCTACGTCCACGACGGCGACGTCGCGAGCTCGATGCCCTTCGACATCACCGTGCCCGCGGGCAAGGTGTGGGTCATGGGCGACCACCGGTCGGACAGCGAGGACTCGCGGTTCCACGACCCCGACGGGACGGGGGAGCAGGGCTCGGTACCGGTCGACCGGATCACCGGGCGCGCCGTCGCCGTCGTCTGGCCGTTCTCCCGCCTCGCCTGGCTCTCCGACCACGAGACGACGTTCGCCGACGTGCCGTCGGCTGCCGCGTCACCGTGAGCCGGGCGGCCCGGTCGCGCGCGCCGAACCTGCGGGTCGAGCGTGCCCTGCAGCGGGACGGACACCGGGTCCTCGCCGGCATGGACGAGGTCGGCCGGGGCGCCCTCGCCGGTCCGGTCACCGTCGGCGTCTGCGTCATCGACGAGACCTGCCGCACCGCGCCGCAGGGCGTGCGGGACTCCAAGCTCCTCCAGCCGCAGGCGCGCGAGGCGATGGTGCCGCGCATCGAACGGTGGGCCCTCTGTCACGCCGTGGGGCACGCGAGCGCGGCGGAGATCGACACGGTCGGGATCATGGCGGCGCTGCGGCTCGCCGGGATGCGCGCCCTCGCAGCCTGTGGCGTGCGGCCGGACCTGGTCATCCTCGACGGCAACCACGACTGGCTCACGGCCCCCGAGGACGTCGGGCTGCTCGCCTTCGCGCACGAGGACGAGGTGCCCACGCCCCCCGTGACCACCATGGTCAAGGCCGACCTCCGCTGTTCCTCGGTGGCCGCCGCCAGCGTGCTGGCGAAGGTCGAGCGGGACGCGATCATGGTCGGGCTCGGCGCCGAGGACGGCGAGCATGCGGCCTACGGGTGGACAGGCAACAAGGGCTACGCCGCTCCGGAGCACCTCGACGCGCTGCGGGCCCACGGTCCGTCGGTGTGGCACCGGCGCTCGTGGCGGCTGCCGGGTTCGATGGACGATGATGGGTTGGTGACGCAGATGCCGGTGGGAGAGCGATGAGCTCGGAGGATCTCGAGAAGTACGAGAGCGAGGCGGAGCTCGCGCTGTACCGCGAGTACCGCGACGTCGTCGGGCTGTTCAGCCACGTCGTCGAGACCGAGCGGCGGTTCTACCTGTGCAACAGCGTCGACGTGAAGGTCCGCAGCGACGGCGGCGAGGTGTTCTTCGACGTCACGATGCACGATGCCTGGGTGTGGGACATCTATCGCCCGGCGCGCTTCGCCAAGACCGTGCGGGTCGTGACCTTCAAGGACGTCAACGTCGAGGAGCTCGCCAAGAGCGACCTCGAGCTGCCCAAAGGCGACTTCTGACCCCGACCTCCTGACCCCGACCTCCTGACACCGCCGCCGTCCACAGCCGGCGCCTCCGACGCGATCTTCCCACCCGGCCGTGTCCGGGCCGTTGTTCCGTCGACGCCCGTGCGCTTCGCCCCTCGCGGGTGCGGAAGCGTCCGACGACCGCTCCTGCACCCCCGTCCGGCGCATCGGTGCGCCCGGGACGGGCGGACGACACCGACGGGCGCCCCGGGGGGTAGATGTACAGGTCGGACCGTGGTCGGGTGGTCCCGCTGTATCCCGCCCGTTGTCGGCGGGCTCGGATGCTCCCGGCCGCTGCGGCACGGCGCCGCCCGGACGACGGTTCGTCCACAGCCGGCGCCTCCGACGCGGTCGTCCACAGGCCGGGCCCGGCACGTGGCGCCCCTCACCCCCGGTCGGCTTCGCTCGACCCATGGGCACGGACACGACACGGCAGCCACCTGACCGGGCAACGCTCGGTCGGTACGGGGAGACGCTCGCAGCGCGGTACCTGCGTGACCGAGGGCTCGAGGTCCTGGAGCGCAACTGGCGGTGCGAGCACGGCGAGATCGACATCGTCGCGCGGGATGGCGCATGCCTCGTGGTCTGCGAGGTCAAGACCCGGCGGGGGACGGCGTACGGCGACCCCGTCGAGGCCGTGACGGTCGCCAAGGCACTCCGGCTGCGCCGTCTCGCCGCGGCCTACGTGGCGGCACGGGGGGTACGGCCCGAGCAGGTGCGGGTCGACGTCGTGGGCGTCCTCTGCGTCCGGGGCCGGGTCCCCGAGGTCCGGCACGTCGTGGGGGTGGGCTCGTGACGCTCGGGCTGGCCCGGACGCGGTCGGTCTCCCTCACGGGCATCGACGGGATGCTCGTCGACGTCGAGGCCCACGTCGCGCAGGGGCTGCCCGCGTTCACCGTCGGCGGGCTGCCCGACGCCGCGTGCGCCCAGGCGCCGGACCGGGTCCGGGCTGCCGCGGCGACGGTGGGTGCCGCCGTGCCGCCGCACCGGGTCACCGTCAACCTCTCCCCGGCGTCGGTGCCGAAGCACGGCTCGGGCTTCGACCTCGCCATCGCCGTCGCGGTGCTCGCAGCATCCGGGGCCGTGGACCGGCGGGTCGCGGAGGACGTGATGCATCTGGGGGAGCTGGCGCTCGACGGCCGGCTGCGTGGCGTCCGGGGCGTGCTGCCGGCGGTCCTGGCCGCGAGCCGGGCCGGGGTCCGCCACGTCGTCGTCCCGGACGAGAACCTGGCCGAGGCGCAGCTCGTCGACGGTGTGGCCGTCCACTCCGCGTCGTCGCTGGCCGAGGTCGTCGCCTGGTACCGCGAGGTGACCGCCCCGGACGCGCTCCCCGAGCCGCCGCGCCGCGAGCCGCCGGTGGACGGTCCGGTCCGAGGTGCGGACCTGGCCGACGTGGTCGGGCAGCCCGAGGCCCGTGCCGCGCTCGAGCTCTCCGCGGCCGGGGCGCACCACCTCTTCATGACGGGTCCACCGGGTGTCGGCAAGACGATGCTCGCGGAGCGTCTCGTCACCGTCCTGCCCCGGCTGACCCGGGAGGAGGCCCTCGAGGTGCACGCGGTGCGCTCGCTCGTGGCACCGGTGGGGGAGGTCGCCGCACTCGACCCGTCCCCGCCGTTCGTCGCGCCACACCACAGCACCTCGATGGCGGCACTCACCGGTGGTGGCAGCGGCCTGGTCCTCCCGGGTGCGGTCTCCCGCGCACACCGAGGCGTCCTCTTCCTCGATGAGGCCGCCGAGTTCCGGCCGAGCGTGCTCCAGGGGCTGCGCCAGCCGCTCGAGTCCGGGGAGGTCGTCATCGCCCGGGCCCGACACGTCGTCCGGTACCCGGCCCGGGTGCTCCTCGTGCTCGCGGCCAACCCCTGCCCGTGCGGCCGGGCCTACGGCAAAGGGTTGGACTGCACGTGCTCCCCGAGGGACCTGCGCACGTATGCGAGCCGGCTCAGCGGCCCGCTCATGGACCGGGTCGACCTCCAGGTCCACGTTCCGCCCGTGCGACGGGCGGCCTTCGCCGACGAGACCGCGGAGCCGAGCAGCGTGGTCGCGGGTCGGGTGGCGCAGGCCCGCGCGGTCCAGGAGGAGCGATGGTCCGCCGGAGGGTGGCAGGTCAACGGTCTCGTGCCGGGGCATGTGCTGCGCCGTGCACCGTTCCGTCTTCCGGGGGCCGCGACGGCCGTCATCGACCGCGCCCTCGACCACGGTCGGCTCACCCTGCGCGGGTACGACCGCGTGCTACGGGTCGCGTGGTCCTCCGCGGACCTCGCCGGGAGGGCCGCGCCCACCCGCGACGACGTCGTCACCGGCCTGTCGCTGCGCCGCGGCGAGGCGGTGGCGGCATGACGGGCGTGCTCCGCACCGTGGGGCGGCTCGAGGACGACGACCGCTGGGCGCGCGCCGCGCTGTCCTTCCTCGTGGAACCACGCAACGGCGTGATCCGGGACCTGCTCGCCGAGCACGGCGGCGCCGGGGCCCTGGCGGCCCTCCGGGAGCGCCGTGCCGGTTCGGCCGCCGAGCTATACGTCCGGCTGCCCAGGCTCGACCTCGACGGCCTCGTCGCCGACGTCGCGCGCATCGGGGCGCAGGTCCTCGTGCCCGGGGACGACCGCTGGCCACCCGGACTCGATCGCCTGAAGCATCCGCCGTACTGCCTGTTCGTCGGCGGCGAGGCGGACCTCGCGTCGCTGACGGCGAGGTCGGTCTCCGTCGTCGGTTCGCGGGCGGCCACGGCGTACGGCCGTCGGGTGGCGGCCGAGCTCGGGGAGGAGCTCGGCGAGCGCGGGTGGACGGTGGTCAGCGGCGCCGCCTACGGGATCGACGTCGCGGCCCACCGCGGTGCCCTCGCCGCGGGTGCGCCGACGGTCGCCGTGCTGGCCTGCGGAGTGGACGTCGCCTACCCCCGGGCCCACGAGCGCGACCTGACGCGGATCGCCGAGTCCGGTGCGGTTGTCAGCGAGGTGCCGCCCGGGTCGCCGCCGTACCGCGGTCGGTTCCTCGCCCGCAACCGGCTGATCGCCGCGATGTCCCGGACCACGGTCGTCGTCGAGGCCGGGCTGCGCTCGGGGTCGCTCGTCACCGCGCGGGACGCCCTCGAGTGCCATCTGCCCGTGGGAGCGGTACCCGGTCCGGTGACCAGCGTGGCATCGGCCGGGTGCCACCGTCTGCTGCGCGACACCGAGGCCGTCCTCGTGACCGACGTCGACGACGTGCTGGACCTCGCCGCGCCCATCGGGGAGGGGCCGGACGTCGAGCGGCGCGCTCCGCGGCGGCCCACCGACGACCTCGACCCTCTCGAGCACACCGTGTGGTCCGTGGCCCCGATGCGCCGTCGGTGCACACCCGACCGGCTCGCGGAGCTCGCCGGCGTGGACCCCGCCAAGGTGCCCGGGGCACTCGCCGTGCTCGAGGCGCTCGGGCTCGTCGAGTCGGGGCCGGGGGGCTACCGGAAGAAGAGCGCAATGTGATGTACATCACGCCTTCGTGCCGGACGAACGGCCGACATGTCGACGAATCCGTTGCGCCTGGTAGCGCGTGGTGCCAACGTTGTCATGTGAGCGCTGTGCATCCCCAGGCACTCGACGCGTTCGAGCGCCACCTGCGCGTGGAACGAGGGCGGTCCGACCACACCGTCCGTGCCTACGTGCGCGACGTCGGGACCTTCCTCGGTGCCGTCGGGGCCGAGGACGACGCCGGCCTGCGCTCCATCACCCTCGCCGACCTGCGCGCCTGGCTCGGCCAGGTCGCGCGCGCGGGTGCGGCGCGCGCCACCGTCGCCCGCACGTCGGCCTCGCTGCGCACGTTCTTCGGGTGGTGTGAGCGCACCGGGCGCATGGACGCCGACCCGTCGCTGCGGCTCGCAGCGCCCCGCCGCCAACGCACACTGCCCCCCGTGCTCGGCGAGCGGTCGGCCGTCGGTCTCCTCCAGGTCGCGGCCGTCGCGGCGGACGACGCCGACCCCGTACACCTGCGCGACCGTGCGGCGCTGGAGCTGCTCTACGCCACGGGCATCCGGGTCGGGGAGCTCGTCGGCCTCGACGTCGACGACGTCGACCTCGACCAGTGCGTCCTGCGGGTCGTCGGCAAGGGCGACAAGGAGCGGCGCGTCCCCTTCGGGGTCCCGGCCCGCGACGCGGTGCGCACCTGGCTCGCCGAGGGCCGTCCGGCACTCGCCGTGGCCGGCAGCGGTCCGGCCCTCCTCCTCGGGCGCCGCGGACGCCGGGCGGACCAGCGGCAGATCCGTGACGTCGTACACCGCTTGGTGGCCCACGTCCCCGACGCGCCCGACATCGGGCCGCACGGCCTGCGCCACAGCGCGGCGACCCACCTCCTCGAAGGTGGCGCCGACCTCCGGATGGTCCAGGAGCTCCTCGGCCACGCCTCGCTGGCCACGACCCAGATCTACACGCACGTCTCCGTCGACCGCCTGAAGCACTCCTACGCGCAAGCCCATCCCCGTGCCTGACCTGCCATGACGACGCCCGACCCCGCGCACCGCGACCCCGCGAGTCCCGACCTCGTGGGAGCGCAGGACGCGGACGGCGAGTCCGACGCGGACATCAGCGAGTGGGTGTCCGAGGTACGTCGCCTGTACGTCGAGCCCAAGCGGCGCGCCGACGTCAAGCGTGGCGGACCGGCTGCCCGGCCCGTCGAACGCCGGTCCTCGGGCCCTCGGCGGGGGACCCCGAGCGGCGGTGCCGACCCCGCCGGTCCCGAGGACTCCACGGCGCCCGATGCGGGCCCGACGGTGGTGCGGCGCTCCGACCGGCACCGGGCGAGGCCGCCTGCCGAGCGTCGCGTGCGGCAGTCCGATGCCCGTCGGCCTCCACGCCACGTCGAGAGCCGCGCCACCCCGCCGGTGGAGCAGCGCGCCGAGCGTGCAGCCGCGACACCCGAGGGCCTGGCGCCGGCACGCTTCGACAACGCCGACCTCCCGGGCACCCGGGCCCATTCCCGCGCCGCTGCGCGCGGGGGCGGCCAGGCCCGTACCTCCCGCCGGCGCCGGATGTCGGTGGCGGCCGCGCTCGCCATCCTCGTGGTCATCGCGACGACCTGGATCGTGGTGCACCGCTCGGGGCCGGTCTCGGCGGCCGAGCCGGACGGCCCGCCGTCGGCGGCCCACCCCACGGCGGTCGTTGCGGTGGTCGACGGCGCCGGTGCCGGCTGACCCGGGCAGTCACCGCGCCGTGAGGGGGAGCAGCCGGACCCGGCCCCCCGCCAGCAGCGGGTACGGGTCGAGGTAGTCCCGGCCGCGTACCGCGCCGAGGTGCAGGCAGCTGTCGGGGGCACAGTGGCTCGACGTCCCGACCCCCACCGTTCCCAGGGGCTGCCCCGCGACGACCGTCTCGCCGTGTCCCACCGTGCCGACCACCGGCTCGTAGGTGCTGCGCAGCCCGTCCGCGTGACGCACGGTGACGGTGCCCCGCCCCGCGAGGACACCCACGTGCGTCACCACCCCTCCCTCCACGGCCCTGACCGTCGCGCCGACGGGCGAGCGCAGGTCGAGCCCGCGGTGGCCGGCGCCGTACCGGGTACGTGGAGCGACGAAGGACCGGGCCACGGAGGGGCGCGGCGCCAGGGGCCACCGCCAGCGCGGCCGGACCGGACTCGCCTCCCCGGACGACCTCACACCCGAGGCCACCGGTGGACCGCCGGGACGCACCGAGGTGACGCTGCCGGCGAGCGCTCCGGGTCCGTCGGCGGCGTCCCCGGGACCGCCGCCGAGGGGAGCACTCGACCGTGCCGGTGCCGTCGCCCCCACGACCCGGCCGTCCGCGGCGGCGCCCGGGACCGGGCCCGCGGCGGGTGCGAGGGACATGGCCGCGACCACCGCGCCCGCGAGGGTGGCCAGGGCAAGGACGGGGCGCAGCGCCGGGAGAGCCATGGCACCACCGTGTGCCGGGCCGCGCCGGCCGGCCAGGGCGGCCGGGAGCCCTGTGGACGGGGACCGGACGACGCGCTCCTGTGGACGACGGTCAGAACGCGGCGCGCAGCCGCCGTACCCCTTCGTCGAGGACCTCCGGGCGCTTGCAGAAGGCGAGACGCACGAGCGAGCGGCCGGCCCGCGCGTCGTCGTAGAACGCGGATGCCGGGACGCCGACCACCCCCGCGCGTTCCGGCAGCTCGAGGCAGAACGACACGGCGTCCTCGACGCCCAGCGGAGCGGCGTCGGCGACGACGAAGTACCCGCCCTGCGGGACTGGGACCTCGAAACCGACGTCGCGCAGCCCCGCGACCAGGCGGTCACGTCGGTCCTGGAGGGATGCCGCCAGCCCGGTGAAGACCTCGTCCGGCAGACCCAGCCCGTGCGCGACGGCCGGCTGGAACGGGCCGCTGCCGACGAAGGTGAGGAACTGCTTGACCGCGCGGGCCGCGGCCACCGCCTCCGCCGGGCCGGTCATCCAGCCGACCTTCCAGCCCGTCGTCGAGAACGTCTTCCCGCCGGAGGAGATCGTCACGGTGCGCTCGGCCATCCCCGGCAGGGTCGCGAGCGGGACGTGCCGCAGCCCGTCGAAGACGAGGTGCTCGTAGACCTCGTCGGTGACGACCCAGGTGTCGTGCTCACGCGCCAGCTCGGCGACGAGCTCGAGCTCCTCCCTGCTGAACACCTTCCCCGTCGGGTTGTGCGGGGAGTTGAGCAGGACGAGCCGGGTGCGCGCGGAGAAGGCGGCCCGCAGCGACGCCTCGTCGACCGAGAGGTCGGGGAAGCGCAGCAGCGAGGTGCGCCGCACCCCACCGGCCATGGCGATGTTCGCGGCGTAGCTGTCGTAGTACGGCTCGAACGTCACGACCTCGTCCCCGGGCCGCACGAGCGCGAGGACCGCCGCGGCGAGCGCCTCGGTGGCCCCCACCGTGACGAGGACCTCCGTGTCGGGGTCGGGGCGCAGCCCGTAGAACCGCTCCTGGTGGGCGGAGACGGCCTGCCGGAGCTCGGGGACGCCGATCCCGGGCGGGTACTGGTTGCGGCCCGACCGGATGGCCTCGACCGCCGCCTCCAGCACCTCCGGCGGTCCGTCGGTGTCCGGGAAGCCCTGCCCGAGGTTCACCGCGTCGAGGTCGACGGCCAGCTGTGTCATCGTCGCGAAGATCGTGGTGCCGAACGGGGCCATGGCGGGGTGGCCGGGGGAGGAGGGCATGGTCGCAGGCTATGCGGCGGCGCCCGCGCACGCGACGACGTCTCCGGGAGCCCACACGGCCGCTGTCCGATTTCCACTGAGGCACCCCCTCCACGTACGATGTCCGCTGGTTCTCGTGTGCTCGCACACGGTGCCGAAAATTCGCGCGTCACCTTCCTGCGACGAGGTCTCCTCCGAGCAGGGCGCACCACGGCAGTGACGGACACGGCCTTCGCGGCCGGGCCGTCCGGGGTGCGTCAGGACGCCAGGCAGGTGGGCCCACCCTCCGGGGCTCGGGCACCACCGACGTAACTGACAACCACACAGCACAAGGAGAACGACGATGGCCGTCGTCACCATGCGCCAGCTCCTCGAGAGCGGCGTCCACTTCGGGCACCAGACCCGTCGCTGGAACCCCAAGATGAAGCGCTTCATCATGACGGAGCGCAACGGCATCTACATCATCGACCTGCAGCAGTCGGTGACGTACATCAACAACGCCTACGAGTTCGTCAAGGAGACCGTGGCCCACGGCGGCACGATCCTCTTCGTCGGCACCAAGCGTCAGGCACAGGAGCCCGTCGCCGAGCAGGCGACCCGGGTCGGGATGCCGTACGTCAACCACCGCTGGCTCGGCGGCATGCTCACGAACTTCCAGACCATCTCCAAGCGCCTCACGCGCCTCAAGGAGCTCGAGGAGATCGACTTCGACGACGTCGCCGGCAGCGGCCGCACGAAGAAGGAGCTCCTCATGATGAGCCGTGAGAAGGAGAAGCTCGAGAAGACGCTCGGCGGCATCCGGTCGATGACCAAGGTCCCGTCCGCGGTCTGGGTCGTCGACACCAAGAAGGAGCACCTCGCCGTCGACGAGGCCCGCAAGCTCGGCCTGCCGGTCATCGCGATCCTCGACACGAACTGCGACCCCGACGAGGTCGACTACAAGATCCCGGGCAACGACGACGCCATCCGCTCGGTCACCCTCCTGACCCGGGTCATCGCCGACGCCGTCGCCGAGGGCCTCATCGCCCGCTCCGGTGGCCAGGCCGCCTCCGGCGAGGAGACCCAGGCCGAGGAGCCGCTCGCCGAGTGGGAGCGCGAGCTCCTCGCCGGTGACGCAGAGCAGGCCGCCGAGGCCGTCGCGCCCGAGGCCGGCCAGACCGCCGCCGCGGACGCGCCGGAGGCCGCCGAGTCCGCCGTCACGGAGCCCGCCGCGGCGACCGAGGTCCCGGCGCAGAGCGAGGCTCCCGCCGAGACCGCGACCGAGGCCCCGGCCGAGCAGTCCTGACCCGTGCCCCGGGTGGAGGCGGGCCCCGGCCAGCCTCCACCCGCACCACCCATCCATCACGAACGAGCGAGATAGGAACCCATGGCGAACTACACCGCCGCTGACATCAAGGCGCTCCGCGAGAAGACCGGCGCCGGGATGATGGACGTCAAGAAGGCCCTTGACGAGGCCGACGGCGAGATGGCGAAGGCCGAGGAGATCCTGCGCGTCAAGGGCCAGAAGGGCGTGACGAAGCGCGAGGGTCGCACGACGTCGAACGGTCTCGTCGCCGCCCAGGCCGGCGACGGCGAGGGCACCCTCGTCGAGGTCCTCTGCGAGACCGACTTCGTCGCCAAGGGCGAGAAGTTCGGCGAGCTCGCGGGCCAGGTCCTCGCCCAGGCCGTCGCGACCAAGTCGGGCGACGCGGGCAGCCTGCTGTCCTCGACGCTCTCGGACGGCAAGACCGTCCAGGAGCTGCTCGACGACGCGAACGCGACGATCGGCGAGAAGATCGAGGTCAAGCGGGTCGCTCGGCTCGAGGGCGAGCACGTCGTCTCCTACCTGCACAAGACCAGCCCCGACCTGCCGGCGCAGATCGGCGTCCTGGTCTCGACGTCCGGCGGCGACGACGTCGTCGCCCGTGACGTCGCCATGCACGTGGCCGCGTTCAGCCCCTCGGTGCTCACCCGCGACGAGATCGACGAGACGACGGTCGAGAACGAGCGGCGCGTCGCCGAGGCCACCGCCAAGGAGGAGGGCAAGCCCGAGGCCGCCCTCCCGCGGATCGTCGAGGGACGGGTCAACGGCTTCTTCAAGGAGCAGGTCCTTCTCGAGCAGCCCTTCGCCAAGGAGCCGAAGAAGACCGTCGCGGCGGTTCTCGGTGAGGCGGGTGCCGAGGCCACCGGCTTCGCGCGCTTCCGCGTCGGCGCCGACGCCTGACGGGCGCGACCGCGCACACCACGACGCCCCCGGGAGATCCCGGGGGCGTCGTCGTACCCCGGGCGGGGGCCCGCGCCGGCGTCCCCCGTGGTGCCGACCGGGGTTGGAGCACCGATTCCTCCGAGGTCCCCGTGGCGTCGGGCGAGTGCCGGCCCGACGCGGCGCGGATCCCCCTGCCGATCCGGTGGGTTCCCGGGCCGCGCGTGCGACGATGGGACCGGAGGTGGGTCCCATGACCGAGTGGCGGAACACGAGCGGCACCGCGTCGAGCACGCGCGACGACCTGGAGCCGGGTGGTGACGACGCAGGTGCCGACGACGCAGGTGCCGACGACGCAGGTGCCGACGACCTCGGGCGGAGGGTCCACGTGGACCTGCCACGCGTGGCCCCGGAGGACATGGTGACGACCCACGACGTCGACACCGCCCGTGACCCCGAGGGTGGCCGCGACACCGAGCGCGACTTCATGCTCCGCTACGCCGGCGGAGGCATCTGAGCGACATCGTGCGGGGACCGTCGGGGCCGGCCGGTCCACGGCGCAGCGGAACCCGCTCGGGGCCGGCACCCACCCGCTGAGGGCCTCGAGGCGGGCGCCCTCAGAGCCGTCCGGTGTCCGCAACGGCTTCCGGTACCGCCGGGACGGCCGCTGCTGGGCCGGCCCCGGTCGCCGCGGTCACCGGGTCCAGCGCACTCCACGGGAACGTGACCCAACGGTCGGTGCTGCGCCACGCGTACTCCGGTCGGACGACCGAGCGTGGCTTCTCGTAGACGACGGCCGTGCGCAGCCGCCCGACCCGCCCCGAGCAGAACGCCTGGACGCACTGGAGCGTCAGCCCGGTGTCGGCCACGTCGTCGGCCAGCAGCACGTCGGCGTCGTGCAGGTCGGCGAGGTCGGGCACCGGCGCGAGCACCTGCGGCTCTCCGAGCCGCTCGTCCACCCCCGTGTAGAGCTCGACGTTGAGGGTGTAGGTGGTCTTCACGCCGAGGGAGTACCCGAGCGCGCCACCGACGAGCAGACCGCCCCGGGCGATGGACAGCACCGCGTCCGGTACGCCGTCCACGGCGACCAGCGCCGCGAGGTCCCGCACGGCGTCGCCGAAGGCCTGCCAGGTGAGCACCTCACGCTCGGTCTCCATCGCGCCATCGTGGCAGGCGCGGGTTTCGGCGACGTTTCCCGGTTGGGCCGCGAGGTCCGGGCTGTGACAGGATCGGGTGACCGCCGCACCGCCCTCGAGGAGGCCCTGTGACCACGACTGCCACCGCCACCGCCCCTCGGGTCGAGGAGCAGGCGAACCCCCGCGCCCGCCGCGTGCTCCTCAAGCTGTCCGGCGAGGTCTTCGGCGGGGGCAGGGTCGGGGTCGACCCCGACGTCGTCCGCGGCGTCGCCCGCCAGATCGCCGAGGCGGTCCGGGACGGCATCGAGGTCGCGATCGTCGTCGGTGGGGGCAACTTCTTCCGCGGGGCCGAGCTCCAGCAGAAGGGGATGGAGCGCGCCCGGGCCGACTACATCGGCATGCTCGGCACGGTGATGAACTGCCTGGCGCTCCAGGACTTCCTCGAGAAGGAAGGCGTGCACACCCGCGTCCAGACCGCCATCACGATGGGTCAGGTGGCCGAGCCGTACATCCCGCGCAGGGCCATCCGTCACCTCGAGAAGAAGCGGGTCGTCATCTTCGGTGCGGGGGCCGGCATGCCGTACTTCTCCACCGACACGGTCAGCGCCCAGCGGGCCCTGGAGTGCCAGTGCGACGCCGTCCTGATGAGCAAGAACGGTGTCGACGGCGTCTACGACGCCGACCCCCGGACGACGAGCGACGCCCGCAAGCTCGACCAGGTGACCTTCGAGGACGCCCTGCGCCTGGGCCTGAAGGTGGTCGACGCCGCAGCGTTCAGCCTGTGCATGGACAACAAGCTGCCCATGGTCGTCTTCGGCATGGAGGGGGAGGGCAACGTCACGCGGGCGCTGCGTGGCGAGCCCATCGGCACGCTGGTCTCCGCCGGCTGAGCGCGGCCGCGCCCGGGACGGTCCGGGCGTTCGACATACTTGACCCCGCAGCGCCGCATCACCGTGGCGCAGACCGAAGGAGAAGCGCCCGGATGATCGACGAGACCCTGTTCGAGGCCGAGGAGAAGATGGAGAAGGCCGTCGAGGTCGCCAAGGACGGCTTCGCCGGCATCCGCACCGGTCGTGCGCACCCCGGCATGTTCCAGAAGATCACCGTCGACTACTACGGGGCGCCGACCCCGCTGCAGCAGCTGGCCTCGTTCCAGACGCCCGAGGCGCGCACCATCATCATCAGCCCGTTCGACAAGTCCTCGATGCACGCGATCGAGAAGGCCATCCAGCAGGCCGACCTCGGGGTCAACCCGAGCAACGACGGCACCATCATCCGCTGCACCATGCCCCAGCTCACCGAGGAGCGCCGCCGCGAGTACGTGAAGATGGCGCACTCGGAGGCCGAGGACGCCCGTGTCTCGGTCCGCAACATCCGCCGCACGGCGAAGACCGCACTCGAGAAGCTCGTCAAGGACGGCGAGGTCGGCGAGGACGAGGGGGCACGCGCCGAGAAGGAGCTCGAGTCCGTGACCAAGCGGCACGTCGACCAGATCGACGACCTCCTCAAGCACAAGGAAGCCGAGCTCCTCGACGTCTGAGCGCCGCCGATGACCGACCCCGCGCACCTGAGGCCCCCGACACCCTCGTCGGCCGACCTCGCCTCGCCCTCGTCCGAGGACTCCCCGGACGAGGCCGAGGCGACCCGCGGCGGGGCGGGGCGCCGTCGGACGCCGAGCGCGGGCCGCGACCTGCGCGCCGCGATCGGGGTCGGCCTGCTCCTCGGGGCGCTCGTCGTGGGCAGCCTCTCCTACGACGCCCGCGCCTTCCTCGTCGTCCTCGCCGCGGCCGTCGCGGTGGGCGCCTGGGAGGTGCGGCGCGCGGTCGCGGCCCAGGGGATGCAGGTCCCGCTCCTGCCGCTGCTGCTCGGCACGGTGGGGATGATCGTCGCCGCGTACCTGCGCGGCACCGAGGCGCTCGTCGTCACCTTCGGGCTCACCGTCGTCGGGCTGCTCGTGTGGCGTGTCGCGGACGGCGTGGCCGGGGCGGCCCGTGACCTGGCGGCGTCGGCGCTCGTCGCCTTCTACCCGGCCTTCCTCGGGGGGTTCGCGTCGTTGATGCTCGCCGAGGAGGACGGGCGGCAGCGGATCGTCGCCTTCGTCCTCGTCACCGTGTTCTCGGACATCGGCGGCTACGCCGTGGGGGTCCTGCTCGGCAAGCACCCGATGGCGCCCTCGCTCAGCCCGAAGAAGTCCTGGGAGGGCTTCGCCGGTTCGGTCCTCACCTGCGCCGTGGTCGGGGCGGTCTCCCTCCCGATGCTCCTCGGCGGCCAGTGGTGGGCCGGTGCCGCGCTCGGCGCGGTGGCCGCGGGGGCGGCGACGGTCGGCGACCTCATCGAGTCGAGCATCAAGCGCGACCTCGGCATCAAGGACATGGGCAGGCTGCTCCCGGGCCACGGTGGCGCCATGGACCGCCTGGACTCCCTCGTCGTCGTGGCGCCGGTGGCGTGGGCGATCCTCAGCTGGTTCGTCCCGAACGGCTGACGGGCGACCGGCGAACCGTCGGGTTCCGGGCCCGCCTGACGGCGGGCCCGGGACCGGTCGTCGTCAGACGGCGCGGCGCAGACCCATCAGGGAGTCGAGCTCGGGCGTCGTGCCCAGGCGGAGGGAGCCGTCCGTGTTCTCGGTCGTCAGGCAGGTGATCCGCCGGTCGAGCCAGTGGTAGACGTGCGGCGACACCGGTGTGAGGCCGTCGGCCTGCATCGCCTCGGCCTGGAGCGGCACGAGGTCGAGGGCGTCGCGGGTCTGCTGCGGGGTCGCGCACACCTGGAAGACCACGGCGTGCCGGTGGGGGAGGGCGAAGACGATGCCGCCGCCCTGGTCGGCGCCGGGCGTCCACAGCTCGACCGCGTCGGCCAGGAAGCGCGCGAAGGACGCCGTGTACGGCGAGTCGCTCATCACCGCGGTGACCGACCGCGAGCCGTCCCCGACCCGCATGACCTCGGCCGGCACGCTGTGCATCAGCGTGCACAGGTTGCGCCTTGCCCGGTCCATGAGCTTGGGGAGGCGCATGCCGCTCTCCTGCACGCGGTCGTCCGGGAGGGTCACGACCGCCGTCGGCAGGTCGAGGGTGAGCACCTCGTGAAGATGCGTGGCGAACGGTGACGCGTAGCTGAACCCGAGCCCGGTGGACTGGATGCGCTCGGCGCCCACGAGCCGCGAGGTGAGCGCGGCCTCGAAGGCGGAGTGGTCGAGGCGGTCGATGTCGGTCTCGGCGGCCTCCGTCAGTCGCTCGAGGTGGGCCCGGACGTCGCCGTGGAGCACCCCCGCCTCGTCGTCGACGTCGGGAACCGCCATGAGCGGTGGAGGCGGAGCCAAGGTCGTGGAGACCGGAGCACCCGCGGGTCGTTCGGAGTGGACACGAAGACGGTCGAACAGGCCCATGGCCGTTCCTTCCCTGCAATTCCCGTTCCCCTGCCGAACGAGACTTCGACCAGAGTAGGTCCTCGGGGCGAACTTCGCAGAAGTTCCGGAGGATCGGCCGAACGGCCAGGTGCCGTCCTCCTTTCGGTGCGTTCCCGCGGGGAACGGTCGCGGCACCGGTGACGGCGAACCTGCGACAATGAGGCCCGATGACCGAGCCGCCCGCCCCCCGCCCTGCCCCCGGCGAGCTGACCCTCACGGCGCCACGCCGGGGCAAACCGCCACGACACCTGGCCGACCTCGACGTCGCCGGACGCCGCGAGGCCGTCACCGCGCTCGGGCACCCGGCGTTCCGCGCCAACCAGCTCTCGACGCACTACTTCGACCGGCTCGTCGACACGCCGGAGGGCATGACCGACCTCCCGGCAGCGGTGCGGGACGACCTCGTCCGCGACCTGCTGCCGCCCCTGCTGACCCCGGTCCGGCACCTCACGGCGGACGGCGGCGCCACGGTCAAGCAGGTGTGGCGGCTCTTCGACGGCGCGCTCGTCGAGTCCGTCCTCATGCGCTACCCGAACCGGGTCACGGTGTGCATCTCGAGCCAGGCCGGCTGCGGGATGAACTGCCCGTTCTGCGCGACGGGGCAGGAGGGCCTGACCCGCAACATGTCCGCGGCGGAGATCGTCGAGCAGGTCGTCGCGGCCGCCCGGATGTTGCGACACGGCGGCCTGCCCCAGGCTCCGGCGGGCCGCGGAGTGGCGCTCGGCGACGAGGCGGAGGGCGACGGGAACGGCGGTCCGACCCGGGTGAGCAACGTGGTGTTCATGGGCATGGGGGAGGCGCTCGCCAACTACAAGGCGGCGATCGGTGCCATCCGCCGGCTCACCGAGCCACCGCCGTCCGGCCTCGGCATCTCGGCGCGCGGCGTCACGATGTCGAGCGTCGGCCTCGTGCCCGGTATCGACCGGCTGGCGGCCGAGGGCATCCCGGTGACGCTCGCCCTCTCGCTGCACGCGCCGGACGACGAGCTGCGGGACGAGCTGGTGCCGGTGAACACCCGGTGGAAGGTCGACGAGGCGATCGACTCCGCCCGCCGCTACTACGAGGCCACCGGTCGCCGGGTGAGCATCGAGTACGCCCTGATCCGGGACGTCAACGACCAGGCCTGGCGGGCCGACCTCCTCGGCGAGAAGCTCGCCGCGCGGGGCAAGGGGTGGGTTCACGTCAACCCCATCCCCCTCAACCCCACCCCCGGGTCGAGGTGGACCGCGTCCCGGCCGGGCGTCGAGCAGCAGTTCGTCGAGCGGCTGCGTGCCCACGGCATCCCGACGACGGTGCGCGACACCCGCGGGTCGGACATCGACGGCGCCTGCGGCCAGCTGGCCGCGTCCACGGCCTGACCTGGCGAACGGCGCGCCCGAACCGCATGCGGTGGTTACCCTCGTAGGGTGCGACGCCGGGTGCTCGGGGCCGCTGCGACGGTGCTCCTCCTCGCGGCGGGCTGCTCGTCGGCCGAGGACCTGCCGGAGAACCTGCGGGACCGTGCCGCGGAGCCGCACTCGGGTCACGTCGACCCGGCGGCGGTCTCACCGGAGCCGACGGCCACCGACGTCCCGCTGCGCCCGGGGGAGCGCTTCGTCGAGCTCCGGCTGCCCGTCGAGTACACGCCCTCGGCACCCTCCGGGGCGGGCACCGACGACTACCGGTGCTTCCTCGTCGACCCGGGCTTCGACGTCGACGAGCTCGTGAGCGGTGTCGACATCCGGCCGGACAACGCCGACCTCGTCCACCACGTCATCGTCTCGTCGGTGCTGCCCCGGGACGTCGAGGTGGCCCAGCGGCTGGACGCCGACGCCCCCGGCCCCGGGTGGTCGTGCTTCGGCGGCAGCGGTGTCCGCTCGGCCGGGACCGACCTCGACAACGCCGACTGGGTCGGCGCCTGGGCGCCCGGCGGCGGGGAGCGGGTCATGGCGGAGGACATCGGCATCCCGCTCGAGGCCGGGTCCCGGCTCGTCGTGCAGATGCACTACAACCTGCTCGGCGGCACCGGATCGGACCGCAGCACCGTGCGGCTGCGGGTCTCCGACGCGGCGGACGGGGACCGCACCCCGCTCGCGACGATGCTGCTGCCGGCGCCCGTCGAGCTGCCCTGCCGGAGCGGTCGTTCCGCCGGCCCGTGCGCCCGCGGGGTCGCCGTCGCGGACGTCAAGGAGCGGTTCGGTGAGGAGGTCGCCACCGCCGACCTCCTGCACGCGCTCTGCGGCCCCGTCGACCCCGGTCCGGTGCAGAGCTGTACCCGCACGGTCCGCCGCGGCGGCACGGTCCGGGCGGTCGCAGGGCACATGCACCTGCTCGGCCGCGAGATCACCGTGGACCTCGCCAAGGGCACGCCGCAGGCCCAGCGGCTGCTCGAGGTCGCGAGCTGGGACTTCGACGACCAGGGCAGCATCCCGCTCGACGAGCCCGTCCGGGTCGAGCCGGGGGACGAGCTCACCGTCACCTGCCGGCACGACCAGTCGCTGCGCGACCGCCTCCCGGCCTTCGACGGCCGGCCCGACCGGTACGTCGTGTGGGGTGACGGGACGACCGACGAGATGTGCCTGGGCATCGTCCTGCTCACCCGCGACTGACCCGAGGACACGCCACTCGCGACGGGCCGGATACACCGACCACCCACCCGTCGTCGGGACGAGCACGAGTGCCCCGGCCGGTCGGGCTCCGATGTGTCCCGCCCGCGGACATGTGTCCCGCCCGCGGACGGACGGAACGGGCGGGGCCCCGCGTCAGGTGGACAGGACGTCGACCGCCTCGGCGAGGTCGTCGACGAGATGGACGTGCTCGGCCATGGCCCGGCCCGACCCGAGCGCGTGCAGCGCCGGCCACACCGGAACGTCCTGCGACCAGTGCCGGTGGCCGACGAGGACGAGCCGGGGGAGCGGGCGCTCGTGGTCGCCGTAGTAGAGGGCGGTCGCGGCCTGGAAGATCTCCTGCACCGTGCCGGCCGCCCCCTCGAGCACGACGACCCCTGCGGTGCTCCGGGCGAGCAGGCCGTCCTCGCGGATGGCGTTGGAGAAGTACTTGGCGACCCCGTCGCAGAACACGTTCGGCGGCTCGTGGCCGTAGTGCCACGTGGGGATGCCGATGCTGCGCACCCCCGAGCCGTCCGGGGCGCCGTCGAGCAGCCCGTGGCGGACGTCGAGGGCGAGCGCGGCCCACTCGCGGACGTCCGGTTCGAACGACGGCACGGCTCGGAGGGCCTCGACCCCGTCGGCGAGAGCGTCCGCGGACCGGGCGAGGGCGCCGAGGTTCGCCGCCTCCATCGCACCCGGTCCGCCGCCGGTGGCGACGACGAGGCCCGCCCCTGCCAGTGCGTGCCCGAGGGCGGCTGCCCGGGCGAAGCCCTCCTCGTCGCGCCGGAGCGAGTGCCCGCCCATGACCCCGACGACCGGGGTCGTCCCGAGGACGTCCGTCAGGGCGTCGCTCATCGAGTCGTCGTGGATGGCGCGCAGCAGCGTCGCGAACGCGTCGTGGGCCAGGGCGGCGTCGCGGGACCACGCGTGGGCCCGGGCGTCGGGGGTCGCGGCGTAGCCGACCTCACGGAGACCGTCGTAGAGCTCGTCCGGCGTGTAGAGCCGCGCCCGGTAGGGGTCGACCGGCGCCCGCGGGTCGGTGGGGAAGACGAGCGCTCCGTGCGAGCGCAGGTGGGCGTCGAGGTCGTCCGGCAGCCGGCCGCCGAGGACGACGAGGCCCTCGACGTCGTCCCGCCCGAGCAGCCGTGCCGCGCGGCCGGTGAGGTCGAGGTCCTGCAGCCGCAGCCCGCGCAGCGGCGTCCCGGCGTCGAGCGCCGCGTCGAGGGCGGCCAGGGTCTCGATCTCCCGCATGTCGCGAACGTACCGTCCGCGGGCGCACCGTCCGCCGGCCGGGTCAGAGGTGGTTCTCGGCCTCGGTCAGCACGTCGCGCAGCCGGCGCTCGATCTCGTCGAACTCCGCGGGGCCCATCGTCAGCGGGGGTGCCAGCTGGACGACGGGGTCGCCACGGTCGTCGGCCCGGCAGTAGAGGCCGGCCTCGAAGAGCGCGCCGGAGAGGAAGCCGCGCAGCAGCCGCTCGCTCTCGGCGTCGTCGAAGGTCTGCCGCGTCTCCTTGTCCTTGACGAGCTCGATCCCGTAGAAGTACCCGGCGCCCCGGACGTCTCCGACGAGCGGCAGGTCGAGCAGCCGCTCGAGCGCGGTGCGGAAGTGCGGCGCGTTCTCCTTGACGTGGTCGTTCAGGCCCTCGCGGTCGAAGATGTCGAGGTTGGCCATCGCCGCCGCGCAGGAGACCGGGTGGCCTCCCCACGTGTACCCGTGCGGGAAGGTCGTCGTGCCCGTGCGGAACGGCTCGAAGAGCCGCTCGCTCGCGACCATGAGACCGAGTGGCGCGTACCCGGAGGTGATGCCCTTGGCGGTCGTGATGATGTCGGGCACGTAGCCGAAGTCGTCGCAGGCGAACATCGACCCGATCCGCCCGAAGGCGCAGATCGTCTCGTCGGAGACGAGGAGGACGTCGTACGCGTCGCAGATCTCGCGGACCCGCTCGAAGTAGCCGGGGGGCGGGGGGAAGCAGCCGCCGGAGTTCTGCACAGGCTCGAGGAACACCGCCGCGACGGTGTCGGGGCCCTCGAACTCGATGGCCTCGGCGATCCGGTCGGCGGCCCACCGGCCGAAGGCCTTCTCGTCGTCGCGCAGGTGCTCCGGGGCGCGGTAGAGGTTGGTGTTCGGGACCTTGTGCGCGCCCGGCACGAGCGGCTCGAAGTCGGCCTTGGCGGCCGGGATGCCGGTGATCGACAGCGCGCCCTGCGGGGTGCCGTGGTAGGCGACCGACCGGGAGATCACCTTGTGCTTGCGCGGCTTGCCCGTGAGCTTGAAGTACTGCTTCGCGAGCTTCCACGCGGTCTCGACGGCCTCACCGCCGCCGGTCGTGAAAAACACCCTGTTCAGGTCGCCCGGCGCGTTCGCGGCGAGCCGCTCGGCGAGCTCGATGGCGCGCGGGTGCGCGTAGGACCACAGCGGGAAGAA
Source organism: Phycicoccus sp. CSK15P-2 (assembly GCF_016888005.1). Taxonomy (GTDB): domain Bacteria; phylum Actinomycetota; class Actinomycetes; order Actinomycetales; family Dermatophilaceae; genus Phycicoccus. Next base: position 27,794 of record NZ_JAFDVE010000017.1, on the reverse strand, counting down.
CGCGAGCTCGCCCGCCTGCTTCGCCATCGCCTCGCCGATCTCGGTGCGGCCGTGCCCGACGTTGTTGACGAACAGCCCGGCGAGGGCGTCCATGTACTCGCGGCCGCGGTCGTCCCAGATCCGCCAGCCCTCGCCACGGGTGATGACGGGCACGCGCTGGCCGAGCCCGCCGTGCTCGCGGTCCTCGAACACCGAGTGGCGGGTGAAGTGCATCCACAGGTGGTCGCGCGCGGCGTCGGAGTACGTGGCCCCGCTGCCCGTGCGGCGCTCGCTGCCGGTCGCGGTGGTCTCTTGCGGCGTGGTGGTCATCGGGTTCCCCAGTTGTAGTGCTGCTTGTTGAGCTTGAGGTAGACGAAGGTCTCGGTGGTGGTCACACCGGGAAGCGTGCGGATCCGCTCCGTCAGGAGCTCGAGGAGATGGTCGTCGTCCTCGCAGACGACCTCGGCGAGCACGTCGAAGGACCCGGCGGTGGTCACGACGTAGTCGACCTCGGACATCGCCGAGAGTGCGTCACCGAGCTCGACGAGGTCGCCGGAGGCACGGATGCCGATCATCGCCTGCCGCCGGAAGCCGACCTGGAGGGGGTCGGTGACGGCGACGATCTGCATGACCTCGGCGTCGAGCAGCCGCTGGACGCGCTGGCGCACCGCCGCCTCGGAGAGGCCGACGCTCTTGGCGATGGCGGCGTACGAGCGGCGCCCGTCCTCCTGGAGCAGCTCGATGATCCGCTTGGCGACGTCGTCGAGGCGGATCTCCGGGCCGCGGTCTCGTCCGGTACGGGTGCTCACGCGGCCCATGGTGACGACGAACGCTGCACGGCGCAAGTCTCGGACGGGCGGAATCCGTGGACCGCACTGCTTCTGCATCAAGATTCCCTTGAATTTCGCGGACGAGGCTAGTGATTTCGCGGCCGGGAGTACTACTGTGCCGCCACAGCCACGTGTCCAGCGAGATCCCGGGAGGCCCTGCGATGACCAGCCCCCGCGCCCTGCGCAGCTTCGTCGACGGGCAGTACGTCGACGCCCGGACCGACGTCCGGTCCGACATCGTCAACCCGGCCACCGGTGCGGTGGTCGCGACGGCGCCGGTCAGCGGGGCCGAGGACGTCGACGCCGCCTACGCCGCGGCCGACCGCGCGTTCGGCGAGTGGGGGCGCACCACGCCCAGCGAGCGTCAGCAGGCGCTCCTCGGGCTGGCCGACGCCATCGAGGCGCGGGCCGAGGAGATCATCGCGCTCGAGTCCGAGGACACCGGCAAGATCAAGGCGCTCACGGCGAGCGAGGAGATCCCGCCGATGGTCGACCAGCTCCGGTTCTTCGCCGGAGCGGCGCGGGTCCTCGAGGGCCGGGCCGCTGGCGAGTACCTGGCCGGCCACACCTCGTGGGTCCGTCGCGAGCCGATCGGGGTCGTCGGACAGGTCACGCCGTGGAACTACCCGCTGCTCATGGCGGTGTGGAAGATCGCGCCGGCCCTCGCCGCGGGCAACACCGTCGTCCTCAAGCCGAGCGACACCACGCCGGAGTCGACCCTCCTCCTCGCCGAGATCGCGTCCGAGCTCCTCCCCGCGGGAACCCTGAACGTCGTGACGGGCGACCGCGACACCGGGCGACTCGTCGTCGAGCACGAGGTGCCGTCCCTCGTCGCCATCACCGGGTCGGTCCGGGCCGGCGCGGAGGTCGCCGCGAGTGCCGCGCCCGCGCTCAAGCGCGTCCACCTCGAGCTCGGCGGCAAGGCGCCCGTCGTGGTCTTCGACGACGCCGACCTCGAGGCCGCCGTCGAGGGAATCGCGGTCGCGGGCTACTTCAACGCCGGCCAGGACTGCACGGCCGCGACCCGCGTGCTCGCCGCACCCGGCATCCACGACGACTTCGTCGCCGCGCTCGCGGAGTACGCGAAGGGTTCGGCGCCGGTCGGGCTCCCGGACGACGAGGACGCCCTCTTCGGACCGGTCAACAACGCGGCCCAGCTCGAGCGCGTCTCCGGGTTCCTCGAGCGGCTGCCCTCGCACGCGAGCGTCGCCGCGGGCGGCAACCGGGTCGGCGCCCTCGGCGACGGGTTCTTCCTCGAGCCCACCGTCGTCTCCGGGCTGCACCAGGACGACGAGGCCGTCCAGCACGAGATCTTCGGCCCGGTCATCACCGTGCAGCGCTTCACCGACGAGGACGAGGCGGTCCGCTGGGCCAACGGGGTCGAGTACGGGCTCGCGTCCTCGGTGTGGACCAAGGACTTCGGCCGGGCGATGCGGATGTCCCGCGCGCTCGACTTCGGCTGCGTCTGGATCAACACCCACATCCCGCTCGTCGCCGAGATGCCGCACGGCGGCTACAAGAAGTCCGGCTACGGCAAGGACCTGTCGATGTACGGGTTCGAGGACTACACCCGGGTCAAGCACGTGATGGCCAACATCGAGATCTGACCCGAAACACGACCGACACACGAGCACGCGCATCCTGTCCGCACGACCGGGCCGCGCAGGGCCCCGCACCACCCGAGGAGAACGCCGATGGCGACACGCCCCACCCCCGACCCCCTGTCGCCCGCCCTGCGGGTGGCGCTGGCCCGTGGCCTGACGACCCGTCGGACCCTCATGGCCGGAGCCCTCGGGCTGGGTACGACGGCCGCCCTCTCCGCGTGCGGCAGCGAGGGCCGCGGTGGCGGCAGCGGTGCGAGCGGCACCCGGACCGCCGCGGCCGCGGAGGACCTCAGCGACACCGAGAAGGTCGTCAACTGGTCCAACTGGACCCAGTACATCGACGTCTCCGACGACGAGGCGAGCCGCCCGACGCTCGACGCCTTCACCCAAGAGACCGGGATCGAGGTCGAGTACACCGAGGACTACAACGACAACGACGAGTTCTACGCCAAGGTCCGCCCGCTGCTCGACGGCGGCGAGGACACCGGCCGTGACCTCTGGTGCAGCACCGACTGGATGGTCGCCCGGCTCATCCAGCAGGGCTACGTCCAGGAGCTCGACTACGCGAACATCCCCAACGGGGAGAAGAACCTCGTCGAGTCGCTCCGTCAGGTCGAGTTCGACCCCGGTCGGAAGTTCAGCCTGCCCTGGCAGAGCGGCTTCGCGGGCATCGCCTACAACCTCGACGCCACGGGCGGGACCGAGGTCGAGACGATGACCCAGCTGCTCACCGACCCGAGGCTCAAGGGCAAGGTCACCCTGCTCACCGAGATGCGCGACACGGTCGGCCTGGTGCTCCTCGAGATGGGCAAGGACCCGGCCGCGTTCACCGACGCCGACTTCGACGCCGCGATGCAGATGCTCCAGGACGCCAAGGACTCCGGCCAGCTCAAGGGCTTCACCGGCAACGACTACACCGACGGGCTGACCAAGGGCGACATCGCAGCGTGCGTCGCGTGGACCGGCGACGTCGTGCAGCTGCAGTTCGAGAACGACGCCGTGCAGTACGCCCTGCCGCAGGCCGGCTTCATGCTGTGGTCGGACAACTTCGTGGTGCCGGCGCTCGCGAAGCACAAGAAGAACGCCGAGACCCTCATCGACTACTACTACCGGCCGGAGGTCATGGCCGAGGTCGAGGCGTGGGTCAACTACATCCCGCCGGTCCAGGGCACCCAGGCCGAGCTCGAGGCGATCGACCCCGAGCTCGCGAGCAACGAGCTCATCGTGCCGAGCGACGACGTCCTCGCCCGGGCCCACGTCTTCCGCGGTCTGACGCCCGAGGAGGAGCAGCGGTACACCAGCGCGTACTCGGACCTCACGGCGTCCTGATGGCCGAGCACGGTGCGGGGGACCTCCGGCTCACCGGGCTCACGAAGCGTTTCGGCGACTTCACGGCCGTCCACCCGCTCGACCTCACGATCCCGCGGGGCTCGTTCTTCGCCCTGCTCGGCCCGTCGGGGTGCGGCAAGACCACCACGCTGCGCATGGTCGCCGGCCTCGAGGAGCCGAGTGGCGGCACCATCCACCTCGGCGACACCGACGTCACGGGCACCCGTGCCCACCGGCGCAACGTCAACACGGTGTTCCAGTCCTACGCGCTGTTCCCGCACATGACCGTCCTCGACAACGTGATGTTCGGGCTGCGCCGCAAGGGGGACAAGCAGGCCGAGGCCAAGGCGCGCGAGGCGCTCGAGCTCGTCCAGCTGGGGCAGGCGGGCGGGCGGCGGCCCGGCCAGCTCTCGGGCGGGATGCAGCAGCGGGTGGCGCTCGCCCGGGCCCTGGTCAACCGCCCCGACGTCCTCCTGCTCGACGAGCCGCTCGGGGCCTTGGACCTCAAGCTGCGGCGGCAGATGCAGATCGAGCTCAAGCGCATCCAGCAGGAGGTCGGGCTGACGTTCGTCCACGTCACGCACGACCAGGAGGAGGCCATGACGATGGCCGACCACATCGCCGTGATGAACGCCGGTCGGATCGAGCAGCTCGCCGACCCCGCGACGCTCTACGAGCACCCGGCGTCGACCTTCGTCGCGAACTTCCTCGGCCAGTCCAACCTCCTGCGCGCGCGGGTCGAGGGCGGCGCCCGCGACGGCCTCGTGCGGGCGAACACCGAGGGCCAGGAGCTGCTCCTGGCCGCGGACTCGGTCCCGGAGGGGCTCACCGACCTGTGGGTGGGGGTTCGTCCCGAGAAGCTGACCCTCGGCGAGGCGGGCGGTCGCAACCGGCTGGGCGGCCGTGTCGTCGACGCCTCGTTCACCGGAGTCGCGACCCAGTACGTCGTGCGCACCCCGTGGGGTGCCGATCTCGTCGTCGTCCAGCAGAACGACGGCTCCGCGCGCGCGACCCCCGGTGAGGACGTCACGCTGTCCTGGGAGCCCGGGCGGGAGTTCGTCCTCGACGCCGCACAGGACGACCACGCCGGCCTCGACGAGGTCGCCGTCGATGGCTGAGGCCGCGCTCGCGCCCGGCGGCCCCGCGAGGCGTCGCCGGCGCAGCTGGGTGCCGTACGCGCTCCTCGCGCCGGGCCTGCTGTGGCTCGCGGTGTTCTTCGTCGCGCCGATGGTGACCCTCGGGTCGCAGTCCCTCCAGGAGGGCAACGTCTACGACGGCTACACCCTGACGGGCAACGTCGGCATCTACGCCGACGCCGTCGGGAAGTACTGGCCGCACCTGCTCCGCTCGGTCGGCTACGCGGCGACCGCCACCGTGTTCGCGCTGCTGCTCGCGTACCCGCTCGCGTACTTCATGGCGCAGAAGGCGGGCCGGTGGAAGAACGTCCTGCTCGTACTCGTCGTCGCACCGTTCTTCACGAGCTTCCTCATCCGCACCCTCGCCTGGCGGACGATCCTCTCCGACACCGGGCCGGTCACCGAGGTCGCCCAGGCGCTGCACCTCACCGACCTCCTGCAGCTGCTGCACCTGACGAACAACGACACCCTGCTGTCCTCGAAGTTCGCGGTCATCGCCGGGCTGACCTACAACTTCCTGCCGTTCATGATCCTGCCGCTCTACGCCGCCCTGGACCGTCTCGACCCCCGGCTCGTCGAGGCCGCCGGCGACCTCTACGCCTCGCCGTGGCAGGCGTTCCGCCACGTCACGTGGCCGCTGTCGCTCCCGGGCGTCGTCGCGGGGACGCTCCTGACCTTCATCCCGGCCGCCGGTGACTTCATCAACAGCCGGCTGCTCGGGAACACCCAGACGGTCATGATCGGCCAGGTCATCGACAGCCAGTTCCTGCGGGTGCTCGACTACCCGCTGGCCGCGGCGCTGTCCTTCGTCCTGCTCCTCATGATCCTCGGGCTCGTCACCGCCTACGTGCGCCGGGCCGGCACCGAGGAGCTGGTCTGACATGGCCTGGGTCCGGCGCCACCTGCTGTTCCTCGCGGCGGTCCTCGTGCTCGCGTACATGCTCGTGCCGAACGTCGTCGTCGCCGTGTTCTCCTTCAACGACCCCGTGGGTCGCTACAACTACACGTGGCGGGCCTTCTCGCTCGACGCCTGGGCCAACCCGTGCGGCGCCGCGGGGATCTGCCAGTCGCTCGGGCTGTCGCTGCGCGTCGGGCTCGTCGCCTCGCTCACCGCGACCGTCCTCGGGACGATGGTCGCGTTCGCGCTCGGGCGGCACCGCTTCCGCGGGCGGGCCGGGACGAACCTGCTGATCTTCATGCCGATGGCCACCCCCGAGGTCGTCATGGGCTCCAGCCTCCTCACGCTCTTCCTCATGATGGGGCTGCCGGCCGGGACGCTCGCCATCACCATCGCGCACATCATGTTCTGCATCAGCTTCGTCGTCGTCGCGGTCAAGGCGCGGGTCGCCACGCTCGACCCACGGCTCGAGGAGGCGGCGGCCGACCTCGGGGCCACGCCGCTGCAGACGTTCCTGCGGGTGACGTTCCCGCTCGCCTTCCCGGGGATCCTCGCCGGGGCGCTGCTGGCGTTCTCGCTGAGCTTCGACGACTACATCATCACGAACTTCACCGCGAGCCCGAGCTCGGTCACCTTCCCCATGTACGTGTGGGGTGCGGCCCAGCGCGGGGCCCCGGTGCAGGTCAACGTCATCGGGACGTTGATGTTCCTCGTCGCCCTCCTCGTCGTCGTCGCCGGGCAGGCGCTCGCCGCCCGCCGCGAGCGCAGCCGAGCGGGCTGAGCCGGAAGGAGCCCGGATGCGGGTGCTCGTCATCGGGTCGGGCGGCGTCGGCGACGCCGCGGCCCGGATCGCCGCGCGGCGGTCGTTCTTCGACGCCTGGGTGGTCGCCGACCGCGACCTGGCCCGGGCCGAGCGGACCGTCGACGCGGTCGTCGGCCGGAACCCGGGGGAGACCCGGTTCACCCCCGCCGAGGTCGACGCCTCCGACACCGCCGCCGTCACCGCCCTGGCCCGGCAGGCCGGGGCCACGCACGTGCTCAACGCCGTGGACCCCCGTTTCGTCATGCCGGTCTTCGAGGGCGCTCGGGCGGCCGGCGCTGACTACCTCGACATGGCGATGAGCCTGTCGCGGGCACACCCCGACGAGCCGTACGCACGGGTCGGTGTCCGGCTCGGCGACGAGCAGTTCGCCGCGGCGGGGGCGTGGGAGGCGCAGGGCCGGCTCGCGCTCGTCGGCATGGGCGTCGAGCCCGGTCTGTCGGACGTCTTCGCGCGGTACGCCGCCGACCACCTCTTCTCGGAGGTCGACGAGCTCGCGGTCCGGGACGGGGCGAACCTCGTGGTCCGCGACGAGGCGGGCAACCCGGTGTTCGCCCCCGGGTTCTCGATGTGGACCACCATCGAGGAGTGCCTCAACCCGCCGGTCGTGTGGGAGCGCGGGCGGGCGGGGGAGGAGGACGGCGGATGGTTCACGCTGCCGCCGTTCAGCGAGCCGGAGGTCTTCGAGTTCCCCGAGGGCATCGGGCCGGTCGAGTGCGTCCACGTCGAGCACGAGGAGGTCCTCCTCATGCCGCGCTGGATCGACGCCCGCCGCGTGACGTTCAAGTACGGGCTCGGCGAGGAGATGATCTCCGTTCTGCGGACCCTGCACACGCTGGGTCTGGACCGCACCGAGCCCGTCCGGGTCGGGACGGCGACGGTCAGCCCGCGGGACGTCGTGACCGCCGTGCTGCCGGACCCGCTGACGATCGGGCCGCGGATGGAGGGGCGCACGTGCGCCGGGGTGCTGGTCACGGGCACCGGGACGGACGGGAGCCCGCGGCGGACCTACCTGTACCACGTCGTCGACAACGCCGACTCGATGCGCGAGGACGACGCCCAGTGCGTCGTCTGGCAGACCGCGCTGGGCCCGGTCGTCGCGCTCGAGCTGCTCGCGACCGGCGCGTGGTCGGGTGCCGGCGTCCTCGGCCCGGAGGCCTTCGACGCCGTCCCGTTCCTCGACCTGCTCGCGGCCCCGGCGCCGGAGGGCTACGGCTCTCCGTGGGGTCTCGAGGAGCGCTGAGCCCCGCGCGACGGTCCCGCGAGATCGACCACTGCCGTCACGCGGTGAATGAGGCATGCGTATGCCGCCCCAGTGCCGCGTCGTGGAGTAGGTCGGGCAAACGCACATGGCAGTGATGCCGTGAGCCCGGTTCAGCTGAGCGAGGAGGAACTGCGGTTCCTGCGGGCCGCAATGCTGGATTGGGGCGGCCTGTTGTCTCCTGACGACGCTCTCGCTGCCGCGCTCGGTTTTACCGACGCCGAGTCGATGTCGAGCGAGGCGTGGGGACTCTGGAGACGCATCGAAAGGCGTGAAGACCTCAGCCACGAAGACTGGCGGCGCGTCTTGCTCGCCGCCGAGGTGGTCTTCGTGAGTGACGTCGTCGGATCGGGCATCGACTGGTCGATCACGAGCGGCATCCCAGATGGAGAAGCCATCTCAATTCTGCGCGGTCTTCAACGCAAGCTGCCACGCTGGCGCGGCAGCTCTCAGTTCCGTGTCGACGCCGACGAGGTTCGCCTGACGGATCCCGAGCGACCGAGCCCATAGCACCTGCGGAGAAGGACAGCACATAGTCGACCGGCGCGATGTGGGCGGCGCGAGGTCGATCAGGCAGCGCCGCCCAGAGGGCGGACGTTGTGGGAGCCGGTGGCTCGCTCGGCAGCCAGGTCGTGGGCGGTCTGCATGGCCAACCAGCCGCGGGCGGTCCCGACTCCGGCCTCCTCGAGGCGCACGGCGAGGTTCGGGCTGATCCGGGCGTGGCCGTGAAGCACCCGGCTGAGCGTCACGCGGGAGATCCCCAGGCGCGATGCGGCCTCACCAACACCGAGGCCGAGGTCGGTCAGGACGTCCTCGCGCAGGATCTCACCGGGGTGCACCGGGGTCTTCATCGCCATGGTCCTCACCTTCTCCTTCAGTGGTAGTCCTGATAGTCCACGAGCTCGATGTCGTTCTCGACGAAACGGAACGTCACCCGCCAGTTGCCGTTGACCCAGATCGACCAGTGGCCGGCCAGGTCGCCCTTCAACCGGTGGGTCCGGAACGAGGGGATCGACAGGTCCTCCGGGGTCTGCGCCACGTCCAGTGCCGACAGGATCCGCAACAACTTCGGGGCGTGCACTGCTTGCACGCCCTTCTTCGACCCGTCCCGGTAGAGCCGTTCCAGACCCTTGTGCCGGAAGCTGACGATCACAGCCCCAACGTAGCGTGTATCGCTATACGATACAACCCTCCGAGGTGGTGACAGCCGCGGCCGGCACAACGCCACGCCCTCTCTGTGCAGCGGCGGCCTCACGGGCGCAGCGACGCGCTCGTGGTCGCCGGTTCCCGCCGGAGGGCCGCCCGGCGGGCGGGGAGCACGCTGGGCCTAGGCTCGGACCAGCAGCGCACCGACGCGCCGCCCACCGTCCCGGAGGAGCTCATGGCCATCACCCAGAAGGCACTCGTCGACTCGGTCCCCACCCGTCTCCTCGTCGGCGGGACGTGGCGCGAGGCCAGCGGGGGAGCGCGCTTCGACGTCCACGACCCCGCCACCGGCGGGACGATCACGACGTGCGCCGACGCGACCCCGGAGGACGGCCTCGCGGCACTCGCCGCGGCCCACGAGGCGCAGGCCGGATGGGCCGCCACCCCGCCGCGCGACCGCGGTGAGATCCTCCGCCGCGCCTTCGAGATGGTCACCGAGCGGGCGGAGGAGCTCGCCGTGCTCATGACGCTCGAGATGGGCAAGGCGCTGCCCGAGGCCCGCGGCGAGGTCGCCTACGGCGCCGAGTTCCTGCGCTGGTTCTCCGAGGAGGCCGTGCGGGTGCGCGGCAGCTACGCGGTGGCCCCGAACGGGGCCACCCGGCTGCTCACGATGCGCCAGCCCGTCGGGCCCACGCTGATGATCACGCCGTGGAACTTCCCGCTCGCCATGGGGACCCGCAAGATCGCCCCGGCCATCGCGGCGGGCTGCACGATGGTCGTCAAGCCGGCCGCCGAGACCCCCCTGACGATGCTGCTCCTCGCGCGCATCCTCGAGGAGGCCGGGCTGCCCGACGGAATCCTCAACGTCGTGACGACCACCGACAGCGGCGGGGTCTGCGAGCCGGTCATCCGCGACTCCCGGCTGCGCAAGCTGACCTTCACCGGGTCCACCGCCGTCGGCAAGGTGCTCGTCGGACAGGCGGCCGAGCAGCTGCTCCGGGTCTCGATGGAGCTCGGTGGCAACGCACCCTTCCTCGTCTTCGAGGACGCCGACGTCGACGCTGCCGTCGACGGCGCGATGCTGGCGAAGATGCGCAACATCGGCGAGGCCTGCACGTCCGCCAACCGGTTCCTCGTCCACGAGTCCGTCGCCGCGGAGTTCTCCGAGAAGCTGGCTGCACGGATGGACGCCCTCACGGTCGGCAAGGGCACGAAGAAGGGCGTCGAGGTCGGTCCCCTCATCACCGAGGAGGCACGGGCCGGGGTCCACGAGCTCGTCGAGGACGCAGTGGGGCGCGGGGCGCGGCTGCTCACCGGAGGCGAGGCCATCGAGGGGCGCGGGCACTTCTACCGCCCGACCGTGCTCGCCGACGTCCCCGAGGGCAGCCGGTGCCTCACCGAGGAGATCTTCGGCCCCGTCGCGCCGGTGTGCACCTTCCGCGACGAGGACGAGGCCGTGGCCCGCGCCAACGCCACCGAGTACGGCCTCGTCGGCTACCTCTACACGCGCGACAACGCCCGCGTGCTGCGCGTCGCCGAGGCGCTGGAGTTCGGGATGGTCGGGGTCAACACCGGCATCGTCTCCAATCCCGCCGCACCGTTCGGTGGGGTCAAGCACTCCGGCTTCGGACGCGAGGGCGGCGCCGAGGGCATCGAGGAGTACCTCGAGGTCAAGTACGTGGGGATCGCCACCTGACCGGGACGGTCATCCACCGCACGGCCGGGATCGCTCCGAAGCCCGTGCACGCTGCCCCTGCCGATGGTGGACTTGTCCCATGAGCATCACCACGCCCACCACCCGGAACGGCCTGGACCGCCGCCGGTCCGTGCGCACCCTGCTCGACGAGACCGACGACGCGCTGCGCCGCGGCGCCCGGGCCGGGGCAACCGTCTGGCCCACCGGCTTCGACCTCCTCGACAAGACGCTGGACGGCGGCCTGCGCTCGGGTGAGCTCGTGCTCCTCGGTGGCACGGAGGGCTCCGGCAAGACGACCCTCGCGGTGCAGATGGTCCGCAACGCCGTGGCCTCCGGCCGCTCGGCCGTCGTGTTCTCCTACGAGCACGAGGCCCAGACGATCGTCCAGCGGCTCCTCGGGCTCGAGGCGGCCTTCGCGGCCGAGGCGTCCGAGCAGCCGGTCTCGACGGCAGCCGACGTGCACGCCTTCCGCGCCGTGTTCGAGGCCGCGGACCCGCACCGCAAGGGGCTTTCCGAGGCCCTCGGCAAGCTCGCGTACGGACGTGCGGCGTTGACGATGGTGGACGCCTACGCCGAGCGGCTGCACATCCACGAGTCGAACAGCCACACGACGATGCAGGAGATCCTCGGCGTCGTCTCGGCCGTCACCGAGGAGGCCGGCGAGCCGCCCATCGTCCTGGTCGACTACCTGCAGAAGGTGCCTCGCCCCGGGACGACCGAGGACGAGATCGCTCGCGTCACCGTCGTCACCGAGAGCCTCAAGGACCTCGCGATGGAGATGGGCTGCCCCATCGTCGCCATCTCCGCGGCCGACCGCGAGAGCCTCGGCTCCGGCCACCGGATGCGCACGAGCGACCTGCGCGGGTCCTCGGCCCTGGCGTACGAGGCGGATGTCGTGCTCATCCTCTCGAGCAAGGAGAAGATCGTCTCCCGCGAGCACCTCGTCTACGACCTCGGGGCCGTCAAGGTGTTCCGCCGCTGGTCGGTCGTCACGGTCGAGAAGAACCGGCACGGCAGCGGGCAGATCGAGCTGGAGCTGCACAAGAACTTCGAGCACGGCCGCTTCCAGCCCAAGGCCCGGGTCGTCGCCGAGCGGCTCATCGAGGAGCGGATCTTCACCACGTGACGGTCGCCGCGTGGCGACCCGGGACAATGGGCGCGTGACCCAGCGCACCGTCGCCGTCCTCGGCTCCACCGGATCCATCGGTACCCAGGCTCTCGAGGTCATCCACCGGCACCCGGACAGGTTCCGGGTCGTGGCCCTCTCGGCCGGGGGCAACACCGACCTGCTCACCCGGCAGGCGGCCGCCACGCGTGCGCCGCTCGTCGCGGCGGCCACGGGGGACGCCACCACCCTCCGCGACGCCGTCGCCGCGCTCGCTCCCGGGGCCACCCCGGACGTCGTGGTCGGGGAGGACGCGGCCGTGCGTGCGGCGGCGTGTGGCGCCGACGTCGTCCTCAACGGCATCACCGGCTCGATCGGGCTGCGCCCCACCCTCGCCGCGCTCGAGGCCGGCTCCACCCTGGCGCTCGCGAACAAGGAGTCGCTCATCGTGGGCGGCCCCCTCGTGCGGGACGCCGCGGCGCCCGGGCAGATCGTCCCCGTCGACTCCGAGCACAGCGCGATCGCGCAGTGCCTGCGCGGCGGCAGGGCAGCAGAGGTCCGTCGGCTCGTCGTCACCGCCTCGGGCGGCCCGTTCCGGGGCCGGAGCCGGGCCGACCTCGCCGACGTCACCCCCGAGCAGGCGCTGGCCCACCCGAACTTCTCGATGGGCCGCGTCATCACGACGAACTCTGCCACCCTCGTCAACAAGGGGCTCGAGGTCATCGAGGCGCACCTGCTGTTCGACATCCCCTTCGAGCGCATCGACGTCGTCGTGCACCCCCAGCAGTGGATCCACTCGATGGTCGAGTTCCACGACGGGTCGACGATCGCCCAGTGCGGTCCGCCACGGATGCTCGTGCCGATCGCGCTCGGGCTGTCCTGGCCCGATCGGCTCGAGGACGTCGACGAGCCCTGCGACTGGTCGCTGGCCCAGTCGTGGGACTTCGAGCCGCTCGACGACGACGCCTTCCCCGCGGTCCGGCTCGCCCGGCAGGTGGGGGAGGCCGGTGGCACCGCCCCGGCGGTCTACAACGCCGCCAACGAGGTCTGCGTCGACGCCTTCCACGACGGCCGGATCGGGTTCACCGACATCGTCGACACCGTGGAGCGCGTCGTCGAGGGGCACAATGGGAGTGACCTCGACCCCTCGGGCGTCGAGTCCGTGCTCGCCGCCGACCGCTGGGCACGGGAACGTGCCCGGCAGCTCGTCGGGTCCGCCTCCGCCACCGACCCCACCAGGGAGTGACCGCGTGACCACCCTCGCGTTCGTGCTCGGCGTCCTGTTCATGGCCGCCGGGCTCGCGCTGTCCATCGCGCTGCACGAGATCGGGCACCTCGTGCCCGCCAAGCGCTTCGGGGTGCGCGTCACCCAGTACATGGTCGGCTTCGGCCCGACCCTGTGGTCCCGGAGGCGGGGCGAGACCGAGTACGGCGTCAAGGCCATCCCGCTCGGTGGGTTCATCCGGATGATCGGCATGTTCCCGCCCCGACCGGGCGACGCCGACGGCATGCTGCGGGCGTCGAGCACCGGACGGTTCAGCCAGCTCGTCGACGAGGCACGTGCGGCGAGCATGGAGGAGGTGCGTCCTGGCGACGAGAACCGCGTCTTCTACAAGCTCTCCGTCCCGCGGAAGGTCGTCGTGATGCTCGGCGGGCCGGTGATGAACCTCCTCATCGGCGTGGTCCTCCTCACCATCCTCGTGACGGTCCACGGCGTGCTCTCCCCGCGGCCCGGGGCCGACGTCGTGGCCGTCTCGCAGTGCGTCGTCCCTGTCCTGGAGGCCGAGACGACCACGTCCTGCGAGGGACGCGACGAGACGCCAGCGCTCGCGGCCGGCCTCCGGCCCGACGACCGCATCCTGTCCATCGGCGGCCAACCGGTCGAGGGCAACCGGGACGTCGGCAGCCTCGTGCGCCCCGCGCTCGGACGCGACGTCGACCTCCTCGTCGAGCGGGACGGTCGACAGCTCACCCTGGCCGTGACGCCCATCCGCAACGTCGTGCCCGTCCTCGACGACGACGGCCGCCCGGTCCTCGCTGCCGACGGCACGCCGCGCACGACCGAGGCGGGCTTCCTCGGCGTCGTCACCCGCCCGGTGGCCGAGCTCGAGCCCCAGCCGGTCACGGTCGTCCCGGCCATCGTCTGGGACTACACGGCGCGTACCGCCGAGGCGCTCGTGCACATCCCGGAGCGGCTCGGTGGCGTCTGGGACGCCGCGTTCGGTGGAGCCGAGCGGTCCGCGGACAGCCCGATGTCCGTCGTCGGGGTCGGGCGCGTCGCGGGTGAGGTCGGAATGGGGAAGTACGACGACCTCGTCGGCGAGACGTTCTCGGACAAGCTGTGGACCCTCGTCTCGCTGCTCGCCGGGCTCAACTTCATGCTCTTCGTGTTCAACCTGGTCCCGCTCCTCCCGCTCGACGGTGGCCACGTCGCCGGCGCGCTCTGGGAAGGGGCGAAGCGCGTGTGGGCCCGCCTGCGCGGCCGGCCCGACCCCGGGTTCGTCGACGTCGCGAAGGCGCTGCCCGTGGCCTACACGGTCGCGATGGTGCTCATCGGGGTCTCGGCCCTGCTCATCTACGCGGACGTCGTCGCACCGGTCAAGCTCGGCGGCTGAGCCGGCGCCACGAACCGGGCCGGTCAGGGGCCGAGCAGGGCGTCGCGCCGGGCGCGCAGGTCGGCCCCGTGCCGGTCGAGCTCGGCGCCGCGCAGCGTCAGCGACCCCAGGGCGTCGCGTACCGACGCGGAGGCCTCGTCGACCGCGCGCAGCGAGTCCTTGATCCGGGAGCGCACCGACAGGTCGGTCAGCATGTTGTCGAACCAGATATCGATCGTGCGGCTCGTCGGAGTGATCCCGAGGTCGGTGCGAAGCCGCAGCGCTGGGCCCGACGTCGGCGAGCTCCCGGGAGAAGTCGACGAGTGCGTCCTGCGCTGCGGCCACGTGGTCCCCCGCGGCGTCGAGCCGGTCGTGCTTGACCATCGACGACAGCATCCCGCCGCCACCCCAGGTGTCGTAGGCCGACCACGAGTCGGCGGACCCGAGCGTGCGGCGGGCCTCGTCGAGCCGGCTCGCGGCGCGCCGTCCGGCCGCGAGAGCCTCCCGGACCTCGCGGGCGTCCGACTCGACGGCCGCCAGGTCGTCGAGGACGGCCTCGAGCTCGGGGGAGGACCCCGACGCGCGGACGGCGTCCGCGTGTGCCTGGGCGGCGCGCTCCCGACGGCCGGGCGTGTCACCGAGCCGAGCGAGCTGCTGCTCGGCCTCCTGGCGACGCTGGTCCAGGTGGGCGACCCGGGCGGTGGACGCCTGGAGTGCGTAGCGCGCGGCAACCTCCTCCGCCCGCTCACGGTCGAGCTCGCCGGTGCGGGTGCCCCGGAGCGCGGCCAGGAGCGCGGTCAGCCCCACCCGCTCCAGACGGCGGACGTCGTCCTCCTCGAGGCGGTGCCGGCGCCGGACCCCCTCCAGCTCGGTGCGGGCGTCACCCGCCTCACGGTGCAGCGAGGTGACCAGGGCGCGCAGGCGTACCGCCTCGCGGTCGTCGGCGGTCGCTGCGTCGAGCGCGGCCCGGGTGGCCGAGAGGTCGTTCATGGTCCTTGGAGGAAGTGACCGTACCCTGGGTTCCATGTCCGTCTCCCTCGGTATGCCCGCCGCGCCTCCGCCCGTCCTCGCCCCGCGCCGGGCCAGCCGCAAGATCCGGGTCGGGTCGGTCGACGTCGGGGGCGACGCACCGGTCTCGGTGCAGTCGATGACGACCACGCCCACCACCGACATCAACGCCACCCTCCAGCAGATCGCCGAGCTCACCGCCTCCGGCTGCGACATCGTGCGGGTCGCCTGCCCCAGCCAGGACGACGCCGAGGCGCTGCCGGCCATCGCGCAGAAGAGCCAGATCCCGGTCATCGCCGACATCCACTTCCAGCCCAAGTACGTCTACGCGGCCATCGACGCCGGATGCGCGGCGGTCCGGGTCAACCCCGGCAACATCCGCAAGTTCGACGACCAGGTCAAGGAGATCGCGCGGGCGGCGAAGGACGCCGGGGTCTCCATCCGGATCGGGGTCAACGCCGGCTCGCTCGACAAGCGGCTGCTCGAGAAGTACGGCAAGCCCACCGCGGAGGCGCTCGTCGAGTCCGCGGTGTGGGAGGCCGGCCTCTTCGAGGAGCACGACTTCCACGACTTCAAGATCTCGGTGAAGCACAACGACCCCGTCGTCATGGTGCGCGCCTACCAGCTCCTGGCCGAGCGCGGCGACTGGCCGCTGCACCTCGGGGTCACCGAGGCCGGTCCGGCCTTCCAGGGCACGATCAAGTCGGCCACGGCCTTCGGCGCACTGCTCAGCCAGGGCATCGGCGACACCATCCGGGTCTCGCTCTCGGCGCCCCCCGTCGAGGAGGTCAAGGTCGGCATCCAGATCCTCCAGTCGCTGGGCCTGCGTCCGCGCAAGCTCGAGATCGTCTCGTGCCCGTCCTGCGGCCGGGCCCAGGTCGACGTCTACAAGCTCGCGGACGAGGTCACGGCCGGGCTCGAGGGGATGACCGTGCCGCTGCGGGTCGCCGTCATGGGCTGTGTGGTCAACGGCCCGGGCGAGGCCCGCGAGGCCGACCTCGGCGTGGCCTCCGGCAACGGCAAGGGGCAGATCTTCGTGAAGGGCGAGGTCATCAAGACCGTCCCCGAGAAGGACATCGTGGAGACCCTCATCGAGGAGGCGATGCGCATCGCCGAGGAGATGGGCGAGCCGGAACACGAGACCACCGCGGGAGCCCCCTCCGTCACCGTCGGCTGACCGCGGCGCTCTGCCGCCGTCGTGGTCCGGCGGCCCGGCACGGTGGAGCCGGCAGTGGCGCCGCCCCCGCGGCCCTAGGCTGGCCTCGTGCTGCGCACCCGCTCCCCGGTCCGGCCGCTGTCGCTCGACGACCGCGACGCCGCGCTCGAGGTGTGCGACCAGGACCTCCCCGCGAGCGTGTTCGTCGCCGCGCGGGTGGTCGAGAGCGCCCGGGCGGGGTCGCTGTCCTCGGTCCTCGGCCACCGCGTCGAGGGGCGGCTCGACTCCCTGTGCTGGGCCAGTGCGAACGTCGTCCCCGTCGGGACCACCGAGGACGACCGTCCGCTCTTCGCCGAGCGGCTGCGCCGGTGGCGCGGCCGGTGTGCGTCGGTGTTCGGCCCACGGGAGGAGGTCATCGGCCTGTGGCGCCACCTCGAGCCCTCGTGGGGGCCGGCACGTGCGATGCGGGCGCACCAGCCGCTTCTCGTCGCCGACCTGCCGCCGTCGGCCCTCGGGGTCGAGCCCGACCCACGGGTGCGGCCCGCGCGCCCCGACGAGGTCGACCTCGTCCTGCCCGCCGCCGAGCACATGTTCACGGCGGAGATCGGGTACCCGCCCTACCGCGGGTCGAGCCGCGGGTACCGGGCGTCACTGGCGGGTCTCGTGGCACGAGGGCACACCTTCGTCGTCGTCGAGGACGGCGAGGTCATCTTCAAGACGGACATCGGCAGCCTGGCCCAGGGGTGCGCCCAGCTCCAGGGGGTCTGGGTCACGCCGCGGCTGCGCCGACAGGGGCTGGCGGTACCGATGCTCGCCGCGGTGCTGGAGCAGATGATGGCCGGCGACGCCCCGGTGGTCAGCCTCTACGTCAACGACTTCAACGCCGCGGCCCGGGCTACCTACGACCGGCTCGGGTTCCGCGAGGTCGGAGAGTTCGCCACCGTGCTGCTCTGACATACCCATGGGGGTATATTGAGGTGTGCTCTGGCTGACTCTCACGCTCGCGGTGCTCGTCGGTGCGTCACTCGGCCTGCTCGGCGGAGGGGGGTCCATCCTCACCGTGCCGCTGCTGGTCTACGTCGCAGGACAGTCCGCGAAGGAGGCCATCGCGACGTCCCTGCTCGTCGTCGGCGCGACGAGTGTCGCGGCGCTCGTCACCCACGCTCGCGCGGGGACCGTCCGGTGGCGGACGGGTCTCGTCTTCGGGGCGGCGGCCATGGTCGGGGCCTACGCCGGCGGACGGCTCGCCGCGTTCGTCCCGGGCTCCGTGCTGCTCGTGGGGTTCGCCGTCATGATGCTCGCCACCGCGGTCGCGATGATCCGGGGGCGCAGCACCGAGCCGGCCGGTGGCGAGGGGCGGGACCTCCCCGTCGCGCTCGTGCTCGTCGAGGGGGTCGTCGTGGGCCTGGTCACCGGCGTCGTGGGCGCCGGTGGCGGCTTCCTCGTCGTGCCCGCCCTCGTCCTGCTCGGTGGCCTCCCGATGCCGGTGGCGGTCGGTACGTCGCTGCTCGTCGTCGCGATGAAGTCCTTCGCCGGCCTCGTCGGCTACCTGTCGTCGGTGAGCATCGACGGCCGGCTGGCACTCGCGGTCACGGCGACAGCGGTCGTCGGCAGCGTCCTCGGCGGCCTTCTCGCTCGCCGTGTCCCGCACGAGGGGCTGCGCAAGGGCTTCGGGTGGTTCGTCCTCGTCATGGGAATGCTCGTCCTCGGGCAGAGCGTGGTCGGCGGCTGACCGGACGAGCGAGGGGCCCGCCCGCAGTGCGGACGGGCCCCTCGTGGGTCGACCCTCGGGCCGAGCGGCTCACTGGGTGAGCGGCTCGAGGGTCTCGTTGCCGGCGTAGGCCTCGGCGGCGTTCTCCTTGGTCACGATGACCGGCTCGAGGAGGTTGGCCGGGACGGTCTTGACGCCGTTGTCGTAGGAGTCGGTGTCGTTGACCGTCGGCTCCTCGCCCTTCTGGAGGGACTGGACCATCTTGATGGTCTCCTCGACGAGGTTGCGGGTGTCCTTGTTGATCGTCGAGTACTGCTCACCGGCCATGATCGACTTGACCGACTCGACCTCGGAGTCCTGGCCGGTGACGACCGGGATGTCCTTGCCGGCCTGCTTGACCGACGTGATGATCGCCCGCGCGAGGGTGTCGTTCGGGGACAGGACGCCGTCGATCGCCGTCTTGCCCGAGTAGCTGCCCGCGATGAGGGTGTCCATCCGCTTCTGGGCGTTCTCGGCCTTCCAGCCCTGGGTGACGGCCTGCTCGAACGAGGTCTGCCCGGAGACGACCTTCAGGGTGCCGTCGTCGATCTTCGGCTGCAGGACGCTCATCGCGCCGTCGAAGAAGACCTTGGCGTTGTTGTCGTCGGGCGAGCCGGCGAAGATCTCGATGTTGTACGGGCCGTTCTTCTTCTTGGCCTCCATGCCCTCGAGGAGGGCCTGGCCCTGCAGCTCGCCGACCTTGAAGTTGTCGAACGCGACGTAGTAATCGACGTCCTCGGTGTTGGTCAGCAACCGGTCGTAGGCGATGACGGTGGCGCCGGACTCCTTGGCGGCCGCGAGCTGGGTGCCCAGCTGCGAGCCGTCGATGGCTCCGACGACGATGACCTTGGCGCCCTTGGTCACCATGGCCTGGATCTGGTTCTGCTGCTCGGCGACGCCGCCGTTGGCGAACTGGACATCGCCCTGGAAGCCGGCCTCGGTCAGCCCGTCGTTGAACAGGTTCTCGGCGAGGACCCAGTTCTCGGAGGTCTTCTGCGGCAGCGAGACGCCGATCACGGCGCTGGCGTCGAAGCCGCTCGCCGCAGCGTCGTCGCCGGCCTCCGCGGCGTCCTGGGTCGAGTCGGACCGGCCGCAGCCGGTGAGGGCGAGCCCGGCGACCGCGGTGATCGCGAGGGCCTTGGTGATGTGACGCATGTGCATCTCTTTCTACTCGCGCGTCCTGTGGACGCGGGGGTTCTGGGTGGGTCGGACGACTGGCTGCCGCCCGGAGGTGGTGGCTAGCGGTCCTCGCCGACGGTCGCGGACGTGGAGCGGGTCTCCGCCTCCGCCGGGTTCTGCTCGTCGAGGTGGGACTCGGCCTGGGCCTTGCCGTCGTCGCTGCCGCCCCCACCGCGGACGTTGCGCAGGAGGAGTGCGGTGATCGACGGCTTGCCCTGCGACTTGTTGTAGACGTCGAACGCGACGGCGATGAGGAGCACGAGGCCCTTGATCATCTGCGTCTTGTCCGCACCGACGCCCTCGAGCTGGAGGCCGTTGTTGAGAACCGCCATGACGAGACCGCCGACGATGGACCCGACGACCGTCCCGACGCCGCCGGTGACGGCCGCGCCGCCGATGAAGACCGCGGCGATGGCGTCGAGCTCCCAGCCGACACCGTCGAACGGGCCGGAGGCGGTGGAGCGGGCGACGAACATCATCCCGGCGAGGGCCGCCAGGGTGGACATGTTCGCGATGACGAAGAAGTTGATGGCCCGGCTCTTGACGCCGGACAGCTCGGCCGCGTGCCGGTTGCCGCCGACGGCGTAGATGTGTCGGCCGAGGATCGTCTTGCTCGCGACGAAGCCGTAGACGAGGACGAGGACGACGAGGATGAGCCCGGAGACCGGGAAGCCCCTGCGCCCGGAGGCGATGAGCATCATCGCGCCCATGATGGCGGCGCAGATGAGAGCCAGCCGGGTCCACATGACCCAGGACTCCTCGACGTGTGCGCCGATCTTGGTGAGGCGCGTACGGGAGCGCAGCGAGCCCACGACGATGGCCGCGCAGCCGACGATGCCGAGGAGCACGGTGAGGTTGTTGTAGCCGGTGGACGGGCCGACCTCGGGGAGCGCCCCGGAGCCGATGACGCGGAAGCCCGTGGGCACCGGGACGGTGGTCGACTGGCCGACGTACTGGTTGGCACCGCGGAAGAGCAGCATGCCCGCCAGGGTCACGATGAAGGCGGGGATGCCGACCCGGGCGACCCAGAAGCCCTGCCAGATGCCCACGAGGACACCGAGTGCCAGTCCCAGCAGGATGCCGAGCGGCCAGGGGATGCCCCAGTCGCGGATGGCGATGGCGACGACGATGCCGACGAAGGCCGATATCGACCCGACGGAGAGGTCGATGTGCCCGGCGATGATGACCAGGACCATCCCGATCGCGAGGACGAGGATGTAGGCGTTGCCCTGGATGATGTTGTTGACGTTGTCGGGCTTCAGGGTGAGCCCGCCGGTCTTCCACTGGAAGAAGACGATGAGAGCGACGAGCGCGAGCACCATCCCGAGCTGGCGGGTGTCACCCCCGAAGATCTTGCGGACGACGTTCATGGATGTCCTCTGTCTGGGTGGGGAGGGTCAGGAAGCGGCCGGGGTCTCCGACCGGCCGTTCGTGGTCGTGGTCATGAGGCGCATCAGCGACTCCTGGTTGGCCTCGCCCTTGTCGAGGCAGCCGGTGATCTCGCCCTCGCAGATCGTGTAGATGCGGTCCGAGAGGCCGAGCAGCTCGGGCAGCTCGGAGGAGACGACGATGACGCCCTTCCCCTCGGACGCCAGCCGCTGGATGATCCCGTAGATCTCGAACTTCGCACCGACGTCGATGCCGCGCGTGGGCTCGTCGAGAATGAGGAGGTCGGGCTCGGTGAAGAGCCACTTGGCGAGCACGACCTTCTGCTGGTTGCCGCCGGACAGCTTGGCGACGCCCTCCTCGACGTCCGGGGTCTTGGTCCGCAGCTCCTTGCGGTACTGCTCCGCGTAGCGGAACTCGAGCGCCTCGTTGACGACGAGGCCCTCGGTGATCCGGGAGAGCTTGGCCGAGACGGTGGTCGTCTTGATGTCGTCGAGGAGGTTCAGGCCGAGCGACTTGCGGTCCTCGGTGACGTAGGCGAGGCCGGCGTCGATGGCGTCGCGCACGTGGCCCAGGCGGAGCTCCTGGCCGTCCTTGACGATCGTGCCCCCGAGGAGGTTCCCGTAGGAGCGGCCGAAGACGCTGCGCATGAGCTCGGTGCGGCCCGCGCCCATGAGACCGGCGAAACCGACGATCTCGCCGCGACGGACGAAGAAGCTCGCGTCCTTGCACACGAGCCGGTCGGCCCGGACCGGATGCTGTACCCGCCAGTCCTTGACCTCGAAGAAGACCTCGCCGATGTCCGGGGTGTGCTCGGGGAAGCGGGAGCCGAGGTCGCGCCCGACCATCCCCCGGATGATGCGGTTCTCGTCGACACCGTCCTCGTGCACCCGCAGCGTCTCGATGGTGCGCCCGTCGCGGATGATCGTGATGGCGTCGGAGATCTGCTCGATCTCGTTCAGCTTGTGGCTGATCATGATGCAGGTGACGCCGTCCTGACGCAGGCCGGACATGATCTCCAGCAGGTGCTGGGAGTCCGACTCGTTGAGCGCGGCAGTGGGCTCGTCGAGGATGAGCAGCCTGACGTCCTTGGAGAGCGCCTTGGCGATCTCGACGAGCTGCTGCTTGCCGACGCCGATGTCCTTGATCCTCGTCGTCGGGTCCTCGTGCAGGCCGACACGCTCGAGGAGCTGGGCGGCCTTGGCCCGGGTCGTCACCCAGTCGATGGACCCGCGGTGGGTCTGCTCGTTGCCGAGGAAGATGTTCTCGGCGATCGAGAGCTCGGGGATGAGCGCGAGCTCCTGGTGGATGATGACGATGCCGCTGTGCTCGCTGTCGCGGATCGTGTGGAACCGCGCCAGCTCGCCCTCGAAGTGGATCTCGCCCTCGTAGCTCCCGAGGGGGTAGAGGCCCGACAGGACCTTCATGAGGGTCGACTTGCCGGCACCGTTCTCACCGCAGATGGCGTGGATCTCGCCGCGCCGGACCACCATGTCGACCTCGTCGAGGGCCTTGACGCCGGGGAACTCCTTGGTGATGTGGCGCATCTCGAGGATGACGTCACCGGAGGCGCTGCTCTTCCCGGTGCGGGCGGGTGCGTCGTCGCTCATCACTGTCCTCGTCGTTGAGGGGCTGCCCCTGTCGGATCACACATCGGCGCCGATCGCCGGGTGCGCGGTCGACGCCAATAGTTCTATGGCCGAACATATTGCGGACACCGTTGTCACGCAAGATCCCACACGCCATCTCGGCGTAACAATCCGGTAACCCGGGCTCAACCTGCGGGGGCGAGCCAGGCGCTGGGGTCGGCGACGACGTCGTCCAGGACGCTGAGGGCGGCACCCCGTGCCGAGCCTCCGGCCGCGCCGGTCGACGAGCTGACCCGGATCCGCGCCCAGCGGGCGATCACGGCCCGCTGCTCGAGCTCGGTGAGCACGTGCGGGGCCAGGGTGTCGTGCAGCGCGCTGTACACCCCGCCGAGGACGACCTCGTCGACGTCCACGACGTTGACCACCGTCGCCGCGGCCTGTCCGAGGGCGCGCCCAGCGGCGGCGACGGTCTCCGCGGCGGGCCCCGCGGTCGTCGACGCCGCGGCGAGCCGGTCGAGGACGGCCGAGCCGGACCCGGCCGGTAACCCCGCCCCACGGACCATCGCGTCGCGGCCGGCGTACGGCTCGAGGCATCCGCGCGCGCCGCAGGGGCACTCCCGACCCGCGGGGTCGACGACGACGTGCCCGATCTCGCCACCCCACCCGTGCATGCCCTGGAAGACCCGCCCCGCGAGGACCATCGAGGCGCCGATCCCGACCGCGCCGAAGAGCAGGAGGAAGTTCTGCTCCTCGGCGGGGACGCCGAACCTGCGGGTGCGCTCGCCGACCTCGGTGCGAGCCGCCAGGTCGGCGTCGTTCGCCGCGGTGACCGGGAGGGTGGCCAGGTCGGGGTGGGTGCGCAGCGCGGCGTCGACGGCGAGGTCGTGCCAGTTCAGGTTGGGTGCGTAGCGCAGCGTCGCGGTCTCGCGGCTCACCAGGCCCGGGAGGGACACGCAGGCGCCGGCGACACGCATCCCCTGGGACGTCACCGCCCGGCAGGTGTCGGCCGCGAGGTCGGCGAGGCGGGCGAGGGTGGGGTCGGGGTCGCTGCCGCGCAGGTCGACCTCGACGACGCGCTCGGAGACCGTGATGCCGGAGAGGTCGACGACCACGGCGGCGAGGTGGTCGACCCCGACCGAGAGGCCGAGCCCCACGACGGACCTCGGGGCCGGCGCGAGCGGGACGCCCGGACGGCCGGCGCGCTCGCCGGCGCGGGGGGCGAGCTCGGTGACGAGGCGGGCGCCGATCAGCCGGTCGACGAGGTCCGACACCGTGGCCCGGGCCAGGCCCACCTCCGCGGCGATCGACGCGCGTGGTGCCGGGGACCCGACGGCGTGGGCGCCGACGATGCGGTCGAGGACGAGTGCGAGGTTGTGCTCTCGCAGAGTCGACTGCCGGGCGGCCTCCTCGTGTCGTCGCCCACGGGCGATCCGGCCACTGGTGGCGGGGGACCCCGTCGGCGTCGACATGGCGGTCAGCGTACCCACGCCCAGCCATTCGTTCGACCGGAGAACAAAATGCCCACGCCGGCGCGGCCCCCGGTCCCTCCCGCCCCCGGCCGCGCGGGGGTGCCCGCGGCAGGGCAGGGCGGGACACGCTGGATATCCTGACCCGGCCAGACCCCAACGCTCTCCGAGGAGCCCCTCCGTGGCCATGCGCATGTCGTCCCTGTTCCTGCGAACCCTTCGCGAGAACCCGGCGGACGCGGAGGTCCCGAGCCACCGGCTGCTCGTCCGGGCCGGCTACGTCCGGCGGGTGAGCCCGGGCATCTACACGTGGCTGCCGCTCGGACTGAAGGTGCTGAGACGGGTCGAGACGGTCGTCCGCGAGGAGATGGACGCCATCGGCGCCCAGGAGCTCCTCTTCCCGGCGCTGCTGCCCCGGGAGCCCTACGAGGCGAGCGGACGGTGGGTCGAGTACGGCGACAACATCTTCCGGCTCACGGACCGCCGCGACGACGACTACCTGCTCGGGCCGACGCACGAGGAGATGTTCACCCTCGCCGTCAAGGACATGTACTCGTCGTACAAGGACCTGCCGCTCGCGATCTACCAGATCCAGACGAAGTACCGCGACGAGGCGCGGCCGCGCGCCGGCATCCTGCGCGGGCGCGAGTTCGTCATGAAGGACAGCTACTCCTTCGACATCGACGAGGCCGGGCTCGACAAGAGCTACCAGCTGCACCGGGACGCCTACGTCCGGATCTTCGACCGGCTCGGCTTCCACTACGTCATCGTCCAGGCGATGGCCGGGGCGATGGGTGGCTCGAAGTCGGAGGAGTTCCTCGCCACCGCCGAGAACGGCGAGGACACCTACGTGCGGTGCGCGTCCTGCGGGTATGCCGCGAACGTCGAGGCCGTCCGGGTGCCGGTGCCCGACGCCGTCGACGCGTCCGGGCTGCCGGCGGCGCACGTCGAGGACACCCCCGACACCCCGACCATCGAGACCCTCGTCGCGCACCTCGAGGATGCCTTCCCGCGCGGCGACGGGCGCGCGTGGACCGCCGCGGACACGCTGAAGAACGTCGTCGTCGTCCTCGCCCACCCGGACGGCACCCGCGAGCCACTGGCCATCGGGCTGCCCGGTGACCGCGAGGTCGACGAGAAGCGGCTGGGAGCGCAGGTGGAGCCGGCCGTCGTCGAGGCCTTCGACGAGAAGGACTTCGCGGCCAACCCCACGCTGGCGAAGGGGTACATCGGCCCCGGTGTGCTCGGTTCCGAGAAGGTGTCCGGCATCCGCTACCTGCTCGACCCGCGGGTCGTCGACGGCACGGCGTGGGTCACCGGCGCCGACGAGCACGGGCGGCACGTCCTCGACCTCGTCGCCGGGCGCGACTTCACCGCCGACGGCACGATCGAGGCCGCCGAGGTCCGCCCGGGCGACGCCTGCCCCTCGTGCGGGCACGCGCTGGAGTCGGCCCGCGGCATCGAGATGGGACACGTCTTCCAGCTCGGGACGAAGTACGCCGAGGCGCTCGACCTCAAGGTGCTCGACGAGCACGGCAAGCTGCGCACCGTCGTCATGGGCTCGTACGGCGTCGGCGTCTCGCGCGCCGTCGCCTGCGTCGCCGAGGGCAACCACGACGAGCTGGGTCTCGTCTGGCCTCGCGAGCTCGCGCCCGCGGACGTCCACGTCGTCGCCACCGGCAAGGACCCGGCCGTCTTCCAGTTCGGTGAGGAGCTGACCCGGGGCCTGGAGGCCGAGGGTGTCGAGGTGCTCTTCGACGACCGCAAGCAGGCCAGCCCCGGGGTGAAGTTCAAGGACGCCGAGCTCATCGGTGTCCCGACGATCGTCGTCGTGGGGCGCGGGCTGGCCGAGGGGACCGTCGAGGTCCGCGACCGCCGGTCCGGCGAGAAGCGCGAGGTCGCGAGCACGGACGCGCTCGCCGAGGTCCTCCGCGAGATCGGCCGGTCGTGAGCCCCGTCGGGCGCCCGGTCGAGGCCGTCGTCTTCGACTGGGGCGGGACGCTCACCCCGTGGCACGACGTCGACCTGCCCGAGCAGTGGAGGGTCTTCGCGCGCGAGGTGCACGGCCTGCCGGTCGACTCCCCGGACGTGCCTCCGGAGGACCTCGACGCCGCGCACCGGCTCGCGGAACGCATCCTCGAGGTCGAGGCGGCCGCCTGGCGCCGCGGCCAGGCCGAGCACTCGTCGGCCTCGCTCGAACGCATCCTCGACGCCGCCGGGGTCGACGCCGAGCACGACCGACACCACCTCGCGCTCGCGGCCTACCGGGGCTTCTGGGAGCCGCACACGCACACCGACCCGCAGGTGCGTCCGCTCTGGGAGGGCCTGCGCGAGCGCGGCATCCGGGTCGGCGTGCTGTCCAACACGATCTGGAACCGCGAGTACCATCGCGGCATCTTCGAGCGCGACGGCGTGCTCGACCTCCTCGATGCCGACCTCTACTCGAGCGAGCTCGACCACGTGAAGCCGCATCCGTCGGTGTTCCGGGCGGCGTGCGCCGCCGTGGGGGTCGAGCCGGAGCAC
Organism: Phycicoccus sp. CSK15P-2; assembly: GCF_016888005.1. Lineage (GTDB taxonomy): Bacteria > Actinomycetota > Actinomycetes > Actinomycetales > Dermatophilaceae > Phycicoccus. The sequence goes on along the minus strand of NZ_JAFDVE010000017.1, from coordinate 1,339 downwards.
GCGGTGTACGTCGGCGACCGGATGTTCGAGGACGTGCACGGCCCGCAGCAGGTGGGGATGCGGGCGGTGTGGATCCCGCACTCGGACATCCCGGCGACGCAGAAGGTCGACGTCACGGCCGTGCCGGACGCGCGTGCCCACGAGCTGCTCGACGTCCTCGACATCGTCGACGCCTGGAACGCCCCCTCCTGAGCCGCGAACGTGTGTGAACACGCCGCCGGATCCGCGGCGGGGTGACACACCGTAGGGGGGGTGGGGGTTTGGCGCCCCCCCCCCGCCCGCTTGCGGGGCCACCCCCCCCCCCCCGCCGCCGCCCCCCCCCCCCCCCCCCCCCGAGGCTGTGGATGACGCTCCGGGCGTCTCGGCACTTCTCGACACGATGGGCAGGTGGATCGGGAGACGCGACGTGCGGTCGAGGCGGAGGGCGACGCCCTCGGCGGCGTGCTGTCGCGCCAACGGCTCGCCGCGCTCGGGGTGTCCGGCGGCGCGGTCGCCCGGGCCGTCGCCGACTCCCGGTGGCTCGAGGTCGGACGACACACGGTGGCCGTGCACCGCGGGCCCCTCGGTGAGGATGCCCTCCGCCGGCGTGCGGTGTGGGAGGTCGGCCGCCGGGTGGCGGTGCTCGACGGCGTGACCAGCCTGCAGGCCGCCGGCCTCGTCGGGTTCGACGAGTCGGCCGTGCACGTGTCCGTCACGCGTAACGCCCGATGCCCGCGACCCGACGGCGTCGAGGTGCACCGAGTCACCCGCCGGCCGGAGGAGCTGTGTCGCGGGGCCGAGCCGCCCCGGACCCGGCCGGATGTGGCCGCCGTGCGTGCCGCCGGATGGGCGGCCAGCGACCGGCAGGCAGCGCTCGTCCTCGCGATGGTGGTGCAGCAGCGCCTCGTCACAGGTCCGCAGCTGCTCAGGGCGGTGCGGGCCGTCCGCATCCGCGGCCGTCGTCCCTTCGTCCGGCAGGTCGCCCGGGACATCGCCGACGGAGCCCACTCGCTCGGAGAGCTCGACTTCGCGGCGATGTGCCGGCGGCACGACGTCCCTGAGCCGAGCCGCCAGGTCGTCCGGCGCGGGCCGCGTGGGCGGATCTACCTCGACGTGCGCTGGGACCGGGCGCGGCTCGTCGTCGAGGTCGACGGGTCGGGACACCGCTCAGGGCTCGCCCTGACGATGGACAACCTCCGGCAGAACGCCGTCACGCTCGGCGGCGACAGGGTGCTGCGCTTCGACCTCCTCGCGCTGCGCCTCCACGAGGCCGACGTCATGGCCCAGGTGCACCACGGCCTCCGCGCACCGTGGGTGTGTACCCCCCCCCCGGCGGGCGGGGTGAGACACACGCGGGCCG
>NZ_JAFDVE010000016.1 GCF_016888005.1 Phycicoccus sp. CSK15P-2 | reverse complement strand
CCCCCCCCCCCCCCCCCGCGCGCCCACCCCGCCCCGCCCCGGGGGCCTCCCCCCCCCCCGTTCGCGAGAAGGGGCGGGGGGAGGGTGGTGGCGTCAGGGGATGGTGAGCCAGAGGACGGCGTAGGGCGGGAGGTGGACGTCGCCGTCGTCGTCGTACGTCACGGAGTCGCCGCTCAGCGCGTCCACCGCGTCGGCGAGCCCGAGCTCGTGGACGCGCCACCCAGGCAGCCGCCGCGCCTCGGGGGTCACGTTGTACACGCCGGCGAACCGGCCGAGCGGGTGGTCGCGCAGCGTGACGAGCACTCCCGGGTCGTCCACCGGACCCAGCGTCGTCTCGACCGACGCGTGCAGGTGCGGCAGACCCGCCCGCGCCCGCACGAGCGACACGAGGTCGGAGAACGCTCGCCCCGGGACGGATGTCCGGTCGAGCCGGGCCTGCGTCATCCCGGTGTCGAGCCGCGGCCGGTGCGCCCATCGGTTGTCGCCCTCGTGCCCGGGCTCGTCGGCCCAGTCGGGGTCGTTCGGCAGGCCGAGCTCGTCGCCGCTCCACAGCACCGGGACGCCGCCCCAGCCCAGGACCACGGCGTGCGCGAGCCGCAGCGCCGCGAGCGCCAACCGGGTCTCCGCGGGTGACTCGGCGCTCTGCAGCCCGACGAGCGAGGCTGCCGTGCCGGACGTGCGTCGGTCGCCGGTCTCGGGGTTGAACTGGAAGACGAGCCCCCGGGCCGGGGACCCCCAGAAGTCGCCGGAGTACCAGTCGGCGAGGAACTGGCGGTGCCCCGGCCCGGTGAGCCCCACGGCCTCGGCGTCCTCGTCCATGACGGCCCATCCGATGTCGTCGTGGCAGCGCAGGTAGGTGACCCAGGTCGCCGACACCGGCTTCGGCGGCAGCGACCCGAGCGCCTGCACCGCGAGCCGGACGTCGCGCGTCGCGAGCATCGACCACACCTGCACCATGAGGCCGTTGTGGTACGCGAGGTCGCTGACCTTGCCGGTGAACGGCCCCTCCCCGAGGTAGGCCAGGAGCTTGCTGGGCGCGACGATCGCCTCGGCCTTGAACGCCACGGCCGGACACGTGACCCGGGTGACGGCCCGCAGGACCTGGGTGATGGCGTGCACCTCCGGCTGGCCCTGGCAGTCGGTGCCGAGCCGCTTCCACATGAACGCGATGGCGTCGAGGCGGAGCACGTCCACGCCCTTGTTGGCCAGGGCGAGGACGACGTCGGCGTACTCGACGAGGACGTCCGGGTTGCCCCAGTTGACGTCCCACTGCCAGGAGTTGAAGGTCGTCCACACCCACCCACGGAGGTCGTCGTCCCAGGTGAAGCTGCCCGGTGCGAAGTCGGGGAACACCTCGGGCAGGGTGCGCTCGTAGGCGTCGGGCAGACGCCGGTCGGCGAACACGTGGAAGTAGGAGCGGTACCGGTGGTGACCACCGCGTGCCCTGGCCGCCCACTCGTGCTCGCGCGCGACGTGGTTGAGGACGAGGTCGAGGACGAGGCTGATCCCGGCGTCGTGCAGCTCCTCGGCGAGGGTCTCGAGGTCGTCCATGGAGCCGAGGTCGGGCCGGACCTGCCGGTAGTCGGCGACCGCGTACCCGCCGTCGTTGTCGCCGTCGCGGGGCCGCAGCAGCGGCATGAGGTGCAGGTAGCGGACCCCGAGCTCCTCGAGGTAGGGGATGCGCTCCGCGACGCCGCGCAGGTCCCCCGCGAATCGCTCCGTGTAGGCCGCGTAGCCGACCGTCGCGGGGTCCTGGAGCCAGTCCGGGCGGAGCATCCGGTCGAGGTCCCGGCGGTGCAGCCGCTCGGAACGGCGGGCGAAGGAGCGCGCCGCGAGCCTGACGAGCTCGAGTCCGACGACGCCGGCGCGCTCGGTGCCGTAGAGGACGGCGAGACCGTCGTGGAGGTCGGGCCACCACCGCTCGAGGCGGGCCCGGAACATCTCCGCGCGGTCGGTGGAGACCCCAGGTGGACGCACGTCGACGGGCGGGGGCGGCGTCGCACTCACCCGGACATCCTCCCGTACCCGGTGCCGGCGGACCGGCGCATCCGGGTCGGCGCGCCGCGGAAGAGTGCCGTTGGACGCTCATGGGGGCCTCCGACGAACGCCACAGCCACCGCACAGGAACCGTCGGCACCGTCACGTGTATGACGACGAGCACCGTGACCGCCGACGGCGCCCCCGCCCGGGGTCGGCACGCCGGTCCAGCACCGCGCCCGAACGGTCCGGTGCCGCGCTGGTGGCGCGACGCGACGGGCACCCTCGGCTGGGCCGTGGTGCTCGGGGTCGGTGCGCTCTGGGTCGCCGGGGGAGGGGTGCAGGACCTCGGCTCGCTCGCCGGCGCGCTGACCTCGACGGGCCGCCTCACCGGGCTCGTCGCCTCGGCGCTGCTCCTGCTCCAGGTGATCCTCATGGCCCGGGTGCCGTGGGTCGAGCAGGCCTGGGGCCAGGACGAGCTCGCCCGGGTGCACCGGCTCGTCGGGTTCACGTCCTTCTCGCTGCTGCTCGGCCACATCGTCCTCATCACCCTCGGTTACGCCGCCTCGGGGCCGCTCGGCCTCTGGGGCACGACCTGGGACTTCGTCGTCGGCTACCCCGGGATGCTCCTCGCGTGGGCCGGGACCACGGCCCTGGTCATGGTCGTCGTCACCTCGGTCAGGCGCGCCCGGCGCCGGCTGCGCTACGAGTCGTGGCATCTCATCCACCTCTACGGCTACGTGGGTGCCGGGCTCGTCCTGCCCCACCAGCTGTGGACCGGCGCCGACTTCCTCGACTCGACCCCCGCCACCGTCTTCTGGTGGGGTCTGTGGGGCGTCACCGCGGCGGCCGTGCTCGCCTTCCGGGTGGGGGTGCCGCTGTGGCGGTCTTTGCGCTCGCCGATCCGCGTGCTCGACGTCCGGCCCGAAGGCCCCGGGGCCACGACCGTGACCGTCGGTGGCGACGGCGTGCGCCACCTGCGGGTCCGGGCGGGGCAGTTCCTCCAGTGGCGCTTCCTCGACGGTCCGGGCTGGTCCCGGGCCCATCCCTACTCGGTCTCCGCCGCCCCGGACGGGCGGACCCTGCGGATCACCGCGGCCCACGTGGGCGACGGATCCGCCCGCCTCGCCACCCTGCGGCCCGGCACCCGGGTGCTCGTCGAGGGACCGTACGGGCGGCTCCACGGCGGGGTGCGGACCCGGCGCAAGGTGCTGCTCATGGGGTCGGGTATCGGCGTCACGCCGCTGCGCGCCCTGCTCGAGGAGCTTCCGCAGCAGCCGGGGGACGTGACCGTCGTGCACCGGGTGCGCACCCGGGAGGCGGCCGTGCTGGCCGACGAGATCCGCGCGCTGGCCGCCGCCCGTGGCGCCCGGTACGTGCAGGTGGAAGGACCGCGCGTCCCCGGGCGGGCCAGCTGGCTCCCGCGCCAGGCCGCGCACCTCTCGGATGCCGAGGCGCTGCGCGAGGTGGTCCCCGACATCGCCGAGCACGACGTCTACCTCTGCGGCGGCGACGGCTGGCTGACCGCCGCGCACGCCGCCGTGCGGGAGGCCGGAGCCCCGGCCGACGCCGTCCACCTCGAGCGCTTCGCCTCCTGAGAACCCCTGCAACCGAGAAGGACCCACGATGCGACGGATCACCACCTGGATGCTCAGCACGGTCTCGGCGCTCGTGCTGCTCTTCAGCTACCACACGTCGACGGGATCGGGGGTCGGGTCGAGCGCGGTCGCCGTGGCCGACCCCACCGTCAACGGCTCGACCGAGGACGGCCCGGGATCGAGCACCGGCTCCGCCACACCGACCCCCGAGCCGACGACCCCGGACCCCACGAGCGGCGCGGAGGGCACCTACACCGGTGACGCCGTGCAGACCCGGTACGGGCCGGTGCAGGTCGAGATCACCGTGTCCGGCGGGAAGATCACCGAGTCGGTCGTCACCCAGGTGCCGTGGAACGACCACCACGACCAGCAGATCAACTCCTACGCCGTGCCGATCCTCAACGAGGAGGCGGTCCGGACGCAGAGCGCGGACATCGACATGGTCTCCGGTGCGACGTTCACCTCCGACGGGTACGTCCGGTCCCTCCAGTCCGCGATCGACCAGGCGAACCTGTGAGCACCCTCGAGATCCCCGTGCGGCGCCGCCCGGAGCCCGAGCCGCCGGCCCTCGCCCGGCGGGCCTGGGTCGAGCACCTCATGGGCACCGCGGTGAGCGTCCACGTCAGGACGCCCGACCCGGACCGGCCCGACATCGGTGCGGCCGTGGCGCGCGTGTTCGCCCACCTGCGCCGTGCGGACGCCGTGTTCTCGACGTGGCGGGCGGACAGCGACCTCCTGCGTCTGCAGCACGGCGAGACCGACGAGGTCCACGCGTGGCTCGGCGATGTCACGCTGCTGTGCCTCGAGGCGGAGGAGCGCACCGACGGGCTGTTCAGCGCCTGGCGGTCCCGTCGGCACGGACGCGCGGTCTTCGACCCGACAGGGCTCGTCAAGGGATGGGCCCTGGCCGGGGCGGCGGCGCACCTCGACGTCCTCCCGGACATCGCCTACGCCCTCGGCGCCGGCGGCGACGTCGTCGTCGGCGCGGGTTCGGGGCTCACCGGCGACGAGCCGACCTGGCGCATCGGCGTCGAGGACCCGGCGCGGGCGGGGCACGTCGTCGATGTCGTCCCGGTCCGCCGCGGGGCCGTCGCGACGTCGGGTTCGTCGGCGCGCGGCGGGCACGTCGTCGACCCGCGAACGCGCTGCGCCGTCGTCCGCCCGGGGTCGGCGACCGTCATCGGACCCGACCTCACCTGGGCGGACGTGTGGGCAACCGCGGCATGGGTGGACCCCGGCCGCGCCGCACGGCTGCTCGCCGAGCGTGACCCGGGGTACCGGCTGCTCGGGCACTGACGACGCCCGGGCGACGGTCACGTCCGCCTCCGGAGGGATCTCCTGACAGAACCCTGGTCCGGGCCTGTCGTCGGAGCCGAAGCGCTGCTACTGTCGTCCCCGTTCAGCCGGTCGTTCAGCAGGGGACCTCCGGCGCGACATCATTGGCAGAGTCATGTCTCGACCTCGGGAGGTCGGAGGGGCCTGGGGCCAGGTTCCTCCGTCGTCGCCCTCGCTCACGCGACGCGAAGGGTGTGCACACGCTCATGTGCCCACCTCGCCCGAGCATGACGACCCCTGGACCATGAACCGGTCCGCCCCATCCGCTCACTGCCCGCGCTCGGTCCACGGCGCCGGCCCCGACACTCGTCACCACCACCCTGCGCGCCGTTCCGGTCGCATGCCGGGACGGTTGTCGCTCACCTGACCCGACGGGCCGGTGCCTCCACGCATCGGTCCGTCCGACTCTGGCACGGCGTCCTTCGGGAGACGTGCCGGGGTTGGCGGACACCAGGAAGGCGGCGGCCGGGTGCACCCCCGGACTGCCTTCCCTCTGTGCCTCCCGGTGTTCGTGGGCCGCCCCCGGCGCCGGCCGCACCCCCGCGCCGGGGGCGGGCCCCTACCTGCCGAGGGCCTCGCGGAGTCCGGCGGGGTCGGTCGCCGGCCGGTCGCACACGAACCCACGGCACACGTACGCCGAGGCCCGGCCGTCGACGACCGGTCGGTCCGCCAGCAGTGGTACCCCCGGGGCGTCCGGCTCCCCGACCACGTGCACGAGCCCGGGTGAGGTGCTCGTGTGGACGACCTCGAGCAGCGGCTCCGGGTCCGGGCCGACGACCGCCACCTGCAGGGGACCGGCAGCCATCGCCTCGGCCACGGCGAGGGTCCACCCGGCGAACCTGGGCTCGGCCTCCGCCACGGAGCCACACGCGGCGAGTACCGACTCCGCCGCCGTCCGGTGGTGGGTGCTGCCCGTCAGGGCGGCCGCGGTCAGCAGGGCACCCGCGAGGGCCGAGGCGCCGCATGGCTCGGCGTTGTCGCTGCGGTTCGCGGGCCGGGCGAAGAGCGGGGGAGCATCCGCCGCCGTGTCGTGCACGGAACCGTCGGCGTCGACGAACCGCTCCATCGCGTCGTCGAGGAGGTCGGTCGCCTCGGCGAGCCACCGCGCAGCGCCGGTGGCCTGGTGCAGCGCCAGCAGCCCCTCGCCGAGGTCACCCACGTCCTCGAGCACCGCCGGTGCCCCGGACACGACCCCGCCCCGGGAGGTGCGGAGCAGCCGCCCGTCGACGACGTGGGTCGCCAGCACGTGCTCGGCCGCGGTGGACGCCGCGTCGACGAGGTCCGGGCGGCCGAGGACCGTCCCCGCGTCCGCGAGCGCCGCGACGGCCAGGCCGTTCCAGGCCGTGACGACCTTGTCGTCCCGGGCGGGTTGCGGCCTGCTCCGACGCGCGTCGAGCAGCCGGTCACGGACGCCGGCCCACCACGCGGGGTCCTCGGGGTCGTGCCGCAGCTGCAGCGTGGAGGCGCCGTGCTCGAACGTCCCGGCCGCCGTGACCGACAGCAGGTCGGCGGCACGGGACCCGTCGTCGGGACCGAGCACCTCGACGAGCTGGGTCGGGGTCCACGCGTAGGTGAGTCCCTCGTGGGAGTGCCCGTCGACGACCGTGTCGGCGTCGAGGGCCGAGGCGAAGGCACCGCCCTCGGTGCGCAGGTCGCGCAGGAGGAACGTCGCCGTCTCCTCCGCGACGCGGCGGGCGTGGGGCTCTCCCGTGGCCCGCCAGAGATGGGCGTGGACGCGCAGGAGGAGCGCGTTGTCGTAGAGCATCTTCTCGAAGTGCGGCACGACCCAGTCCGCGTCCACCGAGTAGCGCGCGAACCCGCCGGCGAGCTGGTCGTACATCCCGCCCCGCGCCATCGCCTCGGCGGTCCGGCGGACCATCGCGAGCGAGTCCTCGGCGCCGGTCCTCGCGTGGTGCCGCAGGAGGAACTCGAGCACCATCGACGGCGGGAACTTCGGCGCGCCCCCGAACCCGCCGCGGGCGTCGTCGAACGTGCTCCGCAGACGGGTCGCGGCCCGGTCGAGGACGTCCGTGCCGACGGGTGACGCCGCCGGCGGGCCGGTGACCTCGCGCAGCCGGGCCGCCACGTGGGCACCGGACGCGAGCACCTGCTCGCGCTGGTCCGTCCACGCCCGTGAGGCGTTGTCGAGGAGCCCGAGCAGGTGCTGGCGAGGCAGGTACGTCCCGGCGAAGAACGGGTCCCCGTCCGGCGTGAGCAGGCAGGTCATCGGCCAGCCGCCCTGGCCGGTCAGGGCTGTCGTCGCGGCCATGTACACGGCGTCGACGTCCGGCCGCTCCTCGCGGTCGACCTTGACGGCGACGTACCTCTCGGCGAGCACCCGCGCGACCTCGTCGTCCTCGAAGCTCTCGTGCGCCATGACATGGCACCAGTGACACGCCGCGTAGCCGACCGACAGGAACACCGGGACGTCGCGGCGTCGCGCCTCGGCGAACGCGTCGTCACCCCACTCCCACCAGCCGACGGGGTTGTCGGCGTGCTGGAGCAGGTAGGGGGAGAGGGACTCGGCCAGCCGGTTCGCCATCACCCCACCGTAGGCGCAGCCTCGGTGGTGGCCGCTGCCACCCGGATGCTCAGAAGGGGTACGGGGCGATGGTCGGACGCATCGTGAGCCACTGCGTCTCGGTGAAGGACTCGATGTTGGCCTGCGCCCCGCCGATCCGTGAGCCGTTCCCGGAGTCCTTGACCCCGCCGAACGGCGCGTTGGCCTCGTCCATGACCGTCTGCTCGTTGATGTGGACCTTGCCGGAGTGCAGCCGGTCGGCGACGCCCATCGCCTCACCCACCGGTCCGAGCACGCCCACGGACAGCCCGTACTGGCAGTCGTTCGCCAGCGCGACGGCCTCGTCGACGGTCGAGAACCGCAGGACCGGCGCGACCGGGCCGAAGATCTCGTCGGTCCAGGCCGGCTGCTCCGGGGTGACGTCGGTGAGGACCGTGGGGGAGTAGAACGGGCCGTCGGTGGTGCCGCCGGCCGCGACCGTGGCGCCCGCCTCCACCGACGCCGCGACGATCTTCTCGATGCGGGCCAGCTGGGTCGCGTCGATGATCGGGCCGAGCGCGACCTGCTCGGTGGCGGGGTCGCCGACCGGGAGGTTGCGGGCCTTGCCGCTCAGAGCCTCGACGTAGGCGTCGTACAGCGACTCGTGGACGATGTGCCGCCCGGCGGTCATGCAGATCTGGCCCTGGTGCAGGAAGCTGCCGAACGCGCCGGCCGACGCGGCCAGGTCGAGGTCGGCGCCCTCGAGGACGATGAGCGCGTTGTTGCCGCCGAGCTCGAGGTGGGCCCGCTTGAGGTGGCGCGCACAGGCTTCACCGACGGCACGTCCTGCCGCGGTCGAGCCGGTGAAGGCGATGACCTGCACCTCCGGAGCCTCGACGAGAGCGGACCCGACGGCGGCGTCACCGGGCAGGACCGCGAGCAGCCCCTCGGGTAGTCCGGCCTCCTCGAACACCCGGGCCAGCGCGATGCCGCCGGAGACCGCGGTGCGCGGGTCCGGCTTGAGCAGGACCGCGTTCCCGAGCGCGAGGGCGGGCGCGACGGCCCGGATCGAGAGGATGAGCGGGAAGTTGAACGGGGCGATGACCCCGACCACCCCGACCGGCCGACGGCGGGCGAACGACCAGCGGTCGTCGTTCGTCGCGAGCACGTCGCCGGCGGGGTACGACGGTAGGGCAGCGGCCTCGTGGCACTCCTCGGCCGCGATGTGCGTCTCGAGTGCGGCCTTGGGCGGGATGGCCCCGGTCTCCTTGACGATCCAGCCCTCGACCTCGGCGGCGTGCTCCTCCCACAGCCGGGCGGCCGTGCGGAGCACCGCGGCGCGCTCCTCGGGGCGGCGGGCGGCCCACTCGACCTGCGCTGCGGCGGCGTCGCGAGCGGCTTCGGCGACGTCGTCCGGGGAGGCGACGCCGTAGCTGCCGAGCACCTCGCCGGTGGCGGGTGCCACGGCGTCGGCCGTGCCGCCGGCGCTCTCGCGCCAGCCGGAGCGGAGGATCTTGCCGTGCCAGGTGTGGGTGTCGAGAAGGCTCATGTCGCGGTCTTCCTGGGCTCGGGGGAGTGGGACACCGCCGTCGCCTCAGGTGGCGCACCTTCCGTCGACGGCGACGGTCCCGGACGAACGCCACTGTACGGGTGCGGCCGGTCCGGCGGCGGGAGCCGGGTCAGTCGTCGATGGCCTTGTGCAGGGCCACGCACGTCGTCACGGAGTCGCCGGCCTCGAGCGTGCTCGCCCGGCTGACCTCGAGGCCGGCGCGCAGCAGGGTCCACGCCCGCGCCTCGTCGGGGTCGATGCCCGCGGCCTCGGAGACGACGGCGAGGCGGTGGCGCACCGACCAGCGCAGCGACGCGCCGATGCCCATCTCCCCGACCCGGTTGCGCAGCACAGGCCACACCTCGAAGCCGGGATGCCCGGCCAGCGGCTCGGGGCCGACCGCCGTCCAGCCGGAGTCGGGGGAGTGCAGCACGTTCTCGTAGTGGAGGTCGGTGTGCAGCAACGTCTCCGGTGCCTCGGGAAGCAGGTCGCGGGCGAGGCCGCGGGTCCGGTCGGCGATGCGCCGCGGGACCGCCGGGCGTTCGGCCATCCGCGCCAGGTGGGGAGCCAGCTGGTCGGCCAGGCGGGGCACCTGCGGCGGGGCGTGGACGTGCAGCCGGGCGAGCAGGCCGCCCACCACCTCGCAGGCCTCGGCGTCCCACACACCGGTGAGATCGAGGTTCGCGTCGAGCCGTTCCAGGAGCAGCAGACCGTCGGACGGTAGGGCGGCGACGAGGCGCACGGCGCCGTCACCGCCCCAGATCCGCAGTGCGAGCGCCTCGTGCGCGCCCTCGGCGTGCGGCCACACGACCTTGAGCGCCAGCTGCTCCGCACCGCGCCGGACGGGGATGACGACGGCCGTCCGTCCGGTGTGTGGCGGGCCGTCGACGACGAGGTCCCACCGCTCGAGGCCCGCGGCGACCAGCCCGGGGAGGCCGGCGACCCAGTCCGCCCCGCTGGGACCGCCGTCCGCCGGGTGGCCGGCGATGCTCTCGACCCACGCCGGGGGGAGCGGGACGATGCTCACGTCAGGCCGGGGAACGGTGCGAGCGGCAGCCCCCAGCGGTGTGTCTCGACCTCGGTCGCGCCGAGCCATCGGACGGAGGCCGCGGCCCCCGCGGCGTCGTGTGCCTCGACGAGCGCGCCGACGGACGCGGCCAGGGTGGCGCGCAGGTCTCCGAGGGCGGTGCGGGCGAGGCGGTCGACCGCTGCCCCGCCCTCCACCGCGAACGGCAGCGGATGACCGAGCGCCGGGGACGGGTCGACGCCCCCGGCGGCGACCTCGACGCGTAGGGCACCGAGCGACCCGAGCGTGGCGTCCGCGCGCTTCCGGCGCGCACCGTCCGACCGGGCCGCGGCCACCTGGAGGAAGTAGACGACGGCGTCGACGGCGTCGACGAGGTCGGCCACGACGTCCCCGTCGACGGCGACTGCGGGGGGCTGGGCCGACGGCACACCGAGCAGGGACGCGGCGGCGAACCGCTGCGCGTGGACGGCCACGGCCGGGCCGAGGAGGTCGTCGACGACGCCCGCGGCCTCCCCTGCGCGCACGAGGCCGGCCGCCTCCGCCGCGCCGAGCGTCGCGACGGCTCGCGCGGTCGGGACCGGGGCTGTGGGCGAGGGTGCCGTGGGCGAGGGCGTGATCCCCGGCGAGGGAGGCACGTCCATCGCGTCTGCCGGGACGCGGCGCCGCAGGAGCGTGGTGCGCAGCACGGTGACCTGCCGCTGGTGCACGGCGACCAGACCGGCTGCGACCTCGCCGGGTGCGGTGCCGGCCGCGTGGGCCAGCGCCGCGCTCTCGCGCGTCATCTCGGTGAGATGGTCCTCCCCGGCGACCGGGCTGCGGGCCGGGACCAGGGGGACCTGAGGGGCGTCGTCCTCGAGGCGGATGCCGCATCCGCCGAGCAGCCCGACCCCGAGAGCCGTGGCGCCGCTGAGGAGGGTCCGGCGGCCGGGACGCGAAGGGTCGACCGGCGGCATGAGCGGCATCCTCCCACGCAGCGCCGCCCGGCCCCCGTGGCCTATGGTGGGGAGCCCCGGACGATCGCCGGGCAGAACTTCACAGGGAGGACCGTCATGGCCAGCGCGGACCGCGTCCGACCCGTCGTCGAGACGGCGCTCGGCGGTAGCGGGTTCGTCGTCGAGGACGTGGCCGTGACCCCCGCGGGCAAGCGGCGTGTCGTCCGGGTCCTCCTCGACCGCGACCTCGGGCACGACGACGTCGTCTCCGAGCCGGTCCCCCCGATGTCCCTCGACGAGGTCGCCGACGCCACCCGCCTCGTCGGGGACGCCCTCGACGCCTCCGACGCCCTCGGCGCGCAGGCGTACACCCTCGAGGTCTCCTCGCCCGGCGTCGGGCGTCCGCTCACCGAGCCGCGGCACTTCCGCCGCAACGTCGGTCGGCTCGTCGCCGTGACCACCGACGACGGCGAGGTCACCGGCCGCCTGACCAGCGCGGACCGGACGGCCGCGACCCTTGAGGTCCCGGCGACGAAGAAGACGCCCGGTCGGACGCAGACCGTCGCCTACACGGACGTCCACTCGGCCGTCGTCCAGGTCGAGTTCGCCCGTCCCGACGAGACCGAGGAGAGCTGACCGCCGTGGACATCGACCTCGCCGCCCTGCGTGCCCTCGAGCGCGAGCGCGGCATCACGCTCGACGTCATCGTGCCTGCGATCGAGCAGGCCCTGCTCCTGGCGTACCAGCGCACGGACGGGCACTACCGCAACGCCCGCGCCGAGCTCGACCGCAGCTCGGGCCACGTCGTCATCTGGGCGCGCGAGGAGGTCGAGGTGCCTCCCGTGGAGGGCGAGGTCGACGAGGACGGCGAGCCCGCCCGTCCGCGGCGCGAGCTCGGCCCCGAGTTCGACGACACCCCGACCGGCTTCGGCCGGGTCGCCGCGGCCACCGCGCGCCAGGTCATCGTCCAGCGGATGCGGGACATCGAGGACGACGCGATCCTCGGCGACTTCAAGGGCCGCGAGGGCGACATCGTCGCCGGGGTCGTGCAGCAGAGCCCGGACCCGCGGCACGTCACGGTCGACTTCGGCGCGGTCGAGGGGATCCTTCCGGCCGCCGAGCAGGTGCCGGGGGAGAGCTACCCGCACGGCCAGCGGCTGCGCACCTTCGTCGTGTCCGTCAAGCGTGGTCCGCGCGGCCCGCAGATCGGGCTGTCCCGCACTCACCCCAACCTCGTCCGCAAGCTCTTCGCCCTCGAGGTGCCGGAGATCGCCGACGGCAGCGTCAAGATCTCCGCGCTGGCCCGCGAGGCCGGGCACCGGACGAAGATCGCCGTGCACTCGACCGTTCCGGGGCTCAACGCCAAGGGCGCGTGCATCGGGCCGATGGGCCAGCGCGTGCGGGCCGTCATGGCCGAGCTCCAGGGGGAGAAGATCGACATCGTCGACTTCTCCGAGGACCCCGGTGAGTTCATCGCCGCCGCCCTGTCGCCGGCGCGGGTCTCCTCGGTGGAGGTCGTCGACCCGTCGCTGCGGGCCGCCCGGGTCATCGTCCCGGACTACCAGCTCTCGCTCGCGATCGGCCGCGAGGGGCAGAACGCCCGTCTCGCCGCCAAGCTCACGGGCTGGCGCATCGACATCCGGCCGGACACCGAGGCCCCTGCCGCGCCCGCCGACACGCCCGAGCACGGCTAGACGCTAGACTGGTGTCGACCGACCGGACTGGACCCCGCCCTCCTGGCCCGCTGCGCACCTGTATCGGGTGTCGGAGGACGGATAGCCGGTCGGCACTCCTGCGAGTGGTTCTCGGGCAGGGGGAGACCGGCCCCACGGCCGTCCCCGACCCCGGGCGCCGTCGCCCGGGACGCGGCGCGTGGCTGCACCCGGACGTCACGTGTCTCGACCTCGCCGTCCGCCGCAAGGCGTTCGGGCGTGCGCTGCGGAGCAGCGTCGGCCCGGACACCGCGGAGGTGGCCGGATGGGTCGCGGGCCACGCGTCGGAGGCACTGTCAGAGAAGCACGAAGACCGGAAGCGGGTTTGAACGCGATGAGCACCCGATGAGTACTCAGCGATGAGTTCCCCCCAGCAGTAACGACGGTCCGCGCCACCCCGGCACGGACCTGGACAGGAGAGATGTGTCTAAAGTCCGTGTGAGCGCACTCGCGAAGGAGCGCGGGGAGACCAGCAAGGTCGTCCTCCAGCGCCTCAACGAGATGGGTGAGTACGTCAAGAGCGCCAGCTCGACGATCGAGGCGCCGGTGGTCCGGCGCTACAACGAGAAGTACCCGGCCCAGAAGGCCGAGGCCTCGGCGAAGAGGGCTCCCGCCAAGAAGGCGCCGGCCAAGAGCGCCGCCCCGGTGGCCCCCCTGACCCCCGCGGAGCCGGCACCCGCCGCTCCGGCCCCGACGCCTGCCCCGGCTCCCGCCCCGCAGGCCCCGGCGGCCGACGCCCCGGCCACGCCGAAGGCGCCCGAGCCGAGGTCACCGGAGCCGCCGGCTGCCGAGGCCCCGGCTGCCCAGGCCCCGGCACCCGCTCCGGCCCCGCAGGCCCCCGAGCAGCCCGCCGCGCGCGAGGGTGGTGCGCCGACCCCGTCGGCCCCGCGCCCCGCACCGCGTCCGTCGGGTCCCCGTCCGGGGAACAACCCGTACGCCTCCAGCCAGGGGATGGGGCGCTCCCGCGAGGGCTCGCCGCGCCCCGGCAACAACCCGTTCGCGTCGAGCCAGGGCATGCCCCGTCCGCAGAGCCGGTCCGGTGGCCCCCGTCCCGGTGGCCCCGCCGGCTCCGGCGGTCCCCGCCCCGGCGGCCCGCGTCCCAGCCCCGGGATGATGCCCGACCGCAGCGCTGTCGCGCGCCCCGGTGAGCGGCCGGCGCGAGGCGGCGGCCGTGGCCCCGGTGGCGGCGGTGGCCGTGGTCCGGGTGGCGGCGGCTTCGCCGGTCGTCCGGGCGGTCCCGGCGGTCGTGGCGGCCGCGGCAGCACCCAGGGTGCGTTCGGCCGCGGTGGTGGCCCGAAGCACCGCGGGCGCAAGTCCAAGCGCGCCAAGCGCCAGGAGTTCGAGGAGATGCAGGCGCCGAGCATCGGCGGCGTCTCGGTCCCCCGTGGTGACGGCTCCACCGTCGTCCGGGTCCGTCAGGGCGCGACCCTGAGCGACTTCGCGGACAAGATCAACGCCAACCCGGCGTCGCTCGTCACCGTCCTGTTCCACCTCGGTGAGATGGCGACGGCCACGCAGAGCCTCGACGAGGACACCTTCCAGGTCCTCGGCTCGGAGCTCGGCTACGACATCCGGCTCGTGTCGCCGGAGGAGGAGGAGCGCGAGCTCTACGACTCCTTCGACATCGACCTCGAGTTCGGTGTCGACTCCGAGGAGGACGACGACCTCGAGGCCCGCCCGCCGGTCGTCACCGTCGTCGGCCACGTCGACCACGGAAAGACCCGCCTCCTCGACGCCATCCGCAACGAGGACGTCGCGGGCGGCGAGACCGGTGGCATCACCCAGCACATCGGTGCCTACCAGGTGCACCGTCAGCACGACGGCACCGAGCGTGCGATCACCTTCATCGACACCCCGGGTCACGAGGCGTTCACCGCCATGCGTGCCCGTGGTGCGAAGGTCACCGACATCGCGATCCTCGTCGTCGCCGCCGACGACGGCGTGATGCCGCAGACCATCGAGGCGCTCAACCACATGCAGGCGGCGGACGTGCCGATCGTCGTGGCGGTCAACAAGATCGATGTCGACGGTGCGAACCCGCAGAAGATCCGCCAGCAGCTGACGGAGTACAACCTCGTCGCCGAGGAGTACGGCGGCGAGACGATGTTCGTCGACGTCTCCGCGAAGCAGGGGCAGAACATCGACTCCCTGCTCGACGCCGTGCTGCTCACCGCGGACGCGGCGCTCGACCTGCGGGCCAACCCGGACCGCGACGCCCGTGGTGTCGCGATCGAGGCGAACCTCGACAAGGGCCGCGGCGCCACGGCGACCGTGCTCATCCAGTCGGGCACGCTGCGGGTCGGCGACGCGATCGTCACCGGCTCGGCCTACGGCCGCGTCCGGGCCATGCTCGACGAGCACGGGCAGAACGTCGAGGAGGCGGAGCCGTCGCGTCCGGTCCAGGTCCTCGGGCTCTCGTCCGTGCCGCGAGCCGGCGACACGTTCGTCGTCGCCCCGGACGACCGCACCGCGCGCCAGATCGCCGAGAAGCGCGAGGCGGCCGACCGTCAGGCGTCGCTCGCGAAGGCGCGCAAGCGCATCTCGCTCGAGGACCTCAACGAGGCCCTCGCGCAGGGCAAGGTCGACACCCTCAACCTCATCCTCAAGGGTGACGTGTCGGGTTCGGTCGAGGCCCTCGAGGACGCGCTGCTGCAGATCGACGTCGGCGACGAGGTCGACCTGCGGATCATCGACCGCGGCGTCGGCGCGATCACGCTGAACAACATCAACCTCGCGATGGCGTCCGACGCGATCATCCTCGGCTTCAACGTGCGGGCCGAGGGCCAGAACGCGGAGGTCGCCGAGCGCGAGGGCGTCGAGATCCGGTACTACTCGGTCATCTACCAGGCGATCGAGGAGATCGAGCAGGCGCTCAAGGGCATGCTCAAGCCTGAGTTCGAGGAGGCCGAGCTCGGCTCCGCGGAGATCCGCGAGATCTTCCGCTCCTCGAAGTTCGGGAACATCGCCGGGTCGATCGTCCGCAGCGGCGAGATCAAGCGTGGCTCCAAGGCGCGGATCACCCGCGACGGTGTCGTCATCACCGAGAACATCGAGGTGGCCGGTCTGCGCCGGTTCAAGGACGACGTCACCGAGGTCCGCGAGGGCTACGAGTGCGGTATCAACCTCGGCAGTCACAACGACCTGCAGCTCGGTGACCTCATCACCACCTACGAGATGCGGGAGAAGCCGCGCGCCTGAGCGCAGCGAGGGCGCGGCGGTTTCGAGCGCAGCTCGTCTCCCGAGATGCGGCGGGTCCTACGCTCTGCGTGGGCGAAGCCGCGCGCCTGAGCGGAGCGAGGGCGCGGCGGTTTCGAGCGCAGCTCGTCTCCCGAGATGCGGCGGGTCCTACGCTCTGCGTGGGCGAAGCCGCGCGCCTGAGCGGAGCGAAGGCGCGGCGGTTTCGAGCGCAGCTCGTCCCCCGAGATGCGGCGGGGCCCATGCAGAGCATGGGACTCGCCACGCGCCCACGTAGAGCGTGGGACCCGTGCGTGGGCGAAGCCGCGCGCCTGAGCGCAGCAACTTTTCGGGGTGACCCCGAACTGTCAGCGAGACCCCGGTTCCGAACCGGGGTCTCGCTGACGTTCCGGGGTGTCGGCCCCGCCCGCCTGGTCAGCCGAGCATCGCCTGACCGAGGATCTCGCCGTCCCGGGCGCCGGGGAGCACGGCGAAGACCGCCGAGCCGACCGGTGTGGTCCACAGGTTGAGCAGGTCGGCCTCGGCGAGGCGCTGCTGCACCGGGACGAGCTGGCGCACCGGGTCGGCCTGGTAGGCGACGAACAGCAGCCCGCTGTTCGACAGGTCGGCGTCCTCCGGGGCGTCGTCGTACGAGTAGGGCCGGCGCAGGAACCGCTCGTGCGGGACGGACGCGTGGGCGCGCCGCATGTGCGCGGCGTCGTCGATCCGGTGGAACCCGAGGTCGTCGGTCGCCGAGAAGTCGGCGGCCGCGTCCACCCCGCCACCGGTGACCGGCCCGCCGTCGTCGAGCCGCCGCCCGATGGCGTTCTCCCGGGTGACCCGGTCGGCACGGTCCCAGCGGTCGAGGTCCATCCGGATCCTCCGGACGACGACCGACGAGCCGCCGCGCAGCCACGACGGAGCACCGGCGCCGGTCCAGAGCAGGTCGGCGTCGATGCCGGTGACGTCCGGCTGCACCGTCCCGTCGACCTGCCCGAAGAGGTTGCGCATCGGGAGCCCGGCACCCTCGAAGGGCTCACGGAAGCCGCGCTGCACCCACCGTGGGCGGACGAGGTCGCCGGCGTCGACGACGAGCCGGCGCTGGGCGTGCGCGACGGTGGTCGGGCTGTCCGAGCACACCTGGAGGAGGAGGTCCGCCTCGCCCCACCGGTCGTCCAGCGCGTCGATCTTCTCGAAGGCCGGGAGCGGTGCCAGCCACGACGGCACCGCCGACCCGGCCGTCTCGACGACCCGGCGACCGACGGCGACCGTCACCGTGAGGGACGCCGGCACGGCCGCGAGCTCGGGCTCGAGGTCGGTGAGCGGCCCGCGTCCGTCCATGAGCCGCTCGATGTCGTCGGTCCACACGGTGAGCAGCCTTCGCACGGCGTCGCGGTCGGTGCCCTCGGCCAGGTCGAGCCCGACGAAGGTCCCGTACGCGGGTGGGGCCTCGATGATCCCGGCCTGGTGCTCCCCGCGGAACGCCCGCCCACGTGCCCGGGCCCGGGTCAGGCGCGGGTCCGGGGGAGGGGGAGCGGACCGCTCGCGGGCGACCGCCGCGGGGGGGGCGGGGGGGGCCCCCCCCCCCCCCCCCCCGCCGCCCCCCCCCCCCCCCCGGGGTGCGGCCCGCTCGCGGGCGACCGCCGCGCCGGCGCTGGTGACCACACCGGCGCCGGCTCCGGCGAGCCCCGAGAGCAGGACGGTGCGACGCCGCGGTGCGGCGTCGCCTGCCTCGCGGGGCCTGGAGGTCACGACGAGGACGGGCTCGGCGCGTAGGACTCCTCGGCGCCGCTGAACGCCCGGACCGGGACGGTGAGCGTGACGTCGCCCGCCGAGGTCTGCAGCGTGATGGTCGCCTCCGACCCGTTGGCCAGCGGCCCGGTGAGGTCCATGAGCATGACGTGGTCACCTCCCGGCTGGAGGGTGAGGTCGCCGCCGGCGGGGACGACGAACCCGTCGGCCTTGGGCTGCATCTGCGTCTCCCCGGAGTCGTTGCGCACCGTCTCGTGCAGCTCGACCGTGCCGGCCACGGGTGTGGACCCGCCCGTGACCGTGACGTCCTCGTCGGACCCGTTGTGCAGCGTGCCGAACATCGCCGTCATCGGCGCGGACATGTCCGCGCCGTGCATGTGGTCTCCGTCGCCGTGCATGTGGTCCCCGTCGGCGGACGGGCTCTCGGAGGGCATGGACATGGTCGGTGACGGGCTCGACATGGCGTCCGTCACCTCCTTGACCCAGCCGTCCTCGAGAGTGAGGGCAGCAGAGCCGGTGGCAGCGGTGTCGGTGCCGCCGGACGGCGACTCGGAGGAACCGCAGGCTGCGACTCCCGTCGCGGTGAGGGCGGCCAGGACCGCCCCGATGGCGACCCGGCGGGTCGTGGGCATGGTGGAACGCATGGATGGTCTCCTGAGCTGGGGGTGGGGCGCGCTGGCGGCGGCCCCGGGTGGTCGGGGGTCGGCGGCGAGCCGGCCCCACGGGACCGGCTCAGATGAGGACGGCGGGTGGCGCGCGGCCACCGACGGGCCGCACCGGGCGTCCGGCGAGCGGACGCGGGGCCGGGGCCGGGGTCGGGCGCCCCACGAACGGGGGGCGGGCCGGGTCCGGGAGAACGGGCAGGAGCGAGGCGACGAGGCGCCAGAGGACGTCCTCGGCCCGGGCGAGCAGCAGCGCGGACACGACGGTGCCGACGACGTGGGCGAGCACCATGGACGTGCCGGGGACGTGGGCGGTGTGCGCGGCCTCCGGCCCGAGCCCCACGGGCACGGCGCCGTGGACGTGCGCCGAGGCCGACCCTCCGCTGGTGGGAGCCATCGCCAGGAGGGCGCCGTGGACGAGCGTCTGGGCGCCGCCGAGGAGGATCAGGAGCGGGAGCGCGCCGAGCCGCCGACGGGTGGCCCACCACGCGACGGGAGCGACGAGTGCGCCGAGGACGAGCCAGGCCGCGACCCCGGGGACGTGGCCGCCGCCGCCACTGTGCGCGGAGACCGCGAGGCCGAGGACGAGCAGCGTCGCGAGCGCCGCACGCGACGCCCGCAGCACTCCGTGTCCTGCCGTCGGCACGGGGTCGATGCTACCCGTCGGCCGCGACTAGGGTGGGCGGGTCCGACGCCCATCGACCGTGAGGAGGAGCCGTGGCCGACGAAGCCCGAGCCCGCCGCGTCGCGGACCGCATCAAGACGGTGACCGCTGCCAACCTGGAGTCGATCGTCAAGGACCCCGACCTCGGGTTCGTCACGGTGACGGACGTCCGGGTCACCGGTGACCTCCAGCACGCCTCGCTCTTCTACACGGTGTTCGGCGACGAGGACCAGCGGGCGAGGACCGCGCGTCTCCTCGAGGAGAACAAGGGCCGGCTGCGCTCGTTCGTCGGCAAGCAGCTCGGCATCCGGCTCACCCCGTCGCTGGAGTTCGTCGCCGACGGCATCCCCGAGAACGCCGCGCACGTCGAGGACCTCCTGCGCGAGGCGCGGGAGCGGGACGCCGAGGTCGCCAAGGCCGCCTCCGGAGCCCGTTACGCCGGTGAGGCCGACCCGTACCGTCACGAGCGCGAGGAGGCGGCGGACGCCGAGGTCCCGGATGCCGGGGAGCGCTGAGCGCCCGGCCGCGGCGCCCACGCCCGACGGGCTGCTCGTCGTCGACAAGCCCACGGGCTGGACGAGCCACGACGTCGTCGCGCGCGCCCGGCGGCTGTGCGCCACCCGCAAGGTCGGCCACGCGGGGACCCTGGACCCGATGGCCACGGGCGTCCTCGTCCTCGGCGTTGGGAGGGCCACCCGGCTGCTCACCCACCTCGTCGGGTGCGACAAGGACTACACCGCCACCGTCCGTCTGGGGCAGGCGACCCTGACCGACGACGCGGAGGGCGAGGTCACCGCCGCGCCCGGTGCGTCCGGCGTGGACCGCGCCGACGTCGAGCGCGCTGTCGCCGCGCTCACCGGTGACATCCAGCAGGTCCCGAGCGCGGTGAGCGCCATCAAGGTCAAGGGGGAGCGGGCCTACCACCGGGTGCGGTCGGGGGAGGACGTCGAGCTCCCGGCCCGTCCGGTCACCGTGTCGCGCTTCGTGGTGGGCGACCTGCGGACCGGCGACGCGGACGGGACGCCGGTCCTCGACGTCGACGTCGAGGTCACCGTCTCGTCCGGTACCTACGTGCGGGCCCTCGCGCGCGACCTCGGGACCGCGGTCGGCAGCGCGGGACACCTCACGGCGCTGCGCCGGACCCGGGTCGGGGGCTTCGGCCCGGACACCGCACATCCGCTCGCCGACCTCGAGGCGCGGCAGGGAGCGCCGATGCCGGTCGTCGCGCTCGCCGAGGCCGCGCGCGCCTCGTTCCTCGGCCGGTCCCTCACCGCCGACGAGGCACGGGCGGTCGGCTTCGGGCAGCGGGTCGTGTCCTCCCGCCCGGGCCACGGACAGCCGGTCGCCGCCTTCGCCCCCGACGGGACGCTCGTGGCGCTGCTCGACGAGTCCGGGGCCCAGGCGCGCTCCCTCGTCGTCTTCGCCCCGGCGAGTTCGTAGAGTGTCCCTCGTGCATCGATGGTCCGACCACACCCGCACGCCCGAGGCCCTGCGCCCGTGCGTCCTCTCCCTCGGCAACTTCGACGGTGTCCACCGTGGCCACAAGGCCGTCCTCGGCGCCCTCGTCGAGGCCGGTGCACGGATGGGCCTGCCGTCGGTCGCCGTCACCTTCGACCCCCACCCCGTCGCGGTGCTCCACCCCGAGAGCGCCCCGGAGCTCATCGCACCGTCCCGGGTCCGGGACGAGCTCATCGCCGAGACGGGGGTCGACGGCCTGCTCGTCATCGACTTCACGGCCGAGTTCGCCCAGCAGAGCCCCGAGGACTTCGTCCGCGAGGTGTTCGTCCGCGGCCTCGACGCCCGGTGCGTCGTCGTCGGGATGGACACCCGGTTCGGCTACCGCAACTCGGGAGACGTGTCGACCCTCGCCGACCTCGGCGAACGGCTCGGGTTCGAGGTCATCGCGCTCGACGACGTCGGTGAGGGGGAGCGGTACTCGTCCACCGTCATCCGCCGTGAGCTGCGCGACGGCGACGTGGCCGAGGCGGCCCGCATCCTCGGCCGCCCGCACCGGGTCGTCGGCGGGGTCGTCCACGGCAACCACCGCGGTCGCGGCCTCGGCTACCCCACGGCCAACCTCGGCCCGGACAGCCTCGGGCTCGTCCCGGCCGAGGGTGTCTACGCCGGCTGGCTGACCCGCCTCGACCGCGAGGACGGCGAGCCGGACCGGACGCTGCCGGCCGCCCTGAGCGTCGGGACGAACCCGACGTTCGACACCGAGGACCGCCGCACCGTGGAGGCCTACGTCCTGGACCGGGACGACCTCGACCTCTACGACGAGACCGTCATGGTCGAGTTCGTCGAGCACATCCGTCCGACGCTGCGCTTCGACAGCGTCGAGGAGCTCACGGCCGCGATGGCCGGGGACGTCGAGCGGTGCCGCGAGCTGCTCGCGAAGATCGTGCCCGCCTGAGCGGGCTCGCACGGCAGGACGACGGGTCGTCAGCCGCCGCGGCACGGGACCGGACCAGGACCTCCTCCCGGCTCGTCGTGGGCGGCTGCACGCCATGCGTACGCGGGCGAGAGGTCCCCGAGGGTCACGATGTCGACTCGCCGGAGGCGAATCGGTTCCCTGCGAGCAGGCGATATGCCAGGATTCCTGCGACCCCGACACCGACGCCGAGGACACCGTCCCATGCAGCCCGTGAGCCCGCAGATCCACTCTCCCGCCGACGAGCCTGTCGACCACGCGGTCCTCGAGAACCGGGCCCGGAGCGTCGCGCACCTCTTCCGCGACCGCGTCGCCGCCTCGGGTGACCGCCCCGCCTTCCTCCACGCCGTCACCACGGCTGCGGGGGACGACTGGGTCACGGTGTCCTGGAACGAGGCCGATGTCGTGGTCCGAGAGCTCGGCGCGGGGCTCGTCGCCCTGGGGGTCGAGGCCGAGGACCGGGTCGCGATCGCCTCGTCCACCCGCTACGAGTGGGCCCTGGCCGATCTCGCGACGATGGTGGCCGGCGCGGCGACGACGACGATCTACCCGACGACCATCGCCGACGACGTCGCGTTCATCCTCGACGACTCCGGGACGAAGGTCGTCTTCGCCGAGAACGCCGAGCAGCTCGAGAAGCTGCGCTCGATCCGGTCCCGCATCCCCGGGGTCCAGCACGTCGTGCTCCTCGAGGGGGAGGCCGACGACGACTGGACGACGACGTTCGAGGCCCTGCGCGAGCTGGGGCGGGCCCGGATCGCCGAGGAACCCGAGGTCATCGACTCCCGGATCGAGGCCATCACCCCCGACCGGCTCGCGACGATCATCTACACGTCGGGCACCACGGGCCGGCCCAAGGGCGTGCGGCTGCGGCACAGCGCCTGGACGTACGAAGGTGCCGCCGTCGAGGCCATCAGCATCCTCTCCGAGGACGACCTGCAGTACCTCTGGCTCCCGCTCGCGCACGTCTTCGGCAAGAACCTCCTCACCCTGCCGCTCCAGATCGGCTTCCCGACCGCCATCGACGGGCGGATCGACAAGATCGTCGAGAACCTCGCCGTCGTGAAGCCCACCTTCATGGGCGCGGCCCCGCGGATCTTCGAGAAGGCCCACGCCCGGATCCACATGATGATGGAGGCGGAGGGCGGTCTGAAGGCCAAGCTGTTCGCGGCCGCGAGCGAGACCGGGCGGCAGGTCAGCATCCTGCGCGAGCAGGGGAAGTCGCCGTCCGGGCTGCTGGCGCGCAAGCACGCGGTCCTCGACAAGCTCGTCGCGACGAAGATCCGCGAGCGCTTCGGTGGCAACGTCCGGTTCTTCATCTCCGGCTCCGCGGCCCTCAACCAGGACGTCGCCCGCTGGTTCGACGGCATGGGGATGCTCGTCGCCGAGGGCTACGGACTGACCGAGACCAGCGCGGCGTCGTTCGTGAACCGGGTCAAGGCCTACCGCTACGGCACGGTCGGGTGGCCGCTGCCGGGCATCGAGGTGCAGATCGCCGAGGACGGCGAGGTGCTCATGCGTGGCCCGGGCAACATGGAGGGCTACCACAACGACCCCGCGGCCACGTCCGAGACGATCGACGCCGAGGGTTGGCTGCACACCGGGGACATCGGCGAGCTCGACGACCGGGGCTTCCTGCGGATCACCGACCGCAAGAAGGACCTCTTCAAGACGAGCGGCGGCAAGTACGTCGCACCCTCGGTCATCGAGTCGACCTTCAAGGGGCTGTGCCCCTACGCGAGCCAGCTCGTCGTCCACGGCGCCGACCGGAACTTCGTCTCGGCCCTCGTGACGCTCGACCCCGACGCCATCGCCGGATGGGCGGCGCAGCACGGGATGGAGGGCCGCTCATACACCGAGGTCGTCACCTCGGACGCGTGCCGAGAGATGGTCCAGGGCTACGTCGACGAGCTCAACGCGGGGCTCAACCGGTGGGAGACGGTCAAAAGGTTCACCATCCTCGAGTCCGACCTCACCGTCGAGAGCGGCGAGCTGACTCCCAGCCTGAAGCTCAAGCGCCGGGTCGTCGCCGACAAGTACAAGCCTCTCCTGGACGCCCACTACGACGGCTGACCCGCGAGGTCGCCCCCTGCCGACGTCGCCCGACGCGCGGCCCTTCGGGGGCGCCCGCAGCGCGGTGCGGAGACGCACGAACTCGCCGCCTGTGTGAGAAACACGGGTCCAGGGTCTTGCGCGCTCGCCGGGTTTCAGTATTTTTGTCCCCCATACCGGCCCGGATGCAGGCTCTCGCACCCGTCCCCGTGCCGGTCGCTCATTTTTCCGTTGGACACGCAGAAGCAGGGTTCTCATGTCCGATCTCGACTCGTCCGCCATGCCCGGAACCGGTGAGGACACCGCGTTCCTCGAGGAGTGGGACGGAGGGCGCCACCGCGCGCCGACGTCCGTCGTGCGCCGCTCGACCATCGGCGCGGGCGCCGCGGCGCTGCTCGGTGCCGGCGCCGTGGGCGTCCATGGGCTGCTCGGCGGCCCGGAGCGCCAGACTGCCGCGGGAGCGCCGGCCCCGGCCCGTCGTCCACCGGGCGGGACCCCCTCACCGTCCACGACCGCGGACAGCACCTCCACCTCCGCGCCGCAGCCCTCGCCGGACCCCACGACCTCGGCGCCACCCGCAGGGCCCGGCGCGGGGACTCCCGCGGACGGCGCGACGACGCCGGACCGCGACGCCAGCTACTCATCGCTGACCGACCCCGTGCCCGGCGACGACGCGCCGGAGGTCGGCAGGCGCAGGGCCGGCCGGCTGGCCCTCCCCGTCGCCGACACCCCTGCCTCCCGTGCCCACGTCGTGCGGCGCGCCGGCCTCTCGTCCGGTGCGCCCGCGGTCGCCGCCGTCAAGGCGGCGGGGCTGGACGGATGGCTCGCCGAGCAGCTCGACCCCTCGCTCGATGACCCCGCCGGCGACCACGTCGCCTCGCTCTTCCCGCTCGCGGGGGCGCCGATCGCCACGGTGCGTGCGCGGGTGAAGGAGTTCTCCTGGGACGCGATGTACCAGACGGGGTACGCCTCGCTCGGCCGGCAGATGTTCAGCGCGCGCGAGGTGTACGAGGCGGTCGTCGACGTCTTCCACAACCTGTTGCAGGTCACCATCCCGAGCGACGGCCTGTGGGCCAGCGGGCCGGACTACGAGGAGCGGGTCATCCGCCGGCACGCGTTCGGCTCGTTCACCGACATGCTGCTCGCCTCGGCCCGGCACCCGGCGATGCTCGTCTACCTCGACAACCGTTCGTCCACGAAGGCGCACGTCAACGAGAACTACGGCCGAGAGCTCCTGGAGCTGCACACGCTCGGCGTGGCGTCCGGCTACTCCGAGTCCGACGTCGTCGACTGCGCCCGGGTGATGTCGGGGCGCCGGATCACCGGCCAGCACGAGTTCGTGTACGAGCCCGAGCACCACGCCACCGGTGCGGTGTCGGTGCTCGGCTGGTCCTCGGCCAACAGCTCCGCCGGTGGCGGCCTGGCGGTCGGCGACGACCTCCTCACCTACCTGGCCCGACACCCCGCCACGGCACGGACGGTCGCGCGGCGGCTGGCCGTCCGCTTCGTCTCCGACACCCCCTCCGACCGCCTCCTCGACGTCCTGTCGCAGTCCTACCTCGACGCCGGCACCCAGATCCTGCCCGTGCTCGAGACGCTCTTCGGGGACGAGGAGTTCTGGTCGTCGACGGGGACCAAGGGGCGCAGACCGGTCGAGGACCTCGCCGGTGTCGTCCGCGCGCTGGGCGTCGACGGCCGCACGGTCACGGCCGGCGCGGTGCGCGACATGTACTGGCAGATGCGTGACCTCGGGCACGCCCCGCTCGCCTGGCCCGCCCCCAACGGCTACCCCGACGTCGCGGCGGCCTGGGCGTCGGCCAGCTCGATGGTGGCCCGCTGGAACCTGCACCGCCGGCTCGTGCGCGGCTGGGTCGACGGCATGGCTCCCCGGAAGGCGCTCGCGGCGGACCTCGCCCCGGCGGACGGTGCCACGAACGCCGAGTGGGTGGCAGCGGTGACCACGCTGCTCACCGGGCGGGCACCCACCGCGAGTACCACGGCGGGTCTCCTCGCCTACCTCGACGCCGCGGCCGACGCCCCGGCCGAGGACCCCCGCGGCACGACGGCGCCCGAGCTCGCGCGTCTCGTCTTCGACTCCCCGTCCTACCTCATCCGCTGACACGGTGCGCGCCGCCCGCCGCGGTGCCCGTCGCCCCAGGAGGCCGTCCGTGAACACCCCGAGCTGGATCCACCCCGAGTGCCCCGACTGGCGCCGCCTCGGGCCCACCGCGCCCGACGCCGCGGTCCGTGCCCTCGCGGACGTCGCCGACGCCGACGAGTTCGCCCGGAAGGACGCCTGGTCACGCGGCTTCAGCCGGCGCCGGCTGCTCGCCGGGGGTCTCGGGGTCGGGGTGGCGAGCTTCGCGCAGCAGCTCGTCACGACGCGCGTGTCGTACGCGGCGGAGGCCACGGGCACCCTCGTCGTCGTGTTCCTCCGGGGAGCCATGGACGGCCTCTCGGTGCTGGTCCCGGCGTCCGACCCGCACCTCGCGTCCGCCCGGCCGGGCATCGCCGTACGCTCCGGCCTGATCCGCCTCGACGACCGCTTCGGGCTGCACCCGGCCCTCGGGGCGCTGCGCCCGCTCGTCGACGCCGGTCGCGTGGGCGCGGTGCACGACGTCTCGACCCCGGACCTGTCGCGCAGCCACTTCCAGGCCCAGGAGTGCCTGGAGCGCGGGGGCTCGACGTCCGCCGACCAGCGGGGCTGGCTCGACCGCGCCCTCGAGCAGTCCGGTCCGGGCACGACCTTCCGGGGCATGTCGGTGACGAACAACCTCACCCGCTCGTTGCTCGGCACCGAGGGCGCCCTGGTCGCGCGCTCGCTCGACGCGTTGACGGTCAAGACCGACAAGGGCATGGCCGAGCGGACGCGGACCGCGCTGGGCCGCCTCTACACCGGGGTCGACCACCCGTTCGCGACCCAGGCGCAGGTGGCGCTCGACGCCGGTGCGCAGCTGGCGTCGATCAAGGAGTCGACGACCGTCTCCGGATCGTTCCCGGACAACCCGTTCGGCCGGGACCTGCAGATGCTCGCCTCGCTCGTCGTGGGCGGTGCGGCGGTGCGGGTCGCGACGGTCGACGTCGGCGGCTGGGACATGCACACCCAGCAGGGCACGGTGGAGTCCGGGGACATGAAGAACGCGCTGACCGGGCTCGGTGGTGGGCTCGCGGCCTTCTTCGACGCCCTCGGGGACAAGGCCTCGACGACGACCGTCGTACTCATGACGGAGTTCGGCCGGCGCGTCCAGCAGAACGCCAGCGGCGGCACCGACCACGGGCACGGGAGCCTCGCTCTCCTCCTCGGCGGTGGGGTGCGCGGGGGAGTGCACGGGCGGTGGGGCGGGCTGGCTCCGGACGCTCTGGCGAGCGGCGACCTGCCGGGAGCCAACGACTTCCGCAACGTCCTCGGCGAGGTCGTCATGAAGCGGATGGGCCTGTCCGCCGCGGAGGCGTCCTCGGTGTTCTCCGGATGGAAGGTCGACGCGCCGGGAGTCATGGCCTGACCGGCCACGTGGTCCCGGAACCGCGGTCCCGGCGGAGGTCAGTCGCTCACCAGCGGGACGAACCGGTAGGTCCCGTGCTCGGTCACTGAGGGCGCCGCCGGGTCGTCGTCCGGCTGCTCGCCTCGCACGACGCGCAGCATCCGGCCTGCCACCGGGACGACGAGCACGCCGCCCGGGGTCAGCTGCGCCACGAGCTCGGTCGGCAGCGTCTCGGCCATCGCCGAGACGAGGATGCGGTTGAAGGGCCCGTCGTCCGGCGCGCCGAGCCTTCCGGGCTGCGCGGACCGGACCGACGCCCAACCGAGCAGTGCACCGCCGACGGCCGCGGCGGCCCGCTCGACGAGCTGGGGGACGCGCTCGACCCCGATGACGACGCCCCCGGAGCCGGTGAGCTCGGCGAGCAGAGCGGTGGTCCAGCCCGAGCCCGCCCCGACGTCGAGGACGCGGTGGCCGGGCCGGACGTCGAGGAGCTCGAGCATCGCACGGACCGTCCGGGGCTGGCTGTTCGTCTGTCCGTACCCGATCGACAACGGGCCGTCGGTGCCGGCCTCGGCCACGACCGCGCGGGGCAGGAAGTGCTCACGGGGGTGCGCCGCGAACGCGATGTCGAGGGCGTCGGGGCCGGGCACCGGATCAGCCGTCGAGGGCGCCCAGCGCGGTCGAGACCGCGCGGTGGAAGGTGGGGAACGCGAGCACCTGCTCGCGCAGGACCGCGGTGGGGACGCGTGCGTGGACGGCCGTCGCGAGCATCGAGAGGACCTCGCCACCGGCCGGCCCCACGGCCGTCGCGCCGACGAGGTGTCCGGCGGCGCGGTCCTCGACGACCTTGACGACCCCCTCACCACCGGGCCCGTGCAGCCATCCGCGGGTGCTCTCCTCGAGGGGCGCGCTCCCGGTCCGGACGTCGAGTCCGGCCTCGCGTGCCTGACGCTCGGTCAGCCCGACCGCACCGACCTCGGGGTCGGTGAAGGTCACGCGGGGGACCGCGTGGTAGCTGGCCCAGGGGCCGTCGCCCCCGGTGAGGTCCCGGACGGCGACCGCCGCCTGGTACATCGACAGGTGGGTGAACGGCCCCTTCGCGGTGATGTCGCCGACGGCCCACAGCCGCTCGCCGGCGCGCATCCGCTCGTCCGTCTCGACCGAACGCGCGGACGGGTCGAGCCCGACGGTCTCGAGGCCGATGTCCGAGAGGTTCGGCCGGCGACCGGCCGCCACGAGCAGGCGGTCGGCGGCGAGGTCCATGGCGGTGCCCCCGGCGTCGGTCACCGAGACGGTGAACCGGCCGTCGGCGTGCGAGACGGACCCCACGCGCGTGCCGGTGAGCACCTGGACGCCGTCGGCGGCGAAGGCCTGCTCGACGACGGCGGAGGCCTCGGGCTCCTCGACGGACAGCACGTGCTCCGCCGCCTCGACGAGCGTGACCCGGGTCCCGAAGCGGGCGAAGGCCTGGGCGAGCTCGGCGCCGATCGCGCCGGCACCCATCACGACGAGCGTCGCCGGGGCCTCGGTGGCCCGCAGCACCTCGCGGTTGGTCCAGTAGGGCGTGTCGGCCAGACCGTCGACGGGTGGTGCGGCCGGAGCGGTCCCGGTGTTGAGGACGACCCCCACGGAGGCGACGAAGCGACGGTCCCCGACCTCGACGACACCGGCACCGGCGAGTCGCCCGTGTCCGCGGACGAACGTGACGCCGGCCTCCTCGAGGCGCCGGACGGCGGCCGTGTCGTCCCAGTCGGACGTCGCCTCGTCCCGGATCCGTCGCGCGACCACGGAGAAGTCCGGGCTCACCTCGGCCGTTCCGGCGAGGGAGCCGACCCGGCGGGCCTCGGCGAGGGCGCCCGCCGCACGGACGACCATCTTGCTCGGGATGCATCCGAAGTACGGGCACTCCCCGCCGACGAGCCGCTCGTCGACGCCGACGACGTCGAGGCCCGCCCGGGACGCTTCGGTGGCCACCGCCTCTCCGCCCGGCCCGAGGCCGAGGACGACGAGGTCGACCTGCTGCTCTGTGCTCATGGGTCCAGCCAAGCACGAAGGCCCAGGTCACGCAGCCGTCCGGCGGAGCTTCGTCACGACCACGACAGGTTCGGGGCGGGGGAGAGCGGCGCCGGCTTCCGGATGTCGGTGCCGAGCGCTACAACAGAGGTGTCGTCGGTGTCCGACCCGCGTCGAGAAGGAGACCCCATGTACCCACCCACGGTCCACGACGAGTCGGAGACCCTCGTCGCGTACGTCGACCAGCAGCTCGACGCGCTACGGGCCGCCCCGTACGGCCTCACCGAGGCCCAGGCCCGCGCCACCCCGTGTCGCAGCGTCCTGTCCGTCGCGGGCATCCTCAAGCACGTCGTCCACGTCATGCGCGGCGCCATCGAGGTCCTCGCCGCGCCCGAGCCGCCGCCCCTCGACCCGTCGGCCTACGCGGAGTACCTCGCCCAGTTCTCGCTCACCGACGACGAGTCCGTCGAGGACGTCCTGACCGCCTTCGACGAGCTGCGGCCCCGCTACCTCGCCGCCCTCGCCGCGGCAGACCCCGGGGCGGAGCGGCTCGCCCCGGCCGCGCCCTGGTACGGCATCCACGAGGCACTCCCCATCCACGCGAGGTACTACCTCGGCCACCAGGTCGAGGAGCTGGCCCGGCACGCGGGGCACGCCGACATCATCCGTGAGCAGGTCGACGGCATGGCCGTGCCGGCCCTGGTCATGAGTATGGCCGGCATGCCCGCCAACCAGTTCTTCGAGCCCTACGTCCCGGCCGAGGGAACCATCGGGGCGTGACTCGCGCCGTTTGGGTGCGCGCCGGGACGCACCTACTCTTGAGGGATGCCCGGTCGGTCCGTCTTCCCCGCCCTCGAGCCGCTGCTCGAGCAGGTCGGCAAGCCCGTCCAGTACGTCGGCGGCGAGCTCAACTCGACGGTCAAGCCCTGGGACGTCGCCGGGGACGGGACTGTCCGCTGGTCGCTCATGTACCCCGACGCCTACGAGGTCGGCGTGCCGAACCAGGGCGTCATGATCCTCTACGAGGTGCTCAACGAGCGCCCGGACGCGCTCGCCGAGCGCACCTACGCCGTGTGGCCGGACCTCGAGGCGCTGATGCGCGAGCACGGCGTCCCCCAGTTCACCGTCGACGCCCACCGTCCGGTCGGGGACTTCGACCTGCTCGGCGTCTCCTTCTCCACCGAGCTCGGCTACACCAACCTGCTCACCGCGCTCGACCTCGCCGGCATCCCGCTGCACGCGGCGGACCGTGACGAGTCGCATCCGGTGGTCGTCGCCGGCGGGCACGCCGCGTTCAACCCCGAGCCGGTCGCCGACTTCGTCGACGCCGCGGTCGTCGGCGACGGCGAGGAGGCCGTGCTCGCGGTCACCGACATCGTCCGGGACTGGAAGGGCGAGGGTCGCCCGGGCGGCCGCGACGAGCTGCTTCTGCGCCTGGCCCGTACCGGCGGCGTGTACGTCCCGCGCTTCTACGACGTCACCTACCTGCCGGACGGCCGCATCCGGCGTGTCGCTCCGAACCGGCCGGGGGTGCCGTGGCGGGTCAGCAAGCACACCGTCATGGACCTCGACGCGTGGCCGTACCCGAAGCAGCCGCTCGTGCCGCTCGCCGAGTCGGTGCACGAGCGGATGTCGGTCGAGATCTTCCGCGGCTGCACCCGCGGCTGCCGGTTCTGCCAGGCCGGGATGATCACCCGGCCGGTGCGCGAGCGGTCCATCACCGGGATCGGCGAGATGGTCGAGCAGGGCCTGTCGGCCACCGGGTTCGAGGAGGTCGGGCTGCTGTCGCTGTCCTCGGCCGACCACAGCGAGATCGCCCAGGTGACCAAGGGGCTGGCCGACCGCTACGAGGGAACGAACACCGGGCTGTCGCTCCCGTCGACCCGCGTCGACGCGTTCAACATCGACCTGGCCAACGAGCTGACCCGGAACGGGCGCCGGTCGGGCCTGACCTTCGCCCCCGAGGGCGGCTCGGAGCGCATCCGCAAGGTCATCAACAAGATGGTCAGCGAGGACGACCTCATCCGGACCGTCTCGGCCGCGTACGGCGCGGGCTGGCGGCAGGTCAAGCTCTACTTCATGTGCGGCCTGCCCACCGAGACCGACGAGGACGTCCTCCAGATCGCCGAGCTCGCCAAGCGGGTCATCGAGACCGGTCGTGAGGTCAGCGGCCGCCGGGACATCCGCTGCACCGTGTCCATCGGAGGCTTCGTGCCCAAGCCGCACACGCCGTTCCAGTGGGCGGCCCAGCTCGGCGCCGACGCCACCGACGCCCGGCTCGAGAGGCTGCGCGAGGCCATCCGCTCCGACCGTCGCTACGGGTCGTCCATCGGCTTCCGCTACCACGACGGCAAGCCGGGCATCGTCGAGGGCCTGCTGTCCCGCGGCGACCGCCGGGTCGGCCGGGTCATCGAGGCCGTGTGGCGCGGCGGCGGCCGGTTCGACGGCTGGTCCGAGCACTTCTCCTACGACGCATGGATGGCCGCGTGCGCCGCGGAGCTGCCGGCGTTCGGCCTGGACGTCGACTGGTACACCACACGCGAGCGCGATGAGGCCGAGGTCCTGCCCTGGGACCACATCGACTCCGGGCTCGACAAGGAGTGGCTCTGGCAGGACTGGCTCGACGCCCTCGACGAGACCGAGGTCGAGGACTGCCGCTGGACGCCGTGTTTCGACTGTGGCGTCTGCCCGCAGATGGGGACCGAGATCGAGATCGGACCCACCGGCAAGACGCTGCTCCCACTCACCGTCCTCGGCTCCGGCCGCGAGCGGATGGCCGAGCACACCTCCTGACCGCGCGCCCCACCCGCGTGGACATTTCGGGGTGTCGGGGGACGAGCGGCCGGACCGGCGGGCGACGGCTAGGGTGCCGGACGTGCCCGAGAAGTATCGGGTCGAGCGGCTCGACCCCGCTCGTCCGCAGGCCCTTGCCGAGCTCGCCGCGATGCGCACCGCGTGGATGCTCGAGCAGGACGACGCCGCCGAGGACGGCTTCGTCGACCGGCTCGGCGCCTGGTGGCGGCAGCAGGGTGGCGCCCGACACG
Organism: Phycicoccus sp. CSK15P-2; assembly: GCF_016888005.1. Lineage (GTDB taxonomy): Bacteria > Actinomycetota > Actinomycetes > Actinomycetales > Dermatophilaceae > Phycicoccus. Next base: position 50,806 of record NZ_JAFDVE010000016.1, on the reverse strand, counting down.
CCTGGGTGGTCCGCGCCCCGGCCGGTGAGCCCGTGGGGATGGCCAACCTCCAGGTCTTCGACCGGATGCCGCGCCCCGGCCGCCCGGACACCCGGTGGGCCTACGTCGCGAACGTCTGGACCGACCCCGCGCACCGCCGGCGAGGCGTCGGCCGCCTCCTCGTGGACGCTCTGCTCGACTGGTGCCGGTCGCAGGGGATGGTCCGCGTCGTGATCAACCCCAGCGAGGTCTCGGTCCCGCTCTACCGCGCCGTCGGCTTCGTCGACGCTGCCGACCTCATGCGCCTCGACCTCTGAGCCCTCACGCGCGGCGCTGTCGTGTGCAGACCGTCCCACGGGGGCCGGACGGTGACGATTGGGCCCGCGCCCGGGGCGCTCCTAGGCTGACGGCATGGCCCGCCAGCGCACCCCCGAGGGACCACCGCCACCCCCTGCGGTCCAGAAGCTGCGCATCCGGTACGCCAAGCGCGGCCGGCTGCGGTTCTCCTCGACGCGGGACTTCTCCCGGGCGCTGGAGCGCGCGCTGCGCCGGGCCGGGGTCCCGATGGCGTACTCCGCCGGCTTCCACCCCCATCCGCTCATCTCGTACGCGAACGCGGCTCCCACCGGCACCGCCAGCGAGGCCGAGTACTTCGAGATCCGGGTCGCCGAACGCGTCGACCCCGAGGCCCTGCGCGCGGCCCTCGACGAGGCGCTGCCCCAGGACCTCGCCGTCGTCGAGGTCGTCGAGGCCGGTCCGGGGTCGCTCGCCGACCGCCTCGAGGCGAGCGAGTGGCGGCTCGTCGTCCGGGGTGCCGACCCGGCCGAGGTCGAGCGCGCCGTGACCGCCTACCTCGCCGTCGACCGGGCCGAGACGACGCGCACGTTCAAGCGCGGGCCGAAGACGTTCGACACGCGCGAACCGGTGCTCCGGATGCAGGTGACCGGGGTCGACGACGACGGATGTGCGATACTGCGGATGGTCGTACGGCACACCACACCGTCCGTACGCCCCGACGACATCCTGACCGCACTCCACGCGGTCACCGGCTTCGGCCCCCCGGTCCCACCCCTGGTGACCAGGATGGCTCAAGGCCTTCTGACCGCGGATGCTGACGGGGTGGCCGACCCGTTGGCCACCGACCGGGAGGCTGTCGGCCCCGGAGGGTGACGCGCCGCCCGCGCGAGCCGTCCCGGGGTAGCTGCTGACTTCCGTGTGGGGTTCGCCCACACGATGCGATCGCACACCGCGGTCGGTGCGGCTCCGCCTCCGGCGGACCGGTGTGGGCACCGGCCGTCGGGTGACGAAAGGGGCCATCATGGCTTCCGAGAACGACACTGCGACCCCCGAGGCCGCCGAACCCACCACGTCCGCTCCTGCGGCCTCACCGGCGGACAGCGACGACAAGTCCACGGCTCCGAAGAAGGCCACGCGAAAGCGGGCGTCGAAGAAGGCCGACCCTGCCCCGGAGCCGGACGCGGCCGACGGCTCCGAGAAGCCGGACGACCCCGCGACGGCCGACCAGCCCGCGAAGGCCAAGCGGTCCGGCAGGAGGAGCAAGGCCGCCGAGGTCGACGGGTCCGCCGCGCAGGACAGCGCCGCCGCCGACCCGGCTCCGGAGGGCTCCGTCGACTCCACCGGTGAGGCGACCGGTGCCGGCACCTCGTTCGGGCTGCTGTTCCAGGCTCCGGAGCCCACGGTCGCCCCACGCCGCCGCCGGGCCAGCGCGCCGGCGCAGGCCCCTGCCGAGCGGCCTGCCGACGTCGCCCCGGCCGAGGCGCCCGAGACCGCGTCGTCCGATGCGGACGACACCGGCGACGGCGGGGAGGCCGGAGACGGCGACGGGGGGTCGCGCCGCCGGCGCCGGGGTGGTCGAGGCCGCCGCGGTCGCGGCAAGGGTGACGACGACCAGACCGGCTCGTCCGGTGACGACGCCTCGGCCGACGCCGGCGACGGCAAGGGCAAGACCGACGCCACGGGCAGGGGCGACGGCGAGAGCGGCACGAGCGAGGGGTCCACGGACGACTCCGGCGACGACGGCGAGAGCTCGTCGAGCCGTCGTCGGCGCCGGCGCCGCCGCGGGTCCTCGGGCGCCGACGGCGACGACCCGCCCGGCACCGTCACCAAGGTGCGTCAGCCACGCTCCGGCCGTGACGAGCCCACGGCCGTCAAGGGCTCGACCCGCCTCGAGGCGAAGAAGCAGCGGCGTCGTGAGGGTCGCGAGGCCGGCCGTCGGCGCACGGTCATCACCGAGGCCGAGTTCCTGGCCCGCCGCGAGAGCGTCGAGCGTTCGATGGTCGTCCGGGACCGCGACGGCCGGACCCAGATCGGCGTCCTCGAGGACGGCGTGCTCGTCGAGCACTACGTCTCGCGCGAGACGACCGCCTCGATGGCGGGCAACGTCTACCTCGGCCGGGTCCAGAACGTCCTGCCGTCGATGGAGGCCGCGTTCGTCGACATCGGCAAGGGCCGCAACGCCGTGCTCTACGCGGGTGAGGTCAACTGGGACGCCGCGGGCCTCGAGGGCGGCCAGGCGAAGCGCATCGAGAACGCCCTCTCCTCCGGCGACACGGTCCTGGTCCAGGTGACCAAGGACCCGATCGGCCACAAGGGGGCCCGGCTCACCTCGCAGATCTCGCTGCCGGGCCGCTACGTCGTCTACGTGCCCGAGGGCTCGATGACGGGGATCTCCCGCAAGCTGCCCGACACCGAGCGCGCCCGGCTCAAGGCCATCCTCAAGGAGGTCGTGCCCGACGGCGCCGGCGTCATCGTGCGCACCGCCGCCGAGGGGGCCTCGGAGGATGAGCTCAAGGCCGACGTCGAGCGCCTCACGAAGCAGTGGGACCGGATCAGGAGCAAGGCCGACAAGGCCTCGTCGAAGAAGTCCGGCAGCGGGGGAGCGCCGGCGCTGCTGCACGGCGAGCCCGACCTCACCATCCGGGTCATCCGCGACGTCTTCACCGAGGACTTCGCCTCGCTCGTCGTCTCCGGCGACAAGGCGTGGGGCGAGGTCAGCGAGTACGTCGAGGACGTCGCCCCCGACCTCGCCCAGCGGCTCACCCGCTGGACCGACGAGCAGGACGTCTTCGCCGCACACCGGATCGACGAGCAGATCGCCAAGGCGATGGACCGCAAGGTCTGGTTGCCCTCGGGTGGCTCGCTCGTCATCGACCGCACCGAGGCGATGACCGTCGTCGACGTCAACACCGGCAAGTTCGTCGGCTCCGGGGGCAACCTCGAGGAGACGGTGACGAAGAACAACCTCGAGGCCGCCGAGGAGATCGTCCGCCAGCTCCGGTTGCGCGACATCGGCGGCATCATCGTCATCGACTTCATCGACATGGTCCTGGAGTCCAACCGCGACCTCGTCGTCCGGCGCCTCCTCGAGTGCCTGGGCCGGGACCGCACGAAGCACCAGGTCGCCGAGGTCACCTCGCTCGGCCTGGTCCAGATGACCCGCAAGCGGGTCGGCTCGGGCCTCATCGAGGTCTTCTCCGAGCCCTGCGAGCACTGCAGCGGGCGCGGCATCGTCGTCCACGCCGAGCCGGTCGAGCGCAGCTCCGGCAGCGGCGACGGCGGGTCCGGCCGGTCCCGGGGGCGCCGTGGTGGCCGTGCGGGCGGCCAGGAGGACGGCGCGTCGAGCGCTGCGAGCGACGACAAGCAGCAGAACGGGCCCACCGCTGCGCAGATCGCGGCCGCCGCCCACGCCGCGGCGCTCAAGCACACCGACCACGATGTCGCGGCCGACGACGTGGCCGTCGAGCTCGAGGACGGCGCCGACGTCTCCGCCCCGGCCCCGCCGGAGGACGACACGCCTCCCGCTCCCGACGCGCCGGCGCCCACCCAGGACGCCGCGGCGGACGAGACCACCCGGGCCGCTACCGAGGAGGCCTCGGTGGAGGAGGCGCCGGCCCGCCCACGCCGGCGTCGCGGACGCGTCGTCGCCCCGGCAGGACCGCCCACGGCGGCCGAGCCGTCGCCCGCCGACGAGGCCGGCCCGGAGACGTCCGACCAGGTGGGCTGACCGCCCCCGGCGAGGCTACGGCGATTTGGCCGCCCGCCCTCGCCGCCGGTAGGCTTCGACGTCGGTGCGCCCACCGCGTCGGTGTCCCGTGTCGTCCACGGGGTCGCGACCGGCCGGTCACGAGCGAGCGCGCCCGAACAGGAAGTGAGTACGAACGTGTACGCGATTGTGCGCGCAGGCGGTCGCCAGGAGAAGGTCTCCGTGGGCGACACCCTGCTCATCGACAAGCAGACCGGTGAGGCCGGCGACAAGATCCAGCTCCAGCCGCTGCTCGTGGTCGACGGCGGAACCGTGACCAGCGACGCGAGCAAGCTCGCGAAGGTCACCGTCACCGCCGAGGTCGTCAAGCCCGCCAAGGGCCCGAAGATCACGATCCTCAAGTACAAGAACAAGACCGGCTACCGGAAGCGCCAGGGCCACCGTCAGCCGCTCACCCAGGTCAAGATCACCGCGATCGACGCCTGAGCCCACGCTCGGACCTCACGAACAGGACTTTCTGACATGGCACACAAGAAGGGCGCGTCCTCGACCCGGAACGGTCGCGACTCGAACGCGCAGTACCTCGGCGTCAAGCGCTACGGCGGCCAGGTCGTCAAGGCCGGCGAGATCCTCGTCCGCCAGCGCGGCACCCACTTCCACCCGGGCGACGGTGTCGGCCGCGGTGGCGACGACACCCTCTTCGCGCTCGTCGCGGGCGCCGTCGAGTTCGGCAGCAAGCGCGGCCGCAAGGTCGTCAACGTCGTCCCGGCGGGTGCCGCCGCCGAGTGACGCGCCGCCGGGCCACCGCCCGGCACCACGCACCACGGTGAGGGGCGGGCCGCGATCGGCCCGCCCCTCACGCATCCCACGACCCGAGGAGCAGAACCGATGGCGACCTTCGTCGACCGTGTCGTCCTCCACGTCTCCGCCGGGAACGGCGGGCACGGGGTCGCCTCGGTGCGCCGCGAGAAGTTCAAGCCGCTCGGCGGGCCCGACGGTGGCAACGGCGGACGCGGCGGCTCGGTCGTCCTCGCGGTCGACCCGCAGGCCACGACGCTCCTCGACTACCACCACAGCCCGCACCGCAAGGCCGAGAACGGGGCCCCGGGCGCCGGCGACGAGCGTAACGGTGCCGACGGCTCCGACCTCGTCCTCCCCGTGCCCGAGGGCACGGTCGTCAAGGACGCCCACGGCGAGGTCCTGGCCGACCTCGTCGGTTCCGGCACGACGTTCACCGTGGCCCGCGGCGGTCGTGGCGGGTTGGGCAACAAGGCGCTGGCGAGCCCGCGCCGCAAGGCTCCCGGCTTCGCGCTCCTCGGCGAGCCGGGGGAGGGGCAGGACGTCGTCCTCGAGCTCAAGTCCCTCGCGGACGTCGCGCTCATCGGGTTCCCGAGCGCCGGCAAGTCCTCGCTCGTGTCGGTCCTGTCGGCCGCGAAGCCGAAGATCGCCGACTACCCGTTCACGACGCTCGTCCCGAACCTCGGCGTCGTGACCGCCGGCAACGAGCGCTACACCGTCGCCGACGTGCCCGGCCTCATCCCGGGGGCGAGCGAGGGCAAGGGCCTCGGCCTGGAGTTCCTCCGGCACGTCGAGCGCTGCTCGGTCCTCGTCCACGTCGTCGACTGCGCGACGCTCGAGCCGGGCCGTGACCCACTCACCGACCTCGACGTCATCGAGGCCGAGCTCGCGGCGTACGTCACCGACGACAGCCTCGGCGGGCGCCCGCTGTCCGAGCGGACCCGCATCGTGGTCCTCAACAAGGCCGACGTCCCCGAGGCCCGAGAGCTCGCGGAGATGGTCGTGCCGATGCTCGAGGAGAAGGGGCTGGAGGTCCACGTCGTCTCTGCCGTCGCCCACGTCGGGCTCAAGGAGCTCACCTTCGCCCTGTCCCGGCGCGTCGCCGAGGCCCGGGCGCAGACCGAGGCGGACGCCCCTCCGCCGCCCCGCGTCGTCCTGCGGCCGCGTGCGGTCGACGACAGCGGCTTCCACGTCCGTCGCGAGAGCACGCCCGAGGGGGAGGCGTTCCGGGTGATCGGCGAGCGTCCCACGCGCTGGGTGCGCCAGACCGACTTCAGCAACGACGAGGCCGTCGGCTATCTCGCCGACCGGCTGGCCCGGCTCGGCGTCGAGGAGGCTCTCCTCGAGGCCGGCGCCGTCGCGGGCTCGACCGTGCTCATCGGGCCCGAGGACGACGCCGTCGTCTTCGACTGGGAGCCGACGATGGCCGGCGGTGCCGAGCTGCTGTCCGGCCCCCGCGGGACCGACGTCCGGTTCGAGGACTCCGGACGCAAGACCCGGGCCGAGAAGCGTGACGAGTTCCACGCCCGCAAGGACGCCGCCACGGCCGCCCGGGACGAGCTCGCCGCCGAGCGCCGTGCCGGGCACTGGTCGAGCGTGGCGGACGAGGACTGAGGCCGGTGGCCGACGACACCGCCGCTCGGCTGCGCCGCGATCTCGGAGCGGCCCGGCGGCTCGTCGTCAAGGTCGGGTCGTCGTCGCTGACCAGCGTCGACGGCGGGTCGCTCGACCTCGACGCCCTGACCGCGCTGGTCGACGTCCTCGCCGAGCGGCGGGCCTCCGGCCGTCAGGTGGTCCTCGTCTCCTCCGGTGCCATCGCGGCGGGCATCGGCCCGCTCGGGCTGGCGCGCCGGCCGTCCGACCTCGCGACGCAGCAGGCGGCGGCGTCCGTCGGCCAGGGTGCGCTCGTGGCGGCCTACCAGGCCGCGTTCTCGGGTCACGGGCTGACCGTGGGGCAGGTCCTGCTCACGGCCGACGACACGACCCGCCGCAGCCACTACACGAACGCCCGGCGCACCCTCGAGCGCCTGCTCGAGCTCGGCATCGTGCCCATCGTCAACGAGAACGACACCGTGGCGACCCAGGAGATCCGGTTCGGCGACAACGACCGGCTCGCGGCGCTCGTCGCCGACCTCGTCGGTGCGGACGGGCTGGTCCTGCTCACCGACGTCGACGCGCTCCACGACGGTCCGCCGTCCCGCGCGGGGTCACGCCGGGTGCCCTTCGTCGCGCAGCCGTCGGACCTCGACGCCGTGACGATCGGCGGCACCGGCTCGTCGGTCGGCAGCGGCGGCATGGTCACCAAGGTCGAGGCCGCCGGGATCGTCGGGTCGGCGGGTGTTCCGACCCTGCTCACCCGGCTGCCGGACGTCCGCCGGGCGCTGGACGGTGCGGATCTCGGGACCGTCTTCGCGCCGGCTGCCGCGACCCGCGCCTCCCGCAAGCGCTGGCTGGCGCACGCGACGACTGCCCGTGGCCGGCTCGTCCTCGACGACGGCGCCGTCGAGGCCGTCACGGTGCGCCGCAAGTCGCTCCTGCCGGCCGGGATCGTCGAGGTCACCGGCTCGTTCGCCGCGGGGGACGCCGTCGACGTCTGCGCGGCCGACGGCACCGTCATCGCCCGCGGGTTGGTCAACTTCGCGTCCGGCGAGCTGCCCCGCCTGCTCGGCCGCTCGACGTACGAGCTCGCCCGCGAGCTCGGCCCGGAGTACGAGCGGGAGGTCGTCCACCGCGACGACCTCGTCGTCCTCTGACCCTCCTCGGGGGCCTCAGTGGAGGCGCTCGACCTCGAACTGCATCCGCGGGTTCGCGATCTCGTCCTGGCTCTGTACGAGCTGCAGCTCGCGCCGGCCGGAGTCGAGCGTGCGCTGCAGCAGGTCGAACACCGACGACACCGTCCGGCCGAGCGCCTCGCCGGCATCCCCGGTGCGCAGCAGGTGGGCCATGAAGAGCGCGGCGGTGACGTCCCCCGAGCCGTTGGCCTTGAGCGGCAGCTGCGGGGTGCGCACGACCCATGCACCGTCGCCGTGGACCGCGAGCATCTCGATGGTGTCCGCCGGGCGGTCCGGGCGCAGCACCGACGTGACGAGCACCGTCGACGGCCCCATCGCCCGCGCCGCCTCGACCGACGCCAGCGTCGAGTCCAGGTCGCCCGGACCGGTCTCGGTGAGGAAGCCGAGCTCGAACTGGTTCGGGGTGATGAGGTCGGCCTGCGGGACGACCTTCTCGCGGAGCAGCACCGGGATGGCCGGGTGGACGAAGCATCCCGACGTCGCGTTGCCCATCACCGGGTCGCAGGCGTAGATGGCCGACGGGTTCGCGGCCTTGGTCCGCGCGACGGCGTCGAGGATGACCTCGCCGATCTCCTCGCCACCCTGGTAGCCGGAGAGCACGGCGTCGACCTCGCCCAGCGCCTCGCGCTCCTCGACTCCGGTCACGACCTCGCGGACGTCGTCGGCGGGCATGAGCGGCCCGCGCCACGCCCCGTAGCCGGTGTGGTTGGAGAAGTGCACCGTGTGTACCGGCCAGACCTCGACGCCGAGCCGCTGGAGCGGGAACACCGCCGCGCTGTTGCCGACGTGGCCGTACGCGACGGAGGACTGGATGGACAGGATCGTCGTCACGGCGGACCATCCTTCCACGGTCGTCCACGGCTCGCGCGCGGGGGGGGCCGGGAGGTGCCGCCGGGGCTCCGGGGGCCCACCCGGTGGGGCCCGGGGCTCCACGGCTCACCTCATGACCGCGAGTGCCCGTCATCGGCGGACGCGCCTACCCTTGGGGCATGCCCGAGAGCGTCACCGACATCGACCCCGCGGACGTCGAGCAGGTCCGCGTCGTCGCCGAGTCCGCCCGCAGCGCCGCCCGCCGGCTCGCCCTGCTCTCCCGCGCCGAGAAGGACGCCGCCCTCCACGCGCTGGCCGACGCCTTCGAGGCCGCCACCGACGAGGTTGTCGAGGGAAACTCGGCCGACCTCGCGCGCGGCCGTGAGCAGGGGATGGCCGAGAGCCTCCAGGACCGGCTGCGGCTCGACCCGGCACGTGTCGCCGCCGTCGCACAGGCGCTGCGCGACGTCGCCGGTCTGCCCGACCCGGTCGGCGAGGTCGTGCGGGGCTCCACCCTCGCCAACGGTCTGCAGATCCGCCAGGTGCGGGTGCCGATGGGGGTCGTCGGGATGATCTACGAGGCCCGCCCGAACGTCACCGTCGACGCCGCCGGGCTCGGCCTGAAGTCCGGCAACGCCGTCGTCCTGCGCGGTGGCAGCGCCGCCCAGGAGACCAACCGCGCCACCGTCCGGGTACTCCGTGCGGCGCTCGAGGCGCACGGCCTCCCGGCCGACGCGGTGAGCCTGCTCGAGGGCGGCCACGGCGTCGTACGCGCCCTGATGACCGCCCGGGGCCTGGTCGACCTCCTCATCCCACGCGGGGGAGCGGACCTCATCCAGGCCGTCGTCACCGGTTCCACCGTCCCCGTCATCGAGACCGGCGTCGGCAACTGCCACGTGTACGTCGACGCCGCCGCGGACGTCGACCGTGCCCTCGCCATCGCCGTCAACGCCAAGACGCACCGGCCGAGCGTGTGCAACGCGGCCGAGTCACTCCTCGTGCACCGCGCGGTCGCCGACGCGTTCCTCCCCAAGGTGCTCGCGGCGCTCTCGGCCGAGGGCGTGACCCTGCACACCGACGCCGCCGCCGGACGGGCGGCCGAGGCGGCCGGAGTCCTCCACGACGCGGCCACCGACGAGCACTTCGCCACGGAGTTCCACGGCCTCGAGATGTCGGTCGGGGTCGTCGACGACCTCGACGCCGCGCTCGCCCACATCCGGCGCTTCGGCTCCGGGCACACCGAGGCGGTCGTCACCGAGGACCGTGCCGTGGCCCGCAGGTTCACCGCCGAGGTCGACGCTGCCGCGGTCATGGTCAACGCGAGCACCCGGTTCACCGACGGCGGCGAGTTCGGGTTCGGTGCCGAGATCGGCATCTCGACCCAGAAGCTGCACGCCCGGGGCCCGATGGCCCTGCCCGAGCTGACGACGACGAAGTGGGTCGTGGAAGGCGACGGTCAGATCCGGGTCTGACCCGCCGAGGCCTTCCGGGGCCGCTCGGTGGCGCCGGACCGGGTGTCGCCGGTCTCGTCCTCGGCGTCGCGCACCGGCACGACGTGTGGGCGGCTCGGCGCGGGGTCGGCGCCCGCGAGGTCGAGGCTGTCGTGCGCGACGAAGTACGCGGGCCTGGCCTGCAGGGCCGAGTAGGTGCGCCCGACGTACTCGCCGAGGATGCCGAGGGCGAGCAGCTGCACCGCCCCGACGGCCGCGACGATGACGACCGTGGACGTCCAGCCGGGGAGGGTGTTGCCGACCCACATCGCGATGACCGCGTAGACGAGGACGACCGCGGCCGCGACGCCGCCGATCAGCCCGAGCCACGTGGCGAAGCGCAGCGGCGCGGTGGAGAAGCCGGTGACGGCGTCCACCGACAGCCGCACCATCTTGGAGAAGGGGTACTTGGACTCGCCCGCGGCGCGCGCTTCGCGCCGGTAGCCCACGGACGCGTTGGGGAAGCCGAGCGCCGGGACGACGAGGCGCAGCACGCGGTTGTGCTCGGGCAGCGCGTTGACGGCGTCGACCGTGGCCCGGGACATCAGCCGGAAGTCGCCCGCGTCGACGTGCGCGTCGACGTCCGAGAGGGCACGGATGGAGCGGTAGAACGCGCGGGCGGAGAGGCGCTTGAAGGCGGTGTCGGTGGAGCGGTCCTCGCGGACGCCGTACACGACGTCGACGTCCTCCTCGCGGGCGACCTGGAGCATCTCGCCGATCGTCTCGGGCGGGTCCTGCAGGTCGGCGTCGATCGTCACGACGTACCGGCCACGGGCGAGCGCCAGACCGGCCGAGATGGCGGCCTGGTGCCCGGCGTTGGCGCGGAGCCGCACGACCCGCACCGCGTCCCACTCCCGGCGCAGGCGCTGGAGGAGGACGGGGGTGGCGTCGGTCGAGCCGTCGTCGACGCAGAGGACCTCGTAGGTGGCTCCCCAGGACTCCGCCAGCGGCCGGAGCCGCTCCACGAACAGGGGGATGACCTCCTGCTCGTTGTACATCGGGACGACGACCGTGAGGTCGATGGGGGAGTCAGGCATGGGATCAAGGGTAGATGGCGTGCCTGTGGGGGACCCGTGGGATGCCGTGAACCGCCTGTGCGGCGGAGGGCCCCCGAGTATGAGGTCGGGGGCCCCCGCCGGCACCCTGCCGGCCGGGTGTCGAGCCGGTCGGTCCCTGCGGCGTACCGCACAAGGTCTGCCACGCGACGGTGGCGCCGCCCCGTGAGGAGACGGACTTCGACTCGGGCCGTCGGCCGCAGCACCCGCGCCGTCGCGCGCGGCGTGCACCCACAGAAGGAGGTACACGGCCCTCGCTCCGAGAGACCCGGGGCGTGGGGCGACGTGCCGTTATCCGATCGACCCACCCCCAGGACGAGACCCGACCGGAACGTTCCGGCCGTGCTCCGCCGAGGGGGCGCGTGGACAGTTGTAGTCGTCGGACGGCACCCCGGCAACCCGTTCCGAGAAGAAAGTCGAGGCCTCGTCGAGGACGGGCGTGTCGTCCACAGCCGGGGGTGCTCGGGGCCCTTGTCGTGCACAGCCCTGTGGACGAAATCCGTGGACAACGGACGGGTACGCTGGCCCACATGCCGAGCATCTCCACCGTCGTCGTCGCCGCCGAGGAAGCCGCTCACCACGAGCTGCCCATCCCACCGTGGCTCATCGGCCTGATCGCGCTCGTCGTGTTCGCCGCGCTCCTCGGGGTCACCTGGTCCTTCAGGGGCACCGCGTACAAGTACCCGGTGCCGGCGGCGCCGTCGAAGGGTGAGGACGAGCCGCACTGGCCCGAGCACCCGGGGCACCACTGAGCGAGCGCCGCGTGCGGCTGGGCGTCATGGGCGGGACCTTCGACCCCGTCCACCACGGTCACCTCGTCGCCGCCTCCGAGGTGCAGACCCGCTTCGGCCTCGACGAGGTCGTGTTCGTCCCCACCGGGCGGCCCTGGCAGAAGGACGCCCGCGAGGTCTCGTCGGCCGAGGACCGCTACCTCATGACCGTCATCGCGACGGCCTCCAACCCGCGCTTCACCGTGTCCCGTGTGGACGTCGACCGTGACGGGCCCACCTACACCGTCGACACGCTGCGGGACCTGCGCGCCGAGCGTCCGGACGCCGAGCTGTTCTTCATCACCGGCGCCGATGCCCTGGCCCAGATCCTGTCGTGGAAGGACGCCGACGAGCTGTGGGAGCTCGCCCACTTCGTCGGTGTCACCCGACCCGGGTACGTCCTGAGCGAGCTCGGGCTGCCCGCCGACCGGGTCACCCTGCAGGAGGTCCCCGCGATGGCCATCTCGTCGACGGACTGCCGCGAGCGGGTCCGTGGTGGGACGCCGGTCTGGTACCTCGTGCCGGACGGCGTCGTCCAGTACATCTCCAAGCACCGCCTGTACCGAGGAGCACCGTGACCGCATCCGACAGATCGCTCGAGCTCGCCCGGGCCGCCGCCGGGGCAGCCGCCGACAAGCTGGCGACGACCATCTCCGGCATCGACGTCTCCGACCAGCTGGCCCTCACCGACGTCTTCGTCATCGTCTCGGCGGAGTCCGAGCGGCAGGTCGGGTCGATCGTCGACGAGATCGAGGACACCCTGCGCGGGCTCGGGGCCAAGCCCGTCCGGCGCGAGGGCCAGCGTGAAGGGCGCTGGGTGCTCATCGACTTCGCCGACATCGTCGTGCACGTCCAGCACGACGACGAGCGCGAGTACTACGAGCTCGAACGGCTGTGGAAGGACTGCCCTTCGCTCGACCTCGGGGCACTCGGCACCGAGCAGGGCGGGCGGTGAGCGGCGGGGGCTCCCGACGGCTCGTCGTCCTCCGGCACGGGGAGACCACGCACAACGCCGCCGGGGTCTGGCAGGGCCAGCTCGACAGTCCGTTGTCCGAGCTCGGGGAGCAGCAGGTGATGCGGGCGGGCGCGGCGGTCGCGGCGCTCGGGCCGGTCCGGGTCGTCACCTCCGACCTCCAGCGGGCCCGGCACACGGGCGAGAGTGTCGCGGCGACGGCCGGGGTCCCGATCGTCGACGACCCGCGGCTACGCGAGATCCACGCGGGCGCGTGGCAGGGGCTGACCAACGACGAGATCGTCCGGGAGTGGCCCGAGGAGCATGCCGCCCTGCGGGCCGGTGAGGACGTCCGCAGACCCGGTGGTGGGGAGTCGCTCGCGGACGTGCGCGACCGCGTCGGGCCGGCCGTGGACGACGTGCTCGCCCAGGCCGCCGCGGGGGAGTGCGTGGTGCTGTCGACCCACGGTATGGCCGGCCGGATGATCGTCGCGCACCTGCTCGGGCTCGACGTCCCGAGCGCACTTCGGATGCTCGGCGGGCTGGGCAACTGCCACTGGGCAGAGGTCGTCGAAGGGCGGCGCGGGTGGTTCCTGCGGACGTGGAACGCCTCGGCCGAGCCGGCCGCATCCGACCCCACGATGCGCACGTAGGGGCGATTTGGGGGAGCGCGGAGGCGTGGGTAGACTCGCCGACGCCCCTGCGGGGGTCACCCACTCGGGGCTGTAGCGCAGTTGGTAGCGCACCTCCATGGCATGGAGGGGGTCAGGGGTTCGAATCCCCTCAGCTCCACAGACCAGTACGGGACCGGACATGCTTTTCGTCCGGTCCCGTACTGCGTTATCGGGCAGAGTGATTCGAGGAGCCGCCGCAGCGGAGCGAGGACGGCGGGGTCCCCTCAGCTCCACAGACCAGTCGAGGCCCGGACACGCTTGTCGTCCGGGCCTCGAGCCGTGCGTGGAACCGGCGGATGCCTGACGAGGATGCGCGACATGCGGAGCATCCGAGCCGGAACCCGGCGTGTCTCGCACTCTCGTCGTCAGGCAGCGTGACAGCCGGGCGGGATGCCGGACGATCCGTGGTCGGGCGGAGGTCAGCCGGGCCAGATGCCGGACGAGCCGCGGCGGTGGCTGTCGAGCAGATGGGTGTCGACGATGCCGATGGCCTCCATGAGGGCGAACATCGTCGTGGGGCCGACGAAGGCGAAGCCCTTGCGCTTGAGGCCCTTGCTGAGCGCTACCGACTCCGGTGAGGTCGTCGGGACCTCGGCATGGGTTCGCGGCCGGGGCGTCTCGGCTGGGCGGAAGGACCAGACGAAGGCCGAGAGGTCGCCGTCCGGGTCGTCCCGCAGCGCCAGGGTGGCCCGGGCGTTGGTCAGGGTCGCGAGGACCTTGGCGCGGTTGCGGACGATGCCGGCGTCCGCGAGCAGGCGTTCGACCTCCGTGTCGCCGTAGGCGGCGACGGTGTCCGGGTCGAATCCGGCGAAGGCGGCCCGGAAGGCCGGCCGCTTGCGCAGGATCGTCGCCCAGGACAGGCCGGACTGGAAGGCCTCGAGCGAGAGCCGCTCGAACACGCCCCGCTCGTCACGCACCGGCATGCCCCACTCGGTGTCGTAGTACTCCTGCAGCAGGGGGTCGATGGCGGCCCAGGCGGGACGGGCGAGCCCGTCGTCCCCGACGACGACGCCCGTCATGAACGTCTCAGGGTGACGACCGGAACCTCCGGTGGCGCGAGCACGCGGACGGCGGGGCCCCAGGCGCCGGCTCCCCGGGAGGTGACGACGGGGACGTCGCCCACGGTCGCGAGGCCGTCGACCATCGGCTGCTGGAACGGCACGAGGTAGCGCAGTGGCCACAGCTGTCCGCCGTGGGTGTGACCGGAGAGCTGGAGGTCGACGCCGCGGCCCTCGAGGGCGAGCGCCTGGCGCGGTTGGTGGGCTGACATGAGCGAGAACCGGCCGGGCTCGGTGCCGGCCAGGGCGGCGTCGTAGTCGGGGGCGAACGGGCCGTCACCGCTGTAGTCGTGCACCCCGACGAGGTCGACCCGCTCGCCGTCGCGCTCGAGCGGCACCGACTCGTTGCGCAGGACGCGCAGCCCGAGCTCCTCGAAGGCCGCGACCCAGTTCGCGGTGTCCCGGTACATCTCGTGGTTGCCGGTCGTGACGTAGACCCCGAGCGGTGCCTCGAGGTCGGCGAGTGGGGCGACCTCCTGGGCGTACCGCTCGGCGCGGCCGTCGACGAGGTCGCCGGCGATGACGACGAGGTCCGGCCGCTGGGCGTTGGTGAGGTCGACGACCTTCCGCGTGAAGGCGGCGCTCCGGACGGCGCCCGCGTGGAGGTCGGTGAGCAGTGCGACCCGGGTGCCGTCGAACGCGGCCGGGAGCTGCGGCGAGGAGACCTCGACCGTGGTCACGGCCGGGCGGCTCGCCTCCCACGCGCCGTACCCGGTGAGGCCGACGGCCAGCGCGGCGACGAGCGGTGACGTGACGCGGTTCAGCCGACGCCGCCCGTCCGAACCGTGCCCGTGGCGCCACCGGAACAGCCACAGGATGACGGAGAGCGCCCACGCGGTGACGAGACCGAGGAAGAGGTACAGGCACGTCGCGAGGAACGCCGCCCCGGTCCAGGCGACCGGGCGCATCGTGTCCGGACTCCAGCGACCGCCCCAGACGTCGAACTGGACGAGGAGGGCGGCGAACAGCGCGGCCAGGACGACCGCGACGAGCCAGGGCACCCACCGACGACCCCAGCGGGGTGCGACGGCGAGCCGGTGCCAGACGAACGCCAGGAAGCCGAGGAAGACCCCGATCGGCACGAGGGCCTGGAGCCAGGTCATCCGTCGGAGCCGGTCCCGTCGACCAGAGCTGCGCGCACGTCGCCCGCGAGGTCGGCCGGCTCGGTCCTGGGGGAGTAGCGTCCGACGACCCGGCCGTCCCGCCCGACGAGGAACTTCGTGAAGTTCCACCTGATCCGACCGCCCAGCAGCCCCTTCTTCTCGGACTTCAGCCATCCGTAGAGCGGGTGCTCGTCGTCGCCGTTGACGTCGACCTTGGCGAACATCGGGAAGCTGACGCCGTAGTTGAGCTGGCAGAACTCGCCGATCTCGTCCTCGCCGCCGGGCTCCTGCGAGCCGAACTGGTTGCACGGGAAGCCGAGGATGACGAAGCCGTCCTCCTCGAGCTCCTCGTACAGCGCCTCGAGGCCGGCGTACTGCGGGGTGAAGCCGCACTTGCTCGCGGTGTTGACGACGAGCACGACCTTCCCGGCGTAGTCGGCGAGCGAGCGGTCCTCGCCGTTCAGGGTCCGGGCGGAGAAGTCGTGCAGGGTCGTCATGGCGTCATCGTCGCACGCGGTGCCCACACGTTCTCCTGACCGGGCCCTCGTGGGCGGGGCGCCATCTACCCTTGGGCCGATGCGCCACGACCCCCCGGCCCCACCACCCCTGGACGTCGACGTCCTCGTCGTCGGGGCGGGCATCTCGGGTGTCGACGCCGGCTGCCGGCTCGCGATGGAGGACCCCGCACCGTCCTGGGCCCTCCTCGAGGCGCGCGACGCCATCGGCGGCACGTGGGACCTCTTCCGGTACCCGGGCGTCCGCTCGGACTCGGACATGTACACGCTCGGGTTCCCGTTCCGGCCGTGGCGGGGTGCGACGTCGATCGCCCGTGCCGAGGAGATCCTCCGGTACGTGCACGAGACGGCGGAGGCGTACGGGGTGACCGAGCGCATCCACCTCGGGCAGCGGGTCACCGGTCTCGAGTGGTCCGCGCACGACCGTCGCTGGACGGTGACGGCGCGGCGCGGCGACGGTGAGGTGCTCACCCATCGCGCGCGCTTCGTCCACCTCGCGACGGGCTACTACAGCTACGAGTCCGGGTACGTGGTCGACTTCCCGGGCCGGGACGACTTCGCCGGCCCGGTCGTGCACCCGCAGCACTGGCCGGAGGACCTCGCGCTCGACGGGAGACGCGTCGTCGTCATCGGGAGCGGCGCGACGGCGGTCACCCTCCTCCCCGCGATCGTCGAGGCCGGCGCCGCGCACGTGACGATGCTGCAGCGCAGCCCGGGCTACGTCGTGGCGCTGCCCAACACCGACGGGCTCGCCGACCTCGCCCGGCGCCTGCTGCCGGCCGGGGCTGCACACCGCGCCGTCCGGGCCAAGAACGTCGCGCTGTCGACGCTCACGTACCAGCTGCTGCGGCGCTACCCCGAGGGCGGCCGCCGGGTCCTGCGCGACCGGCTCGTCGCCCGGCTGCCGGAGGGCTACCCGGTGGACGTCCACTTCTCGCCCGCGTACGACCCGTGGGACCAGCGGGTCTGCGTCGCACCGGACGGCGACCTCCTCGAGGTGCTCGCGTCGGGCGACGCCGAGGTCGTGACGGGCACGGTCGACCGGCTCGTCCCCGAGGGGGTACGGCTCACCGACGGGACGGTGGTCGGGGCCGACGTCGTGGTCACGGCCACCGGGCTGCGGCTAGAGATCTGCGGAGGAGCGGAGCTCGTCGTCGACGGCTGTCCGGTCGACGTCCCCACGAGACATGTCTACAAGGGCTGCATGCTCTCCGACGTGCCGAACCTCGTCCTCGCGGTCGGGTACACCAACGCGAGCTGGACGCTGCGCGCCGACCTCACGGCCCGGTGGTTCGGCTCGCTGCGCCGGTGGATGGAGCGGCACGGCCGGACCGTGGCGGTGCCCCGGTGGGACGGCTCGGGCGGTGCCGACCGTCCGCTGCTCGACCTCACCTCGGGCTACATCCGTCGGGGGCGGCACCTCCTTCCGCGGCAGGGCGAGCACGCGCCGTGGCGGGTCGTGCAGAGCTACGCGTACGACCTCGCGACGACCCGGCTCGGCCGCGTCGACGACGGCGTCCTCGAGCTGCGCTGAGCGCCAGGCGCGGCCGGCACGATGCCGCGGACAGGAATACCCCATAGGGGTATCTCGTTGTCGCGCGCATGAGCGAGCACACGCACCCGACCACCGACCACGGACCGGCCACCTGGGGACAGGCGGCCAGCGCGACGCTGCACTGCCTCACGGGATGCGCCATCGGCGAGGTCCTCGGCATGGTCGTGGGGACCGCAGCCGGGTTCTCGACCGGCGCCACCGTCGTGCTGTCGGTGGCGCTCGCCTTCGTCTTCGGCTACGCGCTCACCCTCACCCCGATCCTGCGGGCCGGCGTGGCGCTCGGCTCGGCCCTCGGGCTGACCGTCGCGGCCGACACGGTCTCCATCGCCGTCATGGAGGTCGTCGACAACGCGGTGATGGTCCTCGTGCCCGGCGCCATGGACGCCGGCCCGGTCACGGTGCTGTTCTGGGCCGCGCTGGCGTTCTCGCTCGCGGTGGCGTTCGTCGTCACGGTGCCCGTCAACCGGTGGCTCATCTCCCGGGGCCGCGGGCACGCCGTCGTCCACGGGATGCACTGAGCCCGCCGGGCGGCACGGTCGCCGACCGCGGTCGTGCCGCCGCTGCGGTACCCTGAGCCCGTGGCGAGGTTCCTGCTTCTTCCCTAGCCGCGCCGGCCCCACGGCCCGCGCGGCGACCCCTCCTGTGCGAGGGGTTTTTTCATGGCTGCGGGACACCCGACACCGAGACGAACCGACGAGGACGAGATGAGCGAGACCCCGTACCGCTACACCGCCGAGCTGGCCGGACAGATCGAGGTCGCGTGGCAGGACCGCTGGGAGGAGCAGGGCACCTTCCGCGCCCCCAACCCGGCCGGCCCGTGGGCCGACCCCGCCGGCGTCGCCGAGCACCCGGGGGGCCACCTGCTCGTCCTCGACATGTTCCCGTACCCGAGTGGTGCGGGCCTGCACGTCGGGCACCCCCTCGGCTACATCGCCACCGACGTCTACGCCCGGTACAACCGGATGCTCGGCCGCAACGTCCTGCACTGCCTCGGCTACGACGCCTTCGGCCTGCCCGCCGAGCAGTACGCCGTGCAGACCGGACAGCACCCGCGCAAGACCACCGAGGAGAACATCACGATCATGGCGCGCCAGCTGCGCCGCCTCGGCCTCGGCCACGACGACCGCCGCGCCATCCGCACCATCGACCCCGACTACTACCGCTGGACGCAGTGGATCTTCCTCCAGATCTTCGACTCCTGGTACGACCCGGAGGCCGAGCGCGCGGACGGCGGCACCGGCCGGGCCCGCCCCATCGCCGAGCTCGTCGAGGAGTACCGCGGCGGCGCCCGGCCCACGCCCGACGGCCGCGCCTGGGACGACCTCTCCCACACCGAGCGGGCCGCGCTGCTCGACGCCCGCCGGCTCGTGCAGTCGGTCGAGGCCGAGGTCAACTGGTGTCCCGGCCTCGGCACCGTGCTGGCCAACGAGGAGGTCACGAACGAGGGCCGCTCCGACCGCGGCAACTACCCGGTCTTCAAGCGCAACCTGCGCCAGTGGGTCATGCGGATCACCGAGTACGCCGACCGTCTCGCCGACGACCTCGACCGCGTCGAGTGGCCCGAGAAGGTCAAGACGATGCAGCGCAACTGGATCGGGCGCAGCCAGGGCGCCCGGGTGACGTTCGCCGTCGATGCCGGCGAAGGCGCCGGCATCGAGGTCTTCACCACCCGCCCGGACACGCTGTTCGGCGCCACCTTCATGGTGCTCGCCCCCGAGCACCCGCTCGTCGAGACCCTCGTGCCCGAGGGCGGCTGGCCCGAGGGCACCAAGGACGCCTGGACCGGCGGTGCGGCCACCCCGGCCGAGGCGGTCGCCGGCTACCGGGCCGCCGCCGCGGCCAAGACCGACGCCGAGCGCCAGGACGAGGGCAAGGCCAAGACCGGTGTCTTCACGGGCGGATGGGCCGTCAACCCGGTGAACGGAGCCCGGGTGCCGGTGTTCGTCGCCGACTACGTCCTCATGGGCTACGGCACCGGGGCGATCATGGCCGTGCCGGCCCAGGACGAGCGCGACTGGGACTTCGCGGCCGCCTACGCCCTGCCCGTCGTCCGCACCGTGCGACCCCCCGAGGGCCACGACGAGTCCACGGCCTACACCGGCGACGGCCCGGCGATGAACTCCGCCAACGACGAGGTGAGCCTCGACGGCCTCGGCGTCGCCGAGGCCAAGGAGCGGATCATCGGCTGGCTGGAGGCCGAGGGCCTCGGCGAGGGTGCCGTCACGTACAAGCTGCGCGACTGGCTCTTCGCCCGCCAGCGCTACTGGGGCGAGCCCTTCCCCGTCGTCTTCGACGAGGACGGCATCGCCCACGGAGTGCCCGAGGACCAGCTGCCCGTCGAGCTGCCGGACGTCCCCGACTACAGCCCGAAGGTCTACGACCCGCAGGACGCCCACAGCGAGCCGGAACCGCCGCTCGCCCGCGACCACGAGTGGGTCACCGTCGAGCTCGACCTCGGTGACGGCCGGGGCCCGCGCACCTTCCGCCGGGACACCAACGTCATGCCGCAGTGGGCCGGCTCCTGCTGGTACTACCTGCGCTACCTCGACCCGGCGAACGACGCCGCGCTCGTCGACCCCGAGAACGAGGCCTACTGGATGGGCCCGCGCCCCGAGCCGGTCGCCGGCGCGCCGGCCGGGACCCGCGACCCGGGTGGCGTCGACCTCTACGTCGGTGGCGTCGAGCACGCCGTGCTGCACCTGCTCTACGCCCGGTTCTGGCACAAGGTGCTGCACGACCTCGGGCACCTCGCCTCGGGCGAGCCGTTCCGCACGTACTTCGCCCAGGGCTACATCCAGGCCCCCGCCTACACCGACGCCCGCGGCCAGTACGTCGAGGCCGGTGAGGTCGAGGAGCACGTCGACGACGACGGCCGGCAGACCTTCACCCACGGCGGTGCCCCGGTCTCGCGTGAGTTCGGGAAGATCGGCAAGTCGCTGAAGAACATGGTCAGCCCGGACGACATGTACGCGGCGTTCGGCGCCGACACCTTCCGGCTCTACGAGATGGGTCTCGGCCCGCTCGAGCAGAGCAAGCCGTGGGACACCCGTGCCGTCGTCGGCAGCCAGCGCTTCCTCCAGCGGCTGTGGCGCAACGTCGTCGACGAGGAGACCGGCGCCCTGCGCGTCGTCGACACCCCGCTCGACGACGCCACGACCCGGGTGCTGCACCGCACGGTCGACGCCGTCCGCACCGACTTCGGCTCGCTCGGGTTCAACACCGCCATCGCGCGGCTCACCGAGCTCAACAACGCGCTGACCAAGCTCGAGGGCGGTGTGCCCCGCGAGGCGGCCGAGGCGCTCGTCCTCATGGTCGCGCCGCTCGCGCCGCACATCGCCGAGGAGCTCTGGGCCCGTCTCGGGCACGACCGCTCGCTCGTGTACCAGCCCTTCCCGGTGGCCGACCCCGGCCTGCTCGTCGACGACACGGTCACCTGTGTCGTCCAGATCAAGGGCAAGGTCCGCGACCGCATCGAGGTCCCGAGCGACATCGCCGAGGACGCGCTGCGCGAGCTGGCGCTGGCCCGTCCCAAGGTGCAGGAGGCGACGGCCGGGGGAGTGCGCACCGTCATCGTGCGGGCGCCCGGGCTCGTCAACGTCGTCCCGGCCTGAGGCGGACGGGCGAGAGAACCCCCGGGGGTTCTCTCGTCCAGCGGACGGCGGCTGACGGGCGCCCCTCGGCGAGGGCACACTGTCGGCGTAGGTCATGAGTGCCAGCGCCAAGCCCCGGCTCGCTGGCCGGCAACCCTCCTCCGCGGTGGGGTGCTCCGGGTGACGACCTGGTCGGCGCCGAGGTGGCGTCGGCAAGCGCGGGATCCCGGTGCGGCCGAGGGTCCTTCGGCCCTCGAGGAGCCTCGATGTCCAGCATCCGACCTGTCGACGAGTCCGCCCTGCACCTCGCCCACCGGCTGACCACCCCCGACGTCCCGGTCCCCGCCGTCGTGCGGCCCGGCCCGGTGCCCACCGTCCACGGCACCTGGGTCGACTACGCCGCCCTCGACCACGGGGCCTCCACGCCGGCTCTGGAGTCTGTCGTGCGTGCCGTCGACACGGCCGTGCGGACGTACTCCTCGGTGCACCGCGGTCAGGGCTGGCTCTCCCGGGTGACCAGCGCCCACTACGAGGCGGCCCGGGAGGAGGTCGCCCGGTTCGTCGGTGCCCGCCGGGACGACGTCGTCGTCCTCACCCGGAACACGACCGACGCGGTGACCCTCCTCGCCCGCGCGCTGCCCACGGGGACGCCGGTGGTCGTGTTCGAGTCCGAGCACCACGCGTCGCTGCTCCCGTGGCAGCCGGAGGACGTCCACCGGCTCCCGGTCCCCGCTGCGGGGGTCGCGTCGGCGCTGACCGCGCTCGACGCCCGGCTGTCCGCCCTGGAGGACGGTCCGACACCGCTCGTCGTCGTCGCGGGCGCGTCCAACGTCACCGGTGAGCTCTGGCCGCTCGACCAGGTGGTCCGCACCGCGCAGCGACACGGAGCGCGGGTGCTCGTCGACGCCGCCCAGCTCGTCGCCCACCGGCCGGTCGACCTCGGCTCCCTCGGTGCCGACTGGGTCGCCTTCTCCGGTCACAAGCTCTACGCGCCCTATGGCGCCGGAGCGCTCGTGGGTCGCCGGGACTGGCTCGACGCCGCCGACCCCTACCTCGCAGGCGGCGGGGCCAGCGCGGAGGTCACCCGGGATGCGATCCGCTGGTCGACGGGCCCGGCACGGCACGAGGGCGGTAGCCCCAACGTGCTCGGTGCCGTGGCCCTGGCCGCCGCCTGCGCCGCGGTGCGCGAGCACCGGACCGCCGTCGAGCAGCACGAGCACGTGCTCACCGAACGGCTGTCGGACGGGCTGCGGGACATTCCCGGTGTGCGGACGTCGTCGATCTTCGGGCCGGACACCGACCGCGGCCCCGTCGTCGCCTTCACGGTCGACGGTCTCGACGCCCACCTCGTCGCCGCGGCGCTGTCGGCGGAGTACGGCATCGGGGTCCGCGCCGGGAAGTTCTGTGCGCACCTGCTCGTCGACGCACTGCTCGCGAGCACCCCCGAGCACACGACCGCCGTGCGGGTCAGCGCGGGTCTGGCGACGACCCCGGAGCACGTGGAGCGCCTTCTCGCGGCCGTCCGAGCACTCGCCACGACGGGGCCCGGGGTGGAGTACACCCGGGATGTCGACGGGGGCTGGGTCGTGGCCGACGACCCCCGCGACCTGTCGGTCGAGCTGCCCTGGTGAGGTGACACCGGCTCCTCCTGCCCGCACCGCAGGAGGAGCCCGTAATGACGCCACCCCCGCCTCGCGGGTCGGTCCCGAAGGAGCGTCGGTGCAGGGGTTCCGACGCGCCCGGTTCCGGCCGTCCCGCGGGCGGGGGTGGACTCATGGCAGCCACCGAGACCGCTCATGTACCCGGTGACGAGAAAGAGCATCTCCCGCGCCACGACAACGCGACGTCATCCCGATGTTAAGAAACCCTCATGGGTATCGGGACCTGCGAGTTCGTCGTTCACCCGACCGCCGGGACGGGCCCGTCGCCGAAGGGATCGCGCGGACCGCGACACGCCCACCGTTGACGGTCTCTTGACGAACTGACGACATGCACTTAGCACGCGCGCGAGCATCCTCGGTCGGCGAGGTGTCGGGCCGGTGGTCCGCGCCATTCCCACCCGACACCCCGGAGGGCACGTGAGCCACCTGCTGCCGAGCGGCTGCGGGCCTCGTGCTGCCTCGCGGTCAGGCGGTCGAGTCCAGGGGCAGGTCCACCTCGACCCGCAGCCCGCCGAGGTCCGACCGGCCGAGCCGCACGCTGCCACCCGCCGCCTCGGCGACCCGGTGCACGATGGCCAGGCCGAGCCCGGTCGACCCGGCGGCGCTGTCGCCGCGGCCGGCCCAGGGCCGGGGCATGCCCGGCCCGGAGTCCTCCACCACCAGACGCGCCGTCTCGTCCGACACCACGGTCCCGACCCGCAGCCTCGTGCCCTCCGGCGTGTGCGCGAAGACGTTGTCCAGCAACGTGTCGACGAGCTCGTCGGCGTCGTCGCGGCCGACCGAGACCCAGGCATCGCCACCGGACTGGTCGAGGGTCAGCGGACGGTGCGAGTCCTCCGCGAGCGGTTTCCAGAAGGCCACGCGGTCCCGCACGGTCGTCGTGAGCTCGGTGGCACGGGTCAGCTCCGTCGCGAGCGGACGCCGCGCCTCACGGACCACGTCGTCGATGCTGCGACGCAGGTGGTCCACGTGGTCGCGAAGCCGCTGGTTCAGCTCGGGGTCGCTCACGAGGTCGGCGTCCAGGCGCAGTGCCGTCACCGGCGTCCGCAGCCGGTGTCCGAGGTCCGCCACGTTCTCGCGCTCCGCGGCGACGAGGTCGTGGATGCGGTCGGCCAGGGCGTTGAGGGCGCGTCCGAGCTCACGGGTCTCGGCCGGCCCGCCGGGCACCGCCCGGGCGTCCGCGTCCCCCTCGCGCAGACGGTGGGCGACGTCGGCGACCTCGATGACCGGGACGGCGATGCGGCGTGCGAGGTTGCGCGCGGCGAGCACCGACAGCAGGACGAGCGCGAGACCCAGGAGCACGACGACGCCGGTCGCCTCCGGCACGCCGCTGCGCAGCTCGTCGGACGGAATCCGCGCCACGACGACGTGGATCCCGTCGGTGAGCGCCACCGGCGCCACACCGTCGACGCCGTTGCCGTGACGCGAGGTGAAGGCCGCGCGTTCCCGCCGCGCCTGCTCGACGTCCTGGCGAAGGCCCGTGTCCATCGGCACGGTGCTGCCGACGGTCGTGTCGTCCGGGCGGACGACGATGACCGCCGGTCCCTGGAGGGACGAGTCGGCGACGGCTCGACCGAGGTTGCCCGGGTTGTCCAGCGTGGCGACGAGCGTGGCGACGGTCGCGGCCTGCTGACGCGCGGACTCCGCGGCCCGCTGCTCGGCCTGGCCGGAGATGAGGATCACCAGCGGCAGCACGAACGCGACGACCACCGCGGAGGTCGACGCCGCCACGAGCCACGTGATGCGCCGGATCATGGAGCGTCGCCGGGCTCCCCGCTCGGCGCGACGAGCCGCACCCCGACCCCGCGCACGCTGTGGAGGTACACCGGATGAGCGGCGGTCTCGCCCAGCTTGCGTCGCAGCCACGACAGATGGACGTCGACCGTGCGCTCGCTGCCGCCGTACGGCAGGTTCCACACCTCTGCGAGGATCTCCCGCTTCGTCACGACGTCGCCCGCGTGCTGCGCCAGGTACAGGAGCAGGTCGAACTCGCGCCGGGTGAGGTCCAGGCGCTCCCCGGCCAGGAGCGCCTCGCGACCTCCGGCGTCGACGACGAGCTCGCCGACCTCGCTCACCTGGCTGTCGCTCCCGGCGTCGCTGCGCCGCAGCACGGCACGGATGCGCGCCTCGAGCTGGTCCATGCCGAAGGGCTTCACGACGTAGTCGTCGGCCCCGTTGTCCAGGGCCTTGACGACCGTCGGGTCGTCGTCGCGTGCGGTGACGACGATCACCGGCGTGTTCCGCACCGCGCGAAGCATGCTGAGCAGGCTGAGCCCGTCGAGGTCGGGCAGGCCGAGGTCGAGGAGGACGACGTCCGGCTGGTCGTCGAGGGCCTGTTGCAGGCCGACCATCCCCGACGGGGCGCTCGCCACAGCGTGGCCCCGAGCGGTCAGCGACCGGACCAGGCTGCTGCGGATCGACGGGTCGTCCTCGATCACCAGCACATGTGTCACGGTCGGGACGTTAGTCCAGGAAGGCGGTGGGCGCCGTGAGGCCCGCGGTGCGCAACGTCGTTCCGATGCTCGTCGGCTGGGTCATCGTCGCCGGCACACTCGCCGCGGTGACCTTCGTGGTCGTGGGGTACGCCGGTGACATCGTCGGGCGTGACGTCCGCGCCACGGGCCCCACGGCGACCCGGACGGTGCCCGGCTCCGCGGGGGCTCCGTCGCCCGGCGACCCGGGGGGTCAGGGCACGCAGAGCGGGACCGACGCACCGTCCGGCACGACGGCGCCCTCCGCCACGCAGGACCCGCCCGACCCGGACGGTCCCGACGTCCCCGGTGGTCCCGGCGCGCCAGGAGCGGGAAAGGACGCCCCGTCGACGCCCGAGCCCCCCGGACCGGACCGCCCGGAGCCGGCCGACCCCGCCCCGACCACCCCGGCGGACCCCGGGACGCCGACCAGAGGCGGCTCCTCGCCGACGCCGACACCGTCGCCGAGCCGTACCTCCTCCTTCAACGAGGCGGGCGGCAGCGTGACGGCGACGTGCCGCGGCAAGAAGATCACCGTCGACTCGATCCGGGTGGCCGACGGCTGGAGCTTCGACACGAAGACCGCCGGTCGCTCCGACCGGGTGTCCGTGACGTTCGCGAACAGTGGCTCGGGCTCCACGGTGACCATCGAGATCTCCTGTGTCGGTGGCAAGCCGGAGCAGACCGGTCGCAAGACGTCCAAGAAGAAGGGCCGGGAGGCCACGATGCGGTCGACGCCGGCGCCGGCCGCGGACGCACCTGCCGCGAAGCCTCGCTGAAGCGCTCCGTGGAGTCGTCCCCCTCGGGAGCGGCCGACTAGCCTGCGGGCGTGCCCACTGTCATCGTCACCGACTCGACGGCCTACCTGCCCGGCGACCTCGTCGGGAGCCTCGACGTCCGGGTCGTCCCGCTGCACGTCGTGATCGGGGGGACCGAGCACCGGGAGGGGGTGGACGTCGACGCGGCCGCGGTCGCCGAGGCGCTGCGTTCCTACACCCCGGTCTCGACCTCCCGCCCCGCGCCCGCCGCGTTCCTCGAGGCCTACGACGCGGCCGCCCGCGCGGGAGCGGACGCCGTCGTGTCGGTCCACATCTCCGCCGAGCTCTCCAGCACCACCGCCGGAGCGCTCCTCGCGGCGGAGGAGGCACCGCTCCCGGTGACCGTCGTCGACTCCCGCGCGCTGGGCATGGTCATGGGACACGCGGTGCTCGCGGGGGCGCGTGCCGCCGCGGACGGCGCGCCGGTGGAGGACGTCGCGGAGGTCGTGCGACGGACCTGTGCCGGAGCCACCGTCGTCTTCTACGTCGACACCCTGGAGTACCTCCGGCGCGGGGGGAGGATCGGGCGCGCCGGGGCGCTCGTCGGGTCCGCTCTCGCGATCAAGCCCCTCCTCGGGCTGCGCGAGGGACAGATCGTGCCGCTCGAGCGGGTGCGGACCTCCACCCGAGCCATCGCCCTCCTGGAGGAGCTGGCGGTCGACGCCGTCTCGGCGGCCGAGCGGGACGGTGGTCCCGGCGTCGACATCGCCGTGCACCACCTCGACTCGGGGGAGCGGGCGGAGCGGCTCGCCGGTCGGCTCTCGTCCCGATGTCCGGCCGCAGGAGTGCGCGTCGTCGAGCTCGGGGCCGTCGTCGGTGCCCACGTCGGCCCGGGGACGCTCGCCGTCGCGGTCGTGCCGCGGGCGACCGCCTGAGCCCGTGCCCGCCGACCTGCTCGTCCTCGGCGCGGTGGCGCTCGTGGCGTTCCTCCTCGGTGCCGTCAACCCGGCGACGATCGTCGCCGGGACCCTCGGTCGCGACCTGCGCTCGTCCGGGTCGGGCAACCCGGGAGCGGCGAACGCCGGCCGCGTGCTCGGCCGGAAGTGGGGCGTCCTCGTCCTGGTCCTCGACGTCGCGAAGGCGTTCGCACCGACGCTCCTCGCGTCGACCTGGTTCGGGCAGACCGCAGGGCTCGTCGCGGGTCTCGCCGTGGTGCTCGGCCACGTCTACAGCCCGTTCCTCCGGGGCCGGGGCGGCAAGGGTGTCGCCTGCGCCGTGGGGGCCGTCCTCGCCGTCGAGCCGGTCGTCGCCGTCGCCGCCCTCGTCACCTTCGCCCTCGCGTTCGCGGTCGTCCGGGTGATCGGGGAGGCCTCCGTCCTGGGCACGCTCGCCATCGCGGCGGTGGGCGTGACGGGCGCGATGGGCCTGGTGCCGGGGGTCGGACGGTGGACGGGAGCGTGGCTCGCGGCGGTGGCGGGGGTGGTCGTCTCCCGGCACCGCCGCAACGTGCGGGCGTGGTGGTCACGGGTCCGTGGCTGAAGCACCGCGCGCCGGCGTGTGCGCGGTGGTCGGGCGGACGGCCTGTGCGGACCCTCAGCGTCGACGGGACTCCGCGCTCGCGGTGGGCAGACGGTCTCGCTAGCGTCGAGAAGTGCTCCTCGAGTGGTGCGCCGATGCACCACTCGCACTGCAGGGAAAGGACGCATCATGCACCGCACATCGTTCTCGACGACACCGCGGCAGGGGTACCGCCGCTGTGCACCGACCCTCGTTCTCACGCTGACGGCGCTCGCCGGTCTGGGGACGGGTGCCGCTCGGGCCCAGCCCGTACCCGACGCCGGCGGCGCACCCACCACGGTCGCGTCGAGCGCACCGGGGTGCGGAACCCTCTTCGACGACTTCGACTACTCGGGCCGTGACGACCCCGCTCTCGCCGACCACGGCTGGACCCTGCGCTCCGGCGGCGGCGGACCGGGGGTCGGGGGCGGCGACGGCTGGTCGCGCGACCGGGTCGACTTCGTCGACGTCGACGGTCAGAGCGCTGCCCGCCTCACCGCTCGTACCGACGGCACCTCGGCCGGCACCTCCCAGGCAGAGCTGGCCCAGCGAGAGTTCCGTTTCCGCGAGGGCACCTACGCGGCCCGTATCCGCTTCTCCGACCGTCCGGTCAGCGGGTCGGGCACGGCACGTCCGAACCAGACGTTCTACGCCCTGAGCCCGCTGCGCTACGACTGGGACCCCGAGTACAGCGAGCTGGACTTCGCCGAGTACCTCTCCCGTGGCGGATGGGGCTCCGACGGACCGGCCCTGTTCACGACGTCGTACCACAGCTACCAGGCGGACCCGTGGGAGGCCCAGAACGTCTCGGACGTGCGGTACGGCAGCCTGGACGGCTGGCACGTCATCTCCGCGACGGCCACCGACGGCGTCATCCGCTACTCCCTCGACGGTGAGGAGATCGCGGTGCACGACCGGGACAGCGCCGACTACGACGTCTTCCCTCGTAGCGACATGCAGCTGGCCTTCAACCACTGGTTCATCGACCTGGGCGACGACGGCTCGCGTGGGCCGGTGGAGTACCAGGAGCACGTCGACTGGGTGCTCTACCACGCCGGGACCGCGAGCTCCCCGGAGCAGGTGCGCGAGGACGTGGACTCCTACCGGGCCTCGGGTGTCTCCCACACCGATGACCTGGGGGCCTGCGGCTGACCCCGTGCTCGTCCGTCCGCCGGCCGTCCACAGGCCGGCGGACGGACGGTGTCGTCCACAGGGCGCCCTTCCGGCGGTGACCGGCAGGGGGGTTGCTTCCTAGCGTCGCCGGTATGCGACGCAGACCCCCGCCCGAGCCCGTGTCACCGCGGGCCCTGGCCCGCCTCCGCCCGGTGCGGGCGGGATGGGTCCCGGTGGCCGCCACGCTCGGCGGAGCGGCGCCCCCGGAGCGCGACGGGGGATCCTTGGACGTCGCGCCGGAGGCGCACGACGACGGTGAGCACGACACCGCCCCGGAGCCGCGGGGCCACGGCCGGCACCGGAGGACGGCTCTCGCGGGCTGGGTACGCCTGCCGTCGGCGTTCACCGGTGCGTCCTGGCAGCCCGGGCGGCGGGCCGTGCTCGGGGTGCTCCTCGTCACCGTCGTCGCGGTCGCCGTGTTCGGCCTGCGGGTCGCGTGGGCACGGGCCGCGGCGGATGCCGAGATCGTCGTCCCCGGGGATGCCAGCGGGGCGGGGGGGTTTGCGTGTTGGGTCGCCCGGGGGGCGGGCGGGGGGGGGGGGCCCGTGGGGGCGGGCGCGCCCCCGACGGTGGTGCACGGTCCCGAGGCGGGGGCCGGCGAGCCGGGCGACCCGTCCGCCGGTGAGCCGGCGGACGGGTCGCACACCGCCGGCGTGGACGACGCCGGCGACCCGGACGTCGTCGTCCACGTCGTCGGCCAGGTGGCGCGTCCCGGAGTGCTCCACCTCCCCGTGGGTGCCCGGGTCGCCGACGCGGTCGAGGCGGCAGGTGGGGCCACCCGGTCCGCCGACCTCGCGGCGGTGAACCTCGCCAGGCCGCTCGTCGACGGCGAGCAGGTGCGGGTGCCGAAACCGGGCGAGGTGGTCGCGGCGGCTCCCGGCGGCGACGCACCGGCCGGCGGAGGCGCGGCCACGCCAGGGGGCGGGCTCGTCCCTCTCAACACGGCCGACCTCACGGCCCTCGACGCGCTCCCGGGCATCGGGCCCGTCCTGGCGCAGCGGATCGTCGACTGGCGCACCGAGCACGGCCGGTTCACGACCGTCGACGAGCTGGCGGAGGTCAGCGGGATCGGGGAGAAGCTGCTGTCCCGGCTGCGACCCCTCGTCACGACGTGACCCCCACCGGGGGAGCGGACGCGGGGCCACCGGCGTCCGGTGTCGACCTCCGCCTCGCCGCGCCGGCTGTCGGAGCGTGGGCCGTCGCGGCCGCGACGCTGGCGTGGAGCGGGCCGGCCCGCGGTGCCCTCGTCGCCGGGTGCGCCGTCCTCGGTGCGGGTGTCGCACTCGCCCGCACCGGACGCCGTGAGGTCGACGGTGCGTCTCGGGGCCGGTGGCTCACACCGCTTCACGGGCCGGTGCTGCTCCTTCTCGTCCTCGTCGTCCTGCTCCAGCTGGCGGCCCTCACTCAGGACGCCCTGCGCACGCGGGGTGGGGTGCTCGAGCTCGCCGAGCTGCGGGCCCGCGTGACGGCAGAGGTGCTCGTCACGGGCGACCCCGTGCGCGTCGCCGACCGCGGTGGGGGAGAGCGGGTCCTTCGGACCGGAACGGTGCGCGTGATCGAGGGGCGCGGGACGCGTCGGTCCACGGCCGCGCCCGTGCTGCTCACCGGAGGGCAGGAGCTCGCCGGCCCCGGGTGGCACGCGACGGTGCGGCTCGACGGACGCCTGGCACCGGGAGACCCCGGTGACGCCCGGGTCGCCGTCCTGTCCGTCGCGGGGCCCGTGGAGGTGGTCCGTCCGCCGGGGGCCGTCGCCCGGGGTGCGGAGCGGCTGCGGTCCGGGCTGCGCCACGCCGTCGACGACGCGCCCGCCGACGCCCGTGGGCTGTTGCCCGGCCTCGTCATCGGGGACACGAGCCGGACGCCCGCCGACCTCACCGACGCGATGCTCGCCACCGGGATGACGCATCTGACCGCCGTCTCGGGCAGCAACGTCGCGGTCGTCGTGGGCCTCGTCCTCGGTGGCTGCGCCGTGGTCGGCGTGCCACGCAGGGCCCGCCCGGTGCTCGCCGGTCTCGCCCTGGCGGGTTTCGTGGTCCTCGCGCGACCCGAGCCGAGCGTCGTGCGCGCCGCGGCGATGGGCGCGATCGGCCTGATCGGCCTCAGCCGCTCCCGCCGGTCGGCCGGGATCCCCGTGCTCGGGGCGGCCGTCGTCGTCGTGCTCGTCGTCGACCCCTGGCTGGCACGCTCCTACGGCTTCGCGCTCTCCACGCTCGCGACGCTCGGCCTGCTCCTCTTCACCCGCCCGTGGGGCGACGCCGTCGCGCGGCGCCTGCCGTCCCGGCTGGCGCCGCTCGGCCCGGCCTTCGCCGTCCCGGTCGCGGCACAGGCGGCGACAGCCCCGGTCGTCGTGCTGCTCCAGGGCTCGGTGAGCCTCGTCGGCGTCGTCGCCAACCTGCTCGCCGCGCCGCTCGTCCCGCCGGCCACCGTCGCAGGCGTGGCCGCGGCGCTCTTCTCGCTCGTCTCGGAACGG
Organism: Phycicoccus sp. CSK15P-2; assembly: GCF_016888005.1. Taxonomy (GTDB): domain Bacteria; phylum Actinomycetota; class Actinomycetes; order Actinomycetales; family Dermatophilaceae; genus Phycicoccus. The sequence goes on along the minus strand of NZ_JAFDVE010000016.1, from coordinate 19,572 downwards.
GGTGCCGCCCTCGTCGCGTGGGTCGGCATCGTCCCGACCACGCTCATCGCCCGGGTCGCGCGGCTCTTCGCGGACGTGCCCGGTGGCACGCTGCCATGGCCGGACGGGCCACCCGGGGCCCTGCTGCTCGCCGCCCTCCTCGTCGTGCTCCTGCTGACCGGGCGGGCACTCGTCGCCGTCGTCGCCGCCCATCCGGTGGTCTCCTTCGGTGTCGTCGCCCTGGCCGGCGCCCTCCTCGTGCCCACGCGTGTCGTCACCTGGCCCCCAGCGGACTGGAGGGTCGTCGCCTGCGACGTCGGCCAGGGGGACGCGCTCGTCCTGCGCAGCGGTCCCCGTTCCGCCGTTGTCGTCGACACCGGCCCGGACCCGAACCCGGTCGACGCCTGCCTCCACCGGCTGGACGTCGAGTCGGTCGACGCCGTGGTCCTCACCCACTTCCACGCCGACCACGTCGACGGGCTCTCCGGGGTCGTCCGGGGGCGGACCGTGCGGCAGGTGCTCGTGACGCCGGTGCGCGAGCCCGAGGCGGCCGCCCGGGCCGTCGACGCCACGGCCGGCGCGCACGGCATCCCCGTCGCGACCCTGACGGCGGGGGACAGGCTGCGGGCCGGCGAGCTCGAGGCGACCGTCTGGAGCCCCTCACGTCGGATCGCCGCGGGGTCGGTGCCGAACAACGCCAGCGTCGTCCTCGCGGCCCGCACCGGCGACATCGACGTCCTGCTGCTCGGGGACGTCGAGCGGGAGGCCGCCCACGACCTCCTGCTCCGGCTGCGGCGGGACCCGGAGATGTCCGCCGCGGCTCGGGGGTTCGAGGTCGTCAAGACCCCGCACCACGGCAGCTCCAACCTCGATGCGGCGTTCATGGAGGCGGTCCGCGCGCCGGTGGCCATCGTCAGTGTCGGAGCGGACAACGACTACGGGCACCCCACGCCGGAGCACCTCGCGCTCCTCCACCGGCTGGGATCGGTGGTCTACCGTACCGACCAGCGGGGAGACATCGCCGTCGTCGCCCGCGCCGGAGGCGTCCAGGTGGGGACGCGTAGCGCAACCCCCGGGGGCATGTAAGGACTCCTGCATGCCATGGCCCGCTCGGTGTCGCACGGGTCGACCGAATGTGACAACTCATCCGCCAAACGGTCGACAAGTGACGAATGGGGCTTACGCTCGCAGCCCATGGGTTGCTACGGTCCACCGGCAACACACAGGAGCCGACGAGGAAGGCTCCGACATTGCGGCGATTACGCATCCTTGCCGCTCTACATCTGACTCCAGGCCTAACCGGGAGGGAACAACTGGTGGCTACGAACAGTCTGTGGCACCGCACACGGGAGCTGTCGCGGAAGGTCCCGTCCCTCTGGTCGATCGCCGACTGGCCGATCGCCCGGAAGGTCGCGGTCGTTCTGATCCTCCCCGCGCTGCTCGCTGCCGCCTTCGGTGGCCTCCGGGTCCAGGAGTCGCTCGACCTCGCCGCCGAGTACGGCGCCGCCGAGATCCAGGCGCAGACCCTGCCCCAGGTGTTCAGCACCATCGCGGCGACCGAGCAGCTCGCCGTCGAGGCGGCCAACGCCGAGGGCGGGATCGACACGAGCGAGTTCCTGCAGCTGGTGTCCCAGTCCCGGGCCGCGCTCGCCACCTCCGACCTCCCGCCGGAGCAGGTCGCACGGCTCTCGGCGGCGGTCGACGCCGGCCAGCAGCTCGAGCGCGTCGCCGAGCGCGGCGCTCGTGCGCCCGCCGACGTCATCCAGCCGCTACGTGCGGTGGAGACGCAGGTCGTCGACTTCCTCGAGGCCCTCGACGCCGAGACCAGGGTGTCGGAGCCGGAGCTCGCCGAGCTCATCCTCCTCGTCGAGGCGCAGGTGGCCCTCACGGAGCAGCAGGTCTACCTGAGCTCCAGCAGCTCGTTCCTCCAGGCCGGGTTCCAGGCCGCGGCGCTCAGCGCCATGGGCCGTGAGGCCGCCTCCCTCGACTCGATGAGCCTCGTCGACCCGTCCGTGCTCGGCCAGCTGCGTGCCGCCAACGTCGCGCGCTTCTCGGCGCTGGTCACCGAGACCACCCTGGGCACCGCGGCGAACGCGGAGGCCAGCCAGGAGTCCTACTCGGCGCTGGTCGGCCAGGTCACGGACGACGCGAACTCACGCCTGAGCAGGGCCACGCTCGACACCCGCGCCGTGGCCCTCCGTGACGCGACCTTCGTCGTCGCCGCCCTCCTCGGCGCTCTCGCCCTGGCGCTGCTCGTGGCCCGCATGCTGGTCCGCCCGCTGAGCCAGGTGCGTGAGTCGACGCTCTCGATCGCGAACCGCGACCTTCCGGACGCGGTCGAGCGGATCCTCCGTGGCGAGGCCGCCCCACCGGTCCGCCCGATCCCGATCGTCACCCACGAGGAGACCGGCCAGCTCGCCCGTGCGGTCGAGGAGATGCACGGCCAGGCCCTTCACCTGGCGGGTGACCAGGCTCGACTCCGGAGCCAGCTCAACGACATGTTCGAGACGCTCTCCCGGCGTAGCTCGTCCCTCGTCGTCCAGCAGCTCTCCCTCATCGACGAGCTGGAGCGCGACGAGGAGGACCCGGACCGGCTGTCCCGCCTGTTCCGCCTCGACCACCTCGCCGCCCGTATGCGCCGGAACGGTCAGAGCCTCCTGGTCCTCGCGGGTGCGTCGCAGCGGTCGACCGGTAGCGCCGACCTGCCGCTTGCCGACATCCTGCGCGCCGCGATGTCCGAGGTGCAGGGCTACGAGCGCCTGAACCTCCAGGTGGACGCCTCGGCCTCGACCGTCGGTGGCGCCGCTGCCGCCGACCTCGCGCACCTCTTCGCCGAGCTCATGGACAACGCGCTCGCCTTCTCGCCGCCGACGAGCGACGTCGCCGTCGAGGGCTCCCGCGCCTGGGACGGTGGCCACCTCGTCGAGATCCGCGACGGCGGTCTGGGTATGTCCGCGGACGCCATGGACATCGCCAACGGCGACCTCGAGTCCGGTGGTGAGGTCACCGTCGGTACGGCCCGTCGAATGGGTCTGTTCGTGGTCGGGCGCCTCGCGCAGCGGCACGGCATCACCGTCCGGCTGCGCAGCAACTCCGACGCCCAGCACTCCGGTGTGACCGCGTCGGTCCACATCCCCGCCAGCCTCATCCGGGCGCTGCCCCGGACCGAGGCGGTCGCTCCGGTCGCTGCCGCGGCCCCCGCGACCCCGGCGCTGTCCGCCCTGGCCCCGGCGGCCTCCGCGGCGCCTGCCGCGTCCGCCACGCCCGCGGCCCCTGCTGCGCCCGCTGCCCCGGCGGCGCCGGTCGCTCCTCCTGCGCCGGTCGCTCCTGCTGCGCCGGTCGCCCCGGCGGCGCGCGCCACGCAGACCGCTCCGCTCGAGACCGCGGCCCCGGAGATGCCCCCGGCGCTCCCCGCGCCCAGCCCGTTCCCGGTCGCCACGTCCGGTGGGCTGCCGCAGCGTCGCCCCGGAGCCAGCGGCGCCGGTGCCGACCCCTTCGGTCTGGGCCCGGCTCCCGCCGAGGCCCCGAAGCGCAACGGCACGAGCCACACCGCGATGAGCCCCCTGGCCCGCCTCGCCGCCCAGGCGAAGGAGAGCGAGCGGGCGGCAGCGGAGGAGGCCGAGCAGTCGGCCGACGCCGCGCCCGTCGACGAGGTCCCCGCCGAGCAGGCTGCCGACGTCACGGCTCCGGAGGAGACCGACGCCCCGGCGCAGACCGAGTCCGTCGAGGAGGCGGCCACCGAGCCCCCCGCCGAGGCACAGGCCGACGCGGCCGCTGCCGAGGCCACGGACGCCCCGGAGGTCCACGAGGCCACGGAGACGAGCGAGACCCCCGTCGAGCCCGTCACCGAGACCCCCGACGTCGCGGCCACCGCCGAGATCCCCGTCGTCGAGCTCCCGGCCGAGGCTCCTGCCGAACCCGCCGTCGAGGTGCCCGCCGCCGCGGAGAGCTGGTCCGCCGAGGTGCCTGCCGAGCCCGCCGTCAGCGAGCCCGTCACAGCCGAGTCCGCCCCTGCTGCCGAGCACGACGACCTCCGGGTCCGGGTCCGCCCCGAGGACACGGCGAGCCGTGCCAGCATCGGTGCGTTCTTCTCCTCGCGTCCGCAGCCCACGGCGGAGGCCGAGCAGAGCGACTCGTTCGGGGCGCCCGCGCCCGTCGAGCCCGCCCCTCCGGCGGCGCCGTTCGCTCCCGCCGCCCCGGCCGAGCCGTTCGCGCCGGCCGAGCCGTCCGTGCCCGCAGCCCCGGCGGCGCCGGCAGCGTTCGCGCCCCCCGCGCAGCCGGCGAACGTCACCGGCGACTGGGCCACCTCCGAGGCCACGCCGATCTTCCGGCAGCTGCGCTCGAAGTGGCTCGACAGCGAGCCGGCCGCCAACGGCGAGAGCGCCTGGGCGTCGGTCGAGATCGACGAGGGCTGGCGCGCGGCGGAGGCCGCCACCGCCTCCGCCCCCGTCGAGCGCACGTCGGCGGGCCTCCCGAGCCGCCGTCCCGGATCGTTCCTCGTGCCGGGTTCGGCCGAGGCGGACGCCCTGTCCGGCCTGGACGGCCTGGGTCGACGTGACCCGGGCGAGGTCCGTCGGGCCTTGACCTCCCACCTCAACGGGGTCCGACGCGGTCGAGAGGCCGCCCGGCTCCACCACGGCGAGGACGCCGACGACCAGAGCACCCACACCGCAGAGAAGGACTTCGCATGAGTGCACAACCGTCAGACGCCAGCGGCAACCTCGGCTGGCTCGTCAGCAAGTTCGTCGACGACGTTCCCGGCGTTGCACACGCCGTGCTCGTCTCGGCGGACGGCCTCCTCATGGCGGCCAGCCGACGACTCCCCACCGAGCGTGCCGAGCAGATGGCTGCCGTCACCTCCGGTCTCGCGAGCCTCTCCACCGGTGCGGCCCGTCTCTTCGACGGTGGCACCGTGCTGCAGTCGATCGTCGAGATGCAGAACGGCTACATGCTCCTCATGAGTGTCGGTGACGGCTCTCACCTCGCGGTCCTCACGAGCACCTCGGCGGACATCGGCCAGGTCGGCTACCAGATGGCCGTGCTCGTCGAGCGCGTCGGTCGCGTGGTCGAGCCCGGGACCCGGACACCCGTGAGCCCGTAGTGGTGGGCATCGACCCGCCGGACGCACCGGTGGCCGACGTCGACGACGGGGACTCCATCCACGTCGCCAGCATCGTCCGCCCGTACGCCCTCACGAAGGGCCGCACCGCGCCACGCGTCGACCTGCCGGTCGAGGCGACCATCGAGGTCGTCTCGGCGGAGAAGGTGGGAGACGACATCGGCCGCTCCATCCTCGACCTCTGCGCCGCACAGAACCCCTCTGTGGCAGAGATCGCCGCACAGCTGCGGCAACCACTCGGTGTGACCCGGGTGCTGCTGGCTGACCTCGTGGACGTCGGAGCAGTCTCCGTGCGCGCCACCCTGACTGACCGGGCAACGGACCGGCAGCGACACGATCTCATCGAAAGGACTCTCCGTGGACTCCGTGCGCTTTGACGAGGCGCCTCGCATCGCCTCGACCAAGATCATCGTGGCGGGGGGTTTCGGTGTCGGCAAGACCACGCTGGTCGGTGCCGTGTCCGAGATCGTCCCGCTCCGCACCGAAGCTCTCGTGACGACCGAGTCGGTCGGCATCGACGACATGGACTCGACGCCGGACAAGGCGACGACCACCGTCGCGATGGACTTCGGCCGCATCACCCTGAGCAACGACCTCGTCCTGTACCTCTTCGGTACCCCCGGCCAGCGTCGCTTCTGGTTCATGTGGGACGACCTCATCCGCGGTGCCGTGGATGCGATCGTCATCGTCGACACCGGCCGGCTGGAGGACAGCTTCTCGGTCGTCGACTACTTCGAGGCCAAGAAGCTCCCGTTCATCGTCGCCATCAACGAGTTCGACGGTGGACAACGCTACACGCCGGACCAGATCCGCGAGGCCCTCGCGATCTCGCCCGGCATCCCGATCATGACGATCGACGCGCGCGAGCGTGAGTCGGCCAAGCATGCCCTCATCCGCGTCGCCGAGTTCGCCCTGGAACAGCTGACCGCAACCTCTCGCATCGAGTCCGCCTGACAGGAGCATGACGATGACCCCCTTCCTCTCCGCAGCCGACCACGGCCACGCCGTGATCGAGCACTTCAGCCTCGGGCCGTGGCTCGTGGTCCTGTCCTACGCCGTCGCCGTCGCCGGCTCGATCGTCGGCCTGGCCTGCGCGCGTCAGTCGGCACTCGCGGTGGACGGGGCGCCGAGGCAGCGATGGCTCGCTCTCGCGGCCGTCTCCATCGGCGGCATCGGGGTGTGGCTCATGCACTTCATCGCGATGCTCGGGATGCGCGTTCCCGACACCATCGCCCGCTACGACCTGGGCTGGACGGCATTCTCCGCGCTGCTGGCCATCGGGGCCACCTACCTCGGCCTCCTCATGATCGGCCGGACCGTCCAGTGGGCCCGGCTCGTCCCCGCCGGCATCATCATGGGCGTCGCGGTGGCGCTCATGCACTACACCGGCATGATGGCGGTCGGGATCCAGGGCCAGATGGGGTACAACATGTTCCTCGTGGCGCTGTCGGTCGTCATCGCGGTCGCCGCGGCGACCGTCGCGCTCTGGTTCAGCCTGACCCTCCGGGGCAAGCCCGCCCGCGTCGCCGCGGGTCTCGTCATGGGCGTCGCGGTGGTCGGCATGCACTACACGGGCATGGCGGCGCTGCACGTCGACATCGACGAGGCCGCACCGGTCCCCAGCGGCTTCGACGTCTTCACCTTCCTCTTCCCGGTCCTCATCCTCGGCTTGATCGCGCTGGCCGTCCCGATCACGGCCATCATGCTCGCCCCGGAGCGGCCGGAGGAGCAGGTGGACGGGATCGACCACGAGGGCGCGCCCTCGGCCGAAGGCACGCCGGAGGAGCCGCCGACGGTGGTCGCCACGCCGGAGAAGGCCACGGTCTGACCGGACCCGTCTCTCGCGTCAGCCCTTGCGGACCCCGCCTGGTCAGATCGACCAGGCGGGGTCCGGCATGTGTGTCGTCGGCGCGGTCGACTGGCCCTTCGCGCTCTCGGTGAGGGCGTCGAGGGTGGCCGAGACCGCCGGGACACGGCTGAGGTCCGGGGTCGTGATGGCCATGATGGTGCGGCGGGACGCGGGCTCGATCGGCAGGGCCACGACATCGGCGTGGTGCACGGTGCGCAGGATGAGGTCGGGGATGAGCGCGACACCGAGCCCCTCGGCGACGAGTCCCATGACGGCCACGTAGTCCTCGGTCTCATAGGCCACCTGCGGGCGGAACCCGGCGGCGTCGGCGAGCTCGAGGAGGTGCCCGCGGCACCGGGGGCAGCCGGCGATCCACGGCTCGTCGGCGAGGTCGGCGAGCCGGGCGGTGGCCCGGTCGGCCACGGTGTGGCCGCGCGGCACCGCCAGGCGTACGTCGTCCTCGAGGAGGGGGGTGATGACGAACGGATCGAGGTCCTCCTCGCCGCGTGCCACATCGGTGCCCTCGTAGGCGAACGCCACCGCGAGGTCGCACTCACCGGCCCGCAGGGCCGCGAGGCTCTCCCGGGGCTCGGCCTCGGTGAAGCTGATGCTCACGTCGGGAAAACGCTGCTTGACCAGTGCGAGGGCACGGGGGACCAGGGTGGCCGATGCGGAGGGGAAGGCCATGAGACGGACCCGGCCGCTGCGCAGCCCGGCGATCGCGGCGACCTCCTCCTCGGCGGCGTCGAGAGCCGCGAGCACGGGCTCGGCATGCCGGGCGAGGACCTCACCGGCCTCGGTGAGACGCACGCTGCGGCCGGCCCGCTCGACGAGCACCGTGCCGGTGCGCTGCTCGAGCCGGCGGACCATCTGGGAGATGGCCGGCTGGGTGTAGCCGAGGGCGGCCGCGGCCGCGGTGAAGCTGCCCTCCTGGGCGATGGCGCGCATGACACGCAGCCCCGCGGCGTCGATCATGGCGGTCATCCTACAAAGGTGCTTCCTGAGAGACGCATCGTCGACCGACGCGCACCGCCCGCGTCCGATGGGGGATGATCGGGGTCATGGACCTCGCCCCCGACCGGACCCCGGGGACGCCCCGGGTGCTCGCTCCGGCCCGTCCACCGGCCTGGGCGGAGCGCACGATGCCTCCCGAGTGTCGCGACCCCGCCGCGCTGGCCCGGCTCGCCTCGACGCTGCGCGACCACCCCGGGACGCTCGTCCTCACCGGGGCCGGGATGTCCACGGACTCGGGCATCCCCGACTACCGCGGACCGGACGGCACGCGCAGGGTGCTGCCGATGCAGCACGGCGAGTTCTGCGCCACGAGCGAGAACCGGCGCCGGTACTGGGCGCGCTCCTACGTCGGCTGGCAGCGGTTCTCCCGGGCGAAGCCCAACACGGGGCACCGCGCGGTCGCCAGGCTGCAGCAGCGGGGGCTGCTCGGGGCGGTCGTCACCCAGAACGTCGACGGCCTGCACCAGGCGGCCGGCAGTGCGGACGTCACGGAGCTGCACGGCAGCCTGGCACACGTCGTGTGCCTCACGTGCGGCGACCGCAGTGACCGTGAGGGCCTCCAGGCGCGGATGGAACTCGAGAACCCCGGGTTCGTCGCGCTCGTGCGCGGCGAAACGCCGGACGGCTCGCAGGTGAGCAGCCAGATCCGCCCCGACGGCGACGTCGACCTCCCCGACACCGCCGCCCGGCGCTTCGTGCTGCCGACCTGTCTCGCCTGCGGTGGCGACGCCCTGAAGCCCGACGTCGTGTTCTTCGGCGGCTCGGTCCCCAAGGACCGCGTCGAGCGGTGCTACGCCCTCACCGACGCGGCACCGGCGCTGCTGGTCCTCGGCTCCTCGCTCGCCGTGATGTCCGGGCTGCGGTTCGTCCGGCACGCGGCACGGCGTGGCGTCCCCGTCATCGGGGTCACCCGGGGGCCCACGCGGGGCGACGAGCACATGAGCCTGCGGGTCGACGCAGAGCTGGCGCCGACGCTCGACCGGCTCGTCCGGTGGGCCGCGGCCGCATGACGGATGCCGGGACGGTGGTCCGTCCGGCCGAGCCCTCGGACCTCGCGGCGATGGCGGCGGTGTACAACGACGCCGTGCTGCACTCGCTCGCGACCTTCGACGTCGAGACCCGGCCGGACGACCACTACGCCGCCCACGTGGCCTCGGCCCGCCCGGGTGACCACGTGCTCGTCGCCGAGGACGTTGCGCTGGGGCTGCTCGGGTACGCCTTCAGCACCACCTACCGGCCACGGCCGGCGTACGACGGGACCCGGGAGGTCTCGGTGTACCTCGCCGAGGCGGCCCGTGGGCGGGGTCTCGGCCGCCGGCTCTACGCCGAGCTGCTCGCCCGGGTCGACGCCGACGGCGTGCACACCTGCATCGCGGTCATCGCCCAGCCGAACCCCGCGAGCGAAGCCCTGCACGCCGCGTTCGGCTTCGAGCACGTGGGCACGCTGCGCGAGGTCGGACACAAGTTCGGCGGCCGGGTGGACACCGCCCTCTGGCAGCGGATGCGGCCGTCCTGGGAGACATCTGCGCAGATGTCCTGAAAGCCCTTGTGCGGCAGTGGTTCCAGGAAGGCCGCTGCCCTGGCGCTACTCGGGGCGCGGCTCGTGGATCGGCTCCTTCGGGAGCCTCTTCACCTTGCGGGAGCGCCGGCGGCGGCTCGGGATCATCGAGCGCATCTCCTCGAGCCTGCCGAAGCAGAGCAGCCGGTCGCCGGCCTCGAGCACGTGACGGGGGTTCGGGTTGGGGATGACCGACGTGCCGCGGTGCAGCGTGAGCGCGGTGATGTCCCGCTCGCGCAGCCCGGAGTCGCCGAGCGCCTTGCCGACGAGGTCGGACGCGTCGAGGACCGCGATCTCGGCGACGCCGTAGCCGGTGGAGACCGTGAGCCGTTGCCGGACGTCGATCTCGGGGAAGGCGACCTGGTTGTCGATGTGGTCGATGATCGCGCCGGCGACGTCGAGCTTGGTCGCGGTCTCGATGCCCTCGAGGCCGGGGGAGGAGTTGACCTCCATGACCTGCGGCCCGTCGGCCCCCTCGAGCATGTCGACGCCGGCCACCCGCAGGCCCATGATCTGCGCCGAGCGGACGGCCGCCTTCTCGAACTCGGGGTCGAGCTCGACGGCCTCGACCGATCCGCCGCGGTGCACGTTGGAACGGAACTCGTCGCCCTTGGCCACGCGGCGCATGGCGGCGACGACGCGGTCGCCGACGACGAGGGCCCGGATGTCGCGACCCTTGGACTCCTTGACGAAGCGCTGGATGAGGACGTTCTGCTTCGTCGACTGCAGGGTCTCGATGATCGCCTCGGCCACCTTGAGCTCGGGGGCGAGGATGACGCCGATGCCCTGGGTGCCCTCGAGGAGCTTGATGACGACGGGGGCCCCGCCGACCCGCTCGATGGCCGGGATGACGTCCGCCCGGTCCCGGACGAAGGTGGTGGCGGGCATCCCGATGTTGTGTCGGGAGAGGATCTGGGTGGCACGGAGCTTGTCCCGCGAGTTGGCGATGCCCCACGACGTGTTGGGCGTGTAGACGTCCATCTGCTCGAACTGCCGCACGACAGCGGTGCCGAAGTACGTGATCGAGTTGCCGATCCGCGGCAGGATCGCGTCGTAGCTGGACAGGCGCTTGCCCCGGAACTGCAGGTCGGGCTCGTCGCCGGCCAGGTCGATGCCGAAGCGGAGGGTGTTGAGGACCTTGACCTCGTGGCCCCGGTCGGCGGCGGCGGTGCGCAGGCGCTGCGTACTGTACGCACGAGGTGCGCGGGAGAGGATCGCGAGCTTCATGACTTCCCGGTCGGAGAGGACGGACGCGTGACCGACAGCGGTCGGACGACGACTGACAGCCCCCTCATCCTTGCAGGCTGGCGCGAGTGGGTCAGCCTTCCGGGAGCGGATGTTCCCTGGGTCAAGGCGAAGCTGGACACCGGGGCCCGCTCCTCGGCCATCCACGCCTTCGACCTCGCCGAGGAGACCCGGGACGGTGATCGCTGGGTGCGCTTCTCGGTGCACCCGTGGCAGCGCTCGGACGACGACGCGGTCGTCCTGGAGCGGCCGGTGCTCGACGTCCGGGAGGTGCGTTCCTCGTCCGGGCACGCCGAGGAGCGGCTCGTCGTCGAGCTCGAGGTCTCGCTCGTGGGTCAGGTGGTGACCGCCGAGGTCACGCTCGCGAACCGCGACGAGATGGGGTTCCGGATGCTCATCGGGCGCGAGGCGCTGCGCCAGGGGTTCGCCGTCGACCCGGCACGGTCCTACCTCGGCGGTCGGCCGCCCCTGCGGCTGCGGCGCCGCAACCGGGGGAAGGGCTGATGGCGCGGGCACTGCGACCCTCGTTCGAGATCGGGTCGGTGCGGGTGCGCGCCGGCCGGACGCAGGCGCTGTCGCTGCCGATCACCCGTCTCGTCACGGGCGCCGACGTCGACCTGCCGGTACGGGTGGTCCACGGCCGCGAGGACGGCCCGACGGTGTGGGTCAACGCGGCGATCCACGGTGACGAGGCCGTGGGGGTCGAGGTCGTCCGGCAGGTGCTGGCCGGACTCGACGCGAAGACGTTGCGCGGCACCGTGATCGCCGTGCCGATCGTCAACGTGCTGGGGTTCATGACGGGCGACCGGTACCTGCCGGACCGCCGCGACCTCAACCGGTCCTTCCCCGGCGCGCCGCGGGGGTCGCTCGCCGGGCGGATCGCGCACCTGTTCATGACCGAGGTGGTCGACCAGTGCGAGGTCGGCATCGACCTCCACACCGGCTCGGACCGGCGGACCAACCTGCCGCAGGTGCGGGCCGACCTCGAGGACCCCCGGACCCGGCAGCTCGCGGAGGCGTTCGCCGCGCCGGTCATGCTGCACGCCCGGCTGCGGGACGGCTCGTTGCGGTACGCCGCCCGTGAACGCGGGGCCAAGGTGCTCCTCTACGAGGCGGGGGAGGCCTGGCGGATGGACGACTGGGCGGTGCTGGCCGGTGTCCTCGGGGTGCGCCGGGTACTCGCCGCCCTCGGGATGACGGACTCCGTGGACGAGGAGCCGCCGGCGCCGTCGGTCGTGTCGTGGCGCAGCGGGTGGGTGCGGGCGCGCGGCACCGGGATGCTGCACCTCGAGGCGGGTCTCGGGCAGCGGGTCGAGGCGGGGGAGCGGCTCGGTGGGCTGTTCGACTCGTTCGGCAAGCGGGTGCGTCTCGTCCACGCGAACCGCACCGGCGTCGTCGTGGGGCGGACGGAGGCGCCGCTCGTCACCTCGGGGGACGCCCTCGTACACATCGCCGAGACCGGCGACGATCCCGCTTCTCCCGACGTTCCCGCCTGATGCCGGAACCTTCGGCTTCGCACCGCGAAGTTCCCGGTGTGAAGCCGAAGGTTCCGGTCCGGAGCCGCGCCCGGGTGCCGAGCCGACCCAGGCGAGGTGCGCGACGATGCCGGCACGACGTCGCGCAGGGCGACGGGTGGCGGATGCGGCGGAGCCCGGACGCCCGGCGCTCACTTGTATACAATTGCATCCAACATCTCGTGCGTGGTGCGCGGTGTGTCGACGAGTGCGGAGGAGTGGCGGCATGGACACGCAGGTCGACGTGGTCGTCGTCGGCGGAGGCAACGCCGGGTTCAGCGCGGCGCACGCCGCGGCGGAGCGGGGGCGCGGGGTCCTCGTCCTGGAGAAGGGCGACGCCGAGTCGTCGGGGGGCAACAGCTTCTACACGGCGGGAGCGTTCCGGTTCGTGCACGACGGCATCCCCGACATCGCCGACCTGCTCGACGACGACGAGCGGCTCCCCGTCTCCGTCCTGCCGAGCTACCCGCCCGAGGCGTTCCGGGCCGACATGGAGAAGGTCACCTCGGGCCGCAACGACCGTGAGCTCACGGAGGCGCTCATCGAGGACAGCCGGGACGTCATGCGCTGGCTGCACGGGCTCGGGCTGCGTTTCCGGCTCCTCTACGAGCGGCAGGCCTACCGGGACGACGCCACCGGCCGGTACATGTTCTGGGGCGGCCTGGCCGTCGGCAGCACCGAGGGCGGCAAGGGGCTCGTGGCGGAGCACACGAGGGCCGCGCGCGCCGCAGGGGTGCAGATCCGGTACGGCACACGGGCCGGGGATCTCGTGCTGGAGGACGGGCGTGTCCGTGGTGTGACCTGGCGCGACGACTCCGGCGGCAGAGGCACGGTCCGGGCCGAGTCGGTCGTGCTCGCGGCCGGTGGGTTCGAGGCGGACGCCGAGATGCGCGCCGAGCATCTCGGAGCGCCCTGGGAGCACGCCAAGGTCCGCGGCACGCCGCTCAACACCGGCGACATGATCCGCTCGGCGATGGTGGCCGGTGCCGCGTCCTCGGGCGACTGGGGAACCTGTCACAGCGTGGCGTGGGACGCGTGCTTCCCCGACAACGAGAGCAACCGCGAGCTGACCAACCGGCTGACCCGCGGCGGGTACCCGTTGGGCATCGTCGTGAACGCCCGGGGCGAGCGGTTCCTCGACGAGGGCGCCGACTACCGCAACTACACCTACGCCAAGTACGGGGCGGCCATCCTCGAGCAGCCGGGCGGGCAGGCCTTCCAGGTGTTCGACGCCACCACCCGGGCTCGGCTCCGGACGGAGGAGTACGACATGCCGGGCGCGTCGGTCGTCGTCGCGGACACGGTGCCCGAGCTGGCGTCGGCGATGGACGTGGACCGCGGCACGCTCGTCGCCACGGTCGAGGAGTTCAACGCCGGCATCGACCGGTCCGTCCCGTTCGACCCCGCGGTCAAGGACGGCCGTGCCTCGCACGCAGACCCGCCGAAGAGCAACTGGGCGGTCCCGCTGGAGACGCCTCCGTTCTACGCGTTCCCGGTCACGTGCGGCATCACCTTCACGTTCGGTGGCGTGCGAGCCGACACCGGCGCGCGGGTGCTCGACCCGTCCGGCGCCCGGATTCCGGGGCTGTTCGTCTGTGGCGAGATGCTCGGCGGCCTCTTCAGCGGCAACTATCCGGGGGGTGCGGGCCTCACGGCCGGAGCGGTCTTCGGACGCCGGGCCGGGAGGGCGGCGTGAGCGCCGCCCGGGTGGACGCCGACTCGATCTACGACCGGCTGCGAGCGGACATCACCTCGGGTGAGCTGGCGGCCGGCACCCCGCTGCGGGAGGTCGCGCTGGCCACCCGCTTCGGGGTCTCCCGTACCCCGGTGCGCGAGGCGCTCCGCCGGCTGCAGCACGACCGGATGCTCGTGCCCGGGACCCGCGGGCTGCAGGTGCGCACTGTCGACCCGCACGAGGTCGTGCAGGTCTACGACATCCGGATCCTGCTCGAGGCCCAGGCCGCACGCGAGGCCGCGCGTGCCCGGACGACGGCCGACCTCGCGATGCTCGAGGGGCTGTTGGCGCGGGACCGCGCGCTGGTCGACCCACCCGACCAGCTGCGGGCACGGACGAACGTCGAGTTCCACGCCGCGGTGTGGGTCGCCACGCACAACCCTGTGCTGCAGGATCTCCTGGAGCACCTGACGATCCACCTGGTCCGCACGCCGCACTCGACGCTGTCCGCCCCGGGTCGCTGGGCCGAGGCCCTGGACGAGCACGAGCGGCTCCTGCGAGCGGTCGGCGAGGGAGACGCGGACGGGGCGGCCGAGGTCGCGGCAGCGCACATGGGGCGCGCACGACAGATCCGGCTGAGCCTGCTGCGCACCGCGGCCGCACGGCCGGACGCCCCCGGGACCTGACGCGACGGCACCTCGGGGCCGTGGCGCGGTCGTGGCCGGCCGAGAGGCCGCCGGGGGGTTGACGTCCCCGGCTCCACCTGTGAGGCTGCACGCGACGGTATCCGTTTGGATACAGTCGGATGCAGATGGAACCTCGACGAGGAGGCCTCATGGCACGGCACCCACGCAACACGGGGCGACGACGGGCAGCAGCCGGGGTGCTGCTCGCAGCCGGCCTGGCGATGAGCGCGTGCGCTCCGGCGGGCGACGACGGTGGGACGAGCGCGTCGGGAGGGTCGAGCAGCTGGCCGACGGGGGCGGTCCGGGTCATGGCACCCGCCGACCCCGGTGGTGGCTGGGACCAGACCTCCCGCGCCGTCCAGGAGGTCCTCGGGGGCCAGCTCGGGACCTCGGTCGAGGTCTACAACGTCGGCGGTGCCGGCGGCACGGTGGGGATCGCGCAGTTCGTCGGCAACGAGGGCGACCCGAACGAGCTCATGACGATGGGCTCGATCATGGTCGGCGCGATCGAGACCAACGACTCCCCGGTCACCCTGGACCAGGTGACCCCCCTGGCCAGGCTGATCGGCGAGTACGAGGTCATCGTCGCCCCCGAGAGCTCGCCCTTCCAGACCGTCGACGACATGGTCGCCGCGATGGAGGAGGACCTGGGCGGGGTCGCGATCGCGGGCGGCTCCGCCGGCGGGATCGAGCAGATCCTGGCCGGGCTCATGGCGAAGGAGATCGGCGCCGACCCGGCCGCCGTCAACTACATCCCGCACAGTGGTGGCGGGGAGGCCCTGGCGACGATCCTGTCGGGCCGTGTCCAGGCGGGCATCTCCGGCATCAACGAGATCATCGAGCAGATCAAGGCCGGCCAGGTCCGCGCCCTGGCGGTCTCGTCGCCGGAGCGCATCGAGGGGATCGACGCACCCACCCTGACCGAGGCGGGTCTGGACATCGAGCTGTCCAACTGGCGGGGCATGGTCGCCGCGCCAGGTATCGACGAGGCCGACGAGCAGGCCATCGAGGACGCTCTCGCCGAGATGGCCCAGAGCGAGGAGTGGCAGCAGGTACTCGCCGACCGCGGCTGGGAGGACCAGTTCATGGCCGGTGACGAGTTCGAGCAGTTCGTCGGTGACGAGCAGGAGCGCATCCGCGGAGTGCTCGAGGACCTGGGGCTGGTCGGGTCGTGAGCGCGGCGTCCGGGGTGCCGGACGCCGCGACGGCACGGGGGGGCGGGGGGGGGGGGGGGGGGGGGGGGGGCGGCCCCCCGCGCCGGCACGTCGACGCGGAGCCTCCCGCGTCGACGTGCCGTCGCTGGTGCTCGCCGGCCTGCTCGTGGTCATGGGCGTGGTGCTGGCCGTCGACGCCAGCACGATCAAGGCTCCTCGTGGCGGCGGGAGCCTCGGGCCGGCCCGTTCCCTTGGGCCGTCTCCGCGATGCTGCTGGCCCTGGGTGTCGTGCTGGGCTCGGTCTCGCTCCGGGGGCGCCACGGCGCGGCTCCCGTCGCGACGCCTGCGGACGGCGGCGAGTCCCTGGACGTCGGCCGGAGGGGTGCCGGCGCGGACGGGACCGGCGAGGTGGATGCTGGACCGGACAGCGGGGTGAACGGCGACGCCGGTGCGTCCGGCGTGCTCGACACCCCGGAGACGTCCGAACCGGGGGTCCCCGTCGGCGAGGACCGGCCACCGGTGCTCCGGGCGCGCCCGGCGGTGCGGGTGGCCGTCTTCGTCGCGGGGCTCGTCGCCCACGCCCTCCTCGCGAACACCGCCGGTTACGTCGTCGCAGCCCTCGTGCTCTTCGTCGCCGTGGCCATCGCGTTCGGGGCACCGCGGCTGCTCCGCACCGTGCTCATCGGCCTCGTGCTGGCCCTCGTCGTCTTCTACGCGTTCCGGCTCGGCCTGGGCCTGGCCCTGCCCGACCTCGGGGGCCGTTGATGGACGGCTTCGCCGAGCTGATGGCCGGCTTCGGGGCGGCGCTGAGCCCCGAGAACCTGCTCTTCGCCCTCATCGGGGTGGTCCTCGGCACCGCCGTGGGCGTGCTGCCCGGCATCGGGCCGGCGCTGACCGTCGCGCTGCTCCTGCCGTTGACCTTCAAGCTCGAGGCGACGAGCTCGCTCATCATGTTCGCGGGCATCTACTACGGCGGCATGTACGGCGGGTCGACGACCTCCATCCTGCTCAACACCCCGGGGGAGAGCGCGTCGATCATCTCGGCGCTGGAGGGCAACAAGATGGCACGCGCCGGGAGAGGCGCGGCCGCCCTGGCCACCGCGGCGATCGGCTCGTTCGTCGCCGGCACGATCGCCACCGTCGGGCTGTCCTTCGTCGCGCCGTTCATGGTCGACGTCGCCCTGAGCTTCGGCCCTCCCGAGTACTTCGCCCTGATGATCGTGGCGTTCACGACCGTCGCCGCGGTGCTCGGCTCGTCCGTGCTGCGCGGCCTCGTCGGGCTGGTCATCGGCGTCACGGTGGGTCTCGTCGGCATCGACGTCCAGTCCGGCCAGGCGAGACTGACGTTGGGTGTGCCGCAGCTGCTCGACGGCGTCGACGTCGTCATCGTCGTGGTCGGCCTGTTCGCGATCGGGGAGGCGATCGCCGTCCTGTCCAGCGGTGAGCGGCGCAGCACGGTGACCCCGGTGAAGGGCTCGCGGTGGCTCTCCCGCGTCGACCTGCGCCGCAGCTGGCGTCCGTGGCTCCGGGGTACGGCGCTGGGTTTCCCGATCGGGGCGCTGCCCGCCGGTGGTGCGGAGATCCCCACGTTCCTCAGCTACAGCGCGGAGAAGCGGCTGACCAAGCATCCGGAGGAGTTCGGTCACGGGGCGATCGAGGGCGTGGCCGGTCCGGAGGCCGCGAACAACGCGTCGGCGGCCGGGGTGCTGGTGCCGCTGCTCGCGCTCGGCCTGCCCACGTCCGCGACAGCGGCGGTGATCCTCGCCGGGTTCCAGAACTACGGGATCCAGCCGGGCCCGTTGTTGTTCAGCTCGAACGACGCGCTCGTCTGGACGCTCATCGCGAGCCTGTACATCGGGAACGTGCTGTTGCTCGTGCTGAACCTCCCCCTGGTGGGGATCTGGGTGCGGCTGCTCCAGATCCCGCCGTACTACCTCTACGCGGGCATCGCGGTGTTCGCGACGTTGGGGACGTACGCGATCGGGGGTAGCACGGTCGACCTGTTCATCCTCTACGTCATCGGCGCGCTGGGCTTCCTGCTGCGGCTGACGGACGTGCCCGTGGCGCCGGCCGTCGTGGGGCTGATCCTGGGCCCGCTGGCCGAGGAGCAGCTGCGGCGCTCGCTGGCGATCTCGCAGGGGGACCTCGGCGTGCTCGTCTCCACCCCGCTGTGCATCGGGTTGTACGTGGTCGCCGCCGCGGCGGTCCTGCTGCCGCCCGTGGCGCGGCTGGTGGCGTCCAGGAGGGCGGCGCGCGCGGCGTAGGACGTCAGACGCGGCGCAGGACCGCGGTGACCTTGCCGAGGACGGTCGCGTGGTCGCCGTCGATCGGCTCGAAGGCCGGGTTGTGCGGCATGAGCCAGACCTTGCCGTCGCGGCGCTTGAAGGTCTTGACGGTGGCCTCGTTGTCGAGCATCGCGGCCACGATGTCGCCGTTCTCGGCGGCCGACTGCTGCCGCACGACGACCCAGTCGCCGTCGCAGATGGCGGCGTCGACCATGGAGTCGCCGACGACCTTGAGGAGGAATAGCGAGCCCTCGCCGACGATCTGCTTGGGGAGCGGGAAGATGTCGTCGACGACCTCCTCGGCGGTGATGGGCACGCCGGCGGCGATCCGGCCGAGGACGGGGACGTAGGAGGCCTCGGGCCGCTCGTCACCGATGCCCGTGACGTCGACGTCGTCGTGCTCGGGGGCGCGCCGGTAGCCGGAGCCGTCGCTCGGGGTGTCGGGGGAGACGACCTCGATGGCGCGGGGCCGGTTGGGGTCGCGGCGGAGGTACCCCTTGCGCTCGAGCGCGGAGAGCTGGTGCGCCACGGAGCTGGGGGAGGTGAGGCCCACGGCGTCGCCGATCTCGCGCATGCTCGGCGGGTAGCCGCGGCGGTCGACGGAGTTGCGGATGACCTCGAGGACCTTCCGCTGGCGGTGCGTCAGCTCCCCGCCGTCTCCGCGGTCCGGCATCTCGTGGATGTCGGCGTTCCTGGGACGTGCCATGTCGACCCCTTCGCTCCGGCCCGGCGCGTCATCGCCCGAACCCGTGGTGTTATCGCAGGTCAGAGGGCCTGTCGGTGGTCCCGTGCAGGCTTCCTGCCATGAGAACAGCGTACGGGAGTCGTACAGATGATTCAAACATTCTTACGACGTGTGTCTTGTCCGGCTCGAACATCCGTGCTACAACTCGTACAGACGTTCTATCGAACACCGGTTCGACGGCGGCGCTGGCCGCCGGGATGGAGGACATGATGAGCGCGATCGCCTGGGAGCCCACGACCGGCTACCCCGCACCGGCTCCACGACGCCCGCGGCTCACCGTCGTTCCCGACCCGGCCGTGTCCGCTCCGGCGCGTCCTGCGCTGCGCCTCACTGCCCGCGGGCGGGTCGTTCTCCTCGTGCTCGCGGCGCTGCTCGTCGCCGGTGTCGTGGGCGTGCGGGGCACCGGGGGTGCCGGCGCGGCCGAGGCGGAGCGGGTCGTGACCGTCTCCGCGGGGGAGACCCTCAGCGAGATCGCGGCCACGGAGATGCCGGGTCTCACGGTGACCGAGGGCGTGCTCGCGATCCAGCTGGCCAACGGTCTCAACACCGCCCAGATCTCGACGGGCCAGGAGCTCGTCATCCCGCGGGGCTGACCCGCCGGTCCGCGGCCGTCCTCGGTCGCGGGCGCCCAGATCGTCCGAGTCCCTCGACCCGGCTCGAGACGAGGGGGGGGGGGGGGGGGGGGGGGGGGGGGGGGGGCCCCCCCCCCGCCGGGGGGGGGGGGGGGGCCGCCCCCCCCCCCCCCCCCC
>NZ_JAFDVE010000015.1 GCF_016888005.1 Phycicoccus sp. CSK15P-2 | reverse complement strand
GCCGGTCCGCGGCCGTCCTCGGTCGCGGGCGCCCAGATCGTCCGAGTCCCTCGACCCGGCTCGAGACGACGGAGGGCGTCGTCGCTCGTGCAGGAGCGACGACGCCCTCCGTGCTCTCTCTGGGGCTCCAGACGTCCCCCATAGGCGGCCGCCCGGGCCTGCTGTGAGGTCCGCCGCCCGTCGCCCGAAGACGCCATGCGGGGTGGGTCGACGGTCGAGAACTGACGCCCCGGGGGGTATCTGTGGACAGCCCGTCGGCCGAATGGCCGAGGGGTGGGTCGACCGACACGACGCAAGGCGACGCTGGTCGGACGGCGACTCCGCCGCGGCTGCCCGGTGGGCGGTGTGCGGCGCCGATGATCGTCCCATGCGCTCTCGTCGGCGGAGCTCCTACCGCGTCAGTCATCACCCGGTCGTCCACTGTGGCGGCTCGGGCCGGTGGATGTGGTCGTGTGGGTGCGGTGCACGCGGAAGCGCCGCCTCGGGCGGGTGGCACGGCGCCTACACGGCAGCGCTCGTGCATCAGAGCCTGAGCCCGGGCGAGTAGGCGTACGCCCCGGGGGCAACAGAGGGCCCCCGGGCCGTACGTCGCACCCGTCGCCTCCTCTCGTCCGGCGTCGGCGTGCGGCCTGCGGTGTCGCGCCCGTGCCGGAGCCAGGAGACATTCCGTCCGGTGCGGGCGCCTCATCTCGCCCCCCTCACGCCTGCGTGACGCGCTCCGCGGCGACCGCTCCCTTCCGGCCCACCGTGCGGACGCACCTCACGGGTGATGCCGGCGGACGTCCCCGCCGAGCCCGCCCCAGCCCCTGCCCTCGCCGTCGCTCCGGCCGCACCGGGAACATCGGGTGACCTCCACGTGTTGTGCAATGATGTAATCAAGTAATGACTGCAAGGAGCATGACATGAGAGAGCACAACGACACCTTCCCCCGTCCGGTCGACGGTCCGTCGCGCGGCCGACGCTTCGGTCCCGGTCCGCGCGGACCCCGCGGTGGGCGCTCGGGCCCCGGCGGAGGCCGCGGACGTGGGCGTGGCCCGGGCCGCCCGGGTGGCTGGCAGCAGGGTGACCTGCCGTCGGCCGACGACGCGGCCGCGTGGTTCGCCGGACGCCTGCCCGAGGGCTGGTTCGACGACGTCGACGTCGTCGTGGACCGCGAGGAGATCACCGTCGTCGGTGCACTGTCCGGGGTCGAGCCCACGACGGACCAGGCCGAGGCGGACGGGCGCATCGCACGCTTCCGGGCGGACACCCGGGAGCAGCGGATGGCCGTTGCCGACGAGGCGCAGTCGCGCTACGGGCGCACCGTCTCGTGGGGTGCCCGGGTGGGCGAGACCCGCACGATGTTCACCCATCTCGCGGTGCCGGTGATGACCCGGCTGCGGCAGCCCGAGCGCAGCGTCCTCGACACCCTGGTGGACGCCGGCGTGGCCCGCTCGCGCAGTGACGCCCTCGCGTGGTGTGTCCGGTTGGTCGGCGACCACGCGGACTCCTGGCTGGGAGACCTGCGCGAGGCGATGTCCGAGGTCGACAAGCTGCGCGCGTCCGGCCCCGAGCTCTGATCCCGCCGCCGGTCGCTCACGTGAGCGACCGGCGCATGACCAGCCGCGGCATCTTCGAGGCGACCGCGTCGGTCTCGCCGACGACCTCGAAGCCGGCCTTCTCGAACATCCGCCGGGTGCCGACGAAGGCCATCGTGAGGTCCATCCGGCCGTCCTTGGGATCGACCGGGTAGGCCTCGACCGTCGGGGCGCCGTGCGCGGCGGCGTAGGCGACGGCCCCCTCGATGAGCGGGGTCGTGACGCCCCGCTTGCGGTGACCGCTGCGTACGACCACGCAGATGATGCTCCACACCGGGACGTCGTCGACCGGGCGGATCTTCGTGCTGTGCACGAGCCGTGGGTTCTCGCCGCGTGGGCCGATGCTGCACCAGCCGACGGCCACGCCGTCGTCGTACGCGACGACGCCCGGCGGGTGCTCGCGCTCGCAGAGGCGCCTGGCGGCCTGCTCACGGCTGCCCTCGCCGAGCTCGGCGATGTCACCCTCGCGCAAGCGGTGTGCGAGGCACCAGCAGTGGGTCTCGCGCCGGTTGGGGTTGATGACGTCGGCGAAGTCGTCGAAGCGGTCGGGCGTCACCGGGTGCGTCTCGAAGGCCATGGCCCAGCCAACCACCGCCCTCCGACACCGGCCCGTCGCGCGGGGACCTCGTGTCGGGATGTCACACCGCGGCCGTGGCCGGTGTCTGAAGGGTACGAGGCCGTACCGCGGCGCCCGACGCACCCCAGGAGACATCGTGCCCAGCACCTTCCGCATCCCACGCAGCGCCGGCCGCGGGCCCACCGTCCGTCTCGTCGAGGTCGTCTCCCGGCGCCTCTGGGGGCAGGTCCCGGACGGCATCTACGTCGTGGCCCACCATCCGCGGATGCTGCGCTCCGTCCTCTCCCTCGAGCGGAAGGTCCAGCGCTGGAAGGAGCTCGACCCGCACCTGCAGACCTACGCCGTCGCGGCCACGGCGGCGTACGTCGGCTGCTCGTGGTGCCTGGACTTCGGCTACTTCATCGCGCACACCGAGGGCCTCGACGAACGGAAGGTCAGCGAGATCCCGCGCTGGCGGGAGTCGGACGTCTACAGCCCGCTCGAGCGGGACGTCCTCGCCTACGCCGAGGCGATGAGCGACACCCCGCCCACCGTCGAGGACGCGCTGAGCCACCGGCTGCAGGACGCGCTCGGCGTGCCGGCCGTCGTCGAGCTGACCCAGCTCGTGGCGCTGGAGAACATGCGTGCCCGGTTCAACTGTGCCGCCGGGCTGGAGTCGCAGGGGTTCTCGGCTGCGTGCGACCTGCCGCTCGCCGTACCCTCGACGACGTGACGGCTGGGCGCGAGCGCTCGGACCCGGACGAGCCCGGGCCGGACGGGCGCGACCCGGGCCCGTCCGCCGCGAACGGGCCCGACCCCCGGGCCTTCGACGCCCTGCGGCCGCTGCTGTTCACCGTCGCCTACGAGCTGCTCGACGTCGCGGCGGACGCCGAGGACGTCGTGCAGGAGGCCTGGCTGCGCTGGTCGCGGGTCGACCCCGCCGAGGTGCGGGACGAGCGCGCCTACCTCGTGCGCGTCGTGGCACGGCTGGCGCTCAACCGGCTGCGCACCCTGGCCCGCCGCCGGGAGTCGTACGTCGGGCCGTGGCTGCCGGAGCCGCTCGTGACCGTGCCGGACGTCGCGGAGGACGTCGCGCTCGCCGACAGCGTCTCGACGGCGATGCTCCTCGTCCTCCGGACGCTCACGCCCCTGGAGCGCGCCGTGTTCGTCCTCCGCGAGGTGTTCGACGTCCCGCACGACGAGATCGCCGAGACCGTGGGGCGCACGCCCGCGGCGGTCCGTCAGGTGGCGCACCGGGCGCGCGAGCACGTGGCGGCGCGCCGGCCGCGGCGGGACGTGGGCCGCGCCGAGCACGAGGCCGTCGTCGCCCGCTTCCACGCGGCGGCGGCGACCGGCGACCTCGCCGCGCTCGTCGACGTCCTGGCGCCCGACGTCGTGCTCGTCACGGACGGCGGGGGGCTGCGGAAGGCGGCGCTGCGGCCGATCGTGGGCCGGGAGAAGGTGCTGCGCTTCATCGCGGGGGTGACCCCGGACGACGTGCTGGTCGAGTACCGCCGGATGTGGGTCGGCGGCGCCCCCGGCGTGCTGGTCCGGGTGGACGGCGTCGACGACTCGGTCATCACCCTCGACGTCACGGACGGGGTGGCGAGCGCGCTGTACGTCGTCCGCAACCCGGAGAAGCTGACCCGCCTGGAGCACCCCGTCCCGCTCGCACGGTGAACGGCGGGCCTCTGCGCCGGGGACGGGCCGGGCGCGTGGCTCAGCGCGGTGACCGGAAGGCGCGCCAGACCTCCCCGACCACCGCCGTGCCCAGGCCCGAGGCGAGGGACGGGACCCGCCCGACGTGGACGTGCGGTGCGACTGACTGCACCCGCCGGCGCAGGCGTCCGAGCGGGAACACGGCGGTGATCCGCACGAGCCGTCCGTCGAGCCTGCTCGCCTGGGCCCAGGCGTCGCGGAGAGCCCTGGCGGACCCGGGGAGGGCCTGCTCGACGTAGCCCAGATGGGTGTCGAGGATGTCGGGCGGGCCGGGGGTCGGCGGCTCGCGCAGCTGGACCGTGAGGAGACGGCCGAGCGAGGCGCGGCCGCCGGGTCCGGACGACTCGGTGGACGTGTCGTCGGTGGTCGTGGACGGGCCGCGGAGCACGGCGCTGACGTCGGACCACGCATGCACGCGGTCCGGTCGGCTGGTGCCGCTGCGGACCCAGACGCCCTGCACCCCGAAGACCATCAGGGGCCGTCGGGCCCGCCACCACGCGACTCCGGTCGCGGCGGCGAGGGCGACGGCGACGACGACGGGCCACCCCGTGTCCGGCTCGTGCAGGGCCCAGCTACCGACGGCGACCGTCCCGGCGAGGAGGACGACGACGTTCACGACCGGTCCGCGGGCGACGTGCACCGGGCGCTGCCCGGCCGTGGCGTCCTCGACCCGGGCAGGTGCCTCGGACGACGTGCTCCCGGTGCTCCGGGCAGAGCTGCGCCCGGGGCCCTCGGGGTGCCCGATGCGTGCCGCTCCGCCGTCGGTCGTCATGTCCTGTCCTCTCGCCGCGGCCCGGCCGGCCGCCGCGACACGGTGACACACCGGTGGTGTGCCGCGCAGGCCGTCGGCGGCATCCGGTGTCAACAGACGATGTCCGGCCTTCCCTCCACGCCTGGGGCCCAGATGTGGTGCCTCATCCGTCACATCGGCCCCACAGATGGTGTTGCGACACGCCGTCGCAGGCCTCATCCGACCCCCTCCGCACCCCCTCTGACCTGCGAAAACAGCCGAACGGACGATCTTGCGCCTCGCCTTCTTGCGTTCCAGGTCACACGCGAGGCAAGATGGCCACTACATCTAGTGGTTACACCGTTGTAGTTCGTCCACATCTTGTGAACAGGAAACAGCGGTTGTCCACAGGTTGTTCACACGAGAGTCCACCGCACCGTCCACAGGAGAGAGGTCGCGAGCCATGCACTGCCCGTTCTGCCGGCACACCGACTCCCGGGTCATGGACTCCCGCACGACCGACGACGGGGCCTCCATCCGGCGCCGTCGCCAGTGCCCGGAGTGCGGCCGCCGGTTCACCACCGTCGAGACCGCGAGCCTGAGCGTCGTCAAGCGTTCCGGCGCCACCGAGCCGTTCAGCCGGGCCAAAGTGCTCGTCGGCGTCCGCAAGGCCTGCCAGGGCCGGCCGGTCACCGAGGACGACCTCGCCCTGCTCGCCCAGCGCGTCGAGGAGTCGATCCGCTCCCAGGGGAGTGCCGAGATCGACGCCCACGAGGTCGGCCTCGCCGTCCTCGAGCCGCTGCGGACGCTCGACGAGGTCGCGTACCTGCGCTTCGCGAGCGTCTACCAGGCCTTCGACTCCCTCGAGGACTTCGAGTCGGCCATCACGCTCCTGCGCGCCGAGGGCGCCGCCACGGGCGAGGAACCGCAGGTCACCGGGCCTGTCGGACCCCAGCAGTAGAAACACCAGTAGGTCACCACCGCCCCACCCGGGGCAGAAGAGAGGGAACAGGCATGACCGAGACCGCCGGAGCACGTGCAGGTGCCCGCAAGTCCGCCAAGGCCAAGGGGGTGAGGATCGAGCGCATCTACACCACCCCGGGCGTGCACCCGTACGACGAGGTGACCTGGGAGAACCGCGACGTCGTCCAGCAGAACTGGAAGACCGGCGAGACGATCTTCGAGCAGCGCGGCGTCGAGTTCCCCGACTTCTGGAGCGTCAACGCCTCCACCATCGTCACGACGAAGTACTTCCGCGGCGCCGTGGGCACCCCGGAGCGTGAGAGCGGCCTCAAGCAGCTCGTCGACCGCGTCGTCCTCACCTACGTCAAGGCCGGCAAGGACCACGGCTACTTCGCGTCGCCCGAGGACGCCGAGATCTTCGAGCACGAGCTGACGTACGCCCTGCTGCACCAGGTGTTCAGCTTCAACTCGCCGGTCTGGTTCAACGTCGGCACCAAGAGCCCGCAGCAGGTCAGCGCGTGCTTCATCCTCTCGGTCGACGACTCGATGGACTCCATCCTCAACTGGTACAAGGAGGAGGGCTTCATCTTCAAGGGCGGCTCGGGCGCGGGGCTCAACCTCTCGCGCATCCGCTCGTCCAAGGAGCTCCTGTCCTCCGGCGGCACCGCCTCCGGGCCGGTGTCCTTCATGCGTGGTGCGGACGCCTCCGCGGGCACCATCAAGTCCGGTGGCGCCACCCGCCGCGCTGCGAAGATGGTCGTCCTCGACGTCGACCACCCCGACATCGTCGAGTTCGTCGAGACCAAGGCGCGCGAGGAGGACAAGATCCGCGCGCTGCGCGACGCCGGCTTCGACATGGACCTCGGCGGGGCCGACATCACCTCGGTCCAGTACCAGAACGCGAACAACTCGGTGCGCGTCACCGACGAGTTCATGCGCGCGGTCGAGGAGGGCACCGAGTTCGGGCTCACCTCGCGCAAGGACCACTCGGTCATCGAGTCCGTCGACGCCCGCGAGCTCATGGGCAAGATCGCCAAGGCCGCGTGGGAGTGCGCCGACCCGGGCATCCAGTACGACGACACGATCAACGACTGGCACACCAACCCCGAGACCGGCCGGATCACCGCGTCCAACCCGTGCTCGGAGTACATGTCGCTCGACAACTCCTCGTGCAACCTCGCCTCGCTCAACCTGCTGAAGTTCCTGCGTGACGACGACACCTTCGACGCCGTCACCTTCCAGAAGGTCGCCGAGCTCGTCATCACGGCGATGGACATCTCCATCTGCTTCGCCGACTTCCCGACCGAGGCGATCGGGGCCACGACGGTCGACTACCGCCAGCTCGGCATCGGCTACGCCAACCTCGGCGCGCTGCTCATGGCCACCGGCCACGGGTACGACTCCGACGGCGGGCGGGCGCTCGCCGCGTCCATCACCTCGCTGCTCACCGGTGCCGCCTACAAGCGCTCCGCCGAGCTCGCCGGGGTCGTGGGCCCGTACGCCGGGTACGCCCGCAACGCCGACGCGCACCAGCGGGTCATGCGCAAGCACGCCGCGGCCAACGACGCCATCCGCACGATGCACACGATGGACAAGGACATCCACCGGGTCGCCACCAAGGCGTGGGACGACGTCGTGAAGACGGGGGAGAAGAACGGCTACCGCAACGCCCAGGCGTCGGTGCTCGCCCCCACCGGCACCATCGGCTTCATGATGGACTGCGACACCACCGGCATCGAGCCGGACTTCTCGCTGGTCAAGTTCAAGAAGCTCGTCGGCGGCGGGTCGATGCAGATCGTCAACCTCACCATCCCGCGAGCGCTGCGCAAGCTCGGCTACACCGAGGAGACGGTCGAGGCGATCGTCGAGTACATCGCGGACAAGGGCCACGTCGTCGACGCGCCGGGCCTGAAGCCCGAGCACTACGAGGTGTTCGACACCGCGATGGGTGCGCGGGCCATCTCCCCGATGGGCCACGTGCGGATGATGGCGGCGACCCAGCCGTTCCTCTCCGGTGCGATCTCCAAGACGGTCAACCTGCCCGAGACGGCGACGGTCGAGGAGATCGAGGAGGTCTACGTCCAGGGCTGGAAGCTCGGCCTGAAGGCGCTGGCCGTCTACCGCGACAACTGCAAGGTCGGCCAGCCGCTGTCCGACGGCGGCTCCACGGCCAAGGACAAGGCTGCCGATGCGGTCAAGGCCGCAGAGGCCGAGATCGTCGAGAAGGTCGTCTACCGGCCGACGCGTGAGCGGCTGCCGAAGCGGCGCACGTCGCAGACGACGTCGTTCACCGTCGGTGGCGCCGAGGGCTACCTCACCGCCGGCACCTACGACGACGGCCGGCTCGGCGAGGTGTTCCTCAAGTTCGGCAAGCAGGGCTCGACGCTCGCGGGTGTCATGGACGCCTTCTCGATCGTCACGTCGGTCGCGCTGCAGTACGGCGTGCCGCTCGAGACGTTCGTCGAGAAGTTCACGAACATGCGCTTCGAGCCGGCCGGCATGACCGACGACCCGGACGTGCGGATGGCGCAGTCGCTCATGGACTACGTGTTCCGCCGGCTGGCGCTGGACTACATGGACTTCGACACCCGCTCGTTCATGGGCATCCACACCGCGGAGGAGCGGGCGCGCCAGCTCGAGACCGGCTCGTACGCCGCGCCGGTGGCGGAGGAGTCCGACGAGGAGCTCGAGGGCGAGATCGAGGGCCTGTCGGCCGGGATCGGTGCGTCGTCGAAGAAGGCCGCCGACGAGGCTGCCGCCCCGGCTCCGGCTGCTGCGGAGTCGGCCTCGGCGGACGCGCAGTCCGCGGCGACGACGGCGTCCGGCTCGGGCGCCGCGTCGGCCCGCGAGGTGTCTGCGGAGATCCACTCCTCGGCCGACCTCCTGGCCGCGTTCGGCGACTCCAAGGCCGCCGACGCCCCGATGTGCATGACCTGCGGGACGAAGATGCGCCCCGCCGGCTCCTGCTACGTCTGCGAAGGCTGCGGCAGCACCAGCGGCTGCAGCTGACA
This sequence comes from Phycicoccus sp. CSK15P-2, assembly GCF_016888005.1. Lineage (GTDB taxonomy): Bacteria > Actinomycetota > Actinomycetes > Actinomycetales > Dermatophilaceae > Phycicoccus. The sequence continues at coordinate 24,234 of NZ_JAFDVE010000015.1, read as the reverse complement.
TGTAGCACAGCGCGGGGAGGTGATTGAGATGGCGAAGAACACCAAGCAGACCAGCAGCAAGGCTGCCAAGTCCGCGAGCAAGGTGTTGCGCGACGGGCGCACCAGCAAGGCCAGCAAGACGGCCGCTGGCAGCGCGCTGGCGCAGACGCCGAGGCGGCGCTCGAAGTAGGGTGCGCCGCTTGACGCCAGCATCATCCCGCCTGAAGAGGGCCCGGACGGAGCAATCCGCCCGGGCCCTCGCTTGTCGCACCGGCTATGCAGTCTGTATCAATCCGACGACCTCGTCGGGGACAAAAAAGCCGCGGGCGACGACGCCCGTCCCGTAGTCGGGGATTAGGACGTCCACCGGTTCAGCGGGCAGGAGGCCATCGTCTATTAAGCTACGAGTAATGCGCCGAACAGGGCGCGTGAAACCCCTGAGCATCCGGTCTTCGTCATAACCGCACAGGAGAAATACCTCAGACCGCTTAATATATCCGCCATTCACCGCCGCAAACCGAATCACCTCAGCGCGTGGATCCGTCTCAGCATCAAGACGCGCTAGAAGTTCGTGCGCTGCTTCCTTTGTCCATGCGGCTTCGCGTACTGGCTCTGACGCGCGCTCGATATCCGCTGCCGCGGCCGGGTCAACAGAGACGTTCAGCGCATCGGCGAGCCGCACGAGGTCCGTGGGGCGTAGAAATACCGGCGGCTGTCCAGTTTCTAGCCGACATTCATGCATCAACTCGCGTCTGGGTCCAAGGACAGTGCCGCGATGCCGCCACCACCAGTCGTCCTTTTCATCGCCCGTCACGATAACGACTGGAAGGCCACGATGTTTAGCTTCGTCGAGCGTCTGTCTCCAGACCATGTAGTCGCCTGCAGCGCCCTCCTCGTGTGTCGACTTGTCCGCGTCCAGGTAGCCAGGCGGTTCCTCGTTTGCGACGCGGCGTAATCCCTCTTCGATCATCTCCTCGTGCCTCTTGGAATCTGGCTGCCCGCCCATGACACCACGGTTTAGGATGTGACGAAGTTGCTCAACAACCGGGTCTCGTTCTATTGCATAGCCGATGGATTCGTCCTCACCCGCCTCCGCCTCCAGAAGTGACGCGACGCGGTCCCGAGATAAGTGGACCGCTTGAATCAGTTCAGCGACCGTCTCGTCGGTCGCCGCAGTCCGCTTTTTCCATACCGCGATGGCCGCCTCAAGCGAGCGACTCATCTTGTCAACTTGCTCGACAAGCTGCGTCTGTGCGGAGTCCCTATCGTCGATGACACTCACGCGGTTACGCCAAAATTCTACTGCTGCTTGATGGCTCACAAAAAGACGATCACTCAACACGGAGAGAACTTCGGCGAGAGCGTGACGCGTAGAAGGACTATAGCGGTAGAAATTTAGAAGAACATTCGCGTCTAGACTAATCAAGGACGTCTGGAGTGCACGCCTTCTGGTGGCGTCAGTCGCTGGCGCGAACGCAGTGAACGACTGGATAAAGTCGATCGCCGACTCTTCCTTTTGATTCACGCTCCACTCCTGACGTCGTTGCCATGATCACCGTCACTCGTGTCCACGAATCCAGGCTAGCCCGCTGTCACGATAAGTGCCGAGGTTGCTCGTAGCACGCCTGGCGCTAGCCTACGACTTCTGTGCTCGGGCATCGCGGCGGAACTCGTCGTAGGTGCCGCCGAGGTAGTTGAGGAGCATGGTCTGGAAGTCGGGGTTGGCGAAGAACATGTCGAAGAGGACTCCGTTCTTCTCGTGGCGGTCCAGGAGGAGGTCCTTGACTTTCTGTTCGAGGACCATCTCGTACTGGCTGCGGTCGTTGTTGACGGCGACGGCCTCCATCTCGGCGTCATCCTTGACGACGGCCCACTGCTGGTCGACCCAGACCTTGTCGGCGTCGGTGAGGTCGGCGCCGTACTTCTCGTTCATGGCCTCGATGAGGGCAGAGAGCTTGTCGAGCACGGGCTCCGTGACCGCGCCCTTGCCCTCACCCGGCAGTGCGGTGCCGGCCTGGTCGGAGCCGACCAGCTCGATGGCCTCCTCGTGGGCGGTGACGGAGAGCTTGAGGTGGGTGAGATGCACGGACTTGCTGAGCTGCGGCATCGGGTCGTTGTCGCGGGCCGGGAGGTCGGAGAGCAGCAGCCGCCCGTACAGGAACATCCGCTCCAGGTCGGTGTCGGTGAAGGGCATCACCTGCGCGACGAACGCGTACGCGCGGACGAAGGACTGCAACGTGCCGCGGAAGGACTCCTGCCCGTCCTCGTCCAGCGACACGAATCGCCCGACGGCCGGGCCGAGGTTGGCGTAGATCACCGACTGCTCAGTGGCGTCCCCGCGTAAGAGCGCTGTGACAGCGGCGTCCATCTCCTCCCGCGAGAGCACACCGGCGGCCATGAGGTCGTGCTCCATCGTGTAGAGCACGTTCGGTTCGGTGGGGGCGGCGAAGGACTCCTCGTAGAACGGCTCGAACGCGGCCTTGATCTCCTCGGTGGTGTTGGCGAAGTCGAGGACGAAGGTGTCCTCCTTGCCCGGCCGGGTCCGGTTGAGCCGGGAGAGGGCCTGGACCGCGGCGACCCCGGCGAGCTTCTTGTCGACGTACATCGTGTGCAGCAGCGGCTCGTCGAACCCGGTCTGGTACTTCTCGGCGACGACGAGCAGCTGGTAGCCGTCCTCCCGGAACCGCTTCGGCAGCTGCCCCTCGGAGAACCCGTTAAGGTTCGCCTCTGTCCACGGCGTCGCGCCCGGGTCGTCCGGGTCGTTCAGCGGACCGGAGAACGCCACGAGCGTCCGAAGCGGGCTCTCGCCGTCCCCGTACCCCTTCCGTGCGATATAGGCGTCTAGGGCCTGCTTCATCCGGACCGCGTGCAGCCGCGAGCGGGTGACGACCATCGCCTTGGCCTGCCCGTCGATCTTCTTCGCGGTCTTGGCCCGGAAGTGCTCGATGATGACCTCGGCCTTGGCCTCCAGCTGGTACGGGTGTAGGGACGCGAACCGAGCCAGCGCCGCCCGCCCCTTGCTCGACTCGAACTCCGGGTCGTTGCGCGGGTGGGCGTTGGCGAGCTTGTAGTAGACCGAGTACGTCGTGTACCCGGCGAGCACGTCGAGGATGAACCCCTCGGCGATGGCCTGGCGCATCGAGTACGTGTGGAACGGCCGCTTGTGCCCCTCGCCGTCGGCCTGCCCGAACGTCTCCAGCGTCCGTGGCTTCGGGGTCGCGGTGAACGCGAAGAACGACAGGTTCTTCCGCTTCCCCCGCGCGGCAGCGCTGGCCAGCAGCGCCTCGTCCGGCGCCTGGCCCTCCTCCGCCTCGGCCTGCTCGGCCTCAGCGGCCTCGAGGGCGTCCTCACCCGAGAGGACGGTCTTCAGCTTCGTCACCGAGTCCCCCGTCGTCGACGAGTGCGCCTCGTCGACGATGACCGCGAACCGCCGTCCGACCACCCCGGTCGCCTCACCGGCGGCCTCGGCCTCCGCGGCGAGCTTGGCGACGACGGGGAACTTCTGCAGCGTGGTGATGATGACCCGCGCCGCGTTGCCCTCCAGGGCCTCCTTGAGCTGCTGGGACTTCTGGTCGATCCGCACGATCGTCCCCGGCGTGTGGTCCAGCCCGGCGACGGTCTGCTGCAGCTGCCGGTCCAGCACCGTCCGGTCGGTGAGGACGACGACCTTGTCGAAGATCGGCACGTCATCGCTTCCGTGCAGCCGGGAGAGGGCGTGCGCGGTCCACGCGATCGTGTTCGACTTCCCCGACCCGGCCGAGTGCTGCACCAGCCGGTCCACCCCGGCCCCGTCCCGCACCGTCGCGTCGATGATCGAGCGCACCGCGTGCCACTGGTGGTAGCGCGGGAACAGGATCCGGCCGCCGTCCTCGGCGTGGACGAATGACCCGAGCAGGTCCAGCCACGCGTCCCGCTGCCACACCTGCCGCCACAGGTAGGCCGTCTGGTAGCCGCCGCTCACGCCCGGGTTGCCGGCCGTCCCCGGGTGACCTGGTCCGGCGCTGCCCTGGTCGAACGGCAGGAAGCGGGTGTCCTGCCCCGCGAGCCTCGTCGTCATCGCCACCCGGTGCGGGTCGACCGCGAAGTGCACCAGGGTCCGGGCGCGGAAGATCAGGTCGTGCCGGTTGCGGTCGGTGCGGTACTGCGTCATCGCCTGCTCGATGCCCTGCCCGGTCAGCGGGTTCTTCAGCTCCGCCGTCGCCACCGGGATGCCGTTGACGACGAGCGCCAGGTCCACCGACGCCATGGTGTTCGATTCCGAGTGGTGCAGCTGACGCACCACCCCCAGCCGGTTCGCCCCGTACCGGCGCGACTGCTCCTCGTTCAGCCCGCTCGCCGGCTTGAAGAAGCACAGCCGCACCGAGACACCGGTGTCCTTGACCGGGGCACGCAGCACGCTCACCGTGCCCCGATGGTCGATAGCGTCCGCAACCGTCTTCAGGAACCGGATTCGCGCCGACTGCTCCCCGCCATGCCGGGTGACCAGCTGCTCCCACGCCTTCGGCTGCGAAGCTTGTACGAACGCGACGACCTCGTCCGGAAACAGCCCGGCCGCCCGGTCGTAACCCGAAGGATCGACCTTGGCCCAGCCGTCCGACAGCAGATCCGACTCGATACCCGCCTCGAATGCTGACTCGTGCGTGATGCTCATTAGCCCCTCATCCCGGAATGCCGCTCCCCGCGGTCGTCACATCGAGTTCACCAGTCACCGCAGCCGTGATCAACGACTGCTTATACTCGGTGAGAAGGGTGACGGATCGACGTACACGGTGCAGATGGCTTGCGTGGTCGAGGTCGAGCTGCGAAACCTCACCCAGCAGGCTCCTCATCTCGGGGGTCTCTGCGACGGGGATCGGATAGTTCTTTAGGTCGGCCATGTTCAGTACGGTCTGGGCCGTTCCCTGCGTGACCTCGTCTGTAAATCGGGCGAACTCGGGCAAGCGAAGCACGGCCTGAATGTAGGCGCCTGGCACTTCGGCTTGTGGGCGCAAACGCGCGATCGCGCGCGAGACGTTCGCGCCAGCGAGGTTTCCCTGCACCACCGACGGCCGACCGAGAGTTCCGACGACGCCTAGAAGTACGTCACCGGCCTCCAAGATCGTTCGCCGGAATTCTAGGCTCTGACTCGTTGGTATTCGCGGCAGGGCGTCACGTTGGATGGCGCCTGACGCGGGTAGATCCGTGATCCGGATGATCGGGATGCCTTCTTCGACGTACTCAGGCTTCAGGACGCCGTAACACGGTGGAGACAGCAGAAGGTCCTTGAGCCGCCCCTTCCGCGTGACGCGGCGAAACAAGGAGGCCAGTCGCGACTGGCCAAGTTCTGAAGTGTGCTGCTCCTGCCTACGGCGGGCGGTGATGATCTGGTCGATGCGGGCGACCTGGTCGTCGAGGAAGTCCGCGATCCGCCGCTGCACCTCCATCTCATGTGTGACCACTGGCAGCTGCAGCCAAGCCTCGGTATCGAGGTTCTGGATGCCGGTCGTCTGCTTGATGCATTTGAGCGTCGCTCCGGACGCGTAGAGCGAGCGCAGTACGTACACCAAGAACCGGGGAGTAACTCTTTGCGTCGGTCGGACCCGGGCGGCGAAGTTCGACGTTATGGCCGGCTGGTCATGCGAGAACGCCACAGCCCGTCCGACCGGAGCCACGTCGCCGCCGCCCGACTTCTCGAGCACGATGTCGCCGGGTCTCAACTCGAGACGTGACATCGTGCGCTGGTCGATGCTTCGCACCGGGGCTCGTGAAAGATCGACTTCGAGCCGGTCGAAGTCGAAGTCGGCTGCGCGCACACAGAGTACGTTCACCGCGTCTTCATCCGCTTCGGCTCCCCATGCTCCGTTCTGGACGCTCTCAATCAGACGCCGAAGTGGGACTGTGCTCACAGGCCGAGGTCCTTCATCCAGGTCTGGATCTGGGTTTCGAGGTCCTTGATCTCGGTGGCGATCTCCTCGACGGGGCGGGGCGGCTGGTAGACGTAGAACTGTCGGGTGAAGGGGATCTCGACGCCGACCTTGGTTTTGGTGTGGTCGATCCAGGCATCGGGGACGTAGGGGCGGATCTCGGTCTCGAGGTGGGCCTCCGCCGCCTCGGTCAGCGCCTTGGTGCGGGCGTCGCCGTCGAGGTCGAACCAGCCGGCGGGCAGGGGCACGTTCTCGGCGTCGCGCAGGTCCGGGTCGGGCTCGGGCTTCCCGCCGCGTCCGGTGATGACGGGGGCGTCGGGGTCGGCGACGGAGCAGGTCTTCGCGAACTTCCTCCGCTGCGCCGGGGTCAGTGCGCTCACCTCGGCGAGCAGGGCTTTCTCGGTGTCGAACCGCTGCCCGACGAGGTGGGAGTAGGCGTCGAACGGCTCGGCGGCGACGGCCTCGGGGGTGACCTCCCAACGGCGGCGCATCGGTCGCTCGACGGTGATCCGCTGGAACCCGAACGCCTCCCGAGGCAGGACCTTGACGCGAGCGTCGTCGGCGAACTCCCCGGACGCGCCGAGGAACAGGTTCACGATCTCCTCGATCGCGGGCTCCGTGAGCTCCTTGCGCTTGTCGCCGAGAGACTTGCGCATCTTGGTGCCCATGGCGCGGGCGTCGACGAGCCGGACCAGCCCGGCGTCCCCGGGGGCTTTGTCGTTGGTCAGGATCCACACGTAGGTGGAGATGCCGGTGTTGTAGAACATCTGGTCCGGCAGGGCGACAATGCCCTCGAGCCAGTCGTTCTCCAGGATCCAGCGGCGGATCTCGGACTCCCCGGACCCGGCCTGCCCGGAGAACAGCGGCGAGCCGGACAGGACAATGCCGACCCGGGAGCCGGTCAGCTTCATGTGGCTGAGCATGTGCTGCAGGAACAGGAACGACCCATCAGAGACGCGCGGCAGCCCGGCGCCGAACCGGCCGCCGTGGCCGAGGGCGGTGTGCTCGTCCTTGATCGGGGCGGCGTAGCCCTTCCAGTCCACGCCGTACGGGGGGTTGGCGAGGATGAGGTCGAACTTCTCGGTGGGGAAGGCGTCGCGGGTGAGGGTGTTGTCGTTGTGCATCCGCTTGGGGTCGATGCCCTGCATCATCAGGTCGGACTGGGCGATGGCCCAGGTCTCGGGGTTGAGCTCCTGCCCGTAGACGGCGACGTTCGCCCTCGGGTTGAGGTCCTTGATGCGGGTCATCGCGGTCATGAGCATCCCGCCGGTGCCGGCGGCCGGGTCGTAGACGGTGCGGACCGGGGCGGGGTTCTCGGTCAGCTCGCGGGCGGCGCGGCCGGCGACGAGGAGGTCGACGATGAGCTGGATGACCTCGCGCGGGGTGTAGTGCTCACCGGCGGTCTCGTTACTCATCTCGGAGAACTTCCGGAGCAGCTCCTCGAAGACATAGCCCATCGCCTCGTTGGACACGACGGACGGGCGCAGGTCGAGGTCGGCGAAGTCGGCCAGGACGGCGTAGAGGATCCCGGCACGGTCCATCCGCTCGAGGCGGTTCTCGAACTCGTAGGCCTCGATGATGGTGCGTGCGGTGGGGGAGAGGTTGTTGACGAAGTCGCGCAGGTTGGCCGCGACGTTCTTGTCGTCGCCGAGCATCGTCGAGAAGGTGTGACGCGAGGTGTTGTAGAACGTGTGGCCCGAGGCGCGCTTGAGCAGCGCGTCGACGCCCTCGTTGATCACGTCGTACTTCGCGGCGGTGTCGCGGACCTGCTGGCGGGTCGGGGCCAGGACGGCGTCCATCCGGCGCAGCACGAGCAGCGGCAGCATCACCGAGCCGTACTCGTGCTGCTTGAACGTCCCCCGCAGCTTGTCCGCGACCCTCCAGACGAACGCGACCTTGTCTTCAAAACCCGGCGGGGTCATCGCTGCCTCTCGTGCGATCTGAATGCTGGTTCAACGCTAGCTCTTGGTCAGCCGGCTGCTCTCGGTCGCGGCCACGCGACGTAGCTGTCGGGACGAAGCTCCGCCGTCGTGCGCAGCGAGCCGGGCATCTCGTAGAAACCAGGCCGACGATCGAGATGAAAGACACGCACGAGCGAGAACTGATCTGGGACCTCGGTAGAGAACTCGACCTCGTTGGCGCTGACGTAGAACGGCTGCAGCGCCGATCGCACGGTGGTCTTCACCTCGAGGAACCGCTCTCGCCCATCCGAGGTGAACGACCGCACGTCGTAGCCCATGCCGTCGCCATCCTCGACTGAAGTGTGCCGGACGCGTTCGGCGAGGTCGCGACGACCGAGCAGTCCGAGAACTCGACGCTCGCGCTCGACGACCAGGAGTTCGCCTGCGAGACCGCGACTGCGGTTCGCAGACTCCAAGGCGTTGAAGTCGACCGTGACTGCCGTTCGCTCTCTCTGCGCCTGTCGTGAGGGTGGAACGAGATCGAGGGGTACGGGTTCCGGATCCCCGAGAGTGTGATCTCCGCGGTCAGGCGGCTTCTCGGCCAGCCGGATCATCAGCTGCCTAAGCTCAGGCTCTTGGGCGAAGCGGTCTGCCACCTTGTCGCGGAGGAGGCCTTGGACGTTCACAAGCGGCTTGTAGCCGTCGACGAACACCGAACCCATCTCCGCCAGCACGGCTGAGACATTGTTGAACTTGTACTGCACGGCGCTCTCGCTGCGTCCGATGTCGCCGCTCAGCGGGCGGTAGAAGTCCACCTTCGAGAACGGCTCGCCGATGAGTTCGAGGCGCAGCATTGCGAGGTATGCGTCGAGCGTCCGCTCGACCTCGCTTTCATCCCAGGCGCTGCCAGTCGGCATGCAGTGACCGTACGCGGGGAGTTCCTCTTCGGCACTCGGTTCAGCCGAACCTCTGCGCCCGAAGTGCCAGCCAGGCATCATGCGCTGTGTCAAAGACCACGAGGCAAGGGGAGGAAATGCCTGACACAGGAGGGCGCGGGGTGCCGAGTGCTCTGGAGAAGGTCAACCCTCTCCCGCTCGCCAAGGACCTCGTCGCTGCGGGAGCGGATGCGCCGCGGAAGATGGTCGGCTGGGTCCTGGAGCGCGATGGGGCGGGGATCGCTCGACAGGTCGAAGCAGACCGCCGGAAACCCGACTTCTCCACAGAGGAGTACGTCAAGAAGATCCAGCACTCACATGTGCGGCTCGCGCGCAGTGAGGGCGCTGGCGCCGGAATGGCGACAGCACTCGCCGAGTTCGGGGGCGCAGCGGCGGCAGGCCCCGCGGGTGCTATCACTGGAGCGGCGGTGACGATCGTTGCCGACCTGGCGCTGCTCAGTCGCATCCAGATTCGGCAGACCTTGACGATTGCTGCGGCCTATGGGTTCGACCTCTCCGCCACGTCCGATCGGGCGTACGAGATCATGTCGCTTCACAGTCTGGAGGCGACCACGTCGAAGAGCGCGATCGGTGCGGGCCAGAAGGCCGGTCAGCGGGTTGGCAAGCGACTTTTGGAGCGCTACCTGAGGGGGCCGGCGCTGGAGGCTGTGAAGGGCATGTTCCGGCTGGTCGGTGTGAACTTCACCCGAGCCGCCCTGGTGCGCTCGCTTCCTCTTGTCAACGTGCCTGTCAATGCAGCCGTGGCCGACGTCACCACCCGGCGCGTCGGGACGAAGGCCGCCAACTACTACCGCGACCATCCGAGTGCGACATCGACAGAGTAGCCACTGCCCGTAGAGCACTGTGAAATGACAGTTGCGACGAACCACAACTCCGATCGTCCTGATCGTCGCAGTAGTGAGAGGGAGGCGCGATGAAGACGGACGTGCTGACGCCACAGGCGGTGTTCTACCTTCCGCAGCACCTGATGGTCCCCCTGTTCCAGCGTCCCTACGTGTGGGACGAGGCCGAGCAGTGGCTGCCCCTGTGGCAGGACATCTCAAGGCTCGCAGAGCTGCGCATTGCCAGTCCCTACTCGACCCCGACCCACTTCCTGGGGGCAGTGGTGCTCCAGGCCGTCGAGGGGCAGCACGGAACCGTACCGCGCAAGAACGTCATCGACGGCCAGCAGAGGTTGACCACGCTTCAGCTCCTCGTCGATGCGGCGGCATCGGTGTTCGAGGAGCGGGGGCTCGATGCCTTGGCCCAGCAGTTCGACGACCTGACGCACAACCGGGCATATGGAGCCGTTGGAGGAGCCACCCTCAAGCTGACGCATACCAACCAGGACGGGGAGGCGTTCCGCGAGGTCATGGACGCTGAACCGCCGCTCAGCCACAAGAGCCTGCGACATGCTGGCTCGCGGATCACGCGAGCCCACCACTTCTTCACCGAACAGGTCGACCAGTGGCTCGGGTCGAGCGACGACATCGAAACACGAGCTGCGGCGCTGACAGAGTCGGTCAGCCAAGGGCTGCAGCTGGTGGTCATCGACCTCCAGGCAACAGAGAACTCGCAGGAGATCTTCGAGACGTTGAACGCTCGCGGGACTCCACTCACTGCTGCTGATCTCATCAAGAACTTCGTGTTCCAGCGTCTGGAAAGTGAGGGCGCTGACACTCGTCTGGCCTACGCCGAAGACTGGCCTTTCGAGACCAAGTTCTGGGAGCAGGATGTCAGTGTCGGCCGCTACACGATGAGCCGCAGCTCCCTGTTTCTCAGCCAGTGGCTCGGCAGCCGGCTCGGTGAGGAGGTTAGCCCCCGACAGACCTTCGTCCGGTTCAAGAGCTACGTGGACTACGAGGCCCAGCAGGAGATGCTCGCCCTCCTCAGGCATATCAAAACGCAAGCGGACCTCTACCGGAGCTGGACCGAGACTGCGGCGGACTCGTCACGCACGCTGACACGAGCACAGATGGCGATCTACCGGATGCTCAGCGGAGGCGTCGAGCTGCTGAAGCCGGCCATGATCTGGCTCTACGACCCCGAGCTCGAACTGCCGACGGACGTCGCTGACGAGGTCCTAGCGATGCTCGAGTCCTGGATGGTGCGGCGGCAGATCGTCCGACTGACGTCGGCCGATCTCGGGCGAATCGTGGCCGACATGATCAAGCGGCACCGTCAGACTCCGCCCGGTGAGCTCGTGGACCGCGTACGGTCCCACCTCACCCAGCTCAACGCATCCTCGACGTACTGGCCCGGTGACGAAGAGGTCCGGCAGCATCTGCAGACCGAGCAGGCATACAGCCGCTACACCCGCGGTCGGCTGCGGATGTACCTGGAAGCGGTGGAAGACCATCTGCGTGGGACACATGGCTACCAACAGGTGGCGCGTGTTGGGTATCCGATCGAACACGTGCTACCGCAGAAGTGGCAGACCAGCTGGCCGGTTGAAGGGTTGGAGGCAGAGCTAGCGCGGGGCGAGCACGTTCATCGCCTGGGGAACCTCACGCTCCTGACGACCAGCCTCAACAGCTCGGTGTCGAATGGCCCATGGGCAGGCTCGGACGGCAAGCGGGAGAAGCTGGCCGAGCACGATGCCCTCCTGCTCAACAGGCGCTTTGACAAGCAGGAGCAGTGGGATGAGCCCGCCATTGATGAGCGCACGTCGTGGCTGACTGAGCGCCTACTCGAGGTCTGGCCGGTGCCGAGCGGACACGTCGGATCCATCAGAGACCCTCAGGTGAGGGACAACACCTGGGTCGAGCTGAAGCACCTGGTCGCCGCAAACCTGATCGAGCCAGGGACGGTGCTGCAGCCGAGGCCCGGCCAATGGGATTCTGTGGAAGCGACTGTCACGTCGGACGGGCAGCTGTCCCTTGACGGGCGGACGTTCTCGAGTCCCTCGAGTGCCGGCCAACACGTTAAGGGTGGAAAGGCGACGAACGGCTGGCGATTCTGGCGGCTCCCAGACGACCGCTCGCTGGCCGACCTTCGTTCCGTCTACCGAGGGGAGCGCGCCGAGCGGCCAGCGGGTTTCGACTGGTCTCAGCTCCACGAGCTTCTCGAGCTCCTCCCGGAGGGACGGTGGACCACGTACGGCGAGCTCGCCGAAGCCATCGGCACCGCGCCCCAACCACTGGGCGGGCACATCACGAACTGCCGACAGTGCGCGTACCCCTGGAGGGTGCTGACCTCCGAAGGTCGAGTTGCATCGAGCTTCTACTGGAGCCAGCCGGACGACACCCGCGTTCCAGCGGATCTGTTGCGGGAGGAAGGCGTGAGGCTGGTCGACGGCGTCGCCGACCCGGATCAGCGAGTCGACAGTGAAGAGTTGCTCACTCTCCTCTTTGAGGATGCCTGAAGCCTCCATGGGAGGTGGGGAGTCGTCTGAGAGCAAGGGTGGCAGGCGGTGCGCGTGACTGCCCTCGCGATCCCCGAGCATCCGCAGTTCGACACTGACCCCGAACGTGACGTCTGGCACCGATTCGTCAAGCAGGCGCCAGATGACTCACGTGTAGATGACCGGCTGCGCACTGGTCGTGTGGCCCCGGTCTCGGTGTGACGGAGCCGAGCGGAGGCGGTTGTCGCGTCCACCGGGCATGCTGTTGGTAGCCACGGTCGGCGACAGGAGCAGCGATGTCCAACGAGCCGTTCGCCGGAGTCCCTGTCGGGTGGGAGATTGCATCAGAGGAGCTGGTGTCGCGCGCCCTTCAGAGGACGACGAAGGCGTTGCGTGACCCCGCCGTCGTCGATGACGTCGCCCGTTACTACGACCGTGACTCGAACTACGCGGGCGCGACCTTCCTCGATGTGGGCCCGGTCGATCCCTATGCAGTGACGAGCGGCGACCTCCTCGCGCTGACCCTCCTGTCCGTCCAGGCGGAGCCCCGGCCCGTCCGGCAGCTCCTGGAGATGACGGCGACGAACCGGGAGATCCGGCATCTCCTGACCGAGGAGGTGCTACCCCTCGACGCAGACCTCGCGATGGCCACAGAGGAGACGCTCCTGGCCATGGCCAACCTCCACGAGGCGGCGAAGCGAGCGCTCGCGCCGCACGAGTCCCACCCGTCCAACCGCTGGGTGACGGCGGCCAAGCTCTGTGCGCGAAAGCGGCCCGACCTGTTCCCCGTCCGCGACTCCGTCGTCTGCAACCTGCTCGGACTCTCCGGCACCACGCAGAACTACGAGGTCGACTGGCAGGTCTTCCGGTGCATCATCCAGGACGCCGACGTTCGCAAGCGTCTGGACGATGTGGTCGACGAAGCGTCCACCCGCGACGGAGTCAACATCGGCCATCCGAACCTGCGGCTGCGCCATCTCGACGTCGTGCTGTGGATGCACGCGCAGCGGGTCAGCCGGACGTCGTAGCCGGCCGTTCGGATGACCAGGGCATGGGGACCGGACGACGACGCCGAGCTGCGTACGGCGGCTATGGAGTGGCTTGCGCGGCGCACCAACGACGGCGCGGACCCGCTGACCACGGAGGAGATCAAGGAGTTCCGCTTCCACGGGGAGCCGATGCCCTTGATGGACATGCAGCGCGGCATCCGCAAGCCGGCCGTCCTCGACGCGGCGCTGTCGTTCCGCACCGTCTACCGCGCCGAAGGCGCTGAGCGCCCGTACGAGGACGCCGTCGGGCCAGACGGGCTCATCCGGTACAAGTACCGCGGCACCGACCCGACGCATCCCGAGAACCGTGCGCTGCGCTCGGCGATGCAGCGGAAACTACCGCTCATCTGGTTCTTCGGGGTGGGCCCGGCCATCTGGCTGCCGACCTACCCCGTCTACATCGTGGGGGAGGAGCCAGGGCAGCACCAGTTCGTCGTCGACGCCGTGACGAACGGCGCGGTCACCCCGCAGGGCGCGCTCGAGGAGACGCTCAAGCGGTACATCACGGTCGAGACGCGCCGGCGGCTGCACCAGCCCATCTTCCGAGCGACGGTCATGCGGGCCTACGAGACCCGCTGCGCCGTCTGCGCGCTCGGCCACAGCCAGCTGCTGGACGCCGCCCACATCGTCCCGGACCGGGACGAGGCCGGCGTCGCCGCCATCCGCAACGGCCTCGCGCTCTGCAAGATCCACCACGCGGCGTTCGACACGCACATCCTCGGAGTCCGGCCAGATCTCGTGGTGGAGATCCGCGCCGACCTGCTCGAGGAGGTCGACGGCCCGATGCTGCGGCACGGCCTCCAGGGTCGGCATGGGCAGCGGCTCATGGTGGTCCCGAGCGCTCGCAAGGAGCGGCCTGACCGACATCTGTTAGAGATCTCCTACGAGACGTTCCGGACGGCCTCGTGGCCCAGGTAGGCGCGGACGCGCACGCTGGGCCCGCGGCTACGAGCCCTGCGTCATCGAGGGCAGGCGGTCGGCCAGTGCCCGCGCGATGTCCAGGCGGCGCCCCTCATCCCACGGGCCCTCCTCGCTGACGAGCCGGGCAAGTCCCTTCAGCCCACAGAGCCGGACGTCGCCGACGCGCCGGTTCTTCTCGCGCATCGGGAGGACGGCACCGACGAAACAGAGGACGGGCTTCACAGGGGCGCCGTCGGCGGCGGTTCCGGCCAAGGTGTGTGCCACGACGTCGCGCTGCCCCTGCATCGCCGTGACCAGCGCGTTTCGTGTGCGGCCCTTCACCTTCAGCGTCTCGACGGTCGGGGCGAACAGCCCGCCGCTGCGCTCCACCGACACCTCGGCGTTCTTGTAGTGCTTGGCGTCGATGACGAAGACGCCCGCCGCCCCGACGAACAGGTGGTCGATGTTCGAGTGCTTTCCCGGTACCCGGCGGTCGTGCAGGGCGAAGCCGTGGCCTGCCGGAGTACCTCTGCTACCTGGACCTCGCCTTCGGCGCCCACCTTCCAGCCCTGATCCTCGCGGTGGCTCAGCGCCTCGGCCACCCGGTAATCACCCGCGACCCCTACTGGGCCGAACTGGCTGAGCGTGGGCTCGTCAGCATCGACGTTCAGCCCTTCTGACCATCACCGCACGCGGGGCGACGCGGTCGCGTTCGCGCTGGGGGCGTGGCTGCATGCCGCGGTGCGAACGCCACGGATCAGTGCCGCGAGCTGTGGCACGACGGTTGCGTCCTCGTCGAGGACCTTCTCGAGCTGGAGCATTTCTTGGGGCGTGAGGCGAAGGGCGCGATCTTCGACGAGGACGGTTCGGGCGCGGTCCAGGGCCGCGCCCAGGACGAACGAGGTGAGGTCTTGGTCCTGCAGCCCCGCCGCTTCTCTCAGGGTCATGGCGGTGACCTTCGAACAGCGCAGGTTCAGACGCTCTGTCTTGGTGGACATGCGGAACTCCTTCGGCAGGACCGAACTCACAATGTACGTCCTTGGTACTCACATTGAAAGTACATGAGACGCCCGCCCGGCCCGCTCCAGGACCGATCCGCGGCCAGCCGAACGACGAGGAACGCCGGCCCGGGTAAGCCGCGCGTGGGTCTTCTTCCCGGCCTCGGCCAGTTCGTCAACGGCCAGGCGGGCAAGGGCGTCCTCTTCCTCGTCGCCTACCTCGTGAGCATCACCCTGGTGTTCCTTTTCATCGGGCTCCTCACGGCACCCGTGCTGTGGATCTGGTCGATGGTCGACGCATACTCCGGCGCGCAGGCCTGGAACGCGCGGCACGGCATCCTCAGCTGACCCCGCGCCGCCGTGGGGGTCGAGCGGCCCGCCTCTCGGCTCCTCCACGGGCGGCGGGTGCAGGGTGGTGCAGCCCTCCTGTTGCGACCTCGCCCGCGTGACTAGCGTCGGTGTCCATGACCGACATCGACATCGCAGGGGTTGTCGAGATCCTCCAGGACGTGCCACCGGGGGCCTGGACGGTCGCCGTCGCCGTCCTCGCCTTCCTCTTCATGTGGGCACGCGGCCGGGCGGCGCGCGCCGAGCGCGACGACGACCGCGCCGAACGGGAGGAGATGCGGGCCGCCGAGCTCGAGCGTGAGCGGCTGCGCGACAAGCGCGAGACGGAGGGTGTGTGGCGCGCCGAGAAGGTCGCCAAGTGCGCCCAGCTGGTGGAGCACCTGCAGACGACCGGCCCCGAGCTGATGAGCGTGCGCAAGGGGGAGTGGGAGCGCGCCCTCGACCGCCTCGTCGCGGCATCCGACCGGCACACCCAGATCTTCTCGCTCTACACGTGGATCTCGCTGTTCGCCGAGCCGCCGTTGCGGAAGGCCGGCAGGGAGGCGCTGCACGCGCACGCCGTCCTCCTGGAGGAGGCCAACGAGGCCCTGCGCACCAGCCTCAGGCCGCCCGAGGACTGGCCCGCGCTGAAGACGTTCAACAACACGGTCACGGCCCTGACCCTCGAGGTCCGCCGCGACCTCGGGGTCGAGGGCGCGACATCCCCGACCCCGGGGCCGAAGGACCCGTAGGCCCGCATTCGGGGCGCCTGGCAGACATCCGGCACTCAGGCCGGCCGGGCCGCTTCCGGCTCCGCGGTGCGCGTGGCCAGGGAGGCGAGCGCCGTCGTCAGCGGTACGGCGGCGATGAGCCCGATCGTGGCGACCGCGCTGCGCACCACCTCCTGGGCGATGAGCTGCGTCGTCGCCGCACCGGCGAGCGACCCGTTGTCCGCGACGACGAGCACGAGCAGCGGCAGCGAGGACCCCGCGTAGGCCAGGACGATCGTGTTGACCACCGACGCGATGTGCGAGCGGCCCACCCGCGCGGCCGCGCCGTACAGCTCCGCGAAGCGGTACGACGGGTTCGCCCGGCCGAGCTCGGTGACGGTCGCGGCCTGGGTGACGGTGACGTCGTCGAGCACCCCGACCGAGCCGATGATGATGCTCGCGACGAGCAGCCCACGGGGGTCGATGCCGTACGTGGACGTGACGGCGGTGGAGATGTCGTCGGTCACGCCGGTGAGGTGCAGCGCACCGACGGCCACCTCGGACAGTGCGGCCGTCAGGCCCAGGCTCGCCATCGTCCCCATGACCGCGACGGTCGTCGACAGCGAGACGCCGTGCGTGAGGTAGAGCACCGAGAGCGTGACGGCGGACGCGCCGACGAGGGCGACGAGGACCGGGGCCTCGCCCGCGATGACGGCGGGCACGATGAAGGCGAGCAGCACGACGAACGTGATCCCGAGCCCGACGAGCGCCGTGAGCCCCCGCCACCGCCCGAAGGCGACGAGCGCGAGGCCGAGCGCGGCGAGCAGGGCCCACAGCTGCGGGCCGCGCTGGTGGTCGACGACGCCGTAGAGGTAGCCCTCGGGGGTCTCGGCAGCGGCGACGACGACCTCGTCCCCGACCTCCAGCTCGGGCGCCCCCGGAGCCGTCGAGAGCGGCGCCTCGACCTCGCGCTCGCCGTCCGGGGCGTCGACCCGCACCGTGACCGTCCCACATCCGCCGGATGCCTCGGGTGCGTCCTCGGGGCACTCCTGCGGCTCGAGCGCGAGGACGACGCCGTCGAACTCCTGGGCTGCCGACGGTCGCTCGGGAACCGGAGCGGAGGACGGCCACAGCACGACCAGCCCGACGACCGTGAGCACCGCCAGGGGAGCGAGGACGGCCCACGCGACCCTGGTCATCGGCAGCGTCGCGTGCCCGGCATGTCCGTGGGCGCCCACGCGTCCCACCCCTTCCGTGATGTCCGTGTGGGGCACAGCCTGGCACGGCATCGATCGGCCGCTGCGCCGCGGCCACCCCGCGCGGCGCTCGGCATCCGCCTGCACTCCACGACCCGCCGACGCGACCCGCGGGCATAGCGTGGCGAGCATGGAGTTCAGGTATCTCGGCAACAGCGGACTGAAGATCTCGGAGATCACGTACGGCAACTGGCTGACCCACGGCTCACAGGTCGAGAACGACGCCGCCACAGCGTGCGTGCGGGCCGCCCTCGACCACGGCATCAGCACCTTCGACACCGCCGACGCGTACGCCAACACCGAGGCCGAGACCGTCCTCGGCGAGGCGCTCAAGGGCGAGCGGCGCCAGGACCTCGAGATCTTCACCAAGGTCTACTGGCCCACCGGGCCGGCCGGCAAGAACGACGTCGGCCTGTCCCGCAAGCACATCATGGAGTCGATCGACGGCTCGCTCGAGCGTCTGCAGACCGACTACGTCGACCTCTACCAGGCGCACCGGTACGACACCGAGACCCCGCTCGAGGAGACGATGCAGGCCTTCGCCGACGTCGTCCGGGCGGGCAAGGCCCTGTACATCGGCGTCAGTGAGTGGACCGCCGACCAGATCCGCGCCGGCCACGCGATGGCGCAGGACCTCGGGATCCAGCTCATCTCGAGCCAGCCGCAGTACTCGATGCTCTGGCGTGTCATCGAGGACGAGGTCGTCCCCGCGTGCGAGCAGCTGGGCGTCAGCCAGATCGTCTGGAGCCCCATCGCGCAGGGCGTCCTCACCGGCAAGTACGCGCCCGGCCAGACCCCGCCCGAGGGCTCCCGCGCCACCGACGACAAGGGCGGCGCCGACATGATCCGACGGTGGATGCGCGACGACGTCCTCGAGCGCGTCCAGAAGCTGAAGCCGGTCGCCGACGAGGCGGGCCTGACGATGGCCCAGCTCGCCGTCGCGTGGGTGCTGCAGAACGACAACGTCGCCGCCGCGCTGGTGGGGGCGTCCCGCCCGGAGCAGGTGGAGGACAACGTGAAGGCCGCCGGGGTGCGCCTGGAGCCGTCCGCCATGCAGGCCATCGACGACGCGCTCGGCGACGTCGTGGAGCGCGACCCCGGCAAGACCCTGGAGAACGCCCCGAAGACCCGCCCGGCCTGACCGAATGCTCGGCGTCCTCGCCCGCGGGCGAGCACGCCGACCCGTCTCGTCGTGGGTACGGGGCGGGTTGTCCACAGGGGTCGCTTCGTCGCAGGGGCGGGAGTGGGTACGGTTCTCGCACGCGGGTCGTGCAGGGCGGTCCGCGGGTGCTGGATGGGGACAGGGATGTCGTGGAGCCGACTGGCGGCCGTGGTGGCGGCCGCCGTGATATTGACGTTGACGGGGTGTACGACCGAGGACGACCCGGGGCCGTCGCCGGCGGCGAGCAGTGCGTCGCCTTCGCCCTCCCCGTCGGTGAGCAGCCCTAGCCCGAGGCCCTCCGGGCCCGTGGTTCCCGAGGCGGCGCAGGAGAACACCCCCGAAGGCGCCGAGGCGTTCGTCCGCTTCTATCTCGACCTCGTCAACGAGGCGTGGACGACCCCGGCGACGGGGCTGCTGCCGCCGCTGAGCGATGACGACTGCGGCTTTTGCACGAGGACCGAAGCGGATGCACGGGAGCTGGCAAAGGCGGGGCATCACTTCGCGAAGGACTCTGTCGAGTCGGGGTCGGCGAAGCAGGTTCCGGCCCCCTCGGGGCAGGTTCATTTCGAGATCGAGGTGACTCAGAAGGCGGTGACCATCGTCGACGACTCAGGTGCCGAGGTGGACCGGATTCAGGGTGCCACCGAACGCGTGAAGGTCGGAGTCAAATGGACTGACTCGGGGTGGAGATTCCTCGACCTCGAAAGCCTGACGTGATAGCCCGTTGGTTGGGCCTTGTGATCGCCGGGGCGCTTGCCGTAGTCGCGTGTGCGCCCGCGATGGCTACGGCGGAGAGGAAGCCTGGCGGCATCATTGCCAACAAGAGCGCGAAAGGCGCACGCCTTTCCGCCTTGATGCCCCGCGACCTCAAGACACTGGCGGTCGACTTCCCACTCAAGGGCGCCTCTGAACCGCCGTACTACGAGTTCGGGTCGGCGTCGGTCTGTGGCCACCACGCACCAGGCGAGGCGAACTTCGATGTCTCTTGCCACGAGGAGTCCTTGTACTGCCAGTCGGGTGACCCGGCGCAGGGGCTCGGTCCGGTCATTGCCGTCTGGGTGCGAGAGGTCGTCGACGAGGACGGCGACCCCGTCGACGGTGAGTGGGAGTGGAAGGGGGACACCTGCTTCCCCCAGCTGGTCCCGGGGGTGGCAGCGCTGACGATGGAGATGATCCGTGAGGCGTTCCACGACACCGAGTTCACGGTGCCGACGGTCAACATCCAGCCCGAGGGCGACGTCACCCTCGTCAACCTCCCGACGTTCTTCGAGGTGCAGTTCCCGGAGGCTGGGCACGGCCCCGGTGAGGTCGACGAGGTGGACCCGGCGCGGATGCTCGGGCGGCTGGTGCAGGTGCGCCCCCGGCTGAAGTCCGTCACCTACCACCTGGGCGAGCAGACGATCGGGCCGACGACGTCCCTCGGCGGCCCCTACCCGAGCGGCGACGTCACCGCTACCTACGCCCGCCCTGGGGAGTACGACGTCCGGGTCGACATCACCTACACCGGCCAGTACCGCCTGGGAAGGTCGGGAACGTGGATCGACATCCCCGGGGACGTCACCCGCGAAGGCACTCCGACGGCGCTCACGGTGCGCGAGGCGAGGTCCAGGCTCTACACGCGCTGAGTCTCGCAATGGTAGAAGTACACCGTTGCGAGGTACCATCGGTGGATGAGTCTGAACATCAAGAAGCCGAGGGTGCACGAGCTCGCCCGGATGGCGTCCGAGCGCAGCGGCCTGTCCCAGACCGGTGCCATCGAGGCCGCGCTCGAGCAGTACCTGACGACGCTCGACGCTCCGGCAGCCCATGACGAACGCCGACGGCGTGTGACGGCACTCCTCGCGGACCTCGACCAACGGTTGACCGACGCGAATCGCGAAGCCCTGCGCATCGACGACCTGTACGACGACGCCGGGCTGCCCGCGTGATCGTCGACACCTCGGCCCTCGTCGCGATCATCACCGACGAGCCCGAGCGCGACGCGTTCGTCGAGTCACTTCTCGCGGACCCCGACCCGCGGATGTCGGCGGGGTCGTTCCTGGAGCTCTGCATCGTCGTCGACCGCCTCGGCTCACCGGTCGCCTCGCGCAGGGTCGACGACCTCATGATGGGCCTCGGCATCACCGTCGAACCCGTCGCTCCAGACCATGTCACCGTGGCCCGTGCTGCCTATCGCGACTTCGGGCGAGGCAGCGGTCATCCCGCCGGCCTGAACTTCGGAGACTGCTTCGCCTACGCCTTGGCCAGCCGCAGCGGTGAGCCGTTGTTGTTCAAGGGTGAGGACTTCGTCCACACGGATCTCCGGCCGGCTGTCACCATCTGACGCCTCCACGGAGGGATCCCGACGGCGGTCAGTCCGTGGAGGCACCCTGCTGGCGTGGCCCGGTTCGGTACGTGTCACGCAGGGCGATGATCTCCGCACGGCGGTAGCCGATGAGCAGTCCGGCATCGCCGAGGTCGGTCGGGTCGACGCCCCACCGACCGCCCGCCCACGCACGCAGGAGAGTCTCCGCCTTGGCCGACGGTGAGCCCGAGACGTCGAAGTCCGCCCCGAGGTCCCGCACCAGCACCGCGCCGGACGGGCCGACGAGCCGGTTCGCGACGCCGGTGGCCCACAGCAGCCCACAGGCCCGCGCGGACGCGGACGCGCGGTGTCGCAACCATGCCGGGTCGGTGCGCGCCGCATCGGCGAGCAGGCGGCGGGCCGCGGTGCGCCACTCCCTGCGGACGGCCCCGAGGTGCGCCACCCGGGGGGACGTGTCGAGCCATCCGTCGGCGAGCTCCGCGATCTGGACGACGGCGTCCTGGACGTCGGCCGGCACGCCGTTCAGGACGAGCGGCTCGTCCGGCAGCGGGTCGGCCGTCAGCGCGTCGAGCACCTCCTGACCACCCACCTGCTCGGCGAGCGTGTGCAGCATGAGCGGGACGGGGTCGCCGTGCTCGAAGGCGTCGACGAGCGCACCGACCTCGCGCCACCGGCTGGCGGCCGCGGCGTGCAGCAGCATGTCGAAGGACGGCATCCACTCGTCGACGGCGGTCAGCGTCTCGTCGGTGGCCTCGACCGGGACACCGAGCAGCTCGTGGGCATACCGGATGAACGGGCGGATGACCGCGCCGACGACCTCGAGCGCCTCGTCGGTCGCCGAGCCGGTCCACGGCAGCCGTTGGCTCAGCGCGAGCTCGACCTGCACCGGCGACCAGCGCAGCGGATGGCCGGCGCCCTCCGCGGCGTCGGCGGCGAGGACGGCGGCCGCCTGCGCCAGCACGTGGTCGTCGTCCAGGTGCGGAGCGTGCGGTGAGGCGAGGAACCCCGCGACGGCCTCCTCGGTCGACACCTCGGGCCAGGCGTCGGAGGTCAGCGTGGACGCGCCACCCGACGGCATCCGGCGCAGCAGCATCTCGACGAACGGGCGTGCACCGGGCCAGCCCACGGGGTCGCCGTCGGGGTCGGACCAGTCGTCGGGGACCTCCGGCGCGTCGTCGGCATCCGCGAGGGCGATGGCGGTCTCGATGCTGGCCCGGGCGTCGGCGAGCGGGATCTCGGTGAGCTCGTCGGGTCGGCGGCCGTTCTCGGCGAGCAGCTCGCGGTACCGCGCGCAGATCTCCGCGAACGGCTCCGGCACGAGGAAGACGTCCTTGACCCGGGTACCGAACGCCTCGTCCACGTAGGTGACGGTCGTGACCCCGCCGATACCGGGCCAGGCGAGCCCGAGGATGACGTTGTCGCCGTCGCCCAGCTCGTCCCCGAGTCGCGCCGCGTGCTCGACCGTGAGGTCCCGGACACCTCTGACCGACTCCGGGACGGGGTGGCGCCGGCCGCTCAGGACATGGCGGATGCGCGCGGCGACCAGCTCGTCGGGGACGAGCGCGGCGACGACGTGCAGGGCCGCTGTCGTCTCGGCATACGTGGTGCCGACGAAGGAGTCGACGAGGGCGTCGAGCGGGACGGTGACATCGTCGGGGTCGCTGGGGTCGTCGGCGAGGACCGACCAGGCGTCGGTGACGGAGAGCAAGGAGGACACGAGGCTGGTCAGCGCCGTGGGGTCCTCGGAGCGCAAGGCGGCGCGCAGGGAGGCGATGAGCTCGGTGCCCTGCTCGTCCGGCGGCTCGACACCGTGCACCGGCCGGTCCGCACGGCCCCGGGTCGCCGACCGGTTGGGCGTCCGGTGCTTGCGCCCACTCTTACCCCTGCGTGCCATGCCACCCATCGAACCATGTGGTTCGCGGCCAGTGGGACCCGTCCGGGGGTGGGGATCCGGCCGGACCGTGCACCTCGACGTCTCGTGGCCCGGAGGCCGGTTCGCGGTGACGGCCGCCGCCGGGCCGGCCGACAGCGAACCACGAATTTCCACAACCTGAGAAATTCCCCAGGTCCCGGATCCCGGCCTCCACCGGCCGGCCACCCGCCCCCTACCTGCGAAGACGGCGGTCGACGACGACTCACCGGCGCGCCCGCCGGCAGGAGAGCGCTTTCCCGGGCCCCGACCCAGGCGTTGACACCCCCGAACAGCACGGTGAGAGTTGTGGCCGCAGGAGCCCGCTGTCACATCCTCGCGAAGGAGCTGGTTCACCGATGGCTTCGCGTCGTCGTCTCACCCTCGTGGCCGCCGTGGCCGCCCTTCTCTTCGGCTATCTCGTGGTCGCCCCCTCCGTCGCCGGCGCCGCGGACGGTCTGCTCTCCCGGGACCGGCCGGTCACCGCCTCGTCCACCGAGTCGTCCGCCTTCCCGGCGTCCAACGCGGTCGACGGCAACACCGGCACCCGCTGGTCCAGCGAGTTCAGCGACCCGCAATGGCTGCAGGTCGACCTCGGTGCCACCGCCACCGTCTCCTCCGTCGTGCTCGACTGGGAGACCGCGTACGCCAGCAGCTTCGCCGTGCAGACCTCCACCGACGGCACCTCGTGGACCACCGTGCACCGCACCGCAGCCGGCACCGGCGGACGTCAGACCATCGAGGTCACCGGCAGCGGGCGGTACGTGCGGGTGCTGGCCACCGAGCGAGCCACCCAGTGGGGTGTCTCGCTGCACGAGTTCGAGGTGTACGGAAGCACGGGCTCGACCACGCCGACGACCCCGCCCACATCGCCGACGAACCCGCCGACGATCCCCCCGGGTGCCGTACGAGTGGCCGAGTTCCTGGCCGACTGCCCGCCGAGCCATCGGCTGAAGGACGACCCGATCGTCTTCCCGAACCAGCCCGGCGTCTCGCACATGCACAGCTTCTTCGGCAACGAGAGCACCGACGCGTTCTCCACGGCGGAGGAGCTGCTCGAGGCCGACAGCAACTGCGACCCGGCGGTGGACAAGTCGGCGTACTGGATCCCCACCTTCTACGACGGCGACACCCCCGTGGAGCCGGTCACCGGCACCTTCTACTACCTCGGCGAAGGGGTCCGTGACGACCTCATCGCGCAGACGCAGCCACTGCCGTTCGGCCTGCGCATCGTGGCCGGCAACGCGAAGGCCACCGGGCCGGAGGACAACACCATCTCGCGCTGGTCGTGCCTGCATGCCGGCGAGGTCGACCCGTCGCACGACTTCGTCGAGTGCCCGGCCGGGTCGATGCTGGAGTCGTACCTGGACTTCCCGCAGTGCTGGAACGGCCGCGACCTCGACTCCAGCGACCACAAGAGCCACATGGCGTACCCGGTCGGCGGCGCCTGCCCGGACAGCCACCCGGTCGTCGTGCCGAAGCTGCGCCAGGTGATGCGCTACCCGGTGACCGGCGACCCGGCCGCGTTCCGGTTGGACTCCGGGCCCGGCTACACGA
>NZ_JAFDVE010000014.1 GCF_016888005.1 Phycicoccus sp. CSK15P-2 | reverse complement strand
GCCGGCGTCGTCGGCAGCTCCCGGACGGTGTGGTGCGGGGGTTCCGCCCGGACATCGAGGCCCTGCGTGCCCTGGCCGTGGTCCTCGTCGTGCTCTACCACGCCGGCCTGCCCTTCCTGCCCGGCGGCTACGTCGGCGTCGACGTCTTCTTCGTCATCTCCGGCTACCTCATCACCCGCCACCTGCACCGCGAGCTCATCCACACCGGACGGATCAGCCTCACCGACTTCTACGCCCGCCGCATCCGCCGCCTGCTCCCCCTGGCCACCCTGGTCACCCTCACCACCGTCATCGCCACCTGGCTGCTCGCCTCACCCCTGCAAGCCCGCCGCACCGCCACCGACGCCCTGTGGGCCACCCTCTTCGCGATGAACATCCACCTCGCCAACACCGGCGTGGACTACCAGGCCAACCAGGACCCCTCACCCCTGCAGCACTACTGGTCCCTGGCCATCGAAGAACAGTTCTACCTCGCCTGGCCCCTCGTCCTCGCCGCCGCCAGCCTCCTCTGGCTACGCCACCGCACCCGCCCCGCCACCTGGGCCCTGACCACCACCATCACCCTCCTGACCGCCGCCTCCCTCGCCCACGGCATCAACCAGACCGAGACCGCCCGCGCCCTGGCCTACTTCACCACCCCCTCACGCGCCTGGGAGCTCGGCATCGGCGGCCTCCTGGCCATCACCGCACCCCACCTCGCCCGCACCCGCCTCCTGCGCCACACCCCCACCACCACCGCCCTGACCATCGCCGGCCTGGCCACCATCACCACCAGCGCCGTCCTCTACGCCGACACCACCACCTTCCCCGGCACCGCCGCCCTCGCCCCCACCCTCGGCACCGCCACCGTCATCGCCGCCGGACTCACCCACCCCACCCCCCTCGAGACCCACGTGCTCGACACCCCCGTCCCCCAAGGACTCGGCCGCATCTCCTACGGCCTCTACCTCTGGCACTGGCCCGTCCTCACCCTCACCCCCACCTACCTCGACACCACCCCCACCCCCCTCCAGAACGCCGCGGCGGTCGGGGTGTCGCTGTGGCTGTCGGTCATCTCCTACGCCGTCGTCGAGGCCGCCTTCCGGCGCCCGGGGGCCGGGCTCGTGCGCCGCATCCGGGTCGTCCTCGCCGGTGGGGCGACCGTGGCGACGAGCTTCGGTGTCGTCCTCGCCGCCGTCCTCCTCGCGCCGACGCCGCAGGGCTCGGGCGCCGAGGCGCAGGCCCTCACGGGCGGGCTCCGCGGGCTGGACGCCGTCCGGACCGGCGTCGAGGTCACCCAGGTGCCCTCGAACCTCACCCCGGACCTCGCCTCGGCCGGGAAGGACGACCCGACGGCCACCCAGCCGGCGTCGGCCCACTGTCACGCCAACCTCCTGTCCTCGGAGCTGTCCGACGACGGCAGCGACTGCGTGTTCGGCGACCCGGCCGGCAAGACCACCGTCGTCCTCGCCGGGGACTCACACGCCTACCAGTGGCTCCCCGCCCTGGCCGAGCTCGCCACCCAGCGGCACTGGCGGCTCGTGTCGATGACCAAGGGCGCCTGCCCGCTCTACGACGTGACGCTGGCCAACCAGACCCTCCACCGCGACTACCGGGAGTGCTACACGTGGCGCGACCGCGTCCACGAGCGGGTCGCCGCCGAGGACGCCGACCTCGTCGTGACGACCGGCGCCGTCTTCTCCTCGCGCGGGCCGGTGTTCGCGGAGCAGTGGGTGGCCGGCGTGGAGTCCACGGTCGGACGGCTCGTCGCGGACGACCGAGCCGTCGTGGTCCTCGAGGACACCCCCTACCCGGGCCACGACGTCCCCGAGTGCCTCGCCGAGCACCTGGACCGCGCCAGCGGTTGCACGATGACGCCGGAGGAGGCGATGAGCGACCCCGCCCGGCGCACCGGCACCCGGGAGCGAGCCGCGGCCGCGGGCGCGACCGTCGTCGATCCCACCCCGTGGTTCTGCACCGAGGCCCGCTGCGCCGTCGTCGTCGGCGACACCCTCGTCTACCGCGACAACAGCCACGTGACCGCCACGTACGCCCATGCCCTGGCCCCCCGGCTCGGTGCGGCGCTACCGGCCCCGTTCGGGGAAGGAGCCACCGGATGACCACGCTCGCCACCCGCCCGCCGACAGCCCCGGACCGCGACCGCACCGGACCGTCCACCCCCAGCGGCCCACCCCGGTCCCACCGTGGCCGGCGTCGTCGGCAGCTCCCGGACGGTGTGGTGCGGGGGTTCCGCCCGGACATCGAGGCCCTGCGTGCCCTGGCCGTGGTCCTCGTCGTGCTCTACCACGCCGGCCTGCCCTTCCTGCCCGGCGGCTACGTCGGCGTCGACGTCTTCTTCGTCATCTCCGGCTACCTCATCACCCGCCACCTGCACCGCGAGCTCATCCACACCGGACGGATCAGCCTCACCGACTTCTACGCCCGCCGCATCCGCCGCCTGCTCCCCCTGGCCACCCTGGTCACCCTCACCACCGTCATCGCCACCTGGCTGCTCGCCTCACCCCTGCAAGCCCGCCGCACCGCCACCGACGCCCTGTGGGCCACCCTCTTCGCGATGAACATCCACCTCGCCAACACCGGCGTGGACTACCAGGCCAACCAGGACCCCTCACCCCTGCAGCACTACTGGTCCCTGGCCATCGAAGAACAGTTCTACCTCGCCTGGCCCCTCGTCCTCGCCGCCGCCAGCCTCCTCTGGCTACGCCACCGCACCCGCCCCGCCACCTGGGCCCTGACCACCACCATCACCCTCCTGACCGCCGCCTCCCTCGCCCACGGCATCAACCAGACCGAGACCGCCCGCGCCCTGGCCTACTTCACCACCCCCTCACGCGCCTGGGAGCTCGGCATCGGCGGCCTCCTGGCCATCACCGCACCCCACCTCGCCCGCACCCGCCTCCTGCGCCACACCCCCACCACCACCGCCCTGACCATCGCCGGCCTGGCCACCATCACCACCAGCGCCGTCCTCTACGCCGACACCACCACCTTCCCCGGCACCGCCGCCCTCGCCCCCACCCTCGGCACCGCCACCGTCATCGCCGCCGGACTCACCCACCCCACCCCCCTCGAGACCCACGTGCTCGACACCCCCGTCCCCCAAGGACTCGGCCGCATCTCCTACGGCCTCTACCTCTGGCACTGGCCCGTCCTCACCCTCACCCCCACCTACCTCGACACCACCCCCACCCCCGTGCAGACCGCGCTGGCCGTGCTCCTCGCCACCTGGCTCGCGTCGCTCACGTACATCGGCCTGGAGAACCCGGCGCGCACCGCCGCCGCTCTCCGGCGGGTGGGGCGGACCCTGGCGGTGGGGGCGACGGCCGTCTCCCTCGGTGCCGTCGTGTCACTCGGTGCCGCGGCGCTCATCCCCGAACCGAAGGGCTCCGGCGCGGCCGCGGCGACCGTCGACCCCGCACGGGTCGTCTCGGAGGTCGGGACGGCGGCGCAGATGCGTGCCGTCCCGGCGAACCTCTCGCCCGCACTCGTCGACGTCCCCGACGACACCCCCTCCCCGGCGACGGGCGACGGCGTCTCCTGCATGGTCGACCTGCTCGACACCGGGCTGGCCCGCGACCCCTCCGGCACCTGTGTGTTCGGCGACCCGGCCGGCAAGACCACCGTCGTCCTCGCCGGGGACTCACACGCCTACCAGTGGCTCCCCGCCCTGGAGGCCATCGCGGTGCAGCGGCACTGGCGGCTGGTCTCCCTGACGAAGTCCGGCTGTCCGGCGTACGACGTCGCCCTCGTCAACACGATCCTCAAGCGTGACTACCGCGAGTGCTACACGTGGCGCGAGCGCGTCATGGCCCGGATCGCCGCCGAGCGGCCCGACCATGTCGTCCTCAGCGCGTTCACCGGCTCCGAGCGGCGCGACCCCGACTTCACCGCCGCCTGGGCGACCGGTGTGGGAACGACGGTGTCCGCGCTGCGCGAGGGGGGCACGACGGTGACGGTGCTCGCCGACACGCCCTACCCGCAGACCGATGTCCCGGACTGCGTCGCCGGGCACCTCGACGACGCCCGGGAGTGTGCGGTGCCGAGCGAGGTCGCCCTGAGCGACCCCGAGCGCCGGGCCGCGACCGCCCGGGCCGCCATCGACGCGGGCGCCGCCGTCCTGGACCCGACGCCCTGGTTCTGCACCAACGACGTGTGCCCGGCCGTGGTCGGCACGACGGTCGTGTACAGCGACAACAGCCACATGAGCGCGACGTGGTCGGCGGCGCTGCGCCGGCTGCTCGCGGACCGGCTGGCGGAGACGTCCCCCGCTCTCTCCGGCGACTGACCGTCACCTCTTTCCCGCCTGATGCCGGAACCTCCGGTCGGGCACCTCGAACTTCGGGGTGCCCGACCGGAGGTTCCGGTGTGGGGATGCGCGGGCCTGCGCACTGTGCGCCAACGCTCGGCGCGAGCGGCCCCTCAGGCCGTGGCTCCGGCCGCCGGTGCGGGCAGGCCATCGGCCGTCACCGGCCCGGCGTCCGGGTCGGTGACGGCGGCCGCGAACTGGGCCGCGTGGAGCCGCGCGAACGCGCCGTCGGCCGCGAGCAGCTCGGCGTGCGTTCCCCGCTCGACGATGCGCCCGCCCTCCATGACGAGGATGAGGTCGGCGTCCCGGATCGTCGAGAGCCGGTGCGCGATGACGAAGCTCGTCCG
This sequence comes from Phycicoccus sp. CSK15P-2, assembly GCF_016888005.1. Lineage (GTDB taxonomy): Bacteria > Actinomycetota > Actinomycetes > Actinomycetales > Dermatophilaceae > Phycicoccus. The sequence continues at coordinate 219,972 of NZ_JAFDVE010000014.1, read as the reverse complement.
GTCGCTGCGCAGCGCGGCCATCGCGTGCTGGACGAGCTGCTCGGTGCGGGTGTCCACCGAGCTCGTCGCCTCGTCGAGGATGAGCAGCGACGGCCGGGCGAGGAAGGCCCGCGCGATCGTCACGAGCTGGCGCTCACCGGCGCTGATGTTGTCGGCCTCGGCGTTGAGGACGGTGTCGTAGCCGTCCGGCAGCGAGTGCACGAACCGGTCGACGTACGTGGCGCGGGCCGCCTCGAGGATCTCGTCGTCGGTGGCCCCGGGACGGCCGTAGGCGATGTTGTCCCGGATCGTCCCGGCGAAGAGCCAGGTGTCCTGGAGCACCATCCCGGTACGTGAGCGCAGGTCGTGCCGGGTGAGGTCGCGGATGTCGACGCCGTCGAGGGTGATCCGGCCGCCGTCGAGCTCGTAGAAGCGCAGGACGAGGTTGACCAGCGTCGTCTTGCCCGCGCCGGTCGGCCCGACGATGGCGACGGTCTGCCCGGGCTCGACGACGAGGTCGAGGTGCTCGATGAGCGGGGTGCCGGCGGCGTACGAGAACGAGACGTCCTCGAACGCCACGCGGCCACGCGGCTCCTCGACCCGCGCCGGGCTCGTCGACTCGGGTTCCTGCTCGGGGGCGTCGAGGACCTCGAAGACGCGCTCGGCCGAGGCCACCCCGCTCTGGACGAGGTTGGCCATCGACGCGACCTGGGTCAGCGGCTGGGTGAACTGGCGGGAGTACTGGATGAAGGCCTGGACGTCGCCGAGGCTCATCGTGCCGCTCGCGACCCGGAACCCGCCGACGACCGCGATGGCGACGTAGTTGAGGTTCCCGATGAACATGAGCGTCGGCATGATGACGCCACTGATGAACTGGGCCCGGAAGCCCGCGTGGTGCAGGGCGTCGTTGCGCTCGGCGAACTCCCGGTCGGCCTCGGCCTGACGCCCGAAGACCTTCACGAGCTCGTGGCCGGTGAAGGTCTCCTCGACGACCGCACCCACCTGCCCGGTGCTCTTCCACTGCTGCACGAAGTGGCGCTGAGAGCGTTTGCCGATGGCCGCCGTGACGACGATCGTGACCGGGATCGTCACGAGGGCGATGACGGCGAGCAGCGGCGAGATGTAGATCATCATCGCGACCATCGCCACGACGGTGAGCAGCGAGGTGACGAGCTGGCTCAGGGTCTGCTGGAGGCTCTGCGCCACGTTGTCGATGTCGTTGGTCACCCGGCTCAGGAGCTCGCCCCGCGGCTGGGCGTCGAAGTACGGGAGCGGCAGGCGGTTCAGCTTGTCCTCGACGTCGCGGCGCAGCCGGAAGACGGTGCGGTTGACCGCACCGACGAGCAGCCGGCCCTGGACGAGCTGGAGCGCCGCCGCGACGAGGTAGATGGCGAGGACGACGAGGAGCACCCGGCCGACCGCGCCGAAGTCGACGCCCTGGCCCGGGAGGACGTGGTCCATCGCCGCGAGCATGTCCGCGAGGCGGCCCTCGCCGCGGGCCCGGAGGGCGTCGACGGCGTCGGCCTGGGTCGTGCCGGCGGGGATCCGGGCGCCGAAGACGCCGGCGAAGACGAGGTCGGTGGCCCGGCCGAGGATCTTCGGACCCACGGCATTGAGCACGACGCTGGCCAGGGCCAGGCCGAGCGCCCCGAGGACGACCTGCCGCTCCGGCGCCAGGCGCCGCAGCACCCGCCGGGCCGACGGCCCGAAGTCCCGGGACTTCTCGGCGGGCATCCCGAGGTTGGCGTGCGGCGGGCCGGCGCGCCGCACCTGGGCCGGGCCGCGGCGTGCCTCGGCGGCCTTCTCCTCGGCCGACCTGACCTCGCTCATGCCGCCTCCTCCGTCGTGCGCTGGCTGTCGACGATCTCCCGGTAGGTCTCGCACGTCGCGAGCAGCTCGTCGTGGCTGCCGGTGCCGACGACCGCGCCGTCCTCGAGGACGACGATCACGTCGGCGCCCTGGATCGTCGAGACCCGCTGGGCGACGACGAGGACCGTGGCGTCGCGGACGACCGGGACGAGCGCGGCGCGCAGCCGGGCGTCGGTGGCGACGTCGAGCGCCGAGAACGCGTCGTCGAAGAGGTACACGGCCGGCCGCCGGACGAGGGCTCGCGCGATGGCCAGCCGCTGCCGCTGGCCGCCGCTGACGTTCGTCCCGCCCTGCGCGACGGGCGCCTCGAGACCACCGGGCATGGCCCGGACGAAGTCGTCGGCCTGGGCGATGCGCAGCGCCTCCCACAGCTCGTCGTCGGTGGCGTCGGACCTGCCGTGGCGCAGGTTGCTCGCGACCGTGCCGGTGAACAGGTACGGCCGCTGCGGGACCAGCCCCATCCGGGACCAGAGACTCTCAGGTGCGGCGTCGCGGACGTCGACCCCGCCGACCAGCACGGCACCGCCGGTGGCGTCGTGCAGCCGGGGGACGAGCCCGACCAGGGTGGTCTTGCCGGCGCCGGTGGACCCGACGACGGCCGTCGTCGTGCCCGGGCGGGCGGTGAACGAGACCTCGCGGAGCACGGGTGCGTCGGCGCCGGGGTAGGCGAAGGTGGCGGCCCGCAGCTCGACGGTGAGCGGCCCGGGCGGCAGCGCCTCCGGGCGCTCCGGCGGGTGGACCGTGGAGACGGTGTCGAGGACCTCGACGATGCGCGTGGCCGAGACTGCCGCGCGCGGGACCATCATCGACATGAAGGTCGCCATCATCACCGACATGAGGATCTGGATGAGGTAGGCCATGAACGCCGTGAGTGCGCCGATCTCCATCCGGCCGTCGTCGACGCGCATCGCCCCGAACCACAGGACGGCGACGGTCGAGGCGTTGAAGATGACCATGACGATGGGGAAGGCGAGGGCCATCAGCCGGCCGACCGCCGTCGCGGTCCCCGTGTACACGGTGTTGGCCTGCGCGAAGCGCTCGCGCTCGACCTCCTCGCGGACGAAGGCGCGCACGACCCGGATGCCGGTGATCTGCTCGCGCAGGATGCGGTTGACGGTGTCGACGGCCTCCTGCATCTTCCGGAAGTGCGGGACCATCCGGCTGATCACCGAGCCGACGGCGACGCCGAGCAGCGGCACCGCGACGGCGACGAGCCAGGAGAGGCCGGCGTCCTCGCGCAGCGCCATGACGACGCCGCCCACCATCATGATCGGAGCCGTGACGACGATCGCGAGGCCCATGTAGACGACCTGCTGCACCTGGGTGACGTCGTTCGTCGATCGGCTGATCAGGGTGGGGGCGCCGAACGCGGAGACCTCGCGCGCCGAGAAGCCACCCACCCGGTGGAAGACCGCGGCCCGCACGTCGCGCCCGAGCGAGGCCGCGGTGAGCGCGGCGATCCGGGTGGCGGCGATGGTCGCGAGGATCTGCACGAGGGAGACGCCGAGCATCCAGGCGCCCGCACGCACGATGAACCCGGTGTCGCCGAGCGCGACCCCCTCGTCGATGATCCGGCCGTTGAGGCTCGGGAGGTAGAGGGACGCCAGGGTGCCGGTGAGCTGGAGGGCGACGAGCAGCACGAGCGGTCCGGCGTACGGACGCAGGTGGGTTCGGACCAGACGGACGAGCATCAGCGGGCCTTCCGGGTGCCGTCGAGGACGACGGAGACGATCTCGGAGGGCGTCATGGACCGGACCGGGAACATCGGGTGGGAGCTGGAGAGGGTGAGGTGGGCGAGGATGCCGACGACGTCCTCGGCCGGGAGACGGAGGTCGCGGGCGTCCTCGCCGATGAGCTCGACGAACGCGGCGTCGACCTCGGGGTCGGACATCCGCCGCGCGCGGCGCGGGCCCTCCGGGCGGTCGTCCTCTCCGCTGTGGTGGCCGGGGTCGTGGTGGCGAGGGTCGTGATGTCCCGAGCCGTGCCGGCCGGAACCGTGCTGGCCGGAGCCGTGGTGGCCGAAGGCGCCGCTCTGGGCGAGTGTGCCGATGAGCCCGATGATCTGGTGGAGATGCCCCTGCATGACCGCGACGCCGTCGGCGAGGCGCGCGTCGAGCGGCTGGTCGCGGTCGACATCCGCGAGCGCCGCGAGGGTCTCGGTGTTGTCGAAGACCGCTGCCGCGCAGGCGTGGACGAGGTCGTCCTTCGTGGCGAAGGCGCGGAACAGCGTGCCTTCGGCGATACCGGCGGCGTCGGCGACCTGCTTGGTCGTCAGCGCGGCGCCGTGCTCGCGCAGCAGGGGGAGGGCGACCTCGACGAGCACGGCGCGGCGCTCGTCACGGCTCATGGCAGGGGCGCGGGGGGTCACCGCGTCAGCATAAATGAGTGAGCACTCACTCACAAATGGGTTTCCCAACCTTTCTCGCCTGATGCGGGAAGGTCCGGTCAGGCCCCCCGAAGTTCGGGGTGCGTGACCGTAGCTTCCGGCATCAGGCGAAAAAGCTCGGGCGCTGGGCAGGGGAGGCGGCGGAGGGCGAGTCGTCGCCGGACGTCGGGTGCGCCGGGTCGTCGCGTGCGCCGGACGGCCGGGTGCAGCGGACGGTCACGCGTGGGTGAGGAGGCCGTCCTTGGCGATGTCGCGGGTGAAGGACGCGATCTCGGTCCGGACCTCGATGTCGTCGAGGTCGAGCAGGCCCGCGATGGCCGCTGCGGCGGCCCGGGCGGTGAGGTCGCCGTCGCACACCGAGACGTAGGCGGCGGTGACGGTCGTCAGCGGCACCGACCGCCGCAGCCCGGTGCCCTGGTGCAGGAGGATGACCCGCGGGTCCGGCTCGCCCGGCACCCCGTGCCGCTCCTCGCTGAGGCCCTCCGCCCGCCGCCACGCGTGGTCCAGGACGGCCTCGTCGTCGTGCTCCGCGAGCCAGGTGCGCGCCCGCAGCCCCGCGAGCACCGCCTCCCCCATGGGCTGCTCCACCGGCCCCGGCACGTGGGTGAGGTCGCGGAACGGCTCGCGGTCGGTGGCCGGGCGCTGCAGCGTGACGACCCCGAAGCCGATCGCCTCGACGTCCCGGGCGGCGAAGTCGTCCAGCCAGGCCGTGTACATCGCGTTGAAGTCGGCCGTCCCCGGATGGTGGCCGCCGTCGCGCGCCCAGGTCTCGGCGTACTCGGCGGGGTCCTGGGTCTCACGCTGGACCACCCAGGCGTCCAGGCCGGTGCCGTCGAGCCAGGCCGCGACCCGCTCGCTCCACGACCCACCGCGCGGGACCTCCCAGTTGCCGAGGAGCTGGGCGATCCCCCCGGGCTCGAGGTGCTCGCCGATCCCGCGGAGGAGGTCACGGACGACGTCGTCCCCGGACGCGCCGCCGTCGCGGTACTCGAACAGCGGGACCGCCCCGGTGCGCGGCGTGATGACGAAGGGCGGGTTGGAGACGACGAGGTCGAAGCGCTCGCCGGCCACCGGCTGCAGCATCGAGCCGGACCGGACGTCCCAGGCCAGGCCGTTGAGCGCGGCGTTGAACCGGGCGTAGCCGAGCGCCCGCTCGGAGACGTCGGTGACGACGACGTCCGCGGCGTGCCCACCGAGGTGGAGCGCCTGAACGCCGCACCCGGTGCCGAGGTCGAGCGCACGGGCGACGCGGGGGCGTGGTGTCCACGAGGCGAGGGTGGTCGACGCGCCACCGATGCCGAGGACGTGGTCGGGGCGCAGCGGCCGGTTCGTGGCGAGCTCGCCGAGGTCCGACGCGACCCACCAGTTGTCCCCGTCCGCGGCGTACGGTCGCAGGTCGCACAGCGCGACGACGGCGTCCCCCTCGGGGGCGACGAGCCCGAGCCCGACCGCACCGTCCACCTCGAGCGTCGGCAGCGCGGCCGCGACCTCGGTGGCGTCGACCGGGTCGCCGAGGGTGAACAGCCGGACGAGCGCGGCTCGCGGGTCGTCCGACGCGGCGGTGACCCGCTGGGCCGGCAGCGCCTGGTCGCGGTCGAGGGCCCCGGCGGCCATCGGCCCGAGCAGCCCCGTGACGCCCTCGACCGTGAAGCCGGACGCCATGAGGTCGGCCCGGAGCCGGGCGAGCAGAACATCGTCGACGCGGGGCGGGGAGGTGGTCATCGGGACGAGCCTATTGCTCGCCGGGGCATGCCGCCGCGGGGTCCCTGGTGCGGCCCGCCGGGCACCACCGGTCGAGTGGACAGGACACGCCGTCGCGGCACGTGGCCGGACGGCGTGTCCTGTTCGGTCGACGGGGTGGGGCCCCGCCCGTGGTGGTGCGGGTCAGACCTGGGCGGGCGCCGGGTCGTCGTCGGTCGTCTGCAGGTCCGGGTCGATCTCGTCCCCGCCGATGGCCAGGTCCTTGCTCTTGGCGTAGGCGACCGAGGCCATGACGACGACGAGCGCGACCGCGGCGATCCCGTAGCGGATCGGGGCGGAGGCGTCGACGCCGATCGACAGGGTGATGATGGCCGGTGCGATGAGCACCGAGACGAGGTTCATCACCTTGATGAGCGGGTTGATCGCCGGGCCGGCGGTGTCCTTGAACGGGTCACCGACGGTGTCGCCGATGATGGTCGCCTCGTGGGCCGGCGTGCCCTTGCCGCCGTGGTGGCCGTCCTCGACGATCTTCTTCGCGTTGTCCCACGCGCCGCCGGAGTTGGCGAGGAAGACCGCCATGAGCGCCCCGGTGCCGATGGCGCCGGCGAGGAACCCCGCGAGCGCGCCGATGCCGAGGCCGAAGCCGACGGCGACGGGCATGAGCGCCGCGAGCAGGCCGGGGGTCGCCAGCTCACGGAGCGAGTCGCGGGTGCAGATGTCGACGACCCGGCCGTACTCCGGCTTGGCCGTGCCCTCCATGATCCCGGGGATGTCGCGGAACTGGCGGCGCACCTCGAAGACGATGGCGCCGGCCGCGCGGGTCACCGCGTTGATGGCAAGTCCCGAGAACAGGAAGACGACCGCCGCGCCGATGATGAGGCCGACGAGCGTCGAGGGCGTCGTGACGAGGCCCTGGGCGTCGATGACGAAGGCCTGCGCCGACTCCAGCTGCTCGGGGCTGAGGGCGTTGGGGTCGATGTCGTCGAGCGCGGTGGTCCAGGCGTCGGTGTAGGAGCCGAAGAGCGCCGTGGCCGCGAGGACGGCCGTCGCGATCGCGATCCCCTTGGTGATCGCCTTCGTCGTGTTCCCGACCGCGTCGAGCTCGGTGAGGATCTGCGCGCCCTCGCCGTCGACGTCGCCGGACATCTCCGCGATGCCCTGGGCGTTGTCGGAGACCGGGCCGAAGGTGTCCATCGCGACGATGACACCGACGGTGGTCAGCAGGCCACAGCCCGCGAGCGCGATGAGGAACAGCGCGAGCGAGACCGAGCCGCCGCCGAGGAGGAAGGCCAGGTACACCGCACCGCCGATGATCGCCGCGGTGTACACGGCCGACTCGAGGCCGACGCCGATGCCCGAGAGCACGACGGTGGCCGGGCCGGTGAGCGAGGTTCGCGCGACGTCCATCGTGGGCCGCTTGTCGGTCCCCGTGAAGTGGCCGGTGAGCCAGAGGATGATCCCGGCCAGCGCGATGCCGATGACGACCGCGAGCAGGGCGGCCATCCGCGGGTCGCCGTTCAGCACGCCGATCTCGGGGTTCGTCGGGTCCAGGTCGGCGTACGAGGACGGCAGGTAGACGTACGCGGCGACCGCGGAGAGGACCACGGAGACGGCGGCGGCGATGTAGAAGCCCCGGTTGATGGCGTTCAGCGGGTTCTCGCCGGCCCGCGCCTTCGTGACGTACACGCCGAGCAGGGCGGTGATCGCGCCGATGGCCGGGATGATCAGGGGGAAGACCAGACCGTACGTGCCGAACGCGACCGACCCGAGGATCAGCGCGGCGACGAGCGTCACGGCGTAGGACTCGAAGAGGTCGGCGGCCATGCCGGCGCAGTCGCCCACGTTGTCGCCCACGTTGTCCGCGATGGTCGCGGCGTTGCGCGGGTCGTCCTCGGGGATCCCCGCCTCGACCTTGCCGACGAGGTCGGCGCCGACGTCGGCGGCCTTGGTGAAGATGCCGCCACCGACGCGCATGAACATCGCGAGCAGCGCGGCACCGAAGCCGAAGCCCTCGAGCACCTTCGGGGCCTCGCCCTTGTAGAGGAGGACGACGACGGAAGCACCGAGCAGGCCGAGGCCCACGGTCGCCATGCCGACGACGCCGCCGGTACGGAACGCGATCTTCATGCCGAGGTCGCGGCCGCCCTCCTGGCGGGCCGCGGAGGCGACCCGGACGTTGGCCTTGACGGCGAGGCTCATCCCCAGGTAGCCGATGGCCGCGGAGAACAAGGCGCCCACGACGAAGAACCCGGAGCGGCCCCACCGGACGGCGGCGCCCTCGGCGGGCAGGAGCAGGAGCAGGCCGAACACGAGGACGACGAAGATGCCGAGCGTCTTGAACTGGCGCGCGAGGTAGGCCTGCGCACCTTCCTCGACGGCCGCGCCGATCTCACGCATGCTCTCCGTGCCGGTGTCGGCCGCGAGGACCTGCCTCCGGAACACGAAGCCCATGACGAGGGATACGAGCGCGATCACCGCGACCGTGACGACCAGGGTCAGGTTGGTCCCGGACAGGTCCAGGGCTCCCGACTCGGCGGTCGCGAGTGCGAGGGGTGCCATTCCATCCTCCTTGACGGCTGAGGACGTCCCCCGGGCGCGGACGCACCGACAGAGGTCAGGGGACGGTCGGGGGGGACACTACCGGCAGGGAGGCGGATGCCGCCTGTCCGGGGGGAGGTGACGCGGTTCACACCCGGCGACCGGTACGCGCCGTGCGACGAGCGGGGTCGGCGCAGGTCAGGCGGCGAGCGCGGCGTCGAGGCTCTCGTGGATCCCGAAGACCTTGTCCAGCCCGGTGATGCGGAAGACCCGCAGGATGCGCTCGCTGGAGCACACGATCCGCATCCAGCCGGACGCGTTGCGGACGAGCTTGAGACGGCCGACGAGGACGCCGAGGCCGGTGGAGTCGAGGAAGGCGACGCCGTCGAGGTCCACGACGAGCCGGACGAACCCCTCGGCGATCTCCTGGTCGAGCGCCTGCCGCAGCTGGGCGGCGGTGTGGACGTCCACCTCGCCGTCGACCGTCACGACGCTCACGTCGTCGGTGCGGGAGGTGGTCACGGAGAGCTCCACGCGTAGGCTCCTCGGGTGCCGGGGTGGTCGGGCGTGCTGGTCCCAGCGCCGCGAAGGCGTCGGGACCAAGGATTACGGTAGCCGCCGTGTCCAGCCCTGCCCAGCACTTGGCCCATCTGGCCAGCGGGTCCGGCGCCGAGCGCCTGCTCCACGTCGAGCACGTGCCGGCCCGCCCGGCGCGGCTCGCCGAGTGGCCGGTGGACCTCTGCGGCCCCGTGCTCGCGGCCCTGCTCGGGGCCGGGCTCGACCGGCCGTGGAGCCACCAGCGCGAGGCCGTCGACCTCGCCCGGGCCGGGCAGCACGTCGTCCTCGCCACCGGCACCGCCTCGGGGAAGAGCCTCGGCTACCTCGTCCCCGTGCTCGATGCCGTCGTCGCGGGTGCGACGGGTGGCGTGCGGGGGCCCACCGCGCTCTACCTGTCCCCCACGAAGGCCCTGGCCGCCGACCAGCTGGCCCGCCTCCACGACTGGGCGGTCCCGGGCGTGCGGGCGGCGACCTACGACGGCGACACCCCTCCGGACGAGCGGCGGTGGGTCCGCGAGCACGCGAACGTCGTCCTCACCAACCCCGACCTGCTCCACCACTCCCTCCTGCCGGGGCACGAGCGCTGGTCCCGGTTCCTCCGCGGGCTGCGGTACGTCGTCGTCGACGAGTGCCACGTGTACCGCGGCGTCTTCGGCGCCCACGTCGCGGCGGTGCTGCGGCGGCTGCGCCGGGTCGCCGCCCGGTACGGCGCGGAACCGACCGTCGTCCTCGCGTCGGCGACGGTCGGCGAGCCCGCGGAGCACGCCTCCCGTCTCACCGGCCTCCCGGTGCGGGCCGTGACCACCGACGGGTCCCCCCGCGGCGCGATGACCTTCGCGCTGTGGGAGCCGGCCACCGGACGGGACGGCGAGCGGCGCTCGGCGACGACCGAGGCCGGAGAGCTCCTCGCCGGGCTCGTGGCCCGTGACGTCCAGACCGTGGCGTTCGCCCGCAGCCGGGCCGGGGCCGAGGCGCTCGCCACCGTGGCCCGTAGGCGCCTGGAGGAGACCGACCCGGACGCGGCGGGCACGGTGGCCGCGTACCGCGGCGGCTACCTGCCGCAGGACCGGCGAGAGCTCGAGCGCGGTCTGCGCACCGGGACCGTCCGGGGGCTGGCCGCGACCAACGCCCTCGAGCTCGGCATCGACGTCAGCGGCCTGGACGCCGTCCTCATGGCGGGATGGCCGGGCCGGCGGGCGAGCCTGTGGCAGCAGGCGGGCCGGGCGGGACGCTCGGGGGGCGAGTCGCTGGCCGTCCTCGTGGCGGCCGACGACCCGCTCGACGCCTACCTCGTCCGGACCCCGGAGGCGATCTTCGGGGCGCCGGTCGAGAGCACGGTGGTCGACCCCGGGAACCCGCACGTCCTCGCCCCGCACCTCGCGTCGGCCGCCGCCGAGCTCCCGCTCGCCGAGGCCGACCTCGGCCTGTTCGGGCCGCGGACGCGCCACCTGCTCGACGCGCTCGTCGGACGCGGCATCCTCCGGCGCCGGCCGACCGGCTGGTACTGGGCCCGGGAGGACCGCCCTGCCGAGCACATCTCGCTGCGCGGCGCGAGCGACGTCGTGGCCGTGGTCGAGACCCGCACCGGCCGCGTCGTGGGCACGGTCGACGAGGCGTCGGCACACAGCCAGGTGCACACCGGGGCCGTCCACCTGCACCAGGGCGAGCCGTGGGTCGTCACCGACCTCGACCTCGGGGAGCGGGCCGCGCACGCCGTCCGCGGCGACCCGGGCTGGTCGACCCATGCCCGCTCGGTGAGCCGCTTCGACATCCTCGACACCGTCCGGCGCACCGAGCGGGCTCGCGTCGAGGTCTCGTTCGGGACCGTGCGGGTGACCTCGCAGGTGACGTCGTTCGTGCGCCGCCTGCCGTCGGGCGAGGTCATCGGGACCCATCCGCTCGACCTGCCGGAGCGCTCGCTCACGACGAAGGCGGTCTGGTGGACGGTGCCGGCCGAGGCGCTGGCCGCCGCGGGCATCGCCGAGGGCTCCGTGCCGGGGGCGCTGCACGCCGCGGAGCACGCGGCGATCGGGATGCTCCCCCTGGTCGCCACGTCGGACCGGTGGGACGTCGGCGGGGTCTCCACGGCCCTCCACCCGGACACCGGTCTGCCGACCGTCATGGTCTACGACGGCTACCCGGGCGGCGCCGGGTTCGCCGAGCGGGCGTTCACCGCCTTCGAAAGGTGGGTCCGCGCCACCCGGGACGCGGTGCTGGGCTGCGGGTGCCGGACGGGCTGTCCCGCCTGCGTGCAGTCCCCCAAGTGCGGCAACGGCAACGAGCCGCTCGACAAGGCGGGCGCGGTCGCCGCCCTCGAGCTCGCGCTCGTGACGGCCGGCTGAACCGGCCGTTGCTGTGCGGGCATCCTTGCTGGTCAACGGAGTAGGGTCCCCCGCATGGCTCTTCTCGGCGTCCTCCTCGTCATCGCTGCGGTCATCGCCGGCGTCCTCCTCTTCATCGGGACCGGCTCGTTGTCGACGCCCATCCAGGTCGACGTCCTCGGCGGCACCGTGGAGTTCCCGCCCATCGTGCTGCTCATCACCGGGATGGTCGTCATCTCGGTGTTCTGGTTCGGGTGGTTCCTGCTCCGCGTCGGTGTCAAGCGTGGCCACCGCCGTCGGCAGGAGGCCAAGGAGGCCGAGCGCCTCGCCGCCGAGCAGCGCCTCGCGGACGAGCAGCGGATGAAGGACGAGGTCGCCGTGCGTGAGCGCCAGCTCGAGGAGGAGCGCCGCCGCCACGAGGAGCGCGAGGCCGAGCTGCGCCAGGAGGCCGAGGAGCGCGTCAAGGAGCAGCACACCGCCACCGAGACGGCACGCCGACGGGCCGAGGTCGCCGAGGCCGAGGCCACGAAGGAGACGAGCGACGCGAAGGTCGCCAAGGACGCGAAGGGCGCCAAGGACGCGCCGACGTCCTCCGGCGACGACGCCGCGACCCCGCCGGCGAAGGCCTGAGCCGAGGCCGTCGGGTACCGGCCCCCGGGAAAGCCGCCCGCCCGCTCATTCCGTCCCGGCCCGCGCCCGGGCGGTGACCTGCACCGGCACGCCGGGCCAGCGGACGGCTGCTGCGCCCAGCGCGACCGACACCTCGACGACCACCGACCCGTCGGACCACGCCGAGCATCGGGTGACGCGCGCACCGTCCGTCGTGGCCAGCCGTGCTGCGGCCGCGCAGTCCGGACCCGCGCCAAGGGTGAGGGGCACCGCGGCGGCCAGGGCGGCGCGGTCGGCGATGCCGCCCGCGCGGTGTGCGTCGCGGACGACCGAGGCCACCACGAGCGCCGCGACGAGGACGGCGGTGAGGACGCCGACCCCGCCGACGACCAGCACCGAACCGCTCCCCCGTTCACCGGGCGCGGGACGACGGTGCGGCCGGGTCACGACGCCGGTCCGTCCGCGCTCTCGAGGCGCGCGGTGGCGCCGGCCGGAGGCGGGTCGGGCACCCCGATCCGACGCAACGCCGCGGGCGCGGGACACCCCACCCTGACGGTGACCGACCCGGCTCCCGGGGAGACCCTGACCCGGGCGCCCTCCGGGGCGTGCCGGGTGGCCGCGGCGGTCGCGACGCCCCGTGGCTCGCCACGCGCGAGGAGCCGCGCCGCAGTATGGGCGGCGTCGACGCACCGGACCTGGTCGACCCCCATCCGCACCGCCGAGAGCGCCACCGCGAGAACGAGCAGGAGGACGGGGACGGCCACCGCCAGCTCGGCGGTGGCCGTCCCCTCCTCGCCCCGTCGGGTCACGTCCCGAGCGCGGAGACGATGATCTTCGTCAGGGCGCTCTTGACCGGACCCGACTTCACGACTGCGAGAAGCAGCGCCGCGAAGGCCACCGCAGCCACCGTGCCGACCGCGTACTCGGCCGTGGTCATCCCCTCCTCCCCCAGCGTGCGGAGGCGGTGTCCCGCCCGGCGGAGCCGTCGTACGACCCGTGTCGTCATCTCTTTCCCTCCCTCGTCGGCGCGACCGTCGCGCCTCCCGTCCACTCTGCGGCGCCCGCCAGGGGCGGTGCGAGGGCCGGTGGCCGCCCTGTGGACGACCGCCGACCGCACGTCGGCTGTGGACGGCGGTCTCAGAGCTCGCCGAGGAGCAGCAGGACGACGGGGACGACCGTCGTCGCGACGAAGCCCGGGAGGAAGCACACCCCGAGCGGCAGCACCAGCAGGACCCCGGCCCGGTGCGCCGCCGCCTCGACCCGGCGTGCCTCGGCCGCCCGCAGTCGACCGGCGGCCGACTCGACGAGGTCGGCGGGTGCGGCACCGGCGGTGAGGGCCGCGTGCCAGGCGGAGGCGGCCGGCGCCCAGCCGGGGCCGGCGTGGGCCCAGGCCCGGTCCGGCGGCTCGCCCCACCGGTGGGCGGCCGCGACCACGGCGAGCTCGCGCCCCGCAGCGGAGTCGTCGACCTCCGCCACGGCCTCGAGACTCTCGACCGCACCCGCTCCACCGCGCAGGACGGCGGCCAGCATCGTGAGCGCCACCGCCGCCTCGTCGAGTGACGCGGCCGACGGCGCGGCCGAGGCCGTCCGGGACACCGGCCGCCACCCGACGCGGCGAACGGGCCACAGGAGGACCGCGAGGGCGGCACAGACGGCGGCGAGGGTCATCGGACCCCGCCGTCGGTGTGTCGCGGCCGGGCCGCCCGCCGCACGACCGCCCGCCCCCACAACCACCCGGCGCAGGTGGCGACGAGACCGGCCGCCACCGAGAGCCGCGCGGGGGTCGAGGCGTACAGGGTCATCGGGTCCAGACCGACGAGAGCGGCGAGCACGGGGCCGACGAGAGGCAGACCGGAGAGCAGCCGCATCGAGGTCCGGGGGCCCGCGAGGGCGGCCCGGGTACGGGCGTGGTCGGCCTCGCGGGCCCGGATGGCGGCAGCCGCTGCGGCGGTCGTGTGCGATGCCGCCGCACCGGTGTCCTCGGAGAGCCGCCAGGCGCGGGCGAGCACGCGGAGGTCTGCGGCCGTGCGGTCCCCGGCGCGGTCCGCGGCGGAGGACACCCTGCCCGCCACCGGCCCGCCGTCCGGTGCGGAGGGCGCGAGATGGTCCACGACCCAGGGTGCCGCCGCCACGACGATGGGGCTGCGGGCCGCGACCCGTACGGCGCCGGCGAGGTCGAGACCGGCGCGCACACCGACGGCGGTGACCTCCGCGAGGTCGGCCGCCCACTCCTCGTCCGGCGGGCGGCGCCGGACCCGGGACGCCGAGGCACGCCACCACCGGGCGACCGCCGCGGTGCGGACCCCGTCGGCCGACAGGCCGCCCTGCACCCGCCGCGGCCACAGGAGCACCGCCACGGCGCAGAGCAGGGCAGCCGTCACGACGCGACCCCGACGGTCTCGCCGAGGAGGGCCCGCAGCGCCGGCCAGGCGGGCCCGGGCAGCGGCCCGGAGGGGGAGTCGGTGCACGCCGTGCGGACCTCGACGAGGCCGTCGGAGCGCACGAGCGGGACGCCGACCCGGTCGACCCGACGGGCGGGTCCGTCCCGCACGACGTGGACGACCGCGTCCACCGCGCCGGCGAGCTGGGCGTGGACCGCAGCGCGCGGCATCCCGGCGAGCGCGCCCAGCGCCTCGACCCGCGCCGGCACCTCCTCGGGCCCGTTGGCGTGGACGGTCCCGGCACCGCCGTCGTGGCCCGTGTTGAGGGCGGCGAGGAGGTCTCGCACCTCCGCGCCGCGGACCTCCCCCACGACGAGCCGGTCGGGTCGCATCCGCAGCGCCTGGCGCACGAGCACCGACAGCGTGACCTCACCGACCCCCTCGACGTTCGCCGCACGCCCCTGCAGCCGGACGACGTGCGGGTGGTCGGGGTCGAGCTCGCGGACATCCTCGACGACGACGATCCGCTCGTTCGGCGCGCACTCGGCGAGCAGGGCCCCGAGGACGGTGGTCTTCCCGGCCCCGGTGCCCCCGGTGACGAGGAGGCCGGCACGGCGGCCGACGAGCCCCCGGAGCAGCTCTCCCATGCCCTCGCTCGCGGTCCCCGCCTCGACGAGGCCCGCCACCCCGCCGGGGCGACGCCGCGCGACGCGCAGGCTCAGGTGGGGCCCGCCCTCCGCGAGCGGCGGCAGCACGGCGTGCAGCCGGACCCCTCCGGGAAGGACGCCGTCGACCCACGGCTGGGCGTCGTCGAGCCGGCGCCCCGCCACCCCGGCCAGGCGCACGGCCAGCGGGCGCAGCTCCTCGGGCGGGACACGCGCCGCGGCGAGGACCATCCCCTCGCCGCGGTCGAGCCAGACCCGCCCGTCGCCGTTGACGAGCACGTCGGTGACCCGCTCGTCGGCCACGCACGGTGCGAGCGGGCCCAGCCCCACGAGCCGGGCCGCCATCGCCCGCGCCGCGTCGTCACGTCCGCGCTGCCCGAGAACGGGCGTCGCGCGGGCGGCGAGGCGGGCGATGACGGCCTCGGTGGGTCCCTCCCCGGAGCGGATCGAGGCGACGACACCGTCGGCGAGCCGAGGGTCGTCGGTGGTCACGACGCCTGCGCCCCCAGCGGGGCGTCGACGAGCTCGACGACCCGGTCGGCACACCGCCGCACGGCGTCCCGGCCCGTGCCGGGCCACAGGCCGCGCTCGGCGTCGCGCACCACCTGGACGTCGTCCCCGAGGTGGTGCAGGTGGGCGAGCCCCAGATGGGCCTCGACGTCGTCGAGCACCGCGGCCGACGGACGCGGGCCGCGGGTGACGAGCCGGAGGTCCGCGGCGGCTCCGAGCGCCGCGAGCCGCTCGACGAGGGCATCGGCGTCCGCCAGGGCCCGGGTGCGCAGCCCCGTGAGGACGAGCGCGTGCGTGGCCAGCGCGAGTACCTCCCCGAGGACGGGCGAGGCGCCCGGGACGTCGACGACGAGCCGGTGGCCGCTCGCGCGGAGCGAGGCGAGGACGTCGCGGACGGCAGGGTCGGGGACGGACGACGGGCCGGGACCGCCGGCACTGAGCAGCGCACAGCCGTCCTCCGCCGGGAGCGAGGGGACGAGCAGCCCGGAGGGGACCTCGCCCCGGACGGCTGCCAGCGCCGCCCAGCGCCGGCCGGGGACGTGGTCGACGCCTGCGGTGACGTCGAGCCCACCGCGCAGCACGTCGAGGTCGGCGACGACGGCCGGCGGGCCCGAGGCGGCCAGCCGGCGCCCGACGGCGAGCGCGAGGGTGCTGGCGCCGAGGCCGCCGGAGGCCCCGACGACCGCGACGACGGTGGGTGCGGTGCTCATGGGTCGAGCCTCGCCGTCCCGGCGCACGGACACGAGACCAGCGGCCCGGGCCTGTGGACGACGAGCGCCCGAGGCGTCCCTGTGGACAGGCGGGCCGCGGGACCGGTGGTGGTCCCGCGGCCCGGCCTTTCGCGACTACAGCTGCTCGACGGTCACCCAGTCGACGAGCATCGTCTGGTTCGGGAACCAGGAGGAGTCGTCCGGGCCCGCGCTGCCCTTGAAGGCGTTGCCGTTGATGATGACGCTCACCGGGTCCTCGAGCACCGCGTCGCACTGGGCCTGCGAGAGGTTGAAGGGCCCCGAGGTGCAGGTGTGTGCACCGATGAACGAGGGCTCCGCGCCACCGGCGCGCACGTAGTAGTAGACGGAGTTGCCGCGACGGTCGATCCACCACTCGTACCAGCTGCCGGCGGAGAAGGACGACGGGAAGGTGTGTCGCTTGGTCGACAGGTCGGAGGTGTAGCACGACATGTGCGACGTCGAGCTCCCCCTGTTCAGGCCCTTGTCGGGGTACCACTCGAGCCCGTCGAACTCACCGATGTAGGTGACCTGTCCGGCATCCGTGCAGTACTGCTGCGTGTTGCGCGCCCAGAGCGCCATCCTGGTGCCCGGTTTGCCGTTGGTGGGCATCAGGGCCGAGAACTTGATCCGGTAGTTCACGCCCCTCGGTGTCACGGGGTACCGGGTCTGCAGGCGTCCCGTGGAGTACTTGCGCTTCTGGCTGCCCGTGCACGGAGTGCCCGTGGCGTTGGCCATCGAGGGCTTCTCGCCCTCTGCGGTGCAGTGGCTGCGGGTGGTGATCTGTAGTGCACCACCGCTGACCCGGGCGTTGTCCGGCAGGTAGTACACGTGTGACGTGTCCGTGTTGTACCAGCCGGCCCCTTGGGTCCACGAGCCCGAGTTGTACGTGTCGAACGAGTCGGCGAACAGGATGTCCCCGGGTGCGGCGGTCGCCGCCCCGAGGGGTCCCGTCACCGCTCCCGCGGTGACGAGCGCGATGACGGACAAGGCCTTGGACAGACGTCTCATGGCCGAACTCCCTCCCGGAGGATCCGTGCCGCTCCCCTGGCGATCGTCGCCGGACCCCCAGTCGCTCTCCAGGAAACCATCCTGCGTCCGGTCTCGCGACCCGGGGCGCGGAGACCGACCCGAGGCGCGCACACGGTGACGACCGGGAGCGGACATAGGACGGCCCCGGTCGGGGGGACAACCGGGGCCGTCGGCGAGCCGAGCTCCGGGGGGGAGAAGCCGGATCGCCGGTCGCTCAACCCCGAAGGGGAGCGAGTAGGTCAATCGTGTCCCATGGATGCCACTCTGCGCAAGCCCGACGGTCGGACCTGCGGGAACGTCCTCAGTCGTCGCTCAGACGTTAAGTCCCACACCCTCCGAACGCGGTCCGGAAGTCCACCGGTCGCCGCGGACGAGACGAGGCCCCCGCCACTCGGACGGGGGCCTCGTCCTGCCGCGGGGTCCCGGGCGACCAGGCGTGCTCTCCGTGCCGTCGCCGTGGGACGAGCCCAGGGCGACCGGTCCATCAGTGGACTGCCCGCGCGTGGGTTTCCCGGTTCCGCGGTAGGTCGTGCCGAGGACGGTGTCCTCTGTCCCTCCAGTTGTACTCCCCGGACCGGTGGCCGTCCACCGGTGGCGCCACCGCGCGCGCCGGGGCGGGCACCCTCAGAGAAGGCGGCCGGCCAGCACGGCGTCGGCCACCCGCTCGCCCTCCGCGGCCGCCGCCCGGACCGCCGCGGAGCAGTGCCCGAGCCACAGACCGACACCGGGGACGTCGCCGCGGCCGTACGCGGCGAGCGCCCCGAGGTAGGCCGCCGGCCCCTGCGCACCGTGCCCTGCCTCGAGGACCGCGACGCCGGTGGGGTCCAGGCCCGCCGTCTGGACGAGGCACCGGTCGAGGGCCCGCGCGACGAGCCCGTTCCCCCGGAGGAAAGGGCGGACCGTCATCACCTCGGCGTGCACGACGGCCGCTGCCACGAGGACCGGGAGCCGTGGCGCCGCGAGGACGACCTCGACGACCCCCCGCAGCCGCTCGGCGGCCTCCGCCGCGGACGGCGCCGGACCGAGGTCGGCGACGAGCTCGTCGCCCTCCTCCCCCTCGACCCGCGGCCGACCGAGCGCGTCGTCCCGGACGGTCCCGACCGCGGCCACGGCGTGCAGCCGGGCGAGCGCCTGCAGCGGTGCCCGGGGGACGAGCGGGCCGACGTGCTCGGTCTCGGCCGTGGTCAGGGCCGCCCGCCGGACGACGCGCTCGACCGGGTCCGGCTCGGCCGACCACGACGCGGCCCCGCGCAGCACGTCCCGCACGACGTCGACGGGCAGGGACGCGCCGTCGAGCTCGGCACTGGCCACCGCACCGCGCACCCGCGACTCGGCGGCGGCCTCCGGGACACGCCTGCGCAGGGCCCGGTGCCATCTCAGCCGGGTGCACGCCTCGCGGGCGGCCTCGACCTGGCCGGCCACGCCGGGCAGCTCCGCGAGCCGTGCCACGGCGGCCACCGCGGGGCTCTGCGAGGCGGGTTCCACGGGCACCCCGGCAGCCTAGGGTGTCCCCCATGACGGGCAGCATCCACTGGCCGACGGCGGTGCTCGTCGCCGGGACGATGCTCGTGCTGTGGACCGTGCTCGCCCTCCTGCGCCGCAGCCGTCGCCGCGGCTTCATCTCCGAGACCGACCGCGCCACGTACGCGACGCTGCACACGGCCTCGCTCGCCTCGCGCCACCTCGGGGACGGCCTGACCCCCGACGCCGCCGAGCGCGCCGGCCGGTACCTGCTGAGCATCCTCGGCGCGCACGCGGTCTCCATCGCCGGACCCGGCAGCGTGCTGTCCTGGACCGGCAGCGGCGAGCACCACCGCGACCTCGCCGTGCCGCTCGGCGAGAGGACCCTGGAGACCGGCCGCACGTCCGCCCACGGGTCCGACGCCGTCGCGTGCACGGACCCCAACTGCCCCGTCCGGGCCGCCGTCACCGCCCCGCTCGTCACCGACGACCTCGTCGTCGGCACGATCACGGCCTGGACCAACCTGTCGTCCCCCGGCCTGCTGCGTGCGACCGAGGAGGTCGCGGCCTGGGTGAGCAGCCAGCTCGCCCTCGCCGAGCTCGCGCGTACCCGCAACCGGGTCATGGAGGCCGAGCTGCGGGCCCTGCGGGCACAGATCAGCCCGCACTTCATCTACAACAGCCTCGCCGCGATCGCCTCGTTCGTCCGCACCGACCCCGACCGCGCCCGGGACCTCCTCCTCGACTTCGCCGACTTCACCCGGTACGCCCTGCGCAGCGGCGGCCCCTTCACGACACTCGCCGAGGAGCTGCGCAACGTCGAGCGCTACCTCGTCCTGGAGCAGGCGAGGTTCGGCGACCGCCTGCAGGTGTCGCTGCTCGTCGCCCCCGAGGTGCTGCCGGTGTCCCTGCCGTACCTCGCGGTGCAGCCACTCGTCGAGAACGCCGTCCGGCACGGCCTCGCGACGAAGGAGGGCGTCGGCCACGTGACCATCACCGCGACCGACCTGGGCGCCGAGGCCGAGATCGCGATCGAGGACGACGGCGTCGGCACCGACCCCGAACGGGTCCGGACGATCCTCGACGGTGCACACTCCGCCGACTCGGTGGGTCTGGGAAACGTCGACGCCCGGCTACGGCAGGTCTACGGCGACGAGTTCGGGCTGGCCGTCGAGACCGCCCCCGGGGCGGGGACCAAGGTGACCTTCCGGGTGCCGAAGTTCGCACCCGGAGTCCATGCCCAGGGCTGAGACCGCGCCGTAGGCTTCGCCCCATGTCCACCCGCGAGCCCGGACTGGTCGCCCTCGTCGTCGACGACGAGCTGCCGGCCCTGTCCGAGCTCGGGTACCTCCTGGAGCGGGACGAGCGGATCGGCGAGGTCATCACCGCCGGCAACGGCACCGACGCCCTCCAGCTCCTCGACACCCGGGACGTCGACGTCGTCTTCAGCGACATCTCCATGCCGGGACTGGACGGGATGGCCCTCGCCCGCGTCATCTCCCGGTTCGCCGTCCGCCCCCAGGTCGTGTTCGTCACGGCGCACGAGCGGCACGCGGTCGACGCCTTCGCTCTCGACGTCACCGACTACGTCATGAAGCCGGTGCGCGACGACCGGATCCTCGAGGCCGTGCGCAGGGTCGTCGAGCAGCGCGACCGGGACACCACGCGGGCGGCCCCGGACGGCTCGCCGCCCCCGGCCGAGGACGAGACGATCCCCGTGGAGCTCGGCGGCGTGACCCGGTTCATCACCCGCAGCCAGATCCGCTACGCCCAGGCGCACGGCGACTACGCGCGGCTGCACACCGAGGACGGCTCGCACCTGGTGCGGGTGCCGCTGAGCGTCCTCGAGGAGCGGTGGGCCGAGTACGGGTTCGTCCGCATTCACCGGTCGACCCTCGTCGCGCTGGCGCACGTCCGCGAGGTCCGGATGGACCACGGCCGCTGCTCGGTCCTCGTCGGCCAAGTCGAGCTCCAGGTGAGCCGCCGGCACACCAAGGAGCTGCGGCACACCCTCCTGCGCCGTCCCACCGGCGACCGCCGCGCCGGGGGCTGACCGTGGAGACGACACCGACACCGGACCGCGTCCGGGTGACGAGCTCGCGGCGCGGTGCCGTGCCGCCCGGGTCGCGTCCGGTCTCCCGTGAGCTCGACGAGCAGACCGCCCTCGGGGACGTCTACCTCGACGGCCTGCTGCGGGCCCAGCTGCGGCTCTCCCTCCTCGTGCTGTCGCTCACCGTCCTCGGGCTCGCCGCGCTGCCCCTCGTCCTCGTGCTCGTCCCGACGACCCAGGGCACGGCGCTGTTCGGCATCCCCTCCCCGTGGCTCGTGCTCGGGGTGGCCGTCTACCCGGCCGCGTGGGTGCTGGCCCGGTGGTACGCCCGGCAGAGCGAGCGGCTCGAGGCCGACTTCGCCGACGTCGTCGAGGAGCCGTGAGCCAGCCGCTCTCGCTCGTCGCTGTCGTCCTCGTGTGCCTGACGACGCTCGCTGTGGGCGGTCTCGGGCTGCGCCTGTCGCGGCGCACGAGCGACTTCTACGTGGCAGGCCGCACCGTCTCACCGCGGCTCAACGCCTCCGCGATCGGGGGTGAGTACCTCTCGGCCGCGAGCTTCCTCGGCGTCGCGGGGCTCGTCTACGGCAGCGGGGTCGACATGCTGTGGCTCCCGATCGGCTACACCCTCGGCTACCTCGTCCTCCTCGTTATGGTGGCGGCCCCGATGCGACGCTCGGGTGCCTACACGCTGCCGGACTTCGCCGAGGCACGGCTCGGGTCGCGCGCGATCCGGCTCGTCTCGTCCGTGCTCGTCGTGGCCATCGGCTGGCTGTACCTCGTCCCGCAGTTCCAGGGCGCGGGTCTCACCCTGACCCTCGTCACGGGAGCCCCGCAGTGGGTCGGGGGCCTCGTCGTCATGGTCGTCATCGCGGCCGCGGTCGGCGCGGGCGGGATGCGCTCGATCACGTTCGTCCAGGCGGTGCAGTACTGGGTCAAGCTCACCGCGCTCGCGGTGCCCGCCTTCGTCCTGCTCTTCCTGTGGTTCCGGGCCGGGCATCCCGCGCCGGTCGTGCCACCGGAGTGGCACTCGCCGCTGCGCACCGGCGCCCCGGACGACCACACGCTCTACCGGACGGCCTCCACCGTGCTCGCGCTGAGCCTCGGCACGATGGGGCTGCCGCACGTCCTCGTGAGGTACTACACGAACCCGGACGGCGTCGGCGCGCGCCGTACGACCGTGACGGTCATCGCCCTGCTCGGCACCTTCTACCTGCTGCCCCCGGTCTACGCCGCCCTCGGCCGCGTCGTCTACCCGACGCTGCCGGACGGCGTGCGCCAGGACTCCATCGTGCTGCGCATCCCGGGCGAGCTCGCCGGGGGCCTCGGTGCCGACCTGCTCACCGCGATGCTCGCCGGGGGCGCGTTCGCGGCGTTCCTCTCGACGGCGTCGGGGCTCGCGATGTCGGTGACGGGCGTCATCGACCAGGAGGTGCTCCGCCCGCGGCTGGCCCGCCTCACCGGCGGCGACGCACCGGCGGTGCGCGGCTTCCGGTTCGCCGCCGTCGCCGCGGTGGTCCTGCCCTACCTGCTGAGCCGCGCCATCGAGCCGCTCGGTCTGGCGACGACCGTCGGTCTCGCCTTCGCCGTCGCCGCCGCCACGTTCGCGCCGCTCATCATCCTCGGGGTCTGGTGGCGTCGGCTCTCGACGACGGGCGCGCTGGCCGGGGTGCTCACCGGGGGGACGGCCACGGTCGCCGCGCTCGGAACGACGATGCTCCGCGGGGACCTCGGCGGATGGGTCGGCGCACTGCTCGCCAACCCGGCGCTGTGGGCCGTGCCGCTCGCGGCCGGCACCGCGGTGGCCGTGTCGCTCCTGACCCCCGGGCGGGTGCCGGCGACGACGACCCGGACGATGGTCCGGCTGCACACTCCCGAGCGGATCGCCCTGGCCCGCAGCCGGGTCCGGGACTGAGGTCCGGAGCCGACGCCGGTCAGCCGACGGCGTCGCGGCCGGCGACGAACGCGTCCACGCACCGCCGGACGTCGGTCTCGGTGTGCGCCGCCGACAGCTGGACCCGGATGCGCGCCTTTCCCTTCGGCACCACCGGGTAGCTGAACGCGATGACGTAGACGCCGTGCTCGAGCATGTGGTCCGCGACCCGGGTGGCCTGCCGCGCTCCGTCCTCGCCCGGGAACATGACCGGGACGATCGGGTGGCTGCCGGGCAGCAGCTCGAACCCGGCGCCGGCCATGAGCTCGCGGAACAGGGCGGCGTTGCGGCGTAGCGTCTCGCGGCCCTCGGCCGAGGAGTCGACGAGGTCGAGCGCGGCGGCGGACCCGGCGACGACGGCCGGCGCGACGGAGTTCGAGAAGAGGTAGGGCCGCGCGCGCTGCCGCAGCAGGTCGACGACCTCGCGGTGGCTGGAGACGTAGCCGCCGGAGGCTCCGCCGAGGGCCTTGCCGAGGGTCCCCGTGAGGATGTCGACGCGGTCCATGACGCCGAACAGCTCCGGGGTGCCCCGCCCGCCCTCGCCGACGAACCCCACGGCGTGGCTGTCGTCGACGAGGACCATGGCCTCGAACTCGTCGGCGAGGTCGCAGATCTCGTCGAGCGGCGCGTAGGAGCCGTCCATCGAGAACACGCCGTCGGTGACGACGCACACCCGGCGCGCCCCGGCCTCGCGCGCCGCGGTCAGCTGCGCGCGCAGGTCCGCCGTGTCGGCGTTGGCGTACCGGTAGCGCGCCGCCTTCGACAGCCGGATGCCGTCGATGATCGAGGCGTGGTTGAGCTCGTCGGACACGATCGCGTCCTCGGCGCCGAAGAGCACCTCGAAGACGCCGCCGTTGGCGTCGAAGCACGAGGAGAACAGGATGGTCGCCTCGGTGCCGAGGAACTCCGAGAGGCGGCGCTCGAGCTCGGTGTGCTGGGTCTGGGTGCCGCAGATGAAGCGCACCGACGCCATCCCGAAGCCCCAGTTGTCGAGCGCTGCCCGCGACGCGGCGAGGACGTCGGGGTGGTCGGCGAGCCCGAGGTAGTTGTTCGCGCAGAAGTTCAGCGACTCCCCCGCGGTGGTCCCGACGTGCGCCGACTGCGGCGTCGTGACCTCACGCTCGCGCTTGGTGAGACCGGCGTCCTCGATCTCGCGCAGCGTCGCGGCGAGCTCGTCCTTGACGGTTCCGTACACGTGCGGCTCCTCGTCGTGGGGGCGGCGACCTGGGTTGGGCGCCGACCCCGTCAGCGTAGAGGCCGTCCGGGGACCGCCCGCGAGGCCGCCCCAGCGCCCGACGCCGGGTCAGCTCCAGTCGAGGAGCACCTTCCCGCCGTGCCCGGACGCGGTCTCCGCGAAGGCGTCCTCCCACTCCTGTGCCGGGTAGCGCCCGGTCACGACGGACGAGACCGCCTCCCGCAGCGCCGGCGACGACGCGAGCATCGACCCCATGAGGTACCAGGTCTCGAACAGCTCGCGCCCGTAGATGCCACGCAGCGTGATCATGTGCGTGATGACCCGGCCCCAGTCGATGGCGTAGCGGTCCGTCGGCAGCCCGAGCATCGCCACCCGGCCGCCGTGGTTCATGTTCGCGAGCAGGTCCTCGACGGCGGCGGGGGCACCCGACATCTCGAGCGCGATGTCGAAGCCCTCGACCATCCCGAGCGCCTCCTGCGCGTCCGCGAGCGACTGCCCGCGGGAGACGTCGACCGCGAGGTCGGCGCCGGCGGCCACGGCGAGCGCCAGCCGGTCGGCGGACATGTCGGTGACCGCGATGCGCCGCGCACCCGCGTGCCGGACCACCGCCGTGGCCATCACCCCGATCGGCCCCGCGCCGGTGACGACGACGTCCTCGCCCACGACCGGCCACTGCAGCGCCGTGTGCACCGCGTTGCCGAGCGGGTCGAACAGTGCGCCGAGGTCCGGGTCGAGACCGGCCGGCTGGACCCACGCGTTGGAGGCCGGCACGACGACGAGGTCAGCGAACGCGCCGTCCCGGTTCACGCCGACCCCCGAGGTGTTGATGCATAGGTGCCGGCGCCCGGCGCGGCAGTTGCGGCACGTGCCGCAGACGACGTGCCCCTCGCCCGAGACGTGGTCGCCGACCGCGACGTGGTCGACGTCCGCGCCCACCGCGACGACCTCGCCGAAGAACTCGTGCCCGATCGTCAGCGGCGCCTGCACCGTCGACGCGGCCCACTCGTCCCAGGCGCGCAGGTGGAGGTCGGTGCCGCAGATGCCCGCCCGCAGGACCCGCACGAGGACGTCCTTGGGGCCGTACTCGGGCTCGGGCACGTCGACGAGCTCCAGACCCGGACCGGCCGTGACCTTCCGCAGCGCACGCACGGGCACATCATGCCGGGACGTCCGAGCGGGCCGGCAGCGAGGTGCCGCTCAGACGGGGAGCGGCGCCTGGGCGCGGAGCCGGGCCGCGAGGTCGTCGTCGACCGTCGCGAAGAAGTCCCCGACCACGTCCTCCAGCTGGTCGAGGCTCTCGGCCCGGAACAGGACGGGCTGGTAGGCCGTGATGTCGTAGTCGAGCGTCCCCATCGCGACGAGGTCGAGCGGCCGGATCTCCATCGACCGGAACTCGTCCATCTCGCCGTAGCTGCTGAGGATGCCGGCGCCGTAGGCCTTGAGCTCGTGCCCCTCGGCCATGACGCCGAACTCCATCGAGAACCAGAACACGTCGGCGACGAACTTCATCGCCTCGTCCGACTCCAGGCGCAGGCTCGCCTGCCCGGCCGCCTCGGTGATCGCGGCGAAGCGCGGGCTCGCGAGCTGGTTCCCGTGTCCGACGACCTCGTGGATGATGTCCGGCTCCGGCGTGTACAGGGGCTGGCTGCCGTGCCGGAGGTACTGCGTGGAGCTGAACACCCGGCGGCCGAGGTCCGCGTAGAAGTCGCGCAGCGGCACCAGCCCGGGGGCGGCGGTGTACGACCACCCGGTGAGCGGGCCGAGCAGCGCGCTCACCTCCTCGAGCTGTGGCACGTGGTCGGCCGGGAGCCCGAGGGCCGCCTTGCCGGCGAGGTACTCGGAGTGGGCGTAGCGCTCGTGCTTCGGGGCGAGCTCGGCGCAGGCGAGGCGCCAGATGGCGTGCTCGTCCTCGGTGTACTCGACCGTCGGCACGGGGTCGCCGGTACGCAGCGTCAGCGACACGCCGGCGATCTCGGCCCGCCGCGCCCGGTAGGCCGGGTCGTGCAGACCGGGGTGGTTGTCGCTCAGGTGGACCTCGACGGTCCCGTCGGCGTCGGTCGTCACGGCCGAGTAGAGCTGTCCCTCCTCGAACACCGCGCTCACCTCCTCGTGAGTGGACATGGCCTCGTCGGCCGGACCCCTACGGAAGCACGAGGCCCAGGCAGATGGAACCGATGGCATGTCGGATGGGCAAGCCGCGCACAGTCGCACCACCCGGGTCCGCGCAGGACGGGACACATTGCGCAGTGCGCCCCTCCCCGGAGGCCGGGTCGGCCGAACGTCCGACCCACGCCCGGACCGCGTCCCCGCACCGGCCCCGACTGCCTAGCATCGCCGCACACCACCAGCCAGCCGAGGAGTCGTCCCCATGCCCGCCCGACCGCGGTGGCGCCGCGCCCTCCTGCCGGCACTGCTCGCTGCCCTGCTGGGGTCGGGCCTCCTCACGACGAGCGCCCCGGCCACGGCCCGGCCGGTCATCCCGGGCGCCGTCTTCACGCCCGCGACCGTCCCGCTCTCCGACCCCGAGATCCCCAACCCGCTGCGGGGCCAGTACCGCTGGCTGGGCGCCCCGGCACAGCCCTCCGGCTGGCCCTCCCCGGACCGCTACGACCGCGACACCGTGTACTGGGGCCGGCTCGAGCCCACCCGCGGCGCCTACGCGTTCGCCCCGCTCGACGCCGGGCTCGCCGACGCCGCGGCAGCCGGTGGACAGTACGGGTTCCGGGTCATGGCCTACTGCCCCGGCTGCTGGATGGAGTCCCGCCCGGACTGGCCGGCCGTCACCCCCGCGTTCCTCCCCCGCCAGCCCGGCACGTCCGTGCCCGACTGGAACAGCGCCACCTTCCTCTCCGCGTGGGAGGACCTGTGGGCCGAGATCGGGCGCCGCTACGGCAAGGACCCGCGGCTGTCCTACGTCGACGTCGGCGGGTTCGGCACGTACGGCGAGTGGATGCCGGCCGGTGACACCCTCACCGAGGCGAGCGCCGAGCGGATCATCGGGGCCGTCGCGAAGGCCCTCCCGACCAAGCACGTCCTGCTGAGCACCGTGCTCTCGTACCCGGTCGCCGGCATCGAGAACGGCCGAGCCCCCTACATCCTCAAGGGGGCGCTCGACACCTACCCGAACCTCGGGATGCGCAGCGACTGCCTCGGCAGCTCCCTGATGCAGAAGCCCGAGAACACCGCGGCGGGCGACATGCGCTCGATGTGGAAGACCCGCCCCTTCGTCACCGAGTGGTGCAGCAGCGGCGACCCGGTGCTCGCCCTGGAGCAGGTGCGTCAGTACCACGTCTCGACCATCTCGAGCGGCAACCTGCGCACGACCTACCCGGACATGACCCCCGAGCAGCAGGCCGCCTACGAGGAGGCCGTCAAGCGTGCGGGGTACCGCTACGCCGTCCCGCGCGTCGAGCTCCCGCCGCTCGTCGGGGGGCGGTCCTTCACCGCGACCGTGCAGGTGCGCAACGACGGCAGCGCCCCGACCTACGACGACTGGGAGGTCCAGCTCGTCCTCACCTCACCCGCCGGCCGCACCGTCCGGGTCCGGCTCGGGATGGACCTGCGGACCGCCCTGCCGGGCACGACGACGTACCGGGCGACCGGCCGGCTGCCCGCGCTCGCCTCCGGCCCCCACGCCGTCGCGCTCGCCGTCGTGGACCCCGACGGCGACGTCTCGCCCATGCGGCTCGCCGTCCGCGACCGCCGGGCCGACGGCACCTACCCCCTCGGCAGGACGGAGGTCACCGGCGGCTGGGCCGTCCCCGACCGCGGCCGCTTCTTCTCGGGCCGCGGCACCTTCTCCCGCTGAGCCCCGTGCCCGGGTCCGTGCGGACCCGCTCGTCGCACCGCCGCGCCGCTCGACGGGAGCGCCCGGGACACACGGTTGCCTCCGGGGGCCCCGGTCGGGTTGGCTGGGCCAGAGATCTTCGACGACGAGGAGGAGCCCGCCGTGAGCGACGACAGCCTGTCGAGCCACCTGCACGAGATGGACCTGAGCCCCGACCCCGCCTTCACCGGGCAGGCGAACGGCACGGCGCAGATGTACGACGACGCGGCCGAGGACCACGAGGGCTTCTGGGCAGCCCAGGCGCGCGAGCGCGTCACGTGGGCGGCGGACTTCGAGCAGACGCTCGACTGGAGCGAGGCGCCGTTCGCGAAGTGGTTCGTCGGCGGGACGCTCAACGTCGCGTACAACTGCGTCGACCGGCACGTCGAGGCCGGCAACGGCGACCGGGTGGCCATCCACTTCGAGGGCGAGGGCGGCGACACCCGCACGATCACCTACGCCGACCTCCAGAAGGAGGTCAGCAAGGCCGCCAACGCCCTCGCCTCCCTCGGTGTCGAGAAGGGCGACCGGGTCGCCGTCTACATGCCGATGATCCCGGAGACCGTCTTCACGATGCTCGCCTGCGCGCGGCTCGGCGCGCCGCACTCGGTGATCTTCGGCGGCTTCTCGGCCGAGGCCCTCAGGACGCGCATCGACGACGCCCAGGCCAAGCTCGTCGTCACGACCGACGGCCAGTTCCGCCGCGGGAAGCCGGCTCCGCTCAAGGCCGCGGTCGACGCCGCGCTCGAGGTCGGCACGGACGAGGGGCCGGTCCGCAACGTCCTCGTCGTCCGGCGCACCGAGCAGGACGTCGAGTGGACCGACGGCCGCGACCTCTGGTGGCACGACGTCGTCGACGACCAGCCCGACACCCACGACCCCGAGCCGATGGACAGCGAGCACCCGCTGTTCATCCTCTACACCTCCGGCACGACGGGGAAGCCCAAGGGCATCTTCCACACCTCCGGCGGCTACCTCACCCAGGCCGCGTACACGAACAGCGTCGTCCACGACGTGCACCCCGACACCGACGTCTACTGGTGCTCGGCCGACGTCGGCTGGGTCACCGGGCACACCTACATCGTCTACGGGCCCCTCGCGAACGGCGCGACCCAGGTGCTCTACGAGGGCACCCCCGACACCCCCCACCAGGGCCGCTGGTGGGAGATCATCGAGAAGTACGGGGTGTCGGTCTTCTACACGGCACCCACGGCCATCCGGACGTTCATGAAGTGGGGCTCGGACATCCCCGCGAAGTTCGACCTCTCCTCGGTCCGCGTCCTCGGCAGCGTCGGCGAGCCGATCAACCCCGAGGCCTGGCTCTGGTACCGCAAGCACATCGGCGGCGACACCGCCCCGATCGTCGACACGTGGTGGCAGACCGAGACCGGCGCGATCATGATCAGCCCCCTCCCGGGCGTGACGACCCTCGAGCCGGGCTCGGCCCAGAAGCCCATCCCCGGCATCTCGGCCGAGATCCTCGACGACGACGGCAACCCGTTCACCGAGGCCGAGAAGGTCGGCTACCTCGTGCTCACCAAGCCGTGGCCGTCGATGCTCCGCGGCATCTGGGGCGACCCGGACCGGTACAAGGAGACCTACTGGAGCCGGTTCGGCCCGGAGTACTACTTCGCCGGCGACGGCGCGAAGTACGACGAGAAGGGCAACATCTGGCTGCTCGGGCGCGTCGACGACGTCATGAACGTCTCCGGCCACCGGCTCTCCACGGCCGAGATCGAGTCCGCGCTGGTGTCCCACCCGTCGGTCGCCGAGGCCGCGGTCGTCGGCGCCACGGACGAGACCACCGGGCAGGCCGTGTGCGCGTTCGTCATCCTCCGCGGCGACGCCCAGGACGAGGGCGAGGACACCGTGCAGGAGCTGCGGGACCACGTGGCGAAGGAGATCGGCCCGATCGCCAAGCCCCGCCAGATCATGGTCGTCCCCGAGCTGCCGAAGACCCGGTCGGGGAAGATCATGCGCCGGCTGCTGCGCGACGTCGCCGAGAACCGCGAGGTCGGGGACGTCACGACGCTCGCCGACTCGTCGGTGATGAACCTCATCAAGGAGGGCATGGCCGGCGGCTCGGCCGACTGAGCACGCCCCACCCGGCCGACGGGGTGCCGTGCGCGCGGCGCGCGGCACCCCGTCCCCCGTCCGCGGTGACCCTGCGGCGCGACCGGTCGGGGCGACCCCGGTAGGGTTGCCGGCGGAGCGCCGGGAAGTCTGGTCGGCACACGAGTCCCGTTGCGTGCCGGTGCGGCACGTGACACAGCCCCACCGTCAGGAGCCGCGATGAGCAGCACCCCCGACGCCTCCGGTGAGCCGCCCCGGCCGCCCGAGACCCGCCGCGTCTTCAACCGCCCGTCCTGGACCGAGGTCCAGTACGTCACCGACGCGCTGCGCACGGAGACGATCGGTGGCGCCGTCCTCCTCGTCGCGGCGGTCGTCGCCATCGCGCTGGCCAACAGTCCCTGGGCCGACCTCTACACCGGGCTGCGGGACACCGAGATCGGCACCGACTGGGGCCACCTCAAGCTGTCCGTCGGCCACTGGGCGGCCGACGGCCTGCTCGCCATCTTCTTCTTCGTCGCCGGTCTCGAGCTCAAGCGCGAGTTCATCGTCGGCGAGCTGCGCACCCCCGCGAAGGCCGCGGTGCCGGTCATCGCCGCGGCGTGCGGCGTCATCATGCCGGCGGTCGTCTTCGTCGCCGTCGTCACCGTCATGGGGGGTGAGGGCGACGCCTACCGCGGCTGGGCCATACCCACCGCCACCGACATCGCCTTCGCGCTCGCCGTGCTCGCCGTCATCGGGTCGCACCTGCCCTCGGCCCTGCGCTCCTTCCTCCTCACCCTCGCGGTCGTCGACGACCTCATCGCCATCACGATCATCGCGATCTTCTACACCTCCGACCTCGAGGTCGTGCCGCTGCTCGTCGCCCTCGTCCCCCTCGCCGCGTTCGCGTTCCTCACCCAGCGCCGGCTCGGGCAGTGGTGGCTGCTCATCCCGCTCGCGGCGCTCACCTGGGGCTTCGTGCACGCCTCCGGGGTGCACGCCACGGTCGCCGGCGTCCTCCTCGGCATGGTCGTGCCGGTCAAACCGCGGCCCCAGGGCGTGCCGGCGCTCAGCACGATGGAGGCGGACGAGGACGTCGCCCACCGCTTCGAGCACCGGCTGCGGCCGCTCTCGGCCGGCGTGGCCGTCCCGATCTTCGCGTTCTTCAGCTCCGGCGTCGCGATCGTCGGCGGTGGGCTCGGGGCGACCCTCGTCGACCCGGTCGCCGTCGGCGTCATCCTCGGTCTCGTCGTCGGCAAGCTCATCGGCGTGCTCGGCTCCACGTACGTCATGGCCCGGTTCACCCGGGCCCAGCTCGACCCCAACCTGACGTGGTCGGACGTCGCGGGCCTCGCGGTCCTCACCGGCATCGGGTTCACCGTCTCGCTGCTCGTCGGCGAGCTCGCGTTCGGGGCGGGCTCCGAGCGCGACGAGCACGTCAAGCTCGGCATCCTCATCGGCTCGCTCGTCGCCGCCATCGTGTCCTCGGTCATCCTCCGGCGGCGCAACGCCGTCTACGCGCGGATCCACGAGGAGGAGACCCGGGACGACAACCGCAGCGGTGTCCCGGACATCTACGAGAACCTGCCGGAGACCGGGTCGGGCGACAGTCGGTAGGGTCGGCAGCAGACCGCCCTGACGTGGGACGACGACACCGAGCGAGGACCCATGCCCCCGGAGAGCACCGACCGCACCATCGGGCAGCTCGTCGCCGACGCGACGCACGACCTCCAAGGCATCGTCCGAGGTGAGATCGCCCTGGCCAAGGCCGAGGTCTCGCAAGGGGCCAAGGTCATGGGCGCCGGGATCGGCCTCTTCGTGGGGGCCGCGTTCGTCGGGCTGCTCGGCCTGATCTTCCTCTTCCACACGGTCGTGGCCGTCATCGACATCTGGCTGCCGGAGTGGGCCGGGTACCTCATCACGACCCTGCTCCTGTTCGTCGTCGCGGCCGTTCTCGGCCTACTCGGCCGCAACGCGCTGCAGAAGGCCAAGCCCGCGCCCGAGAAGGCCATCGAGCAGGGCAAGGCCACCGTCGCCACCCTCAAGGGCGCACGCGAGGCGTCCTGAGCGGACCGTGACCGGACGCCGCGGCGCACCGGACGCAGGTGGTCCAGCAGTCGGTCAACGGCGGGCGCACCGGCCGGTCGAGACCGGCGAGTCGGTACCGCGGGCCGCCGTGAGCACGGGCTGCACCTCGGCGAGGGTCAGGGCGTAGCCGGTCTGCGGGTCGTCGAGCGAGGTCGCGAAGATCATCCCGACGACCTCGCCGTCCGGGTCGAGCATCGGTCCGCCCGAGGCACCCTGGCGGACCTCGGCGCGCAGGGAGTAGATCTCGCGCGTCGGCCCGGGGCTTCCGTAGATGTCCGCGCCCCGGGCGTCCAGGACGTCACGGACCCGCGCGGCGCCGACCCACAGGCCCTGGTCGCCCGGGAAGCCGGCGAGCACCGCGTCGTCGGTGCGGGCGAGCTCGGGACCCGTCGGGAGCGCCGGCGCCGCGAGGCCGGGCACCGACAGGACGGCGATGTCGCGCTCGGGGTCGAACGCCACGACCCGCGCAGCGAGCTCCGCCCCCCGTCCCCCGACGGACACCTGCACCCGCTCGGCTCCCGCGACGACGTGGGCGTTCGTCACCACACGGCCGCGGCGGGACACCCAGCCGCTGCCCACCTGCGTCGACTCGCAGCGCCCGGACTCGGCGCGCACGTGGATGACCGAACGGAGCGCACGCTCGATGTCGGGGTCGCCGGCGAGCGCCCCGTCGGGTGCCGGGACCGCGGCGATCGGCTCCGGACCGAGCCCTTCGAACACCCGGGGGAAGACGTCCGCGTCGAGCGCGCGGGTGAGGTCGTCGACGAGGACGGACGCCCGCGACGGGACGACGGAGTCCGCGGCGCGCACCACCCGGGAGTCGGCGACCGCGGCCCGCAGGCCGGGCGGCCCGGCCGCGCGGACCGCGCCCGCGACGGCCCAGATGACGAAGAGGGTGGCCACGAGGACCGCGAGCGCCCCGAGAGCGCTGTCGGCCGCGCGGTAGCCGGGGAGGCGCATCGAGCTGCGGATGCTCGATCCCAGGACGAGGAGGAGCCACTGCGCCGTCGTCGCGACGAAGAGGACGACCGCGATCGTGACGAAGACGCCGAACGGGGTGGTGAGGTCGACGCCGGCGTGCTCCTCCAGGAGGCCCGGCGCGAAGCGCATCGCGACCAGGGCCCCGCCCACCAGGCCGACGAGGCCGAGGACCGCGCTGACGAAGCCCTGCCGCCAGCCGTTCGCCGCGTACGACAGCAGGAGGACGACCAGAGCGAGGTCGAGGATCGTCGAGCCGCTCACCGGCCGCGCTCCTCGATGCCGCGCATCCACGGGGAGAGGACGTGGTCGGGCAGCTCGCGCTCGACGGTGTCGTCCCACGGCCGGGCCACCCCGGAGAGCTCGAGGACCGCGTCGAGCAGCATCGCCGTGAAGCCCCAGACGAAGAGGCCGCCGACGTCGAAACCGGGCCCACGGTAGGGACCGAACACGGCGGTGAACCGGCGGCGGGCGTCGAGCAGGTCGCTGACCGGCACGCGCACGACCCGGGCCACCTCGGCCTCGTCGACGACCCCGACCGGGACCGGGCTCGGCCACCAGCCGACCACCGGTGTCACGGCGTTGCGGCTCGGGGCGAGGTAGAGCGCCGGGAGGACGGCGAGGACGTCGACGCCCGCGGGGTCGAGCCCGACCTCCTCCTCGGCCTCCCGCAGCGCCGCCCCGACGGGCCCGTCGTCGCCGGGGTCCTCGGCACCGCCGGGGAACGACACCTGCCCCGGGTGCGAGCGCAGCGTGTGGGCGCGTTCGGTGAGGAGGACGTCGACCTCGCCCGTGGTGTCCGGGCCGAACAGGACGAGCACCGCCGAGCGCCGCGCACCGTCGTCCGGAGGCGGGTGCTCGGCGAACCACGGGTGGTCCGCGACGTCCGGCCGCCGGGCCAGCCCGGCGAGCCACGCGGGAGGGGTGCTCATGGGGCGGGGTCGTCGGGCAGGGGGCCGGGCGGCGGCTCCGGGAGGGCCGCCCCCGGGGCGAGCTCGAACTTCAGGAGGGCGCGGGCCTTCTCGGGGTCGGTCTCGCCCTCGCCGTACGCCGGGCACCAGCGGGTGACCGGGCAGGCGCCGCAGGCCGGCCGACGGGCGAAGCACGTACGCCGGCCGTGGAAGATCACGACGTGGCTGAGCATCGTCCACTCGCGTCTCGGCACGAGGGCCGCGACATCGGCCTCGACCTTGACCGGGTCGGTCTCCTGGGTCCAGCCCCAGCGGCGGACGAGACGGCCGAAGTGCGTGTCGACGGTGAGACCCGGGACGTCGAACGCGTTGCCGAGCACGACGTTGGCGGTCTTGCGACCCACCCCGGGCAGCGTGACGAGGTCCTCCATCCGGCCGGGAACCTCGCCGCCGAAGCGCTCGACCAGCGCCTGCGAGAGCGTGATGACGGAGTTCGTCTTGGCCCGGAAGAACCCCGTCGGACGAAGCACGGCCTCCATCTCGGCGCGGTCCGCGCCGGCGAGGGCCTCGGCGGTGGGCCAGCGCGAGAAGAGCGTGGGCGTGACGGAGTTGACCATGACGTCGGTGGTCTGCGCGGAGAGCACGGTGGCGACGAGCAGCTGCAGCGGGGTCTCGAAGTCGAGCTCGCAGTGCGCGTACGGGTACCGCTCGGCGAGGGCGCGGTAGATGCGGCGGGCCCGGCGGGTGCGGGCGACGGCGGACTCCTCACCGGCCCCGGCACGACGGACGGCGGTGGAGGGGCGGGCAGGCACGGCGACAGCCTACGTGGCGGGTCCGACGCCCTCACGCCCTCCGCCGGAGGGGCGACGGACGCTCTGGCACACTGTGGCCGTGGACCACGACGTCGTGCGCAAAGCCCCGCTCCTGTCGCCACTGGACGACCAGACCGCGTACACCCTCATCGACTCGATGAGCGCCGCCCGCCTCGAGCGGGGCGACGTGCTGTTCCACGAGGGGGACCAGGGCGACCGGCTCTACGTGATCGCCGAGGGCAAGATCAAGCTCGGCCGCTCGAGCAGCGACGGCCGCGAGAACCTCCTCGCGATCCTCGGCCCCGGCGAGATGTTCGGCGAGCTCTCGCTCTTCGACCCCGGCCCGCGCACCGCCACCGCCACGGCGGTCGCCGAGACCCAGCTCGTCTCGATGAACCACGAGCAGCTCAAGGAGTTCCTCGCCGAGCGTCCGGGGGTCGCGCTCACCCTGCTCAGTGCACTGGCGCGGCGGCTGCGCCGCACCAACGACGTCCTCGCCGACCTCGTCTTCACCGACGTCCCGGGCCGGGTCGCCAAGGCGCTGCTCGACCTCGCGGGCCGGTTCGGGCGCCCCGTCGAGGAGGGCCTCATGGTGGCGCACGACCTCACCCAGGAGGAGCTCGCCCAGCTCGTCGGGGCCTCGCGCGAGACCGTGAACAAGGCGCTCGCCGACTTCGCGTCCCGTGGGTGGCTGCGGCTCGAGGCGCGGGCCGTGCTGCTCCTCGATGTCGACCGCCTGCGCCGCCGCGCCCGCTGAGCCGACCCGGTCATCGTCGGTCGTCAGCGCCAGGCCACTTGGTCGTCAGCGCCAGGCCACGCCGAGATGGTCCAGCTGGGCGCGGATCGACATCCGTGCCGCCGGCCGGACGTCCGGTGAGACCTCCGCGTACACCCTCGTGAGCACGCCCTCGACGGGGTCGGCCTCGGCGGCCGCGCCGTCGGCGAGTGCCTGCCGGACCTGGTCGAGCCGCTCCGCACGGTGGACCCGGTAGAAGTCGACCATCGCAGCGGCGTCCGGCACCCGCGGGCCGTGCCCGGGGAGGATGCGGGTGACGTCACCGTCGCCGGTGAGCGCCGCGATGCGTTCGAGGCTGTCGAGGTAGGCGTCGAGCTCCCCGTCCGGGTGCGCGACGACCGTCGTCCCCCGGCCGAGCACCGTGTCGCCGGTGACGAGCGCGTGGTCGGCGGCCAGGGCGAAGGAGACGGAGTCGGCCGTGTGCCCCGGCGTGGCGACCACCCGCAGCTCGAGCCCACCGGTGCGCAGGACGTCGCCGTCCCTGATGTCGTCGTGGCCCCTCCCGACGGCACGGGTCGGGGCTCCGGACAGCTCGGCGAAGCGCGGTGCGCCCTCGGCGTGGTCGTGGTGGCCGTGGGTCAGCAGCGTGAGCCCGACCCGTGCGCCGCGCGCCGCCACGTGCTCGACGACGGCCAGCAGGTGCGCCTCGTCGTCCGGGCCGGGGTCGACGACCACCGCCTCGTCCGCCCCGGGCTCGAGGAGCACCCAGGTGTTCGTGCCGTCGAGCGTCATCGGCCCCGGGTTGGGCGCGAGGACGCAGTGCGCCCGCTCGGTGACGGCGCCGCCGGACCACGCGTCACGGGTCGAGGCGGGCGGCTGCGCGGTCATCCCGTCACTCTAGGCGGGCTGGGCGGCCGGTCATCCCACTACTCGAGGCGCGGTCGAGCGTCCGTACCGACAGGCAGAAACCACCGGCCCCACCTCCGGCACCGCGACGGTGGTGACCGGATGTCCGGGTGGGTGGGGCTCTGCCTGTCAGT
This sequence comes from Phycicoccus sp. CSK15P-2, assembly GCF_016888005.1. Taxonomy (GTDB): domain Bacteria; phylum Actinomycetota; class Actinomycetes; order Actinomycetales; family Dermatophilaceae; genus Phycicoccus. Next base: position 183,616 of record NZ_JAFDVE010000014.1, on the reverse strand, counting down.
GCCGACCCCACCTGTGGAAAGTCCCGCGGCCGACCCGCGCCGACCTGCCAGGCTCCCGCCATGCCCGACCTCGTCGCCGACACCCTGCGGCGCCTCGGGGGATGCGCCACCTGGGCCGAGCTCCGCGGGTCACACTCCGAGCGGGCTCTGCGCCGTGCCCGGTCGGCCGGTGAGGTCCTGCGCGTGGCACGTGGCCGCTACGTCGTGCCCGAGGTCGAGGAGCACCGGTCGCTGGCGGCCGCGCGTACCGCCACCTTGTCCCACCTCAGCGCCGCGGTCACCCACGGCTGGAAGGTCAAGACCGTGCCCGACGACGCCTGGGTCACCGTACGCCGAAAGCGCCACCTCCGATCGCGGGACCTCGTCGGGATCGTGCCGCACTGGCAGGACCTCACCGCGCGTGAGGTCGAGGACGGCGTCACCGCACCGCTGCGCACGGTGCTCGACTGCGCCCGTGTCCTGCCCTTCGACTCCGCACTGGCGGTCGCCGACTCCGCGCTGCGCTCCGGGACCGTCGGTCGAGCAGACCTCGTGGACTCCGCAGCCCACACTCGCGGCCCGGGCGCCAGGGACCTACGGCGGGTCGCCCGGCACGCCGACGGCCGAGCCGCCAACCCGTTCGAGTCGGTGCTCCGGGCGCTGGCCATCGAGGTCGGGCTCGACCTCACACCGCAGCTCGTGGTGACCGAGCCGGGGCTGTTCGCGATCGTCGACCTGGGGAGCGAGAAGCTGCGGCTGGCTCTGGAGGCCGACGGGTACGCGACCCATGGGACCCGTGCGGGGCTGCGGAAGGACTGCCGACGACACACCGAGCTGGCGGTGTACGCCTGGGCGTCACTCCGGTACACGTACTGGGACGTCATGGACGACCAGACCTGGGTGCGGTGGACGCTGCAGTCATGGCTGGACGTCCACGAGGGGCGAGCGCCATCCGCACCGCCGCACCGGAGGCACGAACAGGCAGAAGCCGCCTGAGCACGGCGCCGGCGCGCCGTATCGACACAGCGCCGACGGCCCGTTGCCTGTCGGGTACTCCGCCCGGCGGAGCGGACGTCCGCTCAGGGGAGCTCGGTGCGGAGGACGAGCGTGCCGTCGGGCTCGCGCTCGAGCACCGGGACGACCCGCGCGATGCGGGGCCGGTCGGCGAGGAACGAGACGGTGTCGGCGAAGGCGGCGAGTGCCTCCAGCGCCCAGACCTGGGGCGGCATCATCCGGAGGCGACGCTCCGAGGCGCCGTCCAGCAGGTCGGCCGCGCGAGCCCATCCGCCGCCGTCGGACTCTCCGCTGGTCTCACGGGCGTGCTGTCCGTCGGGCATCCCCGCGGCGAGGATCCAAGTGTCGTAACGCCGCGGCTCGAACGCCGGCGTCACCCAGTGGCCACGGCCGCGCAGAGCCTCGACCGACAGCCGGACGCCACACTCCTCCTCCACCTCGCGGACCGCGGCCGCCGCGAACGGCGCGGCCGCCGCCGGGTCGACCCCGAAGTGCGCGGCGAGGTCGGCGATACCGGGTGTCGCGGGGTCGAGGACGGCATCGGCGGGGTCGACGCGTCCGCCCGGGAAGACGACCATGGACGGCGCGAAGGCCATCGTCGCGACACGGCGCTGCACGTAGACCTCGGGCCCGGTGGGTGCGTCCCGGACGAGCATGACGGTCGCCGCGAGCCGGGGCTCGGACGCCGACGCCCCTGAGGCGAGCCAGGCGTCGGCGCGCGCGAGCAGGACCTCGTCGCGGACGGGGCGCCGCAGCACCCGCCCGGCGTCGCGGTCAGTCGCGGACGTGGACGATCACCTCGACCTCGACGGGCGCCCCGAGCGGCAGGGCCGCGACACCCACCGCGGAGCGGGCGTGGACCCCCGCGTCGCCGAAGACGGAGCCGAACAGCTCGCTCGCGCCGTCGACGACACCCGGCTGGCCGGTGAAGTGCGGGTCGGAGGCGACGAAACCGGTGACCTTGACGACCCGCTCGACGCGGTCGAGGTCGCCGACGACGGACCTCACCGCGGCGATGGCGTTGAGCGCGCAGATCGCGGCGTACTCCTTGGCCTTCTCCGGGTGGACCAGGCCGACGAGCTCGCCGACGGTCCCGGTCTCGGGCAGCACGCCGTCGACGAACGGCACCTGCCCGGACACGTAGACGCGTGACCCGTCGAGCACCGCAGGCACGTAGGCGGCCACGGGCGGGACGACCTCGGGCAGGGTGAGACCGAGCTCGGCGATGCGGTCCTCGACGGCGCCCACGTCAGCCCTTGGGACGCTTGAGATAGGCGACGAGGTTGCCCTCCGGCATCGAGAGGACCTGGACGAGCTCCCAGCCGTCCTCCCCCCACTGGTCGAGGATCTGCTTCGTCGCGTGGACGATGAGCGGCACGGTCGCGTACTCCCACTTCTGCATGAGCGCCACCCTAGCGCCGGCGCGGACGGGCTACGGTGGGCCGCGATGAGCGAGGACCCGGACCTGCTGCGCCGCACCGCCCGCGGACCCGACCGCACCGAGTTCACGGGGCCGGAGCAGACCGACGTCTACGACGTGTGGGAGCCCGAGCCGCACCGGGCCCGCGGCGTCACCGTGGCCCTCGTCCACGGCGGGTTCTGGCGTGAGCAGTACGACCGCGCCCACCTCGCGCCGCTCGCGGAGGCGCTGGCGCGCGACGGCTTCCACGTCGCCAGCCTCGAGTACCCGCGGATCGGGATGCCGGGGGGCGGGTGGCCAGGCACCGGGCGGGCGCTCCTGGCCCGACTCGGGGCCGCCCACGACGACACCGACCTGCCGGACCTCGTGGTCGTCGTCGGTCACTCCGCCGGCGGCCACCTGGCCCTGTGGCTCGCGAGCGGCGGACGGGCGCCCTGGCTGCTCGGTGTCGTGGCCCTCGCCCCGGCCGCCGACCTCGGGGAGGTCGACCGGTTGCACCTGAGCAACGACGCCGCACGGGCCCTGCTCGGCGGTGGTCCCGACGAGGCACCGGACGCCTGGGCCGACGCCGACCCGGCGCGCCAGCGGCTGACCACCTCTGCGGTCGTCGTCACGGGCGAGGTCGACGACGTCGTGCCCGCCTCGGTCGTCGACGCGTACGTGCGCTCGCGGGGCCGGGACGAGCCGCTGCACACCGCCGTCGCCCGCGGGGCGGACCACTTCGACGTCGTCGACCCGGAGTCCCCCGCGTACCTCCTGTTGCTCGCGGAGGTGGAGGAGCTCACCCTCCATCCCTGAGCTTTCTCGCCTGATGCGCAAAGGTCCGGTCGGGCACCGCCAACGTCGGGGTGCCCGACCGCAGGTTCCGGCATCAGGCGAGAAAGTTCTGACGACGGCTCGGGGTGAGGACGGCTCGGGGTGGGACGGCTCGGGGTGGGGGCAGGTCGGCGCTGCGAGGAGCCGCTCTAGGCTGACCGCATGCCGGCCACATCTCTCGCGCACGCGCTCGAGGGCATCCGGCTGCACGTCGTCACGGGCAAGGGCGGGGTCGGCAAGACGACGGTCGCCGCTGCCCTCGGGCTCACCCTGGCCCGCGGTGGAGGGCGGGTGCTGCTCGTCGAGGTCGAGGGGCGCCAGGGCATCAGCCAGACCTTCGGGGTGCCACCACTCGGCGACACCGAGGTCCGGCTCGTCCAGGACTCCTCCGGAGGCGAGCTGTGGGGGCTGTCGGTCGACGCCAAGGCGGCGCTGCTCGAGTACCTCCAGTCCTTCTACAAGCTCGGCCGGGCCGGTGGGGCGCTCGAGCGGATGGGGGTCGTCGACTTCGCGACGACGATCGCGCCCGGCGTCCGCGACGTCCTCCTCACCGGCAAGGTGTTCGAGGCGGTGGGCCGCACGAGCGGCTCCCGGCGCGGCCACGGGGAGCTCGTGTGGGACGCCGTGGTCCTCGACGCGCCGCCCACGGGACGGGTCGCCCGCTTCCTCGCCGTCAACGAGCAGGTGGCCGACCTCGCGAAGGTCGGGCCCATCCACTCCCAGGCACAGTCCATCACCCGGATGCTCCGCTCGAGCAGGAGCACCGTCCACCTCGTGACCCTCCTCGAGGAGATGCCCGTGCAGGAGACCACCGACGCCGCCGCCGAGCTCTCGGCCGCGGGCTTCGGGGTCGGCACCGTCGTCGTGAACCAGGTCCGCACCGCACTGGTGCCCGACCCGGTGCTGGCCCGCCTCGGCTCCGACCGGGAGGCGCTCGCGGACACCGTGCGCTCCGACCTCGCGACCGTCGGCGTCCGCTCCGGCGACCGCACGGTCGGGGGGCTGCTCGCCGAGACGGAGGCCCACGCGGCGCGGCTCCACCTCGAGGACGGGCTGCGTGACGACATCGGCGCCCTCGGGCGGCCCACCCTCGACCTGCCCGCGCTCGCCGAGGGCACCGAGGACGGCGGTGTCGCGATGCTCGCCGACGAGCTCGCGGCGCAGGGGGTCGGATGACGGCCTCGGCCCGGGCGGCGAAGCCCCTCGACGTCGACGCCCTCATCGAGGACCGCGGCGTCGGCGTCGTCGTCTGCTGCGGCTCGGGAGGGGTCGGGAAGACGACGACGGCCGCGGCGCTCGGCGTTCGGGCGGCGGAAGCAGGACGCCGGGTCGTCGTCCTGACGATCGACCCCGCCCGCAGGCTGGCCCAGTCGCTCGGCCTCATCGAGCTCGACAACACCCCGCGTCCGGTCGAGGGCGTCGGTGCGGCCGCGGGCGGCTCGCTCGACGCGATGATGCTCGACATGAAGCGCACGTTCGACGACGTCGTGCTCGCCCACTCCACGCCGGACAAGGCCGCGCAGATCCTCGAGAACCCCTTCTACCAGGCGGTCTCCAGCTCCTTCGCCGGCACCCAGGAGTACATGGCGATGGAGCGGCTCGGCCAGCTGCGGGCGCAGGCCGAGCGCGACGGCACCTGGGACCTCGTCGTCGTCGACACCCCGCCGTCGCGGTCCGCCCTCGACTTCCTCGACGCCCCGAAGCGGCTCGGGTCTTTCCTCGACGGTCGCTTCATCCGGCTGCTCGCGGCGCCCGCCAAGGCCGGCGGCCGCGCGTCGATGAAGCTCTTCTCGTTCGGCGCCAACCTCGCGGCGCACACCCTGTCGCGTGTCCTCGGAGGCCAGTTCCTCGCCGACGTGCAGACCTTCGTCGCCGCTCTCGACACGATGTTCGGCGGGTTCCGCGAGCGTGCCGACGTCACGTACGCCCTCCTCAAGGAGCCGACCACGGCGTTCGTCGTCGTGGCGGCACCGGAGCGCGACGCCCTGCGGGAGGCCACCTACTTCGTCGGCCGGCTCGGTGCCGAGGGGATGCCGCTCGCCGGTGTCGTGGTCAACCGGATGCAGGTGCTCGAGGCCCCGGGCCTCAGCGGAGCGCGTGCACTCGCGGCGGCCGAGGCCGTCGAGGACCGCGCCGAGGACGACCTGCCGTCGGCCACGGCCGCTGTGCTCCGGCTGCACGCGGCGCTCGCCCGGACCGCCGCACGCCACGAGGCCCACGTCCGGCGGTTCGTCGCCGCGCATCCGGGAGTGCCGCTCTCGGCCGTACCCGCAGCGGCGACGGACATCCACGACCTCGACGGGCTACGAGCGGTCGGGTCAGCTCTCTCCGGCACGTGACCTACTGACCCGCCACAGTTCGACGAAGACCCCTAGCAGCGCTGTGAGCAACAGACCCGCCACAGTGCCGACGAGGGCGGCCATCGCCGACCACGCCGCCGTCGAAGTGCCGAAACCGCCCACAAGCAGCAGCAGTGGGCTCAGGAGCACGGCCGCCCACCCAGCTGCGAAGAACCAGCGTTGAGGCACGCGGAGGACGACTGCAATGACCCACACCAGGACCGTCAACATCCCGGCCAACGCCGCGGTGAGGACCTGACTCTGCGAAGTCGGGAGGTGCACCATCAGGGCGACTCCGCGATGCCAGCAGTGAACGCGTCGGCGTATGCAGCGTGGCCATCGTCATTCGGGTGCGGCGAGCACTCAAGGAGTGAACAGATCGACGACGTTGAAGTCGCAGGTCCGTATGCGTTGCTCGCACCACAAGGAAAACCCCGGGGGGCCGACCGGGTGCCAGGCGCAGCTGCAGGGGTGCCACGCGCGGCTGCAGGGTTGGTCGGCCCCGCCGGGGAGTCTGTGGGTCAGGCGATGGCGCCCTCCGCGCTGTTCGCCTTGGCGGCGGACAGCAGAGCGGTCCAGGACCTGACGTCGGGGCGGCGGCGCAGAAGGGCCCGGCGCTCGCGCTCGGTCATCCCTCCCCAGACGCCGAACTCGGTGCGGTTGTCGAGCGCGTCCGCGAGACACTCCGCGACGACCGGGCAACCCTTGCAGACGACCTTCGCGGCGCGCTGGGCCTTGCCCTGCACGAAGAGTGCGTCCGGGTCGGTGCCGGCGCAGCGACCCAGGGGGGCCCACTCCTCGACCCACCCGGTGTCGGTGGGCTTCACCACGGGGCTGATCGTCATGTGTGCACCTCGCTCCCAGTCCCTGCTGCTCGCCGCCACCGGTCAGTGGCGATGGCAAAACCGTAGGTGGGGGCAGATCGGGCGGGCCATCGTCCGAAACGGTCTCCACCGTGTCCGAACGGGTGAAGGAAGGGACGAACGGCCGATGCGCGGTGGGCCGCTCGGTCCATGGACGGGGCCGGACCGGGATACGGCCTATACCAGATGTCCGCGTTACCCTGTCGACCATGGACGGACGCGCCCAGAACATCCCAGCCGTGCTCAGAATGCTGCTCGGTCTCGTCGTGCTGAGCACGGTCACCGGTCTGCTGATGGCCGGCATCGCCGTGCCCGCCATCGGAGCGAGTGGCCAGGCGGCCAAGAGCGGGGTCGAGTTCTTCAACGACCTGCCGAGCGAGTTCACCGTCTCGCCGCTCGCGCAGCAGTCGCGGATCCTGGACTCCAAGAACAAGCTCATCGCGAACCCGTACGACGAGAACCGCATCATCGTCCCGCTGAAGAAGATCTCGCCGACGATGCGCAACGCCCAGATCGCCATCGAGGACGCCCGGTTCTACGAGCACGGCGGCCTCGACCTGCGCGGCTTCACCCGTGCGGTCGTGTCCAACGCGCAAGGCGGCGACGTGCAGGGCGCCTCCACTCTCACCCAGCAGTTCGTCAAGGTCACGCTGCAGGAGCAGGCCCTGCGCGCCGGGGACAAGGAGGCCGCGGCCGCCGCGGTCACCAAGTCCTACGCCCGCAAGGTCCAGGAGCTCAAGTACGCGGTGAACGTCGAGGAGAACTTCACCAAGGACCAGATCCTCGAGGGGTACCTCAACCTCGTGTACTACGGCGACCAGGCCTACGGGGTCGAGGCCGCCGCGCTCAACTACTTCGGCGTCCACGCGAGCGAGCTCGACCTCGCGCAGTCCGCGCTGCTCGCCGGCATCGTGCAGCAGCCGGGCCGGTACGACCCCATCATCAACCCCAAGCAGTCCAAGGCACGCCGCGACGTCGTGCTGACCCGGATGGGGCAGCTGGGGATGGCCTCGTCCGAGGACGTCGCGAAGGCGAAGAAGACGAAGCTCGAGGACATGATCAAGAAGAAGCCGGTCAAGGGGGTCTGCCACCGGTCGAAGCAGCCGTACTTCTGCGCCTACGTCATGGCGTACCTCCAGCACTCCCCGGAGATGGCCATGCTCGGCAAGACGCCGGAGGAGCGGCTGAAGCGCGTCAACCAGGGCGGTCTGACGATCCGCACCTCGCTCGACCCGGACATGCAGAAGATCGCCCAGGAGGAGATCGAGAAGGCCGTCCCGGTCGGCAACAAGAGCAACCTCGGCGGTGCCGTGACCCTCGTCGAGCCGGGCACGGGCCGCATCCTCGCGATGGCCCAGGCGTCCGACTTCGACAAGAACCAGACCAACGTCAACGTCGACAAGGTGTACGGCGGCGGTGACTACGGATACCAGTTCGGCTCGACGGCGAAGGTGTACGGCCTCGTCACCGCACTCGAACAGGGCATGCCGCTCGACGGAAAGATCCAGGTCCCGTTCGCCACGAACACGGTGGACGCCACCTTCGACGGCCCCAAGGTCGTTGGCGCCCCGTGCGGCGCCAACGAGCCGTGGAAGGTCGGCAACGACTACCCCATCGGCGGCCGGCAGATGACGCTCTCCGAGGGCATCTCGAAGTCGGTCAACACCTGGGCGGCGCAGCTCTCGATCACCGTCGGCCCCTGCAACGTCCTGAAGACGATGGAGAAGATGGGCCTGCGTTCCGGCGACGGCAAGCCGATCGAGGGTGGGCTGTCGAACGCCACCCTGGGCACCGGGACGACGACCCCGTTGAGCCTGGCCAACTCCTACGCCGTCCTGGCCGCCAGCGGCAAGCGCTGCGACCCGAGCCCCATCGTGTCGATCACGACGCCGGACAAGGAGGAGATCGAGGTCCCCGCCCCGAAGTGCGAGCAGGCCATCTCCAAGGACACCGCCGACGGCGCCGCGGACCTGCTCAAGGGCACGCTGCGCAACGGCGGGACCGCCGACGGCCTGTGGAACGTCGGCGAGCGGCCGGCGGCCGGCAAGACCGGGACGACCGACAAGCACAACCAGGCGTGGTTCGCGGGCTTCACCCCGCAGGTCAGCGCCGCGGTGTGGATCGGCAACGAGAAGGTCGCCGACAAGAACGGCAAGTTCTACTCGCTCAACGGCAAGTGCTTCGGCACGTACGGCTGCTTCAGCAACGTCTTCGGTGGCACCGTCTCGGCGCCGGTGTGGGCGGCCGTCATGAAGCGGGTCACGAAGGGCATGCCGACCAAGGACTTCCCGGCCCCGAGCGACAAGGTGAAGAACGGCAACCTCAAGGAGATCCCGAACGTCTACGCGCGCAGCATCGAGTCGGCCCAGGGCATCCTCAAGGAGGCCGGGTTCTCCAGCCAGGTGCTCTCTCAGATCAACAGCAGCGCGCCGTACGGCACGGTCGCCGGCACCGCCCCGAAGGACCGGGCCGTCGAGGGAGCCACGGTCGGCCTCTACGTCTCGCTCGGTCCGGCGAGGAAGGCCAGCAAGCCGGTGACCACGAATCCCGAGCCCAAGCCGCGCAGGCCGAGAGGCACCCCGCCGCCGAAGCGGGACTGACCCTCGCGCTCAGCGGGCGGAGAGCCGGGCGCGGACGACACCCGCCACGCGGCCTCCCTCGGCCCGGCCTGCCACCTCGGTCTGGGCGGCCTTCATGACCCGGCCCATGTCACCCATGCCGCTCGCACCGGTCGACTCCACCGCGCGGTCGACGATCGCCGCGAGCTCGGCGTCCCCGAGCTGCGCGGGCAGGTAGCCCTCGAGCACCGCGAGCTCGGCGTCCTCGGCGTCGGCGAGTTCCTGCCGGCCGGCGCCGCGGTAGGCCGTGGACGCCTCCCGGCGCTTCTTCGCCTCCTTCGTCAGGACGACCAGGACCTCGTCGTCGTCGAGCTCGCGGGCCTCGTCCCCGGCGACCTCGGCGGTCGTGACCGACGTCAGGGCCATCCGCAGCGTCGCCGAGCGGACCTTGTCCCGGGCTCGCATCGCGTCGTGGAGGTCGTGCTGCAGCTGCGCCTTGAGGCTCGTTCCGCTCATGGCGGCAGTCTCGCACCCGGGCCCGTGCCACGGCACCTGGGTTCGAGGGCGATGGGGTGCTCGGTTGCCGCGCCGCGCCGGGTGTTTGCGAGGATGGCGCCATGACCCCGACGACGCGACGACTCATCCGCGCCGCGGGGACCGTCGTCGGGGCCGGGGTCGCGGGCGTCGCCTACGCCGCACTGGTCGAACGCACCTGGTTCGCCCTGCGCCGGTTCGCGCTACCGGTCCTGCCACCCGGCTCGGCCCCCGTGCGGGTGCTCCAGGTCTCCGACCTGCACCTGACCCCGGGCCAGGCGAAGAAGATCGAGTGGGTCCGCTCGCTCGCCGAGCTCAGGCCGGACTTCGTCGTGAACTCCGGCGACAACCTCGCGCACGTGCGGGCCGTCGAGCCCCTGCTGCGGGCGATGGAGCCGCTCATGGCCTTCCCGGGGGCATTCGTCCTCGGGTCGAACGACTACTTCGCCCCGGTGCCGAAGAATCCTGCGCTCTACCTGACCACACAGCACGCCAAGGCGCCGACGGCCCGTCGGAACCTCCCGGTCGAGGCCCTCGTCGACGGCCTGCGCGCCGGCGGGTGGTCCGATCTCGACAACGCCCGCACGGTCGTCGAGATGGGCGAGCACCGGGTCGAGCTCGTCGGCGTCAACGACCCCCACGTCGAGTACGACCGCTACGAGGACGTCGCCGGGCCCGCCCGGGACGACGTCTCGCTGACGATGGGGCTCGTGCACGCCCCGTACCAGCGGGTACTCGACGCGATGACCGCCGACGGAGCCGGGCTCGTGCTCGCGGGCCACACCCACGGCGGCCAGCTGGCCCTGCCGGTCTACGGCGCGCTCGTCACGAACTGCGACCTCGACACGGGCCGCGCCAAGGGCGTGTCGCGGTGGTGGCCGGGCGCGGGGACCGAGGGGCGCCGAGGCCGGGTCAGGCCGTCGTCCGAGGCCCCCGAGGACGCGGCGTGGCTGCACGTCTCCGCCGGTCTGGGGACCTCGCCGTACGCGCCGGTGCGGTTCGCCTGCCGGCCGGAGGCGACACTGCTCACCCTCGTCGCCCGGGAGTTCTGAGACCGGCACGGACCGATTTCGGATGGCCCCGGCCGGTCGGCTATCCTCGGGTGTCGCTGCGGCCGGAGGGCCTCGGTGACATGCCACGGGGTGTGGCGCAGCTTGGTAGCGCGCTTCGTTCGGGACGAAGAGGTCGCAGGTTCAAATCCTGTCACCCCGACCGTGTGATGTCTCGGGACATCGGAAACCCCCGAACCGTCAGGTTCGGGGGTTTCGTGGTGTCTGGGGTTGGTCCCTGCGGGTCCTGTCGAGGGTGAGGGTGCGCAGGACCTCGCCGGTGGCGGTGTCCAGGATGGTGATGTCCAGGCCGTGGACGAGGACGGCGGCGGAGGTTCCGGTGAGGCTCGGCCGAGGCCGATGGAGTAAGCCTGACCGCCCGCGGGCCGGCCCTCACGGGTCGCCGTCGAGGGTGACGACGCCGTCGGCGGGCGGGACGTCACCGCCTGCCGGGCAGGGCGCATCCGCCACCGACGTCTCGCCGGACCCTTCACGCACGGTGTACCGCAGGCAGAGCCGGGCGACGAACTGCTCGTAGGACAGCCCCCCGCCGGCCTCGGATCGCGCGGTGAGGGAACCCGTGACGACGACGCCGGGACCCTCGGACGCCGCCTCGAGAGGCTGGTCGGGCAGGACGGCCCGGACCGCCTCCAGCTGGTCGGCTCCGGCCGTCCCCGCCGCGGCCGCCGCGATCCGGGAGCGCAGCGCCTCCGCCGAGTCCCGGACCGCCGACGTCGCGTCCTCCCGTGCCTGCTCCCGCGGGCTCGCGCACCCGCCGGCGAGCAGGATGGTGATGACGACGGCGACGACGCCGGCCACCGGTCGCGGACCGGTGGCCGGCGTGCGCCGGGACGCGGTGATCGGCACCCGGGCTCAGAGACCCATCTGCCGCAGCGTCGCGTTCATCGACGTGGCGTAGTCGCCGTGCCCGGACACTTTCGGGTGGAAGGACTGCTGCGAGGGCAACGCGACGTTGCCCGACTCCCCCGGGGTCCGGTTCCAGCCCGCGACGATGCCGTGGACGTCCTCGGGGTTCCAGTTCGCCGGGCGCGAGGTAGTGAGGACGCCTCGGACGGCCTGGTCGACGGCCCACTCGACCTGCCGCGGCTCGGGCTGCATCGTCTGGTTGCGGACGTCGTTGCGCGGGACGAGCCGCTGCTTCATCGGATGGTCCCCGGAATCTGACGCTCACGGGGCCCGGGCGGGACGAGCCGGAGCGAGTCCACCACCTGCGGGCTCCGCAGCGCGGACTTGTCGGGCTTGCCACTGGCGGACACCGGGACCCGGTCGATCACGGTGACCGTCGCCGGTGTCGCCCCACGCCCGAGCCGGTCGGTCACCGCCCGGCGGAGGCCCTCGAGGTCGGGCCGGCACCCGGGGAGCGGCACAACGAACGCGTGCACGGCCTCACCCGTGCGGTCGTCGGGGCGGCCGACGACGTAGGCCTCGGCCACGCCCGGGGCGGCGGCCAGCACCCGCTCGACCGGGCCGGCGTACACGAGGTTGGCGTCGACGATGACGACGTCGCGAACCCGCCCCAGCAGCCGCAGGTAGCCGTCGTCGTCCACCTCGGCCAGGTCACGGGTGCGGACCCAGCCGTCCACGAACACCGCTGCCGTCTCGTCCTCGTCGCCGCGGTAGCAGCACGCCTGCGACGGGGTCCGGACGTACAGCTCGCCGTCACGCACCGACACGTCGACCTCTGCGGGCGGACGGCCCACCGTGGCCATCGTCCCGGGCGACGCCAGCATCTCCTCGGGCGTCGCCATGGCGATCATCCCGGTCTCGGTCTGCCCGTACCCGTGGAACACCACCGGGCCGAGGACGTCGAGCGCCTGGGCCAGCCGCCCCGGCTCCAGCGGTGAGCCGGAGACGAGCAGCGCCTCCAGGCCGGACAGGTCGGCCGGGTCGGCACGCTGCGCGAGGACGAGCTGGTGGAGCTTGCCGACCGTGATGACGCTCGCCGTGGCACGATGCCGGACGACGGCCCCGGGAAACCCTGGTGGGTGAGCCGCCACGAGGGTCCCCCCGGCGGTCAACGTCAGGACGGCGTACTCCAGCATCACCTGGCTGCTCAGCGAGCCGAACACCAGGTAGCGCCGGAGACGGGACGCCAGCTCCCGCACGGCCGGGGGCCACCGGTCCGGGTAGGGGCCCCAGCTCCTGCTCATCGCCCCGTAGGTCTGGCAGCACCCCTTGGGGTTCCCGGTGCTGCCGCTGGTGTTGACGATCCGCGCGACGTCGGCGACGCGCCCGGACGCACGCAGCGGCACCCCGTCGTCCGGGGTCGCGGCCAGCTCGGCCACGACCGCGTCGTCGACCAGGACGGCCTCGTCCCGCTCGCAGACGAACTCCACCTGGGCCGTGGTCAGCTCGGGCCGTAGGCCGCTCACCCGAGCCCCCACCGCGAAGGAGGCGAGGACCGCCGCCAGGCCCGGCGCGTCGACGCCGACGGCGAGGGCCACGCCGTCGCCCGGACCGATGCCCCGCAGACGCAGCCCTCGGGCGGTGCGCCGGACCATCGCCGACAGCTCGGCGGCAGTGGTGACCACGTCGCCATCCTCGAACACCGGGCGGTCGCCGCCGGCCTCGAGACGGTCGAGCAGCGGCTGCGGCCAGACCCCGTCCGTGGCCTCCCCGGGACGGATTGCGGGCGGGTCAGACACCGCAGGTCCTGACCTCGGTGGTCGGCTCGACATCCGTCACGGCGGCCAACGTAGTGATGGGATCTCAGAGAGTTCTGAGATGAACTGGCTACTGTCACACGCGAACACCCGCTCGACGCCGATGTCTGCAGGGCCGCGGGGGGGGGGCGGCCCCCGCCCCCCCCCCCCGCGGGGGCCCTGTGGGGCCGCCCCCCCCGGCCCCCCGGGTTGGGGGGGGGGGGGGGGGCGGGGGCGGGCCCCCCCCCCGCGGCTCCGGCGCGGACCTTGAGGGCCGACCGCCACGTCCCCGACCGACTGGAGTAGAGCGTTGACCGCTGACCTGTCCCACGACGCCCGGTTGCTGGACTGCCTCGTGATCGGGGCCGGACCCGCCGGGCTGCAGCTGGCCGCGCTCCTCGACGCCGACGGCACCGACGACTACCTGGTCCTGGAGGCGGCCGACCGTCCGGGCGCGTTCTTCGCCCGCTATCCACGCCACCGCCAGCTGATCTCCATCAACAAGCCCCGCACCGGCTCGGACGACCCCGAGCTCAACCTGCGGCTCGACTGGAACTCGCTGCTCAGCGACGACCCGGCACTGCGGTTCACCGACTACACCGACCGGTACTTCCCGGAGGCCGACGTGATGGTCGACTACCTGGGCGACTTCGCCGACCGGACGGGCGTGAAGGTCCGGTACGGCGAGCGGGTGACCCGGGTCTCCCGGGACACCGACGGCGTGTTCGAGGTGCGGACCGTCGACAGCGGCCACTCGGACGGCCCAGGCGACGAGGCGGCCGGCATGCCCGCCGGCGTTCCCACCACGACGTACCGTGCTCGCCGCGTGGTGGTCGCCACCGGCGTGTCCCGGCCCTACCTGCCGGACATCGACGGGCTCGAGCTGGCCGAGCCCTACACCACGATGTCGGCCGACCCGGCCGACTACCTGGACCAGCGGGTGCTCATCATCGGCAAGGGGAACTCTGCGTTCGAGACCGCCGACAGCCTCATCGAGACGACCACCCTGATCCACGTGGCCGGTCCGCGCTCGATCCGGCTGGCCTGGCAGTCCCACTTCGTCGGGCACCTACGGGCCGTGAACAACAACTTCCTGGACACCTACCAGCTCAAGTCCGCCAACGCGGTGCTCGACGGCACGGTCACCAAGATCGAGCGGGACGGCGACGGCTACCGCGTGTCCTTCAGCTTCTCCCGGGCCGACGAGGTCGTCAAGGAGCTGCAGTACGACCGGGTGCTGGCCTGCACGGGGTTCCGGTTCGACGTGGGGATCTTCGACGAGTCGGCTCGCCCCGCGCTGGCGATCAACGACCGCTTCCCGGCACAGACGTCGGCGTTCGAGTCGGTCGACGTTCCCGGCCTGTACTTCGCCGGGACCCTCACCCAGCAACGCGACTACAAGGTCTCCACCAACGGGTTCATCCACGGGTTCCGCTACGCGGTGCGCGCCCTGCACCACATCATGCGGCGGCGCCACCACGGCTGCCCCTGGCCGTCCCGGACCCTGGACGCCACCCCCGAGGCCATCACCGACGCCGTCGTCGCCCGTATCAACCGGACCTCGGCCCTGTGGCAGCAGTTCGGCGTGCTGGCCGATGTCGTCACCATCCACGGCTCGGAGGCCCGGTACCACGAGGAGCTCCCGGTCGGGTACTTCGCCGAGGAAGGCCTGGACGAACCCGGCCATCACCCCGACGGGGCCTTCGTCGTCACCCTGGAGTACGGGCCGGACCACGACAAGGTCGACCCCTTCGACATCAGCATCGGCCGCAGCGCCCAGGACGACGCCACCCAGGCCTACGACGCCGCCTACCTCCACCCGGTCGTGCGTCTGCACCGCGACGGCGAGGTGGTCGCGACCCATCACATGGCCGAGAACCTCGAGAACCAGTGGGACCGTCCCGAGGGGCACATCGCTCCGCTGGCCGCGTTCGTCGGGTCCTGTCTCGCCCCAGCCGAGGTCTGACGTGGCCGGGCTCGACGGCCTCGCCGACGCTGCACGCTCGAAGCTCGACCCGGTCCACTGGGACTACATCGCCGGTGGTGCCGGCGACGAGCGCACGCTGCGCGAGAACGAGCAGGCATTCGACCTGTGGCGGCTGCGCCCCCGGGTCCTGCGTCCGGTCGGCAGCCGCGACCTGCGCACCACGCTGCTCGGCACCACGCTGGACACTCCCGTCCTGGTGGCGCCCACCGCCTTCCACCTGCTCGCCCACCCCGGCGGCGAGGCCGAGACCGCGGCCGGCGTGGCCGCTGCCGGCAGCCTGATGGTGGCGGGCATGGCGGCCACCCAACCGGTCGAGAAGATCGCCGCCGCCGGGGCTCCTCTGTGGTTCCAGCTCTACCTCCAGCCGGACCGGGGGTTCACCGAGACCGTGGTGCGACGCGCCGAGGCCGCAGGGTGTCGAGCCCTGGTGGTCACCGTGGACTCGCCCGTGTTCGGCCGTCGACCGCGGGACCTGGCCAACGGCTTCCTCGACCTCCCTGCCGGGATGGCGTGCGAGAACATGCGGGACGAGGACGGCCGGGTGCGCGACATCGCGATGGACGCCGACCTCGACTGGGACCGCGTCGACCGGCTGCGCGAGGCCACCGAGCTGCCCGTCCTGCTCAAGGGTGTCCTGCACCCGGCGGACGCCCACCTCGCGGTGGAGCACGGCATCGACGGCCTGGTGGTCTCCAACCACGGGGGCCGCCAGCTGGACCGCGTGACGGCGACGCTCGACGCCCTGCCCGCCGTCGTCGACGCCGTCGGCGGCGCCGTGCCGGTGCTCCTCGACGGGGGCATCAGGCGCGGCACGGACGTGCTGGTGGCGCTGGCGCTGGGGGCGAGCGCCGTGCTCGTCGGCCGTCCCGTGCTGTGGGGCCTGGCGGTCGAGGGCGCCACCGGCGTGCGCCGGGTGCTGACGACCCTCGCCGACGAGCTCGAGCACGCCATGGCGCTCACCGGTGCGGCACGCCCGGCCGAGCTGACTCCCGACCTCGTCGTGGCCGCCGAGCCCACCGGACGCGGGACACCCCGGCAGCCGGGCGAGGAACGGGAGGGCCGGTGACGACGACGCCCACCGCCAGGCGGATGTCCGCGGCCGTGGCAGCACCCGTCGCGGCGGCGGCGCTGGCGACCGCACCGCGCTGGCTGCCGCCGGCAGTCATCCGCCTCCGGGAGTGGATCTTCACCGCCGTCAACGGCACGGAGGGCGTCGCGGTCCCCGGGCCGCTGGTCGGCCCCGAGCACTTCGAGCGCGTCTACGGCCATCCGGCGGCCGAGGGACGCAGTGCGGGCGCCGGGCTGTCCGACCTCTTCTGGTACTGGCTCTCCCCCGGGCCGCACATGCACCAGGAGCACCTGGAGCCCGGCGAGGACTACCGCACCGTGTCCCGGACCACCCGCTCGGTGCTGGCCGTCCCGCACCGGCGCGCCGACGAGCTCGCCACCGCCGCGACCGCGCGGGCCCTGCGCGGGCTGTCACCGGATCGTTCCAGCCGAGTCCACCTGCGCGACCTGATGATGCCGGTGTGGGCCGAGGTGTTCTACGAGCTGGTGTTCGACGAGCCGTGCCCTCCCCGTGCCCGGGCGCTCGTCGTGGGGAACGCCGACGACGTCGTGCGCGCCCTGAAGGCCACCAGCGTGCGCCACATGGACCGCCGCCACCGGCTCACCCGCTACCTGCTGGGGCGGCTGCGCGACGGAACGTGCCCGGTCCGGCTGCCGGAGCCGTTCACCGACCAGGAGACCGCCTGGTACCTCCAGGGAGCCTTCTTCAACACCGCGGTGGTCCAGATGTCGGAGGCCATGGCGCACGTGCTCATGTGTGCCGCCGCCGCGCCGGACTCCCGCGACCGGGCGACCGACGACGACGCCCTCGACCGGTTGATCGACGAGACGCTGCGGGTGTTCCCCCTGTTCGGCATCGCCCACCGGATCACGACGGCCCCCATCGAGGTGGACGAGTCCACGACGCTGCCCACGGGCTCGGTGCTGCTGTTCAACTACCTGGCCTACCAGCGGACCGGCCCCGCCTCGGACGATGCCTTCGACCCCGAGCGGTGGCGCACCCTCCCGCGGTCGGAGGCCCACTTCATCCCCTACGGCGTCAAGGCCAACCGGGCGTGCCCCGCACGCGGCGTGGCACCGGTGATGCTCCGCGCCGCCACCCGGGAGGTCCTGCGGACCCACGCCGTGACGTCGACGGCCGCGCACACCCGGTCGCTGCCGAGCGGCGGGCCGGCCTACCTGACCCCCGACGGGGCCTGCCCGCCGAGCCCGGGACGGCTGCAGGCCATGCGCGCCGCGGACCGCTGGGCCGACACGGGCCGTTCGCTGACCCAGCTGGCGTTCGGCACCTGGATGGTGCTCGATGCCCGACGTCAGCGGCTCTCCACCCGGCACTTCGCCGGGCGAGACCGCTCCGGCGGTCGACCGGCCACGACGGAGGACAGGACGCCTGCGGCCCCCGAACCGGCCGCCGCTCGTTCAGGTCGCTGACCTCCGGAGCCCCCGCTACCGTGACGACGTGGCGCCAACACGTCTGTCGGGGGGTGGCTCGATGCAGGGGCGGGTGCTGCTGGTGGAGGACGACGGCGAGCTCCGTGAGGTCGTCGCCACGGCTCTGCGGGGTGAGGGGTACCTGGTCGACGAGGCGGTGGACGGGCAGCGTGGACTGCACCTCGGGCTGACCCGTCCCTACGACGTGATGCTCATCGACCGCAAGCTGCCGGCCCTCGACGGGCTCGACCTCCTGGCCCGCCTGCAGTCACGCGCGGTCACCGCCCGCACCCTGATGCTCGCCCCGGGAGGAACCGTCACGGAGCGGATCGAAGGTCTCGACGCCGGGGCGGACGACTACCTCGTCAAGCCGTTCCACCTCGGCGAGCTGAGCGCGCGGGTCCGGGCACTGCGCCGCCGAGCCTCCGACGGCGCCGACGCGCTGCCGATCGGACGCGGGTTCCTCGACCTCGTCCGCCGGGACGCCGTCCTGGCGGACGGGACCCGGGTCACGCTGTCCACGAGGGAGTTCACCCTCCTCAAGCTGCTGGCGAGCCAGCCGAACACGGTGCACTCCCGCACCCAGCTCCGTTCCCGAGTCTTCGACGAGGCCACGGCGGCGTCGATCATCGACACCTACGTCTACTACCTCCGCCGCAAGCTCGACCGGAACGTGGTGAAGACCGTGCACGGCCTCGGCTACCGCCTCGGCTCCCTGTGACCGCCGGATGACCACGTCGACGCCGCGCCCGTGGGTCGGCGGCTCAACCGACCCGTACGACCGTCCTCTTGTCGATGTGGCGCGCGTCCCACTCCCTGGGGATGTCCCGTAGCGGCTGGACGACCTCGCCGGACTCGCTTCCGGCACGCGTCCACCCGAACGGGCACACTGGACCGTGGACCTGTCGTCGGAGAGAAGAGCCTGCTCATGAGGTACGTCGTGCGGCTGGCGCCGTTCGTCCTGGCGGGTGTGCTCGCCGTCGGGTTCGCCGGGTTCGGCACCGCCTGGTGGTTCGGCGTCACCAACCCGTTCCGGGCCGAGGTCGCCGACCGCAGCCAGCCGGCACTGCTCACCTCGATCCAGGACATCAGCGAGTACCACGCGGCGGTGGGGAACTTCGAGGTGGTGCTCGACGTCGAGCGGGACGCCAAGTGGCTCCCCGACTTCATCGCCGGTGAGCGGTCCCTCTTCGTGGCGGCCGGGACGGTCGACGCCTACGTCGACCTCTCCGGCCTCGCCGAGGGCGACCTCACCGTGTCCGGCGACGGGCAGTCGGTGACGCTCCGGCTGCCGGAGGCCGAGCTCGGCAAGCCCAACCTCGACCAGGACCGCACGTACCTCTTCTCGCAGAACCGCGGCCTCGTGAACCGGGTGACGGACGCGCTCTCCACGAGAGACCAGCAGGACCTCTACCGGCTGGCCGAGCAGAAGCTCAGCACCGCGGCCGAGCAGTCGGCCCTCACCCGGCAGGCGGACGAGAACACCCGGACGATGCTCGTCGGCATGTTCGAGGCACTCGACATGACGGTCACCTTCACCGACTAGGAGGAACCGGCCCCTCGTCCTCCGCCGGTGCCGCGAAGAACGCGAGCTCGTGGGCCGCCGAGCGCCGGAATGCCTCGTACATGACGTCCCGGGTCGCCGCGTCGGCGCGGGCCGCGGTCCGGGCGACGATGCCGACCGCGGTCCGGGTGGCCGTCGCGAACGCCTCGTCGGCATAGGTGTCCAGCCAGGAGCGGTAGGGGTGCTCCGGGTGCGACGCAGGGTGCAGCCGCTCCCCCACGTCCTGGTAGACCCAGAAGCACGGCAGCACCGCGGCGACGAGGACGGCGTAGTCCCCGCGTGCGGCGGTGGCGAGCAGGTGGTCGAGGTAGGCCGTCGTCGCGGGGCCGGGACGCGCGGCGGCCATCACCTCCGGTGGCACCCGGCTCTCGTGCAGCTGCATCTCGGCCGTGACCGCCCCCTGCGCGCTCGCGGCCCAGAAGCCCTGCTCCTCGGCGGTGGGTGCGAGCCGGCTCGCCTCGGCGAGGACCCGCGAGTAGTCGCGCAGGTAGAGCGCGTCCTGGGCGAGGTACCGGAGGAACTGCGGCTCCTCGAGGCTGCCGTCGCCGAGGCCACGGACGAACGCGAGGGCGTCGATGCCCTCCCGGATGTCGCGGATGCCCTCCCACCACTGCGCGACGACCTCGTCGGGGGTGGGCCGCGTGACGACTCCGCCCCGCTCCCAGAGGCCGGCGAAGTGGCTGACCGGCCCGTGCCCCGACCCGACCTCGAGCGCGGCGCCGTGCCGGATGCTCTCGGCGAGCCAGTGCTTGGCCTCCCGCGCCGCCTCGACCCAGTCGCCGCAGGCCGCGTACCGGGTGGCGAGCGCGGCGGAGAGCGAGCATCCGGTGCCGTGCGTGCTCGTGGTCTCGATGCGCACTCCGGGCAGCTCGACGACCTCGGTCGCGCCGGCGGCGTCGACGACCGCGTCGGGGAGGAGGTCACCGTCGAGATGGCCACCCTTCGCGAGCACCGTCACCCCGTAGCGCGCCGACACGCGGCGGGCCTGCTCCAGCACGCCGCCCCAGTCGCCGGCGACCGGCTCGTCGGCGAGCAGCGCGAGCTCCGGGACGTTCGGGGTCAGCACGTCGGCGTGCCGCGCAAGCCCGCGGAGGGCCTGCTCGGCGTCCTCGTCCAGGAGGCGGTCACCGCTCGTCGCGACCATCACCGGGTCGAGCACCACGACCGGAGGGGAGACCCGCTCGAGCCACTCCCGCACGGTGCGGACCACGTCGGGGGTCCCGAGCATCCCGATCTTCACGGCGTCGACCTCGACGTCGTCGCTCACGGCGTCCAGCTGCTCCGCGAGGAACTCCACCGGCGGCACGTGCACCGACCGGACACCGTGGGTGTTCTGCGCCACGAGCGCGGTGACCACGGCCATGCCGTACCCGCCGTTGGCCGCGATGCTCTTGAGGTCGGCGTGGATGCCCGCGCCGCCCGTCGGGTCGGTGCCGGCGACGCTCAGCACGCGCGGGACGCGCCGCCCGGTCATGCTCCCGCCTCCCACGCCGTGCGCAGGTCCCGGGCGGCGGCCGCGACGTCGGGCGCCGAGCAGAGACCCGAGGCCACGGCGGCACCGGCCACCCCGGCCGCGCGGAGCGCCGGCAGGTCGTCCTGTCGCACGCCGCCGATCGCGACGACCGGGAGCCCGCACGTGCCGGCGACCCGGGCCATCCCCGCGTGGCCTAGCGGCGGAGGGGCATCCGTCTTCGTCGCGGTGCCCCGTAGTGTGCCGACCCCGACGTAGTCGACCAGGGCGGGGCTCTCGACCGCGGCCCGCAGCTCGTTCTCGGTCGCCGCGCTCAGCCCGAGCAGGGCGTCGGGGCCGACCAGCTCGCGGACGGTCTCCGGCGGGAGGTCCTGCTGGCCCACGTGGACGCCGCCGACCCGGGCGCCTGCGGCGCGGGCAGCGAGGAAGACGTCGACGCGGTCGTTGACGACGAGCGTCACGGGCTCGGGCAGGACGTCGGCGATGCGCAGCACCGTGTCGAGGAAGACCCGGGCCGGTGCGTACTTCTCGCGCACCTGGACCGCCGTGACCCCGTTGCCGACGCCGTCGCGGACGACGTCGACGAGGTCGTGGCCGGCCTCCGCCGCGAGCCGGGAGTCGGTCACGAGATACACGGAGAGGTCGGCCTTCACGAGATCGCCGCCCGGCGGCGGACGGTGTCCGCGTCGACCGTCGCGAGGGCGTCGAGGAACCCCGCGGCGAAGGAGCCGGGACCGGTCGCGCGCTCCGCGGCGAGCTCGGCCGCGACCGTGTACACGGTGGTCGCCGCGACGGTCGCCACGAGCCGGTCGTCGTCGACGGCGGCGAACGCGGCCATCACGGCGCCCAGCGCGCAGCCGCCACCGGTGACCCGGGTCAACAGCACGTCACCGTTCCCGACCCGAGCGAGGTCCCGCCCGTCGGTGATGACGTCGACCGGCCCCGAGACCGCGACGACCCCGCCGGTGCTCTCCGCAAGAGAGCACGCGAGGGGCACCGCGGCGTCCACCGCGTCGGAGGCGTCGACCCCGCGGCCGCCCGCACCGGAGCCTGCGAGGGCCATGACCTCCGAGGCGTTGCCGCGTACGACGTCGGGCCGCAGGTCGCGCAGGGTGTGGGCGAGCGGGGTGCGCACCGGGAGCGCGCCGACGGCGACCGGGTCGAGCACCCACGGCGTCCCGCCGGCGTGTGCAGCGGCCGTGGCCTCGAGCATCGCCTCCCGCTGCTCACCGGTCGGGGTGCCGAGGTTCACGAGGACGCCGGACGCGGCCTGCGCGAAGGGGCCGGCCTCCCCCGGGATGTCGACCATGGCCGGCGAGGCACCGATGGCGAGCAGGACGTTGGCGGTGAAGTTCACCACCACGCTGTTGGTGATGCACTGGACGAGCGGCGCCTGTGCGCGCACTCCGTCCAGGGTCGAGCAGGTGTGGTCGAGCAGGGTCTCCGGCGTGCGCGTCATGCGCGACATCCCTTCGCTAGTACGAGCTAGATCAGGTTCGACGGGTGTGATCTCAGCCCCGGGCGGGGCACCCCGTGTCACGTGCGTCCCACCCTAGCGAGGTGCATCGGGCGGGCCTCGTCCGCCCGGTGCACCGACGGCCCCGGCTCGGCACGGAGCCGGGGCCGCGCCGCTCGACGACCCCACCGGTCGGTGCCCGGCGACCACGTCGGGGACGTCGTCCGGCTCAGGAGTCGAGGACGGCCAGCTGGACCATGAGGGCGAAGCGCTGCCGCGCGTCGGTGAGGTCGACCTCGCCGACCTCGGCCACCCGGCGCAGCCGGTAACGGAAGGTGTTCGGGTGCACGAACACCGCCTCGGACGCCGCGCCGACGTCCCCGAACGCGTCGAGCCAGGCGCTCAGCGTGGGGACGAGCCGGCCGTTGTGGTCCCGGTCGTACTCGATCAGCCGGGCGAGGACGCCCTGCGGACGCTCCTGGCGCGCCGCCGCGAGGTCGCGCAGCTCGAGGACCAGCGACTCGGTCTGCACGTCGGCCAACCGCGCCACCGGACCCGGGGCGCGCCCTTCGCGCAGGACCCGCAGGATACGGTCGGTGGCCGCACGCGAGCGCGCGACGTCCTGCGCCGCGGTCGCCACGGGCCCCACCGCGATGAACGGCCGGAAGCGGTCACCGACGCGGGTGAGGAAGTCCCCCGCCAGCCGCACACCCCGCTCCTCGATCTCGCCCGGCGTCCCGGCCCCGGAGACCAGCCCGTAGGCCACACCGCCGAGCAACGCCGTGGCGGAGCGCGACGTCACGGCACCGAGGTGCATCGCGAACGCGTCACCGAGCCGCTGCCGCTCGTGGGCGAGACCGGCGTCCCCGCCGGCCTCCGACCCACCCAGCGCGAAGCCCAGGACGACGAGCGGCCCGTCCCCCAGCCCCAGCCGCTCCACGGCGGCGCGCGCCCCCGGACCACCCTCGAGCACCGAGCTCACGAGGTCGGCCCGCACCCGGCGCTGGGCGTCCGCACCGGCCCGCACCCGCAGCATGTGCAACGCGACGAGGGTCCCCGCCTCGACGAGCGCGGCCGTCCGCTCCTCGCCCAGCCGCTCGGGGACAGCGGCCCAGATCGAGCCCAGCACCTCGTCGCCGGCGCGCACCGCCATCGCCACCCGGAGCATCGACAGCCCGTGCTCGGAAACCTCGATCGGGTCGACGTACACCGGCCCGTCGGACCGGTACAGCTCCCGGAAGACGCCCCGCTCGGTGAGGTTGCGGAAGTACCGCTCCGGCACCTGCCGACCGAGGATGGTCTCGACCCGCGAGGCGTCGGCCTCGTCCTGACGGCCGGAGAAGGCCAGCACCCGGGCGTCGCGGTCCTCGATGGTGACCGGCGCGTCGAGCAGTGAGGCCACGGCGTTCGCGACCGCGAACAGGTCCCCCGACGGCAGACCCCCGAGGGACTCGGCCTCGTCCCCCTCGACCTCGCCCTCCGCGAGCAGTGAGCGCAGCATCGCCGTCAGGTGGATCCACGGCACGCCCGTGCGCAGCCCCAGCACCGCCACTCCGGCGGCGTCCGCCGCGGCCCGCACCGTGTCGTCGACCGCCGCCGGCTCGCGCAGGACGAGCGCGACGACGCCCTGGCCGGCCATCCGCCCGAGGAGCGCGACGACGTCCTCCGGAGTGTCGACCCCGACGCCGAGGACGACGGCGCGCGCCGGGAGGAACGGCGGGTCCACCGGGTCGTGGATCACGACGGCACCGACCGGCGCGGAGGGCTCGGGGTCGCCGTGCAGCAGCTCGAGGAGGGTGGCGCCGAGGTCGGACAGCACTCGCCCGACGCTGCGCCGGGGCAGCAGCGGGTCGGGCACGGTGCTCATCGTCACCCCTCGAGGTCGGCCGGCGGGGACGCGCCGAGCCTACGGGCGACCCGGGGTCGTCGTCCGTACCCGAGGGGCCGTCCGGCTCATCCGGGGACCCACTCGGTGCGCGTCGTCACCACCGCGAGACGCTCCGGCACCGGGAGGACCCCGAGGCCCGGCCCCTGCGGCACGGCGAGATGGCCGTCGGCGAGGACGAACGGCTCGGTGATGTCCTCCCGGTAGTAGCGCCCGGACGCCGAGGTGTCACCGGGCAAGGTGAACCCGGGCAGCGCGGCGAGGGCGACGTTGGCCGCCCGGCCCAGCCCGGTCTCGAGCATCCCCCCGCACCACACCGGCACGCCGTGCGCGGCCGCGACGTCATGGATCCGGCGCGCCTCCAGATAGCCGCCGACCCGGCCGGGCTTGACGTTGACGACCGAGCAGGCACCGAGCCGGATGGCAGCCGCGGCGTCCCGGGCCGAGGTGATCGACTCGTCGAGGCAGATCGGGGTGCGGACCAGCTTCGCCAGGTCGGCATGGCCGAGCACGTCCTCCTCCTCGAGCGGCTGCTCGACGAGCAGGAGGTCGAACGGGTCGAGCCGGGCGAGCTGCGCGGCGTCCCCGAGCGTGTAGGCGGTGTTGGCGTCGACCTGGAGGAGCACGCCGTCCCCGAAGCGCTCGCGGACGGCGCGCACCGGCTCGACGTCCCACCCGGGCTCGATCTTCAGCTTGATCCGGAGGTACCCCTCGTCGAGGTAGCCGCCCACCGCGTCGAGCAGCTCGGGGATGCTGTCCATGATGCCGACCGACACCCCGCACGGGACCCGGTCGTGCACCGCGCCGAGCTCACGGGCGAAGGAGCGCCCGGCCGCGCGCAGCTCGGCATCGAGGACGCCCATCTCGAGCGCGGCCTTCGCCATCCGGTGCCCCTTGACCGCGGCGAGCGCCGGCAGCACGGCGGCGCCGTCGAGGTCGGAGCGTCCGGCGAGCGCCGGGACGAGGAAGCGTCGCAGCACGTCGGCGGCCCCCTCCGTGTACTCCGCCGAGTACAGCGGGCTGGGCATCGTCACACATTCGCCCCAGCCCTCCCCGACGTCGGTGACGACACGCAGGACGAGCAGGTCACGCGTCGTCTGCGTGCCGAACGAGGTCCGGAACGGCCCGACCAGCGGTAGCGAGACGTGGTGGATCTCGACACCCTCGAGCTTCACGGGGTCCTCCTCAGGACGTACGAACCGGACCGCGTGAACCCGACGACGCGGGCGCCGTCGGCGAACAGCCCGGTGAGCGTGGCCCGCACCGCGGTGCGCCAGTCGGCGGCCAGGCCGGGGTCGCCGGTGCGCAGCCGGGTGACGTCGCGCGGGACGGCGACGAGGCACACCTCCGCGTCGGCCGGGCCCGGGACCGGCGCACCGGCGGCGTCCGCGGCGAGAGCGACGGTGGCGTCCGGCGGCACGACCGGGACGCGGGGAGAGCCGGCACACGCCTGCTCGACGGACGGGGCCCGGAGGGACCACCGCACGAGCAGCCGGTCCGAGTCGCCGTCGCCGTTGATGTCGTCGAGCATCGCGCCGTAGAAGTTCGGCAGGTACTCGGCCGGCGTGGCCGCGAGCTTGGAGATGTTGAACCACGCGTTGCGCCCGACGAGCGGGTCGAAGGTCCAGGCGATCTCGGTGACACCGCGGGCCAGCGTCCACTCGCGCTGGTGCACCTTGAGGGCGAACCCCACGCTGCGGCCCAGCGCCTCGGGGGCGACGCCGGCGATGTGGCTGTGCAGCGCGTCCTCGAGCGGGGCGTGGAAGAAGCCGACGCACGCGCCGAGGAGCCGGTCACCGTCGAAGGCCCCCGCGACGTGGTTGCCCGCCTTCGCGAACGCCCGCAGCAGCTCGAGGGTCACCGGCGGGTTCGCCTGTCGCCCCCAGATCCGGGAGAGCAGCACGACCGCCTGCTGGAGGTCACCGATGTCGGCGAGGTCGCGCACCGTGACACCGGCCGCGCGCGCTGCGGCCGCGGCCGCCTCCGCTGGGTCGGGCCCGGTCTGCGTCGTCGTCGGTCTCTCGTGCGTGCTCATCGGCCCTCCTCCGGCTCCATGGTGGCGGACGGGTCGGAGAGCAGGTCGCGGACGAGCTCGGCGAGCAGACGGGTCCGCGGGGCCAGCTCGTCGACCCGGACGTGCTCGTCGGCGGCGTGGGCCCCTCCGCCCACGGCGCCGAGGCCGTCGAGGGTCGGGGTGCCCACCCCGGCCGTGAGGTTGCCGTCGGACGCACCGCCCACGGCGGTCCCGAACGGCACCGGGAGCCCTGACCGCTCGGCCACGGCCGCGGCGCGGTCCAGGAGCGCCGCGGACGAGCGGGCCTCCATCGGGGGGCGGTTGGGTCCACCGGTCGGTTCGAGCAGCACCTCGGGCAGGACGGCGCGGAGGGCGTTCACCGCGTGGTCCACCCGCGACTGCTCGGCGACGGTCCGCACCCGGACGTCGACCGCGACCGATGCGTCCGCCGGCACGGTGTTCGTCGTCGTGCCGCCCCGCATGAGCGTGGGCGTCACCGTCGTCCCGAGGTCGGGGCGGGCGAGCGCCGCGAGCGCGAGCACCTGGTGCGCGAGCTCGACGCTCGCGTTGACGCCCTGCTCCGGCGCGAGCCCGGCGTGTGACGCCCGCCCGCGCACCCGGACCTCGTACAGCGAGACCCCCTTGCGCTCGCCCTTGAGCGCGCCGCTGTCGTCGGCGGCTTCGAGGACCAGCGCGGCGCCGGCCGCCCGGGCCTCCTCCTCGACGAGTGGGCGCGAGCTGGGCGAGCCGAGCTCCTCGTCGCCGGTGACGAGCAGGGTCACGCCGTCCAGCCCGGCGAGCGCGTGGAACGCCATCGCCAGCCCGGCCTTCATGTCGAGGCACCCCGGTCCGCGCAGGATCCCGTCCTCGACGACGCACGGGTACCGCTCGAGGGTCCCCAGCGGCCACACCGTGTCGTGGTGGCCGAGGACGAGGACACTGCCCGGCGCGGAGCCGAGCCGCCAGCGCAGATGCGTGCGGCCGCCGACGACGACGCGCTCGGGCTCGCTGCCCAGCCTGCGCGCGCCTACCTGCGCCGTGACCTCCGCCGACCGGGCGACGGCCGCGAGGTCGGACGACGGCGACTCGCACGCGACCAGCTCGCGGGTGTCGGAGATCAGCGCACCGAGGTCCATCACGCGACCCTGGGAGTGGCGCGGACGCCGAAGTGCAGGTACTCCTCGCCGGTCGGGAGGGAGTAGAACGTCACGGGGAACCACGTCCCGGCGCCGTGCGGACGGGTCAGGAAGACGCCGTCGGCGAACGGGACGAGGGCGTGCTCCTCGACGGGGTCCGGCACCATCTCGGCGATGGGCCCGACGACCGTCGTGCGCATGAGCGGACCGTCGGGGCCGTGCTCGACGTCGATGTGCACCCCGGCCCGCTCGTAGCGTCCCACGTAGGGGGCGACGGCCGCCGCGGCGTCGGTCCCCGGCACGTCGGGGGGCGACAGCCGCGCCGGCATCGACACACCCGCGACCTCGGCGAGGAGCTCGCGGAACAGGTCCTCGTACAGGTCACGGCCGTGGTCGCTGTTCGTCAGGAGCGTCACCGCGACACCCGCGTCCGGGACGACCCGCAGGAAGGCCGTCTGACCGATGGTGTTGCCGTCGTGGCCGTAGAGCCGCTGCCCGTCCCAGCCGAAGCGGATCCACCCGAGCCCCCACGAGTCACCGAGCGAGAGCGTGTCCGGCAGGTCGGCCTGGTGCGCGACCATGGCCGCTGCCGACTCCTCGGAGAGCAGGCGTCCGCCGTCCGGCGCGAGCCCGCCGGTGAGGTGCAGCCGGGCGAAGGCCAGCACGCCGGCGGCGTCGGAGACGACGAGCCCGGCCGGCCCGAGCGAGCGCGGCAGCTGCCACACCGGTGCCGTCGTCGTCGTGCCGTCCTGGGTCACGTGGCCGACTGCCGCGGAGTGCAGCAGGGCCTCCTCGGGCAGGGTCAGCGTGTGTGCCATGCCGAGCGGGGTGAACAGCCGCTCGCGCATCGCCGCGTCCCACGTCGTCCCGGTCAGGCACTCGACCACCCGGCCGAGCAGCGAGTACCCGGCGTTGCAGTAGGACCACGTCGCGCCGAGGGGATGGTTCTGGTTCTGCTCGGCGAGCAGCTCGACGTACCTCTCGAGGCAGTCGTCGCCGCGGCCGGTGTCGGTGAAGACGTCGCCGTCGATCCCGCTCGTGTGGTCCAGCAGGTGCCGGACGGTGACCGTCCGGGTGACCTCGGGGTCGGCGAGCCGGAAGCCCGGCACGACGTCGGCGACCGGCGTGTCGAGGGTGACCAGCCCCTCGTCGACGAGCTGCATGACGACGGTGGCGGTCCACACCTTCGAGACCGACCCGATCTGGAACACCGACTCGTCGACGACCGGATGGCCCGTCGCGGTGCTCAGCTCGCCGTGGGCAGCGACGACGACCTCGTCGTCCCCGTCCGGTGTGAGACGCAGCACCCCCAGTGCTGCGCCGGGAACCCCGTGACGCCGGGCGAGAGCGGCGAGGCGTCGCTCCCAGTGGGCCCCGTCCAGCGCCGGCCGCCCGCCGTGCAGGGCGTGGCGCTCCACCCAGTCGACGACGCGGCGGGAGTAGTCGAGCCGGTGCGACGGACGCCCCAGGAGGACGAAGGCGTGCGCCGCACCGGGGTACAGGACGAGCTCGGTGGGGACGCCGCGCGTGCGCAGGGCCGTCTGCCACTGCTGCGCCTGGCCCACCGGGCAGGTGCGGTCGTTCGCGCCGTGCAGCAGCAGGGTCGGCGTCCGGACCTGTCCGACCGCGGTGACCGGCGACATGGCGGCGAACCGCTCCGGCTGGTCCCACGGGGTGCCGCCGAGCTCCTCGGCGCTGGAGCAGGGGTCCGTCGCACAGGTGCCCACCATGCTCACGAGGTCGCTGACCACCCCGCCCCCGACGGCCGCCACGAACCGGTCGTCGTGGCCGGTGAGCCAGCAGGTCATGAACCCGCCGTAGCTGTAGCCGGTCACCGCGAGGCGGCCGGGGTCGGCGACCCCCTCGGCGACGAGGGTGTCGAGCGGCTCGAGGAGGTCTGCAGCATCGGCGGTCCCCCATCCACCGCACACCCCGGTCATGAACTCCTCGCCGTAGCCGTCGCTGCCCCGCGGGTTGACGAGCAGCACCGCC
This sequence comes from Phycicoccus sp. CSK15P-2, assembly GCF_016888005.1. Taxonomy (GTDB): domain Bacteria; phylum Actinomycetota; class Actinomycetes; order Actinomycetales; family Dermatophilaceae; genus Phycicoccus. Next base: position 154,377 of record NZ_JAFDVE010000014.1, on the reverse strand, counting down.
CAGCCGCGGGCGACGAGCTCCTGGTGGTAGAAGTGCATCTCGTCCGCGGCGGCGTTCCACGCGTTGTGCGGGCCACCGTGCACGTCGAGCAGGAGCGGGAGCGGTCCCTCGCGGTCCGGGTCGCGCAGCAGCCAGCCCTGGACCTCGGTGCCGTCGCCGGTCGTGAAGGTCCGCGGCTCGGGCTCGACGAGCTCGACGTCGGCGAGGGGTGCGCCGTGGTCGGTGAGCACCGTCTCGGTGCCGGAGTCGAGGTCGAGGGCGACGACCTCGCCGTAGGAGGACGGCGTGCCGAGGACGACCACCGCCGTCCGGCCGACGACGGACAGCCCCGAGACCACCCGGCCCTCGCCCGCCAGGACGGGCACGGCGGGCTCGTCCTCGGCCACCACCCACAGGTGGGTGCAGCCTCGGTCCCGCAGGCACACGAGCACCCGCCCGTCGGCCAGCTCGTGCGGCCGGCCACCGGGATAGGCCGGGCCCCCGGGCATGACGTTGCGGTCGACGGACGCCGTGAGCCGGGCCCGGGTGTCGCCGTGGAGTGCGACCCGGACGAGGTGCTCGTGCCCGACGGAGCCGCTGGGCCGGCCGACGACGAGCAGACCGGTGCCGTCGGCGGTGAAGGACACCGCGGAGACGGTCCCGTCGACGGAGCCCACGACCCGGGGCGCACCCGGCTCGTCGACGGCGACGACGTGCGCCGCCGACCGGAGGGTGACGTCCGGGGCGTCGCCGACCCCGCGGACGAAGGCCAGCCGACCTCCGTCCGGTGACCACGCGGGGCTCGCGGCGTCCTCGGGGCCGTCGGTGACCTGCCGGACCCGACCCGTGTCGAGGTCGACGACGTGCACCTGGTGTCGCACGGCCCCGACGAGGCCGTCCCCGTCGGTCTGGTAGTCGAGCCGGCGCGTGACGAGAGGGTCCTCGCCCTCCCCCGGGTCGACCGGCGCGGTCGTGGCGAGGCGGCGTCCGTCCGGGCTCCAGACCGGGGCCGTCGCGCCCGGCAGGTCGGCGACCTGACGGACCTGCTCGCCGTCGACGCCCGGGGTGAGGACCTGCACACGGCCCTCGCGCAGGAACGCGACGCGCGACCCGTCCGGGGACCATGCCGGCGAGGTGTCCGCCGGGCCGTCGCTGAGCGGCCGGGCGTCCCCGCCGGCGACCGACACCGTCCACAGCCGGTCGACGGCCCTGTCGGTCTCGGCGTCGAGGGTGCGCACGACGTACACCACGCGGGTGCCGTCGGGGGACAGCACCGGCCGGGAGGGCACGGCGAGGAGGTAGAGGTCCTCGAGGCGGGGTCGGCGGGTCATCGGTGGCTCCTCGACGGGCGGTCACCGCGGGGTACCGCGGCGAGCAGCTGACGGGTGTAGTCGTGCTCGGGATCGGCGAGCACACGGTGGGTCGGGCCCTCCTCGACGAGGCGGCCTGCGTGCATGACGGCCACGTGCGACGCGACATAGCGCACCAGCGCGAGGTTGTGCGAGATGAACAGCATCGAGAGGCCGAGCTCGGCCTGCAGCTCGCGCACGAGGTTGAGCACTGCCCCCTGGATGGAGACGTCGAGCGCGGAGGTGATCTCGTCGGCGATGACCACCCGCGGACGGGCCGCGAGCGCCCGGGCGAGCGCCACGCGCTGCCGCTGGCCGCCGGAGAGGTCGGCCGGACGCGCCGCCGCCCGCGCGGGGTCGAGGTGGACGAGCTCGAGCAGCCGGGCCACCTCCGCGTGTCGTCCCGTCCGAGGCATCGAGCGGGGCATCGGCTCGCTCACGGAGTCGCCGATGCTCATCCGCGGGTCGAGGGAGGAGTACGGGTCCTGGAAGACCATCTGGACCGGGCGGTACGTTCCCCGGGTCGGGACCGGCTCTCCGTCGAGCGTGATGCGCCCGGTGAACGGCGTGAGCCCCACGGCCGCGCGGGCCAGGGTGGACTTGCCCGACCCGGAGCCCCCGACGAGGCCGACGACCGCTCCCGGGGGCACCGCCAGGCTCACGCCGTCGACCGCCGTCGTGGCGCCGAAGCCCACCCGGACGTCCTCGAAGACCAGCCCGTTCACGGCACACCCACCTCTCCCGGGGCGGCCGTGGTCGCGGCCTCCGCGGGCCCGTCGGCGTGCCAGCAGGCCACCCGGTGACCGGTGTCGTCGCTCACGAGGGACGGGTCCTCCTCGACGCAGCGAGCGGAGGCGAGGGGACACCGCGGCGCGTAGGCACAGCCCGGCGGGAGGGCCCCGGGGTCGGCCGGCGTCCCGGGGATGACCGGGAGCGCCGCCTCGAGGTCGGTGTCCATGTCGGGGACGGCCGCCACGAGCGCCCGCGTGTAGGGGTGCCGGGCGTCGTCGTCGAGGGACGCGGCCGGCAGGTCCTCGACGATGCGGCCGGCGTACATGACGACCACGCGGTCGCAGACGCTGCGCACGACCGCGACGTCGTGGCTGATGAGCACGAGGGCGACGTCGTCCGCCGCCCGGACGTCGGCGAGGAGGTCGAGGACCTGTTGCTGGACGGTGACGTCGAGGGCGGTCGTCGGCTCGTCGGCGACGACGAGTGACGGCGAGCCCATGAGCCCCATCCCGATCATCGCGCGCTGCCGCATACCGCCGGAGAACTCGTGCGGGTACTGGCGGGCGCGCCGCTCGGGCTCCGGGATGCGCACCGCGCCGAGCCGGTCCACGGCGCGCGCGAGCGCCTCGGCCCGGCCGAGACCCTGGTGGTGGCGGGCACCCTCGGCGAGCTGGGCACCGACCCGACGAGTCGGGTTGAACGAGGTCGTCGGGTCCTGGAACACCATCGCCAGCGAGGTGCCCAGCAGCCGGCGGTGCGCCCGTCCGTCGGCCTCGGTGAGGTCGGTGCCGAGGAGCGTGAGCCGCCCCGCCTCGACCCGCGCGAGGTCGCCCGCGAGCCGGCTCACCGCGAGGGCGGTCAGCGACTTCCCCGAGCCGGACTCGCCGACGACGCCGAGCGCCTCGCCGCGACGCACGGAGAACGTGACACCCCGGACCGGACGCACCGGTCCTCTCGCCCCGGGCACGGTCACCTCGAGGTCGCGCACGTCGAGGACCAGGTCGTCGCCGACCGCGCGCGGCGCCTCGTCGGCCGCCACCGGCGCGAGTCCGGGCACCGCGCGCGGAGCGCGACCGGGGCGGCGTGCGACGCCGCCGACCCCGAGCGCCTTCGCGACCGTCTCGCCGACGAGGTTGAACGCCAGACCCGCGACGAGCACCGCCGCACCCGGCGTGAGCGCGGCAGCGGGGTTGACGTAGATGGCTCCGATCCCGTCGTAGAGCAGGCGGCCCCAGTCGTACCCGGGCTGCTGCACCCCGAGGCCGAGGAAGGACAGGCCGGCGAAGGAGAGCAGCGCCGCCCCGGTGCCCACGGTGGCGTTGACGACGAGCGGTTCGGAGATGTTGGGCAGGACGTGGCGCAGGAGGACGCGCAGCCGTCCGACTCCGGCGACCCGGGCCGCCGCCACGTAGTCCCGGGCGGCGACACCGGCGACGAGGGTCTGGGTCAGGCGGGCGAAGGCCGGGGCGCCGGCGAGGCCGATGGCGAACACCGCCCCCGTCGCGCCGACTCCGAAGATCGTGGCGAAGAACAACGCGAGGAGCAGACCGGGGAAGGCCACCGCGATGTTGACCGCCGCCGTGACCACCCGGCCCAGCCGGCGGCCCAGCAGGAACGGCGCCGTCCCGAGGACGAGACCGGCCAGGACCGCGATGGCCGTCGCCGCCAGGGCGAGCAGGACGGAGAGTCGGGTCGCGACGAGCGTGCGCGCGAGGATGTCCCGGCCGAGGTTGTCGGTCCCCGCCCAGTGCTCCCCCGAGGGCGGCGAGAGGATGGACCCGGTGTCGACGGCGTCCGCGCTCGTCCCCCAGACGACCGGCGCGAGCACCGCGAGCCCGAGCACGCTGCCCGCCAGCACGGCGGCCGTCAGCCCGAGCGGTGTCCGGGCCGCGGTCGACCAGCGGCCCATCTCACGCCTCCCGGATCAGCGAGCGCGGGTCGAGCAGGGCGAGAGCGACGTCGACGAGGGTGTTGACGACGAGGACCCCGAGACCGTAGACGAGCACGACCGCCTGGACCATGGGGTAGTCCTTGCTGACGATGGACTGCACGATGGTGCTCCCCAGCCCCGGCCAGGCGAAGACGTTCTCGACCAGGACCGTGCCGGCGACCATGCTGCTGAGGATGATGCCCGCGAGGGTCAGCGAGGCCGTCAGGGCGTTCGGCAGGGCGTGACCGAGGTAGACGGTCCGGTCGGGCAGGCGCTTGGCGCGGGCCGTGCGGACGTAGTCGGCCTCGACCACCCCCACCATCTCGACGCGGATGATCCTCGAGAGCACGGCCGCCGGCCCGACCGCGAGCGCCAGCACGGGGAGCACGTAGGCCGACGCCCCGCTCGCCCCCGCGACCGGCAGCCACCCGAGACCGACGCCGAAGACGTAGACGAGGGCCACCCCGAAGAGGAAGTCCGGGATGGTGCCGAGGACGACGCTCGTCGTCGTGAACGCGAGCTCGGTCCGGCGGCCGTGGCCGCGCCGGGTGAGCACGCCGACGGCGACGCCGAGCGGGACGGCGACGGTCACGGCGAGGACGAAGGCGAGCCCGGCCAGGACCAACGTGGCCGGAAGCCGCTGGGCGACGACCTGCGACACCGGGAGCTGCGAGACGAGCGAGGTGCCGAGGTCGCCGGTGACGAGCCCCCGGAGGAAGTCGGCGTACTGCACGGGGAGGGGCTCGTCCAGCCCGAGGGCGCGGCGCTTGGCCTCGACGAGCTCCGTCGGGGCCGTCGGGCCGAGGGCGGCGCGCACGGGGTCCCCCGGGATGAGATGGATCATGAGGAACGAGGCGGTGACGAGCACCCACAGTGACACGAGGAGCCGCCCGAGGCGGCGCACCGCGAACCCTGCCCAGGGCCGGGCCGCCGGGAGCATGTCCCGCGACCCGGCCCGGGCGAGCAGGCCGGTCGACGCCACGTCGTGCTACTCCTGCACCAGGCGGATGCTCGTGGGTTCGAGCTCGCCCGGGATCTCGAAGCGCGCGCCCTTGCCGTAGGTCCGCACGACGTTGTTGGCGAACGGCACGACGTCTGCGGCGGCGACCACCGCGGAGTCGCCCTCCAACCAGGCCGCACAGCTCTCCGCGCCGGACAGGGCGCTCGCCTTCTCCGCCGCCGCCGCGTAGTCGGCGTTCTCGATGCCGGCGAAGTTGGTGCCGCCCTCGGCGGCGCCGGGGCCGGAGAGGAACGGCACGAGCTGGTCGGGGCTGTTGACGTTGAGCGGCACCCAGGCGATGTCCCAGTCCCCCGTCCCGAAGATCGCCTGCTGGAGCGCCGTCGCGTCCTGGCCCTTGGCGGTGACGTCCGCGCCCGCGGCCTTCCACTGCTGGACGGCGAGCTCGGCCGCGGCGGCCACCGCGCTGCCGGCCGAGCTGTCGTAGAGGAAGGTCATGGCCGGCAGGCCGGACAGGGTGGCCTCGGCGGCCTCGACGTCCTGCGCCGGCAGGGAGCCACTCACCGAGTCACCGGGGCAGGCGGTGGGCGGCAGGGCCGCGAGCGTGGTGGCCGGGGCGCCCTTGCCCGCGGTGAGGACGGACTGGAGCTCGGCGAGGTCGAGGGCCTGGGTGAGCGCCATCCGCACGTCGGCCTCGCTCGTCGGGTGTCCCGAGCCCTGGTTGTACCACTGCTCGCCGATGAGGGCGGGGGTCTTGGCGGCGAAGAGGCCGGACTGCTCGAGCCGCTCGGCGTCGGGCCCCATGATCTCCGAGGCGTTGACCTCCCCGGAGAGGAGCAGGTTCGCGGCGGTGCTCTCGTTCTCGATGATCCGCATCGTCACGGTCGCCGGAGTACCCGGCGCGTCGGTCGAGGCACCGTCCTTGCCCCAGGAGTACCCGTCGCGTCTCGTGTACGTGTAGTGGTCCCCGGGAACCGCCTCGGTGAGCCGGAAGGGGCCGGTCCCGGCCGAGCCGCCGGTCAGGGAGCCGCGGTCCTCCAGACCCGCGTCGCAGACCATCGGCAGGCTCGCGAGGCCGTTGAGGACGAACGGTGCGGGCTGGGCCAGGGTGAGGGTCACCGTGCCGGCCCCCTCGTCCGCGGTCGCGGTGGCACCGGGGGGCAGGAACGTCCCGAGGAACGGGCTCTCGTTCTCCGGGTCGCCCACGTACGCGATGTTGTCGGCCACCGTCTGCGCGGTGAACGGACTGTCGTCGGAGCAGGTGACGCCGTCGACGAGGGTGAAGGTGACCGTCGTGCCGTCGACCGACCACTCCGCGGCCAGCTGCGGGAGGATCTCCCCGGACTCGCCGTCGACGCTCACGAGGGAGTCGTAGGCCAGCTGCGAGACGGTGAACAACGCGCTCGACGCGGAGGAGTGGGGGTCGAGGTTCCCCGGGTCGGCCTGGAGCGCCATCGTGAAGGTGCCGTCCTCGACGAACGTGGGCTCGGCATCGGGCGAGGCACCCGGTTCGCCGCCGCCGCCGCTGCATCCGGCGACGAGGGTGGCGGAGAGGCAGAGGGCGAGGGCTGGTCTGCGGAGCGTCATCGGGGAGTCCTGTCGTCGGTGGTCAGACGCCGGCCCGGCGGACGGCGCGTCCGAGGTGGAGGTAGAGGGCGTGACCGGCACCGTCGTCTCCGACGAAGGCGTGCGGCATGTACATGCCCCGGTCCGCGTCGACCGGGATGAGCATGTCGTCGCCGTAGTGGACGAGCTCGGTGCGCTCGGCCTGCCCGCCCAGCTCGACGTAGTCGCCCTTGGGGACGAGGTCGAGCCAGATCCGCCCGTCGTCGTCCTGGCTGACCGTCAGGTCGAACACGCTGGCCGAGTACGTGCCGAGGTAGCGCGAGGCGTCGACGGTCTCGGGGTCCTGCGGCGGGGCGGGGAGGTCGGGCAGACGGACGTCCGTCAGCATCCCCAGCACGTGACCGACGACCTCGCGGTAGAAGGAGACGACGTCCCCGCCGTTGGTCAGCAGCGCGACCGCGACGCCGGCCCCTGGCACCATCCGCAGGAACGCGTGCTGCCCGATCGTCGTCCCGTCGTGCCCGACCAGGAGCCCGGTGGGGGTGTCGAACCGTTCGAAGCCGAGGCCCCACGACGTCCCCATGAGACCGAGAGCGGGCAGGTCGACGGCATGGGCCCACATGCGTTCCGGCGTGCCCGCCGCGAGCACTCGCGTGCCGTCGGGGGCATGCCCGTCGTCGAGGTGCATCCGGGCGAACGCCACGAGGTCGCGTGCCGTCATCGACAGCATCGCTCCGGCCGGGGCGTTCGAGCGGGGCATCGCCCAGACCGGGGCCCGCTGCAGGCTGCCGCCGGGCTCGGCCTCGACGTGCCCGACGGCGGCGCGGTGCAGGATCGCCTCGAGGGCGGAGGTGGCCACGTGGGTCAGGCCGAGCGGTGCGGCGAGACGCTCGTGCAGGGCGGCGTCGTACGTCGTGCCGCGCAGGACCTCGACGACCCGCCCGAGGACGCAGTAGCCGGCGTTGTTGTAGGAGAACCGCTCACCGGGCGGGAAGAGCTGGGGGACGTCGTGGAGCTCGGCGACGTACTTCTCCAGGGCGTCGTCGCCGACGCCGGTGTCGGTGAAGATGTCGCCCTCGAAACCGGCGGTGTGCTCGAGCAGCTGCCGGGGGGTGATCCGCTCGGTGGCCTCGCGGTCGCCCACGGCGAACTCGGGGAGCACCTCGCGCACCGGGGCGTCGAGGTCGAGCAGCCCCTCGTCGGCGAGCTGCAGGACGAGCGAGGCCGTCCACAGCTTGGTCGCCGAGCCGATCTGGAAGACCGAGTCGGTCGTGGCCTCGACGCCGGTCGCCAGGTTGAGCACGCCGGCCGCGCCCTCGACGACCTCGTCCGCCCGGAGGACCGCCCAGGACGCGCCCGGCACGCGATGGGCCCGCATCAGCTCGGGGACCTGCTGGTCCAGCCAGTCACGGACGGCGTCGAGATCGCTCATGGCGTGTCACCGTAGGGGCGACCCGACACCCCGCGTTCGTCCGCCTCCACGAAGTGGAGACCGTCCGACTGTCCGGTTGCACAATGACCATGCGGGCGCGCGGTCCTACGGTCGACCCGTGACGACGCCCGCGGCCGCTCAGGGAGCGCGTGCGGGCCTCATCACGCTCCGGGTCCGCTGCGCCACCTCGGACGGGATGCTCACCCGCCTCGCCGCCACGCTCGGCCCGCACCCGGTGGACCACCTGACCTACGACGCCGCCCCGGACGGCAGGGTCGAGGCCGTCGTGGGGCTGACCGCGGACGCCTGGCAGCAGCGGCGGGTCGCCGCCAAGCTGCGCCGGCTGGTCGGCGTCGTCGACGTCGTCGCCGAGGCAGCGCACGACGGGTCGTGACGGTGCCTCGCCCCCGCCGCCCGGCGATGGCCCAGCGCCTGCGGCGTACCGCCGACGCGCTCGAACGGCTCGTCGCCGGTCTGGGGTCCGCCGTCGTCGCGATCGGCACCCTGATCGGCGTCGTCGTCGTGGCCGGCCTGTCGCTCGTCGGCGTCGGCCTCCCGGCCGTGGCCCCCACCGCGCAGGTCCTCCGGGGCGTCGCCGACCGCGAGCGTCGCCGGCTCGGTCTGGGGCCGGCCGATGCTCCGGTCCCGTCCACCGCGCGGGCGACCTTCGCGGACCCCACCACCCGCCGCGAGCTCGGTTGGCTCGCCGCCCACGCCACCCTCGGATGGCTCAGTGGGCTCGTCGGTCTCGTGCTGCCGCTCTACGCGCTCCAGTCGCTCACGTTCCCTCTCTGGTTCCGGTGGGTGGATGCCGAGACCGGCGGCCCGGGCCCGCTCGTGTGGCCCGTACGCGACCTCGCCGACGCTCTCGTCGTCGCCGCCCTCGGCCCGGTCTGGGCCGTCCTCTCCGTGCTCGTCCTGCCCGGGCTCGCGCGCCTCCAGGAGTGGCCCGCCCGCCACCTGCTCCGGCCGGCAGGGAGCGAGCTGGCACTGCGTGTGGCCGAGCTCCGGGCGACCCGGGCCGCGGCCCTCGACGCGCACGCCGCCGAGCTCCGCCGCATCGAGCGGTCCCTGCACGACGGCACCCAGAACCGGCTCGTCGCCGTCTCGGTCCTCCTCGGCTCGGCGAGGAGGGCCGTCCTGCGCGACCCCACGACCGCGGCCGGTTCCCTGGAGCGTGCGCAGAGTGCGGCGGAGGCCGCGCTCGCCGAGCTGCGCTCGGTCGTCCGCGGCATCCTGCCTCCGATCCTGGACACCGAGGGCCTGGCCGGGGCGCTCGACGGGCTCGCGGCCGGGTGTGCCGTCCCGTGCTCCCTCGAGCTCGACCTGCCGGAGCGGTGCGCCCGGGCCGTCGAGGCGACGGCGTACTTCGCCGTGTCGGAGGCGCTGACGAACGTCAGCAGGCACAGCGGGGCCACGCGGGCTCGGGTCACCGCGGCGAGACACGGTCACGCCCTCGTCGTCGAGGTCGCCGACGACGGCCTCGGCGGTGCGCGGGACACCACCGGGTCGGGCCTCGAGGGCATCCGTCGCCGGGTCGAGGCGCACGACGGCCGGCTCTTCCTGTCGAGCCCGCCCGGTGGCCCGACGGTGCTGCGGGTGGAGCTGCCGTGCGGGTCGTGATCGCCGAGGACGACGCCCTGCTCCGGGAGGGGCTCGCCCTGCTGCTCGGGTCCGAGGGGATCGACGTCGTCGCGACCTCGACCGACGCCACGGGGCTGCTCGAGGACGTCGACACCCATCTCCCGGACGTCGCCGTCGTCGACGTCCGGATGCCCCCGACGCACACCGCCGAGGGGATCGCGGCCGCCGTCGAGGCCCGCCGCCGGCACCCGGACCTACGCGTCCTCGTCCTGTCCGCCCATGTCGAGCCGGCCTTCGCCGCCGAGCTCATGGCTGGGGGCGCGGCGGGGCTGGGCTACCTCCTCAAGGAACGGGTGGGCCGGGTCGAGGCCTTCCTCGAGGCACTCCAGCGGGTGGCCGACGGGGGCACTGCCATCGACCCGCTGGTCGTCGAGCAGCTGCTGACCCGGCAGCACCCCGCCTCGGCGCTCGACCGCCTGAGCCCCCGCGAGCGGGACGTCCTCGGCCTCATGGCGGAGGGCCTGGGCAACGCCGCGATCGCCGGCCGCCTCGTCGTCACCGAGGGCGCGGTGCACAAGCACATCCGCAGCATCTTCGCCAAGCTGGACCTGCCGCCCGGCGAGCAGCTCGACCGTCGGGTGGCCGCGGTACTCAGGCACCTCGAGGGCCGTCCTCCCGCCTGACCCCACGCCGGGACACCGATGGGCCCGCCGCCGTGGGACCCACGACGACGAGCCCCCGACGGGTGGCCGGTGCTCAGCTGGAGCAGATGGCCGTCTCGACGCTCTCGGACACGTGCTCGACCATCTCGAGGCTCGTCGGCAGGGCATTGACGACGACGACCGCCCAGCGCCCGTCCTCCGTGACGAGGTTGCGGGTCTCGAAGCCCTGGATGTCTCCGCCGTGCCCCCAGGCGTCGACACCGCACTCCAGCCGCGTGCGCGCCAGGCCGAGGCCGTACTCCCACGCGTCGTCGCCGGGGTCGAACTCCGGAGCGGGGACCGTGTCGCGCATCTCCTCCAGCTGGGCGGGTTCCAGGAGCTCGCCGCCGAGCAGCGCCTCCATGAAGCGCCCGAGGTCCTGCTGGGTGGCCACGAGCTGCCCGGCGGCCCACCCGAGAGAGGGGTCCATCCGCGTGAGGTCCTGCCAGGGCTCACCCGGACCGTCGGCGTAGTAGCCGTGCGGATGAGCGCCCCGGATGTCCTGCTCGCCGACCTCGGGCCAGTAGGTGTCCTCCATCCCCAGCGGCTCGATGATCCGCTGGGTGACCTGTTCGCCGATCGGCCGGCCCGTGACCCGCTGGGCCAGGAGGCCGAGCAGGATGTAGTTGGTGTTGCTGTACTCCCACTGGCTGCCGGGGGCGAAGTGGCTGTCCTCCGCGAGGGCTGCGTCGACGAGCTCCCGCGGCTCGAAGTACGTGTGCGCGATGTCGGCCAGGGAGCCGCCGTTGTCCGAGACGATCGTGTCGTAGTCGGGCAGGCCGCTCGTCTGCCGGAGCAGGTTGCGCACGGTGATCTCGCGGCCGTCGTTGCCGTTGCCCCGGACGATGCCCGGGAGGTAGGTCTCGACGGGCTCGTCGAGGTCGACCTTCCCCTCCCCGACGAGCTGGAGGACGACCGTCGCCGTGAACATCTTCGTGTTGCTCGCGATCCGCACCCGGCCGTCCGCCGTCATCGGGGCGCGGGTCTCGAGGTCGGACACCCCCGCGGTGTAGGTCCGGACCTTCCCGTCGGCGTCCCGCACGGCAGCGGCCGCGCCGGGGAACCCGTCCTCGGAGACGAGCCGGTCGAGCGCCTGCTGGACCTCGTCGGCGGTGTGCGAGCGGTCCGACGGCCCGCGGTGGTCACGGCCGGTGACGCCGGGATGCGAACCCGGCGTGCGTGCGGCTGCGGTGTCGAGGGCGGGCGTCGCGACGCCGAGCAGCGGGGCGACGAGGGAGGCCGCGAGCGTCGTGGCGACGGCGGCGGCACGGGAGCGTGTCATGGTCCGGACTCCTGATCCAGGTCGGTGGTCTGTGACACCTCCACGGTGCTCGCTCGGCCGCCCGGGCCCCATCCCGCCCACTGGAGTCTTCGGGGTACAGCAGGCACTACCCGCACGACACCGTCCCGGCCGCCACCACACGCAGGCCGGTCCTCGGGGCCGGCTCCCGCCCCGAGGACCTCCACCCGTGCGCGGGTGTCCCGACTGGGTCAGGACCAGCGGTGGTCGCTGTACTCGGTGACCTTCGCCGGCACCGTCTCGGTGCCGGACGCCTCGGGTCCGACGCCGTTGATCACGTGCGCGTAGGTCCCCTTGCCGCCGAGCGACACGGTGAGCAGCGAGTGCATCCGCACGCCGGGGGTGTCCGGGACCTCGAACCCGTTGTCGACGGTGATCGTGTCGTCGGTCGTGAAGACGCAGTAGGACCCCAGGCCCCAGGCCTCGTGCTCGCGCACGCCGTCGGCCACCTTGTAGGCGGCGTACCCGCGGACGCCGTCATGGGTCCACGCCGCCTCGCTCGGAGGGTCGTACGGGAGCTCGTTCTGGTAGAAAACCGTTCGTCCGCGTTCGCCCGTCCACAGGGTGTTGTACTTCTGGTAGTGCTCGACGAACAGCCCGTACGCGCTGACGTCGTCACCGTTCACGACGAACCCGCGGTCGGCGGTGTTGACGTCCCACCCGATGCCGGTGCCGTGGTCACCGCGCCAGGACCAGACGTGGTCGACGATCGTGTCGTCGGCGTTGACGACGACCCCGTCGATCACCTTGCCGGCGACGGCGCCACCGACCCGGACGAACACGTCGTGCAGGGCGATCGGGTCGTCGGCGTGGTCCGCCGAGGCACCGTCCGGGCCGACCTCGAGCATGGCGGGTGACTCGGTCTCCCCGGCGTCGAAGAGCAGCGCCGCGACGGTCACGCCGTCGACGTCGGCGACGGTCATGGCCGTCTGCCCGGCCTCCGGGACGATCGTCGCGTACCCGAGACCCAGGACGACGGTGTCCGGCCTGGTGACCCGGACCGTGTCCTGGAGGCGGTAGACGCCCGGGGTGAACAGGACGTTCAGCCCCTGGTCGAGCGCGGCGTTGATCTTCCACTCCTCGGCGTCCGGACGAGCGACGTAGAAGCGGTCGAGCGGGACCGACGTGCCCGGGGTCGAGCCGGTCGCCCAGGTCGTGCCGCGAGTGCCGTCACGCAGCTCGGGCACGAAGACGGCCCAGTCGTCGGCCTCCTCGTCCCAGTACAGGTACGGCTTCTCGCGGATGACGCCGGTCGTCGCGAGCGTCGTCACGGCGGGGTCCGGGAAGGTGCTCGCCGGGGCGTGCTCGACCCCGGAGTAGACCATGTTCCACAGCACCCCGTCCCAGCCGCCCGCGAGCGTGGAGTCGCGGGTGTACCACTGCTGCTGGGTGTAGCCGTTGACCTGGCCCTCGACGCGCGAGTCGGCGATGTAGCCGCCGGACGCCCAGCCGTAGGCGGAGGAGTGCAGCGACAGCGCACCGTCCACGTGCACCCGGCGCATCGGCGCGGCCTGCGAGACCGCCCATCGGTCGTCGCCGGTGCTCGGCGTGACCTTGAGGTTCTCGACCGAGCGCCAGAAGTTCTGCGTCGCGTTGCCGTCGAACCACTGGGCGTCGGCCCAGACGCCGCCGGTGACGTCCACGTCGTCGGGATCGCGCCCCGCGCCGCTCACCGAGGTGTAGAACCCGACGTGCGCGTGCACCGGGTAGGTCCCCGGCTTGAAGAGGAACTGGTGGCGCCCTTCCCCGAACTGGTCGCGCTCCTGCTGCTGGAACGCGGCGTCGAGCTCGGACTGGATCGTCTGCACCGGAGTCGACGCGTCGTACACGTGGACGTTGGGCCCGAGGTCGCCACCGGTCTCGACCTCCCCGCCGGGCGGCGGGTCGCCGGGACCGCCGGTGCCCGCGGTGCCGAACACCTCGAGCTCCCAGAGCGAGTACCCGTAGCCGGTGCCGCGGGTGACGCCTCGGACGCGCAGGTACCGACCGGTGGCGTCCAGGGCCACCGTGTCGGTGCCTCCGTCGCCACCCGTCACGGACTCCGCGGTCGTCCAGGATTCGCCGTCGTCGGAGACGAGGACGTCGTAGGCGCTGCCGTACGCGGCCTCCCACGTGAGGTCGAGCCGCTCGAGGGTCGCGACCTCGCCGAGGTCCACCTCGATCCACTCGTCGTCGTCCCGCTCGCTGGCCCATCGCGTCGCGAGGTCGCCGTCGACCCCCGCGGCGGCCGGGGTGTAGTCGGGGGTCTCCACCGAGGACGCCGAGACCGGCGCCCCGCGGGAGAGCAGCGCGGGCTCCGCGGCGGCGGGCGGGGCCCCCCCCCCCCCCCCCCCCCCCCCGCCCCCCGGGGGGGCCCCCCCCCCGGGCCGAGGTGGTGGTCACGGGAGCTCGTAGTCCTCGGTGAGCGCTGCACCACGGTGCGGCTTGTACTGGTCGTAGCCGCGCGGGTTGCACTGGAGCCCGCCGTTGATGCAGTGCGTGACGAGGGCGTCGAGGATCTCCGGCTCCCAGGCGTTCATGAAGTCGTAGTGCCACGACTGGTCCGAGCCGGACGCCAGCCGGACCTGGGTCATGTCCCCGCTCACCGGCCAGGCGATCTTGAACTCGAGCATCGGCACGGGCACCGGGTGGTCGAGCGGGCACTCACCGCTCACCGGGTACGCCATGTGGCTCTGGTGGTCCGGCGAGTCGAGGTTGACCCCGTCCCAGCAGCTCGGGGCCTGGTAGCGGATGTTCAGCTGCGTCCCCGGCGTGCAGTGGTCGGGGATGGACCACTGCTTCGAGAGGTCACCGCACTCCCAGCCCTCGACCGCGCCGGGCGCGTCGCGGAAGGAGTCCGGGGTGGCCATCATGTCGCCCGCGACGAAACGCAGGCCCTCCGGGAAGGGCTGGACGCTGCGGTAGTCCTCGATGCCGGCCTTGTAGTAGACGGTCTCGTGGATGGTGGGCTCGACCGGGGTGTCTCCGTCGTAGATGCTCGGGAACCAGTACGCGGAGTGGTCCTTGGGGTTGGTGCACGTCGTCTCGGGGTGGGCGAAGAGCGACTCGATCGTCGTATCGGCGTCGGTGCTCGTGTTCCCGATGAAGGTGTGCAGGTGCGAGCGCCCCGGCTGGCCGGGGTAGACGATCGGGTCGTCGCTCTCGAGGTGGGCGGCCGTGCAGTTCGCCTGGAACTCGTGGTGTGTCACCTCGTCGTCGAACACCGGCGGCTCGTCGTCGTCGACCGGCGCGCCTCCGGTGCCGAACACCTGGAGCTCGAAGAGCGAGTACCCGTAGCCGGTGCCGCGGCGCTGCCCGAGCATCTGCACGTACCGCCCCTCGGCGTCGACGTCGAGGGTGTCGGTCCCGCCGTCACCGTCGGTCACGGAGGCCACCGTCGACCACGACGCGCCGTCGTCCGAGACCTGGATGGCGTACTGCGCTCCGTAGGCGGCCTCCCACTGGAGGACGACCTCGTCGAGGTGCGCCGGTGCGCCGAGGTCGACCCGTAGCCACTGCTCGTCGGAGAACTCGCTCGACCACCGGGTCGAGGGGTCGCCGTCGACCGCGAAGCGGGCTGCGGTGCCCGCACCCTCGGTCGAGGACGAGAACGCGCGGTGCCCTTGCGAGATGAGCTCGCTGTCGGCCGCGCCCGCGGGAGGAGCCGCGAGGACACCGGCCGTGACGAGTGCGCCGGCCAGCGCGACGGCCGCGAGCGGCCGCGGTCGCAGCCCCCGTCGGTGGAGCCCGGGTGGCGACCCTGTCGCGCGCGCCGGGGACGAGGTGCGGTGCGTGGCGGTCATGCGTGTCTCCTTCGTCGGGTGGTGCGGGGGAGGTCCGGCCCGGACGGGGATGCGCCGTCCGGGACCGGGGCGTGTGGCGGCCCGTCGGCCGATGGGTCAGGACGTGTAGACCCCCAGCTCGTAGAGCGAGTAGCCGTACTGCGTGCCGCGTGCGTGCAGCGCGAGACGCACGTAACGGCCGGACGCGGTGACGTCGAGGTCGTCCACCCCGCCGTCGCCGTCGGTGACCGCCCGGACCGTGCTCCATGTGCTGCCGTCGTCGGACACCTGAACGTCGTAGGCCGTGCCGTAGGCGGCCTCCCAGACCAGCTGGACGTGGTCGAACGACGTCGTCGAGCCGAGGTCGACCTGGATCCACTCGTCGTCGTCCCAGTCGCTCGCCCAGCGGGTCGCGAGGTCTCCGTCGACCGCCTGCTTCGGGCTGAAGTCACCGTTCCAGGGATCGAAGCTCGAGGCCGTGGCGGGCTTGCCGAGGGCTGCGTTGGTGCCCTCGACCCCTGGCGGGGTCACCCGGAACGAACGGGTCTCGACACCGACGTTTCCCTCGCCGTCCTCGGCCCAGACGTAGACCTTCCAGACCCCCGGCCGCTCCGGTGCGGTGATCTCGAGCACTCCCGGCTCCGGCTGCGCAGCGTCCTGGTGGGCCAGCCCGCCGGCACCGTCGACGTACTTGCTGTTGAGGGAGACGACGTAGGTGAGCGGGTCGCCGTCGGGCTCGACGACGTCCGCCGTGAGCCGCACCGTGGACCCGGCCTCGACGGCGGTGACGTCGCCCTCGACCGTCAGGTCACGGAACTGCGGCGGGGTGTTCATGGCGCCGATGTCGCGGCCCCACGTCTTGGCGAGGGCGTAGTAGCCGAGCCGCTTGTTGCCGCCGGGGACGACGTTGAACCAGACCCCGCCGAAGTCGCCCTCGGTGCCGTAGTGGAAGAAGGTCGCACCCAGTCCGACGTCCTCGTGCTCCATGATGCACCGCCACGAGTCGACGTACGCGGCGGCCTTCTCGACGTCGGTGGGCTCGTCGGGGACGCCGTTGACGTCGTCCGGGACCTCCCACTCGCCGGCAGCCCCGCCCTCGGTGACGAGGTACGGCTTGTCGTAGCCACCCTCCTCCCAGGTGTCGGCGACGTCGCAGACACCGCCGTAGGAGTTGACCTGGAGCAGGTCGAGGTCGGGGGAGTTCTTCGCGTAGTAGTCCCAGGCGCCGGTCCAGGCGTCGGTCGAGCTGACGGGGTGGTCGGGGTCGATGTCGTGGATCGCGACGGCCATGTCGTTGACGAACTGTGTGTACGCGGTGCGCTCGGCCTCGAGCTCGGCACCCGAGTAGCAGTTCTGCAGGCCGAGGATCGACTCGTTGCCGACGCTCCACATGAGGACACCGGGATGCGACTGGTACCGCTCGACCATCTCGAGGATGTGCGCGCGGGTGTCGGCCTCGTACTCGGTGTCCCCCTGGTAGGAGACGCAGCCCCCGGACCCCGGACCGCCGCCGGGGACGAGCCAGAAGCCCATGACGACGCGGATGCCGTGGGCGGCAGCGGAGTCGAGGAGCGCGGCCGTGTCCGGGCCGGTGCCCCAGGTCCGGGTCGTGTTGGCGTTCATCTCCGCCAGGCCGGGCATGTACTCGTCGGCCTCGTCGGGGGACGGCCCCCAGGTGAGCCCGCGCACCGTGTAGGGCTGCCCGTCGACCTCCAGGCGCCAGCCCTGGCCGTGACGCACCACCTCGACGTGGCTCGGCTCGGTCAGCGGGCCGGTCGTGCCCGGCCATCCGGGGTTCACGTAGTCCGGGTACGGGTCCGTGGGGTCGTCGGGGTCCTCCGGGTCGGTGGGCGGCTCGGCGGCGTCCTCGTCGGTGTGGACGGCGAGCTCCCACACCGAGTAGCCGTAGCCGGTGGCTCGCGTCGTGCCGAGGAGCCGGACGTAGCGGCCGCGACCGTCGACCGCGAGGGTGTCCGTCCCGCCGTCGCCGTCGGTCACCGCCTCCAGCGTGGCCCACTCCTGCGCGTCGTCGGAGACCTGGACCTCGTAGGCGCTGCCGTAGGCCCTCTCCCAGTCGATCTCGACCCCGCAGATGTCGGTGACGGCCCCGAGGTCGACCCGGAGCCACTCGTCGTCGGTCGCGGCGCTGGACCACCGGGTGCTCGCGTCGCCGTCGACCGCGGACGACGCGGGGTAGTAGTCGGGGTTCTCGGACGACGACGCCTGGGCGGGGCGCCCGAGCGCGGCGTTCTCGGCCGAGCACCCGGCGGCGGCGCTGCCGAGTGCGGCCGCCGGGGCGGACAGGACCGCCCCCGCGACCCCCAGGGTCGTGAGGACGGCGGGAAGTGTCCCGAGTCTGAGCGGATGGACCATGCGGCTGCCTCTCGCGTCGGCCGCGACCGGCTCGTGACCGAGCCGTACCGCAGGCGTGGCGTCCCTGATCTGGCTACGCAGGTGGTGCGGAACATTCGGGAGAGCGCTCCATCACCTTGTCGGCGAGTATGCGCACACTTCGTGCGGAAGGACAACCGCTGGAGGTGAACTCTTGCCGGCTACCGTCTCATTCCCTGGGAGAGCGCTCTCCCATTGATACCGTGGAACGCATGGACGAGAGGGCACCGACGCTCGAGGACGTGGCGCGCGTCGCCGGCGTCTCCCGGGCCACGGTGTCGCGCGTCGTCAACCACGAGCGCCGGGTGGCCGCCGACCTCCAGGCCAAGGTGTTCGCCGCGGTCGCGGAGGTCGGCTACGTGCCGAACCGCGCGGCTCGCTCCCTGGTCACGCGACGCACGGACACCGTCGCCGTGGTCATCTCCGGGACCGACCCGAAGGACGCACCCGACCAGTTCGGCGCGATGCTCTCCGACCCCTTCTTCGGGCGGGTGGTGGGCGGGGCGATCCGTGAGCTGCGCCCCCGCGACGTCCACCCGGTCCTCATGTTGGCCGACGCCGTCCGGACCCGGCAGCAGGTCGTGTCCTTCGTGAGCCGAGGACATGTCGACGGCACCCTGCTGGTTCCCCTGAGCGGCGACGACCCGCTGCCCGAGGCCCTCCTCGCCACGGGACGGCCGCTCGTCCGGTTCGCCCGTCCCCGGCACAGGTCGCGGGTCAGCTGGGTGGATGTCG
Organism: Phycicoccus sp. CSK15P-2; assembly: GCF_016888005.1. Classification (GTDB taxonomy): domain Bacteria; phylum Actinomycetota; class Actinomycetes; order Actinomycetales; family Dermatophilaceae; genus Phycicoccus. The sequence goes on along the minus strand of NZ_JAFDVE010000014.1, from coordinate 135,959 downwards.
CGAACGCCGACGGAGGGGCACTGGCTGCCGGGCACCTCGTCGACCGGGGCCGCCGACGCCTTGCCGTCCTGGGGCTCCCGGAGCGTCTCCAGGTGGCAGCGGCGGCCGAGCGCGTCGAGGGCTTCGTCGAGGCGGCCGTGGAGCGCGGCGCCGAGGTGCTCGGACGCGCCGACGGCGAGTTCACCGTCGAGTCGGGCGCCGCGGCCGCCCGGCGCGTGCTCGACGACCACCCCCGTGTCGACGGCCTCTTCGCCGCCAACGACCTCATGGCCATCGGTGCCGTGCGCGCCGCCCGGGAGCGCGGCCTCGGCGTCCCCGAGGACCTCGCCGTCGTCGGTTTCGACGACTCCCCGGCCGCGGCTCTCGCGCATCCGGCCCTGACCACGGTCCGCCAGCCCGTCGAGGACATGGCCTCGGAGATGGCGCGGCTTCTCCTCGACCAGATCGCCGACCGCTCCCCGGTCCAGCGCACGAGCGTGCTGGAGCCGACGCTCGTCGTCCGCGAGTCCACCTGACCCGCGTGTACGTCAGCCGCGCAGCGGCCGCCCGGCACGGCGGATCGTCGCGACGGCGACGGCGTCGATCGAGTCGACGACGAGCGGGTGCTCGGCGCGCAGCTCGCCGCGCAGCACGGACAGCTCGGTGCAGCCGAGGGCGACGGCCTCCGCGCCTCGCTCGAGCAGGTGCGTGACGAGGGCGTCGAAACGCTCGCGCGGCACCGGCCGGCCGGCCTTCACGCCGTCGTAGATGACCGCCATGACCTCGCGCTGCACCTCGGCGTCCGGCAGGACGAGATCGACGCCGAGCCGCTTCGCCGACGCCGCGTAGGTGCCGGCGGAGAGGGTGCCGTCGGTGGCGAGGACGCCCAGCCGGCGCAGCCCGGGTACGGCCTGCTGCGCGGCGAGGACGGTCTCGTCGACGGTGTCGAGGACCTCGATGCCGACGGAGGCGCGCATCTGCTCCACCCAGACGAGGGCGGTGTTGCACGGGATGGCGACGAACGTCGCGCCCGCTCGTTCGAGGGCCTGCGCGTCGGCGACGAGCATCGCCTCGGGACTCTCGTTCTCGCCGCGGAGGAAGCCGGTGCGGTCCGGGACCGACCCGTGCTGCCAGACGAGGAGGTCGACGTGGTCCTGGTCGCGCGAGGCGTCGGTGAGCTCGATGACGCGGCGCAGGTAGTGGACGGTCGCGGCCGGGCCCAGCCCGCCGAGCACGCCGCCGGGCTCGCCGTGCACCGGCACCTCGGGGCTCATCGGCGGTCCGTGAAGTGGCGGCGGAACTTGCGCACCTGGTTCACGTGGTAGGCGAGGTTGTACGCGCGCCGCTTGAGCGTGAGGTCGGGGGCGTAGCGGTTGGGGTCGCTCGCGCGGCCCGCGCGCATCAGCCCGAGCGCCTTGTCCCGCAGCGGCTTGTCGAGCACGTAGTGCCGCACGACGTACCGCGGCACGAACGCGAAGAGATGCTCCCCGCGCGCGATCTCCAGCCCCTCCATCGGCTCGTGCCGCACCCAGTCGCGCACGTACCACTCCGAGACGTTGTCACCCCCGGCGGTCACGTAGAAGTTGGAGCGGCCGAGGCGCACGTTGATCTCGAAGAACTTGTACGTGCCGTCGCGCCGGTCGTACTTGAGGTCGAAGTTCGAGAACCCGACGTACCCGATGTGCTCGAGGAAGCGCCTGGCCTGCTCGACGACCTCGTCGATCTCGGTGGTGATGATGACGCACGGGTTGCCGATGGCGAGCGGGTGGTGCTCCTCGAGCAGCACGTGCCCGACCGACCCGAAACGGACCTTCCCGTCCCGGTCGGAGTAGCACGTGAGGACCCGCATGTTCGTGTCGTCACCGGGCACGAAGTCCTGGAGCAAGAAGTTGCCGTCGTAGCTGCTGGCCCGGACCCGGCGGAGGGTGTCGGCCAGCTCCTCCGGGGTGTCACAGACGTAGACCTTCTTCTTCCCCTCGAAGGACGCGTAGTGGTACAGCGCGCTGTCGGCCGGCTTGGCGACGACCGGGAAGGTGAACGGCAGGTCGCGCTCCTCGCCGGCGTCGGCGCCCATGTCGACGACGACGGTGTCCGGGTGCGGCACCCCGACCTCGTCGAGGATCCCGTAGAAGACGTCCTTGCGGACGATGCGGTCGAGCAGGTCGAGGTCGATGTACGGGATGGTGAACCAGGCCGCGAGCGTGTCCTTGTGCTCGATGATCATCCGCACGTACCAGTCGCCCGCCGCGACGAGCAGGAGCGCCGGGCGACCCTCGCCGCCGTGCTCGCGGCCCACCCGCTCGAGGGTGCGGACGAAGACCTCCTCGTTCTCGAGGCCCTCGACGTACTCGTGGTCGCAGACCGTCGAGAGCGCGACGGGCCCGCCGTCGGTCATGTTGACGACGAGCGGGCGCACGCCGTAGGCCTCGTGGAACGTCCGGACGAGGGTGTAGGCGGTGATGTCACCGCCGAGGACGACCGGACGGAAGTCGGTGGCGGGGGCGTCGGGCACGCACGCCAGACTCCCACACCGGCGCGCGCCGTCCGAATCGCCGTCGGGCCCCACGGGTCAGCGCTCGGCGGCCTCCGGCACACCGGCGTCGAGGCCGAGCGGGCCGTTCGGGTCGATGACGTCGTAGAGCCGTGGCGCCCAGAGCCGCTGGAGGCGGGAGAGCTCGGGCGGCCCGAGCCGGCGCAGGCGACCCGGTGGCCGCTCCGCGTCCGTCCCCACGACCGCCGCGCTTCCCCGCCGCCGCCATCGGACGGCAGTGCCCTTGAAGGGGGCCTTGGGACGGGGGACGTGCACCCGGCCGCGGGACGGTCCGCTGTCGCCGTAGTAGGCGTCGAGGGCGTCGGCCGTGCTCGCCATGAGGTCCCAGACCGCGTCGGGGTCGTCCGGCACCTCGGCCGGGTCCAGCCCGACGTGCTCGGCGACGAGCTCTCGGCGCAGGCGGAGCGCGAAGGAGTCCCGGGGCGCGGGGCCGCCGTCCAAGGCCTGCCGCTCGTCCTGGACGGCCACCGAGAGCTCGGAGTCGTTCGTCCAGGAGCGGCGGTTGAAGTTGTCCGACCCGACGCTGACCCAGACGTCGTCGACGACGCACACCTTGGAGTGGACGTACACCGGGAACCCTGCCGGGCTGGTCAGGCCGTAAAGGGCCACGCGGTCGCCGCCGGCGTCGAGCAGCAGGTCCATCGCGAGCGAGCGGCCGTGGAGCTGGGGCGGCAGCGAGAGCGCACCGTCGACGTCCGGCACGATCGGGAGCACGACGACGAGCCGCAGCTCCGGGTTGCGGCGCAGCGCGTCGCCGAAGTGACGGCCCACCTCCTCGGACCACAGGAACTGGTCCTCCAGGTAGACGAGCCGCCGGGCGGCCCGGAGCGCCTTGCCGTTCCCGCGGGCGATGCTCTGCTCGCCGTCGGACGCGAAGTCGTGGCCGACGGGCCGCAGGCGCGGGTAGGTGCGCAGCACCTGGACCGCCTCGTGCCCGTCGTCGACCGCCGGCGGGGGCGGAGCCTGCTCGGGCAGCGGCTCGGGCTCGAGGTCCTCACCCTGCGCGAGGCTCGAGGCCAGCCGGCCGGGGTTGAGGGTGAGCGGCGTGCCGTCCTCCCAGCGCTCCCGGAAGCTCGTCTCGACGTCGTGGACCGCCGGGCCCTGGATCGCGCAGTGCACGTCGTGCCACGGCGGCCTCGGCCCGAACACCTGCGGCATCGCGACCTGCTGGGGGTCGCCCTCGTGCGCGGCCGTGTCGCGGCGGCTGTGGCAGAGGTCGATCCCGCCGACGTACGCGATGTCCCGGACCGGGTCGTCCCGGTACCGGACGACGACGAGCTTCTGGTGGTGCGAGCCGCCCGGCGCCACCCGCATGTCGCGCAGGCACTGGCCCCCGGCGGCGTCGATCCGGGCCCCGAGGGCCCAGGCCCGGTCGGCGTGGTACCCGAGCCGGCGCCAGTGCGACCGCCACAGGAGCCCCCGGACGACCGCGCCGCGACGGGCGGCCGCGGCGAGCGTGGCGCCGAGGGTGACCTCCGGGTCGTCCGTCAGCTGCTGGTCGGGGTCGCCCCGCCAGTCCGCGAAGAGGACGAGGTCACCAGGGCCGGTCCCGGCCAGCCGCTCGGCGAGCTCGGCGAAGTACGGAGCGCCGTGGACGATCGGCCGCACCCGGTTGCCCGTGCTCCACGCGACCCCGTCGGGATGGACCGCGTCGACGCGCGTGTCCGGGTTGGCGCGCTCGTCGGGTGTGAGGAACAGGTGCGAGAGCATCGGGCCCCATCATGCCCTGGGCCCAGGTCGGCCGAACGTGCCGTCTTGGCAGGTCGGCGCGGAGAAGGGTACGGGGGCTCAATACGATGCCAGCATGGGCATGCGTGTCGTTCTGGCCGAGGACAGTGTGTTGTTGCGGCACGGTCTCGCCGCCTTGCTGTCGGAACACCCCGACATCGACGAGGTCGTCGAGGCCGACGACCACGACTCGCTCGTCTCGGCCGTCGAGCAGAGCAGCCCCGACGTCGTCCTCGCCGACATCCGGATGCCCCCAGGCCACACCGACGAGGGCATTCGCGCGGCCGAGCGCTTCCGGACCACGCACCCGGGTCTCGGTGTCGTCGTCCTGTCCCAGCACGCCGACGCCGAGCACGCCCTCGCCCTCGTCGCCGCCGGCAGCCAGCGCCGCGGCTACCTGCTCAAGGAGCGGGTGTCCGACGTCGACCAGATCGTCGACGCCCTCGTGACCGTGCGACGCGGCGAGAGCGTCATCGACCCCCTGGTCGTCGACGCCCTGATGAGCCACCGGATGCGCTTCGCGGAGAGCCCCGTGGCCCGGCTGACCCCTCGTGAGCGCGAGGTGCTCGGCCTCATCGCGACCGGTGCCTCGAACGCCGGCGTGGCGGCCGCCATGCACGTCACCTCCCGGGCCGTCGAGAAGCACATCAACTCCATCTTCGCCAAGCTCGACCTCCCCGAGGGCGACACCCACCGCCGCGTCGCCGCGGTCCTGCTCTACCTCGCCGACACCACCGACATCGCTCCGACGGAGCGGGGACGAGGCGGAGGTGGCTGAACAGCCACCCTCCCGTGTCGAGGCGTCGAAGGCCCGGAGGGCCGCCCGGATCGAGGCGCGCAAGGCGCGTCGTGCCGCCCGGCTCAGAGCCCTGATCCCGTGGGGCTCCACGCTCGACGAGACCCCGGCGACCCGGCGCTCGGAGCGCAGCCGCCTCCTGCGCACCACCCGGTCCGGGGTGCACCACGTCATCGCCTACATCGCGGCCAGCATGATCGCCGTGCTCATGGCAGCCGGCAGCCTGGCCCTGCTCGACCTCCGGGTCGGGCCGTCCGCCACGCTGCACTCGATCGTCGTGACCCTCGCCGCGGGCGGCGCCTCGTTCGCGGTGGCGCTCGGGTTCGCCCTCATCAAGTTCCTGCGGACCGCCGCGACCGTGGCGATCCCCACGACCTGGGTCATCGCGGCGAGCCTCGTCTGGTACATGCCGATCATCACGCCGGTCGGGCTGCTGGTGCTCCACGTGCCCTCCCTCGTCCTCACCGACGTGTTCCGGCTGCGGACCCGGTCGGTCGTGCTCGCGGCGACGATCGGGCTCACGGGCGGGCTCGTCCTCGTCGGCGAGTGGCGCCGGCACGCCTGGAACGCCGACCACCCCGACATCCCCGGGGTGCCGCTCCTCGTCGGCGTCTTCACGATGCTCGTCGCGGGGATCCTCGTCGCCGCGCTGCGCGACTACATGGTGCGGATGGCCCGGCACACCCTCGAGCTGCAGCAGTCCCGGGCCCGCCTGGCCGACGCCGCCCTCGACGCCCGCCGCGCCCTGGAGCGCGACCTCCACGACGGCGCCCAGCAGCGGCTCGCGACGCTCGCCGTCGACCTCGGGCGCATCCGGCGGTCGATCTACAGCGACCCCGAGAAGGCCCGTGAGCTGTCCGTCGACCTGCAGGAGCAGCTGAACGAGGCGATCCGCGAGCTGCGTGTCCTGGCCCACGGCATCTACCCGCCGATCCTCGAGGAGCGCGGCCTGCCCGGAGCGCTGCCGGCCGCCGCACGGCGGACGTCCCTGCCGTGCACGGTCGACGTCCAGCTGGGCACCCGGCACACCAAGGCGGTCGAGGCGGCGGTCTACTTCTGCTGCCTCGAGGCGATGCAGAACGCCGACAAGCACTGCGGCGGGAAGCGGATCACCGTCCTGGTGCACGACGACGACTCCGACATCGACGGCGGCCTGCGGTTCAGCGTCGCCGACGACGGGCTGGGCTTCGACCTCGACGCCAAGGGGACGAGCCACGGACTGACCGGGATGCGCGACCGTGTGCAGTCCGCGGGCGGCGAGCTGAGCATCGCCTCCGCCCGGGGTCAGGGGACGACGATCTCGGGGCGTTTCCCGCTCGGGACGGCCGTCGGGAACTGACCCCGCGCCCGGGGGTGGTGCAGACACCACACCAGACTGGCAAGGCTGCCCCACTTACTTTCGGTCGCCGTACCAGCAGAATTATCAGTGGTGACCGTCGCAGGGGACGGTGCACACCCACCACGGGCCTCGATGGGAATTGCCCGTGCCGCCCAAGCGGCGGGCCGTCGGAATCCTCGACCGGCCGCCCGCCGCGCCGGTGTCCTCGGGAGTTCCCCCCGAGGACACCGGCTGGGCGAGGGGCAAGCTCAGATCGCGATCAGAGCGATGAGCACCGCGAACACGAGCGGAACCCCGAAGACGACGTCCAGGACGTGGAACGGCACCCAGTGCAGGTGCGTCACCTTCCAGCCGTAGTCGGCGTCGGGCCACTCCGGGGGACGCCAGGACCGGGCCCGGTGGAGCCGCTGCCCCACGAGGAGCACGGCGTAGACGACGACCGCCACCCACCAGCCGTCGACGAGCCCCGTCGTCTCCCTCATCCGCGCACCGGGTCACGCCTGGCCGATGGACCCCAGGAGCTCGGTGAACCACGGCACGGAGGCGTCGAACGCCTTCCCACCGGCGATCCGCGGGAACTCGATGGGCCGCAGCTCGTCGCCGCGCTCCTCGTCGTGGCCGACGACACCGGGCTCCCCGCGCAGGGCGGCGTCCACGGCGAGGTCGGTGCACTCCTTGATGAGCGCGAGGTCGCGGTCGTTGGCGGCGGCCGAGCGCGAGTAGTAGCCGGACTTCTGCACCATGGTCTTCTCGGCGCCGAGGACCTCGGCGAACTGCTTGGCGAACCAGGCACCGGGGTTCACCTTGTCGAGCTGGACGTGCCCGAACGGGTCGCGCGGGACCTCCTGGCCGGCGGCCTCGAGCTCGGCGACGACCTCGGAGACCCCGGCGCCCTCGCTGAGGAAGATGTTGACGCAGCCGATCTCGTCCATCACCGCGCGCAGCCGGGCCCCCTCACCCTGGATGTCGATCGGGCGCTCCGGGACGAAGACGGCGTGGACGTCCCAGCGGCGCGGGTCGTTGCCGATGGCCGGGACGTACTCCTGCTCGCCGACCCAGCGGTGGTACTCGGCGGCCGTGGCGGCCGTGAGCCACCCGCAGTGTCGGCCCATGACCTCGTGGACGATGAGCATCCGCGGGTTCGAGGAGTGCTCGGCGACGATGTTCTGCGCGTAGCGGCTGCCCTGCTCGGCGGCGGTCCAGGCCCCGAGGCTCTGCCGGATCGGTACGACGTCGTTGTCGATCGTCTTCGGCAGGCCCACGACGGTGAGCTCGTAGTCGTTCTCGTGGAGGTACGCGGCGAGGTCGGCGGCGGTGGTGTTCGTGTCGTCCCCGCCGATGGTGTGGAGGACGTCGACACCGTCGGCCGTCAGCTGCTCGGCGGCGACGTGCAGCGGGTCCTGGCCCTCCTGGACGAGCCCGCGCTGCACGCAGTCATTCGCGTTGGTCAGCTTGACCCGGCTGTTGCCGATCGGGCTGCCGCCGAAGCGGTGCAGGCGGTGCGCGTTCTCGCGCACCTCCGGGGTGACCTCGACGTAGTCGCCCTTGAGCAGCCCGTAGTAGCCGTTCACGTACGCGATGATCCGCACGTCCGGCGCGACCTCGGTGTACCGCTCGATGAGGCCTCCGACGGCCGACGACAGGCACGGGGCCAGTCCACCGGCGGTGAGCATGGCGACGGTGCGAACGGTCATGGGTGCGGGCTCCTTCGTGGGCGGACGCTACGGCCCTCCCATCATGGCAAGGTCCGGACCGTCCGCGTGACCCCGGTCACGATGGGAAACGGCGCCGGCCGGTGGAGGTTCCGGCAGCAGTCGAGAGACCCGTGGGCCGGGTCAGAGGTCGGCGGCGACGAGCTCGGCGGTCTGCAGCATGTTGAGCGCGGCACCCTTGCGCAAGTTGTCCCCGCACATGAAGAGGTCGAGGGTCGTCGGCGAGTCGGCGCACTGGCGGATGCGCCCGGCGAAGCGCGGGTCGGCGCCGACGACGTCGTTGGGGGTAGGGAACTCCGGCTCGTCCGGGTCGTCGAGCACGACCACGGCCGGGGCCTCGACGAGCGCCTGGCGGGCCTCGGCGACCTTGATCCGGCCCGCGAAGGTGGCGTGCACCGTGACCGAGTGCGACGACACGACGGGGACGCGGACGCACGTCGCGGCGACGGGCAGCTCGGGGAGGTCGAGGATCTTGCGGACCTCGTCCCGCACCTTGAGCTCCTCGGACGTCCAGCCGTCGCCGACGTGGTGCCCGACGAAGGGCACGACGTTGAGCACGAGCGGCGCGGGGAAGGGCGAGTCGGTGCCGATCTCGTGCTCGACGAGCCGCCGCACGTCACCGGGGCGGGTCCCGAGCTCACGGTCGCCGTGGACGACGTCGAGCTCGTCGTGCAGCCGCTGCATCCCGGCGCGACCGAGACCGGAGGCCGCCTGGAAGGTCGTCACCACGAGGTCGGTCAGCTCCCAGCCGCCGTGGAGCACGGCCAGCGCGTCGATCATCGTCATCACCGTGGCGCCGGGGTTCGCGATGATCCCGCGGGGACGGTCCCGCACCTGGTGGCTGTTGACCTCGGGCACGACGAGCGGGACGTCGGGCTCGGTACGGAAGATCGTGCTGTTGTCGATCGAGACGACCCCCCGCGCCGCGGCGAGCTCGACCCACTCGCGGGCGATGGTCGGCGGGATGTCGAAGATCGCGACGTCGAGCCCTTCGAAGAACTCCGCCGTCAGGGCCTCGACGACGATCTCCTCCTCGCCGAGCCGGACCGTGCTGCCGACGTCCTCGTCACCCGCGGCGACCCGCACCGTCCCCCAGTGCTGGCGCCGCATCGGGAGGACCTGGAGCACGACGCGGCCGACGGCACCCGTTGCACCGACGACCCCGAGGGTGGGGCCGTCGGACCGACGCGGCTGCTCGGCGGACACGTCAGCGACCGGTTCCGCCGTAGACGACCGCCTCACCATCGGTGGAGTCGAGGCCGAAGGCGGTGTGCACGGCCCGCACCGCGTCGTCGAGGCGCTCCTCACGGGTGACCACGGAGACCCGGATCTCGGACGTCGAGATCATCTCGATGTTCACCCCGGCCGCGGCGAGGGCGCTGAAGAAGGTGGCGCTGACCCCGGGGTTGGAGCGCATGCCCGCCCCGACGAGGCTCAGCTTGCCGACCTGGTCGTCGTACTGGATCCGGATGAACCCGACCTCGGCCTGGATCTTCTGGAGCGCCTGCACGGCGGTGGGGCCGTCGCTCTTGGGGAGGGTGAACGAGATGTCGGTCAGCCCCGTCTCCGTGCCGGAGACGTTCTGGACGATCATGTCGATGTTGATCTCCGCGCCGGCGACCGTCTCGAAGATCTTGGCGGCCATGCCCGTGCGGTCCGGGACGCCGACGACGGTGATCTTCGCCTCGCTCCGGTCGTGGGCGACACCGGCGATGATCGGGGCTTCCACGGGATCTCCTTCGGGGGCTGGCTGGTCGGTGACGGTCGTCCCGGTCTTCTGCGAGAACGAGGACCGGACGTGGATCGGGATGTCGAAGCGGCGCGCGTACTCGACGCTGCGCAGGTGCAGCACCTTGGAGCCGCAGGCCGCGAGCTCGAGCATCTCCTCGGCGGAGATGCGGTCGATCTTGCGGGCCGCGGGCACGATGCGGGGGTCGGCCGTGAAGACGCCGTCGACGTCGGTGTAGATCTCACAGACCTCGGCGCCGAGGGCGGCCGCGAGCGCGACCGCGGTGGTGTCGGTGCCGCCGCGGCCGAGCGTCGTGATCTCCTTGGTGTCCTGGCTGACGCCCTGGAACCCCGCGACGATGACGACGTGCCCCTTGCCGAGGGCCTCGGTGATCCGGCCGGGTGTGACGTCGATGATCTTCGCCTTGCCGTGCACGGAGTCGGTGATGACCCCCGCCTGGCTACCGGTGAAGCTGCGCGCGCTGTGCCCCAGGTCCGTGATGGCCATCGCGACCAGGGCCATCGAGATGCGCTCGCCCGCGGTCATCAGCATGTCGAGCTCGCGCGGCGGCGGCAGGGGGCTGACCTCCTGCGCGAGGTCGAGCAGCTCGTCGGTGGTGTCACCCATCGCCGAGACCGCGACGACGACGTCGTTGCCGGCCTTCTTGGTCTCCGAGATGCGCTTCGCGACGCGCTTGATGCTCTCGGCGTCGGCGAGGGAGGAGCCGCCGTACTTCTGGACGACGATCGGCACGCTGGCACTCCGGGTCGATGAGGCGTCGAGGACCCGACCACTCTATCGAGGGCCCCGCGGACCGGAAGGGTGCCCACACCCCCGAACGCGATCCCCGCCCTCTCAACATTTCGGGGTGACCCCGAAATGTCCACGAGACACCGGTTCCGAGGTCGTGTCTCGTGGACATACCCGTGTCTCGCGCCGCCGGGGCCCGACGCCGACCTCCCACCGGCCGACGGTGCCGCGTAGCGTTGGTGACATGTCGATCGTCATCGTCGGAGCCGGGCTCGCCGGAGCCACCGCCGCCACCGAGCTGAGAGAGCAGGGCTACGAGGGGCAGGTCGTCCTCGTCGGCGCGGAGGACCATCCGCCGTACGAGCGTCCGCCGCTCTCCAAGGGCTACCTCCTCGGCGACGACCCCTTCGAGAAGGCACTCGTGCACCCCGCGCAGTGGTATGCCCATCACGAGGTCGACCTCCGCACCGGTGTCACCGCCACCGCGCTCGACACCGACGCCCACGTCCTCACGACGTCCGGCGGGGACATCACCTACGAGCGGCTGCTCCTCGCCACCGGGGCCGAGCCGCGCGTGCTCGACATCGCCGAGGACGTCGGTGTCCCGGTGTCCTACCTGCGCACCAAGGAGGACAGCGACGCGCTCAAGGCCGCGTTCGGGAAAGGGCGGAAGGTCGTCGTCGTGGGCGGCGGCTGGATCGGGCTGGAGGCCGCGGCAGCCGCCCGGTCGGCCGGCTCGGACGTCGTCCTCTTCGAGATGGACGACCTGCCGCTGCAGCGCGTCCTCGGGCCTACCGTCGCCGAGACGTTCGCCGACCTGCACCGTGAGCACGGCGTCGACCTCCGGCTCGGCGCCGAGGTCACCGCCGCCGACCTCGAGGGCGCCGACGTCGTCGTCGCGGGAGTGGGCGTCAAGCCGCGGGTCGAGCTCGCCCACGCCGCGGGCCTCGCGGTGGACGACGGCGTGCTCGTCGACGCGCGGCTGCGGACCTCCGTGCCCAGCGTGTACGCGGTCGGGGACATCGCCAACCACGCGCATCCACGGCTCGGGCACCGCCTCCGGGTCGAGCACTGGGACACCGCGGCCAAGCAGGCCAAGGTCGCCGCGCACAACCTCGCCGGCGCCGACGAGGAGTACGAGGAGATGCCGTACTTCTTCACCGACCAGTACGACCTCGGGATGGAGTACGTCGGGCACGCGAGCGCCGACGACGAGGTCGTCGTCCACGGCAGCCTGGAGGACCGCGAGTTCCGGGCCTACTGGATGCGCGACGGCGACGTCGTGGCCGCGATGCACGTCAACGACTGGGACGCGAGCGACGTCATCAAGGAGGCCGTCGAGTCCGGCGAGCTGCCCGAGGAGCCCTGACGATCGTCGGCGGCCCGTTCGTGGTGCGCGTGCTGGCACCGGAACGGGGGTGATCACCCCCGTTCCGGTGCCACCGACGCCGCCAGGAACCGCTCCGGTCGACGTCACCTGCCCGACCACTGACCGCCGTCGCATGCTCGGCGTGCAGGAGGCTCGCCGCGTCAGGCTGATCCGAGCGCCCGACGCAGGCTGGCGACCCTCGTCCGGAGCCGGGCGGCTTCACGGTCCGCGTGCGGGTCGCCGCCCGCCGTCGCCGACCAGGCCTCCAACAAGCCAGCCGCACGCTCCCAGAGCGAGACGGCCCTCTCGGCCGTCTCGCGCGACACGCGCGCAGGCCCGGTGATGCCGGCCCGAAGCGCCTCGTCGAGCTCGTCCTGGAGCTCGACGGTCGCCCCGGCCGCCTCCTCTTCACCGTTCGCGCTGAGCACCCACGCGGCCAGCCCGGCTGCGGTCAGCGACGGCCCGAGGATGTGGCCCGGCAGGTCGACCCAGGGCTCGGACATCGTCACGACGCCATTCTCGCAGCGCGCCACCGGGGCACGGCGCTCGTCGGGTTCGGGCCGTGCCGATGTGCCGATGTGCCGAGACATCGCAGCCATGGGCGTTCGGCCGACTCGACCCGCTCGCCGTGCCGCGCACCTGGGTAGCGGGGACGGCCGTCGACGCCGACGGGCGTCAGGGGTGCAGGGCGTCGAACTCCGCCTCGGAGACCGCCTCGTCGTCGGCGTCCAGGCGGACGTGCGCGAGGAGCGTCTGCACCACCCGGAGGGCGGATGCCGCCCGCTCGCCCCAGTGCGACAGGTAGCTGAACTGCCACCACCACAGTGCCTCGAGCGGTCGGCCCGCCTCGGCGTGCTCCAACCCGTGGGCGAGTGCGGCGGCGACGTCGACGATGTCGTTGGACACCGAGCCGACGCCGAGCTCCGGGGTGGTCAGCGGGTCGACGACGTCGGCGTACTCGTCGATGCCCTCGAAGAGCTGGGCGAGGTTCTCGCGCAGCGGCGCGAGCTCGTGGTCCGGGGTATCGGGCTCGAACCGCTCCTCCGGGACGACGTCCTCGACCGCGCCGAGACGTGCCCCCGCCACGAGCACCTGTGAGAGGGCGAGCAGCAGCATCGGCAGCGAGGCGTCCGGAGCCGCACCCGCCGCGACGTCGCGGACGGTCCCCAGGTAAGTGCGGGCGTCGTCCGCGGTCTCGTCGGCGAGGGCGGCCCAGTCGGCGGCGACCGGCTCGGCGGTCTCCGGCATCGTGGTCTCAGGCATCGAGCAGCCTCCGTCCCTCGAAGGCCCGTCCGAGGGTGACCTCGTCGGCGTACTCGAGGTCGCCGCCGACGGGCAGGCCCGAGGCGAGCCTGCTGATCCGGGGAACGCCGATGTCGCGGAGCATCCGGGAGAGGTAGCTGGCCGTCGCCTCGCCCTCGAGGTTGGGGTCGGTGGCGATGATGACCTCGCTGACGTTCGTGTCGCCGAGCCGGGCGACGAGCTCGCGGACGCGCAGGTCCTGTGGGCCGATGCCGTCGATCGGGCTGATGGCGCCGCCGAGCACGTGGTAGCGGCCGCGGAACTCGCGAGTGCGCTCGATGGCGACGACGTCCTTGGGCTCCTCGACGACGCAGATGGAGGTCTCGTCCCGGCGCGGGTCGGAGCAGATGCGGCACCGCTCGGCCTCGGCGACGTTGAAGCACACCTCGCAGAACCGGACGCGGGCCTTGACCTCGCTCAGCGCGTGGGTGAGCCGTTCGACGTCGGCGGGGTCGGCCTGCAGCAGGTGGAAGGCGATGCGCTGAGCGCTCTTGGGGCCGACGCCCGGCAGTCGCCCGAGCTCGTCGATGAGGTCCTGCACCGCGCCTTCGTACACACCCCGAGCCTACGGCCTCGGAGGCGGCGCGGCAGGTGCGGCGCCCCGAGGGACGGCACCGCTCCTCAGATGCCGACGGCAGCGCCGGTGGACTCCGGCGGCAGCTCGTTGTGGCCGTCGGCGCGCTCCTGCCCGGTGAGCTCCGCGATGGCGTCCATGACGGCGTCGGTGAGCAGCCGGCGCGCCTTGCCGGCCGGCATCTCGCGGTACGGCTCCGGGGAGATGGGGTCCCCGAAGGCCACCCGGACCTTCGCCGGCCGCGGGAAGCTGCTGCCGACGGGCTGCACCTGGTCGGTGCCGACGAGCCCGACCGGGACCACGGGGACGTCGGCGGTCAGCGCGAGCCAGGCGACCCCGGTGCGGCCCTTGTAGAGCCGACCGTCACGGGAGCGGGTGCCCTCGGGGTAGATGCCGAAGGCGCGCCCCCGCTTCAGCACCTCGAGCGCGGAGTCCAGCGACTCCTGGGCGGCCCGCGAGGAGTGCCGGTCGACGGGGATGGCCTCGATCGTCTCGAAGAACCCACGGCGCACCGCGCCGCCGAGCCCGGTGCCCGTGAAGTAGTCGGACTTCGCGAGGAAGCTGACCGGCCGCGGGGCGACGATCGGGATGGCGAAGGAGTCGATGAAGGAGAGGTGGTTGCTCGCGAGGATGACGCCGCCGCTGCGCGGGACCTTCTCGGTCCCGGTGACGGTGGGCCGCCAGACGGCCTTCGCCAGCGGCGCCACGACGAGGTGGCTCGCCCGGTAGGCCGCTCGGCTCACCGGGGTTCCTCGTGGATGACCGTCCCGCCGAGGATGCGCTCGACGACCGGGACGCCGACATCGGTGAGGTCGTCGATGGACTCGTCGTCGTCGCTGATCGCGGTGTCGTCGACCTCGTGCGCCGGTGGCGGGGGGGTGTCGGACTCCTGCGCGACCGCTGCCCGGGCCTGCTCGAGCGGGCTCGCCCACGCGGGCCCGGACTCGGGCGGGGGCGGGGCGTCGGACCAGCTCGGGGACTGCGCCGAGGGCTCCGGAGGCTCGGGGGCGTCCGGCTCGGCCGGGGACGGCACCGGGCCGCCGGGTGGCGCGGACTGCGTGGGCGGGTCGGCCGGCTGCTGCGGGGAGGGCCGCGTGCCGCCGACGGGTTCGGCCGGCAGCTCTCCGGGGACGCCCTCGACCCGGGCGTCGACGCCGAGGACGTCGATGAGCGCCTGCCGCACGTACTCGGCGTGCGCGCCGCGCCGGAAGGTGTCGGCGAGCCCGGTGGTGGAGATCGCCAGGAGGACGCGCTGGCCGTCGTACTCGGCGACCTGGGCGTTCTGCGACACGAGGGTCCACGTGCCGCGGCGCATCTCGAAGAGCTTGGTGAGGACGTCGGGCCACGAGCGCCGCAGGGCGTCGGTGTCGAGACCGCCGGGACCCTTGGCCTGCGGCGCCGGCGCCGGCGCGGGAGCCGGTGCCGACGCGACGGGCTCGGGTGGGGCGACCGGGGACTCGGGACCCGCCTGCTCGGCCGCGGCGGGCTCCACGGGCGCACCCGGCCCCGGCTCCGCCGGAGCGTTCGGCTCGGCCGGAACCGGCGGCGCGGACGGCGCGGGCTCGACCACGGCGTCCATCGCTGCCGGACGCTCCGGCTCGGGGGCGACGGCCGGCTCGGGGGCGACGGCGGGCTCGGGGGTGCGCTCCGGCTCCGGCCGTGGCGCGGTCGGCAGCGCGTCCGAACCGGCGGCCGGGGGGGCCGACGCGGGAGACGGCGCAGCCGGGGCGGCGGCCGCCGCCGGCGGGGGGACGAAGGACGCGGTCGCCGGGCTCGGGACACCGCCGACCTCGAGGCGCCGTTCGAGGCGGTCGAGCCGGGCGGCGTACCCGGCCTCCCCCGCGGCCCCCGGCAGGAGGACACGGGCGGCGATGAGCTCGAGCTGGAGCCGTGGCGCGGTGGCGCCGGTCATCTCGGTGAGCCCGGAGTTGACGATGTCGGCCGCCCGCGAGAGCGCACCGGCACCGAAGGACGCGGCCTGGCGGCGCATCCGCTCGACCTGGTCCTCGGGGAGGTGCCGCAGCACCTGACCCGCGCCCTCCCGGACCGCCTCGACGACGATGAGGTCGCGCAGCCGTTCGAGGAGGTCCTCGACGAAGCGCCGCGGGTCGAGGCCGGTCTCGACGACCTTGTCGATGGTGCGGAACACGGCGGCGGCGTCCGCCGCGGCGAAGGCGTCGACCGTGGCGTCGAGGAGCTCGCCGTCGGTGAACCCGAGCAGGGCAGCGGCGGACTCGTACGTCAGGCCGGCGTCCCCCGAGCCCGCCATCAGCTGGTCGAGGACGGACAGCGAGTCGCGCACCGAACCACCCCCGGAGCGGACGACGAACGAGAGCACGCCGGGGGCGACCGTGACGGCCTCCTTGGCGCAGAGCTCCTCCATGTACGTCTGCAGCCTGGCCGGTGGCACGAGCCGGAAGGGGTAGTGGTGGGTGCGCGAGCGGATGGTGCCGATGACCTTCTCGGGCTCGGTCGTGGCGAAGACGAACTTCACGTGCTCGGGCGGCTCCTCGACGATCTTGAGCAGCGCGTTGAAGCCCTGCGGCGTCACCATGTGCGCCTCGTCGATGATGTAGATCTTGTAGCGGCTCTGCGCCGGCCCGTAGGACGCGCGTTCGCGCAGGTCTCGGGCGTCGTCGACACCGCCGTGGCTGGCGGCGTCGATCTCGATGACGTCGACCGTCCCGGGCCCGCCGCGGGCCAGCGCCACACACGAGTCGCACGCCCCGCAGGGCTCGGGGGTCGGACCCTGCTCGCAGTTGAGGCAGCGGGCGAGGATGCGAGCGCTCGTGGTCTTGCCACAGCCGCGCGGCCCGGAGAAGAGGTAGGCGTGGCCGACCCGTCCGGTGCGCAGGGCCTGCATGAGCGGCTCGGTCACGTGCTCCTGGCCGATGACGTCCGAGAAGGTCTCGGGCCGGTAGCGGCGGTACAGGGCGGTGCTCACCGGTCCAACCTAGCCGCCGTGGACGACACCCGGGAACGTCCGTTCCGGCGCTGTGGACGTCCACTCCGTGACCCGGTTCCCGACGGGCTCGCGGCGCGCGGACCGAGCGCCCCCGGGCTCACGTACCCTCGACGGATGCGTATCGACGTGTGGTCCGACATCCTCTGCCCGTTCTGCCACCTCGGGCGGCGTCACCTCGAGCTCGCCCTCGAGCAGTTCGAGCACCGCGACGAGATCGGCGTGGTCTGGCGCTCCTTCCAGCTCGACCGCGGAGCCGAGGCCGTCGACCACACCCCGCACCTCGAACGTCTCGCCGCCAAGTACGGCACGACCGAGGAGAACATGCGCGCCCAGCACGAGCAGATGGCGCGCGACGCCGCGGCCGTCGGGCTCGACTTCCAGTGGGAGCAGCTCGTCGGCGGCAACTCCTACGACGCGCACCGGCTGCTCCACTACGCGCGCTCGCTCGACCGCGAGGCCGACGTCACCGACCGCGTGCTGCGGGCCTGGTACTCCGAGGGCGCCGCGATCGGCGACCACGACACCCTCGTCCGGCTCGCCGTCGAGGCCGGTCTCGAGGAGAGCGCCGTCCACGAGCTGCTGACGTCCGACGACTTCGGCATCGACGTCCGCACCGACGAGGCGCTGGCCTCGCAGATCGGCATCACGTCGGTCCCGATGTTCGTTCTCGACCAGAAGTACGGCGTCACCGGCGCCCAGCCGGTCGAGACGCTGCTCCAGGTCATCCGTCAGGTCTGGGACCTCCAGGGCACCGACGAGGAGCTCCCCACCGGGGGTGGCTGCGGCGGTGGGTGCTGTGGCGACGCCTGCGGCTCCGGAGCCGCCGAGCAGCCGGCGGCCGAGGCGTCCCCATCCGGCTGCGGATGCGGAGCCGGCGGCTGCGGCGGCGTGTGCGCGCCGGAGGAGCGCGCGGAGGCTCCGGTCACCTCCTGACCCCGGACACGAGGACACCCCGCGTACCTGGAAGAGCCCACCTGCCCTTGCTGCATTCCTGCCCTGGGGGAGTTCAGCGGGGTACCACCACGCGGGGTGCCGCAGACGATGGTACGGGTGAGCGCCCGGGCGCGGAAATCACCCCGCCCCCGGCCGATCGCGGACCACGGCAGCACCTCGCCCCCGCCCCCACGATTTCGGCGCGGCCCGCGGGCTCGGGTACCCTCCTCGGCGGAGGATTCGCATAGTGGCCTAGTGCGCACGATTGGAAATCGTGTTGGGGATGAAACCCCTCGCGGGTTCAAATCCCGCATCCTCCGCCATCCGACAAGGCCCCCGAGCGTGCGAGGGGGCCTTCGTCGTCTGCGCCGCCGGACGAGGGTGCGCGACACGCGGATGCGCGGCGCCGCTGGTCCGCGTGTCGCGCATCCTCGTCCGGATGCGCCTCGCGTCAGGCCAGCGGGAGCCGGCTGCCGACCCCCGTGCGCTCGTCGTGCAGCTCGACGAGCGCCTGCTCGTCGGCGGAGGGCACCGGCCCGGACGCGCTGAGCAGGCGGCACACCGACGCCCCCGCCGACGCCTCGTCGTACCGGTCGACCCACCGCAGCCAGCCGCGCTCGGCGGCGTCGTCCGGGCACGGCCACCGCACGCCCAGGGCCGGCACGCCGACGCGGAACGGCTTGGGGGTCAGACGCGCCCGGTAGCTGTCGTGGGTCGAGCAGAGCTCGACGTACAGCGGGTCCGAGCGCAGCTCGGTGAGCAGCGCTCGGGCGGTGTCCGACGCCGGCCCCGCGTCCGCGCCCGTGACGAGCACCCGCAGCCCCGCCGCCGTGCGGTACACCCGCACCCCGAGGTCGGGGTGTAGCCGGGCGAACTCCCACGCGGGCTCGCACGCGAGGCTCTCGGCGACCGAGGGCGTCGACGGGCCGGTCGCGGTGACCCGCGCCCCCTCACCCGGAAGCGACGGGTACGCCGCGTACCCGGCCGCGACCGACGAGACCGGCTCGGCCGGTGCGTCGAGGCCGGAGGCGTCCTGTGCACCCGGCGCCATCGGCGTCGGGTCGGGCCGCCCGAGGACGACCCGGCGGATGAACCGCCCCACCCCACCGGACGACCGCCGCTCGGCACCACGTTCCGGCCGCGGCTCGTCGGCGAGCTCGGGGACGTCGACGTCCGCGACGAAGAGGACGTCGGTGCACAGCACCTCGCATCCCATCCGGTTCCGGGTGACGACTCCGAGGCGACGACCGTCCGCTCCGGCCACCTCCTCGAGGAGCGGCTCCCGCAGCGGCGTCCTCGGGTAGTAGCCATGCCCCGGGGGCAGCCCGCCCTCACGCTCGATGCGCTCCAGGGTCTCCGCGAGCCGTCGACGGCCCACCTCCTCGGCCCCGGCGTCGGACTCCGAGGACCAGCCCCACACCGAGACCCGGCCGCCGCGACGGCCCAGGTGCGGGCTGTGCCCGTCGACCCGGACCCAGTGCTGGGGAACCTCCATGCCGGGATTCTGGCAGCGCGGCGTCGGAGCACCGCGTCATCGGGCCCCTCGACGCCCTCCGGGTTGCGAGTTCTCGCAACATTCCCGAAGCCCGTGAGCACGGCGGCCGCACCACCGTATGCTCCGTTCGCCCGGCTCCACCATCCGCTCATCTGGGGGTTCGACACACCGATGTCACGCCGCATCATCACGGGAGCACTCTCCCTCGCCGCGCTCGTCGCACCACTGCTCACCGTTCCCGCCGCCGGGGCCGGCGTCTCGCCCCGGGAGGCCTTCTCCGCCTTCACCACAGAAGGGGTCGAGGGCTCTTCCCTGCTCGACGCCGGGGGCTACTCGTCCGTCGGGAGCTCGAACCTCACCGTCACCCCGGCGAAGGACTCCGTGACGTTCTCGGCGGTCCTCGACCCGTGGACCGCGACCATCAGCGGCCCGGCCGACGGCGACCTCACGCCCGGCACGTTCTCGGTCGCCCGGTCGTCCGGGGCCGGCACCGTGGGCCTCGACGTCCAGGGGGACGGCAGCACCTGTGGCGGAGGCGGAGGCACCGTGACCATCCACGAGGTCAGCCGCGACGGGGAGGGCGTCATCGACTCCCTCGCCGCCACCTACTCGCTGAGCTGCGAGGAGGGTGAGCCCGCCAACGTCGGCGAGCTCCGCTACGACTCCACGGTGGACTACGAGCGGTTCGGTGACGTGGCCCTCGGCGAGACCACGGACTACCGCACGGTCACCGTGTCGGCGGAGGAGGAGACGACCTTCGGCGCTCTCGCCGTGCCGGGCGACGGGGTGTGGGTCACCAGGAACGACACCTGCTCGTCGAAGACCGTCCCGGCCGGCGGGTCCTGCACGGTAGACATCGCCGCCCACCCGCGGACCGCCGGCGGGACGACCGCCTGGCTGACGCTCCCGAGCGACAGCGGCGACCGCGTCGTCAGCCTCACCCTCGTCGCCACCGTGCGGGCCGGCGGCACCTACACCCCGCTGCCCGCGGCGCGGCTGCTCGACACCCGCCGCAAGGTCGGGGTCTCGACGACGACGCCCATCGGCCAGCGCGCGTTCAAGGACGTCAAGGTCGTCGGCCGCGGCGGCGTCCCGTCGGCAGGGGTCTCCGCCGTCGTTCTCAACATCACCGCGATCAAGCCGACGAAGCGCGGCTACCTCACGGTCTACCCGACGAACCGCTCGCGCCCCACCGCGTCGTCGGTGAACTTCAACGCGGGCTGGGTGGGCGCGAACCTCGTGACCATCCCGGTGTCCTCGACCGGCAAGGTGCGCATCTACAACAGGGCGGGCTCCACCCACGTCGCGGCCGACGTCGTCGGGTACTACCACTCGCCGACCAGCACGGCACGGTCCGAGACCACCGAGCTGGCCGGGTTCAACTCGATCGAGCCCACCCGCGTCGTCGACACCCGGACGGCGGACTGGGGCAAGGAGCCCCTCGGCCCGAAGTCCTGGCTCTGGACCACCGTGAGCTTCGGCCCCGAGTTCGACCCACGCGTCATGGCCTACGCGGTCAACGTCACGGTGACCCAGCCCAGCCGGTCCGGCCACCTGACGGCGTTCGACGGCTCCGACAGGTCCGAGCTGTCGAAGACCTCGACCCTGAACTTCGACGCCGGCAAGACGGTGCCGAACATGTCGATCATCAAGGCCGGTCGCTGCCGGGCCGAATGCGACTACCCGGAGGTCCCCATCCCCCGGATCGGCATCTACAACGCCTCGCTCGGAACCGCGCACATCGTCGTCGACGTCGTGGGCGTCTACTTCCGTGACTCGGACGAGGACTACGGCTGGCGCTACCGGAGCCTCGAGACGCCGACGCGCTTCGTCGACTCCCGCATCGGCCAGGGCCTGTTCTCGGACCTCGGGCACAACCAGTCCCGCGCCGTCAAGGTGCCGTCACCGATCGCCGGGTACAACACGACGGCCGTCGTGTCGAACACGACCGTGGCGCAGCCCAAGAACCGCACCGTCATCACCCTCTGGCGGAACGACGGATCGGCACGACCGAACGTGAGCAACCTCAACCCGTACCCGGGCCAGGTCGTCTCGAACATGACGATGACCGATGTCTGGAGCCAGAACGACATCCGGGTGCACAACCTGTCCGGGACGACCCCGATCGTGATGGACGCCGCCGGCACGATGGAGTACTACCCGTCGTTCCCGACCCCTGGTGCCCGGCTCGCGGCAGCCGGCGGCGAGGGCGACGCCCCGACCGGCGACTCCGCCCCGAAGGGTTCCGACCGGCCGTCGCCGACGCCGGGCCGGCACGGGGTGGTCCGCGCCGGCTGAGAGCCCGGGCCCCACGACGTGGCGGCCGGTCGTCCTCCGTGACGTCCGGCCGCCGCGTCGTCCGCCCGCTGACGGACGTCCCCGCCCGCTCCCTGGTCCGGACGGCCGTGCCCCGTCACGATGGGCCCATGAGCAACGGCGCCTACGCAGCAGCACACGAGCAGTCGCTCGCCGACCCCACGGCGTTCTGGGGCGAGGCGGCACGGGCGGTCGAGTGGACGACCGAGCCGGCCACCGTCCTCGACGACAGCGACCCACCCTTCTACCGGTGGTTCCGCGGAGGCAGGCTCAACACCTGCTTCAACGCCCTCGACCGGCACGTGCGCGACGGCCGTGGCGACCAGCCGGCGCTGCACTACGACTCCCCCGTCACCGACACGCGCGAGACGTTCACCTACGCCCAGCTCCTCGACCGGGTCGCCACCTTTGCGGGGGCGCTCGCGGATCTGGGCGTCGAGAAGGGCGACCGCGTCGTCGTCTACATGCCGATGGTCCCGGAGGCCGTCGTCGCGATGCTCGCCTGCGCCCGGCTCGGGGCGATCCACTCGGTCGTGTTCGGTGGGTTCGCCCCCGCCGAGCTCGCGGCCCGGATCGAGGACGCCCGGCCGAAGGTCGTGCTCGCGGCGTCGTGCGGCATCGAGCCGACCCGGGTCGTCGACTACATGCCGATGCTGCACGGAGCCCTCGACCGCAGCGAGCACACACCCGAGACGGTCGTCGTCCTCCAGCGCGAGCAGTCGCCGGCCGAGGTGGGCGAGCGCTCCACCCCGTGGGAGGAGATGACCTGGGACGAGTGCGTCGAGGGGGCCCAGCCGGCCGACTGCGTCGACATCGAGGCCACGGACCCGCTCTACGTCCTCTACACCTCCGGCACGACCGGCCGCCCCAAGGGCATCGTCCGCGACAACGGCGGGCATGCCGTGGCGCTGCGCTGGTCGATGACGAACGTCTACGGCGTCGGCCCGGGCGACGTCTGGTTCACGGCGTCCGACGTGGGATGGGTCGTCGGCCACTCGTACATCGTGTACGCCCCGTTGCTCACCGGCGCGACGACGGTGCTCTACGAGGGCAAGCCGGTCGGCACCCCGGACGCGGGCGCGTTCTGGCGGGTGGTCTCCGCCTATGGAGCCAAGGCGATGTTCACGGCACCGACCGCCTACCGCGCCATCAAGCGCGAGGACTCCGCCGGCGAGCTCATGGCCGGGTACGACCTGTCCTCGCTCGAGACCGTCTTCCTCGCGGGCGAGCGGCTCGACCCCGACACCTACGAGTGGGCGACGCGGATGCTCGGCGTGCCCGTCGTCGACAACTGGTGGCAGACCGAGACCGGGTGGCCCGTCGCGGCGAACCTGCGCGGCCTGGAGCCGATGCCGATCAAGCCCGGGTCGCCGTCCGTGCCGTGCCCCGGCTACGACGTCCAGGTCCTCGACGAGAACGCACGGCAGGTACCGCCCGGCACCGAGGGAGCCATCGCCATCGAGCTGCCACTGCCGCCGGGCACCCTGCCCACGCTGTGGGGGGACGACGACCGCTACGTCTCGGAGTACCTGTCGGTGTACGACGGCTACTACCTCACCGGGGACGGCGGGATGGTCGACGAGGACGGCTACGTGTTCGTCATGGGCCGCACCGACGACGTCCTCAACGTCGCCGGGCACCGGCTCTCGACCGGCTCGATCGAGGCGGCGCTCGCCGGGCATCCGGCGGTCGCGGAGTGCGCCGTGATCGGAGTCGCGGACGACGTCAAGGGCCAGGTCCCGCGCGGGCTCGTCGTCCTCAAGGGCGGGGTCGACGAGGAGGCGGACGGCGAGCGCATCCGGGCCGAGCTCGTCCAGCGGGTCCGTGACGAGGTCGGGGCGGTGGCCAGCCTCAAGCAGGTGGACGTCGTGCCGGCCCTGCCCAAGACGCGCTCCGGGAAGATCCTGCGCAAGACGATGCGCGAGATGGCCGACGGGAGGACCCCCACCGTGCCCGGCACCATCGAGGACGCCTCGGTCCTCGACCGGCTCGCCCCCGTGCTCGCCCCGAGGGCCTGAGCGGCCGGACGTCGACACGGCACCCCTACTCCATACCCGCGGGGGTGCGGGTGTGAGCCTGCTCCGGCCCGCCCGAGCGGCTTCGCCCACGGTCGCGGTAGCGGGCCGGCGGAACCCCCACGAGCGCGGTGAACTCCCTCGTGAAGTGGGCCTGGTCGTACCAGCCGTAGCGGTGCGCGAGGTCCGTGATCGAGCCGTCGTCCCCGGCGTCGAGCGCCGAGACGACGTCGTGCATCCGGTACCGGGCGAGGACCCACTTCGGCCCGACGCCGAGGTAGCGCTCGAAGAGCCGCTGGAGGCTGCGCGGCGTCGTCCCGTGCCGCTCCGCGACGTCCCCCACGGTGAGGAGCGAGGGCTCCTCGAGCATGTCGGCCACCACCTCGAGCAGCCGGACGTAGCGCTCGTCCGGACCGCGGGACCGCGCCAGGTCGGCCACCCCCTCCTCGGCGACGGACGCCCAGGCATCGGCGTCCTCGGCGAGGGCCGGGTCGGCCAGGGAGGCCACGAGCGTCGCGGGCAGCACCTCGGACGCGGCGACCGTGTGGTCGACCCAGGCGCCGGCGGGGACCCCGGAGACCGCGACCAGCCCACCCGGCCGGAACCTCAGACCGTTGACGAGACCACGCCCGCGGACCTCGACGTCGAAGCGCCGGGTGCACACACCGGTGACGAGCAGGGTCTCGCCGCGCGGCTGCTCCGGCCGGGGATGGCTCAGGTGCTCGAGCGTGAGGGAGCAGGTGGGGTGCGGCAGCACCTCGCTCGCGAACCAGCGGCCCTCGGGGAGGCCCCAGCGCAGCGACCAGCGGTTCTCGACCCAGGATGCGGCGACATCGCCCGCCGGGTGCCGCTTGAGAGACACGTGGCGGGCGAGCTCCTCGGGGCGCAGCACGCCGCCGGTGGTGGCCGTCGCGTTCTTCCAATCCGCCACGCCGCCCAGCGTAGGACGATGGCCGGACATCCCCTCTCCGGAAGGAACCCGATGGCGATCGCCGCGTTGAAGATGGTGACCCTCGACAGCTCCGACGTCCGACGGGACGCCCTCTTCTGGGCCACCGTCCTCGGGTGGGGCGTGGCCCACGAGCAGGAGGAGTACGCGATGCTCGTCGGCCCGGACGGCCTCGCCCTCGGCCTCGGCCTGGTCGCCGACCACGTCGCCCCGGGCTGGCCGAACGAGCAGGGCAGCAAGCAGTTCCATCTCGACCTCGCCGTCGACGACCTCGAGGCCGCCGCCGTGGCCTGCGCCGAGGCAGGCGGCACCGTCCCCGACGACCAGCCCGGCGAGACCTGGACCGTCGTCCTCGACCCGAGCGGCCATCCGTTCTGCCTGACCCGGGCCGAGAGCTGGGGCTGACGCCGGGCGCCACGGCGGGCGAGGATGGGGCGGTGATCACCGTCGAGCTCGCCCGCGACCTGCTCGGTGTCGGGGTGCTGTGGGAGCCGGCCGCCGGCGACCGGTTCGTCGTCGACGCCGAGCTGCTGACCGACGAGGTGTTCTGGGTGTCCGACCTCACCGTCGAGGTCCACACCCACAACGGGCAGCCGCTGCTCGGGTTCAACGGGACGACGGAGTGGGCACTCGACTCCGTGACCCTCGACCAGGCGCTCTGGCTGCCGCGGGAGGACCAGCTGCGCGAGCTGCTCGGTGACCGGCTGACGGCCGTCGTGCGCACGGCCGACGGATGGCGCGTCGAGTACGCGACGGCACCCGGCGAGCTGCACGCGGTCGAGGACGCCGACCTCGAGTGCGCCTACGCCCGGGCCGTCCTGGCCCTCTGACCCTCCCGGCGCTCGGGGCGAGCCCTGCCGCTCCCGTCCGCCAGCCGGAACAGCGCGACACCACGTCCGCCGCTACCGCCTGCGGGCCGGATACACCGAGATCCCACCGGCGGACACGACACGCACGCCACCAGCACCCCAGCCCACGAGGATGTATCCCGCCCGTTGCCACCCCGCGGATCCGGGCAGCTCCGCGCTAGTCCGAGGACGCCCACCACCGCGACGACGGGCGGGATACACCGACACCGCGTGCGCCGGCGAACACCGCACCGGCCCGGCACCCGCCGTGTCTCGATGTATCCCGCCCGCTCGCCACCACCCTCGCCATCCGCCACTCACCCCCCACCCCGCACCCGCTCGCAGCCTGTGGATGACGCGCCGGGCCGCCTTCCGTTCGCGGGCAGACTCCGGACCCATGGACGTCGCCCAGCAGCTGCACCGCCTCGGTGGCGTCGCGCGGCGCCACGAGATCGAGGAGGTCACGGGTCGGCGGGCGCTCGAGGAGGCCGTGGCATCGGGTGCGGTCGTCCGGGTCGCCCGGGGTCGCTACGCCCTGCCCCTCGCCGACGCCGCCCGGGACGCGGCACTGCAGCTCACCGGCACCGCCATTCTGCTCAGCGCCGCGTCCGCGTGGGGCTGGCCCACGAAGTGGCCCGCCGCACGGCCGCAGGTCGCCGTACCGCCGGGCCGAACCGTCGAGCCTGCCGTCCGGGAGAAGTACGACGTCCGATGGCGTGCGGTGCCGCACGACCAGCGGGTCGACGGCTGGCTCGCCTCGCGGGTCCGGACCGTGCACGACTGCTGCGCGCTCCTGCCCTTCGACGAGGCGCTGTGCGTCGTCGACGCAGCCCTGGCAGAGGGACGGGTGAGCCCGCGGATGCTGGCCGACGTCGCGCACCTCCCCCCGCGGGTCCGGGCGAAGGTGCTGCCCGTGGTCGAGCAGGGCACGCAGCGGTCCGGTGGCCCGTTCGAGACCGTGGTGCGGGCGGTCGCGCTCGACGTCGCCGGTCTGGGCCTCCGGCCGCAGGTGACCATCCGGGACGCGGACGGCGTCGTGGGGCGGGTCGACCTCGCCGACGAGCGGCTGCGCATCGTCGTCGAGGCCGACAGTAGCGAGTTCCACGCCGGCCGCGCCGACTTCGCCCGCGACTGCGAGCGCTACTCACGGCTCACGGTCGCCGGATGGCTCGTCGTCCGGGTTCCGTGGGTCGTGGCGATGCACCACCCCGAGCGACTCAGGCAGTGGCTGGAGCGCGCGGTGGCGCTGCGGCTGGACGGACGTCCCGGCTGACGCGGCCGCCCCCGGCGGGCCGGATACACCGACGGATGACCGGCCCCCGGGCCACACACGGAACCCTCGGCACATCCCGCCCGGATGTATCCCGCCCGCCACCACCCCGGCGCGGGACCCTCGCCCGGCGGGCCGGATACACCGACGAACGGACGGCCCCCGCGCCACACACGGAACCGTCGGCGCATCCCACCCGGATGTATCCCGCCCGTCAGCGAACGCCGGGGGCGACCCCCCGGTGGCGAGGCAGCGGGCCTGGTCAGCGGCGCTTGGACGTGCCGAAGACCGAGCGGGTGATCTCGCGGCCGATCACCGTCCCGGCCGACCGCAGCATCGACCGGAACGCCGACGACTTGACGACCTGCTCGACCATGCCCGGCTCCTTCGCCTTGCGGGCCTCCTCCTTCGCGGCGGCCTTCTCGGCGGCGAGGCGCTCCTTCTCGGCGGCCTTCTCCGCCGCGACACGGGCCTTCTCGGCCTCCTCCGCAGCAGCGGCGTCCGCCTCGGCCCGGGCCTTGGCGGCGGCCGCGGCCTCCTCGGCCTTCACCCGCTCCACGGAGGCCTTGTCGAGCATCTCGAGCGCGGAGTCGCGCTCCTGCGCCTCGCCGTACTCGGCCATCAGGGGCGAGGCCGCGACCGCCGCAGCCACGGTCTCCTCCGGCGAGGGGTCCATGCTCGACTCGGGCGCGCGCATCCGTGTCCAGGCGACCGGGGTCGGCGCGCCCTTCTCGGAGAGCACGGTGACGACCGCCTCCCCGGTACCGAGCGAGGTGAGCAGCTCCTCGAGGTCGTACGCGGTGTGCGGGTAGGTCTTGACGGCCGCCCGCAACGCCTTGGCGTCGTCGGGCGTGAAGGCGCGCAGCGCGTGCTGCACCCGGTTGCCGAGCTGGCCGAGGACGTCCGGCGGGACGTCCTTCGGGGACTGGGTGACGAAGAAGATGCCGACACCCTTGGAGCGGATGAGCCGGACGGTCTGCTCGATGGCGTCCTGGAAGTCCTTGCTCGCGCCGTCGAAGAGCAGGTGTGCCTCGTCGAAGAAGAAGACGAGCTTCGGCTTGTCCGGGTCGCCCACCTCGGGCAGGTCGTGGAAGAGGTCGGCGAGCAGCCACATGAGGAAGGTCGAGAACAGCTGCGGACGGTCACGCACGGCGGGCAGCTCGAGCATCGAGAGGATGCCGCGGCCGTCCTCGGCGGTGCGCAGGAAGTGCGAGGTGTCGAGCTCGGGCAGCCCGAAGAAGGCGTCGGCGCCCTGGTCCGAGAAGGCGATGAGCTCGCGGAGGATGACGCCGGCCGTGGCCGACGACAGGCCACCGAGCTCCTTGAGGTCGGCCTTGCCCTCCTCGGACGTCAGGTGCTGCACGACGGCCCGGAGGTCGGCGATGGTGTCGAGGTAGAGGCCGTGCTTGTCGGCGTAGTGGAAGACCAGGCCCAGGCTGGACTCCTGCGTGGCGTTGAGGCCGAGCACCTTCGCGAGCAGCGTCGGCCCGAAGGTCGACACCGCGGCACGCACCGGCACGCCGGTGCCCTGGCCCCCGAGCGCGTAGAACTCGACGGGGTACGCGGTGGGCTCCCAGGTGAGGCCGACGTCCTGCATCCGGGCGTCGATGCGCTCGTTGGCGGTACCGGGAGTCGCCATCCCGGAGAGGTCGCCCTTGACGTCGGCGAGGAAGACGGGCACCCCCTGCTCCACGAGCTGCTCGGCCATGAGCTGCAGGGTCTTCGTCTTCCCGGTGCCCGTGGCACCCGCGACCAGGCCGTGCCGGTTGAGCACCCCGAGCGGGATGCGGACGACGGCATCGGGATGCGCGGTGCCGTCCGCGACCGCCGCGCCGAGCTCGAGGGACGGCTCGTCGAAGGAGTAGTCGGTGCGGATCTCGTCGATGAGGGTCGTGCTCTCGCTCTCGCTCACGTCGGCCAATCTAGCCCGGCACCGGGTTTCGCTTCGAGGCTCGGACACTCCGCGGCCATAGAGTGAGCCCGTGATCTTCAAGGCCGTCGGCGACTCTCGCCCCTACCCCGACCACGGGTACACGGGGCGGCAGTGGTCCGAGGTGCCCCCGCGGCTGGTCCGGCTCGACGAGCTCGTGACCACCAAGCGCGAGCTCGACCTCCACCAGCTGCTCGCCGAGGACTCCACGTTCTACGGCGACCTCTTCGCCCACGTCGTCGAGTGGGAGGGGACGCTCTACCTCGAGGACGGTCTGCACCGCGCCCTGCGCGCCGCGCTGCAGCAGCGTCCGACCCTCCACGCCAGGGTCCTGTCCCTCTGAGCCCGAGATGAGCGAGTACACGACGGAGTCACCACGGTCGGTGGCCGCGCGCCAGCGACGCCGTCGGGCCCTCATCACGATCGGGGTCGTGCTTCTCGGTCTGTTCTTCGCGTTCTGGTACGGGCTCTCCTACTACCAGGCCGACGAGCAGCGCCGGGACTCCCGCGTGGCCGCCCCCACGTGCCAGCCGTTCGACCCTGACGTCCTCCTGCCCGAGGACGTCACCGTCGACGTCTTCAACTCGACGAAGCGCAACGGGCTCGCGGCGTCCACGGCCAAGGCCATCGAGGGCCGCGGCTTCGCCATCGGCAAGATCGCCAACGACCCCCGCGACGGGAAGGCGCCCGCCGTCGCGGAGGTCCGCCACGGGCCGGCGGGCGAGGCGCAGGCGAAGCTCGTCATGACCGTCATGCCCGAGGGCACGGAGCTCGTGGCGGTCGACCGCAAGGGCAACGGGGTCGCCGTGGCCGTCGGCACGAAGTTCAAGAACCTTGCCCCCGCCGCCACACCGTCGGGCCTGCCGACCTGCCCGCCCCCGACGGAGGAGGGCTGAGACCAGCATCCACCGCCACCCGAGAACCGAAAACGCCCCGCTGCCGCGGGGCGTTTTCGGTTGGCGGTGGCGGTGGGATTTGAACCCACGGAGGGCGTGAACCCTCACACGCTTTCGAGGCGTGCTCCTTAGGCCGCTCGGACACGCCACCGCCGGAGAGGGTACCCGAGGCCGTCGCCGCGCCCGAAATCGGGACGGGGGTGGGCGGCGGGCCGCCCTCGGCCCGGCAGGTCAGCCCCGGTGGCCGGCGAAGAAGCGGCGCACGACCTCGCCGCACTCGTCCTCGAGCACCCCGCCGACGACCTCCACGCGGTGCGTCACCCGACGGTCGCGCGGGACGTCCCACACCGACCCGCAGGCCCCGAGCTTGGGGTCCCAGGCGCCGAGGACGACCCGGGCGACCCGAGCCAGGACGAGGGCGCCGGCACACATCGGGCAGGGCTCCATCGTCACGACGAGGTCGCATCCCTCGAGCCGCCACGAGCCGGACGCCGCAGCGGCCGCTCGCAGCGCCACGACCTCGGCGTGCCCGGTCGGGTCCCCCTGGGCCTCGCGGACGTTCCACCCCTCGCCGAGGACGGTCCCGTCCGGCCCGACGACGACCGCCCCGACGGGGACGTCCCCCGCCGCAGCGGCGCGGTCGGCGAGCGCCAGGGCACGGCGCATCCGCTCGACGTCGCGCGGATCGGGGGGAAGGGGCACGCGCTAAGTTTCACCCATGCGCGTGATCAACCCGGACCACCGGCTCATCGCCCACAAGCTGACCTACCTCCGGGACGAGCGCACCGACTCCCCCACGTTCCGGCGGCTCGCCGAGGAGCTGATGACCCTCCTCGCCTACGAGGCCACCCGCGACGTGCGGGTCGAGCCGTTCGAGATCCGCACCCCGGTCGCACCCACGACCGGCATCAAGCTGTCCAACCCCAAGCCGCTCGTCGTCCCCATCTTGCGGGCCGGCCTCGGGATGCTCGAGGGGATGGTCCGGCTGCTGCCGAGCGCCGAGGTCGGTTTCCTCGGGATGCAGCGCGACGAGGAGACCCTCGAGCCCATGACGTACGCCAACCGGCTGCCGGACGACCTGTCCGGGCGCCAGGTCTACGTCCTCGACCCCATGCTCGCGACCGGCGGCTCGATGGCGGACGCCATCCATTACCTCGTCGACCGCGGCGCCGACGACATCACCGCCGTGTGCCTGCTGTCCGCCCCCGAGGGCATCGCCAACCTCGAGACGTCGGTGGCCGGGATCGAGTGCCCGGTGACGCTCGTGACCGGAGCCATCGACGAACGGCTCAACGACGTCGGCTACATCGTCCCGGGTCTGGGCGACGCGGGGGACCGTCTGTACGGCGTCGCACAGTAGTCTCGGCCCGGGCACATCGGCCGTTCGGCCGACACGCCGGGACATCGAGCCTCATCCGTCACACAGGTCACTTCTGCGACGATCGGTGCTCGAGGCGTGCACAGGGTGCGCCCCGCTGCAGGAGGACGGTTCAGCATGCCCCCGGTCAAGAAGATCGTGATGTGGCTCGTCGTGGTCTTCCTCCTCTACGCCATCCTCACCTCCCCGCAGTCCGCCGCCGACATCTTCGGCTCGGCCTGGGACGTCCTCTCCAACGGGGTCCGCAACATCGCGGAGTTCTTCGACAGCCTGCTGCGGGGCTGACCCGTGGCGCGGGTTCACGCCGTCACGGACGGAACCCCGGAGACCGTCGAACACGACCTCTCGGTCATGCCGTACCGGGTGCGCCACAGCCTGGTCCGGCAGCTCGCCGAGGGCGAGCGCATCGTCATCCGCACCCGGCAGAGCCCGCTGGTCCTGGCCCGCGACGCCCTGTGGCCGGTGCTCACCGGATGGCTCTGGTGGTGGCTCGTCGTCGACGTCAAGGCCGCCCCCCGGCTCATCGACCTCGTGTTCCTCGGCTTCCTCGTCGCGCTGGGACGGCTCGGCTGGAAGGAGCTCGAGCGCCAGTACACGTGGTTCGTCGCGACGAACAAGCGCATCCTCAAGCACGAGGGGATCTTCACCCGCAAGGTGCCGATGATGCGGCTGACCAAGGTGACCGACATGACCTACCACCGCTCGCTCGGCGGAGAGATCTGGAACTACGGGACGATCGTCATCGAGAGCGCCGGCCAGAAGCAGGCCATCCGCGAGCTCGTCTACATCCCCGACCCGGACGAGGTCAACGCCGCGCTCAACTCCGAGATCTTCGGGGAGCGGCCGCGCACGAAGCCGCCCCGCACCGGTCGCAGCTGGCCCCTGCTCTCCCGGCGCCAGCGCCGGGGTGACGACGGCGAGGACGACGGGCCCCGCGGCGGAGGGTCCGGCGGCGGTCCGCAGCCGAGCGACCCCGGCACCGGAGGAGTCGACATCTCACCGGCCGGGCACCCACCGCCCCCGCGGACCCAGCCCGAGACGTGGTACCGCAGCTCGAACCGCGGCGGGCCGGCCCGGCTCGGCGACACCGGCGAGATCCCGGTCGTCCGCGCCGAGGACGTCGAGGCGTGGCAGGCGCAGCGCTCCGCCGCCGACACCCCGCACACCCAGGATGCCGACCCCTTCCGCCGGTGGTCCGAGCCGGCGGCCGAGCACGACTGGGCGGCCGACGGTGGCGACGAGGTGCGCGAGATCCCGCTCTACCCGCCGCGCGACTGGGTCGACCGCACCCGCTGACGCGGCTGCGCGAGCCCTGCCTCCGCGTGGGTCGAGGTGAAAACCGACCTCGTGACGGTCTCGTCTCACCTCGAACCGGCAGTCCACAGGCCGCCTGTCCCGACCGACCGTCCACAGCGGAGCACGCCGAGATGTCGACGACCCACTCCGCGCACCGATCGTGAGGTGATGCGCACCCCGTCGCCGCCCGTGTCCGTGGCCGAGCGCCGCCGTCGCGCCCGGGGCCTGGCGTCGGACCACGACGGCGTGCTGTCCCGCTCGCTCCTGCGGTCGGTCGGTGTCGACCACCGGATGGTGCGCCGCGAGGTCGCCGCCGAACGGTGGGCCCTCCATGGGGTCCAGACCGTGGCCATGACCACGGGCCCGCTCGGGGACCTCGCCCGGCGCTGGCGCGGGGTCTGGGAGGTCGCCGCCGGCGTCACGGCGGTCGACGGGGTGACGGCTCTCCAGCACGCCGGGATGGTCGGCTACGACGACGAGCAGGTGCACGTCTCCGTCAGGCACACGACCGAGGTCGTCCCGGTCGAGGGGGTGACCATCCACAAGGTCGCTCGGAGGGGCGGCGACGAGGTCGTGCGGGCGGGCCTGCCCCGCACCCGGCCGGCGGTGGCTGCGGTGCGCGCGGCGCACTGGGCGGTGAGTGACCGGCAGGCCGCGCTGCTCCTCGCGATGCCGGTACAGCAACGCCTCTGCACGGGCGAGCAGCTGGTCGCGGCAGCGCGGGAGGTCCGTGGCCGCACGCGCCGGGCACTCATCCCGCTCCTGGCCGGCGACATCGCGGGCGGGTCGCACTCGCTGGGCGAGCTCGATGTCGTCGCGGCGTGCCGTCGGCGGGGCCTGCCCGCACCGGCGCGCCAGCAGGTGCGCCATCTGCCGAACGGGCGCGCCTACCTGGACATGGCGTGGCCGGAGGCGAAGCTCGCCGTTGAGGTCGACGGCGCGGGCCACACGTGGGGCCTCGCACCACACGACGATGCCTTGCGTCAGAACGCCGTGCTCCTGGGTGACGAGCTCGTGCTCCGGGTCCCGGTCATCGGCTGGCGGCTGACCCCTGATGCGTACCTCGACCAGATCTGCGACGCCTACCGCAGCCGGCTGGCTCTCGGTTCGAGGTGAAACCCGACCTCCAGAAGGTCTCGTCTCACCTCGAACCGGGCAGGACAGCCGGCCCTCAGGGACGCAGGACGGCCTCGTGCGCACCGCCGCCCGCGGACGTGGGGACGCCCTCGACGTCGAGCACCGGCGTGTCGACCAACGGGGCCTGTCGCTGGGGGTGGCGCTCCCCGACCACGCGACCGTCCGGCCCGCCGTCGGTCTCGAGCGGCAGCTCGAGCTCGAGGACCCCCTTGCCGAGCCGGCCGTCCTCGGGCAGCGCCACGGGATAGTGCCCCGAGAAGCACGCCGTGCACAGCCGGTCGCGGGGCTGCCCGGACGCCTCGATCATCCCGTCCTCGGAGATGTACCCGAGCGAGTCGGCGCCGATCGAGTTGCACACCTCGTCGACCCCGAGGCCGGTGGCGATGAGCTCGGCGCGGGTCGCGAAGTCGATGCCGTAGAAGCACGGCCAGCGCACCGGCGGCGAGGAGATCCGCACGTGCACCTCGGCCGCGCCCGCCTCGCGGAGCATCCGCACGAGGGCGCGCTGGGTGTTGCCCCGCACGATCGAGTCGTCGACGACGACGAGCCGCTTGCCGCGGATGACCTCGCGCAGTGGGTTGAGCTTGAGCCGGATGCCGAGCTGGCGGATGGTCTGCGAGGGCGCGATGAAGGTGCGCCCCACGTAGGAGTTCTTGACGAGCCCGTGCCCGAACGGGATGCCCGACTCCTGCGCGTAGCCGATGGCGGCCGGCGTCCCCGACTCGGGGGTGGGCATGACGAGGTCGGCGTCCACGGGGTGCTCACGGGCCAGGGCCCGGCCCATCTCGACCCGTGACTCGTGGACGATGCGCCCGGCGATCGTGGTGTCCGGCCGGGCGAGGTAGACGTACTCGAAGACGCAGCCCTTCGGCGAGGCCTCGGCGAACCGCTGCGAGCGCAGCCCGTCCTCGTCGATGGCGACGAGCTCGCCCGGCTCGACCTCGCGGACGAACGAGGCGCCGACGATGTCCAGGGCCGCGGTCTCGGACGCGACCACCCACCCCCGCTCGAGACGGCCGATGACGAGCGGGCGGATGCCCTGCGGGTCCCGCGCGGCGTAGAGCGTGTGCTCGTCCATGAACACGAAGCAGAAGGCTCCGCGCAGCATCGGGAGGACCTCGAGCGCGGCGGCCTCGACGGTGCGGTCCGGGTCGGAGGTCAGCAGCGCCGTGACGAGCGCGGTGTCGGTGGTGTTGCCGCGGGCGAGCTCACCGCGGTGGCCGTCGACGTGGTGGCCCGCGACGACGTCCCGCAGCTCGGCGGAGTTGATGAGGTTGCCGTTGTGGGCCAGCGCCACGGTGGAGCCGGAGTGGCCGTCGAGCGTCGGCTGGGCGTTCTCCCACGTGGAGCCGCCGGTCGTGGAGTAGCGGCAGTGCCCGACGGCGAGGTGGCCGCGCAGCGAGGCGAGCGAACGCTCGTCGAAGACCTGGGACACGAGCCCCATGTCCTTGTAGACGAGGAGACGCTGGCCGTCGGAGGTGGCGATGCCGGCCGACTCCTGACCGCGGTGCTGCAGCGCGTAGAGCCCGTAGTACGTCAGCTTGGCGACGTCCTCGCCGGGGGCCCAGACACCGAAGACCCCGCAGGCGTCCTGCGGGCCCCTCTCGCCGGGGAAGAGGTCGTGGCTGAGGCGTCCGTCTCCGCGTGGCACGTGCTCCAGTCTCCCACAGGGGCCGGGTCAGGACCGGCGCGACCAGCCGTCGAGCGCGAGCGCCACGAGAGCGGCGACCAGGGCGAACAGTGCCGCCCCGAGGAGGCCGAGGTAGCCGACGGCCGCGGTGGGCGAGTACGCCTGCTGGGCCAGGGCCGTGCTCGTGTCCTCCCACCGGCCGCTCGACGCGACCCAGCCCCCGACGGCGAAGCCGAGGACCGCCCCGGTGAGGATGAACGGCAGGAAGCGCGGGCGTCGGACACGTGACACGTTCCTTACGGTAGGCGACCGACCGGCCCCGCCGGGAACCGGGACGGCCGACGATGGTCCGGTGCACCGCCGTACCCCGACGACGCCATCCGTGACGGCCGCCCGTTCCGAACGCCTGTCATGACCACGACCCAGCGCCCCATCGCCGCGTACCGGCCCGGACGGGTCTGGTACGCCGCCACCGCCCTGCTCGCCGCCGCCGCCGGTGCCGGTCTCGGGCATCTCGTGGCGGGACTCGTCTCACCGGACGCCTCACCGGTCCTCGCGGTCGGCTCGACCGTCATCGACGCCACCCCGACGCCGGTCAAGGAGTGGGCCGTCTCGACGTTCGGCACCGCCGACAAGCCGATCCTCGTCGGCTCGGTGTCCCTCGTGACCCTGCTGCTCGCCGCCGGCACCGGTGTCGTGGCCCGCACGCGCCGGACCCTCGGTGTCGTGCTCCTCGCGGTGCTGGCCTTCCTCGCCATCGTCGCCGCGGCGACCCGCCCGACCACCCAGCCCGTCGACCTCGTGCCGGGGCTGGTCACGGTCGTCGTCGGGGTCCTCGCCGCGCAGTGGGTCTACGGTCTGCTGGACCGCGAGGGCGACGCGGCCACGGACCCGGCGTCCGGCGCCGGTCCGGACCACACCGCCCACACGGACGGCACGAGCGGACGCCGCACGGTGCTCGCCGTCGCGGCGGGCCTCGGCGCCGTCGCCGCGACCGGGGGTGGCGTCGGGCAGGTGCTGGCCCGCCGCGGCGCACCGTCGGACGTCGTCCTCCCGAGTGCCACGAACACCCTCGAGCCGCTGCCGCGGGGTCTGGAGGAGTCGGTCCGCGGGATCAGCTCGTTTCGCACGCCGAACGACTCCTTCTACCGGATCGACACCGCCCTCGTCATCCCGCGCGTCGACGCCGGGTCCTGGGAGCTCACGATCGACGGGGACGTCGAGTCGCCCCTGACGATCTCCTACGACGAGCTCCTCGCGATGCCGATGATCGAGAAGGACATCACGATGACGTGCGTCTCCAACCCGGTCGGCGGTCCCTACGTCGGTGCCGCACGCTGGATCGGCGTGCCGGTCCGTACCCTCCTGGAGCAGGTCGGGGTGCGCGACGGCGTCGACCAGATCCTCAGCCGCTCCACGGACGGCATGACGATCTCGACACCGGTGCAGGCGCTGACCGACGACCGCGACGCGCTCGTGGCCGTCGGGATGAACGGCGAGCCGCTCCCCGCGGTCCACGGCTTCCCGGCCCGGCTCGTCACGCCCGGCCTCTACGGGTTCGTCG
This sequence comes from Phycicoccus sp. CSK15P-2, assembly GCF_016888005.1. GTDB lineage: Bacteria > Actinomycetota > Actinomycetes > Actinomycetales > Dermatophilaceae > Phycicoccus. The sequence goes on along the minus strand of NZ_JAFDVE010000014.1, from coordinate 99,508 downwards.
GTGCGACGAAGTGGCTGACGCAGATGACGGCCACGACGTACGCGAAGGACGAGGCCTACTGGACCGAGCGGGACTGGGCCATCGACGCCCCGATCTTCACGCAGGCCCGGATCGACACCCCGAAGCCGCTCAGCACCCAGACCGCGGGCGAGGTCGTCGTCGGCGGGGTCGCCTGGGCCCAGCAGCGGGGCATCGCGAAGGTCGAGGTGCAGGTCGACGACGGCGACTGGCAGGAGGCCGAGCTCGGCCCCGACGCCGGCATCGACTACTGGCGCCAGTGGTCCCTGCGCGCCGACATCGAGCCCGGCCGCCACACCGTGCGCGCCCGCGCCACCGACGAGGACGGACGGACCCAGACCGAGGACCGGCAGGAGCCCTTCCCCGAGGGTGCCACCGGGTGGCACTCGGTGGTCGTCTCGGCCGAGTGAGCCCCTGCCCTGTCCGCCGTCCGCCGTCCGCACCTCGCGTGCGGGCGGCGTCGTCGTGACCGAACCGTGACCCGGAGATCGTGAGAATCGCTGGACCACAGCCAATCCACCTGCTGCCCGGTGCCGAACCCCTGGTGTACGACGAAGGAAAACCCACCCGCTGAAGGAGTCCCTCCGATGCGCACCACCCGAACCACGATCGCAGCCCTTGCGCTCGCCCTCCCCCTGTCCCTCGCCGCCTGCGGCTCGGACGACTCGACCTCCGGCTCGAGCGACACGATGACCAGCTCGGCCGCCCCGTCCGCCAGCCCCTCGGAGTCGATGAGCGACGCCATGGGCGGCGAGCCCTTCGGTGCCGCCTGCGCGGACGTCCCGGCCGACGGCGCCGGCTCGTTCGACGGCATGGCCCAGGATCCCGTGGCCACCGCCGCGAGCAACAACCCGGCGCTGTCCACCCTCGTCACCGCGGTCGGCGAGGCCGGCCTGGCCGACACGCTGAACTCGGCCGAGGACATCACGGTCTTCGCGCCGGCGAACAGCGCCTTCGAGGCCCTCCCGAAGGAGACCATGGACGCCGCGATGGCCGACCCGGAGGGTCTGCTCACCGACGTCCTCACCAACCACGTCGTCGAGGGCCGCCTGTCGCCCGAGGACGTGGCCGGTGAGCACGAGACCCTCGGTGGCGGCACCATCACCGTCGAGGGCTCCGGCGAGGACTTCACCGTGACCCCGGGCGACGCCAAGGTCGTCTGCGGCAACGTGCAGACCGCCAACGCCACCGTGTACATCATCGACCAGGTGCTCGTCCCCGAGGGCTGAGTCGTCCACAATGGATCGCATGACGGCCGCCTCCTCGGACCCGCCCACCAGCGAACCCGGGGAGGCGGCTGCACGCGGTCCCGACCTCGGCGGGATGCTCCGCCGGTCCGCCCGGGGCGACGAGTCCGCGTTCGCCGAGCTCTACGACGCCACCTGCCGGCGCATCTACGGGCTCGTCCTGCGCATCGTGCGCGACCCCGCCATGTCGGAGGAGGTCACCCAGGAGGTGTACCTCGACGTCTGGCGGACCAGCGCACGGTTCGACGGGGCGAAGGGCAGCGCGATCTCGTGGCTCATGACCATCGCCCACCGCACCGCGGTCGACCGGGTCAGGTCGAGCGAGGCGTCGCGCCGACGCGACGACGCCCACGCCACGGCCACTCAGGAGGTCGACTTCGACCAGACCGCGGAGGCGGCGCACACGTCCATCGAGGCACAGCGGGTCCGCAAGGCCCTCGAGAGCCTCACCGAAGCACAACGCAGCGCCGTCGAGCTCGCCTACCTCGGCGGTTACACGCACACCGAGGTCGCGTCCCTGCTCGACCTACCCCTCGGCACAGCGAAGACCAGGATCCGGGACGGTCTCATCCGTCTCCGGGACACGTTGGGAGTACCGGCATGAGCCCCGATCTGCACCACCTGAGCGGTGCATACGCGGTCGACGCCCTCGACATCGACGAGCGCTCGTCCTTCGAACGCCACCTCACGGCGTGCCCGGCCTGCCGGGCGGAGGTCGCCGAGCTCCAAGGGGCGGCGCACGCGCTGTCCTCCCTGAGCGACGTCGCTCCACCTGCCTCGCTGCGCACGTCCGTGCTCAGTGGCATCGCCCACGTGCGCCCGCTGCCCCCGGTCGGGCCCGAACCGGAGGAGCACACGGCACCGGCCCCGGCCGAGTCCGAGCAGCTCGCCCCGGTGGTCCCGCTCCTGCGCCGACCGCGCAGCTGGGTCGCGGCAGCCGCAGCCGCGGCCGCGGTCGTCGTCGGCGGCGTCGCGGTCAACGCCTGGACCACCCCCGAGCCGGCGCTCACCGCCGCCCAGCAGGTCCAGGGCGCCGGAGACGCGGCGACCGTGACGAGCGAGAAGGAGGGGACGAGCGCGACCCTCGCGTACAGCCGTGAGCTGGACCAGTCCGTGCTCACCGTCTCCGGCCTGGCGCCGGCGCCCGAGGGGATGACCTACCAGCTCTGGTACGTCGGCACCGACGAGGTCGCCCGGCCCGCCGGGTTCCTCACGCCGAGCGACGGTCGGGGCGAGGCGCTGCTCCAGGGCAGCGTGTCGGCCGCGACCGCGGTGGGCGTGACGGTCGAGCCGGCCGGGGGCTCGTCGTCCCCGACGAGCGACCCGATCATGGTCATGGCCGTGGCCTGACCGCCTCACCGCACGAGCGACCCCGCCACCTCCTCGAGGACGGCGGGGTCGCCCGCGTACGGCCCCTCCGCCCGCGGCCAGTGGCACACGACGTCGGTGAAGCCGAGCTCGGCCGCCCGGCCGGACATCTCGGCGTGCAGCCCGGCCGACTCCAGGCTGTAGCGCGGCGAGGAGTCGAGCGAGAGGTAGCGGTCGGCGGCCCCGCGCCCGGCCGCCGTGCGCGCCTCGTCGAAGCGTTCGACGAGCCCGGCGACGTGGCCGAACCAGGCATCGAGCGTGTCGCCGCGTCCGCCGTACGTGACCCAGCCGTCCCCGTACGTGCCGGCGACGCGGACCGACCGTGGCCCGTTCGCCGCAACGAGCAGAGGGACGCGGTGGCGTACCGGCCCGGGCAGCGTGCGGGCGTCCCGCGTCGTGAACCACTCGCCGTCGTGGTCGACGTGGTCCTCGCGCAGCAGACGGTCGAGCAGCGGCACGAACTCGTGGAAGCGCGCGACCCGGTCGCGCAGCGTGAGGTCGCTGCCGAGCAACCGTGCGTCCAGGTCACCTCCCGTGCCCACGCCGCAGAGGAACCGCCCGCCGCTCAGGTCGTCGAGGGTGATGACGTCCCGGGCGTACGTGTAGGGGTGGTTCTGGTTCGGGGAGGACACGAACGTGCCGAGCCCGATGCGCTCGGTGACGCCGGCCGCGGCGGCGAGGGTGGGCATGGCGCTGCGCCAGGGGCTGTCCGGCAGCCCTCCCCACACGAGGTGGTCGTAGGTCCACGCGTGGTCGAAGCCCAGCTCCTCCACCGTCCGCCAGCGGGGTGCGGCCTCGGCCCACGGCTCGTCGGTGAGGAGGACGACGCCGTGCCTCATCGCGTGTGCCCGTCGGTGAGCGGCAGCAGCCCGGAGAGGTCGGCCCGCGTGCCGCTGACCCGGAGCACGCCGTCGGCCAGTGCCGCGGCCCAGGTCATCCGGCCGGTCGTCAGGCAGAGCCAGGTCTCGGCGTCGGTCTCGACGACGTTGGGCGGCGTGCCACGGGTGTGGCGGGGGCCCTCGACGCACTGCACGACGCCGAACGGCGGCACCCGGACCTCCACGCTGTTGCCCGGGGCCCGCTCGGCGAGCTCCTCGAGGGTGAAGCGGACGGCCGTGCCACGGGTGGCTCGGTCGAGGGAGTCGCTCTCGGCGACCCAGGCGGCGAGGGCGGCACGGCCCTGGTCCGGGCTCGTCCGGCGACGCGGTGGCATGCCGCAGACGCTACCGGGACGCCGTAGCCTTCCGGCCGTGGGTGAGCCGCGCTTCGAGACGGACGGGACGGTCGTCACCGTCGTCCTCGACGACCATCCGCAGTCGGCCGTCGACCTCGGCGACCCGACGCTGCTGACCTTCGAGTACGTCCAGCACCTCGCCCTGTGCGTCGAGGCGCTCGCCGGCGGCGGACCGCTGCGGACGACGCACGTCGGCGGGGCGGGGCTGACCCTGGCCCGATGGCTGCAGCACACCCGGCCCGGGTCGCCGCAGGTCGTCCTCGAGCCGGACACCGGGCTCACCGAGGCGGTGCGCCGCGAGCTGCCGTTGCCCCGCGGCCACCGCATCCGGGTGCGGCCGGTCACGGGGGAGGACGGGATGGCAGCCCTGCGGGACGCGAGCGCCGACCTCGTCGTCCTCGACGCCTACGCGGGCGGCCGGGTGCCCGCCGGCCTGACCACCCGGGAGTGGCTGAGGGACGCCTGCCGCGTCCTCGGGGACGCCGGCCTGCTGCTGGCCAACCTCGCGGACGACCGGGGGCTACGCTACGTGGCCAGGGTCGGTGCCGGGGCGCAGGAGACGTTCGGTCACGTCGCGCTCGTCGGGCTGCACGAGGTGCTCAAGGGTCGCCGGTTCGGCAACGTCGTGCTCGTGGCGTCCGTCCGGCCGCTGCGCCTGTTCGACCTCCGGCGGGCGTGCGCCTCGGCCGCGCTGCCGACCGGCGTCCTCACCGGCGCCGAGCTGGCCCGGAAGGCACCAGGCAGCCTTCCCTTCACGGCCGACGACGCCGAGCCGTCACCGGAGCCACCGGACCGCGACGGCTGGCGCCGCTGACGTCACGCCGCCGGTGGTCAGCGGTCCACCTCGAGGAAGCGGTCGGCCGTCACGGGCAGGGACCGAACCCGCACCCCCGTCGCGTGGTAGGCGGCGTTGGCCACCGCCGCGGCGGTCCCCACGATGCCGATCTCCCCGATACCGCGCGAACCCATCGGGGTGAACTCGTCGTCGCTCTCCTCGAGCCACTCGGCGTCGACGTCGAGCACGTCGGCGTGCGACGCGACGTGGTAGCTGGCGAGGTCCTGGGTGACGACGTGGCCGAACCGCGGGTCGCGCACCGACTCCTCGTGCAGGGCCGCGGACAGGCCCATGACGAGCCCCCCGAGGAGCTGGCTGCGCGCCGTCGTCGGGTTGACGACCCGGCCGACGGAGTAGACGCCGAGCAGCCGCGGCACCCGGATCTCGCCGGTCCACCGGTGCACCCGTACCTGCGCGAACACCGCGCCGAAGGAGTGGAAGACGTGCTCGCCGGACAGCGGGTCGTCGTCCGCGGAGGCGACGACCTCGGCACCCGGCTCCGGGGCGTCCCCGTGGGCGGCGGCGAAGGCCTGCGCGGCCGCGACGACGGTGGCCCCCCAGGAGCTCGTGCCCGACGAGCCACCGGCCACGGACGCCGACGGCAGGGACGTGTCCGCGATGTGCAGGTCGACGTCCGCCGGCTCGACGGCGAGCGCGTCGGCGGCGATCTGGGTGAGCACCGTGCGGGCGCCGGTGCCGATGTCGACGCACCCGATGGCCACGTCGTACCGGCCGCCCTCGAGGGCCGTCACCCGCGCGGCGTTGCCGGGCATCCGGTAGCCCGGGTACGTGGCGGCGGCGACGCCCGTGCCGACCCACCAGTCGCCGTCGACGGTGCTGCGCGGCTGCGCCGAGCGCTCCGCCCAGCCGAACCGTTCCGCGCCGCGCTCCAGGCACTCCGGCAGCCGGCGGATGCTGAACGGCTTGCCGGACTCGGGGTCGACGTCCGGCTCGTTGCGCAGCCGCAGCTCGACGGGGTCGAGCCCGCACGCCTCGGCCAGCTCGTCCATCGCGACCTCGTGCGCGAAGATCCCGGGCATCTCCCCCGGGGCGCGCATCCACGACGGGACGGCGACGTCGAGGACGGCGAGCCGGTGCGATGTCCGCCGGTTCGGCGCGGCGTACATCATCCGGGTCGCGACGGCGGTCTGCTCGGCGAACTCCTTGACCGCGGAGGTCTGCTCGTAGGCCCGGTGCTCCACGGCGGTGAGCCGCCCGTCGGTGTCGGCGCCGAGCCGGAACCGGGAGACCGTCGCCGTGCGGTAGCCCGTGAGCGCGAACATCTGCTGCCGGGTGACGGCCAGGGACACCGGCCGGGGTGCGACGGCCCGGGCGGCGAGCGCGGCCGCGACCGTGGACGCGTGCGGCATCCCCTTGCTGCCGAACCCCCCGCCGACGTAGGGCGCGGTGACCCGCACCTGCCCCGGCTCGAGCCCGAAGAGCGGCGCCACCGTGCTCGCCACGCCGTGGACCGCCTGGGTCGAGTCGACGAGGCGCAGCACCTCGTCGCCGTCGCCGTCGCTCCAGCGGGCGAGCGTGGCGTGCGGCTCCATCGGGTTGTTGTGCTCGTGCGGCGTGGAGTACTCGCCCTCGACGACGACCGCCGCCGCCTCGAGCGCGGCGTCGACGTCGCCCTGGTCGGAGTCGGTGTCGAAGGCGGGGTTGACCGAGTCGGGGCGGTAGGTGGCGCCGTCGGCGGAGAAGCGGGCGTCGTGGTCCTCGGCGGCGTAGCCGACCTCGACCAGCGCCGCGCCCTCGCGGGCGGCCTCCACGGACTCGGCGAGCACGAGCGCGACGACCTGCCCGCGGAAGTGGACGCGGGCGTCCTGGAGGACGGCGAGCTCGCCGTCGTCGGTGTCCTCGAGGCGGGGCGCGCTCGTGTGGTCCAGCACCGCGACGACCCCGGGGTGGGCCAGGGCGGCGGCGGGGTCGACCGCGTCGACCGCGCCCTTGGCCACGGTCGACTGGACGAGCCACGCGTACAGCGGGTCGGCCAGCCCGTCCTCGCCGTGGTGCTCCACGCCGTAGCGGGCGGCGCCGGTGACCTTCTCGGGGCCGTCGACCCGGCCCAGGGCGGTGCCGACCGAGCGCGGGGTGATGGGGGTCGGGGTCTGCTCCACCGTCTCGGTGCTCATGCGTCCTCCGTCGTCGCCAGGGTCGTCAGGGTGTGCGCCGTGGTCCCGCGCAGCATCGGGAGCTTGTACGCCGTCCCCTCGCTCGTGCGCGCGGTCGCCAGCTCGGTGTCGACCGCCGCGGCGACCGTGTCCTCGTCGAGCGCCTGCCCGACCAGGGCCCGCTCGGCCAGCTCGGCCCGCCAGGGCTTGTGCGCCGCGCCGCCCCACACGATGCGCACGTCGGCGACGGTGTCGCCGTCCATCCGCAGCGCGGCGGCCACCGACACGAGGGCGAAGGCGTAGGACGCCCGGTCGCGCACCTTGCGGTACGTCGAGCGGGCGGCCAGGTCGGTCAGGGGGAGCTCGACGGCGGTGACGAGCTCGTCGCGGGCCAGCGTCGTGTCGCGCTGCGGCGCGTCGCCCGGCAGGCGGTGCAGGTCGGCGACCGGGAGCCGCCGCTCGCCCTCGGGTCCCAGCACGACGACGACGGCGTCGAGCGCCACCATCGCGACCGCCATGTCCGAGGGATGCACGGCGACGCAGTGCTCGCTCGCGCCGAGCACCGCGTTGTACCGGTCGTAGCCCTCCAGAGCCGAGCAGCCCGAGCCCGGCTCGCGCTTGTTGCACGGCGTCGTCACGTCCTGGAAGTACACGCATCGGGTCCGCTGGAGCAGGTTGCCGGCCGTGCTCGCCTGCTGGCGGATCTGCCCCGACGCGCCGGCCAGCAGGGCCCGCGAGAGGGCGGGCAGCCCGGAGCGGACGAGCGGGTGGGCGGCGAGGTCGGCGTTGCGGACCGCGGCCCCGACGCGCAGCACCGGTCCGTCCGGCGTCTCGCGGGTCTCCACCTCGTCCAGCGGCAGCCGGCTGACGTCGACGAGCCGGCCGGGCCGGGCGACCCCCAGCTTGAGGTGGTCGACGAGGTTGGTGCCCCCGCCGAGGAACATCGCGTCGGCGTCGGCGGTGACCGCCTCGACCGCCTCCTGGGCGCTCGAGGCCCGCACGTAGGTGAGCTCCCTCATGCCTGCGCCGCCTCCCGCACCGCCGCGAGGATGCCGGCGTACGCGCCACACCGGCAGAGGTTGCCGCTCATCCGCTCACGGATCTCGTCGTCGGTGAGGTCGGTGTCGCCCTCGAGGTCCTCCGTCACGTGACTCGGGTGGCCCTGCTTGGCCTCGTCGAGCATCCCGACCGCCGAGCAGACCTGGCCCGGGGTGCAGTAGCCGCACTGGTACCCGTCGTGGTCGAGGAACGCCTGCTGGACCGGATGGAGGCCCTCGCCCTCGCCGAGCCCGCCGGCCGTGACCACCTCGGCGCCGTCCTGGGCGACGGCGAGGGTCAGGCAGGTCAGGTGGCGCCGGCCGTCGAGCAGGACGGTGCACGAGCCGCACTGCCCGTGGTCGCAGCCCTTCTTCACGGTGGTGACGCCGAGCCGTTCCCGGAGGGCGTCCAGCACGGTGGTGCGCGTGTCGACGGTGACCTCGTGCGCGGTCCCGTCGACGGTGAGCCTGATCGTCGCGTCCATGTCCCGCCCCTTACCCGGTGGCGGCCGCGGTCACGCGGACCGGGGAGCCCCGCTCAGCCCACGACGACGCGGGCGTTGCGGAACATCCGCAGCCACGGACTCTCGTCCTCGGCGCGGCCGGAGGTCCACGACAGCTGGACGTTACGCGACACCCGCTCGGGGTGGGGCATCATCGCGGTGAACCGGCCGTCGGAGGTGGTCACCGCCGTGAGGCCTCCGGGGGATCCGTTCGGGTTGTACGGATGGGTCGTCGCGGGATCGCCGTGGTGGTCGACGAAGCGGGCCACGGCGTGGACGGCGGCCGCGTCGCCCCGGGCCGAGAAGTCCGCGAAACCCTCGCCGTGTGCCACCGCGATCGGGATGCGGCTGCCGGCCATCCCGGCGGTGAGGACGGACGGGGAGTCGAGCACCTCGACGAGCGTCAGCCGTGCCTCGTACTGCTCGGACCGGTTGCGGGTGAAGCGCGGCCACGCCTCGGCGCCCGGGACGAGGTCGGCGAGCGCCGCGAACATCTGGCAGCCGTTGCAGATGCCGAGGCCGAAGGTGTCGTCCCGGTGGAAGAAGTCGTGGAAGGCGTCGGTGAGCGCGGTGTTGAAGAGCACCGAGCGTGCCCAGCCCTCACCGGCGCCGAGCGTGTCGCCGTAGGAGAACCCGCCGGCCGCGACGAGCCCCTGGAAGTCCGCCAGGTCGGCGCGGCCGGACTGCAGGTCGGTCATGTGCACGTCGTAGGCGTCGAAGCCGGCCCGGTCGAGCATGAACGCGGTCTCGACGTGGCTGTTGACGCCCTGCTCCCGCAGCACCGCGACCCTGGGGCGCACACCGGTGGAGATGTACGGGGCGGCGACGTCGTCCGTGGGGTCGAAGACCGGCGCGACGTGCAGCCCCGGGTCGTCGTCGGCACCGACTGCGGCGTGCTCCTCGTCGGCGGCACCGGGGTTGTCGCGCAGCACGCTGATCCGCCACGAGACCTCGTCCCACGCCTGCGCGAGGTCGCGGACGGGCTCGTCGAGCACCTGTTCCCCCGCGGCCGACACCCGCACCCGCCGCTCGGCCGTCGGGGCACCGAGCCGCACAGCGAGGTCGCGCAGGCCGTGCCCGGCGAGCACGTCGAGCGCTTCCTCGACGCGACCGGCCGGGATCTCGACGACGGCCCCGAGCTCCTCGGTGAACAGGGCTGCGACGGAGGGGACCTCGACCTCGACCCCCATGCCCCCGGCGAAGGCCATCTCGCAGAGGACCGCCCACAGTCCACCGTCGGAGCGGTCGTGGTACGCCGTGACGTGCCCTCGCCCGCGCAGGTCGCGCAGCGCGGCGGCGAGCGCGACGAGCCGCTGCGGGTCGTCGAGGTCGGGCACCTCGCGGCCGAACGCGCCGGACACCTGGGCGAGCATCGAGCCGCCGAGGCGGTCCCGCCCGGCACCGAGGTCGAGGAGGAGCAGCTCGGAGCCGCCGCGCAGCTGCGGGGTCCAGGTGCCGCGCACGTCGGGCAGCGACGCGAACGCCGTGACGACGAGCGAGACCGGTGACGTGACCTGCCGGGCCTCCCCCGTTCCCGGGTCCTCCCAGCGGGTGCGCATCGAGAGCGAGTCCTTGCCGACCGGCACCGAGACGCCGAGGGCCGGGCAGAGCTCCATGCCGACGGCCCGGACGGTGTCGTAGAGCGCGGCGTCCTCGCCGTCCTCGCCGCACGCAGCCATCCAGTTGCACGACAGTTTGACGCCGGAGAGCGCCGGGACCGGTGCCGCGAGCAGGTTGGTCAGTGCCTCGCCGACCGCCATGCGGCCCGACGCCGGGGCGTCGACGGAGGCCAGCGGCATCCGCTCACCGCTCGCCATCGCCTCGCCCGCGAAGCCGACGTGGTCGGCGAGGGTCACGGCGACGTCGGCCACCGGCACCTGCCAGGGCCCGACCATCTGGTCGCGGTGCGTCAGCCCGCCGACGGTGCGGTCGGCGATCGTCACGAGGAAGCGCTTGGACGCCACGGTCGGATGCCGAAGCACGGCGTAGGCGGCCTCGCGGACGTCCAGCGTGGCGAGGTCGACGTCGTCGCCCTGCCACGCGACCCGGGCGACGTCGCGGGTCATCCGCGGCGGCTTGCCGAGGAGGGTCTCCATCGGCATGTCGATGGGCCGGTCCTCGCCCGGGACGTCCTCCGGGCCGTCGCCGAGGACGAGCTGCCCGTCGTCCCGCGCGACACCGACGACGGCGTAGGGGCAGCGCTCGCGCTCACAGAGCGCCGCGAAGCGGGCCAGCGACTCCGGGGCGAGGGCGACGACGTACCGCTCCTGGGACTCGTTGCACCACACCTCCTTCGGTGCGAGGCCGGACTCCTCGAGCGGCACCGCGGAGAGGTCGAACCGGGCGCCGAGGCCTGCACCGTCGACGAGCTCGGGGAAGGCGTTCGAGAGACCACCCGCACCGACGTCGTGGATCGCGAGGATCGGGTTGTCGTCCGGGCCGAGGCTCCAGCAGTGGTTGACGACCTCCTGGGCACGGCGCTCGATCTCGGGGTTACCGCGCTGGACGGAGTCGAAGTCGAGGTCGGCGGCGTTGGCGCCCGCGGCCATCGACGACGCGGCGCCGCCACCCATCCCGATCCGCATCCCCGGCCCGCCGAGCTGGACGAGGAGCGTGCCCGCCGGGAACGCGACCTTCTCGGTGAGGTCGGCACTGATCGTCCCGAGCCCGCCCGCCGACATGATCGGCTTGTGGTAGCCGCGGCGGACGCCGTCGACGGTCTGCTCGTACACCCGGAAGAAGCCGCCGATGCCCGGCCGGCCGAACTCGTTGTTGAACGCGGCGGCGCCGATCGGGCCCTCGAGCATGATGTCGAGCGGGCTCGCGATGTGCCCCGGGGCGCCGTACTCGACGCGCTCCCACGGCTCGTCGGTGCCAGGGAGGTGCAGGTTGGAGACCGCGAACCCGGTGACCCCCGCCTTCGGCTGGCTGCCGCGCCCCGTCGCGCCCTCGTCACGGATCTCGCCGCCCGCGCCGGTCGCCGCGCCGGGGAACGGGCTGATGGCCGTGGGGTGGTTGTGCGTCTCGACCTTCATGAGGACGTGGACGTCGCCCTCGCGCCCGCGGTAGGCGCTCGGCCCGTCGGTGCGCTCCGGGAGCCACCGCGTGCGCCGGCCGCCCACCATGACCGACGCGTTGTCCGTGTACGCGACGACGGTGCCCTCGCCGGCGACCTCCTCGGTGTGCCGGATCATCCCGAACAGCGAGCGCGGCTGCGGTTCGCCGTCGACGACGAAGTCGGCGTTGAAGATCTTGTGCCGGCAGTGCTCGGAGTTGGCCTGCGCGAACATCATGAGCTCGACGTCCGTGGGGTTGCGGCGCAGGCCGGTGAAGGCCTCGGCGAGGTAGTCGACCTCGTCGTCGGAGAGCGCCAGCCCGAAGTCGCGGTCGGCCTCGACGAGCGCCTCGCCGCCGCGGCCGAGGACGTCGACGTGCGCCATCGCCTCGGCGTCGCGCTCGTCGAAGAGCGCGGCGGCCGCCTCCCGGGTCGGCAGCGCGGTCTCGGTCATCCGGTCGTGCAGGGCCTCGGCACACGCCGCCCACTGCGTCTCGGTGAGCGGGGCGTCGCAGCCCAGGTGGTACTCGGTGACCCGCTCGACCCGGCGGACGGCGACCCCGCAGCTGTGCGCGATGTCGGTGGCCTTCGAGGCCCACGGCGAGAGCGTGCCGAGCCGCGGGGCGACGACGACCAGCGCGGCGTGCGGCGCCTCCGGGAGCGGTCCGGCCGGGTCTCCGTAGGTGAGCAGGCGCTCGACCGTGCCGGACGTCGCGTCGTCGAGGGCGACGTCGGACGCGACCCAGTGGACGTGGCGCGCCGCCACCGCGGTGACCTGCGGGGCGACGACCCGCAGCCGTGCGACGACCCCCGCGGCGCGGAAGCTGGAGAGGGCGTTGCCCCCGGGGAAGGTGGTCAGCACGGTGTCGTGCGACGAGGCCATGTGCGGGTCTCCCGGACGGGTGCGGCGCGGTGGCGGACTGCCGCGCTCAGGCTACCGGCGGGACCGGACACCCCGGACGCGCGCCCCGGCGGGGCGGGCGGTCGGCCGACCAGGAGCCACGCTACCGGGGACGGTAGATTCAGCAGCCGTCCGTCCGAGCAGAGGAGACCGCGTGCGCGGGATGGCAGCGGACCGCGTCCTCACGGTGCCACACGGCATGACGCGGTGGGGGCGGCTGCCCGCAGGCCTGCGGGACCTCGCCGTGGCACTCGTCCTCGCGGCGTCCTCGTTCGTCCCCCCACTGTCCGAGATCGGGGCGCGGCTCGGAGGCCTCGACACGGGCGGCCCGCCCGTCGTCGGCGTGCTGCTCGTCCTGGGCCAGACGCTGCCGCTCGCCGTCCGCACCCGATGCCCCGCGCTCGCTCTCGGCGTCATCGGAGCCGCGTTCGCCTTCCACCAGACGCTCGGATACCCCCCGACCCTGGGCAGCATCGGTCTCTACGCCGCGCTGTACTCGGTGGGCGCCCACCCCGTGTACCTGCGGCGGGTGGTCCTCGGGGCGGCTACCGCCGCCTACGCGGTCCTCGGCGTCGTCCTGTCCCGGCTGGGGTCTCCCAACGGGGCGCCAGACATCCTCGTCTTCTATCTCGCGCTGACGGCGGTGTACGCCCTCGGCGTGCTCGTCCGCGAGCGCCGGGCGCACGATGCCGAGCGACGTCGGTCCGCGGAGCGGGCGGCTGCTGCCGAGGAGCGGCACCGCCTGGCCGCCGAGCTGCACGACGTCGTGACCCACCACGTGACCGCGATGGTCGTCCAGGCCGGAGCCGCGCGGCACCTGCCGGAGATGTCGACCCGCGTCGACGACGCCCTCGCGACCATCGACGACAGCGGCCGCCGCGCGCTCACCGAGCTCCGCTCTCTGCTGGGAGTGCTGGAGGCGACCGGCGAGGACGCGACACCGGGAACGGCCCCGGCCGGCATCTCGGCGCCGGGAGACGTCACCGAGCTGGTGGAGCGAGTGCGGGCCGGGGGCCAGCCGGTGGAGCTGGTCCGACGGGGAGAGGAGCCGGAGATGGGCGCGGCGTCCCTCCTCACGCTGTACCGAACAGTGCAGGAGTCCTTGACGAACGTCGTCAAGCATTCACCGGGACGGCCGACGACCGTGCACCTCACGTACTCACCCTGCTGGGCCGACGTGCACGTCATCACCGGTCCGAGCACGTCCGGCGCCGTGGCGGACGGCGTCTCCGCCCCCCGTGGTCGGGGCCTGGCCGGTATGCGCGAGCGAGTGGAGACGGTGGGGGGCGACTTCACGGCGGGGCCTCACGGGGATGGCGGCTTTCGGGTCCACGCCCGCATTCCCGCGCGCGGTGACACGTGAACGACACGCCTGCCATCAGGGTGGTCGTCTGCGAGGACCAGGCCGTGGTACGCGCCGGGTTCGTGACGATCCTGTCGGCCCAGGCGGACATCGACGTCGTCGGCGAGGCCGCCGACGGCAGGTCGGCGGTCGCCGTCGCGCAACGGCTGGAACCCGACGTCGTCGTCATGGACGTCCGCATGCCTCTGCTGGACGGGATCGAGGCCACCCGGCGGCTCGCGGGGCCCGGCGCGCGCGCACCGCTCACAGTGCTCGTGGTCACGACCTTCAACGTCGACGAGTACGTGTACGAGGCGCTGCGCGCCGGGGCCAGCGGGTTCCTGCTCAAGGACGCCCGGCCGTCCGAGCTGGCCGACGCGGTACGCCACGTGGCGCGAGGGGAGGCGCTGCTGGCTCCATCGGTCACCCGCTCCCTCGTCGGCCGGTTCGCCGAGCGCGTGCGCCCTGACCCGGGGGCCCGCTCCCCCGAGCGCGAGCGGCTCGGGGCCCTGACCACCCGCGAGTACGAGGTCTTCCTGCTGGTGGGCCAGGGCCTCTCCAACGCGGAGATCGCCGCGCGGCTCGTGGTCAGCCCGGAGACCGTCAAGACGTATGTCTCGCGGATGCTCACCAAGCTCGACCTCCGCGACCGTGTGCAGGCGGTGATCCTCGGCTACCGGACCGGTGTGCTGGACGGGCCCGGCGACCGCCGCACCGAGTGAGCGCCGCAGGCACGGCACGTCGACGCAGCACAGCCCCGGCCACACCTCGGTGTCCCCCGAGCGGGGTACCCCGACTGTCCACGCCGGGGTGACGCGCCCGACCCGTTCTCACCGGTTGACTCGTCGGGACGAGACACCGACGGTCCGGCCGAGGCCGGCCACCCGAGTCGAGGAGCACCCGACATGAGGACACAGCACACCTCGAGAGCACCCCAGCCGCCGAGGACGCGTCGCCTGGTGGCGTCGGTCGCGGCGGCGACCGCGCCTCTCCTGGGGTTGGCAGCCTGCGGCGCGAGCACCGGATCCGGCGCGGTCCACACGGAGACCCGCCGGGCCGAGGCGGCCTCGAGAGGCGGTGGCTCCGGAGAGGTCACCTGGGGCGTCTGCCCCGAGCCCGCTGAGGGCGTCACCCGCGACCCACGGCAGACCTGCGGAACGCTGCGCGTACCCCTGAGCTACCGGGACCCGCACGGCCCGACACTGGAGCTGGCAGTGTCCCGGCTGGCCACTGCCGCCCCGGGTACCAGGCGGGGCGTCCTGCTGCTCAACCCGGGAGGACCCGGCCTCGGGGGCCTGGACATGCCCTCGACGATGGCAACCACGCTGCCGACGTCCGTGCTGGAGCGCTACGACCTCGTCGGTTTCGACCCCCGCGGTGTCGAGCACAGCACGCCGCAGAGCTGTGGCTTCGAGAACCCCGGGCTGGCCGACCGCTTTCCCTACCCCGCTGCGGACGGGTCGATCGACGACGCCGTCGACCTCGCCCGTGCCGACGCGCAGACCTGTGCCGAGGCCGTCGGCGCGGACCTGCGGCACTTCACCACCGCCAACACGGCGCGGGACATGGACCGCATCCGGCAGGCTCTCGGGGAGGAGCGGGTCTCGTACTGGGGGCAGTCCTACGGCACCTATCTCGGCGCGGTCTACCGCGCGATGTTCCAGGAGCGCACCGACCGGATGGTCCTCGAAGGCAACGTCGACCCCACGACGGTCTGGTACGACGGCATGGCCGCCACGTGGGGTCAGGGCCTGGCCGACCGGTTCCCAGACGCCGCGGTCGTTGCGGCCGCCCGGTCCGAGGAGCTCGGTCTCGGCGAGAGCGCCGCCGAGGTCACCCGGAGCTACCTGTCCCTTGCCGACCGGCTCGACCGCGAACCCGCCGCTCTTCCAGGGACCGGCGAACGCCTGGACGGAGCGCTGCTGCGCAACGTCACGTACGCCCTGCTGCTGCACGACGACACACTCGCTCCGCTCACGCAGTTCTGGGCGGCCGCTTCGGCACTCGCCGACGGCACGGCCACGGAGGCCGACGCGGAGGTTCTCGACCAGCTCCTCACCGAGGCACCCTTGCCGCCGGGCATCCCGGCGGACAACCAGACCACCATGTTCCTGGCGCTCATGTGCGGTGACGCCGCGTGGCCGCGCGACGTCGCCGGATACGCGGAGCGCAGCGCCGCGGACCGCCGGGCGTGGCCGCTCAGCGCCGGCATGCCGGCGAGCATCTGGGCCTGCGCCTTCTGGAGTGCACCGACCGAGCCGCCGGTCGCCGTCGGGGCCGAGGGGGCGCGCAACGTCCTGATCCTCCAGAACCGCCGCGACAACGCCACCCCCTGGGAGGGAGCGCTCGGGCTGCACCGGGCACTCGGTGACCGCTCGGCGCTCGTCGGCGTCGACAACGGGGGTCACTACGTCTACGGCCAGGGGTCGGCCTGCGCGGACGACGCCACCGTGAACTTCCTGACAGCCGGCCGGCTGGCGCACGGCGAGGTCTACTGCACGGACGTGACGAGGCCGTGACCGGGTGCCGGGAGGGGCACGGGGCGGGCCCAGAATGTTTTCCGCCGCCTGTTCAGCGTCAGAATTCCCCTGGCTAGCGTGCTGGTCGAAGGGGCGACGAGGCCCCTCGAGCATGCGAGGAGCGACGCCCCATGACGACAGATCCCCGTCCCGAGATGCTTGGCCGCCGGACCCTGCTGGCCGGGTCCGGAGCCGGCGCCCTGGCCCTCGCGTCCGGAGGGTCCGCACGGGCCGTCGCCCCCACGGCGCCTCACGGACGCCTCGGCCGCTACCCCGGGCCCTGGCCCACCCTGGAGCCGTACGGCACCGCCGACACCCGCCCCGAGCTGTGGCCGCGGGACGACAACTCCTTCGTCCTCCCGCTCGAGCTCCGCCCTCGTGACGAGGAGCTGGGCCGGGTCTGGATGCGGGACACCTACGTCAACCACGTCGTCGTTCGCGGCCGCTCGGTGTACGTGTGCACCGGGACCAGCCGCGTGCCCGGACTGGACAGGGCCGCCCCCTGGAACGACGGGATCTTCGTGTGGACCGCCCCGTCGCTGCGCGGGCCGTGGTCGCTGGCCGACACCACGGGTATCCGCCCCGGCGCCGAGCGGGGCAAGGTCTGGTCCCCGGAGTTCGTCGACGAGAACACCGCCGACCGGGTCGTCGTCGCCCCGTGGCAGGAGTACTGGGAGGACGAGCGGTTCGGGAAGCGCGGCCAGGTGTGGGCACCGGAGATCCACCGGTTCCAGGACACCTGGTTCATCGTCGCGTGCATGGGGGACCACGCACAGAAGGTCGGGTCGTTCCTGCTGCGCAGCGAGGGCGGTATCGAGGGCCCGTACCGGCTCGCCGAGGGCAACCACGACAAGCCCTTCGGCGAGCCGTTCGTCGGCGGCCCCGCGTTCGTCGAGCCGGGCGCGTACCACCACATCGACGGCAGCATGTTCAGCGAGCGCGGCAGCGCGTGGCTCGTCCTCCACAACCACCTGTACGCGCGCTTCCGCGACGACATGGAGGACATCGTCCCGCAGACCGACCTGCCGACCTTCGACGAGGTCCCGTACGACCCGGAGCCGTACATCGAGGGCGCGTACGTGTTCGAGAAGGCCGGCGCGTACTACCTCGTCGGGGCCGTGTGGGACCGCACGTGGACCGTGGACGGCGAGCAGGTGTACCGGTACGACAACCCCGGGCCCGGCCGCACGCAGTACCAGTACGACATGGTCCTCGCCGTCGCGGACCGCTTCGAGGGCCCGTACTCGCCGCGCTGGACGGCAGGCGTCGGGGCCGGGCACAACAACCTCTTCGAGGACCGCAGGGGGACGGTCTGGGCCACCTTCTTCCGGAACCCGAACGCGGGCTACTGGTCGGACCCCTCCCGGATCGACGACGCCGCGGTCCCCGGAGTCGTCCGGATGGAGTGGACCGGCCCGCGCAGCGACCGCCTGTACGTCGCCCGCCCCCGGCGTCGACGCTCCTGAGCCCGCTCGCCCACCTACCGGCGGGCGAGCGGGCTCAGCCCCTCGCCCGCCGGTAGGTCGACTCGTCGAGCCCGCTCAGGGTCGGGTCGTAGGCCACCTCACCGACGTCGTACATCGACGTCATCCAGTGGTAGAAGTTGTCGCCGCGCTCACGCAGGACCTCGTAGAGCCGCCGCATCATCCGGTCGCGCACCTCCCGCATCTCGGGGTGGTCGTGGACGTTGAGCAGCTCGTCGGGGTCGACGTGCAGGTCGTAGAGCTCGTTGACCGAGTCGGGGTTGACGACCAGCTTGTAGCGGTCCTCGCGGAGCATCCGCTGCGGGTACGGGAAGTGGTGCCCGTGGAACTCGCAGACGATGTCGTCCTCCCACTCGACCTCGCCGGTCCTCGTGAGCGGCAGCAGGCTGCGGGAGTCGACGGCCAGCTTGGGGTCCAGGCCGGCGATGTCGAGGATCGTCGCCGTGCAGTCCAGGAGGCTGACGAACTCGCCACGCTCCACCCCGGGCTGCTGGCCGGGCAGCCGCAGGAGGCCCGGCGTCCGGTAGATGTCCTCGTACATGGCCGGGCCCTTGTCGTGGAGCCGGTGGGCGCCGGTGAACTCCCCGTGGTCGCAGGTGAAGAAGACCGCCGTGTCGTCGACGAGACCGAGCCGGGCGAGGGCGTCCATGACCCGGCCGATCTCCGTGTCGATGAGCGCGACGTAGCCCCGGTAGACCGCGATGAGCTTGCGGGTCACCTCGATCGGCATCGTGTCGAAGGTCCAGTGCGCGCTGTAGTTCCGCTGGACCGGCGGCTTGCCCTGGAAGGTCTCGGCCACCGACCTCGGCAGCTCGACCGTCTCCGGGTCCACGAGGTCGAAGTACTCGTCCGGGAGGATGTACGGCAGGTGCGGACCGAAGAAGTTGAGCTGGAGGAAGAACGGCGTCCCCTCGCGTGCGTCGGCCGCGTACCGCTCGAGCATCTCGATCGTGCGGGTCGCGAGGTAGTGCTCGAAGGTGGCCTCCACCGGCTGGTGCAACCGGGCGGCGAGCAGGTTGCCCGGCCCCCCGTTCGGCAGCGTCCCGCGCACGTGGTCGGAGATCTCGTAGGGCGGCAGCCCGTGCTCGTCGAGGTAGGCGAGGTAGTCCGGGTGCTCGACCGGGTTGTGCCAGCCCGGCAGGTCCGGGCCGTCGAAGCCGAAGTCCGGAGCGGTCCGCTCGGTCCCGACGTGCCACTTCCCGACGAGCCCGCAGTTGTACCCGTCCTCCTTGAGCGCCTCCGAGAACGTGAAGGCGTCGGTCGGCAGGTCCTCCCGGTACCCGACGTTGCGCTCGTGGTTGGCGAGCACCTTGTGCCGGAACGGCGCCTGGCCGGTGAGGAGGCTGGCCCGAGCCGGCGTGCAGATCGCCGTCGGGGTGTACCAGCGGTCGAACCGCGTCCCCGTGCGGGCCAGCTCGTCGAGGACCGGGGTCGTGTCCGCCCCGTTCCCGTACGCACCGAGGGTGTCGACCCGGTGCTGGTCGGTCATGAGGAAGAGGATGTTGCTCCGGCTCACTGGGCGGCCCCGGTGAAGAGGTCGCCGGTGTACCAGGTCTTCGGGTCGGCGGGGGCGTCGAGCTTGCCGTTGTCGACGAAGAACGTCTGCATCCCGTCGAGCCAGGAGTCGACCGTGCCGTCCTGCGTGTCCTGGTCGAGCTCCTCGACGGTGAGGACCGTGTTGTTGTCGGCATCGGCCTGGACGTCCTCGACCGGCCTGCCCAGCATCTTCGCGGTGACCTCGACGGCCTCCTCGGGGTTCTCGGCGCGGAAGGCCATCGCCTCACGCAGCACCGCGATGGTCTTCGTCGTCTTCTCCTGGTCGACCACGTCGTTGCCGGCGACGAACGCCGTCGGGAACTGCACGTCGGTGAAGTCGGAGTTCTTCGCGAGCTCGACGAGGTCGGGGTCCTGCTCCTTGATGGTCGCGATCGCCGGGTACCAGAAGCCGGCCGCGTCGATCTGCCCGCTGGAGAACGCCGAGACGATCGTCGACGGGTCCATCGGGGTGAGCTCGACGTCGTCCTTGGTCAGCCCGGCCTTCTCGAGGGCCAGGCTGAGGATCATGTCCCCGGAGGTGCCCTCGGGGACGCCGACCTTCTTGCCCTCGAGCTGCTCGAGGGAGGTAATGCCCTGCTGGGCGATGACGCGGTCGGAGTTCCCGAGGGTGTTGATGGCGATGACCTTGGCCTGGCCGCTGGCCGGCAGCCACATGGCACCGGGGCCGATGTAGCCGAAGTCGAGGTCGCCGGCCCCGAGGGCCTGGATCTGGAGCGGACCGTTCGTGAAGACGGGGGTCTCGGCCTCGAGGCCGTGCTTCTCCCACAGCCCCTGGTCGTTGGCGATGGCCAGCAGGCTCGTGCCGTTGTAGTCGGCGATGTAGCCGAACTTCACGGTCTCGACGGCGTCACCGCCGGATCCGGACTCGTCGGATCCGCAGGCGGCCAGGCCGAGGCCGAGCGAGGCGGTCAGGGCGGTCGCGAGGAGAGTGCGTCGGGTCGTGCGCATGGTGGCTGGTGTCCTTCGGTCGGGCCGTCGACGGTGACGGCGTCGTGGTGCCGGGTCGTGCTGGGTGCTGCTCAGTCACCGGTCCGCTCGGCGTCGGGTCCGGTCTGGTGGTAGACGGAGTTCCACACGCGGTTACGCAGCTCGGCGAACTCGTGCGAGAGACGGAACTCCTCCGTCCGGGGGTAGGGTAGGTCGACGTCGACGACGTCGTAGATGCGGCCGGGACGGGCGGCCATGACGACGACGCGGTTCGCGAGGTAGACCGCCTCGTCGACGTCGTGGGTGATGAACACGACGGTGCGCTTCTCGCGGCTCCACGTCTCGAGGAGCTGATCCTGGAGGTTGACCCGGGTCAGGGCGTCGAGGGCACCGAACGGCTCGTCCATGAGGAGGATCGAGGGGTCGACCGCGTAGGCCCGGGCGATGGCGCAGCGCTGGCGCATGCCGCCGGAGAGCATCTTGGGCAGCGCGTCGGCGAACTGGGTGAGGCCGACCATCTCGATGAAGTGGTCCGCCTTCTCGCGACGCTCGCCCTTCGACATCTTGGCCGTCCGCAGTCCGAACTCGACGTTCTTGCGCACCGTGAGCCACGGGAAGAGCGCGTACTGCTGGAAGATCACGCCGCGCTCGGGACCGGGGCCGGTGACGGTCGCGCCGTCCACCAGGGCCTCACCCGAGGTCGGCTCCTCCAGACCCGCGAGGATGTTCATCAGGGTCGACTTCCCGCAGCCGGAGGGTCCGACGACGGTGACGAACTCGTTGTCGGCGACGTCGAGGCTGACCCGGTCGAGCGCCGTGAACGTCTCCTTCCCGAGGTCGAACTCCTTGGTCACCTCACGGACGGAGATCTTGGCCGTCCCCGTCTGCGGCCTCGTCGACGTGGTGGTGGTCATCAGCGGCGCTCCTGCCATCCGGTGAGTCGTGCTTCGGCGAGCAGGAGCAGCCGGTCCATGAGGAGCCCGAGGACGCCGATGGCGATCAGACCGACGAAGATCGTCGGCAGGTCGTAGTACAGCTGCGCGTCCTGCATGAGCTTGCCCAGCCCCTTCTGGGCGGCGATGAGCTCGGCGGCGACGAGGGTGGCCCAGGACGAGCCGAGGCCGACCCGCATGCCGACGAGGATGAAGGGGGTCGAGGCGGGGACGACGACGCGCGCGAAGATCTCGGCGTCGCCCGCGCCGAGCACGCGGGCGGCGTTGATGAGGGTCCGGTCCACGCTCACGACCCCCTGGAACGTCGAGATGACGCAGGTGAGGAAGGCCGCGAGGAAGATGACGAAGATCTTCGGTGTCTCGTCGATCCCGAGGAGGACGATCGCGAGCGGCAGGATCGCGAGCGGCGGGATGGTCCGGAAGAACTGGATCCACGGTTCGACCAGGTTGCGCGCCACGGTGTACCACCCCATGAGGAAGCCGACCGGGATGGCGACGGCGGTCCCGAGGGCGAACCCGGCGAGGACCCGCAGGAGGCTCGCGAGCGTGGCGTCCGCGAGGGTGCCGTCGCGGGCCAGCGTCCAGGCCTGCTCGGCGACCTCCGGCGGCGTGGGCAGCTGGAAGCCGGCGGCGGCCAGACCCCACCACGCGGCGATGCCGAGGAGGACGGACAGCAGGTTGAGGAGCAGTGCCCGGCCGCGCCCGGGACCGGCGACGGCCCTGGACCGGCCTGTGTCGTCGGCCTTGTCGTCGTCCGTGGCCCGCGTCGTCCGCTCGGGCTCGGACGTGGACGGTTCAGTGGACACGGACATGCATGGCTCCAGACGTGACCGGGGGTCGGGGGCCGGCGCCGGGGCCGGTCGGCATCCGAGGCACCTGGGGGTAGTCGGTGAGGAGGGGAGAGCTGTGGAACAGGGCGGCGAGGGCGCCCATCGCGCCGTCGTCGTCGCTCAGGGTGGCCGTGCGGACCCGAGGGGGCTCGCTGCCGGGGAACACCTCGCCGGCGACGACGCGGGCTGCCTCGTCGACGAGCGCCGGAGCGACCCGGGCCACGGACCCGCCGATGACGATCTCGGCCGGGTCGGCGGCCATCGCGACGGCACCGAGGACGCGACCGACGGCCGCACCGACCGCGCGGACGACGTCGACCGCGACGGGCTCGCCACGGGACAGGGCCGCGCCGAGCCCGGGCAGGTCGGCGAGGTCGAGCCCGCGGGAGCGGCAGGCGTCCAGCACCGCACGGGCGGAGGCGACCGTCTCCAGACAGCCCGTCTTGCCGCATCGGCACGGAGCGCCGTCGGGGTCGACGGTGACGTGGCCCATCTCTCCGGCGAGACCGTGGCGCCCCGGGACGAGACGGCCGGAGACGACGAGAGCGCCCCCGACGCCGTCGGAGAGGCGCACGAAGACGAGGTCCGCGACATGCTCGCGCGTCGGACGCGCGAGGAGCGCCTCGGCCAGACCCGCGAGCCGGCTGTTGTTGTCGACGACGACCCGAGTGCCGAACCGCCGTTCGAAGGCCAGGTCGACGGCGGCATCGCGGAAGGAGGCCGCCGCCGTCGCGTGCGGCGCCTCGGCCGAGAGGGGGCCGGTGACCCCGATGCCCACCCCTTGGAGCGCCCCGAAGTGCAGGTCGTGCTCCGCCGCGAGATCGTCGGCGAGGGCGAACGCGCGCTCGACCCGGTCGGTCCACGGGCAGGCCTCGGGGTAGGTGCGGGCGCCGACCGCGACGATCTCGTGGGCCGCGTCGGCGACGGCGACCTGGACACGGCGGTGGCCGAAGTCGACGCCGAGGAACTGGCCCGAGCGCGGGTCCAGGGCCAGACGCTCGGCGGGCCGACCGCTGCCGGTGCGCCGGTCCGCGTCCGTGTCGACGACGACGATGGCGCCGCGCCTCAGCAGGTCGCCGGTGATCTCGGACAGGGTGGTCCGCGAGAGCCCGACCGCCCGGGCGATCTGGCCGCGGCTCATCACCCCTCCGCTGCGGAGGGCGCGCAGCACGCGGTCCTCGTGGGTCTGTCGCACGATGGCGTGCACTCCGTCGGGCACCATGGGACATACCGTGCGGAACGTGAATTTTTCCGTCAACCGTCCGACAGAAAGATTCGGTCCGCTCGCCCGACATCGGCCGGGTGCCACCGGGGACACGGTCGTGGGGTCGCGAACCACCGGCCGGTGGGCCCGCGCTCGGGCCTGCCCCCGTCACCGTGTCCGGGGCGAGCTCAGCGGCCGGGCGTGAAGGTGCCGCCGGTGAGGCGCTCGTAGGCCTCGACGTACTTGGCGCGGGTGCGCTCGAGGACCTCGTCCGGCAACGGTGGCGGAGGCGTCCCCGAGCCCTTGTCCCAGCCGCTCGCCGGGGAGAGCAGCCACTCCCGGACGAACTCCTTGTCGAAGCTCGGCTGCGGGTGACCGGGCTCCCACCGGTCGGCCGGCCAGAACCGCGAGGAGTCCGGCGTCAGCACCTCGTCGGCGAGGACGAGCACTCCGTCCTCGACCCCGAACTCGACCTTCGTGTCGGCGACGATGATGCCGCGCTCGGCCGCGATCTCGCCGCCGCGGGTGAGGATGCGCACGGTGAGGTCACGGGCCCGGGCGGCGAGGTCGGACCCCACGGCCGCCTCGACCTCGGCGTAGGACATCGGCTCGTCGTGCTCCCCGTCCGGCGCCTTCGTCGACGGCGTGAAGATCGGCTCCGGGAAGCGCGAGCCGTCGACCAGCCCGTCCGGGAGCGCGATGCCGCTGACCTGCCCGTCGGCCCGGTACTCCCGCAGCCCACCGCCGGTGAGGTAGGCCCGGGCGACGCACTCGACGGGCAGCATGTCCAGCCGCCGGACGAGCACGGCCCGGCCCCGCACGGCGTCCGGCACGTCGGTGGAGACGACGTGGTTCGGCACGAGGTCGGCGAGCTGCTCGAACCACCACAGCGACATCCGGGTGAGCACCTCGCCCTTGTCCGGCACCGGGGTCTCGAGGACGAAGTCGAACGCCGAGATGCGGTCGGAGGCGACGAGGAGGAGCTGGTCGTCCCGCGGGGCCCCGGTGTCGCCCCGCGGAGCGTAGAGGTCACGGACCTTGCCGGAGTAGACGTGCGCGTAGCCGGGCAGCTCGGGCGCGGCGTGGGGCGGGATGACGGGCGTGTCGGCCATGCCGCCATCCTTCCAGCCCCCCGGGCGCTGCCCCGCACCTCAGTCGCCCCGGGTCGCAGGGGGCCATCGGCGCGGACCGGGACCCTCCGCCGAGAGCTCGTCGTCCTCGTTGTAGACCGGGCAGGTCCGCAGCGACAGGCACCCGCAGCCGATGCACGAGCTGAGGCCGTCCCGGACGCGCGTCATCGCCTCGATCCGCGCGCTCAGGGCGTCGTGCCAGCGCCGCGACATCCGGGCCCAGTCACGCTTGGTCGGCGGGCGGTCCTCCGGCAGCGCCGCGAGCGCCTCGGCGATCTCGGCGAGGGTGAGACCGAACCGCTGCCCCGCGCGGACGACGGCGATCCGCCGGAGCACGTGCCGCTCGAACCGGCGCTGGTTGCCCGCCGTGCGCACCGACGTGACGAGACCCTTCTCCTCGTAGAAGCGCACGGTGGGGACGCTGACGCCCGAACGCTCGGCCACCTCGCCGACGGCCAGCAGGTCGTGTCGGTCCACGCCTGCAGCATAGCCCGGTTGACCTCATGTGGACTTGAGGTACGAGCCTGTCCGGATGACGACCACCGACACGTCCCGCCGGGCCCGCGAGCCACGGCTGCTCGACCGCCACCACCTCCCGACGGTGACCGGAGCGCTCGCCCTCGTGACCCTCGCGGCCTTCGAGAACCGTGCCGTGCAGACGGTCCTCCCGGTCGTCGTCGCCGACCTCGACGGATGGGGCCTGTTCGGCGCCTCGACCGGCGCGTCCCTCGTCGCGTTCACGGTCGCCCTGGCCTTCGCCGGCGCGTGGACCGACCGGCTCGGCCCCCGGCCGGTGCTCCTCGCCGGCCTCGGCACGTTCGCCGGCGCCCAGGTCGTCGCCGCCCTGGCCCCGACGATGGCCGTGTTCGTCGCGGGGCGCGCGCTCTCCGGCGCAGCCGAGGCACTCGTCGACACCGCCCTCATGGTCGTCGTCGCCCAGGCGCTGCCGGAGGCGCTGCGCGCCAAGGTGTTCGCGGGCTTCGCGGCGGCGTGGGTGCTGCCCTCGCTGCTCGGCCCCGGCCTCGCGGGCGGCATCGAGGCCGTGGCCGGATGGCGCCCCGTCTTCGCCGCCCCGCTCGCGGTCGCTCTCCCCGCCCTGGTGCTCCTGCACCCGGCGCTCCGCGGTACCGGCCCCCGGCCCGGCTCGGCCCCGGGAGACGACGGCGCCCGGGGTCGGACGACCGCCGCGCTCGTCCTCGCCGCGGCCCTGGACCTCGCCACGTTCTCGGCGCCGCTCCTGGAGGACACCCGGACCCGGACGGCGGGGGTCGGGCTCGTCCTCACGGGTCTCGTCGTGGCCGTGGCCGCAGCCGCCAGGGCACTCCCGCGAGGGACGGCGCGCCTCGCACCGGGCGTCCCCGCGGTCGTCGGGCTCCGGCTCCTCGTGGCGGCGTCGTTCTCCGGGGTCGGCGCCGCGATCCCCCTGATGCTCGTCACGGTCCACGACGCGTCCGCCGTGCTCGCCGGCGTCTCGCTGTCCGTGACGGGGGTCATGTGGGCCGTCGGGTCCTGGGTGAACAGCACCGGGCCCGTCCAGTCCCGCCTCGGCCCCACCACCAGGACCCGGGCCGGGGGCGTGCTCATCGCGGTCGGCGCCCTCGGCCCGGCCCTGCTCGCCCTCGACGTCGTCGGTCTCGTCCCGGGGATGCTCGGCTGGGCCCTCGCCGCGACGGGGATGGGCGTGCTCTCCCCCACGCTCTCGACCGAGCTCCTCGCACTCGCCCCGCGAGCCGAGCAGGGTCGCGCGAGCGCCGCCCAGGGGCTGGCCGTGAGCACCGGCGTCGCACTGCAGACCGGGGCGGTCGGGACCCTCGTCGCCTGGTCCGGTGCCGGCATCGGCGGCCGGCCCTTCGCCGCACTCATGCTCGGCGGCGCCACGCTCGCCGGGATGGTCTCCCTCGGCGCGGGACGTATCCGTGGGACGACGGCGGACGTGCTCCGCCCGTAGCGTGGGGGCATGGACCTGCGGATCTTCACCGAACCCCAGCAGGGGGCCACCTACGAGGACCTGCTCGCCGTCGCGCGGGCCGCGGAGGACCTCGGCTACGACGCCTTCTTCCGCTCCGACCACTACCTCCACATGTCCGGCGACGGGCACCCCGGTCCCACCGACGCCTGGACGACGCTCGCCGGCCTGGCCCGCGAGACGAGCCGGATCCGCCTCGGCACGCTCGTGTCCTCGGCCACCTTCCGGCTCCCCGGCCCGCTCGCGGTCACGGTGGCGAACGTCGACGCGATGAGCGGCGGACGGGTCGAGCTCGGCCTCGGCGCCGGATGGTTCGCCGCCGAGCACGCGGCGTACGGCATCCCGCTCCCGCCGCTGGGCGAGCGGTTCGACCGCCTCGAGGAGCAGCTGGCCGTCGTCACGGGGCTGTGGTCGGCGCCGGCGGGCACGACGTACGAGCACGACGGCTCGCACTACCCGGTGAGCGACTCCCCGGCGCTCGCCAAGCCGGTCCAGGACGGCGGCGTCCCGATCATCGTCGGCGGCTCGGGGAAGCGGCGGACGCCGTCGCTCGCCGCCCGCTACGCGGCCGAGTTCAACGCCCCCTTCGCCTCTCCGGAGGACACCGCACGCCTCTTCGCGCGGGTCGACGAGGTGTGCGACGAGCACGGCCGCGACCCGCTGTCGCTCGTCCACAGCGCCGGGCAGGTCGTGTGCGTCGGCCCGGACGACGCGGCGGTCCGGCGGCGCGCGGCGGCCATCGGGCGCGACGCCGACGAGCTCCGGGCGAACGGCGTCGCCGGCACCCCGGAGGAGGTCCGCGAACGGGTCGGGCGGCTCGCCGAGGCCGGGGTGGCCCGGCTGTACCTCCAGGTGCTCGACCTGCACGACCTCGACCATCTGGCCGACGTCCGGGAGGCCCTGGCCTGAGCGCGGCTCAGACCGGGACGGTCACCTCGCCGCGCTCGGCCGCCGCGGCGATGTCCCGGCGGTGGTGCGAGCCGGCGAGCTCCACGGTGCCGACGGCCGCGTAGACGCGGTCGCGGGCCTCGGCCAGGGAGGTGCCGGTGGCGACGACGGACAGCACCCGACCCCCGGACGAGACGAGGAGCCCGTCGTCGTCGGTGCCCGTCCCCGCGTGGAGGGCGTAGACCTCCGGCGCGCCGGGCAGGGCGTCGAGCCCGCCCACCGCGTCGCCGGTGCGCGGCGTCCCGGGGTAGCCCTCGGACGCGACGACGACCGTCACGGCGTGCTCCTCGCTCCACCGCAGCGGCTCGGCCTCGGCGAGCCGGCCCTCGGCGGCGGCGAGGAGCAGCTGGGCGAGCGGGGTGCGTAGGCGAGCCAGGACGACCTGGGTCTCGGGGTCGCCGAAGCGGACGTTGAACTCGATGACCCGCGGCCCGCGGGCGGTGAGGGCGAGGCCGACGTAGAGGACGCCGGCGAAGGGGGTGCCGCGCCGGGCCATCTCGTCGACGACGGGCTGGGCGATCCGGGCGACGACGTCGTCGACGAGGCCCTCCGGTGCCCAGTCGAGCGGGCAGTAGGCGCCCATCCCCCCGGTGTTCGGCCCGGTGTCGCCGTCCCCCACGCGCTTGAAGTCCTGGGCGAGGCTGAGCGGCACGACGGTCTCGCCGTCGCACACGCAGAACAGCGAGGCCTCGGGGCCGTCGAGGTACTCCTCGACGACGACCCGGCCGTTCGGCTTGTCGAGGCAGGCCCGGGCGTGCTCGAGCGCGGTGTCCCGGTCGTCGGTGACGACGACGCCCTTGCCGGCCGCGAGCCCGTCCTCCTTGACGACGTGCGGTGCGCCGAGGGCGTCGAGCGCCTCCTCGACCTCCTCGGTCCGGGAACAGACGTGCGCCATCCCGGTCGGCACGTCGGCGGCCGACATGACCTCCTTGGCGAAGGCCTTGCTGCCCTCGAGCCGGGCCGCCGCCGCCGAGGGGCCGAAGCACGGGATGCCGGCCGCGCGCACGACGTCCGCGACGCCGGCGACGAGCGGGGCCTCCGGGCCCACGACGACGAGGTCGGCCGCGAGCCGGGTGGCGAGCCGCACGACGTCGTCGGGGTCGGACCCGCCGGCGGCGACGGGCTCGACGAGGGCCACCTCGGCGATGCCCGGGTTGCCGGGAGCGGCGATGACGGCGTCGACGACGGGGTCGAGCGCCAGGGCGCGGACGAGGGCGTGCTCACGGGCACCGGAGCCGATGACGAGGACCTTCACGAGCCCAGCCTAGGGCCGGAGCGTAACCGTCTCAGAGTCCGGAGTGACGTCCACCTGATGGGACGAAGGGCGTGAGGAGTCACAAATGCGTCACGACCTGGGGCCGGAATTGGCCATACACCTGCCCAACGGTCAAGGTGGGGGTGGCAACCCGGCCGCCGTGGGCGACCGGCCGCGCCGTCGTGGATCGTGACTCGGCTGGCCGACCCGCCACGGTGACCCGGGTGCCGCGTACGCATCGCGAACTCTCGATACGCACGACTCCCGACGACACCGAAGGTGACACACATGCGACTGCGCAAGACCTCACTGGCCCTCGCACTGGGCCTCTCCGCGAGCCTGGCCCTCACTGCCTGTGGCAGCGACGACGGCGGCTCGGGTGGCGACGGCGGCGACGACGCCCGCCTCGACGGCGTGAGCATCACCGTCGGCAGCAAGGACTTCACCGAGAACATCCTGCTCGGCAAGATCCTCGTCAAGGCCCTCGAGGCCGAGGGTGCCAGCGTCACCGACCAGACCAACCTCGGCGGCTCCGCCGTCAACCGGGAGGCGCTCCTGGCCGGCGAGGTCAACGTCTCCCCGGAGTACAACGGCACCGGCTGGACGGTGTACCTCGGCCACGACGACCCGGGCAACGACCCGCAGGCGCTGTACGAGAAGACCGCGTCGGAGGACCTCGAGAAGAACGACCTCAAGTGGGTCGGCACGTCCCCGTTCAACGACACCTACGGCTTCGCCGCCAACGGTGACCTCGCCCAGCAGGAGGGCGGCTTCGACCTCCAGAAGATGGCCGACTACCTCGAGGCCAACCCGGACGCCACCGTCTGCATGGAGACCGAGTTCCCGGACCGCCCCGACGGCCTCGTGCTGTTCGAGGAGGCCACGGGCTACGAGGTGCCGCAGAGCCAGCAGAAGATCCTCGACACCGGCCTCATCTACACCGAGACCGACAAGGGCGCCTGCCAGTTCGGTGAGGTGTTCACCACCGACGGCCGCATCACGGCCCTGAACCTCGAGCTCGTCGAGGACCCGGGCGTGTTCATCCTCTACAACGTCTCGTTCGTCTTCCAGAACTCGGTGTACGAGCCCAACGGCGAGGTGTACGAAGACCTGGCCGCGCAGATCCTGAAGCCGCTCGACAACGACAAGATGGCCGAGCTCAACGCGCGGGTCGACGTCGAGGGCGACTCGGCGGACATGGTGGCCGAGGACTACCTCGAGGAGATCGGGCTGGACTGACGCCCCTCCCCACCACGCACGACGACGGCGGCGGATCCCCTCGGGGGTCCGCCGCCGTTCTCGTGCCGGGGTGCGCGGGTGCGCGCCGGGTGCTCAGACGCCCTTGGGGCGCAGGTAGGTCTCGGCGAGCGCACCGATCCAGTCGAAGGTGAGGGCGACGATCGCGACGATCGAGGCACCGATGATGAGGACGGGGTCCTGCTGGAGCTTCAGGCCGGTCGAGATGGTCACGCCGAGGCCGCCACCGCCGATGAGGAAGGCCAGGGTGGCCATGCCGATGTTGAGGATCATCGCGACCCGCACACCGGCGAGGATGACCGGGACGGCGAGCGGCAGCTCGATGCGGGTGAGCACCTGGCGGCGCGTCATCCCCATGCCCCGGCCGGCCTCGATGACGCTGCGGTCGACACCGTCGAGCCCGACCATCGTGTTCCGCAGGACGGGCAGGATCGCGTACACCACGAGCGCCACGACGACGGTGTTGAGCCCCTGACCCATGATCGACAGGAAGATGATGAGCAGACCGTACGCTGGCAGCGCCTGACCGGAGTTCGCGACCGCGACGATCGCCGGGCCGAAGCGGCGCAGCGGTGGGCGCGTGAGCGCGATGCCGAGCGGGATGGCGACGAGCACGACGAGCACCGTGGACCAGAACGCGATCGTCAGGTGCTGCACGGTCTGCGGCCACAGCTTGGTGTCCCACTGCAGGGGAGACGAGAGCTGGATGACGGAGTCGCCGAGCCCGAGGCTGCGGTAGTAGAGGAAGACGACGAGCGCGAGCAGGCCGATGCCGAGCGGCGCCGTCTTGAGTCCCAGGTGGTTGGCCCGCGCGCGACGCAGCCACGAGGCCTCCTGCGGGTTGTCGCCGCTCGGCCGCTTGTCCGGCTGGAGGTCGGGGTTGTCGGCGTCCTGGCCCTCGTACCCGATGCGCCCCTGGGCGCCGGTGGTCGCGACACTCATGAGGTGGCCTCCAGGCTCTCGTAGTGCTCCCGGGCCTCGAGCCGGGCGCGGCGGATGGCCCGGTTGAGGTGGGTGAGCCGGACGACGCCGTAGAAGGAGCCGTCGTCGCGCACCACGGGCGAGACGGCGGCCTCGCTGATGAGCATCTGCTCCAGCGCCTCGAAGAGGGTCGCGCCGAGCGAGACCTTGGCCGCCACCTCCGAGCCCGACTCCGCGGTCACCGCCTCGCCGCGCTCGAGGTCACCGACGGCCACCCACCGGATCGGGTGGTCCTGCTCGTCGAGGAGCAGGATCCAGTCCGTGTTGGCCTCGCTCGCCCGCGCCGCGGCGTCGGTGGGCGTGTCGCCGACGTGCATCGTCGGGTAGGGCTCGAGCTTCACGTGCTCGTCGACGGTCTCGAAGTGCAGGCCCTTGAGGGTCGAGCCCTCGCCGATGAAGTCCCGCACGAAGTCGTCGACCGGGAAGGCGAGGATCCGCTCCGGGGTGTCGACCTGGCGGATGACGCTCTGCTCGCCGAGGATCGCGATCCGGTCCCCCATCTTGATCGCCTCGTCGATGTCGTGGGTGACGAAGACGATCGTCTTGCGCAGGTCCTCCTGCACCCGCAGGAACTCGTTCTGCAGCCGGTCGCGGGTGATCGGGTCGATCGCGCCGAACGGCTCGTCCATGAGCATGATCTCCGGGTCGGCCCCGAGCGCGCGGGCGACGCCGACGCGCTGCGCCTGGCCGCCCGAGAGCTCCTTCGGGTAGCGGCCGCGGTAGGTGTCCGGGTCGAGGCCGACCACGGAGAGCAGCTCGTCGATGCGCCCGGTGATCCTGTTCTTGTCCCAGCCGAGCATCTTCGGGACCGTCGCGATGTTCTGCGCGATCGTCTGGTGCGGGAACAGCCCGATCTGCTGGATGACGTAGCCGATGCGGCGCCGCAGCTTGTCCGGGTTGGCCTTCGTGACGTCCTCGTCGTCGAGGAAGATCCTGCCCCCGGTGGGCTCGATCATCCGGTTGATGAGGCGCAGCGTCGTGCTCTTGCCGCACCCGGACGGGCCGACGAGGACCAGGATCTCGCCCTCGTGGACGTCGAGGGTCAGGCTGGCGACAGCAGGCTGCTTGGTCCCTGGGTAGCGCTTCTCGACCTCCTCGAGCCGGATCTTGCGCAGCCGGTCCCCGGGGGAGGGTGCGCCACCGGTCGTGGACTCGTTCTGCTCGAGGGTCGTGTCGGCGTTCTCGCTCATACGTCTGTCTCTCGTTCGGTCCCGGGTCGGGAGGGCCGTGCGGGCGGAGCGGTCCGGTGGGCGGGCCATGGCCGTCCCGGCGTCACAGGCGCTGCCCCTTGGTCGTCGTGAAGCGTTGGAACGTGGCGAGCACGAGGTCGAGGACGAGGCCCAGCAGGACGGTGAAGACCGTTCCCGTCCAGACCGACTCGAGGCTGTTCGGCAGGCCGAGACGCGTCAGACCGCCCTGGATGTAGGTGCCCAGGCCGTCGCCACCGACGAGGACCGCGATGGCGGCGATGCCGACGGTGATCAGGCTCGAGATGCGCACGCCGGCCATGATGACCGGCCAGGCGAGCGGGATCCGGATCTGCAGCAGCTGGCGCGTGGTGTTCATCCCCATGCCCTTGGCGGACTCGACGACGGCCGAAGGCACGGAGTCCAGCCCGGTCACGGTGTTCCGCAGGATCGGGAGGATCGCGTAGAGGAACAGCGCGTAGATGGCGGGCTCGTTACCGATGCCGACGATGGGGATGAAGATCGCGAAGAGCGCGAGCGACGGGATCGTGAGGAAGATCCCCGCGAGGCTGAGCGACAGCGCACGCAGCGTGGGCCGGCTCTGGACGAAGAGGCCGAGGAGGACCGAGAAGACCGTCGCGGACACGACGACGATCAGGGTGATCTTCGCGTGGTCCCACGTCGTCTCGAGGATCTCGTCCGGGCGTCCGGAGATGTAGTCGATCCAGCTGATGATGCCGTCCACGTGGCCTTCCCTGATGCAGAGGGGACCGACCACACCGTGCTCGAGAGCGCGGTCGGGCTTTCCTGTCTATCAGACGCGGCGCCCCGACGTCAGGAGCCACGGGAAAGGTCGTGTCCGTGCTGTGACCTGCCGAGCGGCCCGTCCGACCCCGCCGTGACGCGGCGTCCGGGGTGGCTAGACTCGTTCGTTCGTGACCTGCGCCCCGCGCCGAGGAGAACGCACCCCGTGACCACCCCACCCCCGGGTCCGCCCGACGCGTCGGCGGACGTCGACCGCGAGGTCGCCGCGGAGCAGGCGCACGTCGACCGGGTGTACACCGAGCTCGAGAAGGCGTCCGCGCGTGCCGGCGCGGTCGAGGCCGACGGCCTCGCGCGTGGCCGGACCGACCGGACGGGCGACGTCCGCGACGAGGAGCTCACCGGCCTGTTCGAGCGCGATGCCCTGGTCTACGCCGCCGCCCGGCGCCGGGCGATGATCGACACCCAGTACGAGGGGCTCGTGTTCGGCCGCCTGGACCTCGGCACGGAGGACTCGACGGCCGCCGAGCGCGAGGTGCGGCACATCGGCCGCCTGGGCGTGCGCGACGACGACTACGAGCCGCTCGTCGTCGACTGGCGGGCGCCTGCGGCCGCCGCCTTCTACCGGGCCACCCCGGTGGACCCGATGGGCGTGGTGCGGCGCCGGGTGCTGCGCTGTCGGGGGTCGCAGGTCGTGGGCGTCGAGGACGACCTCATGGTGCCGCAGGCGCCGGACGACATCGTCGTCGTCGGGGACGGCGCGCTCATGGCGGCGCTGACCCGCACCCGCGGGCGGCGGATGCGCGACATCGTCGCGACCATCCAGGCCCACCAGGACGAGGCCATCAGGGCGCCCTCGCGCGGCGTCACCGAGATCACCGGCGGGCCGGGCACCGGCAAGACCGTCGTCGCGCTGCACCGGGCCGCGTACCTCCTGTACGCCGAGCGGCGGCGCTTCGAGCACGGCGGCATCCTCGTCATCGGCCCCTCGGCCGCCTACACGGCGTACATCGAGCGGGTGCTGCCGAGCCTCGGCGAGGAGTCGGTCGCGCTGCGCGCGCTCGGCGACGTCGTCGACGGCTTCACCGCGGTGCGCCTCGACAGCCCGGAGGTCGCCGCCGTCAAGGGGTCGCTGCGCATCCGGCGGCTGCTGTCCCGGCTCGTGGCGCGCCCGCCGGCCGGGGCTCCGACGGCCTTCCGCGCCTTCGTCTCCGGGCACGCCGTCCGGCTCGACCAGGAGGTCCTGCGGCGGGTCCGCGCCGAGGTCCTGCGCGGGCACCAGCACAACCTCGCGGTCGACGCCGCCCGCGCCGGGCTGGCCGAGGCCGCGTGGCGCGCGGTCCGCCAGGGCGAGCGCGACGACTTCCTCGACGCCTTCGACTCCTCGCGGGACGTCGACGAGTTCATGGCGTCGTGGTGGCGCCAGCTCGACCCGCGCGAGCTGTTGCTCGGGCTCGCCGACACCGAGCACGCCTACGCGGTGTCCCGCGGCGTGCTCGGGCACGAGGAGGCCGCGGCGCTCGCCGGGTCGGTGCGCGACGCGCTCGGGTGCGGTGAGTGGTCGGTCGCCGACGTGCCGCTCGTCGACGACCTCCTGGCCCGGCTCGGCCCGGTCCAGGAGCCCGAGCGCGAGGACGCGGGGTTCTACGACATCGAGGAGCTCGACGACCTCGCGGCCTACGGCGTCCAGGACGTGCGCGCCGGGCTGGGCCGGGTGGCGCGCACCGAGACGCGGGCGGTCGTCACGCCGGCGGACGCCCGCGAGCGGCTCCTCGCGGGGCGCGTCGAGCGCGCGTCCGGCTACGCCCACGTCCTCGTCGACGAGGCCCAGGACCTCTCCCCCATGCAGTGGCGGATGGTGGCCCGGCGCGGCCGCTCGGCCTCGTGGACCGTCGTCGGCGACGCCGCGCAGGCATCCTGGCCCGACCTCGTCGAGGCCTCCCGCGCTCGGGAGGAGGCGT
Organism: Phycicoccus sp. CSK15P-2; assembly: GCF_016888005.1. GTDB lineage: Bacteria > Actinomycetota > Actinomycetes > Actinomycetales > Dermatophilaceae > Phycicoccus. The sequence continues at coordinate 64,933 of NZ_JAFDVE010000014.1, read as the reverse complement.
TCGCCGGGCTCGAGCGCAGGGCGTTCCACATGGACACCAACTACCGCAACGCCCGGGAGATCTTCGACCACGCCCGTGACGTCGTCCTGCCTCTCGTGCCGGACGCCGACATCCCGGAGGCCGTGCGCGAGACCGGTGTCCGTCCGGTCGACCGCGTCGTCGAGGGGTCGCTGACCGCCGGGGTGCGCGAAGCCCTCGACACGGTGCTGCACGAGGTCGACGGCTCGGTCGCGGTGGTCACGCCACGGCGCTGGGCCGACCGGCTCGCCGACCTCGACGGCCTCGGGGACGGCCGGGTGCAGGTGGTCGACCCGTTGTCGACCAAGGGGCTGGAATGGGACGCGACGGTGGTCGTCGACCCGGACGCCATCACCGAGGAGTCACCGGGCGGGGTGCGCGTGCTCTACGTCGTCCTCACCCGGGCGGCGCACCGGATGCACGTCCTCCGCCCCGCCTGACCCCCGGCCTTCGTCGCCGCTTTCTCGCCTGATGCCGGAAGGTTCGTTCACGCACCCCGAAGCTTCCGGTGCCCGACCGGAGGTTGTGGCACCAGGCGAGAAAGAGGTTCAGTCCAGGAGGGGGTGGCGCTGGACGATCTCGTGCCGGCCGGGGCCGACGCCGATGGCCGAGACGCGCGCCCCGACGAGCTCCTCGACGCGCAGCACGTACCGCCGCGCGGCCTCCGGGAGCTCGTCGAACTCGCGGCACCCGGAGATGTCCTCCCACCAGCCGTCGAGCATCTCGTACACCGGCACGGCGTGGTGGAAGTCGCTCTGGCCGACCGGCATCTCGTCGTGCCGCACGCCGTCGACCTCGTAGGCGACGCACACGGGCACCTTCTCGAACCCGGTGAGGACGTCGAGCTTGGTGACGACGAAGTCGGTGACGCCGTTGACCCGCGTGGCGTACCGCCCGATGACGGTGTCCATCCATCCGCAGCGACGCGGCCGGCCGGTGGTGGTCCCGTACTCGGCGCCGGTCTTGCGCAGCGTCTCGCCGTCGTCGTCGTGCAGCTCGGTGGGGAACGGCCCCTCGCCGACGCGCGTCGTGTACGCCTTGAGAACGGCGATGACCCGCGACACCCGCGTCGGCGGGATGCCCGACCCGGTGCACGCGCCACCGGCCGTCGCCGAGGACGACGTGACGAACGGGTAGGTGCCGTGGTCGACGTCGAGCAGCGTCGCCTGCCCGGCCTCGAGGAGGACGTTGGCGCCGTCGTCGAGCGCCTTCTCGAGCAGGAGCGAGGTGTCCGCGACCGTCGGGCGCAGCCGCTCGGCGTACCCGAGCAGCTCCTCGACGACGAGGTCGACGTCGACCGCACGGGTGTTGTAGATCTTCACGAGCACCTGGTTCTTGAGGCCGAGCGCGGCCTCCACCTTCTGGCGCAGGATCCCCTCGTCGAAGAGGTCCTGGACGCGCACCCCCACCCGGTTCATCTTGTCCGCGTACGTGGGCCCGATGCCGCGCCCCGTCGTCCCGATCTTCCGCTTGCCGAGGAACCGCTCGGTGACCTTGTCGAGGGTGCGGTTGTACGGCGCGATGACGTGCGCGTTCGCCGACACGACGAGCTTGGAGGTGTCGACGCCGCGGGCCTCGAGGCCGTCGAGCTCCTCGAAGAGCACGGCGAGGTCGACGACGACGCCGTTGCCGATGACGGGCGTGACCGACGGGGTGAGGATCCCGGAGGGCAGCAGGTGCAGCGCGTACTTCTGGAGGCTGCCGTCCTCGCCCTGGACGACGACGGTGTGGCCCGCGTTGTTGCCTCCGTTGAACTTGACGACGTAGTCGACGTCCTCGCCCATGAGGTCGGTGGCCTTGCCCTTGCCCTCGTCGCCCCACTGGGCTCCGACCAGCACGATCGCCGGCATCCCCGGGCTCCTTCCGAACGGCGTGGCGGAGGCCCTGCCGCGGGACGCGCCAGGGCCTCGTCGGGGTCAACCGTACCGCGCCGTCGGGGCGTCCTCCCTGGCCGGGCAGGGGGTGGTCACTGCCGTCGGCTCGCGAGCACCCAGCCGAGCTGGAAGCGGGTGTCGACGCCGTTGACCGCCATGAGCCGCGCCACCCGGCGGCGCACCGTGCGCAGGCTCACCCCGAGGTGGCGGGCGATCGACTCGTCCTTGAGGCCGAGCTCGAGCAGCTCGACGAGACGCGGGTCGTTGCTGCCCTCGTTCTCGACCGTGGGAGCGGGCACTCCGCTCTTCCAGGCGAGGTCGAAGTACGAGGTGTACAGCCGCACGACGAGCGGGTCGCGCAGGACCACGTAGCCGGACCCGAGGTCGTCCCACCCGGCAAGGGCGATGACGGCGCTGTCGCCGAAGACCGCGAACTCCGTGCTCGTCGCCGGCACGATGCGCTGGTCCTCGCCGGCCTCGGCCCAGATGGCGAGCCATCGCTGCCCGCGCGAGGTCGTGAGGACGTCGGCGGGGTACACCGCACGCTGGGCGTCCCCGCGTTCGATGCGTGCCCGGTTCGCCCGCATCGTCGACTCGTCGAGCGCCGGGCCCTCGTCGACGGTGAGCACGAAGTTGCGCACCATCCCCGAGCTCTCGGTGAGGAGCTGGTTGACCACCGACGGGGCGATGGTCTCGGGGATCTGCTCGCTCGTCGAGTCCCGGGCGCCGAGCGAACGGCTCGTGACCCGGGCGATGAGCGCCCGTGCCGCCTCGAGCTCGCGGCGCCGGTCCTCGAGGCGCGCGTGCTCGCGGCGCAGGTGCTCCTCGAGGACGAGGAGGGCGCCGTCGTCATCGGGTGACCGTTGATCCACCGGACAATCTCCCGTCATGCCTGGTCGTCGCTCTGGCCATTTACTGCCATTGGCATCCAAGTGTCGCACGGTCCTCATCCGGCATTGCACGATGGGCCCTGCGGTCGAGGTCGCAGGGGACCATCGGACGCGCGTTTCTTGGCGAGAGGGAAGCGCGCCACACAGCTGGTGGTCTGCCTCGGCTGCAGAGGGGCCCGGGCTCACCGCCCGGGCCCCTCGCCATGCCCGTGCGACCGCGCCGTCGTCGGAGAGCCGCCGCGAGCACCCTCCTGCGGCTCACAGACCCAGCTCGCGCGCCCCCGTCGCACTCGACGCCCGGAGGAACTCCGCGCACCGGTGGCGCTCGTCCTCCTCCCCGACGAGCCCCGCCGCGCGGGAGAGCGCGGCCAGCGCGCGGAGGAAGCCCTGGTTCGGGACGTGCTCCCACGGCACCGGCCCCTGCCCCCGCCACCCGCTGCGGCGGAGGGCGTCCAGACCCCGGTGGTACCCGGTCCGGGCGTACGCATAGGCCTCCACGACCCGGTCGTCGGCCAAGGCGTCCTCGGCGAGCACGGCCCAGGCGAGCGAGGACGCCGGATGGGCCGCGGCGACCTCGTCCGGGGCCACGCCGGCATCCAGCAGGCTCGCGGCCGGGTCGTCGGGGAGATGGGTGGGCGGGATCCCGAGAAGGTCGGCGGAACTCATTCCGTCACGGTAGACGAGCAGATGGGGCATGATCGTCCGGGTATGCCACCTGGGCCGTCGAGGTGAGGACCCTCGTCTGTTTGGACGAACTCGCGTCGAGGCCTTTCATGATCTTTACTCATCCTTTACTTTTTGAGAAGCGCAATTTCATCATGTCGGGAAAGGGGCGGTCGCCGTGGGCCGACTCAAGCCGGTAGTCGGTACCGGTCAACAGGAACGTGTGGTCTTCTGCGGACCCCTCGGGGTCGGCAAGACGACCGCCGTACGGGCCGTCTCGGACGTCGAGGTCGCCGACACCGACGTCCGGCGGGCGCCACCGCGCCGCAGCAAGAACAAGGACGGGAGCGTCGACCGCAAGCGCACGACGACGGTCGGTATCGACTACGGCGAGTGGCACCGGGACGACGGTGGCGCGAAGGTCGCCGTCTATGGCACACCGGGACAGGTCCGTTTCGAGATGGTCCGGTCGACCGCCGTCTCCCAGAAGCTGCGTCTCGTGCTGTGGCTCTTCGGCCAGAACGACTACGCCATCGACGAGGCCGACGAGTGGCTTCGTTACCTCGGCGCCAAGGACAAGGGCGTCTACGACCGGATCACCGTCGCGGTGACGCGACTCGACGAGCCGGGGGACCACCCCGCGCTCGAGGACTACCGGGAGCTGCTCGACCGGTACGCGCCGGGCATCCCCCTCGTGGCCGCGGACCCCCGCGACCGCGAGAGCGTCCAGCGCGCCATCGACGCCGCGGTCGGCCCGCGAGTCGGTGCCGAAGTGAGCTCCTGATGACCCAGCAGCACCCGGGGACCTCCCTCGGGTCGCACTCGGGGTCGGACGACGCGATCAACGGCATCGAGGAGCACATCGCCCAGGACTGGGACATCCTGTCCCGCAGCCTCGGTCTGTTCGTCCAGCCGGTGCTCACCGAGTTCGCCGAGCACTCCTCGCACATCAAGGCGCTGCTCTTCTGCACCTCGGACGGCCTCAACGTGTGCACCCTCGGGGTCCGAGACAACGACGTGGGTCGCCTGTCCGCGCTGACGAGCTCGGTGTTCAGCGTCGCGGCGGCCCACCGCAAGGTCATGGACGACCGGGGCATGGACAACGCCACCGTCCAGATCTCGTCCGGCGACGACCACACCGTCCTCGTGGCCGTCCGGCTGCCCGGGCTCGGCAACTTCGTCCTCGGCGCGTACGCCGAGGGCATCCAGCTCGGCCTGCTGCTCGTCCAGCTCCGTCAGACCGCTACCCGTATCCACGAGCGCCTGAGTGCCGACCGGCGATGAGCAAGTGGCTGCGGGCGCTGGGGTGGACCGTCACCACGGCCGACGCCGGGGTGACGCCCAGCGACCTGCCCGCTCTCGTCCCACTCCGACCCGGCCCCGCCACCGAGGAGACACCCACCGACCCATCGGAGGACGTCACCGAGGACACACCCGCCCGACCGCCGGAGCACCCTGACCCGGCGGAACCCGTCACAGACTCGCAGGGAAAAACCGAAGAGCACGACCAGCACCACCCTCAGGAACACCCACCTCGAGCAGACGCTCGACCACCAAGGAGAGAAATGGCCGACTACAGCAAGATCCTCGAAGGCATCCAGAACGACGTCACCGGCTTCGTCGGCGCGTCGATCGTCGACCTGGACTCCGGCATGTCGCTGGCGTCCCGGACCAGCGTCCCCGACTTCGACCTCGACGTCGCGAGCGCTTACAACAGCGAGATGGTCAAGGGCAAGTTCAAGACGATGGAGGCCCTCCACCTGAACTCCGAGCTCGAGGACATGCTCCTCACGCTCAGCGACCAGCTCCACCTCATCAAGGTGATGGACAACCGCTCGACGTTCATCTACGTCGCCGCGAACCGCGCCAACACCAACCTCGCGTTGCTGCGTCGAGCCGTCAACGAGCACACCGCGGGCCACTGACCGGCCAGCCGACGACCGGCTCACGGCGCCGGTCGTCAGCCCGGCACGGCGAGACCCCGGGGCGGCATCGGAGTCATCCGATGACCACCCCGGGGTCTCGTACGTCCGGGCGGGCCGGTGGGCGTCAGGCGGGGTGCGTACCCGCCGAGCGGAGGTTCTCGCAGGCCTCGACGACGCGCTGGGCCATCGCGGCCTCGGCCACCTTGCCCCACGCGCGCGGGTCGTACTGCTTCTTGTTGCCGACCTCGCCGTCGACCTTCAGGACGCCCGCGTAGTTCTCCATCATGTAGCCGGCGACCGGCCGGGTGAAGGCGTACTGGGTGTCGGTGTCGACGTTCATCTTGACGACGCCGTAGTCGACCGCGGCCGAGATCTCCTCGGCCAGCGAGCCGGAGCCGCCGTGGAAGACCAGGTGGAACGGCTTGGCGTCGGCACCGAGGCCGAGCTCCTTCGCGGCGGCCTCCTGGGCGGCCTTGAGGACCTCGGGGCGCAGCTTGACGTTGCCCGGCTTGTAGACGCCGTGGACGTTCCCGAAGGTGAGAGCGGTCATGTAGTAGCCCTTCTCGCCGCCACCGAGCGCCTTGACCGTGGCGATGGCGTCCTCAGGCGTGGAGTAGAGCTTCTCGTTGATCTCGTTCTCGACGCCGTCCTCCTCGCCGCCGACGACGCCGACCTCGATCTCGAGGATCACCTTCGCCGCGGCACACTGCGCGAGGAGCTCCTCGGCGATCTGGAGGTTCTCGTCGAGCGGTACGGCCGAGCCGTCCCACATGTGCGACTGGAAGATGGGCAGGCCGCCGGCCTCGACCCGCTCGGCCGACGCGGCGAGCAGCGGACGGACGAACGCGTCGAGCTTGTCCTTCGGGCAGTGGTCGGTGTGCAGCGCGATGTTCACCGGGTAGTTCTTGGCGACCTCCTCGGCGTACGCGGCGAGCGCCTTCGCGCCGGTGACCATGTCCTTGATCGTCGAGCCGGAGGCGTACTCGCCACCGCCGGTGGAGACCTGGATGATGCCGTCGGAGCCGGCCTCCGCGAAGCCGCGGATCGCGGCCGTGACGGTCTGGCTCGACGTGATGTTGATGGCCGGGTAGGCGAACGAGCCGTTCTTGGCCCGGTCGAGCATGTCGGCGTAGACCTCGGGCGTTGCGATGGGCACGATGCTCTCCTCGTGACGTGACTGTGCTGTACGTCACTGATCTTTCCACGTCCTGCCGCGCGGCCCGGCGGCTGTCCGGGGGGCGACCCGAGCGGCAGGCTCAGCGCGTCGCGAGACCGGCGGCCGGCATCCTCACTGCCAGGTGAGTCACCCGGGTCAGAGCACCCGACGGGCGCCCGGCAGCGCTCGGACCGGCAACGCCAGCGCCCAGCAGAGCGGCAGCCCGAGAACGGCAAGGAGCACGAACTTGACCACGGCGGGCGCCTGCACGCCGGCGAGGGCGAGGCCCAGGGTGACCAGCACGACCGGGTGGATCAGGTAGACGGTGTAGGCGTGGCCGGAGAGGAACCTGCGCAAGCGCCCCTGCTCGCCGAGGTGGCTGCGGAAGAGCACCAGCAGGCCGATGACGGCCCCCACCGCCAGCGCCGACTCACAGGTGGCCGTGGCCAAGGACTGCCAGGTGCCGTCACCGCCGTAGGCGTCCCCGGAGGCGGCGATGACCAGGATCAGCGCGACCGCCGCGACGACGGCGACCGCGAGCCCGGTCCGGGCAGCCGTCCTGGGGAGCCCTTCCAGCCAGCCCCGCCGGGGGGCCAGCACCCCGACGACGAAGAGCGCCGCGTACTGGGGCAGGTAACCGGGGGTGGGCATGACGGTGATGCCGAGGCCCATCGGCACCGCGATCCGCCACAGGTAGGTCAGCAGGGACAGCCCGAGGACGAACCCGATGACCGGGGCGGCACCCAGGGCCCGTCCGGTCGCCGGGGTCCGGCCCTCCCCGCCGGCGAACATCTGCCGCCAGAGTGCGTACAGCGCGCTGAACGCGAACAGCACCCAGACGAACCACATCGGCCCCAGGTTCCAGTCGCCGAGGTAGTACTGCCAGTAGGGCATGTCGACACCCTGCTGGGCGGCGTCGTCCCGGGCGGTCGTGTACTGCCCGACGGTCACCACGGCCCGCAGGACCAGCAGCCAGACCAGCAGGGGCACGCCCAGCCGGAGCAGCCGGTCGCGGAGGAAGCGGCCGCCGCCCTTCCGGTCGTACGAGCCGGGCACGAACAGGCCGGAGACGAGGAAGAAGGCGCCCATGAAGAACGCCTGGTCGAGCACGAGCAGGCAGTCCAGGACCGCGGCCGAGGCGTCGGTGGGGGCCTCCCGGTAGAACCAGCGCGGGATGGTGCTGTACGTGACGGCGGCGTGGTGGACGACGACGAGCACCGTCAGTGCGGTCCGCAGGTTGTCGACGTACAGCAGCCGCGGACCGGTGCGCGTCGCAGTCGTCGAGTCGGTGGCCACGGTCATCGGTCTACGCCTCTCCGGGACGTTCACGTCGGGTGGCGAGGTCGAACATGTCCGCGAGCTCGACGGCGTGCGCGTGCAGGTCGTGGTCCGGGTAGCTCACCCAGTAGGCGAACATCGCGTCGAGGCCGGCCTGCACGGTGACGGCCATCACGCGGGTGTCGAAGGGGCGGAACTCACCGTCGGCCTGGCCGCGGCGCAACAGCTCCTCCCGGCCGTGGTAGATCGGCTCGTTGAAGGCCATGCCGTAGCGCCGGGCGCCGTCGGGCGTGCGGAGGTTGCTCTGGACCTCTCCGAGCGCGAGCAGCTGGGCGCGGTGATCCTGCATGAACTCGGCGACCGAGAGGATCGTCGTCCGCAGCGCACCGGCAGCGGTGGCCTCCTGCTCGGTCCTCGCCAGCACGAACGTGGTGATCTCGCGGTAGATCTTCTCGACGACCTGTTCCATCAGCTCGTTCTTGCCCGCGAAGTGGTAGGAGATCACGCCCTTGCTGATGCCGGCGCTTTCGGCGATGCGCGCCAGCGAGGTGTTGGCGTAGCCGAGCTGCGCGAGGACCTCCTGGGCGCTGACCACGATCTGGGCGCGGCGGGCCTCCTCGATGAAGGACAGCCGTTTCTGTCCATCTGGCCTGTTATCTGACTGCACGGCCAAAATCTAGCACGAAGAGTCAGAGCGCCGACCGGAGCGCGGGTCGTCGACCTCCTCCGGGTCGCGGCCCTCACCGTCGTCGTCCTCGGCCACTGGCTCCTCGCGGCCGTCGTCGTACGCGACGGCCGGATCGACGCCGGCGCCGTGCTCGACCGCGCGGCGTGCACGTATCCGCTCACCTGGGTGTTCCGGGTCATGCCGGTGTTCTTCCTCGTCGGCGGCTGCGACGGCCTCGACGTCATGGCCGCCCGTGGGCTCGTCGGACCGGAGGGCCTCTCGTGTGGTGGGCGGTGCTCCCGGTGCTCGGGGTCGCCCTCGTCAGCCGGTGGCCGGCCCCACGGTGACGGCGGCGCGGCGGGCCTCGAGGTGGGCCCGTTCGACGTCGTTGCCGCAGAGGCGTATCGCGGTCGTGAGCGACGCGACGGCCGCGGTGTCGTCACCGAGCCGGGCCAGCAGCTCGCCCCGGACGGCCGGCAGGCGGTGGCTCGCCGGTAGCTCCCCGTCGAGCCCTTCGAGGGCCGCGAGTCCCGCGGCCGGGCCGTCCCGCTCGGCGAGCGCCACGGCCGACGCGAGCCGCACCGCAGGCGAGGGGTTGACGACGGCCAGGGCGTCGTACGCCTCACACACGAGGTCCCACCGGGTGTCGTCCGCCGTCGGCGCCGTGGCGTGGGCGGCGCCGATGACCGCCTGCAGCCGGTAGGACTCGGTGACCGGGTCGACGTCCGGCGGTACCCGGTCGAGCAGGGCCAGCGCCTCCGAGACCTCGTCGTGGTGCCAGCGAGACCGGTCCTGGTCGGGCAGGAGGACGAGCGCTCCGTCCGGCCCCACCCGGGCGTCCCGCCTCGAGTGCTGGAGGAGCATGAGGGCCAGCAGCGCCCGGAGGACCCGCTCGTCCGGCCGCAGCGCGAGCGTCACCCGGACGAGCCGCACCGCCTCTCCCGCGAGGTCGGCCCGCAGCAGATCCGGCCCGGACCCGGGCGCGTACCCCGCCGTGAAGGCGAGGTAGGCCGTCTGCGCAACGGTCCGCAGCCGCCCGGGCAGCTCCTCGGCGCCGGGCACGCCGTACGGGATGCCGGCGGCGACGATCTTCTTCTTCCCCCGGGTGATCCGCGCGGCCATCGTCGGTTCGGGCACGAGGAAGAGCCGGGCGATGTCCGCCGTGGAGACCCCGACGACGAGCCGCAGCGCCAGGGCGCTCGCGACCTCCGGGGACAGGGCGGGGTGGCAGCACATGAGGACGAGCCGCAGCACGTCGTCCTCGACGAGGCCACCGGGGTCGGCCATCACTGCACCTCCTGGAGAGCGGGTGGCCGCGACGACGACGAGCGGCTCCTTGCGGGCCGCCGTCGACTCCGCGCGCAGCCGGTCGAGCACCCGCCGTCGGGCCGCGGTGTGCAGCCAGGCCGAGGGGTTGTCCGGGACGCCGTCGGCCGCCCACCGCCGGGTGGCGGACTCGACGGCGTCCCCGAGCGCGTCCTCCACGAGGTCGAGCCGGCGGAAGCGTCCGACGAGGAGGGCGACGAGACGCCCCCACTCCTCGCGGACGACCCCCGCCAGGACCTCGTCCGCCGTCACACCGACCCGTACCCGTCGATCGTCATGACCGGGCGGATCTCGAGGGTGTACGCCTCCGGGAGCAGCCGGGCGGCCGCGATGGCGGTGTCGAGGTCGGGCAGCTCGACGTCGTAGTAGCCGCCGACCTGCTCCGAGAGCTCGACGAACGGCCCGTCCGTCACCACCCTCTCCTCGCCGACCCCCCGCCCCACCGTCGTCGCCGTGTCGGCGTCGCACAGCGCGCTGCCGGCGAGGCGCTTCCCGTGCTCGGCGACGTACGTCTCGAACGCGTGGTGCGCGTCGAAGTACTCCTGCCGGACCTCGGGTGTGGCGTTCTCCCAGTCCCAGGGCTCGAACACGATGAGGATGGTGTACCGCCTCACGACGGCCGGTCCTCCGGCTGCACGGTGCGGCGGACCTCGATGCCGTCGCCGAGGGCCGCGATGATCGAGCAGCAGTCGAGCAGGTCGTCGAGGTCCTCGGACTGCACGAGGTAGAACCCGCCGACCTGCTCGGCGGTCTCGGTGAACGGGCCGTCGGTGACCGGACCGCCGCCGGGCGGGATGCGCTTGGCCTCGCTCGTCGCGTGCAGCTCGGCACCACCGGTGATCGTGTGGCCGCGCCTGGTCAGCTCCTCGCCGAAGCGCGCGTACTCGGCGTAGCCGGCCGTGCGCTGGTCGACGTCCATCGTGGTCCACCAGCGGTCGGCGTCACCGACGATGAGGACGACGTACTCGGTCATGGCGTTCTCCTCCGGGTGCGGGCCGCGCCGGTCGCGACCTCACCCCTATGACGGACGAGCGATGCCGCTCTCGACAGGTCTACCGAAACTTTCTCCCCGCCGGGGAGGAAGCCGGTCGCGGATGGTCACGAGAAGGCGTCGGCGAGGAGGCGGAGGGTCTCCTCGCGGGCCGGAGCGCGGCCGGCCGGTGTCCCGTCGACGGCGCCGGCGACCGGGTGCACCATGACCTCGTCGACGTCGAAGGTCCGGGCCAGCCGGGCCACCTGCGCGGCCGCGTCCTCCGGGGTGCCGACCACCCAGCGCCGGAGCATCTCGTCCGCGAGGTCGCGGTGCGCGTCCGGAAGGTCGTGCCCCTCCGCCTCCTCGACGAGCTGCTGGGCGCGCAGCGGCTGCCCGGTGCGCAGCGCCACCATCTGGTGCAGGTTGGGTTCGGCCAGCCGCCGGGCCTCCTCGGCGCTGCCGGCGACGACCGCGTTGACGGTGAGGAAGGTACGCGGCTCGGGGTGGGCCTCCGACGGCTCGTAGCCCTCGCGGTAGAGGGCCAGGGCCTCGGCGGTGCCGCGCCCGGAGAAGTGGTGCGCGAAGACGTACGGCAGCCCTCGGGACGCCGCGAGCCGGGCCGAGTAGTCGGAGGACCCGAGCAGCCACACGGCCGGCACGGACCTCGCTCGCGGCGTGGCGCGCAGGACGTGCTCACCGGTGGCCAGCCGCAGGCCCACACCGTCCGGCGACATCATCGCGAGCACGGTGTCGACGTGGTCGGCGAACCGGTCCACGGCATCGGCCTCGACGCCCCCACCGCCGCTGCGCAGCGCCCAGGACGTCACCGGGTCGGCGCCCGGCGCCCGGCCCAGCCCGAGGTCGACCCGGTCCGGGAACGCGGCCTCCAGCAGCGCGAACTGCTCGGCGACGACGAGCGGCGCGTGGTTCGGGAGCATGACGCCGCCCGACCCCACCCGGATCCGCTCGGTCGCCGACGCGACCATCGAGATGAGCACCGGCGGGTTCGTCGCCGCGACGGCCGGCATGTTGTGGTGCTCGGCCAGCCAGTAGCGGCGGTAGCCGTGGGCGTCCGCCACCTGCGCGAGCGACCGGGTCGCGGCCAGGGCGTCCCCCGTCGTCTGGTCCGAGCGGACCGGCACGAGGTCGAGGGCGGACAGGGCGGGGGAGGAAGCGGTGCTCACCGCAGGAGCAGCAGCCGCGGCGTCCGCCCTATTCCGCTACTCCGCCGCGCGCCGACGCCGGTAGTACGCGCGCGCGCGGTTGCGGTCCCCGCAGTCCGACGCCGAGCACCAGCGCCGGTTGTGGCGTGGGCTCGTGTCGAGGTACACCCACCCGCACACGTCGTCCGCGCACTGCTGGAGCAGGCGCACCCGGTCGCTGCGGGCGAGGTCGACGACCCCCCGAACGGCACGGTCGACCGGGGTCCTCGGGGTCGTGCTCGCCTCGAGCCACCGGAGGGCCTCCCCGTCGGTCGCAGCCGCGAGCCGGGCGTCCACGAGCGACTGCCGGTACCGCTCCACCACCCGCTCCGCGGCCGCGTCGTCGTGGCCGACGAGCATCGCGTAGGCGTTCTCGCGCAGCCGCTGGGCATCGTTGACGAGCGCCAAGGCGGCGTCGGTGTCGCGGTCGACCACCTCACCGAGCCGTACTCGCTCCGCGCTGTCGAGGAATCCCGTCTGGGCCGCCCAGTCCAGGACACGAGGTGCGTCGCCGAGTAGCTCGCCCCGGCGCTCCTCGCTGAGCCGCCAGTCGACGGTGTTGAGCAGCTCGAGGGCCGGGTCACCCGCGACCTGGACGAACCGCACTGTCGCCATCCGCTCGCTCCTCATGGGTGACCGGTCTCTTGACCATGAGGATAGTTCATGCCAACGTCATGGGCATATATCGGTTCACCCATGAGAGTAGAGGGGTTTCCATGGATGCGAGCGTGGCGCTGGTGCGCACCGACCGGAGCTTCCGCTGGTACTGGCTCGGACAGAGCGTCTCGAGCGCCGGGAGCCAGGTGACGACGATCGCGCTCCCGCTGGTCACGGCCCTCGTCCTCGACGGCTCGCCGGGGGAGGTCGGGGCCGTCGCGACCGCGGCGATGCTCCCGTACCTCCTGTTCTCCCTCGTCGCAGGCCACCTGCTCGAGGGCCGCCAGGGCCGTCGGACGATGGTCCCTGCCGACCTCGCCCAGGCCGCGCTCGTCGGGCTCGTGCCGGTGGCCGCGCTGACGGGGTGGCTCTCGGTCCCGGTGCTGGCCGTCATCGCCTTCCTGTCCGGGACTGCCGCGCTCGTGTTCGGGATCAGCGCTTTCGCCCATGTGCCCTCGCTCGTCGAACGGCCCGACCTCGCCGCGGCGAACCGGGCGGTCCAGGGGTCTCGGACGGTCACCGAGGTCGCCGGCCCCGGCCTCGCCGGCCTGCTCGTCGCCGCGGTCGGCCCGGCAGCGGCCATGGCGGTCGACGCAGCCAGCTACCTCGTCTCGGCCGTCTGCGTCGCTCTCGGCCGGCCCCGGCGGCCGGTCGCCCGCGAGCGGCCCGCGCCGGACGGCGACGCCCCCCGGGTGCCGGTGCTGACCGGCCTGCGGATCCTCTGGGGGAACCGGTACCTGCGAGCGCTCACCGTGCACGCGGCGTTGTTCAACCTCGCCGAGGAGGTCCTCGTCATCAACCTCATCCTCTGGGCGGTGCAGGAGCAGGGCGTCTCCGCGGGGGCGTACGGCCTCGCCCTGTCGATGGCCGGTGTCGGCGGGCTCCTCGGGACCCTCACCGCACTCCGGCTCGCCGCGGGGCTCGGGTTCGGCCGAGCCTTCGCCGCATCCCTCGTCCTCAGCTGCGGCACACCGGTGCTCATGGCCCTCTGGCCCACGGACGGCATCGCCCTGGCCGTCGTCATCGGGGCCGTCATGCTCGTCTCCGGGGTGGGGCTCGGCAACGCCAACGTGTACTCCGTGACGATGCGACAGACCCTGATCCCGGAGACCCAGCTCTCCCGGTCCGCCGGCGCCTACACGCAGGTGATGTACGGGTCCATCCCGATCGGCGCGGCGCTCGCCGGCATCGTCGGCGAGACGCTGGGAACGCGCAGCGGCGTCGTCCTCGGGGGCCTCGGGATCGTGGTATCGGCACTGCCCATGATGACCTCCGCGGTGCGGTCGCTCCGGCTCGACGTCTCCGGCCGGGCCGACGAGCCCGCCCGGACCGGCTAGGCGCTGCCCGGCACCTGGCCGTACACGTGCCGGCGCACCCAGGAGTGCATCGCCACGGCCGCGGCGGCGCCGGCGTTGATCGAACGGGTCGAGCCGAACTGGCCGATGTGGAGGACGACGTCGCACGCCTCCTGCATCGCGGGGGTCAGCCCCGGCCCCTCCTGCCCGAAGACCAGGACACACGCCTCGGGCAGGTCGTGCGTCTCGATCGCGACCGACCCGGGCACGTTGTCGATGCCGACCAGCGGCAGCGCACCGCCGTCCGGGCCGGCCGTCGCGGCCCACGCCACGAGGTCCGCGACCTCGGGGTGGTGGTGCTCGTGCTGGTAGCGGTCCGTGACCATCGCGCCCCGCCGGTTCCAGCGCCGGCGCCCGACGACGTGGAAGGCGGCAGCGTTCATCGCGTTCGCGGTGCGCACCACCGAGCCGATGTTGAGGTCGTGCCACCAGTTCTCGACGGCCACGTGGAACGCGTGCCGCCGGGTGTCGAGGTCGGCGACGACGGCGTCCATCCGCCAGTAGCGGTACCGGTCGACGACGTTGCGCCGGTCACCCAGACGGAGCAGCTCGATGTCCCAGTGGTCGCCCTCCGGCCACGGCCCCTCCCACGGCCCGACCCCGACCTCTCGCTCCTCGTCCACCTCTCCCACCCTAGGCGGACGGTCCGGGCGGAGCCGCTCGAGGCGGGGCTCCTGCGGGAGAGCACCTACCCTGGAGAGGTGATGCCTGCACTCGGTCCGGACTGGATGGACCCCCAGTACCTCTTCGACACCTACGGCACGGCCTTCTTCTGGGTGTCGCTCGCCATCGTCTTCGTCGAGTGCGGGCTGTTCTTCCCGATCCTCCCCGGCGACTCGCTGCTGTTCGCCATCGGCATCTTCATCGCCAGCGGCCAGCTGCAGGTCAACGTCTTCGTCGCGATGGCGGCGCTCTTCGTCGCCGCCTTCGCGGGCAACGTCGTCGGCTACGAGATCGGACGGGCGGTCGGTGCGCCGCTGCGCCACCGCGACGGGCGGATCATCAAGCGCGAGTACTTCGACAAGACCGAGGCGTTCTTCGAGAAGTACGGCGCCCGTGCGCTCGTCCTCGGCCGCTTCGTCCCCATCGTCCGCACGTACATCACGATCGTCGCCGGCATCGGCCGGATGGACCGCCGGCACTTCTACGTCTGGTCCGGCGTGGGCGCGCTGTTCTGGGTGGGCGTCGTCACGCTCGCGGGCTACTTCCTCGGCAACGTCCCGCTCGTCCGGGACAACCTCGAGGCCGCCATCCTCCTCATCGTGGTCCTCTCGGTGGTGCCGATGGTCATCGAGTACGTCCGGCACCGCCGCGACGCGAAGATGGCTCCCGCCGAGGTGGTCCGGGAGTCGGCCGAGGTCGTCGACGACGTCGAGCACCACGGCTGAGCGTCGACGCCTCGGTCGCAGCCCTGGGGTCTCAGCCGAGGTCGATCAGACCGCGGCGGTGTGCCTCGGCCACCGCCGCGGTCCGGTCGGTCACCGCGAGCTTGGCGAAGGCCCGCACGAGGTGGGTCTTGACCGTGGCCTCGCCGATGAACAGCTCGCGCCCGATGTCCGCGTTCGACAGTCCGCGGGCCACGAGGGCGATCACCTCGGTCTCCCGACCCGTGAGCTCCGGACCGCTCGGGCCTCGGAGCCGCTCGGCGAGCCGGGCCGCGACCGGTGGGGCGAGCACGGTCTCCCCGCGCGCGGCACGCCGGATGGCGTCGGTGAGCACGCTCGTCGGCGCGTCCTTGAGCAGGTAGCCCCGGGCGCCGGCCTCGACGGCTCGCACGATGTCGGCGTCGGTGTCGTAGGTCGTGAGCACGAGCACCTCGGGCGGCTGCGGCAGCCCGCGCAGCCGAGACGTCGCCTCCGCACCGTCCATGACCGGCATCCGCAGGTCCATGAGCACGACGTCGGCCTCGACGCGCGGGGCCACCGCGAGCGCCTCCGCGCCGTTGCCCGCCTCCCCCACCACCTCGAGGTCGGTCTCCTCCCCGAGCACGGCGACCATCCCGGCTCGCACGACGGGGTGGTCGTCGACGACGAGCAGCCGGATCACCGCGGCACCGCCACGCGCACGGAGGTCCCCCGGCCCGGGGCTGTGTCGAGGTCCACCGAGCCGCCGACCTCGGCCGCCCGGGCTCGGACGCCGTCGAGCCCGAACCCGTCGCGGTCGGCCGTCGTGTCGAAGCCACGGCCGTCGTCGGCGACGGTCAGCACGACGCGTTCGGGCTCGTAGGCGAGGGTGACGTCGACCCGGCCGGCGCCCGCGTGGCGTCGCACGTTGGACAGCGCCTCCTGCGCCGTCCGGAGCAGCACGACCTCGGTGACGCCCCCGAGCGGCACCGGCTCGCCGTCCACCGTGACGGACGCGCGCAGCCCGTCCTCGCGGCTCACCGCCGTCCCGAGGCGCTGCAGCGCCTCCGCGAGGGTGCGCGACTGGAGATGACCGGGTGTCAGCTCTGCGACGATGAGCCGGGCCTCGGCGAGGTTGTCGACGGCGGTGCGCTCGACGATCCCGATCCGTTCCCGGGCCGTCGCGACGTCACCCCGGGCGAGGGCGGCGTCCGCGGCACGGGCCAGGGTCACGACCGAGGTGAAGCCCTGCGCGAGGGTGTCGTGGATCTCCCGGGAGATGCGCTCGCGCTCGTCCTGCACGCCGCGGTCGCGCTCCACGACGGCCAGCCGCGCCTGGGTGGCGTGGAGCTCGTCGATCGTGCGGGCGCGCGAGTCGGCCTCGGACACGATCCTGTTGATGAACAGGCCGAGGGACAGCGACACGGCGAGCGAGATCAGCGAGGTCACGAGGATCGGCCCGACGGTCTCGCGGTCGAAGCCGCTCTGGACGAACCGGAGCGTGCCGAAGGCCGTCAGGGTCAGGACGGTGCCCACCCCGGCGTCCCTGACCCGGAGCATCGCCCACAGCTGGGGGTAGAGGACGAAGAAGAGCATCCACGACTCGGTGCCGGGGTCGACCCACTGGATGCCGAGCAGCGCCGACCACGCGACGAGGTGGTAGACCAGCCCGGCCCGGGCGTCCTGCCGAAGCCCTCGCACCCCGGCGAGCGCGTACGCGACGGCGATGACGGCGAAGAGGACGACCGACGGGAGGCGTCCGTACCGCCCGGGCTCGTCGAGCCAGGCGACGACGACGGCCGCCACCCAGACCACCGCGAAGACCGCGTGCCAGTAGGGCTCCTGACGTCGCCACATCGCGTCCAGCGCGGCGCTGGAGTCACCCTCCCGGGGTGGGCACTCCTGCGCGCTCATGGGGCCATCCTCCCCCGTGGCCCTCACACGGTCCCGCGCTTGGACCAGCGGAAGGTGCGCGTGCACAGGACCAGGCCGCCGACGGCCCACGCGGCGAGGACGAGCAGGGTGCGCCCGGTCTCCCACGACCCCGCCATCTCCGTCGACGCCATCCCGTCCGGGAAGAAGACCGAGCGCATGCCCTGGGCGATCCACTTGAGGGGGAAGACCGCGGCGACCTGCTGCAGCCACCCGGGCACGCTGTCCCAGCCGATGTAGACGCCGGAGATGAACTGGAGCACGAGCATCGGCCCGATGACGACCGCGCCGATGGAACGCGCCGTCGACAGTGACGAGTACGCCACCCCCAGCACGGTGCCCCCGACCAGCCCGAGGAGGAAGACGGCGGCGAAGACCGCCCAGCGGTCCGGGGACGTCGGGAGCTCCACCCCGAAGGCCAGGCGTGCGACGACGAGGAGGAGCACCATCTGGGTCACCGAGCTGACCGCGACGAGCCCGACCTTCCCGAGGAAGTAGGCCACGGGGGGCATCGGCGTCGACCGCAGCCGCTTCAGGGTGCCGTCGTCCCGCTCGGTCGCGACCGAGAGCGCCATCGTCTGGAAGCTCGTGAGGACGACGCCGGCGGCGACCATCCCGGGGAGGAAGTACTGGCCGGCCGTCATCCCGCCGGGGTCGTCGAACTGGCTGGAGAAGATGACCGAGAAGAGCGAGAGCAGCAGGATCGGGAAGAGGAAGGAGAAGAAGACCGCTTCCTTCTCGCGCGAGTACATCCGCAGCTCGAGCGCGGTGCGGTCGAACCCGAGGGCGAGGGTGTTCATGCCGGGACCTCCTCGGTCGCCGTGGTGACGTGCGGGGCGATGAGCCCGAGGTAGGTGTCCTCGAGCGAGGGCCTGGTCACGGTGAGCTCGGGCACCTCTCCCCCGAACCGGGCAGCGAGCCGGGCGACCTCGGCGGTCGGCTCAGCCGTGACGAGGCTGCGCGGCACACCCTCGTCCTCCCACGAGACGGTCGCCTCGCCGGTCCTCCGCCCGCCGAGCGCGGCCGGGGTGTCGAGCGCGAGCAGCGCGCCGGCCGCGATGACGCCCACGCGGTCGGCCAGGTGCTCGGCCTCGTCGAGGTAGTGCGTCGTGAGGAGGATCGTCGTCCCGTCCTCGGCGAGACCGCGGATGAGCGCCCAGAAGTCGCGCCGGGCCTGCGGGTCGAACCCGGTCGTCGGCTCGTCGAGGAACAGCAGCTCGGGACCGCCGACGATGCCGAGCGCGACGTCGAGGCGCCGTTTCTGGCCACCGGAGAGGCCGGCGATGCGGGCGTCCACCTTCTCGGTGAGGCCGGTCGCCTCGACGACCTCGTCGACGTCGCGGGGGTGCGAGTAGCAGCGGGCGGTGCTGCGGAGCGCCTCGCGCGGCGTCAGGAGGTCCAGGCCGCCGGTGGTCTGCAGGACGATGCCGATCCGGTCCCGCCAGCCGCGCGGAGCGCCCTGGGGGTCCGTGCCGAGGACGGCGACCTCGCCGCCGTCACGGCCCCGGAAGCCCTCGAGGATCTCGACGGTCGTCGTCTTGCCGGCACCGTTCGGGCCGAGCAGGGCGAACACCTCGCCGTGGTGGACGTCGAGGTCGAGACCGTCGACGGCGCGGTGGTCGCCGTAGGTCTTCGTCAGGCCGCGCACCCGGATCGCTGCTGTCATGCCTCCAGCGTCGCGGAGGGTGGCGGGCGCCGCGAGGCCCGCCCGGTGGATCCGTCGTCCATCGACCGGTGGACGGCGTCGGTTCCGCCGCAGCGGTGCGCCCGGTTACGCACCGGAACCTCCGGTCGGACGCCCAGAAGTTCGGGGTGCCCGATCGGAGGTTCCGGCATCAGGCGAGAAAGTTCGGGCAGGCGAGAAAGCCCGGGAGGGTCAGGTCGGGTCCGGCTGGCCGAAGTCGACGCGCGGCGCCTCGCGCTCGTCGCCCACCGCCTCGAAGTACTCCTCGCGGGTGATGTGGAACAGCCCGGCGACGATGTTCGACGGGACGGTCTCGACCTTGGTGTTGAGGTCGCGGACCGTCGCGTTGTAGTAGCGGCGGGCCGACGCGATGCGGTCCTCGGTGGAGGTGAGCTCGGCCTGGAGCGCCATGAAGTTCTCGTTGGCCTTGAGGTCCGGGTACGCCTCGGAGAGGGCGATGAGGCGACCCAGCGCCTGGCTCAGGAGGTTCTCGCTGTCGGCCTGCTCCGCCGGCGACTGCCCCGGAGCCATGGCCTTGGCCCGTGCCGACACGACGTCCTCGAGCGTGCCCCGCTCGTGCGCCGCGTAGCCCTTGACGGTCTCGACGAGGTTGCCGATGAGGTCGTGCCGGCGGGTGAGCTCGACGTCGATCTGACGCCACGCCTCCTGCGCCAGGTTGCGCAGCTTCACGAGGCCGTTGTAGACCCCCACCGCCCACGCGAGGAGCGCCACGAGGACGACGATGACGACGATCGTGATGATCACAAGGCCTCCTGAGGGCGTCGGGCTCCGTCGAATCCTACGACCTCGGGGATATGGCGCCGGTCACATCCTCGGGTCTAGGGTGGCGCGGGACCGCACCGATCGCAGGACCGGGAGGCCCTGATGGACACAGTTGTCGTCGGCGTCGACAACAGCGATGTCTCCACTCGTGCAGTGGAGTTCGCCGTCGAACGCGCGCAGAAGAATGACTGGAAGGTGGTGCTGGTCCACGTCGTCCCGTGGTCCCCGTACTCCTTCACCACCCCCTCGGAGAACGAACACCGCCACCGTGAGCGCGAGAGCGAGATCTCGGCCGCCCAGGAGCAGATCCTCGTCCCGATGGCGGCCATCGCCGAGGAGGCCGGTGTCTCGCACGAGGCGCTCGTGAAACACGGCAAGCCCTCCGACACCATGTCCGACATCGCCGACGAGGTCGGCGCCGTCCACCTCATCGTCGGCCGCACCGGCGACGGCGGCCTCCGTGAGGCCGTCTTCGGCTCGGTCGCGAGCCGACTCGTCCAGCAAGCCAAGATCCCCGTGACGGTGGTGCCCTGATGAACATCGCAGAGACCTTCGAGCAGTTCGCGACGGCGGTCGCCGACACCGTCTTCTTCTCCGTCGACATCGCGGGCGCGAGCCTGCCGCTCATCGTCGTGTGGCTCGTCATCGCCGGTACCTTCTTCACGATCTGGCTTGGCTTCATGCAGGTCCGAGGGCCGAAGCTCGCCGTCGACCTCGTCCGCGGCAAGTACTCCAACCCCGAGGACGCCGGTGAGGTCTCGCACTTCCAGGCCCTCGCCACCGCCGTCTCCGGCACCGTCGGGCTGGGCAACATCGCCGGCGTCGCCATCGCGATCTCCCTGGGTGGCCCCGGCGCCACCTTCTGGATGATCCTCGCCGGCCTGCTCGGCATGGCCACGAAGATGGCGGAGTGCATGCTCGGCGTGAAGTACCGCAACGAGCACGCCGACGGCTCGGTCTCGGGCGGGCCGATGTACTACCTGCGCAAGGGTCTGGCCGAGCGCGGTCTCGGCGGCCTGGGCAGCGTCCTCGCCGTGTTCTTCGCGATCTTCATGATCGGCGGCGCGCTCGGTGGCGGGAACATGTTCCAGTCGAACCAGGCGACGGCGCAGATCGTCGAGGTCACCGGCGGTGACGACGGCTTCTTCGGCAGCAACCCGTGGATCATCGGCGTCGGCTTCGCGGTCTTCGCGGGGCTCGTCATCATCGGCGGCGTCAAGAGCATCGCCCGGGTGACCGAGAAGATCGTGCCCTTCATGGCGGTCTTCTACCTCGTCTCGGCGCTGGTCGTCATCCTGTGGAACGTCTCGTCGCTGGGCACGGCCATCGGCCAGATCTTCTCGGGAGCCTTCACACCCGAGGGCGTCGCCGGTGGCGCGATCGGCGCGCTCATCGTCGGCTTCCAGCGCGCCGCGTTCTCCAACGAGGCCGGGCTGGGCTCCGCGTCGGTGGCCCACTCGGCGGTCAAGACCAAGGAGCCCGCCACCGAGGGCTTCGTCGCCATGCTCGAGCCGTTCATCGACACCGTCGTCATCTGCACCATGACCGCGCTGACGATCATCATCACCGGGACGTACACGAACCCGGACGCGTCCGAGCTGGGCGGTGTCGCCCTGACCTCCGACTCCTTCGAGACGGTGATCCCCTGGTTCCCGAACGTCCTCGCGATCGCCGTCGTGCTCTTCGCGTTCTCGACGATGATCAGCTGGGCGTACTACGGGATGAAGGCCACGGGGTACCTCTTCGGTGACAACCTCGCCGCCGAGCAGGGCTTCAAGGTGGTCTTCCTGCTCGCGACGATCCTCGGGTCGGTCGTCGCGCTCGACCCGGTCATCGCGCTCTCGGACTCGATGATCTTCCTCATGTCGATCCCGAACGTCGTCGGGCTGTACATCCTGGCCCCGGTGATCCGCCGGGAGATCCAGGGGTACTTCGACCGCGTCAAGAGTGGCGAGGTCAAGCAGGTGGAGCACGCGCACCGCTGACCGCACCCGCAGAACAGCACACGCCGCGTGGCCCTCGGGTCACGCGGCGTGTGTTGTCCGGACGGGGCTCCTCAGCCCAGGCCCAGGTCCTCGAGCGAGTAGACGTGCCGGTACTCGAGGCCGTGGTCGGCGAAGACCTGGGCCGCGCCGGTGGCGCGGTCGGCGATGGTGGCGACGGCGACGACCGTGGCACCCGCCTCCTGGGCCGCCGTCGCGGCCTCGAGCGGAGAAGCCCCGGTGGTCGAGGTGTCCTCGACGACGAGGACGCGACGCCCCTCGATGCTCGGGCCCTCGATGCGCTGCTGCAGACCGTGCGCCTTGCCGGCCTTGCGGACGACGAAGGCGTCGAGCCGGCCTCCCGCGGCGGCGCGTGCGTGCAGCATCGAGGTGGCGACGGGGTCGGCGCCGAGGGTCAGGCCACCGACGGCGTCGAACTCGAGGTCCTCGACGAGGTCGAGCATGACCCGCCCGACGAGCGGGCTCGCCTCCCCGTCGAGGGTGATCCGCCGGAGGTCGACGTAGTAGTCGGCCTCCGTGCCCGAGGAGAGGGTGACGCGGCCGTGGACCACGGCCTTGTCGCGGACGATGTCGAGGAGCCGGGCACGGTCGGCGGCGATGTCGGTCACGGCACCCACCGTAGTGCCGTGCCGAGGAGGTGCCGCACCTCGCCCGGGCGCGCCGCCGGGCCGGGCCGCCCGGCGCGCCCGACGCTCAGCCGCGGCGGCGGAACCACCGGGCCGCCTGCGCCACCTGCCCCCGCACCAGGGGACGGGGCAGGGCGCGCAGACCGAACGCCGCCGCCTTCCAGTGCGGCCCGGGGACCGAGACGACCTTGCCGGCGGCGACGTCGGCGAGCGCCTGGCGGGCGAGCTCGTCGGCGTCCGACCACACCCAGTCCGGGACCCCCGGCCGGCGCATCCGGGCCCGCTCGTGGAACTCGGTCCGGGTGAACCCGGGGCAGACCGCGGTGACCGTCACGCCGGTGCCGCGCAGCTGGCCGGCGAGGGACTCCGAGAACACGGTGACGAACGACTTCTCGGCCGAGTACGTGCCGCTCGCCATGAACCCGGCGACCGAGCTGACGTTGAGGATGGCGCCCCGGCCGCGCGCCCGCATCGCCCGGCCGGCGGCGTGCGAGGTGAGCAGCACGGCCCGGACCATGACGTCGAGGGCCGCCTCCTCCTCGCGCACGTCGTTCTCGAGGAACGGCCGTCGCAGACCGAACCCCGCGTTGTTGACGAGGAGGTCGACCGGCCGGTCGGGGTCGGCGAGGCGCCGGCACACCTCCTCGGTCTGCGCACGGTCGGCGAGGTCGGCGACGAGGACCTCGACCTCGACGCCGCGTTCCCTGCGCAGCCCGTCGGCCAGCCGTTCGAGCCGGGCGCGGTCGCGCGCCACGAGGACGAGGTCGCGCCCGTCGTGGGCGAGGCGGGTGGCCAGGGCGCGGCCGATCCCAGCGGAGGCGCCGGTGACGAGGGCGGTGCTCATCCCCGCACGGTAGCCGCCGGACGCAGTCGTCGGCGGCCGTCGCTAGGGTGACCCGGTGCGCATCGCCACCTGGAACGTCAACTCCATCCGCTCCCGCATCGACCGCGTCGAGGCCTGGCTCCACCGGGCCGACGTCGACGTCCTCGCCATGCAGGAGACCAAGGCCAAGGACGAGCAGTTCCCCTACGACCGGCTGCACGACCTCGGCTACGAGGTGGCGCACCACGGGCTCAACCAATGGAACGGGGTCGCCGTCCTCAGCCGGGTCGGGCTCGACGACGTCCAGGTCGGGTTCGACGGCGACCCCGGCTGGGGCGAGCCGCTCGCCGCCGAGGCGCGCTCCATCGGCGCCACCTGCGGCGGCGTGCGGGTGTGGTCGCTCTACGTGCCCAACGGTCGCGCGCTCGACGACCCGCACATGGCGTACAAGCTCGCCTGGCTCGGGCAGCTGCGCGACCGCGCGGTCGAGTGGTCCGGCGCCGGCACACCCGTCGCCCTCTGCGGCGACTGGAACATCGCACCCCAGGACGACGACGTCTGGTCGATGGAGTACTACGAGGACAAGTCGCACGTCAGCCCGCCGGAGCGTGCCGCCTTCAGCGCCTTTCTCGAGGCCGGGTACGTCGACGTCGTCCGGCCGCACGCCCCCGGTCCGGGGGTCTACACCTACTGGGACTACCAGCGGCTCGCGTTCCCCAAGAAGCGCGGCATGCGCATCGACTTCGTCCTCGGCTCGCGGACCTTCGCCGACCGCGTGGCGGGTGCCGCCATCGACCGCGAGGAGCGCAAGGGCACCGGCGCCAGCGACCACGCGCCGGTCGTCGTCGAGCTCGAGGGATGAGCCGGGCCGTCAGAAGAGCAGGGCGATCCAGGGTCCGGCGAGCCGGTTCGGCGTGACGACCAGCCAGACGACCACGACCTGGGCCACCGCAGCGACGCCGAGCAGCAGTGCGACTCCTCGGGACGGGCGGGCCGGCACCGCGAGCAGCGCCAGTCCGGACAGGATGACCACGGTCGCCCCGGCACCGGTGTGCAGCCCGAGCCAGGCCGCCACCACGAGGCCCGGCAGCGGCATGAGGTACGCGATGAGCGCGGCCGGCCGGCGCACCGTCAGGAGCGCCCCGCACACGTAGAAGAGCGGCAGGTGGAGCGTCGTCCGTGCCACGTGGACGGCCGCCTCACCGAGGTTGTCACCGGAGTGCTCGACCGTCGCGGCCTCGAGCACGGAGTCCAGCACGGTGCCGCTGAACCGCCACTCGAGGAACGCCCAGCCCAGGAGTGCCGCGACGGCCGGGAAGGCGAGCACCGCCGCGGTGGCGCGGCCCGCGGCGGGGACTCCGCGGTACCTCGCCCGCGCCACGAAGGGCGCGGACGCGCCGAGCAGGAGCGCGAAGACGACGCTCGAGACGTCGCAGGCCGCCGCGACCCCGAGGAGCAGGCCCGCCTGGAAGCCTCCCTCGGTGTCGGCCTCGGTGACGAACCGGAGGAAGCCCTCGAGGGCGACGACGAGCAGGGCGAGCGCGAGGAAACCGCTCAGGTCCTCCGTGGCGAGGTACCCGAACAGCGGGGTGAGGGCGACCGACGCGATGAGGAGCACGACGAGCGGGACGGGGACGTCGCGCCGCACGAGGCGTTCGACGAGCGAGTGGAGCAGAGGGCCCGCCGCCAGCGCCCCGACCACGCTGAGCGCAGCGGTCCCCCAGGGCAGCACGCCGGCGATCCCCACGGGGATCGGCGGGTAGGCCTCGCTGACCCATCCGAAGGTGCTCGCCCCCCACTCGACGGCCGCCCCGGCCTCGTCGGTCGCGGCGTTGAGGCGCGAGGAGACGCCGCGCTCGACGACGAGCCAGGCGAGCGCGAGGTAGGGCAGCGACAGGCCGGTCCGAACCGCCCATCGGGCGATGGGGTCCCGGGGCCAGCGGTCACGCCGGCGCGGCGGGACCCACGGCATCTCCTGCTCGGTCGGCAGGTCCGGCGTCTCCGCCGCCGAGAGCACTGAGGCCATGGTCGGTCTTCTCCCAGTAGTGCGGCCGTGTGACGAGCTGCCACAGGGCCTTGTACGAGGCCACCGAGTGCAGCAGCCAGTAGAGCGGGTTGAGCAGGGCCCAGGGCACGAGCCGGTACCGGCGGCGCTTGAAGGCGCCCATCATCGACACGTAGATCATCAGGACGTTCCCGACGAGCAGGTTGAGCAGGGCGACCCAGAGCACCCACCCCGGGAAGTAGGGGCTCAGGGCGTCCGGAGGCACGAGCAGCGAGAGGACGAACGCCAGGTAGAGCGGCGGCACGAGGAGGAAGGACAGCGGCGTGCCGCCGACGAGCAGCGCGAAGCCGATGGTGGCCCGCCACCCGACCGTGCGCACGAGCCGGACCGGGTGGCGCAGGTGGACGAGCGTCGTCTGCATGTACCCCTTGATCCACCGCGAGCGCTGCCGGACGAAGTTGCCGTACGCGCGGTTGGCCTCCTCGAACGTCGTCGAGTTGATGACGCCGACCGTCGTGCCGAGCGCGGCGGCCCGGATGCCCAGGTCTGCGTCCTCGGTGACGTTGAACGGGTCCCAGCCGCCGAGCGAGCGCAGCGCCGCGGTCCGGAAGTGGTTGGAGGTGCCGCCGAGCGGGATGGGCATCCGGCGCAGGTCCAGCCCGGGGAGCATGTAGTCGAACCAGAACGAGTACTCGAGGGTGAACATCCGGGTCAGGGCGTTCTCCTCGGCGTTCCAGTAGTTGAGGGCGGCCTGGACGCAGACGAGCGACTCCTCGCCCCGGTCGAAGGCGACGGCGGCCTTGCGCAGCTGGTCCGGGTCGGGCTTGTCCTCGGCGTCGTAGATGACCAGGCAGTCCCCCGTCGCGAAGAACAACCCCACGTTGCACGCCCGCGGCTTGGTCTGCGGCGCCCCGCGCGGGACGGTGAGCAGGGTGATCGTCTCGGGGGGCCGCGAGGCGAGGGCAGCCTCGCGGGTCTCGTCGTCGTCCTGCTCGAGGAGCAGGAGGATCTGCAGCTTCTCCGGCGGGTAGTCGAGGGCCCCGAGGTTCTCGATGAGGTGCGCGACGACGTTGGCCTCGCGGAACACCGGCACGAGCACGGTGTACGAGGGTAGGTCCTCGTCGCTCATCCCGGCGAGGTCCTCCTCGGTGATGGACTCGAACCAGTCGAGCCGCGCCCCCGCGAGACAGACGACGAACTTGAACGCCACGCTGACGAGGAAGCCGAACCCGCCGACTGCCGAGAGGGCGATGAGCGTGGCGCGCGGCGCGAGGACGAGGAGGACGACGAGCACGGCGAGCGAGACCCCTCCGACGACCTTCTGCGTGCGGTTGGCGACCTGACGTGCCGACTGGTCGGTGTCGCGCTCCCAGAGGGCCATCGTCGCGCGGTCGGCGACGACGTCGTGGTGTGCCCGGATGACCGTGCGGGAGAGGTCCCACTCGGTCGTGACGTGCAGCTCGGCCGGCCCCCCGAGGGTGCTCTCGACGTCGTCGAGCAGCTCCCGGCTCGGTTCCACCGAGGTCGCGACGAGCACGTCCCCGCCGGGCAGCCGACGGACCGGGAGCCAGTGCCGCGCGACGAGCTCCTCGAAGGCGACCGAGCGGAGGAGGTCGCGGTCGAGCTCGGTGGTCGTCAGGTCGATGAACGGCCTTCCCCAGACCCGCGCCAGCACCTCGTAGACGTCCCGTCGCCGGACCGCACCGGTGGCGATGAGCACCGACGCGAGTGTCGAGCCGGTGCGGGTCCTGGCCTGTAGCGCCTCGGCGAGCTGTCCCTGCGTGAGCCGGCCGTCGGCGACGAGTGCCTCGCCCAGCCTCCCGGCCACGGTGTCGTCGTCGGAGGGCGCGTGCTGGTAGCGGTCTTCGTGGGCTCGGGCGTACACCGACTCCCCCTTCGGACGAAGGGCACCGCGGACTCCCTGCAGCCTCGAGTGTAGGAGACGGAGTGGTCGGGCGCGCGGGCACGACCGCGTTCCGGATCGGGGGCTGACGCGCGTCCGCGCGCCGGGTTACGGTGCCGAGGTGCCCACGCCATCCCGGGAGCTCGTCGCGACGGTGCTCGTCGCGCCACGCGTCCTGCCCGAGCTCGAGGTGGCGCTCATGACGCGCGACCTGTGGGTCTGGCCCATGGCGACCGCACCCATCTGCGCCGACGGCCCCCGCCGTGCGGAGCAGTACCGCCGCCGCACGCTGACGGCCAAGCGCGGCGCGTGGGACGACGCCGCGGACTGGGTCCCCGCGTGGGTCTCGTTCGGCGAGACCTGGCGGGACGGCGACGAGCCCCTCCCGTGGTCCGCGCACGCCGCCCTCTGGGACGCACTGGCCGCCTTCGGCGAGTGCTGCCGCTACCGCAAGTGGCTGAGCGGGGTCCCCCGGCTGCCGCTGCCGCGGGGTGCGGACGTCGCCGCCGACCGTGGCCGCGCGTCCTGACCCGCTGCCGGGGCATGCTGGTGCGATGACGAAGGCAGTGCGGGTCCGGGTCTCCGGCGAAGTCCAGGGTGTCGGCTTCCGCGGCCATGCGGCGCGCGAGGCCGTCCGGCTCGAGCTGCGCGGCTGGGTGCGCAACACGGACGGTGGCGACGTGCTGCTGCACGTCGAGGGACCCGAGGGCGAGGTCGACGAGATGGTGGCGTGGTGTCTCGAGGGCGCACCGGAGGCCCAGGTGGAGGAGGTCGACGTCGCGCCGGACGAGCCGACCGCGGCCGCGACCTTCGAGGTGCGCTACTGACGGGTCAGGATGCCCGCCGCGTAGGACGCCTGGCCCACGTGCTGCGTGGCGTCGTTGAGCGCGCTGACCAGACGCACCGCGAGGGTGACCGGAGGGTCCCAGTCCTCGTCGACGACCCGTTCGAGGTCGGCCGGGTCGAGGCCGCGCAGGGCGTCGGTGACGAGCGCGTACGTGGCGTCGAAGTAGCCACCGAGGTCCTCGGCCGAGGACCGCACGGCGAGGACGTCGTCGTAGGACATGCCGTACCCGTGCGCGCTCGCCGGGAAGGGCAGCCCGAAGCGCTCGTACCAGCCGTCGCCGGTCCACACGACGTCGCGGTCGAAGGCCTCCGCCACGTGCTCGTCGAGGACCCGGGTGAGGTGCCAGAGGAGCCAGGCGACGGTGTTGGCGCCCTCGGCGGGCGGCTGGGCGAGCCGGTCCTCGGGGGTGTCGTCGAGGAGGCCGTGCACGGTCTCGCGGACCCGGTCGAGGGCGTCGAGGAGGATGTCGTTCACGGAGGCCATGGTCGGGACGCTACCCGCGGGCGCCGACGGCCGCCCCTGCGCGGTGGTCGCCGTCCGCCGTCCGGACACCGCGCCCGAGCGTCAGGGCCACGACCGCTCCCACGGCCGCGGCCACGGACGCCCCGCGGAACACCGACGACACCTGGACGACGGCCGCGGCGCGGAGCGCGTCGGTGTCCGTGGGGTCGGGCAGCGCGGCGACGGCGCCGTAGTACCGGTGCAGCCCCACGGCGGTCAGCAGCGCGAGGCCGACGACCATCCCGACCATCCGGGCGACGACGACGAGGGCCGAGGCGGTGCCGTGGGTGTCCTCGTCCGACTCCTCGAGGGCGGCGTCGTTGACGGGTGCGACGGCCAGGCCGACCCCGAGCCCGGTGGCGAGCAGGACGACCGTCGACGACGCCTGCTGCAGCGAGCCCTCCCCCCAGGTGGACATCGCCGCGAGCCCTCCAGCAGCCAGTGCCAGCCCCGCAGCGGCCACCCCGCCCGCGGCGAGCCGGTGCAGCAACCATCCTCCGAGGAGGGCCCCCACGGGGACGGCCACGAGGAAACGGACGAGGACGAGCGCGGCCTCCGCCTGGTCCTCGGTGAGGACCAGGCGGGCGAGCAGCGGGACGTCCACGACGACCGCGACGAGCGCGACGCCGGAGAGCAGCGACACGGCGAGCGCGCGGACGAGCCGGCCCCGGACGAGGCCGCGCGGCACGAGGGGGACGACGGCGTGGCGGTGGTGGGCCAGGTAGGCCACGACGAGCAGGACCGCGACCGGCAGAAGGGCGTAGCCGAGCGGCCCGACGACCTCACGCTCGGGGTCGGCCGCGGCGAAGGTGAGCACGACGCAGCCGAGCGCCCCGCCGACGAGCACCGCGCCGAGGAGGTCGACCCGGCGCAGCGCGGTCAGGCGACCGCGCAGGCCGGCCCCGGTCGCGGCCAGCCCGAGGACGACGGCGACCACCCCGACGGGCGTGGCCACCCGGGACGTGGCGCCCCCGAACGGGACGAACGGCACACCGAGCGTGACGCTCGTCGCGAGCGCGTCCGGCGCGGCGAGGGCGAGCCATCCGGTGCCCAGGGCCAGCAGCCCGAGGACCGCGGGCAGCGGGCGGGGCCGCGGCGCCCCTCCTCCCCCGGCCGCGACGACGGCGACCGCGAGGAGGACGCCGGCGACCGCGGTGAGCCAGAAGATGGCCCGCCAGTCGGCGACGACGAGGACCGCGGCTCCGAGCACGGGGCCGAGCACCGAGCCCACCTCCTGGACGGCACCGACGACGCCCAGGGGCACGCCTCGGCGTCCCGCGGGCCAGTGGTCCGCGACGAGCGCGAGGGTGGCCGGGACCAGCCCGCCGCCGCCCGCGCCCTGCACCACCCGGCCACCGACGAGCACCGGGAGCTCGACGGCCAGGGCGGTGACGACCGACCCGACGACGAACACGGCCAGGCAGGCGAGGAGGACCCGCCGGCGGTCGACGACGTCGGCGACCCGGCCGACGAGCGGGAGGACGGCGACGTACCCCAGGAGGAAGCCGGAGACGATGGGCGTCCCCCGCTGGAGGGCGTCGATGCCGACACCGACGCCACGCATCATGTCGGTGAGGGCGAGGACGACGACGTAGGTGTCCGCGGCCGCCACCGCCACCGCCACGGACGCCGCGGCGAGCAGCGCCCTAGGGGCGGGAGATCTCAACGGGGGCGCCGTAGTCGGTGAGCGTCAGCCGGTAGGTGGAGTCCTCGGTGCCGAAGAAGGGGCCGACGAGGGTGGCCGTCCGCAGCTGGTCGTCGTCGGTCAGCCCGTACGAGACGCGGTAGGTGCCCTCCCCCTCGCCGATGTGGAAGAGGGTGTCGACGGGCTCCGCGGGGATGGTGCCGGACACCTGGAGGAGCACCTCCTTGCCCGCCCGCACCCGGCCGTCGACGGTGGGGTCGGCGGTCTGCGGGAGGAGGGAGGCGATGCCGTCGGCGGGGTCGAAGAAGTCCGCGGGGTTGGGGGCGTTCAGGGTCGACAGGTCGAAGGGCTCGTAGTCGGGCGTGAAGAGCTTGAGGTAGGCGTCGTCGCCCACGGCGATGACGTCGACGGTCGCGGCGACGCCCCGGACGGTGCCGGTGATCGTGCCCTGAAACCTCGGCTCGGTGGCGTCGACGACCCCGGAGCCACGGGCCGCGGTGACGCCGTTCTCCTGCGGCGGGACGTCCTCGCTCGTGAGGTCGAGGGCGACGGAGCCGGCGCCCTCGAGGGCCACCCGGGCGGCGTCGAGACGCTCCGCCGGGGTGCGCTCGGGCGGAGCGTCCTCGGTACCACCCCCCGAGCATCCGGCGAACAGGGTGAGGGCCGTCAGGGCCGCGGCGAGGACGGGACGGCGCATGGCGGTCAGGGTAGCCGCCACCCTCGTCGTCGGTCCGGCCGATGGCCGGGTGCGTCCGGGCGCGGCGGCGCCGACACCCCGGTTCGTCCGCGAGACCCCGGTTCCGAACCGGGGTCTCGCGGACATTTCGGGGTGACCCCGAAATGTTGAGGTGGCGAGGTCACGAGAGGGCGAGTGAGTCGGCGTCCGCGTCGAGCCCGACCGTCACCGTGTCGCCGTCGCGGACCTCGCCGGCGAGCAGCGCGGTCGCGAGCCGGTCGCCGATCTCGCGCTGGACGAGCCGGCGCAGCGGACGCGCGCCGTACGCCGGGTCGTGGCCGCGCCGGGCCAGCCAGGCCTTGGCGTCGTCGGCGACCTCGAGGGTGACCCGGCGGTCGCGCAGCCGCGCCCCGAGCTCGTGCACCTGGAGGTCGACGATCCGGGCGAGCTCGTCGGTGGAGAGGGCGTCGAAGACGACGACCTCGTCGAGCCGGTTGAGGAACTCCGGCTTGAACGCCTGGCGAACCGTGGCCAGCACGGCCTCGCGCTGCGCGTCCGGCCCCATCGAGGGGTCGACGAGGAACTGCGAGCCGAGGTTGGAGGTCATGACGAGGATGACGTTGCGGAAGTCGACCGTGCGGCCCTGGCCGTCGGTGAGGCGACCGTCGTCGAGCACCTGGAGCAGGACGTCGAAGGTCTCCGGGTGCGCCTTCTCGACCTCGTCGAGCAGGACGACGGAGTACGGACGGCGCCGCACCGCCTCGGTCAGCTGTCCCCCCTCCTCGTACCCGACGTAGCCGGGCGGGGCGCCGATGAGACGCGCGACCGCGTGCCGCTCGGCGTACTCCGACATGTCGATGCGGACCATGGCCCGCTCGTCGTCGAAGAGGAAGTCCGCGAGCGACTTCGCGAGCTCGGTCTTGCCGACGCCGGTGGGGCCGAGGAACAGGAACGAGCCGGTCGGGCGGTCGGGGTCCGCGATACCGGCGCGGCTGCGGCGCACCGCGTCCGAGACGGCCTTGACGGCGTCGGTCTGACCGATGAGCCGCGCACCGACGATCGACTCCATCGAGAGCAGCTTCTCGGTCTCGCCCTGGAGCAGCCGCCCGGCGGGGATGCCGGTCCAGGCCGAGATGACCTCCGCGATGTCGTCGGCGCCGACCCGCTCCTTGACCATGAGGTCGGCGTCGTCCAGCGCGGACTCGGCCGCCTGGGCGGCGTCGAGATCGGTCTGCAGGGCCGGGATCTCGCCGTAGAGCAGTCGGGAGGCGGCCTCGTAGTCGCCCTCGCGCTGCAGGCGGTCGGCCTGGGTGCGCAGGTCGTCGAGCCGGGCCTTGAGGTCACCGACCTTGTTCAGGCCCTCCTTCTCGGAGGCCCAGCGCGCGTTCAGGGCGTCGAGCTCCTCGGTCTTGTCGGCGAGGTCGGCGCGCAGCCGCTCGAGCCGCTCGACGGACGCGTCGTCGGTCTCGTTCGCGAGGTGCAGCTCCTCCATCGTGAGCCGGTCGACCTGGCGGCGCAGGACGTCGATCTCGACCGGGCTGGAGTCGATCTCCATCCGCAGCCGCGACGCGGCCTCGTCGACGAGGTCGATCGCCTTGTCCGGCAGCTGCCGGCCGGTGATGTACCGGTCGGACAGCGACGCGGCGGCGACGAGGGCCGAGTCCTCGATCTCGACCTTGTGGTGCGCCTCGTACCGCTCCTTGAGGCCGCGGAGGATCGCGATGGTGTCCTCGACGGACGGCTCGCCGACGAGGACCTGCTGGAAGCGCCGCTCGAGCGCGGGGTCCTTCTCGACGTGCTCGCGGTACTCGTCGAGGGTCGTCGCGCCGACGAGCCGCAGCTCGCCGCGGGCGAGCATCGGCTTGAGCATGTTCCCGGCGTCCATCGCGGAGTCGCCGGCGGCACCGGCGCCGACGACGGTGTGCAGCTCGTCGATGAAGGTGATGACCTGGCCGTCGCTGCCGGCGATCTCCCCGAGGACGGCCTTGAGCCGCTCCTCGAACTCGCCGCGGTACTTCGCGCCGGCGACCATGGCGCCGAGGTCGAGGCTGACCAGGCGCTTGTCGCGCAGGCTCTCCGGGACGTCGCCGTCGACGATCCGCTGGGCGAGGCCCTCGACCACGGCGGTCTTGCCGACGCCGGGCTCGCCGATGAGGACGGGGTTGTTCTTCGTCCGGCGGGAGAGGACCTGGACGACGCGGCGGATCTCGTCGTCCCGCCCGATGACAGGGTCGAGGCGGCCGTCCCGGGCGGACTGGGTGAGGTCGGTGCCGTACTGGGCGAGCGCCTCCCCGGCCTCCGTCGGCGTCTCGGAGGTGACGGTGCGGCCGGCGCGCAGCTCGGTGATCTTCGCCTCCATGTCGGCCGCGCCGCGCTTCTCGACGGCGGCGAGGTGGCCGGTCTCGGCGAGCGCGAGCAGGAGGAGGTCGAGCGCGAGGAAGGTGTCGCCCGTGGCGCGCATGAGCGTGTCGGCCTGCTGGAGGAGGGCGACGGCCTCGCGTCCGAAGGTGGGCGCGGCGGCAGCGCCGCTCGTGGTGGGCAGCGTACGGAGCCGGGCGTCGGCCTGGGCCAGGACGTGCCCGGCGCCGGTTCCGGCGGCCGCGAGCAGGGCGTCGGCCAGCGGGGTGTCCAGCCGGACGGCGGCGCTCGTCAGGTGGTCGGGGGTGATCTCGGCGTGGCCCGCGGTCTGCGCGGCGCGCTGGGCCAGCGCGAGCGCCTCGGCCACCTTGGTCGTCGGCTTCAGCTCCATCCGTGGTTCTCCTGGTCGTGCGAGGGGTATGTCGTCTCACGTCGTTAAACACTCATCAAAGTTGAGTGTATTCCACTCAACTGCGGCGACCGGACCGCGCTCACCCCGGTGGCACGGGCAGGACACGACGTCCCCCGTCCACGGCTGACCGGCACCCTGGCCGGTCAGCGGTCGAGGGCAGCGGGTCAGCCGGCGGGGTGCGGGTCGTACCAGCCGCCGTGCTCCGCGACCAGGGCCGAGAACCTGTCCTCGAGACCGTGCTCCACCGGCCCGGTCTCGTCGGCGACGTTCTTCTCGCGCACGTACACGCCCCACTCGTGGTCCTCGTCGTCCTCTTCTCCAGAGAGCGCCTCGCGGACGACCCGGACCTCGGTGAACCCCTCCTCGGTGAGCTCGTCGGCGACCTGCTCGGCCACGTCACGGTCGGGGAAGACGAGGAGGTGTTCGGTCACCCCCGAAGTATGGACGCCCGGCCGGCGCGGGTGTCCCTCGGGCGCCGCACCGGTCCACGGCCGGACTAGCGTCGGTCCATGACGTCGACGACCGCCCCGCCCACCCCGACGGCGGACGATCGGCGCCGCCAGGTCGCGGTCACGGCCGCCGAGGTGTTCTGCGTCCTCGGCACGCTCGTCGGGCTGGGCGTCCTCGGGACCCGGGTCGAGGAGTCGTCCGGGGGTGCGCTCTCCGCCGACGCCACCCTCCTCGCGCCGGCCGGTCCGGCGTTCTCGATCTGGACGCCGATCTACCTCGGCCTGCTCGGCTACACCGTCTGGCAGTGGCTGCCCGAGCAGGCCACCGACACCAGGCACCGTCGCACCGGGTGGCTCGCCGCCGCCTCGATGGTCCTCAACGCCCTCTGGCTGCTCGTGACCCAGCAGGGATGGCTGTGGGCCAGCGTCGTCGTCATCGGGGCCCTCGTCGCGGTGCTCGGCGTGCTCGTCGCCCGGCTCACCGACCGCCCCTCGTACGGCAACGCCGAGTCGGTCCTCGTCGACGGTACGTTCGGCCTCTACCTCGGCTGGGTCTGCGTCGCGGTGGCGGCGAACGTCACCGCCGTCCTCGTCGCGTCGGGGGCGGACCTCGGCTCCGCCGGCAACCGGCTGGCCGCGCTCGTCGTGCTCGCCGCCGTCGCCGCGGTGGGCGTCCTCCTCGCCCGCCGGATGCGCGGCCGCTGGTCCGTGGCCCTCGCCGCCTCCTGGGGACTGGCCTGGCTCGCGTGGGGCCGGCTCGCCGACGAGCCGGCCTCCGTGGTCGTGGCGCTCGGTGCCGTGGCCGCGGCGGCCGTCGTCCTCGGCGCGACCGCCCGAGCGCACGCACGGCTGTCGACCTGACCCCGCGGCGCCGCGCCTGACGGGACCATCCGGTGCGCCGGCCGCACCGGCACCGGCCACTTCGGCTCCGCCCGCTCCCGGCTGCCGGCGGCCGTCGCCCAGCGCCACAGGTGCGGCGCGACGCTGCCGGCCCACCACACCGTCTCCGACCCCCGGACGAACGAGCCGGTCCGGGCGGCCGGCGCCGCGTCGCGCCAGGTGCCACCGAGGTGGCCGAGCCCCAGCGCACCGGCGACCCGCTGGGCCACGAGCCGGTGCCCCCACGGGTTGAGGTGGACCCGGTCGACGGCGAAGGCGTCCGGGCCCCACCGGCCGAGGTCGGAGACGTCGACGAGGGTGACACCCCGCTCCTCGGCGAGCCCGCGGATGCGGTCGTTGAGCGCACCGGCCCGGCCCCGGGCCCGGCGCAGCACGCGGGACGGGGCGTGCTCGAACCCCGTGAGCAGGAGCACCCGCGCGCCGGTCGGAGCGAGCCGGTCGAGGGCCTCCGCCAGGGTCTGTGCCACGGAGTCGACGCACATCCGCGGCGCGAGCAGGTCGTTGCCGCCGGCCCAGAGGGTCACGTGCGTCGGGCGCAGCGCCACCGCCGCCGGCACCTGCTCGTCGAGCACCTGCCGGGCACGCCGTCCGTGCAGGGCGAGGTTGGCGTACTCGGCCTCCGGGTCGTGTCGGCCCAGTGCGTCGGCGACGTGCTCGGCCCAACCGCGCCAGCCGTTGGGGTAGGCCGGATGCGGGTCACCGACCCCTTCGGTCAGGGAGTCCCCGAGGGCCACGAACCTGGTCACGGCAGGGAGGGTAGGGATGACGGCACCCGGGACCGGCGACGGCCACCCGTCGTGTCGGCGTCGCCGCGGTGAACACTGCGCGACGGCTCGGTCCGGGACTCGACGAGCGCACGGCCGGCCACGACCGCTGTGGTGCGATGTGCCCGTGGACGCAGGACGCTTCGTCGCGATCGGCGACTCCTTCACCGAGGGCGTGGGCGACCCGCACCTGCACTACCCCAACGGCTACCGCGGCTGGGCCGACCGGATGGCGCGACAGCTGGGCCGCACTGATCCCGCGTGGGAGTACGCCAACCTCGCGTTGCGCAGCAAGCGGATCGACCAGGTCCTCGACGAGCAGCTCGGGCCCGCCCTCGCGTTGCGGCCCACGCTCGCGTCGTTCTTCGCGGGCGGCAACGACCTGCTGGCCCTGCGCTCCGACGTCGACGCCGTGCTCACCCGGTTCGAGGAGGCGGTCGGCGCCCTCGCCGGCGGCGGCGCGACGGTCGTCGTCATGACGGTCTTCGACCCTCGGCTGAGCAGCGTGCTGGAGCCGCTGAACCGCCGCGCCCGGGCCTTCAACGCCGGCATCCGCGAGATCGCCGACGACCACGACGCGGTCGTCGTCGACCACGCGCGGCTCAGGATCTACGACGACCGCCGGCTCTGGGCCCCCGATAAGCTGCACATGAGCCGGTGGGGCCACAAGCGGATGGCCGCCGCCGTGCTGCGCGAGCTGGGGCTCGACCACAGCCTCCGGCTACGTTCCCTCGCCGAGGCGGCGCCGCGCACCCCGTGGCGCGTGGCCGCCGTCGAGGAGGCCCGGTTCGTCCGGACCGAGGTGCTGCCCCTGGTCCACCGGCGGGTCACCGGCCGTAGCAGCGCCGACACCGCCGAGCCCAAGTGGCCCGAGCCGATCCGGCCCGCCGACGGGATGAAGCGCCTCGCCCGCACCCGGGGCCATGTCGCCACACCCCGCTGAGCCTTCGACGGACGTCGCCGTCTCCGGGCCGATCCCCCCGCGACCAGGGGTCGCGGGTGCACGGTGGAGTATGGACACGTCGCATCCGCTGCCCTCCCTGCCCACCCGTCGCACCGCACTCGGAGCCACCGCCCTCGCCGCCGCGGGGGCCCTGGCCCTCCCCGACCGCGCGGACGCCCGCCGCCGGCCACGAACCCGCAAGGCCCCGGAGACCGTCGACCTCCCGGACGGCATCCGGCCCGAGGGCATCACCTCCGGCCCCGGCACGACGTACTACGTCGGCTCGCTCGCCGACGGCCGGATCGTCACCGGGGACCTCCTCGCCGGCACCGTCGGCGTCCTCCTGCCCGGCGCCGAGGGCCGCCAGCTGCGCGGCCTCTTCCGGGACGAGCGCTCCGGCCTCGTCTGGGCGGCGGGCAACGTCGGCAGCGAGGCCCACGTGTGGGCCGTCGACGGCGAGACCGGCGACGTGGAGCTCGACGTCGTCGTCCCCGGTGGTGTCTTCCTCAACGACCTCGTCGTCACCGACGACACCGTGTGGGTCACCGACTCCCGCGTCGACCGGCTCACCACGATCGCCGTGGACGACGACGGAGACCCGACCGGCGCCGCCCCTGCCTTCGTGCCGCTCAGCGGCGAGTGGCCCGGCTACGACGGCACGAACCTCGCCGCGAACGGCATCCGCGAGCTGCGCGACGGCACGCTCCTCCTCGATCACAGCAGCGCCGGTGGCCTGTGGGCCGTGGACCCGGAGACCGGGGTGACGACCGAGGTGCCCGTGCAGGGCGGCCCCGGCATCACCGCCGGCGACGGCATCGAGATCGGTCGGCGCACCGTCTACGTCGTCCGCGGCAGCGGCCAGCAGGAGGTCTCGGTGCTGCGCCTGTGTGCCACGAAGGACGGCTGGACGGCGCGCTGGCGCGGTCGGCTGACCGACGAGACCCTCGACGTCCCGTCGACCGCGACCCTCGCAGGTGGCTGGCTGTGGGCGGTCAACGCGCGCTTCGGGGTCGAGTCACCGGACACCGCCTCCTACTGGGTGACCCGTCTGCCCGCACGCTGACGCCTGTCAGCGGAAGACGCGGTCCACCGAGGTGAACGCGCCGAGGGCGTGGTCGGCCCGGAAGTGCTCGTGGTCGGCCCGGACCCGGTCGGCTGCCTCCCCGGCGAAGCCGAGGATGTCCGCGACGAACAGCTCCGGCGACCCGATGGCGTCGAGGATCAGTGGCTCGATGTCGACGTCCCGCTCCCCGGCGTCGTCGGACAGCGCGTGCGCGTGCGCCAGGGTCTGCCCGCACAGCCTGGCGTAGTCGGCCCACTCCTTCTTCGACAGCTCGTCCAGGTCGATCTCGTTCTTGTACGGCGAGCGCTCGCGGGTCATGAAGCTGAGGTCCTCGAACTCGACGTGTCCGAAGAAGCAGTCGCCGTTGACGAGCTGGACCCGCGCGGCCTCGGTGATCCGCTCCCCCGTGCCGTCGACCCCGAACTCGGTGGGCGGGGCGAGCCCGGCCAGGGCCGACCGGCGGGCCTGCTTGAGCTCGAGGATGACGTCGTCGCTGCCGTCTCCGGTGGGCCCCTCGAGCATGACGTAGTACCGGGTGAGGCCCAGGGAGGCGGTGCCCTGGGCGACTCGCGCCGCGACGTCCTTGACCTTCATCGCGCCGGCGCGGTCGGGGACCTCCATGTCGTTCTCCCGGACCACGCGGTCGACGACCTCCTGGAACTCGGGGATGCGGCGGGACTGTGGGACGAGCTTCCTGCTCGCCTTGAAGCCGCGCCCGTACTCGTCGTGGTACTTCTTCGCGAGCCAGGTGCTGCGCTGGTTGAGCGAGTCCTCGAGGAGGGCCTTGACGAGCGGGGGTGCGTTGTCGAGCCGCACCTGGTGGCGGGTCTCGTCCCCGTCCTTCGCGAACCGGGTCATCCCGTCCACGTAGCCCTCGACGAACGACCGAGCGGCCTTGCGGCGACGCTTCGGCGACAGCCCGCCCTCGACCTCGGCAGCGACGAGGAACCCGACGGCGCCACGTTTGACGTCCCACGTGAACGGCGCGTAGTACGCCTCGTCGAAGTCGTTGACGCCGAAGAACGGCACGTTGTCGGCGCTCGGCATCACCCCGAAGTTCTCCGGGTGGACGTCTCCGAGGCAGAGCACCGTCGGCATCCAGGCGTCCTCGCCGGCCATGTCGCGGTAGAAGAGAAGGCCGGTGCCGCGGAAGAACGAGTAGAGCGAGCCGGCGAGCTTGTCGAACTTGGCCCTCGCGTCCTCGGAGCGGTCGGAGATGCGGGAGCGGTGGTCCTCCCGGAGGGTCTGGCGGACGTGGACGCGCCGGTCGTGGCCGGTGAGCACCCGGGGCAGGGGGACCATCTCGCCCTTCGCCCGCGCCTCGGCGAGCGCCGTGAACGCCTCGAACCGGGACGCGCTGTCCCCCGGGCCGAGCGCGGTGTCCCGCGAGCCGGCACTCGCGCCACTCTTCGTCGTCGCACTCGACGAGCTCGCCGACGTCTTCCGGGCGGTCGACTTCTCGGCGGAGGACTTCTTGGTCGTCGAGGTACTTCGCTTGGCGGGAGGCATGGCTCTTGTCTATCGCACCCCGCCGGGCGAGCACTGACGGGCTCGACACCGCGGTCGGGGCGACCGGCGACACGACCGGGCCGACGAGGAGGCCGGCGGTCAGCGGCGGGCGGGGCTCCACACGACGAGCGCCTGGCTGCGGGAGGTGCGCGGGCGCTCGCCGAGCCGGGCGGCGTAGACGTCGCCGCCCGGGCTCACCGAGAACACCCGGGTCGCGTGGCCCGAGGCCGAGCGCAGCGCCTCGACCTCGGCGGTGAGCTCGCCGAGGCGGGCGCGCAGGGCGTCGACCTGGTGCTCGAGCTCGAGGATCCGGGCGATGCCGGACAACGACACGCCCTCCTCCTGGGAGAGCCTCTGGACCTCGCGGAGCAGCGCGACGTCCCGGGCGGAGTAGCGGCGCCCGCCGCCCTTGGTGCGTGACGGGGTCACGAGCCCGAGCCGGTCGTACTGCCGGAGGGTCTGCGCATGCATCCCGGCGAGCTCGGCCGCGACCGAGATGACGAAGACGGGGGTGTCGTCGTCGGGGGCGAAGGCGGAGATGTCGAGCCGGGCCATGGCGTGACCTCCCGTCAGGTGGCGGCCTGCTGGAACAGGGTGGCACGCGGGTCGGCGTCGCCGTCGGCGTCGCGCAGGGTCTCGACCGCGTGTCGGGCCTCGTCGGTGAGTCGCTGCGGCACGACGACGCTCACCTTGGCGAGGAGGTCACCGGTACCGGCCTTGCCGGGGACCCCCCGGCCCTTGACCCGCAGCACCCGTCCGCTCGGGGTACCCGGTGCGACCTTGACCTTGACGCTCGCGCCGTCGAGGGTCGGCACCCGCACCGTCGCGCCGAGGGCGGCCTCGGCGAAGGTCACCGGCAGGTCGACCGTGAGGTCGTTCCCGGACCGCCCGAACACGGGGTGCTTCTCGACGGTGACCGTGAGGATGAGGTCGCCCTTGGGCGCCCCGGGGTCGCCCGCCGCGCCCTTGCCGCGCAGTCGGATCTTCTGACCGTCCCGGACACCCGCCGGGATCCGCGTCGTGATCCGGCCACCCTCGGCGGTGCTGAGGGTGACGGTCGACCCCTCGACCGCGTCGCGGAAGGCGAGCGAGGTGCGAGCCTGGACGTCGACGCCCGGCCGCGGTCCGCGGGGCGCGCCGAAGCCGGGACCGAACGGGTCGGCGCCGCGGCCGCCACCGGCGGACGCGCCGCCGAACATCTGGGCGAGCAGGTCGTTGATGTCCTGGTCGCCGCCCGCGTAGCCACCGCCGCCCGGCTGCTGGAAACGGACCCGCGCGCCGCCCCCACCGCCACCGCCGAAGGCGCTGAAGACGTCCTCGAACCCGCCGGCCCCACCGGGACCGCCGGCTCCGGCCCGGAAGCGGGCGCCGCCCCCGGCCATCGAGCGGACCGCGTCGTACTCCTGGCGCTGCTTGGGGTCGGAGAGGACGGCGTGCGCCTCCCCGACGTCCTTGAAGCGCTGTTCGGCCGCGGCGTCACCCTCGTTGCGGTCGGGGTGGTACTGCTTGGCGAGCTTGCGGTACGCCTTCTTGACCGCGGCCGCGTCGGCGTCCCGGGGGACGCCGAGGATGGCGTAGAAGTCCTTCTCGAACCAGTCCTGGCTGGCCATGTCGGCGCCTCCTTCCGGCGACTCGGGGGTGGGTCAGTCGGGGTCGGCGACCGCGACGCGAGCGGGCCGCAGGACCTGCTCACCCGCACGGTAGCCGGGCTGGAGGACGGTCACGACGGTGGTACCCGCCGCGCCGGCCGGGAGGTCGGCGTCGTCCGCGGGCCACGGGGCGTGCATGAGCGCCTCGTGCTCCTGCGGGTCGAACGCCTCGCCCTTGGCGCCGAATCGGGCGAGCCCGTAGCGCCCGAGCGTGGACTCGAGCTTGTCGGCGATCTTCTCGAACGGGCCACCGTCGAGGTCCCCATGCTCCCGGGCTGCGTGGATGTCGTCGAGCACCCCGAGCATCGACTCGAGGACGTCGCGCACCGCGCGCTCCTGGACGACGGCGCGGTCGCGGTCGACGCGCCGTTTGTAGTTCACGTACTCGGCCTGGAGCCGCTGGAGGTCGGCGAGCCGCTCCGCCGCGAGGACGGTGTCCGGGTGGGCGTCCGCGGCGTCGGGGACCTCGGCGGTCACCGCTGCCTCGACGTCGTCCTGGACCTCGGCGTCGACGACGTCGCCCTCGACACTCGCCGGGTCCTCCTCCGCCGGGGCGGTGGCCCCGGACTCCTCCGGGGCCACCTCCTCGCCGGGCACCGGCCCGCCGCCCACCGCCTCGGTGTTCACCGAGTCGTCCATCGACTGGTCGGTCACTGCTTCTCCCTGGCGTCCTCGTCGTCCTCGACGACCTCGGCGTCGACGACGTCGTCGTCGGACTCGTCGGTGGCCTGCTCGGGCGCCGGCTCGTCACCCGGGACGTCGGGGGACTCGCCCTGCTCGGCGGCCGCCGCGTAGACCGCGGCACCCATCTCCTGCGAGGTGGTGTTCAGCGTGTCGATCTTGGCCTGGATGTCCTCGGCGGAAGCCTCGGAGTCCGGCTTGATGGCCTCCTTGAGCGCGGCCAGGGCTTCGTCGACCGGCTTCCGGTGCTCGTCGGACACCTTGTCGCCGGACTCGGACAGGAACTTCTCGGTGGAGAACACGAGGGTCTCGCCGGTGTTGCGGGCCTCGGTCTCCTCGCGGCGCTTCTTGTCCTCCTCGGCGTGGGCCTCGGCGTCCTTCACCATCCGCTCGATCTCCTCCTTCGACAGGGCGGACCCGCCGGAGATGGTGATCTTCTGCTCCTTGCCGGTGCCGCGGTCCTTCGCGGAGACGTTGACGATGCCGTTGGCGTCGATGTCGAACGTCACCTCGACCTGCGGGACCCCGCGCGGCGCCGGGGCGATGCCGGACAGCTCGAAGGTGCCGAGCGGCTTGTTCTGCTGCGCGATCTCGCGCTCGCCCTGGAAGACCTGGATGAGGACCGACGGCTGGTTGTCCTCGGCCGTCGAGAAGACCTCGCTGCGCTTGGTCGGGATGGCGGTGTTGCGCTCGATGAGCTTGGTGAAGAGCCCGCCCTTGGTCTCGATGCCGAGGGACAGCGGCGTGACGTCGATGAGGAGGACGTCCTTGCGCTCGCCCTTGAGGACACCGGCCTGGAGGGAGGCGCCGAGCGCGACGACCTCGTCGGGGTTGACGCCCTTGTTGGGCTCCTTGCCGCCGGTCATCTCCTTGACGAGGTTGCTCACGGCCGGCATGCGGGTGGAGCCGCCGACGAGGACCACGTGGTCGATGTCGGAGACGGAGATGCCGGCGTCCTTGATGACGTTCTCGAACGGCTGCTTGGTGCGGTCGAGCAGGTCCTTGGTCATCTGCTCGAACTGCGCGCGGGTCAGGTTCTCGTCGAGGTGGATCGGGCCGTTCTCGGACATCGAGAGGTACTGCAGGCTGATGTTGGTGCTGCTCGCGGACGAGAGCTCCTTCTTCGCCTGCTCGGCGGCGTCCTTGAGGCGCTGCATCGCGATCTTGTCCTTGGACAGGTCGACGCCGCTGGTGTTCTTCACGGTCGTCAGCAGGTGCTGGACGACGCGGTCGTCCCAGTCGTCGCCACCGAGCTGGTTGTCGCCGGACGTGGCTCGGACCTGGATGGTCGAGAAGCCGTCCTCGGGGTCCTTGCCGACCTCGAGGAGCGAGACGTCGAAGGTGCCGCCACCGAGGTCGAAGACGAGGATGAGCTCGTCCTCCTTGCCCTTGTCGAGCCCGTAGGCCAGGGCCGCTGCGGTGGGCTCGTTGACGATCCGCAGCACGTTGAGGCCCGCGATCTCACCGGCCTCCTTGGTGGCCTGGCGCTCGTGGTCGTCGAAGTAGGCGGGGACGGTGATGACGGCGTCGGTGATGTCCTCGCCGAGGTAGGACTCGGCGTCGCGCTTGAGCTTCTGGAGGATGCGCGCGCTGATCTCCTGCGCGGTGTAGGTCTTGCCGTCGATGTCGTCGGTCTTCCAGTCCGTGCCCATGTGGCGCTTGACGGACCGGATGGTGCGGTCGGCGTTGGTGACGGCCTGGCGCTTGGCGATCTCGCCGGTGAGCACCTCACCGCCCTTGGAGAACGCGACGACCGACGGGGTGGTGCGACCGCCCTCGGCGTTCGCGATGATCGTGGGCTCGCCACCCTCGAGGACGGCGACGGCGCTGTTGGTCGTACCGAGGTCGATACCGACTGCACGGGCCATGGGGTTGCTCCTTGCTGTGCTGGTGATGCGGAGTTGAGTGGTTCTGGCTCAAGTTAGGCCGGGCGGGTGGTGTTGCGCAAATCCGCGTCGTCAAACTTGCGTTCACCGGACTCAACTCTGGGATCTGCGCAGTCATTCCCAGCCGGTGCAGAGACGGGTGAAACGCTTCTCCGGGAGCCGGACATGTCCCGGGTGTCACCGGTCGAGAGAAGGGGGCGAGATGGCATCCGCCGAGGAACGGTTCACGAGGTTGTTCGATGCGACCCGTCTGCCGCTGCTGGCGTATGCCGTGCGGCGGGTCGGCGACCCGTCCGACGCCGCGGACGTGGTCGCCGAGACCTACCTCGTGGCCTGGCGCCGTCTCGACGAGGTTCCCGGCGGCGACGAGGCCCGGCCCTGGCTGTTCGGCGTGGCGCGTCGCGTCCTGGCCAACCACCATCGCGGCGAGCAGCGGCGCCTGGCCCTGGCGGACCGCCTGCGGGACTCGCTGACGTCCGACGCCGTTCCCGGCCCCGAGGCGGTCGCCGGTCGAGGCTCGCACCGGGCCGAACGGGTCCGGGACGCCATGGAACGGCTGTCCGAGAACGACCGTGAGATCCTCCGGCTCGTCGCCTGGGAGCAGCTGGCCCGCGACGAGATCGCGGTGGCGATGGGCCTGAGCCGGGCCACCGTGCGACTCCGGTTGCACCGGGCGCGGCGGCGCCTGACAGAGGCGATGGACGCCTCGCACGAGATCCCGCAGACCACCTCGCGGCGGAGGAGAGCCGGACGCACCGCGTCGACCGCGCCCATGGAGGAGTCCCGATGACCCGTCCCGATCCCCTGCAGGCCCTGCAGGACGCCGACCCCGTCGCGCACGTCGATCTGTCCCGGGTCGACCACGCGGCACTCACCGACCTCCGCGACGCCGTGGTCCGCACCGGTCGCGCGGCGCTCCGGCCTGTCGCACCGCGTCGACGCGGACACCGCCGTGGCGTGGTCGCCGGCGGTCTCGCGCTCGCCCTCGTGGGCGGCGGAGCCGGTGCTTACGCAGCCCACGACCGGTGGGTCTCGACGGTCGACCTCACCTGCATGAGCACCTGGACCGACCCTGCGTCGTCCTCGCCCCGCCACTCCACCGGGGGCCCTCCGATCACCGA
The DNA here is from genome assembly GCF_016888005.1 of Phycicoccus sp. CSK15P-2. Lineage (GTDB taxonomy): Bacteria > Actinomycetota > Actinomycetes > Actinomycetales > Dermatophilaceae > Phycicoccus. The sequence goes on along the minus strand of NZ_JAFDVE010000014.1, from coordinate 20,443 downwards.
AGACCCGGTCGCGGACTGTCAGGAGTACCAAGCACTGGCCGGACTCACGCCCATCGTCGACCCCGTGGCCCTCGACTACGGCGGCGGTGTCGTGGTCGTGGCCCCCGCCGACCAGGTGCCCGACGACGCTCCTCGCGCCGTCCCGGACACGGTGGACGCCCAGGCGCTGACCCGGCTCGACCACTCGCTCCAGGACTACGTCGACGGAGGCAGGTCGCGATGCTTCGACACCGAGTCCGCGTTCGCCTGGGCCCGTAGGGAGACCGAACGGGTCGGCCTGCGCGACCTGCCCGTCGTGGAGCAGGAGCTGGGCGAGGACACCCCACGCCCGGGGCCGTGTGCGTCCTTCGTCATCGGCGACCGCGAGCTGCTGGTCTCGACCCGCCGCGGCATGGACCCGAGCACCCTGGGCGGACCGCACAGGCCGCTGCACCGGCTCCGCGACGAGCTGCGCACGCGGGTCGCCCAGACGTGCATCCCCCTTCCGGAGGCGGAGGACGTCGTGGCGGACCTCCTCGCCGAGGTCGATCACTCCCCGACCGCAGCCGCGACGGACGAGTCGCTGGGGTGCACGGAGGTCGACCTCGTCATAGGTGGCACGCTGCAGGTCTTCCTGAGCGGCCCGAGCGCATAGGCAGCGCTCAGGAGGCGTCGAGGAGTGCGGCGAGGCGGGCTTCGAGAGCCGACGGGGTCGGTGCGCTCAGTGATCTCGGTGAGGTCGGTGGCGCGGGCGGCGGGTGGACGAGTGGCGGGTCGCTGCCCCAGCCGAGCAGCGGTGGTGACGTGCTGCGATGTCGGTGGCCGGCAGGGGTGGTCACGACGAGCTCGCGCGGCGCATTCCCGATGACCTCCACCTGCCACCCCGGTGCTTCCTTGACCTGGTTGCACCGGGCGCAGGTGCCGGAGCCGTTCTCGAACACGGTGGCGCCGCCCTCGCGAACGGGCCGCGCGTGGTCGGCGTGGACGATCGGGGCGTCGCACCACGGGGTGGAGCACACGTCGTCGCGCAGGACGAGCATCCGCCGCAGCAGGCCGCCGAACACCCGGCGGCGCGAGTCCATCGCGACGAGGTCGCGGCCCTCGGGAGAGGTGTGGAGCCGACGGAGCCAGACCGACGCCGGGCCCGCGTCGCGCACCCACGCACGCGCCACGGGAGCCGGGACGGGGCCGTGGCCGGGGACCCGCGCGGGCTCCATGACGGAGGACCCGGGGTCGCCCGTGCCGAGGAGGGACCGGTCGGTCATCACGAGGTGGACCTCGAGCGGCTGCACCTGGCCGACCTCGCGGCCGGAGAGCAGCCGCAGCGCGGCGTCGGCGGCCACCGCCCCGACACCGCGACCGTCAGGGCCCTCCTCGGGGCACTGCCCGCCGACGACCGACCGGGAGCGGGCGAGCAGCGCGGCGTGGGCACCCACGACGTCGCGCATCGGGCCGAGCACGGTCAGGTAGGCCATGCCGTCCGGGGCCGGCCGCACCGAGACCCGCCGGGACGCCACCGCGGCGTCCATCCGCCGGACGACGGACGCGGCGTCGAGCTCGGCGGCCACCCGGCGCGCGGCACGCCCGAGGGCCGGCGCGGACAACCGCGACAGCAGCCCGGCCAGGCGGCGGTCGACCTCGCGCCGGTCCTCCGCCGACAGCACCGCCGTCTCGCGGACGCACTCGGTGGCGTGCCGCTCGACGATGTCGCCCCGGGTGAGTGCGGTCATCGTGTGCGGCATCTCGTGGACGAGCGCGCGGGCGAGCCCGACGAGCCGGTCCCCTGCCGACGGTGACTCGCGCCGCGCGAGCGCGACCTCGGACCCCACGGAACGCGCGGCGTCCCGTGGTGCGGCCGCCTCCCGGGAGCGCCGCAGCGCGTCCGTGGCCCGCGCCTGGGCAGCGCTCGCGCCACCCTTGACGCGCTCGAGCGTCCGGATGAAGTGGGCACGGTCGTGGTCGCTCAGGGCGTCGACGTCGACCTCGGCCAGCCGGTCGACGAAACGCTGGGACTCGGCGACAGGGTCGACCGAACCCGGCTGCGTCACAGCCGTGTCGCCGACGACCTCACCCATCGCGCCCCACCCTTTCCCCTGTGCCCCAGACTCTACGGGGACCCACCGACAGGGCCTCGGTGCACGCCCCTGCCCTCACGGCCGACACCGGGACGACCCCATCCTCCGGGGTCTCAGCCGACCAGCGGGCCGAGCGCCGCCGCCGCGTGCACCGCGCCGGGCACGTGCCCGTTCTGGATCATGTTGAAGACCAGCCCGTCGACCCCCCGCGCCGCGAGGCTGTCCCGGAGCATCCGGCGGGCGGCGTCACCGTCCTCGTCGACGACGAGGAAGGCGAGGAAGCTCGTCTCCAGGGTGGACCGGTCCCGCCGTTCCTCCTCGCACCGCTGCGCGAGGGCGTCGAGCTTGCGCGGGATCTCCGAGGCGTTGCAGATGAGGTTGAGGTGGGCAGCGTGCCGCGCCGCGTACTTGAACGTCTTCTTCTCCCCACCGCCCCCGACGAGGATGGGCAGGTCGTCGCGCAGCCGCGGCTCGTTCGTCGCGGACTCCGTGCGGTACCAGTCGCCGTGCACGGTCGGACGCTCGCCGCGGAGCATCGGCTCGATGATGGAGAGGGCCTCCCCGAGCCGGTTGAAGCGGTCGGTGAAGGTGCCGAACTCGAACCCCAGCTGCTGGTGCTCGAGCTCGAACCATCCGGCACCGATGCCCAGCACGGCACGACCGCCGCTGACGACGTCGAGGGTGGTCACCTGCTTGGCGAGGAGCGCAGGGTTCCGGTAGGTGTTTCCCGTCACGAGCGTCGACAGCTGGATGTCGTCGGTGGCCGCCGCGAGCGCCCCGAGCAGCGTGTAGGCCTCGAGCATCGGCTCGTCCGGCCGCCCGATACCCGGTGGCGGCGTGGCGCAGGCTCAGTACCCGGCCTCGTCGAGCGCCCGCACGGTGAGCTCGCGCCCGAGCGTGATCATGTCCCCGGCCCGGTGGAAGTCCATGGTCCGGCAGGCGTCGGACGGCACCGACACGAGGACGTCCGGCGGGTTGCTCGCCATCCGGTAGCGGGTGATGAGCGCGGCCATCGTGTCGAAGGAGCGGTTGAAGATCTCGGCCGAGGCGAGCTCCTTGGGAGCGGCCGTGTAGCCGGGCGCGGACGGCACCGCGGGAGAGCCACCGCCCTCGGTCACGGGCTCGACGTCCCGGGCGACGCCGTCGTCGACACCCCCGCCGACGAGCTGCTCGGGAGCCCGGGCGTGGTCGTGCGAGCCCCCGATGAGCGCACCGACCCGCTCGGTCAGCGAGCGCACCGACCCCACGAGCGCCCCCGGGGTCCGCACCGGCGCGACCGGCATCCCGGTGCTGTGCCCCGCCTGCAGGCTCACCGCGATCGTCAGGTCGGACATCACCGCGGCCGTGGGCTCGATGGGGACCGGGTTCATCAGCCCGCCGTCGACGAGCAGCCGCCCGTCGACGACGATCGGCGTCACGAGGCTCGGGATCGCGACCGACGCGCGGATGGCCGTCGCCATCGGGCCGCGCTGGAACCACACCTCACGCCGGTGGTTGAGGTCGGTGGCGACCGCCGTGAAGGGGACGGCACAGTCCTCGATGAGCGCGCCGTCGAGGATCTCCCCGACCCGCGTGAAGATCCGCTCGGCACGGATGGCCCCGCCACCACCCAGGGGGTTGATGTCGAGGAGCCGCCACACGTCGTACTGGGTGAGACCGGTGACCCACTCGGTGTAGGCGTCGAGCCGCCCCGCCGCCGCCAGCCCACCGACCAGCGCCCCCATCGACGTCCCGGCGACGGCCACGACCTCGTACCCGCGCTCCTCGAGGACCTGGAGCACGCCGATGTGGGCGTAGCCCCGCGCGCCACCGGCGCCGAGAGCCACCGCCACCCGTCCACCCATGCCGCCAGACTACGTCCCGCCCGCCCGGCGCCGGGCGGGCCGGGAGGGGTCACCCCGAGCCCGGGTTGACGACCCCCAGCTCGTAGCGTCGGCCCGTCGTCAGCTCGACCGTGACGCGGGTGTACGGCGGGACGATGTCGGCGAGCGCGTCCTCCAGCTCGATGAGGGACGGCGGCTCCTGCGGGCTCGTCACCGAGACGACGAAGCCCGCGAGGCTGGGCTCGACCTTCGTCACCTCGGCACCGGGGACCACGACGAGCCACCGCCGCGTCTCGGTCTCCACCTCGTCGGCCATCGAGTGGAGCGCGACGACGAGCACGGTGTTGACGAACAGCGGCGTCAGGACGAGCAGGAAGACGCCGGTGAGCACGACCCGCGAACGTGCCCGGGCCCCCACGGCCCGGCCGTGCTCGCCGAGGTCCGCGTACCCGAGTGCCGCGAAGAGCACGGTGCCGGCGATGACGAGCGCGACGACGTTGCTCGTGAAGAGCAGCATCGCCCCTGCCGCCGCCAGGTGGTCGCCCTCGCCGAGGCAGACCCCGACGACCGCGAGCGGAGGGACGAGCGAGATGGCGATGGCCACGCCGGGTAGCACCGCGGCGACGTCGCGGCGGGACAGCGCGAGCGCTCCGGCGAGTCCCGTCGCCACCGCGGCGGCGAGGTCGAGGAGCCCCGGCGAGGTGCGACCGAGGACCTGGCTGTTGCTCGCGAGGTCAACCGACCCCGGCGAGAGCGCGGTCGCCCCCCACCCGACGAGGACGACGAGCAGCGCCCCGAGGAGGACCAGGGGCGTCGCCCCCATCCGCTCCCGTGTCACGATCCCGAGCGCCAGACCCATGATCGGCGTCGAGAGCGGGGCGATGATCATGGCGCCGATGACCGTTGCCGTCGAGTCCGAGAGGACCCCAGCCGTCGCGATGACCGCCGAGAGCGTGAGCATCGACCAGAAGGCGGTGAGCTTGGCCCGCCGGTCCCCGTGACGCAGGTCGACGGCGTCCCTGAGCTCCTCGATGCTGCGTCTCTGGCTCGCCGGGAGCACGAGCCGGCGCAGGCTGAGGTCCACCTCCGACAGTATGCTCCCGCGCGCCGGGTCACGGTTTCGGTGAGCATCGGGATGTCCTGCGCCCGGACGGCATCCGCTCTTGGGAGGATGACCGCGTGATGCCTGCAGTCCTGACTCCCTCGCGCCCCACCCGCTCCGCCGGGCTGGCGGGTCTCGCCCTCGCCGCCGTCGTCGCCGCCGCGGGCTGCGGCACCGACACCCCGGCCGACCCGGGGGCGTCGAGCACGCCCGCGTCGGCCACCGGCTCGTCCACGACCGGCACGTCCCGGCCGACCGCGACCCCGGAGGAGAGCGGCACCGGTTCGCCGCAGGACGGCTTCTCGCTCGACGAGCAGCGCTCGCCGTCGTGGCCGCGGCTCGGCCCGCGGGTCGGCACCGGCACCGCCGTGCGGGTCGGCCGCCACGAGGGCTACGACCGCGTCGTCTACGAGTTCACCGGGTCGGGCGAGCCGACCTTCCAGGTGCGCTACGTCGACGAACCGGTCTCCCAGGGCAGCGGCGAGCCGATCGACGTCGCCGGGGACGCCTTCCTCATGGTGAGCAGCTCGACCGTCGAGATCCCCGAGGAGTCGGCGGAGGCACCTCTGGAGCCCGGCACCGCATCCCTCGAGGGCACCACCGTCATGGCCGCTCCCCCGATCTTCGGCGGCTTCGAGGGCTACGGCGAGACCGTCATCGGCGTGCGCGGCCAGCAGCGGCCGTTCCGGGTGAGCGTCCTCACCGAACCCACCCGGCTCGTCGTCGACATCGCCCGGTAGCCGCGCCGGCTCAGAGGTCCAGGTCGCGGTGCCAGGACTGGGTGCGGTGGTCCGTGACCCAGCCCATCGAGGTGTACAGCCCGTCCGCCCCGGTCGGGGAGTCGGCGTCGACCTCGAGCCCGACCCGGTTGCGTCCCCGCTGCGCGGCGTCGCCGATGACGGTGCCGAGCAGCGCCTTCGCGACACCCCGCCCCCGCGCCCTCCGGTGCACCCCGATGTAGTCGACGTAGCTGCCCTCGACGCCCGCGGCGTCCGGCCGGAGGACGGAGGAGACGACGGCCCCGGCCGGACGCGGGCCCTCGTCGGTCTCGACCGTCGCGAGCCACCAGTGGTCCCACCGGTGCCCGGGGTCCTCGCGCAGCCGCATGACGAACTCGGGGAAGCTCTCGCGGTAGGAGCTGAAGTGGTCCTGGAAGGACTCCTCGAGCACGCGGTGCACCGTCTGCAGGTCCTGGGCGACGGGCAGACCGTCCTCGTGACGCCGGACCTGCCGGACGGCGACCCCCGCACGCGGCGCGGGCAGGGACTCGGCCTCTCCCGGGTCGACGGGCCGGCTCATCTGCAGCCAGGTCCGGGTGTGGGTGTAGCCGGCGGCACCGAGCCACCCCTGCTGGCGTAGGTCGTCGGCGTAGGCCCCCGAGTCGAGCAGCGTCGTCCGCAGCCCGCGCATCCGGCCGATGTCCCGTGCGTGCCGCTCGCCCGCGGCGAACAGCGTGCCGGCCACCTCGGCGGAGTCCGCGTCCGCCAGGGCCGGGTCGACGGTCACCTCCACGAGCGTGCGGCCGGCCGCGCGGTCGTGCACGGACAGCCAGGCGACGAGGCGGTCGCCGTCGTGGACGAGCACCTGCCGCCGGGTCCACGAGCCGTAGCCCGCGAGGGTGCCGAGGATCGCCTCGGGGTCGACGCCGGACGAGCCCTTGGCCGCCTGCTGGTGGGCCGCCACGAGCTCGGTGACCGCGGGTGCGTCGTCGGCGGTGGGACGCCGGGTGCTCCAGCGGTCGGAGAGTCCGTCGATCGTCACGTCGGCAGCGCTCATGGTCCCCACTCTTCCATCCCGGCGGCGGCCGCCCCGAGGCGTCCGGGACGGGCGGGGCGACGCCGGGTCTCAGTGCGCGCCGAGACGGCGGCACGCGAGGACCGTGAGGGCCCGGGTCACGGCGAGCAGCTCCTCGACCGCGACCGACTCGTCCGCCGCGTGGGCCAGGGCGATGTCGCCGGGGCCGTACTGCAGCGTCGGGACGCCGGCCTCCGTGTAGAGGCGCAGGTCGGATCCGTACGGTGCGGCGCCGACGGCCGGCCGCGGGCCGCCGAGGGCCTCGACGGCGTCGGCGACCTCGGCCGCGAGCGGATGGCCCGCCGGCAGCCGCCCGGACGCGAACTGCCCGCCGGGCCAGGTCACGACCGGAGGATGGTCGCGGAGCCACGGGTCGGCGGCGGCCGCCTGCGCCACGGCCCGCTCGAACGCGGACCGGGCCGCCGCGGGGTCCTCGCCGAGCCGGACGCCCATCCGCCCCTCCGCGACGAGCAGGTCGGGGACGGTGCTCGCCCAGTCCCCGGCGAGGACCGTGCCGACGCTGATGCCGTAGGGCAGCGGCTCGTCGGCGAAGAGCGGCTCGCGGCGCTCGTGCCGGTCCGCCTCCAGCTCGCGCAGCGCGGCGTGGACGACGGCGAAGGCGTCGAGGGCCGACACCCCGGAGAGCCGGGTGCTGCCGTGCGCGGCGCGCCCGGCGACCTCGAGCCGGAAGGTCAGGGCGCCGGCGTTGGCCGTGACGACCCGGCCGGCGGTGGGCTCGGTGATGACCGCCGCCTCCCCCGTGTGCCCGCGCCGCAGCGTGGCGAACGCGCCGAGCCCGCCGTCCTCCTCGCCGACGACCGAGTGCACGGCGAGCGGCCGCTGCAGGCGCACCCCCGAGCGGTGCAGGGCGCGCGCCACGGCGAGGTTCGCGGCCACTCCGGCCTTCATGTCGCAGGCCCCGCGCCCGTGCACCCGGCCGTCCGCGACGACCGCCGCGAACGGGTCGGCCGACCACGCGCCCGGGTCACCGACCGGGACGACGTCGACGTGCCCGGCCAGCACGAGCCCCGGCACGCCGCCACCGGGGCCCGTCCCGACCAGGCCCCACGCCTCGTCCCGGGGCGCCTCGGAGCCGGGGAAGGCCGGCGCGGACCGCAGCGCGTCGAGGTCCTCGCGCCAGAGGTCGACCTCGAGACCCGCCTCCGCCATCCACCCGGCGACGAGGTGCTGCGCCTCGCCCTCGGCTGCCGTGCCCGTCACGCTGGGCACCCGGACGAGCGCGGTGAGCGCGGCCACCGTGGCGTCGTCGTCGACCGCGTCGAGCGCCCGCCGTTCGGCCGGGGTCAGCGGGTGGGTCATCGCCGCACGCTAGCGCGCCGGGTAGCGTCGTCGGGGAGACGTCCCCGAGCGGATGGAGGCGAGGCGATGGGCACGGGCCACGGCCACGCGAACGTCCCCGCCGCCCACGCGGGCGCGGCGCACCGCTGGCGGTTGCGGGTCGCGTTCGGTCTCGTCGCCGCGTTCTTCGTCGTCGAGCTCGTCGCCGGCTGGGTCTCCGGCTCGCTCGCCCTCCTCAGCGACGCCGGGCACATGGCCGCGGACGTCGTCGCGCTCGGTGCCGCCCTCGTCGCGACCCGGATCGCCACCCGTCCCGACACGACGGGTCGGCGCACCTTCGGGTCGTACCGCGCCGAGGTGTTCGCGTCCGGTATCGCGGTGCTGCTCATGCTCGGGGTGTCCGGCTACATCGTGGCCGAGGCGCTCGGGCGGATGGGCGGGTCCCCCGAGGTCGCCACCGGGGCGATGCTCGTCGTCGGCGCCCTCGGCCTGCTCGTCAACGTCGTCGCCCTGCTCCTGCTCCGCGGAGGCGCCGGGGAGAGCCTCACCGTCAAGGGCGCCTACCTCGAGGTCGTCGCCGACACGCTCGGCTCGGTCGGCGTGATCGTGGCCGGCGCGCTCGTCGCGTCCACCGGCAGCACGGTCTGGGACACGGTCGTCGCGCTGGCCATCGCCGTCTTCGTCGCGGTCCGGGCGCTGCTGCTCGGGCGGGAGGTCGTCGCGGTCCTCGGCCAGCACGCCCCGGCCGGCATCCACCCGGACGAGACGGAGACCGCCCTGCGCTCGGTGCCGGGCGTCGTCGACGTGCACGACCTGCACCTGTGGACGCTCACCTCGGGGATGCACGTCGCGACCGCCCACCTCGTGTGCGCCGACGGGACCGACACCGCGGTCGTCCTCGAGGCGGCCGGGGAGCGGCTGCGCGAACGGTTCGGCATCGACCACGCGACGCTGCAGGTGGAGCCCCGCGGCACCCGGGCGTGCGTCGAGACGAGCTGGTAGGCCGCCACGTCGGCGGCCCGGGCCCGGGCGGTCAGGCCACGGTCACCCGGCGGACCGGATGGGTCTCTCGGGCACGCAGCCACGGCAGCGCGGCGGCCAGGGTGATGACACCGGTGACGACGAACGCGAGACCGAAGCTGCCGTGGTCGACGAGCGTGCCGGCGATGACCGGCCCGATGATGGCGCCGGTGTCCTGGGCCATCTGGAAGGCGGCGAGCGCCGGCCCGCCGTTGCGCTCGCGACCGACGACGTCGGCGAGCGAGGCCTGCTGAGCCGGGTTCAGCGCCCCCGAGCCGAGCCCCGCGGCGACCGAGAACGCGATGAGCATCGGCAGGCTCGTCGCCAGCCCGGTGGCCGCGGTGAAGACACCCGAGACGAGCAGGCCACCGACGATGTAGGGCTTGCGTCCCACCGCGTCCGAGGTGCGGCCGGCGACGGTGAGCCCGATGGCGTTGCCTGCGGCGAAGGCCGCGAGTGCGGCCCCGGCGACGAGCGACTGGTGCGTCTCGCGGGTGGCCTGGTCGAGGCTCCGGTCGACGATGACGGCCGCCGCGAAGAGCGGGAGGATGGCGTTGCGCACACCGAAGTTTCCCCAGCCGTTGGCGAAGGCCGAGCCCACGGCGGCGCGGTAGGCACTGTCCCGCCAGCCGTCCCGGACGGTCATGACCGGCAGCACCGGCGCACCCTCCTTCGGGCGCAGCGAGGTGTCCTTGAGGAAGACGAAGACGATGGTGGCGGCGGCGAGCAGCGCCACGGCGTACACGAGGAACGGCACCCGCAGGCCCAGCCCGCCGAGCAGCCCGCCGACGACCGGACCGCCGACGCCTCCGATGAGGAATGCCGAGGCGTAGACCGACGACACCCGGGCCCGGATGGACGGCGGCGCGAGCCGGACGATGAGCGCGACGGCCGAGACGGTGAACATCACCGACCCGATGCCGCCGAGGCCGCGGAAGACGAGCAGCTGCCAGTACGTCTGCGCGAAGGCGGTGGCACCGGTGGAGACCGCGACGATGACCAGGCCCGCGAGGTAGACGGGCCGCTCCCCCAGCCGGGCGATGAGCCGGCCGCCCGCGGGGGCGAAGAGCAGCCGGAAGAACGCGAAGGCGCTGACGACGACGCTGCTCGCGGTGGCGCCCACGCCGAAGCTCTGCGCGAACTGCGGCAGGACTGGCGTGATGAGCCCGAAGCCGAGGGCGATGACGAACGCCGAGGCGATGAGGACCCAGATCTCACGGGGGATGCGGACCCGTGCGTCGGGGGTGGTCACGGGGTCGGCGGACACGATCCACCAGTATGCCCGGCACCTCCGACAGCGCCGGACCCCGGTGTCAGCCCCACGTGAGCGCGACGACGAGCGGCAGGGTGGCGAGGACGAGCAGCGCCGTGTCCCGCCGGCGCCACGGCGCCGCGGCCCACCAGGTGCGCCGCTGGGCGGTGGCGAAGCCCCGGGCGTCCATCGCGACCGCGAGCTCGGCGGCCGCGCGCAGGGTGCGCACGAGCAGCCCCATCGTCAGGGCCGAGAGGTGCGCGACGACCGTCGCCGGACGGCGGGTGGACACCCCGATGCCCCGCACCCGTCTGGCCCGCTCGATCTCGGAGAGCACCGCCCCGAAGGTGTGCACCCGCTGGAGGGCCGACGCGGTGGCGACGACCGGACGGTCGGGCAGCCCCAGCCGCTGCGCGAGATGGTCGCCGAGCCGGTCCGGGTCGATCCAGGGGACGAGCACCGCGGACGGCAGGACGATGACGAGCACCCGGAGCGCGACCGTCAGCGCGGCGTCGACGTCGTGCCCGGCGAGCCACCAGGTGGACCAGCCCACGGAGAGCGCGGCGAGCAGCCCCGGGGCCATCCGGAGTGCGACGGTCCGGAGCCGTCGTGGCGGCGCCGGCCCCTCCCCCGGCGCCGGCCCCTCCCCCGGCGCCGCCAGGCCCACGGCGGCGAGGACGACCTGCACCGCGAGGACCGCGAGACTCGTCGTCCAGTGGGGCGAGACCACCCCGGCGGGGATGCCGAGGAACGCGCCGGCGAGCAGCGCCAGCGGCCCGCACCGGGCGACGAGAGGTGGACGGGACGGTGGCGGCGCGGGCGGACGCTCTGGTGGCCGCACCTGGTGCACGGTGTCGGCCCGGGCGACGACCGCGGCGTCGTGCGTGGCCGCCACGACCGCTCCCCCTGCGGCGCGGTAGGCCGCGACGAGCCCGACGACGGCCGCCCACGTGTGCCGGTCCTGGCCCACCGTCGGCTCGTCGGCGAGAAGGACCGGCGGACCGTGCAGGACGGCGGACGCCACCGCGAGCCGGCGCTGCTCGCCGCCGGACAGCTCCCGCGGGTCGGCTCCCTCGAGACGGGCCAGCCCGAGGGCGGCGAGGACGCCTCGCGCGCGCTCCTGGGTGCGGTCGTCGACGTCACCGGTGGCCCGGGACGTGGCGAGGACCTCGTCGAGGACCGTCGGCGCGACGATCGTCGAGCTCGCCCACTGCGGCACCCACGCGAGGGTGCGGGCGAGGGCCGGGGCGTCGAGGTCGCCCGGCTCGGCGTCGGAGCCGTCCGGTCCGGGGACGTACACCGCTCCGGCCGGGACGCTCCCGAGGAAGCCCGCGAGCGCCTGCAGGAGCGTCGACTTGCCCGACCCGCTCCGCCCGACGAGCGCCGTCAGCGTGCCCGGGACGGCGTCCAGCGGCTCGTCGAGCACGGCGGCCCAGCGACGGCGGGCGGTGCCGTCGAGGAGCCGGGTGGTGCGCTCCACGCAGAACCGCTGCGCCCGCAACGAGCTGCCGTGCACGTCGGAGGTCGCGAAGAGGTCGGGGTCGACGGCGGCCGGGTCCGGGACGTCGGCGCCGGGCACCCAGACGCCCATCGCGAGGAGCTGGTCGCGCTGCTCGGCGAGGACGTCGCGGACCGGCCCGTCCGCGACGACCGCGCCCTCCGCCGAGAGCACGACGAGCCGCTCGACGAGGTCGACCCACGGCTCGAGGACGTGCTCGACGACGACGAGCGTGCGGTCGCCCCGCTCGGCCACGCGGGCGACGGCCTGGCGCACCTCGGCGGCGCAGGTGGGGTCGAGCATCGCCGTCGGCTCGTCGAGCAGGACGAGCGAGGGGTCGAGGGCGAGCGTGCCGGCGAGCGCCAGCCGCTGGGTCTGGCCGCCGGAGAGCGCCGACGTGGGCGTGTCGAGGTCGAGGTCGCCGAGCGCAACGGCGTCGAGCGAGCGCCGGACGGTCGCGGGCATCGCCTCGCGCGGTGTCCCGACGTTCTCGAGGCCGAAGGCGACGTCCCGCGCGACGGTCGCCGCGACGACCCCCGCCCCCGGCTCCTGGAGCACGAGGCCCACCGCCCCCGGACGTGCACCGGGGGCGTCGGCGTCGAGCGTCACCGTGCCGGAGAGCTCGCCCGCCTCCACGGAGCCGAGCAGCCCGGCCAGCGCACGCAGCAGGGTGGACTTGCCCGAGCCCGAGGGCCCGACGAGCAGCACCCGCTCACCGGGGGTCAGCGTGAGGTCGAGCTCCCGCAGGACGGGCTCCCGGCGGCCGTAGGGGCGCCACGTGAGGCCACGGACCTCGACGTGGCCCCGGGTGGCCCGGGTCACGGTCACGGTGTCAGACCGCGCGTGACTCGCGGACCTCCTGCCCCGGCGGGAACGCCGACAGCGCACCGGCGCGGGCCAGGGCCCGGGTCAGCAGCCAGGCGACGACGCCGGCGAGGACGACACCCGAGGCCGTCATCGTCCCGAGGTACGCGAGCTTCTCGGGCCATTCCCACTCGCCGTAGTAGCCGCCGCTGCCCGCGAACGCCGACAGCACGGGCACGTCGGCCCAGGACTCGGGGAAGCTGAAGGTCTCGTACAGCCACTCGAGCGGAGCGGCGAGCGCACCCGCGAACGCGGCCGCGGCGACCCCGAAGAACCGGTAGCCGAGGAGCGCGAACGCGAGCTCGGCGCCGAGCCCCTGGAGGATCCCGGCGAAGAGGACGCCGACGCCCCACGTCGTGCCGGGGATCATCGAGACGAGCGCCGCGACGACCTCGCAGAACAGCGCCGCGCCCGGCCTGCGGACGACGAGCCCGCCGAGCACACCCGCCATGAGCCAGGGGCCGACGAACAGGCCCATGAGCGGGGCGTACCCGATCTGCAGCGCGGTGAGCGGGCCGGTGTAGAAGACGCCCCATCCCCAGAAGACGAGGCCGAGGGCCGCGCCGATGAGGGCCGCGGTGAGGAGGTCGACGGTGCGCCATCCCATGAGCGGGCGGGTCGCGGTGATCGAGCGCCGGCGGACCGGCGCCTCGACGGTTGACGTGGACGAGGACATGGTGGAATTCACGACTCCCTATCGCCGGTGCTAACCGGATCAGGTTCGAGGGTCTGCGGCGGACCGCACTCTCAGCGCCGGAGCGCTCCCCTGTCGGTGGACGTGCCGAGCATAACGCGGTCGGGGATACAGTGGCGACGAGCCGTCGGGCACCTGCCTGACCTGCTTCGATCGAGCGGAGGAGCACCGTGGGAACCATCAGCTGGAAGATCCTCGGCAGCGGTGGGGCCATCCTCGCCGGCATCGTCGCCAAGAAGGTCGTCGACGCCGCCTGGGCCAAGGCGGGCCAGGACACGGTGAACCCGAAGAGCCCCGACGCCCCCATCGGCAAGGCGGTCGCCTACGCCGCGCTGCTCGGCCTCGCCGTCGGCGCGGCCCGCACGCTCACCGAGCGCAAGGCCGCCCAGTACTACCGCAGCTCCGCAGGGCACCTGCCCAAGGACATCGCCGGCGAGCCGGTCTGACCGCCAGGACGCCGCTCAGGCCGCGCAGTCGCCCACGAGGTCGTCGACCACGGCGGTGAGCGCGGCCACCCCGGCCAGGCAGTCGTCCGTCGTCGCCCACTCGTCCGGCGAGTGGCTGACCCCCGTGGGGTTGCGCACGAACACCATCGCGGTCGGCACCCCGGCCCCGGCCATGACCCCGGCGTCGTGCCCCGCGCCCGTGGCGATGAGCGGGGCGTCGTCGAGCAGGTCGGCGATCCGCCGGGTCAGGCCGTCGTCGAAGCTGGTGGCGGCGTCCCACCACTCCTCGGTGACGAGGGCGTCGAACTCGGCCACGACGTCGCGCACGTCGTCGACGACGTCGCGCACCGACGAGGCCTCGGGGCCCCGGGCGTCGAGCCAGCAGGTGACCGAGCTGGGGATCGCGTTGACCCCGCCCGGAGCGACGTCGACCTTCCCCACGGTGGCGAGGCAGCCACGCTCCTGGGCGGCCTGCCGCGCCGCGATGACGGCGGCCGCCAGCCCGAGCATGGCGTCCTCGCGCTCGTCGAGCGCCGTCGTGCCGGCGTGGTTGGCCATCCCGGGGACGTCGATCCGCCAGCGTCCGTGTGGCCAGATGTCGCTGCCCACCCCGACCGGCCGGCCGAGGACGTCGAGCACGCGTCCCTGCTCGACGTGCAGCTCGACGAACGCGCCGACCCGCGCCAGCGCCTCGTCGTCCCGGCCGAGATCGTCGGGACGGCCACCGAACCGGCTGATCGCCTCGGCCATCGTCGTCCCGGTGGCGTCGCGCAGCGCGCGGGCGCGGTCGGCCGAGAGCGAGCCGGTGACGACCCGCGAGCCGGCGCAGGTGGTGCCGAAGCGCGCGCCCTCCTCGTCGACGAAGCTCACGAGACCGACGGGACGGCGCGGCACGACGCCCCGCTCGCGGAGGGCGTCGATCGCGGCGAGGCCGGACACGACGCCGAGCGGGCCGTCGAACGCACCGCCGTCGACGACGGAGTCCAGGTGGCTGCCCACGACGACACCGGGCTCCCCTGCGGCCACCGCGGCGTCGGGGTCGCCCCACCAGGCCCACTGGTTGCCCACGCGGTCGGTCGTGACGTCGAGGCCGCGAGCGGCGCACTCGCCCGCGAACCACTCGCGCAGGTCGTGGTCGGTCCGGGTCCAGGCGAAGCGGCGGTAGCCCCCCGTCGAGCCGTCGAGCCCGACCTCCTCGAGGTCTGCCCACATGCGGTGGAAGGCACGCATCGTCGCACCCGATGCCGACCTGCTGGACATGCCTCCATTGCACCAAGTCCGCAGCTCCCGCGGGGCTTGTTGGGCAGATCGATTGTGCGCCGCGTCCGGTTGTCGAAGCTGGACGGCCGCGGCCCTAGGCTGGCCGGATGGACGGAGCCGAACGGGCCCGGGTGGCCCTCGCCGCCTCGGGCCTGGCCCACGAGGTCACCGAGCACGGCCGGGTCTCCTCGCTGGAGGAGGCCGCGCGGCTGCGGGGCGTCGAGCCCGGGGCCGTCGTCAAGACCCTCGTGGTCCGGCGTGCCGAGGACGACCACCTCTTCGTCCTCGTCCCCGGCGACCGCGAGATCTCCTGGCCCAAGCTGCGTGCGCACCTCGGCGTGAGCCGGATGTCGATGCCGGACGCCGCCACCGCGCTCGAGGTCACCGGGTACGAGCGCGGCACGATCACCCCGTTCGGCTCGTCCCGGACGCTGCCGGTCGTCGCGGATGCCACGCTCACCGGGCGCACCGTCTCGATCGGGGCGGGGGCCCACGGCGTCGCCGCCACGGTCGACGCCGACGACCTCGTGGTCGCGCTCGACGCCGACGTCGCCGACGTCACGGACCCGGCCGGAGGATGACCCGCTGTTGCCGCAACGGCAACAGGAGGCGGCCCCGGGCATCCGGCGGGCGCACACTGCCGTCATGACGAGCATGAGCGACCAGCACGTGTGGGACGAGCGGTACTCCGAGCAGGAGGGCATCTGGAGCGGCGAGCCGAACCACGCCCTCACGGTCGAGGCGGCCGGCCTCGCGCCCGGACGGGCGCTCGACGTCGGCTGCGGCGAGGGCGCCGACGCCGTGTGGCTGACGCGGCGGGGATGGGAGGTCACCGGCATCGACCCGTCCGTCGTGGCTCTGGGCCGCGCCCGGCTGCACGCCGAGTCCGCCGGCGTCCGGGTGACGTGGCGGCACGGGACGCTCGCCGGACTCGACCTCCCGGCCGGCGGGTTCGACCTCGTCTCGGCCTTCTACGCCGTCCTCGAGAAGGACACGCAGCCCCTCGGGCGACTGACGTCCCTCGTCGCGCCGGGCGGCACCCTGCTCGTCGTCCACCACGACACGAGTGCGTACGGACAGGACCACGGCCACGGGCACGGCACGGAGGCGCAGCCGGGCCCGCGCTTCGACCCTGACCTGCTGCTCCTCCCGGCCGATGTCGCGACGGGCCTGGGCGACGGATGGACCGTGAGCGGGCCGGAGCTGCGTCACCGCGTCATCACCGGCGGGGCCGGCGGACATCACGTGGACGACGTCGTCGTGCGGGCGACGCGGGTGGGCTGAGCGGCAACCCGCTCAGCCGGCGCCCACTTCTGCCGGGTGCCGGCGAGCCTCAGGCCGACGGCTCTCGACGAGGTGCGGGTAGTACTCTCGGCGCCTCCCGTCGGGCTCGAAGAGCGCGAGCAGCTTCAGGGCCGGGCGCTCGACGAGCGCGGCGCTGGCCCACGCACCGGCGACCGCCACCGCCGACACGAGCAGCCAGCCGGCGACGACGGTCAGGGTGTTCGCCCCCGAGGTCGGCAGCAGCCCGACGTGGCCGAGGAGGCGCATCGCCGGCTCGTGCAGCAGGTAGATGCCGTAGCTGATCGTGCCCAGGAAGACCATCGGACGCCAGGTCAGCAGCCGCGGCGGCCCGGCCGACGACAGGACGACCGGCGCGAGCACGAAGAGTGACGTCGCTGCGTACACGAGGTGCCACCACTCGTGCGACGGCTGGTCGGCCGGGCCCGAGGTGCCGTAGGCGAGGGCGACGACGGACCCGGCCGCGGCCAGCCCCAGCGACCCGACCCGCACGCTCCGGCGGTGGATCCGCGCGCCCCGGACCACGATGACGGCCAGCCCCATGCCGAGTCCGAACATCGGGGCCTTGGCGAGGAAGCCGAACCACGTGGGCCAGTGCGTCACCGGGGTCTGCGCGACGACGATCGCGTAGGTGAGCCAGGCCAGCCCCACGACGAGGAGGGCCGCCGGCAGGGCGAGGAGCACCCACGTACGCCCGCCGGTGGTGTCCCGACGACGGCACGTGGCCGCGACGACCGGCATGGAGAGCGCGACGAGCACGTAGAAGTGGAACTCCACAGCGAGCGACCACGCGGGCCCGTTGGTCCAGAAGATGTACTCCTGGCTGTAGATCTGGGTCATCGTCAGGTGCAGGACGAGGTCCTGCCAGACGCCCGGCAGCCGCGTGTTCGTCACACCCCACACCGCCAGGATGATGAGGGCGTACAGGGGGTAGAGACGCACGACGCGGCGCAGCAGTGTCATCCGAGCCGACCGCCCCGGGCCTCCGCTCAGCGCCGAGCGCGCGACCCCGAGGTAGAGCAGGAACCCGCTGATGACGAAGAAGAGGTCGACGGCCGCCGAGCTGACGACGGTGAGCAGGCGCAGGGGAGCCACCCGGGCGGCGGACTGGTGGATGTCCACGAACTCGTACTGGTAGACGTGGAACATCACGACCGAGAGCGCGGCGACGGCCCGCAGGGGGTCCAAGGGGTAGCGCGTCGACGACGAGGGCGCCCCGGACGCGCCCGCCGGGGCAGCCTCGGGCGCGGCGTGTGCGGGACGGGCCGACATCAGGCTCTCAGGGCGGGGTCGGCAGCCTGGGACCGCGGCGCGGGAGCCAGCCGGGGGGTGACGACCCACTGGCGCTCTCCCCGGAGGTGCTTGAGCTGCGCGACCCGGGAGGCCGCGTTCTTGGCCTCCGAGTACACGAGCAGTGTCACCAGCGCGTACCAGACGAACCAGCCGGGGTGCACGCGCAGAGACGGGACGGCGAGCCGCCACGCGGCGAGCGCCTGCACGGGCCCGGCGAGCAGCGTGTAGAGCGTCGTCAGGAGGAACAGCGGCGAGGTGAGGTCGACCGAGCCGTCCCGCCAGAAGAGGTAGGCGAGCACGGGCAGCGGCAGCGTGGAGAACCACGGCATCGCCTCCCGCCAGCCGAGCAGGACGAACATGCCGAACCGCTGCCTGGCGTCGAGGACGGGGTTGCGCACCTGGGTGAGCACCGAGCTCACCGACACCTGGAACCATCCTTGTGCCCACCGCAGGCGCTGGTGCCACAGCGAGCGGACGGTGACGGGCGCCAGCTCGTGGCTGACCAGGCCTGGGTCGCTCGCGATCCGCAGACCGGCGCCCACGGCCCGGATCGAGGCGTCGATGTCCTCGGTGAGCCGCGAGCCCCGCATCCGCAGCTCGCGCAGCGCAGCGGTGCGCCAGTAGCCGTTGGAGCCACCGAAGAGCGCGAACCCGTGCTGCACGCTGCGCCCCGGGTGGCTCACCGCGTAGATCTGCTCGAACTCGGCCGCCACGAGCCGGGTGAGGGCCGACTCGGCACCGTTGCGGATGACGCAGTGCCCCTGGACCACGTCGTAGCCGCCCTCGAGCCAGCGGCGGGCACGGTCGAAGGCCCCCGCCATCGGGTGGTGGTCGGCGTCGAAGATGCCGACGAACTCACCCGTGACGTGCCAGAGCGCGGCGTTGACGTTCTGCGCCTTCGAGGTGCTGTCCGGGACGGGGAGGAGGAGCAGCCGGTCGTCGGCAGCGGCGATCTCGGCCAGCTCGGCCTCGACGGGCAGCGGCCGTGGCGTGTTGTAGGCCAGGACGACCTGCAGGGTGCCCGCGTACTCCTGGGCGAGGAAGGACCGCACGGTCGCGACGATGGTCTCGGCCTCGTTGGGGAGGTAGGCCGCGATGACGGCCGACGCCGACGGGGCGGGACCGTCCAGCAGCTCGGGAGGCTGCGGAGGGTCGAGGCTGTGGAAGGTCTCCGACCACAGCGTCGCCGAGGTCACGGCGAGGACCGCCACCGCCACCCAGTAGGCCACCGAGCCCAGCTCGAGACCGCTCTGGTGGAGGCCGACGAGCAGGAAGAACGGGGCGAGCAGGGCCATCCCGTAGCTGAGCGCCACCTGGGCCCCGATCGAGCCGAAGGGGGTCGAGCGGCGCGGGCCGCGGAACTGTTTGGCGTCGAGGTCGCGCTGGCGCACCGCGTCCTGCGCGGCGGTGAGTGCGGGCTCGAGCGCGGCAGCGGTACCCACCCGGGGGTCGTGCAGGTCCCAACCGACGCCGACGTCCACCTTGTGCACGGAGCCGTCGGCGAGCACCAGCGGCTCACGAGCCACCCACGCGGAGATCTCGTTGAGCCTGGCCCGGACCCGCGCAGCCCGGCCGGCGGGCAGGTCGAGGACGAGGACGGCGAGGTCGTCGTCCAACATCGCCCACTCGTCGCGGTGCAGCCAGGCAGCTACCCGGTCGAACACGGCCTCGGTCAAGGCAGCTCGCAGCCGCAGGTCCCGCACCCGGAAGTACTCGTCCTGGTCCGAGATCGCGAGCACCGCGACGGCTCGCTTCGTGTGGGTGGCCCGCCGCGGACGGCGGTGTCTCGGCTCGTGGTGCTCGGGCACCAACGTACGGTCGATGATCGCCAACACGGCTCCTCGTAGTCCCTGCCAGCCGACTCCCTGTACGCCGGCTGCCTACGTGTCGTCACGCTATAGCCAGGGCGTGGCCTGCGCATTGCCAGAGGTTTCCCGGACGTAAACATGCCGTGGCCGCTCTCAGGCGGAGTTCAGAGACAAGAGACTCCGCCTCCGCGTCCGACGAGGAACCCCGTCCCTCGGGCCGGTGGGACTTCCCTACCCTTCGAGGATGACAGCTGCGCCGTCCGTCACCGCCCTCGTCCTGACCGGGGGCCGCTCCGAACGGTTCGGGTCGGACAAGCTGGCGGCTCCGCTGCGGGGGACGACGGTCCTCGGCACCCTGCTCGGCTCCCTGCCACCCGGCTGGCCGGTTGTGGGGGTGGGCGCCCCGCGCGACGTCGAGCAGGGCGTCACCTGGGTCCAGGAGGACCCGCCGGGCGCCGGACCCCTGGCGGCCGTCCTGGCCGGGGCTCGCCAGGTGCGCACCGACCTCGCCGTCGTCGTCGCGGGGGACATGCCCGGGGCAGCGCCGGCGCTGACCATGTTGGTGGATGTCCTCACGGGTGCCGGCCCCGAGGTGGAGGCGGCCGTCGGCACCGACGACGAGCGCGTGCCCAACCCGCTGCTCGCGGTGTATCGCACAAGAGCCCTGGCCACCTTCGCCACCCGTCCGGCCGGAGGCGGCCCGGCGAGGGCGCTGCTCGAGCTGCCGCACGTCGAGGTGCTCGTGGCGGGAGCGGCCGCCCACGACGTCGACACGATGGCCGACCTCGCCGCGTTCGAGGACGGGACCTAGGGCCTGTTACGAAAGTCGTCGCAGCCAGTGGTCGATGCTGGCGACGTGGACGGTGGCGGCGTAGCGGACGGCGAGCTTGTCGTAGCGGGTGGCGAAGCCGCGGTGGTGTTTGAGGTGGTTGAA
>NZ_JAFDVE010000013.1 GCF_016888005.1 Phycicoccus sp. CSK15P-2 | reverse complement strand
GACCAGGACAGAGGCCCTGCGATGCCTGAAACGTCGGATCGCCCGCACCGTCTTCAACCGCCTCACCACCGACCACCACAACCGTCAGACCCCGGCCCTACCGGCCACGGCTTGACATAGGAGAAACTCATGGGACCCGTTCCTCGGGAGGTGGTGCAGCCGACGACGACGAGCCGCTGAGCCGAACACCATCGACCACGAGGAGGACTACGTGGACATCTCCGTCACCGGGCGGCACCTGA
Source organism: Phycicoccus sp. CSK15P-2 (assembly GCF_016888005.1). GTDB lineage: Bacteria > Actinomycetota > Actinomycetes > Actinomycetales > Dermatophilaceae > Phycicoccus. The sequence goes on along the minus strand of NZ_JAFDVE010000013.1, from coordinate 114,944 downwards.
CCGTCTCCGACCGCTTCCGGGAGCACATCGAGGACAAGCTGGGAAAGATCACCCAGCTCGAGCCACGCACCCGCCGCGTCGAGGTCACGGTGAGTCACGAACCGAACCGCCGGCAGGCCAAGGCCTGCGACCGCGTCGAGGTCACGTGCTACGCCAAGGGCCCGGTCGTCCGCGCCGAGGCCTGCGCCGACGACAAGTACGCCGCGCTGGACGTCGTCATCGACCGGCTCATGGAGCGGTTGAGGCGGCGGCACGACCGTCGGCAGGTTCACCGGGGCCGACGCACCCCCGAGTCCGTGGCGCACGCCACCGCACGGATCGAGGTCCCGGACGACGAGCTGCGCGACGACGCCCCGGGTGACACCCCGTTCGGCGACTCGCCCATCGAGGTCCGCGAGAAGGTCCACCGCTCGGCGCCCATGTCGCTGGCGGACGCGCTCGCCGAGATGGAGGCCGTGGGACACGACTTCTACCTCTTCCACGACGTCGACACCGACCGTGCGAGCGTCGTGTACCGCCGGCATGGCTGGTCCTACGGCGTGCTTCACCTCGACCTCGACGGCTCCCTCCCGGACGCGCCCTCGGACGGCGGCGCCGTCGAGGCCGCCGCGTCCTGAGACGTGCCGGGGCGGTTGGCGCGAGTGAGCTCCTCGACCTGGGACGATGACGCCGTGGATCTGGCCAGTGCAGGCGCCGGCCGGGGGAACGGCGCGCGCCCCGGGGAGGCCATCCGGGTCGTCATCGCGGACGACCACGCGATGTACCGGCGAGGCATGGCGGTCGTCGTCGAGCTCGACGGCGTCGCACGCGTCGTCGGCCAGGCGAGCAACGGCGACGAGGCGGTCGAGGTCTGTCACCGCCTGCAGCCCGACGTCGTCCTCATGGACGTGCGGATGCCCGGGGTCGGCGGGATCGAGGCGGCGCGCCGTCTCCACACCGCCGACCCGGACACCCGCATCCTCATGCTGACGATGAGCGACGACGAGACCGACCTCTTCGAGGCGGTCAAGGCCGGGGCCTGCGGGTACCTGCTCAAGGACTCACCGGGCGAGGACGTCGCCGACGCCATCCGCAGGGTGTACGACGGCCAGGCGATCATCTCGGCGGGTATGGCCTCGACCCTCCTCCAGGAGTTCACCCGGCTCAGCCAGGACACCCCCGCGGACGCCGTCTCGCCGGACTCGCGGCTCACCGAGCAGGAGGTCGAGGTCCTCCGGCTGGTCGCCCGCGGGCAGTCCAACCGCGAGATCGCCGAGTCCCTGGGCACCGCCGAGAACACCGTGAAGAACCACGTGCGGAGCATCCTCGAGAAGCTGCACCTGCACTCGCGCGTCGAGGACGCGGTGTACGCGCACCAGCAGCGCCTCACGCCCCCGGATGGGTGATCCGCCCCCGGTCCGGCTCTCCCGCCCCGCGGCACGACGCATCGCCCTCGCAGCACAAGGCTTCGCGCGGCCCCGTCCCGGGTCACCCGGCACCCGCGACGTCCAGCGGGTGCTGGACACCGTCGGCGTCGTGCAGATCGACAGCGTCAACGTGGTCGTCCGCAGCCACTACCTGCCCTTCTTCTCCCGGCTCGGGGACTACGACCGTGACCTCCTCGACCGTGCTCGGGACCGCGCTCCGCGTCGGGTGGTCGAGTACTGGGCGCACGAGGCCTCGCTCGTCCCGCCCAGCACCTGGCCGCTGCTCGACTTCCGGATGCGCCGGGCCCGGTCCGACTCCTGGGGCGGGATGCAGCGCGTCGCCCGCGACCACCCCGGGCTCGTCGCGGCCGTCCTCGCCGAGGTGACCGCCCGCGGCCCGATGACGAGCCGCGAGGTCGAGGCCGCGCTCGCCCACGACCTCCCGCGGGACCGGGTGGACTGGGGGTGGAACTGGTCTCTCGTGAAGAACGCGCTCGAGCACCTCTTCTGGTCGGGTGAGATCTCCAGCGCGGGTCGCACCGCCCAGTTCGAACGCCGCTACGCCCACCCGTCCCGCGTCCTGCCACCGGCTGTGCGGGCGGCGGCCCTGGACCCCGGGGCCCGACCGGACGACGAGACGGCCTTCCGCGGGCTCGTGGAGATCGCGGCACGGGCGCACGGGGTGGGCAGCGAGCAGTGCCTGCGTGACTACTTCCGCCTGAAGCCGGAGCAGGCACGGCCGGCGGTCGCCGCGCTCGTCGCCGACGGCACCCTCGTCCCGGCGACCGTCGAGGGGTGGCACCGCCCGGTCTACCTGCACCGCGACGCGCGCCGTCCTCGCCGCGTCGACGCCCGGGCGCTGCTGTCGCCCTTCGACTCGCTCGTGTGGCAGCGCGACCGCGTCCGGGCGATCTTCGGGTTCGACTTCCGGCTCGAGATCTACGTCCCCGAGCACCTGCGCGTGCACGGGTACTACGTCCTCCCGTTCCTCCTCGGCGACGAGCTCGTCGCCCGGGTCGACCTCAAGAGCGACCGCGACGCCGGTGTCCTCAGGGTCCGGCGGTGTACCTGGGAGAACGGCCGAGGAGATGCCGAGGACCGGGCCGCGCTCGACGCCGAGCTCGCGCTGCTCGGGGGATGGCTGGGCCTGCGCGGCGTGCGCGCCTGAGGGCGCGGCTCGGCCCTGCACGAGCATGTCGCCCCGGCTCCGACCCGTCGGTGGACGTGTCAGTGCCGGAGGAGCTCCCAGTGCAGGGACTCGACGGTGCGACCGTCGGGGAGGACGTCGGCCGCGCTCTCGCGGCCCCAGATGTCGAAGCGGAGGGCGTCGAGCACCCGGTTGCTGGGCCGGTTGTCCTCGGCGGTCTGGGCGACGAGGCGACGCAGGCCCAGCCCCCCGTCGGCGCGCGGACCGAAGGCGTGCTCGACGGCGGCCCGGGCCGCTGCGGTCGCGACCCCGCGGCGTCGGGCACTGGGGAGCACCTGGTAGCCGAGCTCGGCGGTGTCGTCGTCGAGCGTTCCCTCCTGGACGAAGAGGAGCACCTCACCGAGCGTGCGGTCCGTGTCGGCGTCGGCGATGCACCAGCTGAGGGCGGTGCCGAGCGACATCTTCTCGCGCCGGGTCATCAGCCAGTCGGGGAACGTGTCCGCGTCCAGGACGCCTCGGGCCGGCATGTGATGGTCCGGCTGGTCCCGTGGCTCGAGGGCGTCGACGTCCTCGTCCCGCCAGGGCCGAAGCCTCAGGCGTGGTTCGCCGGGGACCTCGAGCACCGGCGCCTCGCACCACGGGGCCTGCGGCTCCATCGCGTCGTGCGGGCCGAGGCTCGCCAACCAGGCGTCCTTCGCCGGGCCGCCGTCGGCGTCCTCCAGCACCCCCGGCTGGGTGCCGTGGTGACGGAAGCCGCAGGCCCAGGCGACCCGCCAGGAGTCGAAGTTGCCGCGCATCGCGCGCCAGTGCACCCGGCTGCCGCTCCGCTCGAACCACCAGCGGGCGGTGAGCCGGAGGGAGGCGGCCATCAAGCCGTTGCCCCGGCCCTCCGGGTGCAGCCCGTACCCCGTCTCGGCAGCGTCCCCTCCGGGTCCCGGGCGGAGGTCGACGGTGCCGAGGTAGCGCTGCTCGGGGTCGGCGGCGTCCGTGACGGCCCAGTACCGCGGCCCGTCGGGGTCGTTCCACGCGCCCTCGACGAAGGCGAGGAAGCTGCGGCCGTCCTCCACCCCGTACGGCCGCGGCACGGTGGTCCAGCGCTGGGACTCCGGGTCCCGGCACTGCTCGACGATACGGGCGAGGTCCTCGGCTCGGTGGGCCCGGAGGACGACGTGGTCGTCGGTGAGCACCGGCACGCAGCCGGGGAAGGTCGCCTCGGACATGGGCCCAGCCAACCACCGGCGCGCGGGGAAGGGGAACTCAGGGGCCGCCACGGTCCGTTGCACCCTCGGCGCGCGGTGCCCGGCGGCCGTGCCGAGGGGGCTCGACTACCCTGGGCAGGTCCGGGCCGGGAGCGCCCGTCAGCTCGTACGTCTGCCAAGGAGACCCACTCGTGAAGATCGTCGAGAAGCTGCTGCGTGCCGGTGAAGGGCGCGTCCTCAAGAGGCTCGACGGCATCGCCGCGCAGGTGAACGCCATCGAGGAGGACTTCTCGTCGCTCTCGGACGCCGAGCTGCGCGAGGAGACCGACAAGTTCAAGGCGCGACTGGCCGACGGCGAGTCCCTGGACGACCTCCTGCCCGAGGCCTTCGCGGCCGTCCGGGAGGCGAGCACCCGCACCATCGGCAAGCGGCACTTCGACGTCCAGCTCATGGGGGGCGCGGCGCTGCACCTCGGGAACGTCGCCGAGATGAAGACCGGTGAGGGCAAGACCCTCGTCGCCACGCTGCCCAGCTACCTCAACGCGCTCACCGGCAAGGGCGTGCACGTCATCACCGTCAACGACTACCTCGCCGAGTACCAGTCCGAGCTCATGGGCCGCGTGCACCGCTTCCTCGGACTCGAGACCGGCTGCATCCTGTCCTCGATGACGCCGGAGCAGCGACGCGTCGAATACGGCAAGGACATCACCTACGGCACGAACAACGAGTTCGGGTTCGACTACCTGCGCGACAACATGGCGTGGTCCACCGACGAGCTCGTGCAGCGCGGCCACAACTTCTGCATCGTCGACGAGGTCGACTCCATCCTCATCGACGAGGCCCGCACGCCGCTCATCATCTCGGGACCGGCCGACGCCCCGACGAAGTGGTACTCGGAGTTCGCGAAGATCGCCCGGCGGCTCGAGCGCGGTGAGCTCGAGTCCGGCCGCGGCGACTACGAGGTCGACGAGAAGAAGAAGACCGTCGGTGTCCTCGAGCGTGGCATCGACAAGGTCGAGGACCACCTCGGCATCGAGAACCTCTACGAGTCGGCGAACACCCCGCTCATCGGCTACCTCAACAACGCCATCAAGGCCAAGGAGCTCTTCACCCGCGACAAGGACTACGTCGTGATGAACGGCGAGGTCCTCATCGTCGACGAGCACACCGGCCGGATGCTCGCCGGGCGTCGTTACAACGAGGGGATGCACCAGGCCATCGAGGCCAAAGAGGGGGTGGACATCAAGAACGAGAACCAGACGCTCGCGACGATCACCCTCCAGAACTACTTCCGGATGTACGACAAGCTCTCCGGGATGACGGGTACGGCCCAGACCGAGGCCGCCGAGCTCAACTCCATCTACAAGCTGGGCGTCGTGTCGATCCCGACGAACCGCCCGATGGTCCGCGAGGACGTCTCCGACCTCGTCTACCGCACCGAGGAGGGCAAGTACGCCGCCGTCGTCGACGACATCGCGGAGCGGCACGAGAAGGGCCAGCCGGTCCTCGTCGGCACGGTCTCGGTCGAGAAGTCCGAGTACCTGTCCGAGCAGCTGCGTCGCCGCGGGGTCCGCCACGAGGTGCTCAACGCCAAGCACCACGAGCGGGAGGCCGCGATCGTCGCCGACGCCGGCCGCAAGGGTGCGGTGACGGTCGCGACGAACATGGCCGGTCGCGGGACGGACATCATGCTCGGCGGCAACCCCGAGTTCCGGGCCGTCGCGGCGCTCAAGGAGCGCGGGCTCGACCCGCACGAGACTCCCGAGGAGTACGAGGCCGCGTGGGACGAGGCGCTCGCGGCGGCCGAGACGCAGGTCGAGGCCGAGCACGAGGAGGTCACCGGGCTGGGTGGTCTCTACGTCCTCGGTACCGAGCGGCACGAGTCGCGGCGCATCGACAACCAGCTGCGCGGCCGGTCCGGGCGTCAGGGCGACCCGGGGGAGTCGCGCTTCTACCTCTCGCTGCAGGACCACCTGATGCGGCTCTTCAACGCCGGGCTGGTCGACCGGGTCATGACCACGGCGAAGATGGAGGAGGACCAGCCGCTCGAGTCCAAGATGGTGACGCGCTCGATCCAGTCGGCGCAGACCCAGGTCGAGGCGCAGAACTTCGAGATCCGCAAGAACGTCCTCAAGTACGACGACGTCCTCAACCGGCAGCGCACCGTCATCTACGCCGAGCGCCGTCGCGTGCTCGAGGGGGAGGACCTGCACGAGCAGCTGCGGTTCTTCGTCAACGACGTCGTCGAGGGATACATCGACTCCGAGACCGCCGAGGGGTTCCCCGAGGACTGGAACCTCGAGCGGCTCTGGGGCGCGCTGCGTGCGCTCTACCCGGTGTCCCTGACGCCCGAGCAGGTCGAGGACGCTGCCGGCGGCCGGAACGCGCTGACGGCCGAGACCCTCAAGGAGGAGCTCCTCTCCGACGCCCACCACGCCTACGACGAGCGTGAGCAGGCGCTCGGCTCGGAGGTCATGCGCGAGGTCGAGCGGCGGGTCATGCTCTCGGTCCTGGACCGCAAGTGGCGCGAGCACCTCTACGAGATGGACTACCTCCAGGAGGGCATCGGCCTGCGGGCGATGGCGCAGCGAGACCCGCTCGTCGAGTACCAGCGTGAGGGCTTCCAGCTGTGGCAGGCCATGAACGAGGCCGTCAAGGAGGAGTCGGTGGGTCTGCTCTTCCACGTCGAGGTGAAGGTCGACGAGCCGCAGGAGACGCCGGAGGTCGAGCCGGTGCACGTCTCGCAGCTGCTCGGGTCGATGTCCTCCGCGGCGGGCGGCGAGGACGACGGTGGCGGGGCGGTCGCGACCCGCACCGCGGACGACGAGCCCGCAGCCGAGGACGCGCCTCGTGTCGAGGTGTCCGGAGTCGGTGTCGGCCGGCCGCGCCGGAGCGCGCTGCACTACTCCGCGCCGACCGAGACCGGCGAGGTCCAGGAGCGTGACGAACAGGGGGTGGACGGTGCTGCAGGCCTCAGCGAGGAGCAGCTGACGTCGACGCCGCGCAACGCGCCCTGTCCGTGCGGGTCGGGCAAGAAGTTCAAGATGTGCCACGGGCGCCGCTGAAGGCCCGGCTCGTCAGCCCACCTGGAGGGCGCTGACCCGCCACTTGCCGTCCTGGCCCTGGAGGCGCAGGGCCATGGCCCGGACCCGGGGCCCGTGCTGGAGGACCACCGTGGCCTCGGCCACCCCCTCGGCGGGTTCGCAGACCCGGACCCGCCGGACGGCCACCCGGTGCCGGGCCCGGGGCCCGCGGCCCTGGGTGTGGCGCCGGGCGACGCGCGAGCCTCGCCGGGCCACGACGGCGTAGACGTCGGGCGTCGTCCAGCGCAGGACCTGTGGTGCCGGGCGTACGCCGCTCATCACCTCGAGCAGCGCGTGCGCCATCCGTGCCGCCCAGGCCTCTGGGTCGGGCAGGTCGGCACGTGTGGTGCGCTGCGGCCCGAACACCTGCTCGTCGGATGCGCAGGCGAAGTCGACCGCGAGGGCGTCCTGGACGTAGCCGGGGCGGGCGTCACCCACGGCGCGGGCCCGGCGGATGGCCTCGTCGAGCGGGATCGGCGGGGGGAGCGGGCGGCTGTGGGCGCCGACGTGCAGGCCGGCCGCGGTCATCGGGTGGCCGCCTCGGGGACGCGGAGCACCTGACCGGGCCGCAGGAGGTCGGGGTCGGGGCCGACGACGGCCCGGTTGGCTGCGTGCCAGCGGGGCCACGCCTCGGCGACCTCGGCGTCGGTGGCGCCCTCGCCCAGGTGCCGGGCCGCGATGGCCCACAACGAGTCGCCGCGCCGGACGACGACCTCGTCGGTCGTGGCGCCGTGGGCCCGGGAGCCCAGCACCGTGAGGTCGGCCTGCGGCCGGACGGTGGGGGGCGCGGGTGTCCATCCGGGGTCGGGGGTGTCCGCCCACCCGGGGTCGGGGAGCGGGGTGCTGGTGGATGTCGAGGTTCCTGCGGGGGACGGTGCCTGCGGGGCGACGGCCGTGACCGGTGCGGGGGCGGCGTGCGCTCCGCCGGCGCCTGCACCGACGCCGAGCCCGATGACGGCGGCTGCGACCTGACGGACGATCCGCGGGCTCACCGCGGCCGAGACGCGGCGGGCGACCAGACCGACCCGTCCCGGCACTCTGGCCAGGCCCTCGAGGAGCGTGCCCAGGACGAGCCACCCGAGGAGCAGGAGACCGAGCCCGGCGGCGAGGCCGAGTAGCGCGTCGGCCGGCTGCAGCGGCGCACCGGTCAGGGCCGTCTGCGTCACCTCACGCAGTGTCCTCCACAGCACCAGGACGATCACGGCGGGGACGACCATGGCTGCTGCCGCGCCGACTGGCCGCACTGAGTATCGTTTGATGCTGTTTGCTGACATTTGCATGCGGATGACAGTAGGCGCTAACGCATCGTGAGGGCAAGACCTCGCCCTTAGGGTGTGGACATGCGGTGGGAGGGGCTGTTCGCCGACCTCGAGGGGCAGATGGCGGCCGAGGAGCGGCGTGACCTCGACAGCGAGGTCGCCGAACGGACCCGCCGGGAGCGGGCCCTCGTCGAGCTGCCGGCTCGCTTCGCCGCCGGCCTCGGTCGCCGGACGGGCGTCGTGCTGGCCGGTGGGCGCGGCATCGAGGGTGAGCTCCGCGACGTGGGGGACGGCTGGCTCCTGCTCGGCGCCGGCCACCGGGAGGTGCTCGTGCCCCTCGCCGCCGTCGCCGCGGTCACCGGGCTCCCCCCGTCGTCCGAGAAGGCGCGCACAGCCCGTCGCTTCGGACTCGGCTACGCGCTGCGCGCCCTCGCCCGCGACCGGGCGACGGTGTGGGTCGAGCTGAGTGGCGGGCCCCCGGTCGTCGGCACGATCGACGTCGTCGGGGCGGACCACCTCGTCCTCGCCGAGCACCCGGAGGGCGAGCCACGACGACCCGAGAACGTCCGCCGGATGCTCACCGTGCCGACGGCGGCGCTGCGGGCGGTCGAGTCGCGGCGGTGAGGCCCTGCTCCCTCGCCGGCCGGGTCAGCGCGGCTGCGTGTCCTCGGAACCCTCGCCCCGGGGCGAGACCAGCTCACGAGTCTCGGCGTACATGCGCTGGATGTAGTTCTCGAGCTCGGCCGTCTCCACCCGCCACTGCCCCCGGCCGCCGACCTTGATGGCCGGGAGGTCCCCGCTGCGCACGAGGGCGTAGGCCTGGGCCGCCGAGATGTCGAGGATCTCCGAGACCTCGGTCAGGGGGATGAAGCGGCGGGCCATGCGGTCAGTGTGCCACCCCACGCGACCCGCTCCGCGAGAGTTGTCCACAGGTGGTGTAGACCTGACCGCGCGGGTCCGCCCGGTCGGCGAGGATGTCCGGCATGAGCGAACTGCCGACCCCGTCGGCCTCCCGGCTGAGAGCGCCGTCCTGGCGCGACTCACGCCTCCTCGTGGGGGTCCTTCTCGTCCTCGTGTCCACGGTGCTGGGCGCCGTCGTCGTCGCCCGCGCGGACGACCGCGTGCCGGTGTACGCCGCCCGGGGGCCGGTGAGCCCGGGGCAGCAGCTGACCGATGCGGCGGTGACCGTCGTGCACGTCCAGCTCGGGGAGGGCGCGGCGACCTACCTGGGCGCGGACGTCCCGATCGCGGAGGGCACGTTCGCGCTGCGAGAGCTGCGTGCGGGTGAGCTGATCCCCGTCTCGGGGGTCGGCCCGGCGGAGACCGTCGGCGTCCAGCAGCTCTCCCTGCTCGTCGACGCCACGTCGGCGGGCGCGTTGTCGGCGGGAACGCTCGTCGACGTCTACGTCAACCGCCCGGCCGAGGACGACCCCGGTGTGGGCCAACGCCGCCTGGCCGGACCCGAACGGGTCCTGGAACGGGTGTCGGTCGTCCGGGTCGCGGCGGAGGACGCCGTGCTCGGCGGTGCGGACCAGACCCGTGCCGTCCAGGTCATGGTGCCGAGGGAGAAGGTCCGCGACCTCGTGGCGGACGTCGACCTCGGCTCGCGGATCACCCTCGTGCCGGTGCCCGGCGCAGTGGCCGCCGCGGAGCCGGCCCCGTGACGACCGTCCTCACCGCGGTCACCCACCTGCACGAGACCGCCGTCGTCGGCGCGGTGGGCCGGGCGGACGGGCTGACCCTCGTCCGGCGCTGCGCGGACCTCGCCGAGCTCCTGTCCGCCGGGGCGGCGGGCGTCGCACGCGTCGCCGTCGTCTCACCCGACCTGCGGGGGCTCGACCGCGACGCACTGCGCCACCTCGCCGGGCACGGGGTCCGGGTCGCCGGCGTCGTCGCCCCGGAGGACGAGGACGGCGAGCGGCGGCTCCGCCAGCTCGGGGTCGCGACGATCCTCCGGCCGGACGACGAGCCTCGAACCGTCGGTGCCGCGCTCGCCGGTCTCGCCACGGCCACGACCTCCGGTGCCCCGGCCGCCCCGGCCGACGTGGTGCCCGACCTCCCGGAACCCGAGCCCGAGCTCCCGACGCCGGTCACGGTCGTGTGGGGCCCCACCGGGGCGCCGGGGCGCAGCACCGTCGCCGTGACCCTCGCCGCGCAGCTCGCAGGGGCCGGCGTCCGCACCCTGCTCGTCGACCTCGACACGTGGGGGGCCTCGGTGGGCCAGCTGCTGGGGATGGTCGACGAGGCACCCGGGGTCGCCGCCGCGGCTCGTGCCTCGGAGCAGGGCACCCTCGACGTCCCGGCGCTGGCCCGGCTCGCGCCCGAGGCCATGCCCGGGCTGCGCGTCCTCACCGGGCTGCCGCGCGCCGACCGCTGGCCGGAGCTGCGAGCGGGAGCGGTCGAGGACGTCCTGCGGCTCGCGCGCTCGGTGGCCGACCACGTCGTCGTCGACGTCGGGTTCGCGCTCGAGGACGACGAGGAGCTCAGCTACGACACCGCCGCGCCCCGACGCAACGCCGCGACCCTCGCGGCGCTCGAGGCCGCCGACCGCCTCGTCGTCGTCGGCGCCGCCGACGCGGTCTCGCTCCAGCGCCTCGTCCGCGGTGTCCAGGAGGTCTCGGTGCTGCCCTCGCCCCCGGCGCTCGTCGTCGTCAACAAGGTGCGTGCGGGGGTGGCCGGGCCCAAGCCGGAGCGCGCGATCCGCGACGTCCTCGGCCGGTTCGCCGGGCTCGAGGACGTCCGGATGCTGCCCTGGGCACCCGACGAGTGCGACGAGGCGGTGCTCGCCGGACGGGCCCTCACCGAGGTGCGACCGAGATGCCCGCTGACCGTCGCCCTGGGGTTGCTCGCCGCCGAGCTCGAACCCCGGGCGTCGGGGCTGCGGGCCGCCGCCGGGAGCGGACGGCGCCGCGTCCGCGTCTGAGACCATAGGCCCGTGGCAGACCGGCTCAGCTCGCTCGACGCCTCGTTCCTCCAGCTCGAGGACGCGGCGACGCCGATGCACGTCGGCTCCGTGATGGTCTTCGACGTTCCCGAGGGCGGCTTCGACCATGACACCCTGGTCGGGCTGATCAGTGAGCGGATCGCCCACGTCCCGCGGTACCGGCAGCGGGTGCGGACCGTCCCGGCCGGCATCGCCAATCCGGTGTGGGTCGACGACCAGCACTTCGACCTCAGCTACCACGTCCGCCGCAGCGCCCTGCCGCGGCCGGGCTCGGACGAGCAGCTCGAGGAGCTCGTCGCGCGTGTCCTGCCGCGCCCGCTGGACCGTTCCCGGCCCCTCTGGGAGGTCTACCTCGTCGAGGGTCTCGCCGACGACCGCTTCGCGATCATCACCAAGAGCCACCACAGCCTCGTCGACGGCGTGCACGGCGTCGACATCGCCAACGTCCTCGTCGACGGCACCCCCCTAGGTGGCGAAGGGGTGCTCGCCACCTGGCACCCGCGCCCCGAGCCCACGGCCGCCGAGCTGCTCGCCGGAGCGCTCGCGGACGTGGTGCGGACCCCGAGCAACGTCGTCGACGGCGTGCGCGGCGGGATCATCGACGTCACCCGGACCGTCGGCAAGGTGGCGACGGTCGCGGGGGACGTGCTGTCCACCCTCGCCCGGGTCTCGACCAGCCCCGCCCCGACGTCCCCGCTCAACGCCCCGGTCGGCCGGGCGCGCCGCTACGTCATGGTCGGGACCGACCTCGAGGACTATCGCACCGTCCGGTCCCGGCTCGGGCGCGGCTCGTTCGCCGAGGAGGTCACGATCAACGACGTCGTGCTCGCCACGGTCACCGGTGCCTTCCGCTCCTGGCTGCTCACGCGGGGCGAGCCGGTGTACCCGGGGACGACCGTCCGGGCGCTGGTCCCGGTGTCCGTGGAGTCCGCGGACGCCGAGCCGGGTGTCCCGCCCGGGGCCCAGGTCGTCGCGTGCTTCGTCGACCTCCCCGTGGGCGAGCCGAAGCCCTCGATGCGGTTGCACCAGATCGCGTTCTCGATGCGCCAGCAGACCGAGAGCGGAGGCCGTCGGGCGGTCTCGGCCGAGGCCCTCACGGGGGTGGGTGGGTTCGCTCCGCCGACCATGCACGCCCTCGGCGCCCGTCTGGGTGGGATGGTGTCGCGGCGGATGCACAACGTCGTCATCACGAACGTGCCCGGACCTCAGACCCCGCGCTACACGGGGGGTGCGCAGATGGCCGCGACCTACCCGGTGACCCCGCTCGGTGCGGGCCAGGCGCTCTCGATCGGCCTCACCTCGTACGACGGTGGGGTCTACTACGGCCTCTACGCCGACCGCGACGCGATGCCGGACGCCGACGTCCTCGGCCGCGGCGTCGTGGACGCGCTCCAGGAGCTGCTCGACGCCCCGCGCCCGCGAGGACGTCGGTCGTGACCACCGCCGGAAGGACGTCCTCGTGCCGTTGACCCGCGTGTACCTGCCCGTCACCGCAGACGACCTCGAGGGGCTCATGGGCGACGCACCGCTCGGACCCACCCCGATCGCGGCGCACGGCGTGACACCCGCGCTCGGCAGGCCCGGGCGGACGGGTGACGAGGAGGCCCTCGAGCACCTGGCCTGGGTTGCGGCCACGGAGGAGGCCGACGCGTTGCGCGACGGCAGCACCCGCCGGGTCGTGCTGTCCGCCGACGTCGACGACGGCACCGTCGCCGTGCCCGCCGGCGGTGACGTCCCGTCACGGGTCGAGCTGCTGGCCGGCGTCCCGCGGTCACGGGTCGTCTCGTTCCACGTCGACGAGTCGCCGGGCGACACCGGCACGGCCGACCTCCTGTGGTTCGACGTCACCGAGCTGGGCGACGTCCTCGAGCTCCTCGCCGCCGACTGAGGCATCACGCCCTGCCGCGTCCACGACCGGCGGAGCGCGGCGGCCGGAAGTTGCGGGGCTCGGAGCCGGAAGGGGAGAGTGTGGGTGCCCCCAAGCCGCCGTGACCCGAGCGAGGAGCCGCACCCCATGGACGCCGTCACCCACGTCCCGACCCCCGTCAACGAGCCCGTTCTGGACTACGCGCCGGGGAGCCCCGAGCGCGCGTCGCTCGAGGTGGCGCTCGCCGAGCTCGGTGCCCAGCAGCACGAGCTACCGCACACGATCGGCGGGAAGCGCGTCATGGGCGGGGGCAAGCGGTTCGAGGTGCGGCAGCCGCACGCGCGCCGCTCGGTGCTCGGCGTCTCGAAGGGGGCGACGAAGGCGGACGCCACGGCCGCGGTCGAGGCCGCTCGGGCCGCGGCCCCCGGGTGGCGCGACCTCTCGTTCGACGACCGCGCGTCGGTGCTCCTCAAGGCGGCCGACCTGCTCTCCGGACCGTGGCGCGCCAGGCTCAACGCCGCCACCATGCTCGGCCAGAGCAAGACCGCGTACCAGGCGGAGATCGACGCGTCGTGCGAGCTCATGGACTTCTGGCGGTTCAACGTCCACTTCGCGCGCCAGATCGTCGAGGAGCAGCCGCCTGCGAACAGCAAGGGTGTCTGGAACCGCAGCGACCACCGGTCCCTCGAGGGCTTCGTCTACGCGGTGACCCCGTTCAACTTCACCGCCATCGCGGGCAACCTGCCGACGGCGCCCGCCCTCATGGGCAACACCGTCGTGTGGAAGCCGTCGCCCAGCCAGCAGCTGGCGGCCCAGCTGACCATGGAGCTCCTCGAGGAGGCCGGCATGCCCCCGGGCGTCGTCAACCTCGTCACCGGCGATGGCGTCGCCGTCTCGGACGTCGTGCTGGGCCACGCCGACTTCGCCGGGCTGCACTTCACCGGGTCGACCGCCACGTTCCAGCACCTCTGGCGGACCATCGGCGAGAACCTCACGGCGTACCGCCACTACCCGCGCATCGTCGGCGAGACCGGCGGCAAGGACTTCATCCTGGCCCACCCGAGCGCCGACCCCGACGTGCTGCGGACTGCGATGGTCAGGGGCGCCTTCGAGTACCAGGGCCAGAAGTGCTCGGCCGCATCCAGGGCGTACGTGCCGCGGTCGCTGTGGCGGACGATCAAGGCCGACCTCGTGTCCGTCACCGAGGGCCTGACCCAGGGCGACGTCACCGACCTGTCGAACTTCATGGGCGCGGTCATCGACGAGCGCGCCTTCGCCAAGCACAAGGCGGCCATCGACCGCGCGCACGCCACGCCCCACCTCGACGTCGTCGCCGGGGGCACCTACGACGACTCCGTGGGCTGGTTCGTGCGCCCCACCGTCGTCGAGAGCAGCGACCCGACCGACGAGATGTTCGCGACCGAGTACTTCGGGCCGATCCTCGCGGTGCACGTCTTCCCGGACCGCCAGTACGACAAGGTCCTCGACCAGATGGAGTCGGTCGCGCCCTATGCGCTGACGGGGGCGGTCATCGCCCAGGACCGGGCGGCGGTCGCCGACGCGATGCACCGGCTCCGGTTCGCGGCGGGCAACTTCTACGTCAACGACAAGCCGACCGGTGCGGTCGTCGGGCAGCAGCCGTTCGGCGGCGGCCGGGCGTCCGGCACGAACGACAAGGCCGGCTCGGCGGCGAACCTCATGCGCTGGACCTCGACGCGCTCGGTCAAGGAGACCTTCGTCCCGCCGACCGACCACCGTTACCCGCACATGGGCTGATGACCCGGGCGCACCACGCCGGGATCAGGAGCCCACGCGCTCCCGGAGCAGCCGGAGCTCGGTGTCGATCGCGGCGCCGATCGGCCCTGCGGCGGCCTTCTCGACCTTCCCACCGACGAACGGCACGTTGGCCTTGAGGTCGGCGTCGAGGAGCTCGATGGACCCGTCGCCGTCCGGCTCGAGACGCAGCGTGCCCTTGAGCGTGAGCGGCGCCCCCTGGATGTGGAGGTCGACCAGGGCCTGCCGTCCGCCGTCGGGGCCGGGTGCACCCCAGTCGTAGACCTCGACGATGGTGAGGGTCTCCCCGACGAACGACCGCGCGACGTCCGGCAGCCCGGCGGCGGACATCCGACGCGAGGTGCGGACGCGGTGGCCGGCCCCGCTCTCGGTCACCTCCACCTCGTGCGCACCACCGTCCGTGGTGGCCTCGCACTTGCTCTCCTGGAAAGCCTGGTCGGTGAGGACGGCGTAGACGTCCGCGGGTCTCGCCTCCAGCCGCTCTCGCCTCGTGAGTCGCACTCGGTCGTCCTTCCGTCGGTGGTACGCCGATCCTAGGGCGGGCCGCGGGACGGTCCGGACTTGAGCCCGGTCCGGCCGAGGGTGCACGATCCGGCCGTGACGGCAACTCATCCCGGTGCACCCGACCCCTCGCACCCCTCAGCGCAGCCCCCGTCCCCGATCGTCGACCCGATGACGACGAGCCTGGCCCCGCCGGCGGAGCCGGACCGGCGCCACCTCCCGCTCGACGTCGCGGGCCTGCCCGTCGTCCCGGTCCGTCCGCCGGACGGGGCCCCGAACGTCCTCGTCGTCCTCGTCGACGACATGGGCTTCGGGGCCTCGTCGGCCTACGGGGGGCCGGTCCGGATGCCTACCGCCGAGCGGCTCGCGTCGAACGGCCTGCGCTACAGCCGCTTCCACGTCACCTCGCTGTGCTCGCCCACCCGTCAGGCCCTGCTCACCGGCCGCAACCACCACTCGGTCGGGATGGGCGTGACGTCGGAGATGTCGACGAGCGAGCCCGGGTACCACGGCTTCCGCCCGCCGAGCGCCGGCACGCTGGCGCAGATCCTCGGCGGCAACGGCTACTCGACGGCCGCTTTCGGCAAGTGGCACCAGACCCCGCCGGTCGAGGTCACCCCGTCCGGCCCGTTCAACCGGTGGCCCACCGGAGAGGGCTTCGGCACGTTCTACGGGTTCATGGGCGCCGAGATGAACCACTGGTACCCGCAGCTGTACGCCGGCACCTCGCCGTACGAGCCGGACCGCACCCCGGAGGAGGGCTACCACCTCACCGAGGACCTCGTCGACCAGACCGTGACGTGGGTCCGCACCCAGCGCACGCTCACGCCCGACCGGCCGTTCTTCTGCTACCTCGCGCTCGGGGCGACCCATGCGCCCTTCCACGTGGCGCCCGAGTGGATCGAGAGGTACGAGGGCCGCTTCGACGCGGGCTGGGACGCGATGCGCGAGGAGATCCTCGCCCGCCAGAAGGAGCTCGGCATCGTTCCCGAGGACACCGAGCTCGCGCCCTGGGCCGACGGCGTGCCGCACTGGGACGAGCTCGACGACGCCGCGAAGCGGGTCGCAGTGCGGCACATGGAGACCTACGCGGGGTTCGCCGAGCACGCCGACCGCCAGGTGGGACGGCTCGTCGACGCCCTCGAGCAGGTCGGGGCGCTCGAGGACACGGTCGTCGTCTACCTGCTCGGCGACAACGGAGCCTCCGGGGAGGGAGGCATCGAGGGCACGATCCGCGAGCACCTCGTGGGCCACGGGCTCGCGGACGACGTCGCCGACATGGACGCGAGGCGGGACGAGTTCGGCTCGCCGTCGACGTACGGGATGTACCCGGTCGGCTGGGCGCTCGCGATGAACACCCCGTACCAGTGGACCAAGCAGGTGGCGTCGCACTTCGGGGGCACCCGGGACGGCCTCGTCGTGCACTGGCCGGCCGGCGTCGCGGCCCGCGGCGAGATCCGCCACCAGTTCCACCACGTCATCGACCTCCTGCCGACGATCTGCGACGTCGCGGGGGTACCGCTGCCCGAGACCGTGAACGGCGTCGCGCAGCAGCCGGTGGAGGGGGTCTCGATGCGGTACAGCTTCGACTCCGCGACCGCGCCGGAGGGCCGGAGCACGCAGTACTTCGAGATGGTCGGCAACCGCGGGATCTACCACGAGGGCTGGACGGCGGTGACCCGGCACGGCAAGCCGTGGAAGATGACCGAGGAGCCCCGCCCGTTCGAGAACGACGTCTGGGAGCTGTACGACACCCGCACCGACTGGTCCCAGGCCCGCGACCTCGCCGGCACCGACCCGGAGCGCCTCGCGGCGCTGCGCGAGGTGTTCGTCACCGAGGCGGCCAAGCACCACGTCTTCCCCCTCGACGACCGCGTGACCGAGCGGGAGAACCCCGAGCTGGCCGGCCGCTACGACCTGCACCACGGCCGGGTCCGGATGGTCTTCGGGCCGACGACGCGCCGGCTGTCCGAGGAGGCTGCGCCGAACGTCAAGAACCGGTCGCACCGGGTCGCCGTGGACGTCGACCTGCCGCACGCCCACCTGCCCCCGCAGGCGACCGGCGGCGTGCTCGTCGCGCAGGGCGGCCGCTTCGGTGGATGGTCGTTCTACCTGCTCGACGGGCGCCCCTGCTACGCCTACAACCGGTACGGCCGCGACCTCACCGTGGTGCGGGCCCGCACGCTCGTCCGCCCCGGGCGGCACGAGCTCGCGATGGAGTTCACGTACGACGGTGGCCCGGTGGGCAGCGGTGGCACGGTGCGGCTGCTCGTCGACGGCGTCGTCGTGGGAGAGGGGCGCCTCGAGGCCACGACGGCGTACTACTTCGCGTTCGACGAGACCTTCAACGTGGGGGTCGACCGCGGCAGCCCTGTCGTGGACGACTACCCGCCGCTCGACAACGCGTTCACCGGACACATCGAGCGGGTCGTCGTCGACCTCGAGCCGGGCACCCCGCTGGACGCGGACGACGTCGCGATGCTGCGCGCGAAGCTCAGCGACTGACCTGCAGGGCGCTCAGGCCCGCAGCCCGGCGGAGACCTCGGCGAGCCGGCCGGTGGACGCGCGGAGCATCCCCAGGAGGAAGTCGCGCCGGCGGCGGTGCTGGCTGAGGACGAGGTCGAGCTCGGCCTGCAGCGTGGCCGCGGTGGCGGCACGGGCGCTCTCGGCGGCGGCGTCGGCGGTGGTCACCCTCCCGTAGGCCGGGACGACGCGGTCGTCGCGCACCTCGAGGCCCGCCGCTGCGGCGCGCTCCTCGACCGTCCGTGCCCGGGCGACGAGCCCGGCGAGGTCGGTGGCCTGGTCCTGGAGGGCACGGGCGACCGAGCCGAGCTCGTCTGCGGTGGAGGACGAGGCGGCGACCACGGCATCGCCCCTGCGCCGCGGCTCGACCGAGGCCCGGCCGGGCCAGTCCTGCGCGAGGGCCGACCAGGACGCCTCGAGGGCCGCGGCCGTGGCGGCGACGCGCTCGGCCGTCGCGGCGGTGCTCGCGGCGCAGGACGACAGCGACGCGGGGTCGCCCGGGACGAGGCTCATCGTGCCCGCTCCGCGTCGCGCGGCGCCGGACGCGAAGCGTCGGTGTCGGCCACCCGGCCGAGCAGCAGCGAGAGCTCGGTGGCGGTCTCGCCGAGCGCGCGTGCGGTGTCGGCGACCTGGTCGAGCCAGTCGTCGAGGACCCGTTGGGCCCGTGGCTCGCCGGTGACGACGAGGCAGGCGAGGACGTCGTCCTCGGCCGCCTCGACGACCTCGCGGAGGGCGTCGAGGCGGGACCGGGCGTCACGGGCACGGGCCGGGTCGGGACCGAGGGGCACCCGGCCACGGTAGCCGGAGCAGGGGACCCGGCCGCGGAGTTGCCCACAGGCCCGGCCGGCCGCTGGAGGACGCCCTTGCCCGGATGGATAGGCTCGGTGGTGACCACGACGACGTGGCCCACCTGCCACCGCGAACCCGCGACCAAGGAGTGCGACCGCACAATGTCGACCGCCCCGGCCACGTCGAGCGCCCCGACGACCCGGGAGGAGATCCTCGGCCCGATCGCCGCGGCCTACGAGGACCTCGCACCCGACGGCTGGGGGCGTGAGTTCGTCGAGCGGTACTTCCGGCACACCCCGCTCGACGAGCTCACGTCGCGGACGCCGGACGTCTTCGCGGGCGTGGCCCACAGCCACCTCGAGGTCGCCGCGACCCGCCCGGTCGGCACCTCGAACGTCAGGGTGTACAACCCCTCCACCGAGACCGACGGCTGGTCCAACCCCCGCACGATCATCCAGGTCGTCACCGACGACATGCCCTTCCTCGTCGACTCCGTCGCCGGGGCGCTCGTCGACTCGGGCATCGACATCCATCTCATCGTCCATCCGCAGCTCGTCGTCGTCCGCGACGCCGCCGGGGTGCTCCAGACGGTGCAGGACCAGGACATCACGAAGAACTTCAGAGGTGCGGCCGTCGGTGAGCTCGCCGAGTCGTGGATGCTGCTCTCGATCGACCGCGAGGGCGACGAGGAGCGTCGCTCCGAGCTCGAGACGACGGTCCGCGCCGTCCTGGAGGACGTCCGCCAGGCGGTCGAGGACTGGCCCAAGATGCGCAGCCGCTGCCTCGTGCTCGCGGCCGAGCTCGAGGGCGCGCCGCCGGCCGGGACGGAGCCCGAGGACGTCGCCCTGACCACCCGTTTCCTGCGCTGGATGGCCGACAACCACTTCACGTTCCTCGGGTACCGCGAGTACACCCTCGAGCAGCGCGACGGGGGCGAGGCGATCGTGCCCGTCGACGGCTCCGGTCTCGGCCTGCTGCGCGCCGACGCGCCCCGGAGCAGGCCGCCGGACCTGCTGAGCGAGGAGGCCTCGGAGATCGCGCACGCCCCCACTCTGCTCGTCCTCACGAAGGCCAACTCGAAGTCGACCGTGCACCGGGTCTCCCACCTCGACTACGTCGGGGTCAAGACGTTCGACGAGCAGGGCGCCGTCACGGGGGAGCAGCGCTTCCTCGGGCTCTACGCGTCCACGGCCTACACCGAGTCGGTGCGCCGGGTGCCGCTCGTCGCCGAGAAGGTCCAGGCCGTCCTCGACCGCTCCGGGCTCGCACCGGACAGCCACACGGGCAAGGACCTCCTGGAGGTCCTCGAGTCCTACCCGCGGGACGAGCTGTTCCAGGCGAGTGTCGACCAGCTGTACGAGACCGCGCTGTCGGTCACCCAGCTGCAGGAGCGCCGCCGGACCAAGCTCTTCATCCGCGAGGACGACTTCGGACGCTTCGCCTCGTGCCTCGTCTTCATCCCGCGCGACCGCTACAACACGGCCGTGCGGGTCCGGATGTCCGACATCCTCAAGGACACCTTCGGCGGGGCGGAGGTCGAGTTCGCCGCGCGGGTCAGCGAGTCCGCGCTCGCCCGGCTGCAGTTCGTCGTCCGGGTGGCCAAGGGCCGGCGCATCCGCACCCTGGACCGTGCCGAGCGGGAGGCGCTCGAGCAGCGCCTCGTCGAGACCAGCCGCACCTGGGCGGACCGGCTCGGCGACGCGCTCGACGGCGAGCACGGCGAGGAGGCCGGCGACCGGCTCATGGACCGCTTCGGGCGCGCTTTCCCGACGGCGTACGAGGAGACCTTCACGGTCAGCCAGGGACTCGCCGACATCGCCCACCTGGACGGCCTCGGTCCCGAGCGGGGCACGAGCGTCGCGCTCTACCGCCCGCTCGACGCCCCGGAGGACATCCGCCGCTTCAAGCTGTTCCGCGTCGACCCGCTCTCGCTCACCGACGTCCTGCCGATCTTCACGCACATGGGTGTCGAGGTGGTCGACGAGCAGCCGTTCGAGGTCGAGCGCAGCGACGGCGCCGAGCTGTACGTGTACGACTTCGGACTGCGGGTGCCGGACTGCGCGATCTGGGAGTCCTGCCCGCACGAACGGCTCCGCGAGCTGTTCGAGGGCGCCGTCTCCGCGGTGTGGGACGGCCGGGCCGAGTCCGACGGCTTCAACAAGCTCGTCCTGGGGGCGCAGCTCACCTGGCGGCAGGTCGTCGTGCTGCGCACGGTCGCGAAGTACCTGCGGCAGACCCGCGCGACCTTCTCCCAGGACTACCTCGAGGACGCCCTCGTCACCCATCCCGAGGTCGCCCGCGACCTCGTCGAGGTCTGGCAGGCCCGCTTCGACCCCGGGCGCTTCGCCGACGACGAGGCCGGCCGTACGGCGCGCGCCGACGCCGAGGAGGAGGCCGCCCAGCGGGTGCTCGACGCGCTCGACGACGTCGCGAGCCTGGACCACGACCGGATCGTCCGGGCCTTCCTCGGGGTGGTCCGGGCCGGTCTGCGGACGAGCTACTACCAGGCCGGGCGGGACGGGGCCGAGCACCACCCGTACGTCTCGCTCAAGCTCGACCCGCGTGCGGTCCCGGACCTCCCGGCACCCCGGCCGCAGTTCGAGATCTTCGTGTACAGCCCGCGCGTCGAGGGCGTCCACCTGCGCTTCGGGCCGGTCGCCCGCGGCGGGCTGCGGTGGTCGGACCGCCGCGAGGACTTCCGCACCGAGGTCCTCGGGCTGGTCAAGGCGCAAATGGTCAAGAACGCCGTCATCGTGCCCACCGGCTCCAAGGGCGGGTTCTACGCCAAGCAGCTCCCGGACCCGGCCGTCGACCGCGAGGCCTGGCTCGAGGAGGGCAAGGCCGCCTACCGGATGTTCGTCTCGGGCCTGCTCGACGTCACCGACGACCGGGTCGGCGGGGAGGTCGTCCCGCCCGAGCGGGTGGTCCGGCACGACGGCGACGACCCCTACCTCGTCGTGGCGGCCGACAAGGGCACGGCGACGTTCTCGGACCTCGCCAACGGCGTGGCGGCGTCCTACGGGTTCTGGCTCGACGACGCCTTCGCGTCCGGGGGCTCGGCCGGCTACGACCACAAGGCCATGGGCATCACCGCGCGTGGGGCCTGGGAGTCGGTGAAGCGGCACTTCCGCGAGATGGGCGTGGACACCCAGACCGAGGAGTTCACCGTCGTCGGGGTCGGCGACATGAGCGGCGACGTCTTCGGCAACGGGATGCTCCTCTCGGAGCACATCCGGCTGGTCGCCGCCTTCGACCACCGGCACGTCTTCGTCGACCCCGACCCGGACGCCGCCACGTCCTCCGCGGAGCGCCGCCGCCTGTTCGACCTCCCGCGGTCCTCCTGGGACGACTACGACCGCTCGCTGCTCTCCGAGGGCGGCGGGGTCTTCCCGCGCACGTTGAAGTCGGTCACCGTGACCCCACAGATGCGCGAGGCGCTCGGCCTCCCCGACGACGCCCGGCGGATGACCCCGGCCGAGCTCATCCACGCCATCCTGCTCTCGCCGGCCGACCTGCTGTGGAACGGCGGGATCGGCACCTACGTCAAGGCGTCCACGGAGGACCACCTCGACATCGGCGACCGGGCCAACGACGCCATCCGGGTCGACGGCCGCGAGCTGCGGGTCAAGGTGGTCGGCGAGGGCGGCAACCTCGGGTTGTCCCAGCTCGGCCGGATCGAGGCGGCGTTCCACGGCGTGCGGGTCAACACCGACGCCATCGACAACTCGGCGGGTGTCGACACCTCCGACCACGAGGTCAACATCAAGATCCTGCTCGGGGAGGTCGTCCGGGCCGGTGGGCTGACCGTCGAGGACCGCAACGAGCTGCTCGCGTCGATGACCGACGACGTCGCCGAGCACGTGCTGCGCGACAACTACGAGCAGAACGTCCTGCTCGGCAACGCCCGCGCGCAGGAGCACGTCATGGTGGGCGTCCACGAGCGGTTCATGCACTGGCTCGAGGACCGCGGCGACCTCGACCGCGCCCTCGAGTTCCTGCCCACCGACCCCGAGATCGAGAAGCGTCAGGCCAACGGCCTGGGCCTGAAGAGCCCCGAGTTCTCGGTCCTCGTGGCCTACGCCAAGCTCGCGCTCAAGGACGACATCCTCGCCAGCGACATCCCCGACGACCCGTACTTCGAGTCGACGCTCACCGAGTACTTCCCCACGCCGATCCGCGAGGCGTACGCCGACGAGCTCGCCGGGCACCCGCTCCGCCGCGAGATCATCACGAACTCGGTCGCCAACTCGATGGTCAACCGCGGCGGCATCACCTTCGCCTACCGGGCACAGGAGGAGGCCGGGGCGTCGCCGGAGCAGGTGACGCGCGCGTTCGTCGTCGCCCGCGAGGTCTTCGGCCTCGCCGAGTACGTCCGGCAGGTCGAGGCGCTCGACAACCGGGTGACGACCGCCGCGCAGACCGCGCTGTACCTCGAGTTCCGCAGGCTCCTGGACCGTTCGGTGCGGTGGTTCCTCTCGGCGCGACCCTCGACGCTCGACATCGGTGCCGAGGTCGAGCGCTTCTCCGGGGTCGTGCGCGAGCTCGCGCCGGTCATCGAGGACATGCTCCGCGGCGACGAGGAGCAGCGGCACGGGCATCGGGTCTCCGAGCTCCGGACGGCGGGGGTGCCGGAGGACCTCGCGGTGTGGTCGGCCTCGCTGCTGGACCAGTTCTCGCTCCTCGACATCACCGACATCGCGACCGACACCGGCCGGCCGCCGGCCGAGGTCGCCGCCCAGTACTACCTCGTCTCCGAGCGCTTCGGCATCGACTCGCTCCTCGGGAAGGTGACCCGGCTGCCGCGCGAGGACCGGTGGGACGCCCTGGCGCGGGGAGCCCTGCGCGACGACCTCTACGCCGTGCTCGAGTCGCTGACCCGGTCCGTGCTCGAGGCCGCGGACGCGGCGGGGCAGCGGGACGGCGACGTCGCCGCCCAGTACGAGACGTGGGCGGCGACGAACGAGAGCAACATCGAGCGGGCGCGGTCGGCGCTCTCGGGCATCGCCCGGCTCGACGCGCCGAACATCGCCGCACTCTCGGTCGCGCTGCGCACCCTCCGGTCGGTGGTGCGGGTGGGCGCCTCGACGTGAGCCTCGGTCCGACTCAGCCCGGGCAGCGCTTGTAGACCTGGGTCTGGGGTGACTCTCCCTTGGTGACCAGGACCGAGCGGCCCTGCCACAGAACGAGGTCCAGGGGCTCGAGCGTGTCCGGGCCGTCGTTGACGACGTCCTCGAAGGAGAAGTCGCCGCGGAAACGGTCCGGGGAGCTGGCGAGCACCTCGTTCAGCACTCCCGCGGGTGGCTCGAAGTAGACGATCTCGCGCGCTGTCACCTCGACGATGCGCCCGGCGGTGGAGCCGCCGCGCTCGCAGTCCGCAGCCGTGACCTCCTCGTCCCCGTTCTGCACCGCGGTCCAGACCCCGCGGAACTGGCGTGGGATGGTCGGGCGGTCGTCGTCCTCGGTCTCGCCGGCGTCCGACGACGGGCGCGGCGAGGGGCTTTCGGGTGTCGGCCCGGTCTCGGTGGGCGTCGCGCTCGGGGGTGGTGAGGACGTGCCGGCGGTGGGGGTCGCGCTCGGGGAGGTGGTGTCGGCACCGCCGTTGTCGGTGCAACCCCCCAGCAGGGCGGCAGCGGCGAGGGCGGCGGCCGCCCGGGCGGTGACGGGGCGGGGGGTGGCCGGGTGTCTCATGCGGCTCTCCTCGGTGGCTCGCGCGTCGCATCGCTTCTCGTCGCCCCCAGCGTGCACCCTGCCAGATGGCGGCGTCTGCCGGGCCGTCCGGGGCAGTTCCCTATGCTCGGGTTCCGTGAGCACGCTGGCCGGGATGTTGAGGCAGACGACGGACCTCGAGCCCGCCGAGTCCGAGTGGCTGCACCTGCTCGTGGGGGACTGGCAGCTCGTCGCCGACCTCTCCTTCGCCGACCTCGTGCTGTGGGTCCGCGGAGGGCTGGACGGCTGGCGTGCCGTCGCGCACGTCCGGCCGAACACCGGGCCGATGGTCTTCTACGACGACATCGTCGGCCGGGCCTCGACCCGTACCCGGGCGGCCATGCTCGACGAGGCCGCCCGGCAGCGCCGCCTCGTCACGTCACCGGTACCGGCCCGGCGCGACGACATGTCGATCCGCGAGGACGCCGTGCCGGTCACCTGCGGCGGTCGGGTCGTCGCGGTGGTCACGCGGCACACGAACCTCACCGGTGGGCGGACGCCGAGCCGGCTGGAGCTCACGTACCGCGACCTCGCGGACGCGATCCTGCGGATGGTCGCGACGGGCGAGTTCCCGTCGCCGTCGGCACCCACCGGGCTGCGACGCGGCGCCCCGCGGGTGGGCGACGGTGTCATCCACCTCGACGCCGAGGGCATGGTCCGCTACGCCAGCCCCAACGCGGTGTCGGCGGTGCACCGGCTGGGACACGTCGGGGACGTCACCGGGGAGAGCCTGGCCAAGATCGTCGCCGACCTCGCGGCGGAGGGGGACCGCTCGGTCGACGAGTCGCTGGCCGTCGTCGTGATGGGCCGGGCGTCGTGGCGCACCGAGGTCGAGACGGACTCGGCGACGGTGACGATGCGCGCGATCCCGCTCACCGAGGGTGGGGTGCGCCGGGGCGCGATGCTGCTCCTGCGCGACGTCTCCGAGCTCCGCCGCCGAGAGCAGGAGCTGCTCACCAAGGACGCGACGATCCGGGAGATCCACCACCGGGTGAAGAACAACCTGCAGACCGTGGCGGCCCTGCTCCGGCTGCAGGCGAGGCGGGTGCCGGAGGAGGACGCCCGGGCCGCGCTCCACGAGGCCGTGCGACGGGTGGCGACGATCGCGCTCGTCCACGAGACGCTGAGCAGCGGCTTCGACGAGACCGTGGCCTTCGACGAGATCGCGCTGCGCGGGCTGCGTGCGGTCGTCGAGGTCGCGACGCGCGAGCACCACGTCGACTCGCGGTTCGAGGGGTCGTTCGGACGGGTCCGGGCCGAGGATGCGACGGCGCTCGCGATGATCATCAGCGAGCTGGTCCAGAACGCCGTCGAGCACGGCCTCGCCGACCGCGACGGGACCGTCGTCGTGGGGGTCGACCGGCAGCCCGTCGAGGGCGGGGACGACCTCACGGTGACCGTGACCGACGACGGTGCCGGGCTGCCCGCGGGCTTCCGGCCGGTGCTCGCCGGGCTCGGTACGCGGATCGTGACGTCGTTCGTCCAGGACCTGCGGGGGAGGATCCGCTGGGAGAACGCCCATCCGACGGGGACGCGCGTCACCTTCGTCGGGAAGCTGCGGCCCGTGTCGACGCGGTGACCGGTGGCCGGCCGCGCGTTGGGGTCAGCCGGCGCGGCGGGCGCGGGCGTTGCGACGCTTGAGCGCGCGGCGCTCGTCCTCGGACATGCCACCCCACACGCCGGCGTCCTGGCCGGACTCGATCGCCCACTTCAGGCACGTGTCGAGCACCTCGCACCGGCGGCACACGGCCTTGGCCTCCTCGATCTGAGCGATCGCCGGGCCGGTGTTCCCGATGGGGAAGAACAGCTCGGGGTCCTCGTCGAGGCAGGCAGCGCGGTCGCGCCAGTCCATGGGTGGTGCTCCTTGTCAGCGGGGGTTGAGCAGAATGCGGACACCGGCAGGAGAGGTGGGTGCTCGGGGCCGCGGGGTGCACCCTTGCAGCCCCGTTTCGGACGAGTTACGCACAGACGTCCTTAGCGTTACTCTACCGTGACCGACCCAATCCGGCTAGAGCCTGGGCGCGTGTCCGGTGGTGTCGGAGAACGGTGTTTCAGAGGTCACGGCGGGACAACGGACGGGAGGGCCCCGGATGTTCCCGCCGGGTGACGGGCCCTACGCTGCCAAGGTGCCCGACCCCGACGCCGAAGCCCGGCGCGCTCCCCGGACCGTCGCCGCGGCCCTGTGTGCCCTCCAGTCGCTGGTGCTCGTCGGGGTCGTGGGCTTCTACGGCTACGAGCTGGCCGTCGGCGAGGGCAGCGACCCCGTTCGCGTCGTGATGTCCGGGCTGCTCATCCTCCTGGGTGCGGCAGGTCTGGCCGTGCTGGCCCGCGGGTGGTGGGGCCGTGAGCGTTGGCCGCGGACGCCGACCGTCGTATGGAACGCGCTGCTCGTGCCCGTCGGCTGGAGCCTGGTGCAGGCCGGCCGGACGGCCCTCGGGGCGGGCGTGCTCTTCGTCGCGCTGCTCACCGGCGGGGCGGCCGTGGCCGCACGGGTACCGGACCCGGACGGTCTCGGCGACGCCTGACGTCACCGGCCGGCCGGGGCCGGCTCGGGCTGGTCGGCGAGCACCTGGAGCGCCGATGCCACGCCGTCGACGACCACGACGCCCCGTCCCGGCAGCCCCTGGACCGCCGGGACGTCGACCCGCGCGACCCCGAGCAGGTCGCCGTCGTGGCGGGCGGGGCGGAGCAGCACCCCGGTGCCGTGCCGGGCGACGTCCACGTCGAGGCCCCGGAACCGGCCGAGCAGTCCTGAGGTCGTCGTCGCGACGGCCACGGCGCCGTGGTCCCGGTCGACGAGCGCCGCGATCTCGGCCACGACGGGGAGGACGGCGGAGTCCGACAGCCGGTCGGCGTCGTCGACGAGCAGCACCATCTCGGGATGTTCCCGGCGCAGGGTGACCAGGGTGTCGGCGTCGTCCGGGCCGAGGACGGGGCAGGGCCACCGGCCGGGCCCGGTGGTCGGCGACACCACCGCGACCGGCCGGTCCGCGGCCGTGGCGGATGCGGCGAGGGTCGCCAGGGCGGTCGTCCGGCCCGACCGGGGTGGTCCCGCGACGAGCAGCCGGCGTCCGTGCACCGCGGGCTGCCAGGCCCACGCGCCCGCCGTCGGGCCGGCCAGGCCGAGCAGCAGGCCGTCGCGCGGCCGGTGCTCCGGCGCGATGTCGAGTCGGGTCACCCGGGTGGGGAGCGCCCGGTAGCGCCACGGTGCGGCGTCCGGTGTGACCGGACGACGACCACGTCGCGCCCAGTCCCTCTCCGAGGGCCGGGCCACCTGCAGCTCGCGGCCGTCCGCCGCGAGCAGGCCTCGTCCCGGTGGGGCGTCGGGCGAGAGGACCCCGGCGGGCAGGCCGAGCAGGGCGGCGTCCAGGGGGTCCGGGGTGCCGAGCACGAGGGTCCGCCCGCCGAGTGCGGACCACGCGGAGCGCAGGAGGTCCCGACCGCCGCAGACGGCGGCGACCAAGCCGCGGCCGGCGCCGTCGCGCAGCAGGCGGAGCAGGCGCTCGGACGACGGGGTGGCGTCACGGGGGTCGTCGTGCTCCGCCAGCTGCTCCCACCCGTCGACGACGAGCAGCACCGTGCGGCCCCGGGACGCCTCGGCCGAGGCGTCCCCGACGACCGACTCGAGATGGGAGAGCAGGGCGCGAACCGCGGCGGTGTCGTGCGGCGCGGCGACGGTGCCGACGTGCGGGAGGCCCGCCCACGCCGGGGTGTCCGGGGCGACCGCATGGACGTGCAGGTCACCGGGCGGCATCTCGGAGGTGGCGGCCCGGACGACCGCGGAGAGCGCCGTCGTGCGTCCGCTGCGTGGCCGGCCCACGACCCGCCAGAGAGCGACGTCGCGGCTCCAGGAGAGGGTGACCCGCCGCTGTCGCTCGGGCTCGTCGACGACGGCCAGGCCGCTCGGGCCGAGGGAGGCCGGCTCCAGGGCCTCGGGCAGCGGCGGGAGCCACGGGCGTCGCGGAGCCGTGCCGCCACGATCGTCGTGGGCGCTCCGTACGACGTCGACGACCGCGGCCGTCTCCGCGGCGCGGTCCCGGTCGCTCGTCGCCCGGTCCGTGCCCTGCGGGCGGACGGTCACCGGCGGCCCCGCGCTCTCGGGGGCGACGAGGGCCACCTGGAAGGCGACGAGCCGGCCGTCCCCGCCCCGAGCGAGACCTCGACCGGGGGTGTCGGCGGGCAGGTCGGCGGCCGCGGCGTCCTCGACGACACCGACGGAGTCGGCCCGGTCGCGCACCCGGAAGGCCACGCGGAGGTTGACGTTCGCCTGGATCTCGGGGGTCAGGGTTCCGGACGGGCGCTGGGTGGCGAGCACGAGGTGGATGCCGAGCGAGCGGCCCTGCGCGGCGAGCCGGACCAGGCCGCTCACGAGGTCGGGCAGCTCGTCGACGAGGGCCCGCACCTCGTCGACCACGACGACGAGGCGGGGGAGCGGCTCGGCGCCCGGGCGTGCGTGGTGGTCGTCGAGGTCGCTCGCCCCCGAGTCGCCGAGGACCCGCTCGCGGCGGCGCAGCTCGGCCCCGAGCGAGCGCAGCACGCGCCCGGCGAGGTGGTCGTCGAGGTCGGTGACGAGCCCCACGACGTGCGGCAGCGTCGCGCACGGGCCGAACGCGGCACCGCCCTTGAAGTCGACGAGCAGCATCGTCAGCTGCTCGGGGGGCGACCCGAGGGCCAGGCCCGTGACGAGCGTCCGGAGGAACTCGGACTTGCCCGAGCCGGTGGTCCCGCCGACGAGCACATGGGGGCCGTCGGCGCGCAGGTCGAGGCGGAAGGTCCCGCCGTCGCGGACCCCGACGGCCGCGACCGGGCCGTCGCTCGCGGCCCACCCGCGCTGCACCCCGGCGACGTCGAGGGGGTGGTCGAGCAGGCTCGTGAGACCGACGGCGCGCGGCAGCGCGGCGGCGCCCCCGGAACCGCCGAGGCGGACCGGCGCGAGGGCGCGCGCGACGCGCTCGGCCCACGCGGGGCCTGCTCCGTCGGCGACGAGCGGGGTCGGCCCGCCCGTGTGGTGCAGGACGTGCCGCCCACCTCCCAGGCACTCCAGGACCGCCCCGCAGCCGTCCGGGAGCTCCTCGCGGCGTTCGGCCGCGACGAGCAGCAGGGTGTCGTCGCCGGTCTCCGTCACCGACGAGCCAGCCCCGGCGGCGTCCGGGACCACGACGAGGCGGCGCGCGGCACGAGGAGGGTGTGGGAGGAGCCCGAGCCAGCGCCACGCGTCGTCCGGTGGCCCGAGGACCTCGACACCGAGGGCCGACGGCGGGCAGCGGACGACGAGCTGACCGAC
This sequence comes from Phycicoccus sp. CSK15P-2, assembly GCF_016888005.1. Lineage (GTDB taxonomy): Bacteria > Actinomycetota > Actinomycetes > Actinomycetales > Dermatophilaceae > Phycicoccus. The sequence goes on along the minus strand of NZ_JAFDVE010000013.1, from coordinate 85,442 downwards.
GACCCCGGTGAGCAGGGCGCGTGTCTCGCCCTGGGGTCCCACGACGCCGAGCACGTGGCCCTCCGCGAGGTCGACGACCACGGGCACGGCGACGGCTTCCCCTCGCTCCACCTCCGAGCCGTCCCTCCAGGTCGTCGTGGCCGGGACGGTGCCGATGCCGACGCGCACGCGCAGGTCGTCCGGGGCCGACCACAGCCCGGCGAGCCGGTGCTCGGCGCGGCGGAGCACCTCGTGGAGGTCGGGGTGGACGCGCTCGCGCATCCGTCGTTCCTCCGCGAGCGCGCTCTCGAACCGGCTGCGCGCCTCGGCGGTCGCTCGGGCGTGGTCGGCGAGGGCGGCGCGATGGCGTCGGCGTGCCCCGACCCGGTCGGTGAGTGCCGTGGCGAGGACGACGACCGGCCCGAGCAACGCGAAGGCCAGCAGGTGCGGCCCGAGGAAGAACGCCATGGCGGCGAACACCGGGACGGGGACGAGCGCCGCGACCCACGGCACACGTGCGCGCGTCGGTTCCGTGGGCGCGCGGGGCGCCTCGACCTCGACCGCCGGCGGTGACGCCACCGGACGGCGCCCCGGCGCGAGGAGCACCGTGCCGTCGCCGGGGTGGACGACCGGCAGTCCGGGTGGTGCCACCCTGCGCAGCCGGAGGGTGCTGGCGCCGATGACGATGGTCGAGGCGGTGTCGACCCGCTGGGCACCGTCCACCGGACGGCCGTCGACGACCACTCCGTTCGTCGAGCCGGTGTCCTCGACGGCCACGCCGTCCGCGTCGACGGTGAACCGCGCGTGCCGCCGGCTGAGCGCGGGGTCCTCGAGCCGGAGCCCGGTGTCGGGGGAGCGGCCGACATCCGTGCCGCCCGGTCCGAGTGGGCGGCTGCGTCCGGCGTCGGGCCCCCCGACGACCGCGACCTCGAGGACGGCGCGCGGACGGTTCCCTCCACCGTCCGCGCCGCCGCCGCGCAGCGCCTCGGTGCCCTCGACCGTCACGGACGCGCCGTCGAGGAGCGGCGGCATCCCGACCACCGCGTCGTCGGCGACCGGCCGGCCCTCGACGGAGAGCACCGGCACCGGCAGCCCGAGATGGTCGGCCAGCGCGCCCCGCAGCCGCCCGGCGGCCGCGCCCTCGCGTGCGTCGATGACAACGTCGACGGGACGGGTGCGGCGCTGCGGGACGTGCACGGTCAGCCGGAGCTCCATGGCGGCGACGCTAGGCAGTCGGCGCCCAGCGGCCGCGGAGTTTTCCACAGGCAGCCCGGTGTCAGGACGGCCGCCTCAACTACACGACGGGCAGCACGGTGGCGAACTCGGTCGTCGCGAAGGTCTCGTCCGAGGGCACCGTCACGTTGTACACGTATTCCGCGACGCATCTCGTCGTCGACGTCAGCGGGTACTGGACCCGCTGACCCGTCCCTCTGGCGAGTGGTTCGCAGGTCATCTGTGGGTCCGGTACGACGTCAGAGGAGGGGCTGGCCCTATCGCCTTGAAGGCGTAAGACGAATGTCATACGCTGGGTGCAGGACATCGGTCAGCCCGTAAGAGTCGGACTGTGAGAGGGGAGGACGTCGATGGCTACGACCCAGCAGGACCGGGACGCACGTGCCCTGCGTTCGGCCAAGCACCGCAGCCTCACCCTCCGGCTGGACATGACGACGGCCGACGACATCGAGGTGGCTGCCGAGATCCTGGGCGTCAGCAAGAGTGCCTGGGCCAGAGAGGTCCTGCACGATGCCGCAGCCCGGGTCGTGGCGCGCGCGGACAGGACGCTCATGGATGCCGAGCTCTTCGACCACATGATGGCGACCATCGACACCCCGGATCCGATGCCGGCCCTGGTCGAGGCGATGCGAGGCGCGCCGGACCTCGACGTGAGGTGACCTCTCGACACCTCGTCAGGCTCACGCCGGAGAAGGCTCCCGGGTACGACCTGGGGGCTTTCTCGTGTGGTGACGAGTCCTACGACTCGTGGCTGTCGAACGTGGCGGTGGATGCCTGCCGTCGACGTACTGCGTCCACCTTCCTGTTGGTCGACTCCGACGATGCCGCGGCCCGGGACCGGACGCCGGTCCTGGGGTACTTCGCCCTGGCGCTCACCATGATCGAGGCGGATGACTTCGCCTCCAGAGGTCTACGAGGTGGCGCCCGAGCTCCTACACCCGCCTATCTCCTGGCACGGCTGACCCTGGGCTCTCACTTGCGCGGAGGGCGTGAAGGAGGGTGGCTGCTGTCTCACGCTCTGAGGCAGATGGTCGCCGCGGCCACCGGTGACATCCCCAGCAGGTTCCTCGTGATCGACGCGGAGCGGTACGCGGTGGCCCGGATGTACGCCGACCACGGGTTCACACCGGCCGGACCCCTGGATGAGGGTGTGGACCCCGAGACCGGGCTGTACGAGCGTCACCGGCGTCTGGTCGCCAAGACCTCGAGTATCGCGAAGGCCCTCGAGGAGGCGCGCTCGCCGTAGCTCGACGTGCCGCTACTTCGACTCCGTCGAGCCTGGGCTGATGGCGGAGCTCCGTGCTCGACGACATCGCTGCCCCCGGCTGTGGGAATGGTCACAGGGTGGGTTGTCCACAGGGTGGTGGACACATGAGTGCGTTCGAGCGCCTCGTGGTGTTGGGTTGGACGTGCAGGGGCGGCTCAGAGGGAGGGCGGCCGAGAACGAGAGGGACGCGCGTGGATGCCGTGCGCACACTGGAGGGCGAGGTCCGTGAGCTCATCCGGCGCTCGGGGCTCGACCCGGTCCGGGACGAGGGCGCGGTGCGCCGCCTGGTCAAGGACGCGGTGTCCGACTACGACGAGCGGTCGATGTCCGGTGGGATGCCGGTGCTCGAGGACGTCGAGACGGCGTCGAAGGCGGTGTGGGACAGCGTTGTCGGCTACGGGCCGTTGCAGCAGTACTTCGACGACCCGCGGGTCGAGGAGATCTGGGTCAACGAGCCGTCGCGGGTGTTCGTCGCGCGGGACGGCGTATCGGAGCTGACGACGACGCTGCTCACCCACGACCAGGTGCGTGACCTCGTGGAGCGGATGCTCAAGGCGTCCGGGCGTCGGGTCGACCTGTCGACTCCGTTCGTCGACGCCGTGTTGGCCGATGGCAGCCGGTTGCACGTGGCGATCCCGGACATCACGCGGGACCACTGGTACGTCAACATCCGCAAGTTCGTCGTCAAGGCCGACTCGATGGAGGACCTCGTGCGGCTGGGCACGATGAGCGCGCAGGCGGCGCGGTTCCTCGAGGCCGCGGTGGCGGCGGGCCTGAACATCCTCGTCGCGGGCGGGACCCAGGCGGGCAAGACGACGATGCTCAACTGTCTGGCGTCGGCCATCCCGGCGCGGGAGCGAGTCGTGACGTGCGAGGAGGTCTTCGAGCTGCGCATCCCGCACCGCGACGTCGCGGCGATGCAGTGCCGCCAGCCCTCGCTGGAGGGGACCGGTGAGATCCCGCTGCGCCGGCTCGTCAAGGAGGCGCTGCGGATGCGGCCATCGCGGATCATCGTCGGCGAGGTCCGGCAGGCCGAGAGCCTCGACCTCCTCATCGCCCTCAACTCGGGCCTGCCCGGGATGTGCACGATCCACGCCAACAGTGCCCGCGAGGCCGTGACGAAGATGTGCACGCTGCCGCTGCTGGCGGGCGAGAACGTGTCGGCGCGCTTCGTCGTGCCGACGGTCGCGTCCTCGATCGACCTCGTCGTCCACGCGGCGCTGGAGCGGGACGGGCGCCGGGTGGTGCGCGAGATCGCGGCGGTCCCGGGTCGTGCCGAGGAGGACGTCGTCGAGATCGCCGAGCTGTTCGTCCGCCGGGGTGACCACCTCGTGCGGGCCGACGGCTTCCCGCCGCACGTCGACCGGTTCGAGCGGGCGGGGTACGACGTCGCCGCCCTGCTGGCGCAGGGGCCGTCGTGAGCGGGCTGCTCGTAGGCCTCGGGGTGGGGGTGGGCCTGTTCCTCGTCTGGTGGAGCATGTGGGTCCCGACGCCCGACGAGCCGCGCCCGGGCCGCCGGGGCGGGCCGATCAGCAGGCTCTCCGACGAGGTCGTCCAGGCCGGGTTCGCCGGCCTGTCGGTCCGGACGCTCCTCGTCGCGTGCGTGCTCGCGTTCCTCCTCGTCCTGGCGATCGTCCAGCTGACCATCGGCGTCCTGCCCATCGCCGTGTGCTTCGCAACGATCGCCGGCGGCGTGCCGATCGGCGTCGTCCGGCGTCGTGCTCGAGCCCGCCGTGCCGTGCTGCGTGACCTGTGGCCCGAGGCCGTCGACAACATCACCTCGGCGGTCCGGGCCGGGCTCGCTCTGCCCGAGGCCCTGGCCCAGCTGGGGGAGCGTGGGCCGGAGGAGCTGCGCGATCCGTTCCGCCAGTTCGCCGACGACTACCGGCTCACCGGGCGGTTCGCGGACTGCCTCGACCGGCTCAAGGAGCGGCTCAGCGACCCCGTCGGCGACCGGCTGGTCGAGAGCCTGCGGATCGCCCGCGAGGTCGGGGGCAGCGACCTCGGGCGCCTGCTGCGCACGCTCTCCACCTTCCTGCGGGAGGACGCCCGCACCCGCGCGGAGCTCGAGACGCGCCAGTCCTGGACGGTCAACGCGGCCCGGCTCGCCGTCGCGGCGCCGTGGCTCATCCTCGCGCTGCTGTCGTCCAACCCGCGGTCGGTCGCGGCGTACTCGACGGCCCTCGGTGCGGCGGTCCTCGCGGCAGGCGCCGCCGTCACCGGGCTGGCCTACTGGGTCATGATGCGGATCGGGCGGCTGCCCGAGGAGCGGCGGGTGCTGCGGTGAGCGGGCTCGTCCGTGAAGGCGCCCTGCTCGGTTTCGTCGCGGGGCTCGGCCTGCTCATGGTGTGGCGCGGCCTGCCCCGCAACCGGCGGCACGGCCTCGCCGACCGGGTCCTGCCCTACCTGCGCGACACCCCTCGGCCGTCCCGGTTGCTCGGTGACGGCCCGGAGCACTCGGGTCTCGTCCGTATCGTCGCCGTGCCCCTCGTGCGGGAGCTCGCCGTCGGTGTGGAGCGAGTGCTCGGCGGGGCTGCGTCGGTGCGCAGCCGCCAGCTGCGCGCCGGGGACGCACCGGACGTCGACCGCTTCCGGGCCGAGCAGGTCCTGTGGGGCGTGCTCGGGGCCGTCGGCGCCGCCTCGCTCGGCACGCTCGGGGCGGTGTCGCGTGGCACCTCGGTCGTCGTCGTCCTGCTCATGACCGGCATCGGCTTCGCGCTCGGCCTGACCGGGGCCGACTACCTGCTGTCCGCCCGCGCCAACCGGCGGGAGCGCAGGATGCTCGCCGAGTTCCCCACGGTCGCCGAGCTGCTCGCGCTCGCCGTCGGCGCCGGTGAGGGTGCGGTCGGCGCGCTGGAGCGGGTCTGCCGCCTGTCGCAGGGTGAGCTCGCGGCCGAGCTGCGCCGCTGCCTGGCCGATGCCCGCGCCGGCGCCAACCTGCCGTCCGCGCTCCAGGGGCTGGCCGACCGCACCGGCCTGCCCAGCCTGCGCCGCTTCGTCGACGGCGTCGTCGTCGCGGTGCAGCGCGGCACTCCGCTCGCCGACGTGCTCCGCGCTCAGGCCCAGGACGTCCGGGAGGAGGGCCGGCGCAGCCTCATGGAGGCGGGCGGTCGCAAGGAGATCGCGATGATGGTGCCGGTCGTCTTCCTCATCCTGCCGGTCACCGTCCTCTTCGCCGTCTACCCGGGCTTCAGCCTCTTCCGCTTCACGCTGTGACCGATCGAAAGGAACCCACGATGACCTCGACGCGTACTCTCGCCCGTCGGTGCCACCAGGCCGCTCTGCGTCTCGCCCTCGGAGCGCCACGCCGCCCGGAACGGGGCGACGTCCCCGGCTGGGTGCTCATCACCCTGATGACCGCGCTGCTCGTCGCGGCGCTTCTCACCGTGGCGCAGGACGAGCTGGTCCGGATGTTCCAGCGGGCCATGAGCACCGTCGGCTGACGACGCTCGTGTCGGACGCCCGCCGCGACGAGGCGGGCGCGGCCGTCGTCGACTTCTCGATGGTGTCCGTGCTCCTCATCGCGCTCTTCCTCGCCGTGCTGCAGCTCGGTCTGGCGCTGCACGCCCGCAACACGCTCGTGTCGTGCGCCTCCGAAGGGGCGCGGTACGGGGCGCGCGCTGATGCGGTGCCCGGTGCCGCGGTCGCGCGCACCCAGGAGCTCGTCAGCGCCTCGCTCTCGCCGCGCTACTCGCGGTCTGTCAGCTCGCGCGAGACGGTCGTCGGGGGAGTTCGGGTCGTCGAGGTGCGGGTCGTCGCCCCGGTGCCGGTGCTCGGGCTGTTCGGCCCGGAGGGTCGGCTCGACGTCGTGGGCCGGGCCTTCGCGGAGGACCAGTGACCCGCCCACTGGTGCGCCGGGACGAGCGGGGCAGCGCCGTCGTGGAGTTCGTGTCCCTCGGGGTGCTGATGCTCGTGCCGCTCGTCTATCTCGTGATGTGTTTGGGCCGGGTGCAGGCGGGGGCGTTCGCGGTGAGCCAGGCGGCCCGCGAGTCGGGGCGGGCGTTCGTCACCGCCGACGCCGGTGAGGACGCCGCGGCCCGCGCGCACTCGGCGGCGCGGATCTCGTTCGAGGACCAGCGGTTCGGCGACATCGGGCGGGTCGAGATCGCGTGCGACGGCAGCCCGTGCCTGCGCCCGGGCGGGCAGGTGCGCACCACGGCGACGGTGCGGGTGCCGCTGCCGCTGGTGCCGGCGTTCTTCGCCGACGCGGTGCCTCTGACCATCCCGGTGTCCGCCTCGCACGTGTCGACGGTCGACCGGTTCCGGAGCCTGCCGTGACCTCCCCGGCAGCGGGATCCCGTCGGGACGAGCGGGGGACGATCAGCATCTACATCCTCGGGCTGACGCTCATCGCGATGATGCTCGTCGCGGGTGGTGTGGCGGTCACGTCGGCGCACCTGTCCCGGATGCGCCTGCTCGACGCCGCCGACGGCGCCGCGCTGTCGGCGGCGAACGCGCTGGACGAGGGCGCCTACCGGGGTGGGGTGGGGGAGTCGGTGCCGCTCAGCGATGCCTCGGTGCGGGCCCGGGCGGCGGAGTACCTCGCCCGGGAGCAGCGGCCACGCTCGGTCGTGGCGTGGGGGCTCGCCCCGGGGACCGGGACACCGGACGGTCGGACCGCAGTGGTCGCCCTGACCGGCCAGGCCCAGCTGCCGATGGTCGGTGGCCTGTTGCGTGACCTCGGGGTGAGCATCACCATCCGGGTGGAGTCCCGCGCCCGCTCCGACGTCGTCCAACCCTGACCTGTCGTCTTGTCTCCGACACGACCACCTGCCGCTGCGCGGTCGGATGACGCCCCGCCCGCCACTGCGTCCCCGACGCCACCCGAGAGACGCTCCGATACCGCAGGGACGCTGTTCGGGTGGAACCCGAGGCGTTGACGGACGCCACCCTGTGACGCTCCGCTGTGGGCAGATCCGCCCACAGCAGGATCTGCTTCCGCCCGGCCCTCTTGTGCGCGCATCGTGGTCGGCATGGACGACGACCGACCTCACCGTGACCGCTCTCTCGACACCGAGCTGAGCCGACGACTCTTCGACCGCAGGGTGCTGCTGCTCGGCGAGCCGCTGGAGGACTGGAACAGCAACCGCATCTGCAACGGGCTGCTGCTCCTCTCGCTGGATGACCCGAGAGCGGACATCCACTTGCTCGTCAACTCTCCCGGCGGCTCCGTCCCCGGGATGCTCGCCATCCGTGACTGCATGCGGGCCGTCCCCAATGACGTGCGCACCGTCAACCTCGGGATGGCCTACAGCGCCGGGCAGTTCCTCCTGTCCTCGGGCACGAAGGGCAAGAGATTCGCCATGGCCCACTCCAAGGTGTTGCTGCACCAGGGCTCGGCAGGCATCGGCGGGACGGCGATGGACATCGCCATCCAGGCCGAGGACCTGCGCGAGACCCGGGACACCGTCATCGGGCTCATCGCCGAGGACACCGGCCAGGACCGGGCGACGGTGGAGCGGGACTCTCGCCGCGACCGCTGGTTCAGCGCGCACGAGGCGCTCGAGTACGGCTTCGTCGACGCCGTGGTGGGCGGGATCGAGGACGTGCTGCCGGACGGCCGGCGCGTGGTCGGCCTGGGGGGCGTTCGATGAGCGAGCACTCGAGACTGCCGGTCACGAGCAGCTACACCATCCCGTACGTCACGACCCGGACCCCGCAGGGCGAGCGCACTGTCGACGTCTACAGTCGGCTGCTCGCAGACCGCATCGTCTACGTCGGGACGCCCATCGACGACGGTGTAGCGAACGCCACGATCGCCCAGCTGCTCCACTTGGAGACGGACCGGCCGGACGAGCCCATCAGCCTGTACGTCAACTCGCCCGGCGGCCAGATCCCCGCGACGCTCGCGATCTACGACGCGATGCAGTACGTACGGGCGCGGGTCGAGACCACGTGCGTCGGTCAGGCGGTGGCGAGTGCCGCGGTGCTCCTGGCGGGTGGCGCACCCGGCTACCGGCAGATCCTCCCCCACGCCAGGATCGTCGTCCACGCTCCCGCGGCGGAGGGCCGCGGCACGATCCCGGACCTCATCCTCGAGGCCGACGAGGTGGAGCGGGTCAGGACGATGCAGGAGGAGCTGCTCGCCCGGCACACCGGGCGAAGCCGGCAACAGGTGCGTGAGGACACCGAACGCGACCTCGTCCTGACGCCGGAGGCGGCCGTGGAGTACGGCATGGTGGACTCCGTCGTCCCGCCGCGGACGGCAGCAGGATGATGCCGTGTCTCAGGCAGCCAGCCGTACGGTGCCGTTCGGCGCGCTTGGGCGCCCTAGACGTGTCGAGGTGCGGCCGGCCAGCTCGGCGACCGTGAGGTCGAGGGCGCCGGCGACGGCGGCCAACACCTCGGAGGACGCCTCCTTGCGGCCACGCTCGATCTCGGAGAGGTACTGCACCGACACGCCGGCGCGGTCCGCGACGTCGACGAGACGTTCGGCCCGTTCGGCGCGCTCGCGGCGCAGCTCTGTCCCCACCGCCTCGCGCCACAGCGGCTCTGCCCGGGCAGGCGAGGTGGATGAGACCGGACGATGCAGCGGGACGACGGTGCTCATGGCCCGACGGTAGACCCATCTCCGGCGACGGGTGCAGCGTTCTGCCGACAGCAGAGTGCAGAGCGGCCTGGGCCGGCGGCCCTGCGACGAGCGCCGTCACCCGCCAGCGCGGCATCCTCGAGAGCAATAGTCAATACCTGTGGACGGCATGTTCACGCGACTGCTGATTGTGGTTCCCCCGACCGGGAAGCCGCATAGAGAAGCCCTCCACGATTCGGGGGGAACCACACGAAGAGGGATCTGGCGATGTCCTTGGTGATGGATGGTGCGGACGCCACGTCAGCCGACGGTCTGGCGGGAGCGTGAACGCGCCTCGGCAGGCGCTGGGGTCTCGTCCTCCGGGGTCACCTCGTCGGTGTCCGGCCCGCCGTCCGACGGCGCCTGCGAGCGCCGCCACTGCTTGCCGCGCTGCAGGTCCCACCACGCGAACGCGAAGTACACGACCGTGCACCAGATCGTCACCGCGTAGAACATCTCGCGGTTGAGGAAGTACTCGAACAGGTCCGGGCTGGCGAACATCACCCGCCACCCGAGCACGAACGGCACGACCAGCCCGACGACGAGCCACACCGCGCGGATCGCCAACGTGAGCGGCCGGCGGTCCGGGGCGTGGTCGTGCGGCTCCCGCTTGGCCTGCTCGGCCTGGAACTCGGTCACCCGCCGCTGGAACGCCACCTCCTTCGACACCTGCTCGCTGAAGTCGTCCCCGGCCCCGAACCGCCGCGCCAGCACCGTGTACAGCACGACCGACAGCGCCCACGTCGGCAGGAACAGGTAGTAGAACGGCATGACATCGAGGACGTCCAGCCCGAACCCGAACGCCAGGCACACGCCCCACGTGACGATCGCCGGCACGTTGGTCCGCAGCCCCTTGTACTGCGCCCAGTACTGCGTCATCCCGAACCGCGGCAGCACCCAGTGCTCGGCCAGCGCCATCCCGCCCACCGGCACGAGGATGAGCCCCGCGTACGTGAGCAGCGGCAGCATGCTCCGGTAGACGAACGGGAACAGGCTCGCGAACACCACCCCGAGCCCGACGAGCATCGTCACCCGCCACCGCGGCATCCTCGGCAGCAGCGCCTGTGCCGCCAGCCCGGCCCGGTACAGGTTGGAGTTCGCCGTCGTCCACCCCGCGACGATGACGATGACGAACCCCGAGAGCCCCAGCGCGTAGAACGCCACGTCACCCGGCTCGGCCACCATGATGCTGATCTCCATCGTCGCTGCCGTCGCCGCACCCATGAGGCCCGCCGAGATCCACGCCACGTAGTGGCCGAACATCATCCCCGTGCTCGTCGCGAGGCCGTACGACGGCTTCTTCGCGTACCGCAGCAGCGCCATGTCGATGAGCCCGAAGTGCGCGAACGTGTTGGCCGCCCAGGCGAACCCGATGACCTCCCAGATGCCGATGCCCGGCTCGCCCTCGGCGTTCGTCCCGGTGAACACGCTCGACCCCGCGATGTCGACGAAGTCCTGGAAGCTGCGCAGCTCGGTGTAGCCCGTGACGGTCTGCGCGAGCGACGGGATGAGCACCATCCCGCCCACGGTGAACATCACCATGAGCCACGGCGCGCAGATGCCGGCGAACTCGGTGAGCGCGTTGAAGCCGAACGCCGCGACGAGGACGACGATCACGCCCACAGCCACCGCGACGACGACGAACAGGAAGCTCGTCGGGTACGCCTTCTCCTGCGGTGGGATGTCGAAGAGCGCGCGCACCGCCGTCGCCGACACCGTGATCATCGCCGCCGAGATCGCGCTGAAGATGACGACGTTCGCGCCGTTGTAGAACTTCGCGACGGTGTCCCCGCCGAACCGCTCGAGGTAGCCGAACAGGCTCATCCGGGTGCGCGTGGCGATCGGCGAGGTGACGAGCGTGAAGCTGAGCACCGCGAGCGCGTTGCCGATGAGCAGGCCGACGAGGATGTCGGTGATGTCGGCGCCGAGCCCGACGAACGTCGCACCGATGACGAACTCGGTCGCGGCCACGTGCTCCGCCGCGTACAGCCCGAGGAAGTGCCCGAGCCCGTGCCGTTTGTGCGGCGCGACGGGCAGCTGCTCGTCGTCGATCTCCTCGAGCGGGGTGTCGGGGGCGAAGCCGGCTGTGGCCATGGTGTCCTCCTCGGGGGACGCGAGGTCGGCGGGCGGATGCGGTGGTTCAGTCCTCGGTGCGCTCGGACTGGGCGATGACCTTCTCGGTCACCCACTGGGCGTCCTCGAGGGCCTGCTCGACGGTGACGGACCCGTCGAGGACCGCGGCGACGCGGTTGCCGACGGCGGTGCCGATGCTCGGGAACGAGGGGATCGACACGTACTGGATGCCGGTGTAGGGGACCGGCTGGGTCGTCGGCTGCTCGGGGTCGGACTCCTCGATCGAGGCGAACGTCGCGTCCGCGAACGGTGCCGCCTCGCGGTACTCCTCGTTCTCGTAGAGCGAGGTACGGGTCCCCGGCGGCACGTTGGCCCAGCCGTCGGACCGCGCGACGAGGTCGGTGTACTCCGTCGACGTCGCCCAGGTGACGAACTCCTGGGCCGGCCCGGCATCGTCGGAGCTCTCCGGGACGGCCAGCGCCCACGACCACAGCCAGCTGCTGCGCACCGACTGCCCGGCGTCGGGCGCCAGCGCGAAGCCGACCGAGTCGGCCACCTGCGAGGACTGCGGGTCGACGAGCGCCGAGCCCGCGACCGAGGCGTCCACCCAGATCGCGCACCTGCCCTCCTGGAAGAGCGAGAGCACGTCGGTGTAGCCGAGGCTCGTGGCGTCGTCCGGCCCGTGCTCGGTGAGGAGGTCCGCGTACCGCTGCAGCGCCGTCGTCCACGCGCCGGTGCGCAGGTCGGGCGTCCAGTCCTCGGTGAACCAGCGGCCGCCCTCCGCGTTGGCCATCGCGGTGAGGAGTGCGACGTTCTCGCCCCAGCCGGGGCGTCCGCGCAGGCAGATGCCGTTGACGTCGCCCTGGTCGAGCCGCTCCGCCGCCCCGGCGATGTCGTCCCACGTGGGGGAGTCCGGCATCGTGAGCCCCGCCTGCTCGAACAGGTCCGTGCGGTACATCGTGATGGCGGACTCGCCGTAGAACGGTGCGGCGTAGAGGGTTCCGTCGTGCGAGAGCGCTTCGCGCACGGTCGGCAGGAGGTCGTCCTCGGCGTAGTCGGCCGGCAGGGCGTCGAGCGGGCGCAGCCACTCCCGCTCGGCCCAGATCGGCGCCTCGTACGTCCCGATCGTCACGATGTCGTAGCGCCCGCCCTGGGTGGCGATGTCGGTCATCACCTGCTGGCGCAGCCGGCCCTCCTCGAGCGTGTCCCACTCGAGGGTGACGCCCGGGTGCTCGGACGTGTACGCCTGCGACAGCTCCCGCAGGCGGACGAGGTCGCGGTTCTCGACGGTGGCGATCCGCAGGGTCGTCCCGGAGCCCTCGTCCTCCCCGGGCTCGTCCTGGGAGGCGCAGGACGCCGTCGCGAGCAGCACGCCTGCCAGTCCGGCCGCCGCCACGGCCCGTTGTCGTGTGGCCATCCGACTCACCCACCCTCGGGCCGAGGCCCTGTCGACGTCGTTGTCGACCCCCGGGAAGGGGACCAGTACCCCCCACTGTGACCCCGGTCACGTGGGGTCGCAACCGGAGTGGGGACGCCCTCCCGGCGGCGGCCGGGCCGGTCCCGGTGCTCGCGTAGGCTTGCCCCTCGTGGCCACCGACTTCACCCAGGAGATCAAGGACCTGCGCACCACGATGTCGACGGTCCGGGAGGTCACCGACCTCGCGGCCCTCGAGCAGCAGATCCACGACCTCGAGCAGCAGGCCGCCGACCCCTCGCTCTGGGACGACCAGGAGCGTGCCCAGCAGGTGACCTCCGGGCTGTCCCGCGCCAAGGCCGAGCACGAGCGCGTCACCGGCATGGACCAGCGCGTCGACGACCTCGAGGTCCTCGTCGAGATGGCCCAGGAGGAGGACGACGCCGAGACGATGGCCGAGGCCGAGCGCGAGCTCACGTCCCTGCGGAAGGCCGTCGCCAACCTCGAGGTCCGCACCCTCCTCTCCGGCGAGTACGACGCCCGGGAGGCGGTCGTCACCATCCGTGCCGGCGCCGGGGGAGTGGACGCCGCGGACTTCGCCGAGATGCTCATGCGGATGTACCTGCGCTGGGCCGAGCGGCACGGCCACCCGACGAAGGTCATGGACACCTCGTACGCCGAGGAGGCCGGGCTGAAGTCCGCGACCTTCGAGGTCAACGTGCCGTACGCCTACGGCAACCTGTCCGTCGAGGGCGGCACCCACCGTCTCGTCCGGATCAGCCCGTTCGACAACCAGGGCCGCCGCCAGACCAGCTTCGCCGCCGTCGAGGTCGTCCCGCTCATCGAGGGCACCGACTCCATCGACATCCCCGAGAACGACCTCAAGGTCGACGTCTTCCGCTCCAGCGGCCCGGGCGGACAGTCGGTCAACACCACCGACTCCGCCGTCCGGATGACCCACCTGCCCACCGGGCTCGTCGTCTCGATGCAGAACGAGAAGAGCCAGATCCAGAACCGGGCCGCGGCGCTGCGCGTCATGCAGTCCCGGCTGCTCCTGCTCAAGAAGGCCGAGGAGGCCGCCGAGCGCAAGGAGCTCGCCGGCGACATCAAGGCCAGCTGGGGCGACCAGATGCGCTCCTACGTCCTCCAGCCGTACCAGATGGTCAAGGACCTGCGCACCGAGCACGAGGTCGGCAACCCCGACAAGGTCTTCGACGGCGACATCGACGACTTCATCGAGGCCGGCATCCGGTGGCGCAAGGCCCAGGAGAAGGCCGAGGCCTGAGCAGGCAGCGGCCTCCCGGGGCCCTCGCGCCCCGACGCCGCGCCTGGGGACGCCCGGGCCGCGCCCCCGCCGGGACGGCGCGATCGCCGAAGGGGTCCGGGCGCCGGATGACGGAGCCGTCCTCGTCGCCACCGCTTCGGCCGACCCGCGCGCAGGCCCGCCGAGGAGACGCGCAGGAGCCTGCTCTCCGTCCGCGCACTCGCCACCTGCGAAACCCACTGGTCCCGGGGCGAGAGGGCCCCGGGACCAGCGGTCGTGCGTGAGCGGTGGCTGTGACTAGCCGTCCGCCCCGAAGTACGTCGTCTGGTCGCCCGCGGCCTTAACCGCGTTCTCCAAGGCGCCGTCCGCGACCGACTTCGGCCCGCCGAAGGCGAACATGTAGTCGAGCGAGGCACGTGAGCGCAGCAGCCGGGACTGGGTGGGGTCCGGGAGGGTGCTGTAGCCGTTGGTGAGCAGGATCGGCTCACCAAGCAGTCCCATGAACGCGCCACCCGAGACGGCGTCCGGCCAGTTGCGGCCGTCGGCGATGGCCCCGACCCAGCTGGCGGGGAAGAACGAGTCGAGCACGTTGCTCGCGACCTCGTACCGGTTGTCACCGCCGATGACCGTGGTGCGGTCGTCCTCGATGACCGACTGGGCACCACTGCCGCCGATGGCGAAGATGTCCGCGTCCGCACTGAGCGAGTCGAGGTACGCCTTCGTGACTCCGGGGAGCTTCGAGCGGTTGGAGAGCAGCACCGGGGCGTCGAGCTGGGCCGCCGGCGGGCCGGCGACGAGCGCGTCGGCGAAGGCCGTGCCGGAGGAGACGAACGCGGTGGTGGGCTTCCTGCCGCGCAGCCTGTCCAGCTCCTTGGCCACGTTGACCGCGACCTCGTACCGGTCGTCACCCGCGAGGCGGGTGACCTTGTACCCGGCGCGCACGAGGTCGTCCTTGACGGTGTTGGACACCGACACCGTTCCACCGAGGATGTAGACCGTGCCTCCCGGCTTGAGCGTCTCCTCGATCGCGGCGCGTGCCGCGGGGTGCAGGGAGGAGGACGGCGTCAGCAGGCTCGGGCCCTTCGAGGCCACGGCCAGAGGGCCTCCGGCCAGGGCGTCGGCGTAGGCCTTGCCCCCGGCGAGGACCACCGCGTCGGACTCGTTCTCTTCGTAGAAGAGGGAGGTGAAGTAGGCGACCTCGTAGCGGTTCGCACCGCCGACGCGGATCTCGGTGGCGGTGGGGTTTTTGGCACCCCACGACAGGACGGTGGGGGCCGGAGCACCCGACGCCCCGGACCACACGAGGACCTCGGAGTCGCTCGAGGCGAACCGGTTGTCGCTGCCGGCGCGCTTGACCCGGACCTCGAACTTCGAGCAGCTCGACGGTGTGGTGCCGACGGCCTTGACATAGGCGAGGAGCTTACGCGTGGGGTCGAACGCCGGCGCAGCGGCGTCACATCGGGCGCCGGCCTCCGCGACCACGACCGGGTTCGTGTACGTCGTGCCACCGGCGCCGCCACCGTCCTGGTGGTCGACGTAGAGGTGGTGTTCCGTGGCGTTCTTCGGGTCGGTGCCCTCGAACGCGAGGAAGGTGGCGCCGTCGTCGCCCGGGAACGCCCCGGCTCCCGGCTCCTGCGCGAGGGTCGGCAGGCCAGGGGTGTACTCGGACAGCCCGATGGTCCCCCCGGAGGTCCCGGTCGTGGAGAAGAACGGGGTCGGAACGACGGACAGCTGGGTGCCCGAGCCGCCCGGAGCGCGTACGACCGCGGAGCCGCCGTACGGGGAGACCGCGGCGTCCGTGGCACCATCGGGGGCCACGAGCTCGGCGGACATCCACGGGTTCGTGGCCTGGGCCGTGAGCGCCCCGGCCTTGCGGGTCGTGAAGCCGTCGCCGAAGGGCGCCCAGCCGACCGGAACCTCGGACTCGTCGTACGTCACCGTGGAGCTGGCACCGATGGCGGACACCTTGACCGTGGACGACCCGGGGATCCGGTACGCCATGGCGTCACCGGCGGGGCCGACGACGACGTCGGTGCGCGCCGTGGACTTCACCGGCGAGCCGCTGGGGACGCCGCTGCTGTTCACGGGTACGTTCCACGACGCGAGGCCGTCGGAGACGTACAAGGATGAGGCGGGCTGGGCCTCGGCCTCGTTGGACGCGGCATGCCCGCTGCGCTCGAGCCCGGCCTCGAGCAGAGCGCGCGCCGACGGGGCGCTCTTGGCCGAGCCACTGTCCGGCGACGGGGGCAACGTGTGGGGAGCAGCTGCGGCGCCGGTGGCTGGCACGAGGGCCGCACCGGCGATGCCCGCAAGCAGGGCGAGGAGGGGACGGAAACGTTGCACGAGGGTCCTTTCTTGACCACGACTCCGACGCGCCACGACGGACAGGGGCGTCGCGTGGCGGGAGCCCTCGGTCCCGGGTGCGGGGGTCCAGGGCGCGAGAAGCGTAACCGGAAGATCCGCCGGGCGCGCGGGTCATTGCGACAACTCGCAACGTTCAGCCCTCCCGCGCGGGACAACCCGCCGATGGCCTGGGGCTCGCCGGGTTCTCCCGGTCACCGGCCTATCCTCGTAGAGCCGCGCTCGCCCGCGGTCCCTGCACCCGAGCCGAAGAGGCGCTCCCCTCCGCATGATCCGCTTCGAGAACGTCACGAAGGTCTACCCCCGGTCCACCCGCGCGGCCGTCGACGACGTCTCGGTCGACATCGACCGAGGCGAGTTCGTCTTCGTCGTCGGACCCTCCGGCTCCGGGAAGTCGACGATGCTCCGGCTCGCGCTCCGCGAGGAGGCCGCGACGAACGGGCTCGTCCTCGTCGCCGGGCACGACCTGCGCACGATGCCGATGCGCCAGGTGCCGCGGCTGCGCCGCGAGATGGGTGCGGTCTTCCAGGACTTCCGGCTGCTGCCGAACAAGACGATCCACGAGAACGTCGCCTACGCCCTCCAGGTCATCGGCAAGCCGCGGCACGCCATCCGCCAGCTCGTCCCCGAGACCCTCGAGATGGTGGGCCTCGCCGGCAAGGAGAAACGCTTCCCGCACCAGCTGTCCGGTGGTGAGCAGCAGCGCGTGGCCATCGCCCGCGCCGTGGTCAACCGGCCGCAGATCCTCCTGTGCGACGAGCCCACGGGGAACCTCGACCAGAGGATCAGCCTCGAGATCGTCCGGCTCCTCGAGCGGATCAACCGCACCGGGACCACCGTCGTCATGGCCACCCACGACCACGACATCGTCAACGACCTCCGCCGGAGGGTGATCCAGCTCGAGGACGGACGCCTGGTCCGCGACGAGCAGGAGGCCTCCTACCACCCCGCGTCGGCCGAGGAGGCCTGAGCCGTGCAGCTGCGATTCCTCTCCTCCGAGGTCGGGTCCGGCCTGCGCCGCAACGTCTCGATGGCCGTCTCGGTCGTCCTCGTGACGATGGTGTCGATGTTCCTCCTCGGGCTCGGTCTGCTCGCCCAGCGCCAGGCCGACACGATGAAGGGCTACTGGTACGACCGGATCCAGGTCTCCATCTACCTGTGCACCGTCGACTCCCTGCAGCCGAACTGCGAGAGCCAGGCGGTCACCGAGGCCCAGCGGGACGCCCTGCGCGCCCAGCTCGAGGAGCTGCCGGAGGTCAAGCAGGTCTTCTACGAGTCCGAGCAGGAGGCCTACGACCGCTTCAAGGAGCAGTTCCGCAACAGCCCGGTCGCGGGCAACGTCCAGGTGGGCGACATCCCGCAGAGCCTGCGCGTGCAGCTCGACGACCCGACCAAGTTCAAGAACGTCACGACCCAGTTCGAGAACGCCCCCGGCGTCGCGGTCGTCCAGGACCAGGAGAAGGTGCTCTCGAAGTTCTTCTCGATCATCACGGCGATCACGGTCTTCGCCGTCGCGCTCGCGGCGCTGATGGCCGCCTGCGCCGCGCTGCTCATGGCGACGACCATCCGCCAGGCGGCCTTCATCCGGCGCCGTGAGATCGGGATCATGCGGCTCGTCGGCGCGTCGAACTGGACGATCCGGATGCCCTTCATCGTCGAGATGCTCATCGTCTCTGTGGTCGGTGCAGGACTGGCCGTTGGGCTACTTGCCGGCCTGACCAAGTACGTCTTCACCGAGGGCGCCAGTAAGATCGCGCTGTCCCAGGCCTTCATCGGGGTGTCCGACGTCTGGCTCCTCGCGCCGTGGATCGTCGGTGGCGTCGTGCTCATCGCCGTCGCGACGAGCCTGGTCACTCTGCGTCGGTACCTGCGCGTCTGACCCGGCGGTGCGTCTCGTCCCCTGAGGACGGGCTGTACCGCAGGGGTCCTCCGTTCGGGCCATCTTCGGCCGTTTGCCGGGACATCGCCTGTGGTTCGTGTTACCAATGTGAACTATGGGACGTCGTGACCTTGCGCTCACCCGTGCCCCGCGACGTCTGGGCGGGGCCGTTGCCGCCGTCCTCTGCACCGCCGGTCTCGTCGCCGGGTCCTCGCTTCCCGCCCAGGGCGCCCCCGACCCCGGCAGCCAGAAGCGCACGGTCGACCGCAAGATCGACAAGCTCGAGGACCACCTCGACGACACGAGCGCCGCCCTGTCGCAGGCCTACGAGAACCTCAAGGCCACGAAGGCCAAGCTGCCGGCTGCCCAGGAGGTCCTCGAGAAGGCCCAGCAGGCTGCCCAGGCCGCCGAGCAGGCCCGCGCCGCCGCCGTCCAGGAGCTCGAGGTCGCCCAGGCCAACGAGGCCAAGGCCGAGGACGAGCTGGAGCAGGCGACCGACGAGGTCGCGGCCGGACGCGTCCGGATCGCCCAGTTCGCCGCGCAGATCTACCAGGAGCAGGGCTTCGGCCAGCTCGACGTCGCGCTCTCGAGCACCGAGCCGCAGCAGTTCGCCGACCGCATCGCGATGGTCGACACCGTGCTCGACGTCCAGAACCGCACGATGGACCGGCTGACGACCGAGCAGGCGAACCTCACCGCCATCGAGGACCACCTCTCGGCCCTGCGCGCCGACTCGGTCCGCAAGAAGAAGGCCGCCGAGGCCGCCTACGCCAAGGCCGAGGACGCCCGGAAGCAGGCCGACAAGGCCAAGGCCGACCTCGAGGCCCTCGCCGCCAGCCAGAGGCAGCAGGCCCAGTCCTACGAGGACCAGCTCGCGGCCGACAAGAAGCAGCTCGAGTCGATGAAGTCCGAGCAGCAGCGCCTCCAGAAGATCCTCGAGCAGCGCGCCGCCGAGGCGCGCCGCCGCGCGGCCGCTGCCGCGAAGAGGAAGGCCGCCGCTGACGCCGCGCGCCGCAAGAAGGCGGGGCAGTCCTCCTCCGGGAGCAGCGGTTCGAGCAGCGGCGGGGGAAGCAGTGGCGGGGGAAGTAGTGGCGGGGGCGGCGGCTCGTCGTCCGGGGGAGTCCTCGCCCGGCCCGTCAACTCGGGCTGGGTCAGCTCCGAGTACGGCATGCGGTACCACCCGCTGTACAAGTACTGGAAGCTGCACTCCGGCCGTGACTACGCCGCCAACTGCGGCACCCCCGTGTACGCCGCGGCGTCCGGCACCGTCATCATGGCCGGCTACGGAGGCGGGTACGGCAACCGCGTCGTCATCGACCACGGCCTCAAAGGCGGTTCGGGTCTCGCGTCGACCTACAACCACCTGTCCAGCATCTCGGTCGGTGGCGGCTGGGTGTCGAAGGGCACGCGCATCGGCTACGTCGGCACCACCGGGACGTCCACGGGCTGCCACCTCCACTTCGAGACCCTCGTCAACGGCGGGTTCTCGGACCCCCGGCGCTGGCTGAGCACGCTCGGCTGAACAGGCCCGCCGCGGGCGGCCGGTCCACGGCAGGACCGGCCGGGCAGGTACCCTCCTGCCCGTGGCCAAGGACTCCGGGAAGAAGCTCGTCGCGAGCAACCGCAAGGCCCGTCACGACTACCACGTCGAGGACACCTACGAGGCGGGGCTCGTCCTCATGGGCACCGAGGTCAAGGCGCTGCGGATGGGGCGCGCCTCGCTCGTCGACGGCTGGGCCGGGTTCGACCGCGACGGCGAGCTCTGGCTCGAGGGCGTGCACATCCCCGAGTACGTGAGCGGGACCTGGACCAACCACACCCCGCGGCGCCGCCGCAAGCTCCTGCTGCACCGCCGCGAGCTCGACAAGATCGCCGCCGCGACGCGCGAGACCGGCCGCACCGTCGTGCCGCTGTCGTTGTACTTCTCGGACGGCCGGGCCAAGGTCGAGCTCGCCGTCGTCACCGGCAAGAAGGCGTACGACAAGCGGCACGCCCTGCGCGAGCGGCAGGACCGCCGCGACGCCGACCGAGCCATCGCGGCCCGCCGCCGCGGCGAGGACTGACACATGGTCGTCGGGGCCGGCGTGCGCCGGCCGGTGGCCCTCGTCCTGGTCCCCCTCGTCGGGGCGCTCCTCTCGCTCCTCGGCACCGCCGTCCCGGTCTCGGCGGCACCCGCGGCAGCCGACCCGCCCGGGCTCACCTCGTGGGGGGCGGCCGCCGAGCCGCAGGAGGAGGCGGCCGAGCAGCTGCACACGACGATCGAGGCCCAGGCGGACGGCTCGGTGCTCGTCACCGAGGACATCGTCTGGCGCTTCCCCGCGGGCGAGGAGCGGCACGGCATCTACCGCTCGGTGCGGGTGCGTGCCGGCTACCGCGACAGCGAGGCGCGGTACCGCTACTACGAGCTCTCCGGTGTCGAGGTCACCTCCCCGTCCGGGGCCCCGACCGACATCCTCGTCGAGGACTTCGGCGCGTCCCGCAAGATCCGTATCGGCAGCCCGACGCAGACCGTCACCGGCACCGCGCACTACATCGTCAGCTACCGGTTGGCCCACCTCGTCAACGACATCGGGGACGGCACCGCCGAGGTCAGCTTCGACGTCCTCGACACCTCGAACGACGTCCCCCACGAGGACGTCGAGGCCGAGGTCGGCGGCCCGGCGCCCGTCCTGCGCGTCGCCTGCTTCTACGGCGAGTTCGGGGCCGACGACGAGTGCAGCGGGACGGCCGAGGCGGTCGCCCGGTTCGACATCCCACCCCTGGCGCCCCGGGAGGGAGCCACGGTGGTGGTCTCCTTCCCGCGCGAGGCCTTCGGCGACCTCGCCCCGGACCTTCGCGAGGGCAGCGCGACGGCGAGCTCCGCCAGCCCGCTCAGCCCGGCCGTCGAGCGGCTCGTCTCCTGGGCCTTCATCGGCGCCGGCGTGCTGCTGCCCCTGCTGGCCGCCGCGGGCATGGGGATGCTCGTGTGGACCCGGGGCCGGGACGAGCAGTACGCCGGCCTGACCCCGGGCCTCTCCCCGGGGTACGGCGAGAGCACGCCGGTCGTGGTCGGTGGGCCACGCCCCACCGTAGCCGTGCAGTTCACCCCACCGGCAGGGGTCCAGCCGGGGCTCGTCGGCACGATCATCGACGAGGACGCCGGTGTCGTCGACGTCAGCGCGACCATCGTCGACCTCGCGGTCCGCGGGTACCTGACGATCGGGCGGGACGACACCGGCCGGTTCCGGGCCGACGACTGGACGCTGACCCGCACGGCTCCTCCGGCGACGGCTGTGCCGTTGCGCGGCTACGAGCAGGCGCTCCTCGACGGCGTGTTCGCCGAGGGCTCGGTCATCCGGCTGTCCAGCCTGAAGAACCGGTTCGCGCCGACGCTCGCGGCGGTGCAGCGCCTCATGTACGAGGAGGTGGCCGAGCGCGGCTGGTTCCGCGCGAGCCCGGAGCAGCAGCGCGCCCGCTGGATGGTCTTCGGCACCCTGCTGGCCTTCGGCAGCGTCGTCGTCTCCGTGGTGGTGGCCGTCTTCCTCGGGTCCGTCTTCAGCGGCGTGGTCGGGTTCCCCGGGATGCCCACCTGGGTGCTGACGGGCGGGCTCGTCGCCACCGGTCTCGTCATCCGCTCGCTCGGCCGGCGGATGGCGGCGAGAACCGCCGAGGGATCGGCCGTGCTCGCCCAGTCCCGCGGCTTCCAGCAGTACCTCGTCACCGCCGAGGCCAACCAGATCCGCTGGGAGGAGGCCCAGGACGTCTTCAGCCGGTTCCTCCCGTACGCCATCGTCTTCGGCGTGGCGGACCGGTGGGCCGCGGTGTTCGAGGACGTCGCGGCCGCCGCCGCAGCGGCCGGGCACACGATCGGCGTCCCGGTCTGGTACGGGGGCTCGTGGAACGACGGCGGGTTCGGCGACGTCGCCGCGAGCATGGACTCCTTCTCCACCGTGGCCGCCGGGACGATGGTCTCCACACCGGGCTCCTCCGGGACCTCGGGCTTCAGCGCCGGCGGAGGCTTCTCCGGCGGCGGTGGCGGTGGCTCGTCCGGCGGCAGCTGGTAGTCATGCTCCCGGCTGAGGCCGGCCCCGGGCCGGCCTCAGCCGGACGGGTCAGTGCTTGAAGGCGTCCTTGACCTTCTCGCCGGCCTGGCGGATGTCCGACTCGGCCTGCTTGGACTTGCCCTCGGTCTCGAGCCGCTCGTCGTCGGTCGCCTTCCCGGCGGCCTCCTTGGTCTTGCCCTCGGCGTCGATCTTGGCGTTCTCGATCTTGTCGTCGAAACCCATCGCGTTCTCCTTCGTCTGCGGTGACGGGCGCACAGGGCCGCTTCTTGACCGGGTGCGGTCCCTCCACCGTAGGCCGCGGCGGCACCGAACGGGGCCGATCGTGCGGCTCAGCCCGAGACGACGAGGACGAGGTCGCCGCCTTCGACCTGCTGGTGGCCGTCGATCGCGAGGCGCTCGACGGTGCCTCCGGTGGGGGAGGTGATGTTGGCCTCCATCTTCATCGCCTCGATGGTCGCGACCACGCCGCCGGGCTCGACGGTGTCGCCCTCGGCCACGGCGGGGGTGACGACCCCGGCGAACGGCGCGGCGACGTGACCGGGGTTCGAGGGGTCGGCCTTCTCGGCGGCCTTGGTCTCGACCTCGACCGAGCGGTCACGCACCTGCACCGGGCGGAACTGTCCGTTCAGGGTGCACATCACGGTGCGCATCCCCTGTCGGTCGGCCTCGCCCACGGAGCTGATGCCGAGGAGCAGGCGCTTGCCGGCCTCGATCTCCGCCTCGTACTCCTCGCCGTACTCCAGGCCGTGGAGGAACTCGGTGGTCCCGAGGACGGACAGGTCGCCGTAGAGCTCGCGGGTCTCTTCGAACTCCTCGGTCGGTCCCGGGAAGAGCAGGGTGTTCAGGGTGCGTCGGGTGTCCGTGACGAGCGCCTTCTCCTGCTCGTCGGTGAGCTCGGTGACCCGGGGCTTGGCCTTGCGCCCCTCGAGAGCCTTGGACCGGAACGGCTCCGGCCATCCGCCGGGCGGGTCGCCGAGCTCACCCTCGAGGAAGCCGATGACCGAGTCGGGGATGTCGTAGGAGGTCGGGTTCTCCTCGAAGTCGGCCGGGTCGGCCCCGGCGCCGACGAGGGCGAGCGCGAGGTCACCGACGACCTTGCTGGACGGGGTGACCTTGACGAGGTTGCCGAGGATGCGGTTGGCCGCCGCGTACATGTCCTCGATGTCCTCGAAGCGGTCGCCCAGGCCGAGCGCGATGGCCTGCTGGCGCAGGTTGGACAGCTGGCCGCCCGGGATCTCGTGGAAGTACACCCGCCCGGTGGGGGAGGCCAGGCCCGACTCGAACGGTGCGTAGACCTGGCGTACGGCCTCCCAGTACGGCTCGAGGGCGAACACGGCGTCGATGTCCAGGCCGGTCTCCCGGTCGGTGTCGTCCGTGGCGGCGACGAGGGCCGACAGGCTCGGCTGGCTCGTCGTCCCGGCCATCGTGGCGGTCGCGGCGTCCACGGCGTCGACACCCGCGTCGATCGCCGCGAGCAACGTCCCGACCTGCCCGCCCGCGGTGTCGTGGGTGTGCAGGTGCACCGGCAGGTCGAAGCGCTCGCGCAGTGCGGTGACGAGCCGGCGCGCCGCGGGGGCCCGCAGCAACCCGGCCATGTCCTTGATCGCCAGGACGTGCGCGCCGGTGCCGACGATCGCCTCGGCGAGCCGCAGGTAGTAGTCGAGGGTGTAGAGGTCCTCGCCCGGGTCCATCAGGTTGCCGGTGTAGCAGAGCGCCACCTCGGCGACGGCCGTGCCGGTCTCGAGCACGGCGTCGACCGCGGGGCGCATCTGGTCGACGTCGTTGAGCGAGTCGAAGATGCGGAAGATGTCGAGCCCGGTGCGCGCAGCCTCGTGGACAAACGCGTCGGTCACCCGGGTGGGGTACGGCGTGTAGCCCACGGTGTTCCGACCGCGGAGCAGCATCTGCAGCGGGACGTTCGGCATCGCCTCGCGCAGCAGGGCCAGCCGCTCCCACGGGTCCTCGTGGAGGAAGCGCAGCGCGACGTCGTACGTGGCCCCGCCCCACGCCTCGACCGACAGCAGCTGCGGCGTCGTCCGCGAGACGTGCCTGGCCACCTGCAGGAGGTCGCGGGTGCGCATCCGGGTCGCGAGGAGGCTCTGGTGGGCGTCCCGGAACGTCGTGTCGGTGACCGGGACGTCGGTGCGCTCCCGCAGCTGCGCCGCGAACCCGGCCGGCCCGAGCCGCTGCAGCAGGTCGCGGCTGCCCGGGGGCAGGGGTGCGTCGGTGTCGAGCTCGGCCAGCTTGGTCCGCGGCTCGAGGTGGGTGCGCGCCGGCCCGTGCGGCTGGTTGACGGTGACGTCCGCGAGGTACTGGAGGAGCTTGGTGCCGCGGTCGGCGGGGGTACGGGCCTCGAGCAGCTCCGGACGCTCGTCGATGAACGACGTCGTCGCCTCGCCGCGGCGGAACGCCGGGTCGTCGAGCACACCGGCGAGGAACGGGATGTTCGTCGAGACGCCACGGATGCGGAACTCGGCCAGCGCCCGGCGGGCCCGGCGGACCGCGGCCTCGAAGTCGCGCCCGCGGCAGGTGAGCTTGACGAGCATCGAGTCGAAGTGCGGGCTGACCTGCGCGCCGACGAACACCGTCCCGCCGTCGAGCCGAACGCCACCGCCGCCCGCGGACCGGTACACGGTGATGGTCCCCGCGTCCGGGCGGAAGCCGTTGGCCGGGTCCTCGGTCGTGATCCGGCACTGCAGCGCCGCCCCCCGGGTTCGGATCTCGTCCTGGCGCAGCCCGAGGTCGGCATGGGTGGCTCCGGCGGCGATCCGCATCTGGCTCGCGACGAGGTCGACGTCGGTGACCTCCTCGGTCACCGTGTGCTCGACCTGGATGCGCGGGTTCATCTCGATGAAGACGTAGCGGCCGTCCTCGCCGAGGAGGAACTCGACGGTCCCCGCGTTGCGGTACCCGATGGCCTGGGCGAAGCGGACGGCGTCGGCGCAGATGCTCGCGCGCAGGTCGGGGTCGAGGTTCGGGGCCGGCGCGATCTCGACGACCTTCTGGTGCCGCCGCTGCACCGAGCAGTCGCGCTCGTAGAGGTGCAGCACCTGCCCCTCGGCGTCCGCGAGGACCTGGACCTCGATGTGCCGCGGCCGGACGACGGCCTCCTCGAGGTAGAGGGTCGGGTCGCCGAAGGCGGCGTCCGCCTCGCGCTGGGCCGACTCGAGGGCATCGCGCAGCGTCTCGGGTCCGTCGACCCGGCGCATCCCGCGCCCGCCGCCCCCGGAGACCGCCTTGACGAACACCGGGAAGCCGATCTCCTCGGCCGCGGTCGTGAGGGCGTCGAGGTCTGTCGTCGGCTCGGCACCGCGCAGCGTCGGCAGCCCGGCCTCCCGCGCGGCCGCGATGGCCCGCGCCTTGTTGCCCGCGAGGTGCAGCGCCGAGGCCGGAGGGCCGATGAAGGTGATGCCGTGGGCCTCGCAGGCCTCGGCGAGGTCGGGGTTCTCGGAGAGGAAGCCGTAGCCGGGGTACACCGCGTCCGCGCCGCACAGGGCCGCGACCCGGACGATGTTCTCGTGGTCCAGGTAGGCCCGGACGGGGTGCCCCTCCTCGCCGATCTCGTACGACTCGTCGGCCTTCAGCCGATGCTCGCTCGTTCGGTCCTCGTGGGGGAAGACCGCGACGGTTTTGGCCCCGAGCTCGGTCGCCGCGCGGAAGGCGCGGACGGCGATCTCCCCGCGGTTGGCGACGAGGATCTTCTGGAACACGGACGGACCTCCGAGTCGGCGACGCGAGGACGGGAGACCACCCTAGTGAGACCGCCCGCACGGGCGGCTCCGCGCCCTCCACCTGACCGTCCACCGAGACGGCCGGTCCTGCCTCGGACGAACGGTCGGACGGGTGCCCACACCCCTCCCTACGGGGGCCTTCCACCGGTAGTGTGCGCGCGTGGCCCAGCCGGGGAAGAGACGCCCGGCCGCTCCGACGCGCATCAGCGCGCTCCAGGCGGCCGGTGTCGCCTGTGCCGGTGTCGCGGCCCTCGGCAGCGCCGTCGCGCTGCAGCCGGACGCCCTGACGGCCCTCGGGATCATCACGAAGGTCCCGGCGTACATCTACGAGGAGAGCGGGATCCCGGACCTGCTGAGCGAGCCCGGCTCGCCGATCGTCCTCGGCCCGGGCGACATCCCCTCGACGGAGACCCCGCCCGAGCCGAGCCCGACCGAGGCCCCGAGCACGGCGCCTCCCTCCCGGACACCGACCTCACCGGGGGACTCGGGCTCGACCACCCCGGCGCAGCAGCGTGACGACCGCTCCGACGACGCGCAGCAGGGCACCGACGACACGGCGGACGACCCCGCGCCGCGGTCGTCAGGCATCCCGTCGCGCGGTGGTGCCGTCCCGCCGGGCCGCACCGCCCAGCCGCCACGCCCGACGGCCCAGCCGAGCAAGCCCGGAAAGCCGACCGCCGAGCCCACGCGTCCCGGGAACGGGCGGACCAAGCCGACCTCCGAGCCGGCGGCGGCCACGGACTCGACGGGCAGGACCGCCGCCCTGAACGACCCGGTGCGCGCGAGGAACGTGACCAGACCGTCGGTGGCCGAGTCGTCCACGGCGAGGAGCAGCTCCCGGAAGTCGGCGGCCAAGGCGAAGGCCGGCTCGCGCAAGTCGGCGGCCAAGGCGAAAGCCGGCTCCCGGAAGTCGGCGGCCAAGGCGAAGGCCGGTTCGCGCAAGTCGGCGGCCAAGGCGAAGGCCGGCTCCCGGAAGTCGGCGGCCAAGGCGAGGGGCGCCTCGCGCAAGGCCTCGGCGACGAACCGGAAGGGCTCGTCCCGCACGGCGGCGCACGCCCGCGCCAAGAGCCGGGGAACAGGGAAGGCATGTGCGGCGTTCCACAGGTCGGTTGACGCCACCGACCGCACATGTCATCGTGGCGCCCGCCGCAACAAGTGAACAGCGTGGGAGTGAGCCCCTCACGGGGGTGATCGGTTTCGACATTGACGTGCTGGTCAGTGGGAAGCGGGTCGAGGACGCACGGTCATCTCGTACAACGATCCGTGCAAACCAACAGGTGCCGATTCCAAGCGCACCGACTTCGCCCTCGCCGCCTGAGCGAGCCCGAAGTCCGTTGGCCTGGGCATGATCTCGGCCTAGTCACCAGCGTCATCTAGAGATCTTGCTGCGTCGTCGCGCCGAGGGGCGACGCGGGACTCCCACCTCGGCTGGGCCTGTCGGGGAACGTGTGCGCGCGAGCCCCGGGGCCGAGAAAATCCTCAGCGCACTGCACCCGGAGAAGCCCTGGTCACGTGTCAGTGGACGCGGGTTCGATTCCCGCCACCTCCACCATCGGCGCACTCCCACGCTGTTCAGGCACAAGAGATGCTTTACCTGCACAAATAAGCCAGGTCAGGCGTCTTCGCCCTACGGACACAGGGTGCCACGTCGAGACCGATCCGATCACGCCAGGAAACTGACACGGGCGACACAGGCAGGCTGTGAGGGCAGTGAGACTGCTGAAGGTCTGGTTGGCACGCTGACCCCACACCGCCGCCTGCCGAGCACGTCCGGGCGTCGTGACACCACGCCGACATCTGGTGTCACAGGTGATACCATTTCGTCATGGCGATGACCCTCCGACTGACCGACGAGGAGTCCGAGGCGTTGCGTCGCCGCGCGCAGCTCGAGTCCCGTTCGATGCAGGACGTGGCCCGACAGGCCGTTCGCGAGTACGTGGAGAGCCACAGTAGGGCCGAGCTGCTCGACCAGGTCCTCGACGAGGAGCTGCCCCGGTACGCCGAGGCCCTGGAGCGGCTCGGTCAGTGATCTACCTGACCCTGCCCGAACTCCTGCACGTCGCCGAGCGGACGCTCGGACCCGAGGTGCCGGTGCGCGACCACGGGCTGCTGGAGTCAGCGCTGGCGCGACCGCAGGCGACCGCCTTCGGCGCGGACGCCTACGAAGGGCTCGCGGACAAGGCGGGCGCGCTGCTGCACTCGCTGGCGCGCAACCATGCGTTGGTCGACGGCAACAAGCGGTTGGCCCTCGCGGGCACCATCGCGTTCTTGGGGCTGAACGGGTACCGGCTCACCCTCACCAACGACGAGGCCTACACGCTCGTCATCGAGGTCGCGTCGGGAGAGCTCGATGACGTCCCGGACATCGCTGCCCGCATCAGGGCAGGTACCGAGCCTCGGATCAGATGATCCCGCTCAGGCCACTTTGGAGTAGCCCACGGCCTCATCGCCGTCTCCGCATCTACTGTCGAGGAACTCGTCGTCGTCGCGGCCATCGCACAAGCAGCGCCACCCCCCGTCCCCACCGACCAGCTTCTTGGCACCACTCGGGCGCGGCTGGTCGGCAAGCAGCTCGATGGCCGCCTGGACGCGGCGCCGCGCGGCAGGGCCCACCTTCCGGAGCTGACGCAACGCGGCGGGGGCGACCTCGATCCGGTACGTCATGCCAGGCCGAGGTCGGCCTTGACCTGCTCCCACGGGATCGCCGCCTCGCCGTCCTGGATCTCGGCGCGGGCTGCTGCGGCGGCCTCGATGTCGGCCAAGTCTTCCGCGGCGGCGATCAGCCGGTCCAGGTCGTCGGCGTCGATCACGGCAGCCACCCGCTGGCCGCGCCGGGTCAGGTAGACGGGATCGTGCCCGACGCGGGCGGAGTCGACGACATCGGCCAGCCGAGCCCGGGCGTCGCTCACGGTGATCTCACTCATGACCCCACGGTGCGCCATGGCAGCTGAACTGTACATTTCAGCGAAAATGTGCGCCGTGCGACGTCACCCGTCGCCGTGCGACCTGTTCGGCTACACCATGGCCCATTTCGCCGCTGTGCGACCGCCTTCTCCGGGACCTGAACGGGTCGGTTCCCGCGTAACCCGTGGCCGCCACGAGCAGCTGGGCGAACAGTCGCCTGGGGAGATGCCTGTCACGCTACGTCGAGCCGGTAGTGGTCGCCGTCCCGGGCGAACCCGAGGCGGCCGTAGTAGGGCTCGACCATCCCCGGCGGGGTGAGGACGCGCTCGAAGCCGCGGGTGCGGAACAGCCCCGAGCGGCGGTACACGAACTCGCCGGGTGCGAGGTCGCGGAAGCGGGGCGTGACGTAGTCGAGCTCCACCTGGGCGGTGCCGCCACCCACGTCCCGCACGAGGATGGCGCCGGCCGTCTCGTCCCCGCGCTGGACGAGGTACGCCGCCCGTCCCGCCCCCGCGGCGAACTCCGGGAAGAACCTCGCGATGTCGTGCCGGTGGACGCGCAGGAAGTGGGCCAGGTAGGCGTCGTCCTCGGCCACCTCGAGGACCGCGTACCCGTCGTCCGAGCGGCGCTCGCGCAGGAGCCGCACGATGAACACGCCGTTGATGACCGCCAGCACGACGTTCATCGCCACCATCGGCCACACCGCGAGCGCCGCGTTGAAGACGACGAGGATGGCGCAGGCCACGGTGTTGAGCACCCGCAGCCGCAGGATGCGGGCCTGGAGCAGGCTGAACACGAGCAGGGCCGAGCCGAACCACCCCAGGGCGTCGACCCAGGTCACGCCGGTCCCAGGGCGAAGCGGACGCGCGCGACGACGGCGATCTCGGTGGAGCCCGTCTCGACCCCCGGCGCCGTCTCGGCAGCGGCGAGCCGTACCTGCGGGGCGTGGCCGCCCGGCTCGCCCGTCTCCTCGGTGACCCGCAGGACGGGACCGAGGTGTCGGCCGGCGAGGCCGGCGTACTGCCCGGCGCGTGCCCACGCGTCCGCGAAGGCCGCTGCCCGGGCCCGCTCGCGCAGCGGGCCGGGGTCGGCGACCTCGGCCGTGACGCCGTCGATGCCGAGCGCGTCCCCGGCCGCACCGGCGAGCGCGGCGACGAGGTCGCCCAGCCGGTCGCGGTCCCGGACCCGCAGCCGGACCGACTGCGACGCCGTGAATCCGTCCGTGCGCTGCCGCTCGGGGTGCCAGCGCGGGACGAGGCCCATCCCGGTCGTCCGCCGGTCCGCGGCCGCGACGCCGTGGTCGGCGGCCGCCTGCATCGCGCCGTCGAGCCGGTCGGTCAGCGCACCGAGCGCTCCGGCGACATCGTCGGCCTCCGTGCTGACCCGGACGTCGAGGACGACGACGTCCGGCGTGGCGACGGCGGTCCCGGTCCCGACGACCTCGATGTGATCGGTCATGGACGTCACTGTAGGCCTCCGGAGGCCTCCCCTCCCGACGCCCGCGTTCGGGCTACCTGCCGGTACGCGGTTAGATCGACCCCATGCCCGCCGCACCGTCCATCGCCAACAGCGTGACCGTCCGCCTCGTCCTCCCGGCCAGCCCGACGGCCGTCAGCGAGATGACCGGACTCATCGAGCGCACCGGGGGAGTGGTCACCGGTCTCGACGTCACGGGCTCCGGGCACGCCCGGCTCGGCGTCGACGTCACCATGCTCACCCGGGACCCCGATCACGCCGACGAGATCGTCGCGGCGATGCGCGCGGTCGAGGGGCTCGAGATCGGCAAGGTGTCGGACCGCACGTTCCTCATGCACCTCGGGGGCAAGCTGACCGTCGAGTCCAAGGTCCCCATCCGTACCCGCGACGACCTCTCGCTCGTCTACACCCCCGGGGTCGCGCGGGTGTGCCAGGCCATCGCCCGCAACCCCGAGGACGCCCGGCGCCTGACCATCAAGCGCAACACCGTCGCCGTCGTCACCGACGGCACCGCCGTCCTCGGCCTCGGCGACATCGGCCCGCTCGCCGCCATGCCGGTCATGGAGGGCAAGGCCGCGCTCTTCAAGCGCTTCGCCGACATCGACGCCTTCCCGATCTGCCTCGACACGACCGACACCGAGGAGATCATCCGCACCGTCAAGGCCATCGCGCCGGGGTTCGCGGGCATCAACCTCGAGGACATCTCGGCACCGCGCTGCTTCGAGGTCGAGGCCCGGCTGCGCGCCGAGCTCGACATCCCGGTCTTCCACGACGACCAGCACGGGACGGCCATCGTCGCGCTCGCGGCGCTGCGCAACGCGCTGCGGGTCGTCGGCAAGGAGCTCGCGGACGTCCGGCTCGTCATGAGCGGGGCCGGCGCCGCGGGCACGGCCATCCTCAAGCTGCTCCTGCAGGCCGGCGCCCGGCACGTGGTCGTCGCAGACGTCCACGGCGTCGTCCACCGGCAGCGGGCCGACGTCCTGTCCGGCGACCACCCGAACCACGCGTGGATCGCCGAGCACACCAACCCCGACGACGTCCGGGGCTCGCTGAGCGAGGCCGTGCGCGGCGCGGACGTCTTCCTCGGCGTCTCCGCGCCGAACGTCCTCACCGAGGACGACGTCGCCTCGATGGCACCGGGTGCCGTCGTCTTCGCGATGGCGAACCCGGTCCCCGAGATCGACCCCGAGGTCGCCGCCCGGCACGCAGCGGTCGTCGCGACCGGCCGTTCGGACTTCGCCAACCAGATCAACAACGTCCTCGTCTTCCCCGGGGTGTTCCGCGGGCTCATCGACGCCGCGAGCCGACTCGTGACGACGGACGTCCTGCTCGCCGCGGCCGGCGCGCTCGCCGACGTCGTCACGGACGAGGAGCGCAACGCGACGTACATCATCCCGAGCGTCTTCCACCCGGACGTCACGACGGTCGTCGCCGATGCGGTGCGGCGGACCGTCCAGGGCGAGCCCCCGCAGGCCGCGGCGCAGGCGGCGACGAACGCCCTGCAGACGCCGTGACCGGACCCGGCGCGC
This sequence comes from Phycicoccus sp. CSK15P-2, assembly GCF_016888005.1. Taxonomy (GTDB): domain Bacteria; phylum Actinomycetota; class Actinomycetes; order Actinomycetales; family Dermatophilaceae; genus Phycicoccus. The sequence continues at coordinate 53,721 of NZ_JAFDVE010000013.1, read as the reverse complement.
GCGTCCGGACCGTGCTGCTGGCCGGCCTCGTCCTCGCGCTCGTCGTGCAGGTCGTCGTCCTCTACGCACCGGAAGGCCCGGGACAGGCGCCGTTCGCCGGTGCCGACAAGGTCGTGCACCTCACGGTGTTCCTCGTGCCGACCGTGCTCGCGCTGCTCGCGCGGCTGCCGGTCCGCGGCGTGGTTCCGGCGCTCGCCGCGCACGCGGTGGTCAGCGAGGTCGTGCAGGGGACGCTGCTTCCGGACCGCTCCGGCGACCTCTGGGACGCCGTCGCCGACCTCGTGGGGGTCGGCATCGGGGTGCTGCTCGCCCGCGCCGTCGAGCGCCGCCGAGTGGTCGGGAGCGGCTCCACGCGCTGGTAGGATGGGCGGTCGCACCGAGGTGCGGACGCCTGGCCGCGTCCCCTCGACCACAGAGCGTGGTTCCACTGCCATCCACCCGGTGCTCGTCGGTGACATCGCCTCGGTCGAACCGGCCGCCCAGGACCACAGACGGTCCGGAGACCCGTTGTACTCGCTGTTTCGCCACCGGCCGACGACGTGTCTGTCCACACGACACCCGACGACGGAACACAGGTGAGACCACCCATGCCGAAGAAGGCACCCGGGCCGAAGGCCCGCTGGACCGCTGCCCGCAAGGCGGAGGCCCGCAAGGCCGCGAAGAAGCCGCACCGCGGCCAGGGCCCGACGAGCAGCCGCCCGACCGACACCGAGCGACCCAAGCGCCCCCGCGCCGAGCGCTCCGCCCGCTGGGACCGCGAGGACCCCCGCCGCGGCGGCGCGCCGGGCCGGGAGGACCGGCGGCGCGACGAGCGCCGGTCGGACGACCGCACCTGGGGAGACCGGCGCCCGGACGACCGCCGCCGCGACGACCGCACCTGGGACGGGCGGCGTGGGGACGACCGCCCGCGAGTTGAGCGTCCGGAGCGCCGCGAGCGCTCCGACCGTCGCGAGGACCGCCGGCGCGACGGCGAGCGTCCCCGGCACACGCAGCGGCCGCACGACGGACGCCCGCGTCGAGAGCGCGGCGAGCGGCCGGTCCGCGACCGCGGCCCTCGCGTCGCCGACCCCGCACGCCGCGACCGGCACGAGGGGCGCCACGCCGACCGCGGGTGGGACGACGAGCGGCCGATGAGCTTCGAGGAGGCCGAGGCCGAGCGTGCCGAGGCCGACACCTGGACCACCTACCGCTCCACCGCGGCGGGTGGGCCGCGAGAGGTCACCGCCGACAACGGGTTCGCCGCACTCGGGCTGCCCGAGCGCCTCGTCGAGCGGCTGGCCCGCGACGGCATCACCGACCCGTTCCCCATCCAGCGGGCCACCGTCGCCGACGCACTCGCGGGGCGGGACGTGCTCGGCCGGGCCCGGACCGGCTCGGGCAAGACGCTGGCGTTCGGCCTGCCGACCGTCGCCCGGCTCGCCGACGGCGCTCGTCCGGCCCCCCGCCGTCCCCGCGCGCTCGTCCTCGTCCCGACGCGTGAGCTCGCGATGCAGGTGAGCGACGCCCTGGAGCCGTTCGTGCACGTCACCGGGCTGCGGCACCGGCTGGTCGCCGGTGGGCTGTCCTACGAGGGCCAGATCAAGGCGCTCGAGCGCGGCGTCCACCTGCTCGTCGCCACGCCGGGGCGCCTCGTCGACCTCATGGAGCGCGGCGCCGTCGAGCTGGGGGACGTGGAGGTCGCCGTCCTCGACGAGGCGGACCACATGGCCGACATGGGCTTCGTCCCCGAGGTGACCCGGATCCTCGACGCGGTCCCCGAGGGCGGCCAGCGGCTGCTCTTCTCGGCGACGCTCGACCGTGGCGTCGACACCCTCGTCGAGCGCTACCTCGTCGACCCGGTGACGCACTCCACCGACGAGGCCCAGGCCACGGTGTCGACGATGAGCCACCACGTGCTCCTCGTCGCGCCGCACGACAAGAAGGCGCTCACCGCCGAGCTCGCCGGCCGCGAGGGACGCACCGTGGTCTTCGCCCGCACCCAGCTCGGCACCGACCGGATCGCCCGGGAGTTGCGCGAGCGCGGCGTCCTCGCGGCGGCGCTGCACGGCGGACTGTCGCAGAACGTGCGTAACCGCGTCCTCGGGGCGTTCCGGGACGGCCGGGTGCCGGTGCTCGTCGCGACGGACGTCGCGGCGCGCGGCATCCACGTCGACGACATCGGCCTCGTCGTCCAGGTCGACCCTCCGAAGGACCACAAGGACTACCTCCATCGGGCCGGGCGCACCGCGCGGGCCGGCGAGCAGGGCGTCGTCGTCATGCTCGCACTCCCGCACCAGCGTCGGATGACGACCCGGATCATCGAGGGTGCCGGCGCCGAGGCGCAGACCACGTCCGTCGTTCCCGGCGACGCCGCGGTCCGGGCCCTGGGTGGCCGGGCCCCGAGCGGGGTCCCGGTCCCGGACGAGGTGTGGAAGCCTGTCGTCGAGGGCGACCCGCGCCGGGGCCGCGCTGGCGGGCGGGGACAGCGCCGAGGCGCACCCCGGTCCGGCCGTCGGGACGGTGGCCGTGGTCGTTCGTCGAGTGCCGGACGCGGCAGCGGGCGCGGGGGCAGAATGGGCGGGTGAGTGCCGAGTTCGTGACGGGGAGGCTCCTCGTCGCGACCCCGCAGATCGAGGCCGGGGTCTTCCGTCGCTCGGTCGTGCTCGTCCTCCACCACGCGGACGACGGTGCTCAGGGGATCGTCCTCAACCGGCCCGTCGAGGCCGAGATCAACAGCGTGCTGCCCGGCTGGCAGGCTCACGCGAGCCATCCGGCGACGATGTTCCAGGGTGGCCCGGTCCAGCTCGACTCCGCCCTCGGGCTGGTCGCCGTCCCGGGAGACTCCCCGGAGCCGGCGGGGGTGCGCCGGCTCTTCGGTGCGGTCGCGCTCGTCGACCTCGACACCCCGCCGATCCTCGTCGCGGCGGAGGTGTCCGGGCTGCGGATCTTCGCCGGGTACGCGGGCTGGTCACCGGGCCAGCTCGAGGAGGAGGTCGCGACCGGCTCGTGGTTCGTCGTCGACGCCGAGAGCGGCGATGCCTTCAGCGCAGAGCCCGAGGGCCTGTGGCAGAGGGTCCTGCGTCGGCAGCGGGAACCGCTGCGGTGGTACGCGTGGTTCCCGCCCGAACCCGAGCACAACTGAGCACCCGGCGTACGCTCGGGGCATGAGCGAGACCACCCCGCAGGAGCCGGGGGCCCCGGGCGGCCCCGAGGGCCCGGACGGCCCGCAGACCCAGACGGCAGTCCTCGAGCGCACCGAGACCGTTCCAGAGGTCGCCGAGCCGGGCGACCACGAGCGCTTCGCCCATTACGTGCGCAAGGAGAAGATCGTCGAGAGCGCGGTGACCGGCGAGCCCGTCACCGCGCTCTGCGGCAAGGTGTGGGTGCCCGGCCGCAACCCCGACCGCTTCCCGGTGTGCCCCATGTGCAAGGAGATCTACGAGGGGCTGCGCGCACCTCAGGACGGCGGCGAGTGACGCAGGTCACGGTCTCCGCCCTCCATCCTTGACGAAGCCTGACGCGGCCCTGACCCGTCCTTGACGTCGGGGGAGTACGAGCCGGCAGGTCTTACCCAACCCTGACGGCCGGCAGACCCCACCGACCCCACTCGGCGCCTACCGTCCTTGCGGAGCCTGGCCGAACCGGCCGGGTGAGACCCACCGGAAGGACGCTCATGCGTACTCGATCCCTGACGGCCCTGGCCGCGCTCACCCTCGGTGTCGCCGGGTCCGTGCTGCCCCTCGCCCCCGCACAGGCCCGCACCGCCGCCGGTTCGGCGAGCGTCGACGCCGAGTGCACGACCCACTCCGACGCCGTCGGCGGCCGCGCCGACGGGCAGCGGCGCGACCCCCACGAGCTGAGCGACGCCCAGGCCGCCGCCATGGACCAGGCCCTCAAGCGGGCGATGAGCGCCCAGGGCGTGTCGGTCGCCTCGAACGGGAAGGTGATGACCGAGGGCAAGGCGGGAAGCGCCGCGGCGTTCGCGAGTGCCACCGTGCCGGTGTACTGGCACACGATCACCGACGGCTCCAGGGGCCAGCTGTCCTCGGCCGAGATCAACAGCCAGATCAGTGTCCTCAACTCGGCGTACTCCGGTACCGGGTTCTCGTTCTCGCTCGTCTCCACCGACTCGACGAACAACCCGAGCTGGTACAACGGCATCACGAACGGCTCGAGCGCCGAGCGTCAGATGAAGAACGCCCTGCACGAGGGCGGCAAGGACGCCCTGAACATCTACACCGCGGACCTCGGGGACGACCTCCTCGGCTGGGCGACCTTCCCGAAGTCGAGCGTCGACCCGATGGACGGTGTCGTCCTGCTCGACGAGAGCCTTCCCGGTGGTAGCGCGACGAACTACAACCGGGGCGACACGGGGACCCACGAGGTCGGCCACTGGCTCGGGCTGTACCACACGTTCCAGGGCGGCTGTAACGGTCAGGGTGACTACGTGAGCGACACCCCTGCCGAGGCGTCCCCGGCGTACGGCTGCCCGACCGGGCGCGACTCGTGCCGGCGGCAGAGCGGGGTCGACCCGATCCACAACTTCATGGACTACACGTACGACGCCTGCATGTACGAGTTCACGGCTGGGCAGACCACCCGGATGCAGTCGGCGTGGACGACGTACCGAGCGTCCTGAGCACACCGGCGGAGCCTCGTTCCCGCTAGCACATGCCGAAGGCCCCCGCGAGTTTCGCGGGGGCCTTCGGCATGTCGTCGCGGCGCCGCCTATCGTGGCCAGCGCCCATGAGTACCTCTGCCGCCGGACACCTGCCACCCGCCTACCCGGAGCGGGCCGCGTGGGGTACCGCGGCGAAGCTGCGGGCGTGGCAGGAGGAGGCTCTCGCGGCCTACCTGCGCGGTGAGGCGCGCGACTTCCTCGCGGTCGCCACGCCGGGTGCGGGCAAGACCACCTACGCGCTGCGGATCGCCACCGAGCTCCTCGACCGCGGTGTCGTCCGGGCGGTCACGGTCGTGGCCCCCACGGAGCACCTGAAGACCCAGTGGGCCGATGCGGCCGGGCGCGTGGGCATCCAGCTCAACCCGGCGTTCTCGAACTCCGCGGGGGTGCAGTCGAGCGAGTACGACGGCGTGGCAGTCACCTACGCCCAGGTGGCGGCCAACCCCGCCCTGCACCGCCGCCGCACCGAGACCGAGCCGACGCTCGTCATCCTCGACGAGATCCACCACGGCGGTGACGCGCGCTCGTGGGGCGACGGCATCCGTGAGGCCTTCACCCCGGCGACGCGGCGCCTGGCCCTCACCGGCACCCCGTTCCGCTCGGACACCAACCCGATCCCGTTCGTGCGCTACGAGATGGACCACGACGGCGTCCTCCGCTCGGCGTCCGACTTCACCTACGGCTACGCGGCCGCACTGCGCGACGGCGTCGTCCGCCCCGTGCTGTTCCTCGCCTACGGCGGGGCCATGCGCTGGCGCACCAAGGCCGGGGACGAGGTCGCCGCCCGTCTCGGGGAGCCCCTGACCAAGGACCAGACCGCGCACGCCTGGCGCACGGCGCTCGACCCCAAGGGCGAGTGGGTCCCGGCCGTGCTCGCTGCCGCCGACAAGCGGCTCTCCGAGGTGCGGCGGCACGTCCCGGACGCCGGTGGCCTGGTCATCGCCTCGAACCAGACCTCGGCCCGTGCCTACGCCCGGATCCTCGAGGCGGTGACCGGTGAGGCCGCGGCCGTCGTCCTCTCCGACGACGCCGGGGCGAGCGCGCGCATCGAGCAGTTCGCGAACGACGAGTCCCGGTGGATGGTCGCGGTCCGGATGGTGTCCGAGGGCGTCGACGTCCCGCGGCTCGCCGTCGGGGTCTACGCCACGTCGACCTCGACCCCACTGTTCTTCGCCCAGGCGGTCGGACGCTTCGTGCGGGCCCGCAAGCGGGGCGAGACGGCCTCGGTGTTCCTCCCCTCCGTGCCCGTGATCCTGCAGCTCGCCGCGACGATGGAGGAGGAGCGCGACCACGCCCTCGACCGACCGTCCGCAGCCGACCACGAGGGCTCGATCTGGGCCGAGGAGGAGGGGATGCTCGCCGCCGCCAACCGCACCGAGCGCACCACCGGCCTCGAGGACGAGAGCCGCTTCGAGGCGCTGGAGTCCGACGCGCACTTCGACCACGTCCTCTTCGACGCCAAGCAGTACGGGCTGCACGCCGAGGCCGGCTCCGAGGAGGAGCAGGACTATCTCGGCCTACCGGGGCTGCTCGAGCCCGACCAGGTCGCGCTGCTGCTGCACGAGCGGCAGACGAAGCAGGCGAGCAGCGGCCGGGCCCGTCCGCAGCCGGGCGCCCCGACGCCCGTCGCGGCCCATCGTGCCCTTGCCGCCCAGCGCAAGGAGCTCAACAAGCTCGTCGCGGCGTACTCCTCGAAGACGGGAACCCCGCACGCGACCATCCACCTGGACCTCCGGCGGTCGTGTGGTGGCCCCGAGCTCGCGAGTGCCACCGGGGAGCAGGTGCAGGAGCGGGTCGCGACGATCCGCCGCTGGTTCGTCGGCCGGCGCTGAGCCGGGCCGGGACCGACCGACGCCGGCCGGTCTGCCGCCGGCTACGTCTCGTCCCCCGCTGCCGCTGTCTCGACGAGCGGGCCCGTGCGGTGGGCCAGGTGGGTCACGAGGCAGATCGCGGTGTTGGCGCGGAGGACGTGCACGTCGTCGATGATCTCGTCGATGACCCGGCCGAGGTCGGCGTTGTCACGGGCGGCGACCCGCACGACGAGGTCGCCCACCCCGGTGATCGAGTGGATCTCGAGCACCTCCGGGATGGCCGACAGATGTGCGACGACCGGAGCGTGGCCCTGGCGCTGGCGGATCTCGAGGGTGCAGAACGCGGTGACCGGGTAGCCGAGCGCATCCGGGTCGACCTGGGGGGCGAAGGAGGCGATGACGCCCCGTTCCTGCAGCCGGTCGAGCCGCGCCTGCACGGTGCCCCGGGCCACACCGAGGCGCCGCGAGGCTCCCAGCACCCCCACGTGCGGGTCCTCGGTGAACAGGGCGATGATCCGGGCGTCCAAGGCGTCTACGCCGACGTGTCGTGCCATGGTCACATCGTCCAGTGGGAACCCACCTCCTGGCAACACCGTGCGCATCGTGACCACCGGGTCATGGCGTGGTTGCACACCGACACCCTGCGTCGGACAGTGGCGCCATGACTGACACGACGACGACGTCCGCCGGCCATGCCGACCTCACCGAGCAGGAGCGCCACGCCGAGCTCGACCTCGCGCAGCTCAAGCAGCTCGTCGGCCTCGTCGAGTACGACGAGAGCACCGACCCGTTCCCCGTCACCGGCTGGGACGCCATCGTCTTCGTCGTCGGCAACGCCACCCAGACCGCGCACTACTACCAGAGCGCGTGGGGGATGGAGCTCGTCGCGTACGCCGGCCCCGAGACCGGCACCCGGGACCACAAGTCGTTCGTCCTGCGTTCGGGCTCGATCCGGTTCGTCGTCCGGGGCGCGGTCACCCCCGACAGCCCGCTCGTCGCCCACCACGCCGCCCACGGCGACGGCGTCGTCGACATCGCCCTCGAGGTCCCGGACGTCAACGTCTGCGTCGAGCAGGCCCGTCGCGCCGGCGCCACCGTCCTCCAGGAGCCCGAGACGCTCTCCGACGAGCACGGCACCGTCCGCGTCGCCTCGATCGCCACGTACGGCGAGACCCGCCACAGCCTCGTGCAGCGCGTCGTCGACGGGACGACCTACGCCGGCCCCTACCTGCCCGGCCACCAGCCCGCGGAGTCGACCTTCGTCAAGCGCGAGGGCGCCCCGAAGCGGCTCTTCCAGGCGCTCGACCACGTCGTCGGCAACGTCGAGCTCGGGAAGATGGACGAGTGGGTGGCGTTCTACAACCGCGTCATGGGGTTCGTGAACATGGCCGAGTTCGTCGGTGACGACATCGCCACGGACTACTCGGCGCTGATGTCCAAGGTCGTCGCCAACGGCAACCACCGGGTGAAGTTCCCGCTCAACGAGCCGGCGGTCGCGCAGAAGAAGAGCCAGATCGACGAGTACCTGGAGTTCTACGGCGGGCCCGGTGCCCAGCACCTCGCCCTCGCGACGAACGACATCCTCCGCACCGTCGACGAGCTGCGGAAGGAGGGCGTGGAGTTCCTCGCGACCCCCGACGCGTACTACGAGGACCCCGAGCTGCGGGCCCGGATCGGCGAGGTGCGAGTGCCGATCGAGGAGCTGCAGCGGCGCGGCATCCTCGTGGACCGGGACGAGGACGGCTATCTCCTGCAGATCTTCACCCGCCCCCTCGGCGACCGCCCCACCGTGTTCTTCGAGATCATCGAGCGGCACGGCTCGCTCGGCTTCGGGAAGGGCAACTTCAAGGCCCTGTTCGAGTCGATCGAGCGCGAGCAGGAGAAGCGCGGCAACCTCTGACCGAGCCCGCGGCGCCACCCGGGTCGGACCCTCCGACCCGGGCGCCGTCGGGCGTGTGATGCTTGCCCCATGAGCGAGCCGACCACCCCGGGCTGGTACCCCGACCCCGAGGACGCCGACCAGCTGCGGTACTTCGACGGGATCGTGTGGACCGCCCACCGCACCCCGCTGCGCTCGCCCACGGCCGGGGCCTCGACCATCGGACGCGCTCCCGAGGTCCCCGACCCGGCCGTCTCGGCCCGGGCGCACGGTGGCACCGCGCAGCCCGGCGCCGGTCCCGCCGGGTACCCGTGGCAGCAGGCCCCCGCCGGCGCGACGACGGACGACGGGGCCCCGCTCGCCGAGTGGTGGCGTCGCCTGCTCGGCCGGCTGGTCGACCTCTTCCTCACGAACATCGTCGCCGGGCTCCTCTCGCTGCCCTTCCTCACGGACTACCTCGAGGCCTTCGAGGGCTACCTCCAGGCCGTCCTGCGCGGTGAGAGCCCCGACGTCACTCCGCTGCAGAACGCCCTCGAGGGTGCGGTGCTGCCGGTGACGCTCATCGGCCTCGCCGTGTCGCTCCTCTACGAGACCGCGTTCCTCGTGTGGCGTGCGGCCACACCCGGGAAGATGCTCCTCGGGACGGTCGTGCGACCGGCCGACGCACCGGGCCGGATCTCGTGGGGCGTGGCGATGCGCCGGCAGGCCATCCGCGTGCTCACCGGGCTCAGTGCGCTGAACCCGGTCCTCAACCTGCTCGGCAGGGTGCTGTGGGTCGTCGACCCGGCCTGGCTGCTGTACGACCCGAAACGGCAGACGCTGCACGACAAGGTGGCCGAGACGGTCGTGGTGCGCCGATGAGCGAGCCGCTGCCGGACGGGATGTCGGCCGAGGTCGCCGACCTCGCCGGCCGCCTCTTCGACCTCGCCCGCGCCGGGGCCCCCGAGCTGCTCTCCTACGTGGACGCCGGGGCACCGGTCGACCTGACCAACGGGTCGGGGGACACGCTCGTCATGCTCGCGGCGTACCACGGTCATCCGCTCCTGGTGCGCGGTCTCGTCGAGCGTGGGGCGGATGCGGACCGTGCCAACCTGCGTGGCCAGGTGCCCCTCGCGGGTGCGGTGTTCAAGGGCGAACACGAGGTCGTCCACGCGCTCGTCGAGGCCGGCGCCGACCCGGACGCCGGGACGCCGACCGCCCGGGAGGCGGCGACGATGTTCGCGCCCGAGCTCCTCGACCTGTTGCCGCCGTCCGCGCCGGACCGCGGCGCTTGACGCCGGCTCAGCGCGCGGGGCGGACCGTCCCGACGCACTCGCCGAAGCCGACCGGCCGGGCGTCCGGACCTGGCGCGGTGGCGCGCAGCACGACCGTGTCGCCGTCCTCGAGGAACGTGCGCTCGCTGCCGTCGTCGAGGGTCACGGCGTCCCGGCCGCTCCACGTGAGCTCGAGGAAGCAGCCGCGCTGCCTGGGCTCGGGGCCCGAGATCGTCCCGGAGCCGAAGAGGTCACCCGGCCTCACCGTGGCACCGTTGACGGTCAGGTGCGCGAGCATCTGGGCGGGGGACCAGTACATGTCGCGGAACTCGGGGCGTGAGACGACGGTGCCGTTCCACTCGACCTCGACGTGGATGTCGAGGCCGTACGCGCCGTCCCCCTGCAGGTAGGGGAGCGGCTCGGGGTCCTGACCGGGGAGCGGGACGCGGGCCGCGCGCAGCGCGTCGGTGGTGACGACCCACGGGCCGACGCTCGTCGCGAACGACTTGCCGAGGAACGGGCCCAGCGGCACGTACTCCCACGCCTGGAGGTCCCGCGCTGACCAGTCGTTGAGCAGGACGACGCCGAAGAGGTGGTCGTCCGCGTCCGCGACGGCCACCCGGTCGCCGAGCGCGGTCGCCCCGCCGACGACGAACCCGAGCTCGGCCTCGATGTCGAGCCGGGTGCTCGGCCCGAACGTGGGTGTGGGCTCGGACGGGGGCTTGCGCTGGCCGGTCGGCCGGACGACGTCGGTACCGGAGACCACCACCGTGCCGGCGCGGCCGTGGTAGCCGATCGGGAGGTGCCTCCAGTTCGGGGTGAGTGGCTCGGAGTCGGGGCGGAACATCCGGCCGACGTTGGACGCGTGGTGCTCGCTGGCGTAGAAGTCGACGTAGTCGGCGACGGCGAACGGCAGGTGCATCGTCACGTCCCGCACCGGCACGAGGTCGGGCTCGACGCAGTCCCGCTGCGCCTCGTTCGCCAGGTGCTCCTGCAGCCAGTCCCGAGCGGCGGTCCAGGCCGGGCGGCCCTCGGCGAGGAAGGCGTCCAGGCTGCCGTCGCGCCAGACCGCGGCGGACTCCATCCCGGCACGCTCGGCGCAGGCGGCGAGGTCGAGGACGTGGTCGCCGACGCGGACGCCGACCCGATGCTCTCCGTCGGGCCCGACGGAGAAGACGCCGTAGGGGAGGTTGTGCAGGCCGAAGGGATGGTCGTCGGGCAGGTCGAGCCAGGTCATGGCCGGTCCAGCGCGCGGAGCGTCTCCGGGGTCTGCGACGACATGGCGCCAACCTATCGCGGGTCGGACCGGCGTAGTCTGCGGCGATGAGCGACGCACCGCGGACGACCTACGTGCTCGTCGACGGAGAGAACATCGACGCGACGCTCGGCACCTCCATCCTCGGGCGCCGGCCGCGGCCCGAGGAGCGTCCGCGGTGGGAGCGGCTGCTGGAGTTCGCCCGGACCCGGTGGGGCCAGCCGGCCGTCGGGCTGTTCTTCCTCGCGGCGGGCACCGAGCTGCCGATGTCGTTCGTCCAGGCGCTGCTCGCCCTCGGCTACCGGCCGGTGCCGCTGTCCGGGGGCGCGGACGAGAAGGTCGTCGACATCGGCATCCAACGGACTCTGACCGAGCTCGGCGGTCGGGAGGCCGACGTGCTGCTCGTCAGCAACGACGGCGACTTCCTCGAGGAGGTCGAGGCGCTGCTGGACGGACGCCGGGTCGGTATCGTCGGGTTCACGGAGTTCCGCAACAGCGCGTTCCTGCGGTCCGTGGAGCGGGGGCTGGAGGCGTTCGACCTCGAGTACGACGTCCGTGCGTTCAACGAGCGGCTCCCGCGCGTGCGGGTCATCCCGATCGACGAGTTCGACCCCGCCGAGTTCCTCTGAGCGGGCGGCTGCTCCTGCCGCCCGCCGAGGTGTCGTGCTGTGGGAGAATGGACGGAGAGCCTCGGCGCACCGGTTGCGACCGAGGCTCTGTCGTATGACCCTCCTTCCGCATCGCCCAGGCCTCCTGGACCCCATCCTCGTGCGGCCCGCCACCACGTCGGACCACCTCGCACTCCGTCGCCTATGGCACTCGTTCCGATGCCACATGTCGAGGTTCACCCGCGAGCTGCCCTCCTCCGAAGGGACGTACCGCTCCGGACGGCTCGAACGGGCCCTCGACGCATCCCTGCCGGAGACGCGGGCGTGGCTCGTGCTCACGGGGCCGCATCCCGTCGGCCTGGCGGTCACCCGGGACCTCGACCGGCCGGTGCGGGTCCTGAGCGCCCTGTTCCTCGTGGCGCCCGTCCGTGGACGCGACCTCGGCCACGACGTCGCGCGGACGGTGCTGGAGTCCGCTCCGGGGTGGTGGGCGGTCGCCTACCAGCAGGAGAACCGGGCCGCAGCCGCGTTCTGGCCGTCGGTGGCCGCGACGTTCGACGCCGGGTGGCGCAGGGAGCTGCGGTCATCGCCCAGCCGCCCGGACCTGCCGCCGGACACCTGGGTGACGTTCGGGGTGGGCGCCGGGTCCCATGGTCCAAACGATCGGTGAGGGTCCGTGCGCCGCTGCAAGTGAGGGCGCTGCCCGCCGGGCAAGGCCTGGGCCCAGGTGCGGCGGGCGGGGAGTCGGGCCTCGAGGGGTGTGTCGGTGGTCGCGCCTAGAGTCGTGGGCACAGGGAAAGGGGGATCGTCATGGGGACGCAGGTGACACCGTGCGCGGAGGCGCCGTCGGAGGCCGACCCGTGCCGTCCCGCGGCGCGGGTGCAGGAGTTCCGGCAGTGGCTCGCGACCGTGGACGCCGACGCCCTCGACGACCACGAGCGGGTCGGGCTGGTCAGCGAGCTCGAGCGGGTCAAGGGAGCGGCGAGCGCAGCGCAGGCCCGGACCACCGTCGTGCTGCGCCGCTCGCACGAGGAGGCGCTGCCCCAGGACGCGGCCGGGTCGGTGGGGTCGCAGGTGGCGTTGGCTCGTCGGGAGTCCCCGACCCTCGGGGACCGCTTCGTCGGGATGTCGGACGCGCTCGTGCACGAGATGCCCGAGACGATGGCCGCCCTCGAGCGCGGCGAGGCGGGGGAGCGGCACGCCGTCGAGCTGGTCCGCGAGACCGCCACGCTGAGCCGCGAGCACCGGGCCGAGGTCGACCGCCGGGTCGGCCCGCACCTGGCGGGGCTGTCCTGGCGCGCCGCACGGCGGGCGGCGCGGCGGGTGGCCGCCGAGCTCGACGCCGCCGGCGTCGTTCGGCGGATGGAGCAGGCGGTGTCCGCACGGCGGGTGACCGTACGGCCGGCGCCCGACGGCATGGCGTACCTCACCGTTCTCGGCCCGCTGCGGCACGTCGTCGGCGCACACGCCGCGATGCAGGCCAAGGCCAAGGCTGTCGTCGCCGGCCGGGTGGCGGACGAGACGCCCGACGGCAGAGGTGTGGGTGCGGTCGCCGCCGACACCGCGCTTCGGCTGCTGTCGGGGAGGGAACCGGGGCAGGTCCAACCTGTCGAGGTGCAGCTCGTCATGACCGACCGGTCGCTGCTCGGCACGGGCGACGACGGGCGAGACGTCATGGAGCCGGCGCGCCTCCCCGGGCACGGCCCGGTGCCGGCGCCGGTGGCTCGCGCCTGGGTCCGTGACGCTGCACCTGCATCGGTGTGGCTGCGGCGGCTGTACACGGGCCCGGACGGGCGCGACCTTGTGGCGATGGACTCACGACGCCGGACCTTCGGCGGTCTGCTGCGGCGGATGCTCGTGCTCCGCGACGACGTGTGCGCGACACCGTGGTGCGACGCCCCGATCGCGCACGCCGACCACGCCCACCCCGCCCGACACGACGGCGGGACCAGCTTCGAGAACGGCTCGGGCACCTGCGCGCGCTGCAACCAGGTCAAGGAGGCCCCGCGCTGGCGGGTCCACGTGGTTCGTGGCTCCCCGCGCGAGATCGAGGTCCGTACCCCGACGGGGCACCGGTACCGCTCCGCCGCGCCACCACTCCTCGGGTGGGGCACCGACCCTCCCTCGCGTCTCGAGCAGCGGCTCTCCGACCTGCTCGCGGCCGCCTGACCCCACCGGCCGGCGTCGGACGGGTGGCTCAGACGCGGCCGCGGACCGGAGCGCGCTCGACGTCGTCGCCACCGTCCTCGGGCATCGTCATCTCGGCACGCACCCCGAGCAGCCGCACCTCCCTGCCCTCCTCGAGATGGTCCGCGAGCAGCGCCTGGACGGCGTCGTGCACCCGTGCGGCCTCGCAGGTCGACGCGGGGAGCTTGCGGCTGCGGTTCACCGTGACGAACGGGGCGTAGCGGATCTTCACCCCGACCCGCTCGACCGGCCGACCCTCGCGCGCGACATCGGCCAGCACCTGGTCGGTGAGCACGCGCACGGCCTCCGCGACCGCGGTGGCCGAGGTCAGGTTCTCCTGGTACGTCGTCTCGCGGCTGTGGCTGCGCGCCACCCACGGCGCGTCGTCGACCTCCGCGCTGCCCTCCCCGCGACCGAGCGACCCGTACCACGGCCCCATCCGCGGCCCGAACTCGCCGACGAGCACCTCGGGGTCGGCCGCGGCCAGCTCGTCGACCGTGCGCACTCCCCATCGCTCCAAGCGCGCGGCCACCCGCGACCCGACGCCCCACAGGGCCGTCGTCGGCCGGTGCCCCATGACCTGCCGCCAGTTCTCGGCGGTGAGCCGGAAGACCCCGCGCGGCTTGCCGAGGTCGGTGGCGATCTTCGCGCGCACCCGGGTGTCCCCGACACCCACCGAGCAGTGCAGCCGGGTCGCCTCGAGGACCGTTGCCTGGATGCGCCGCGCGAGGTCCTCCGGGTCGTCGGTCTCTCCGCCGACGAACATCTCGTCCCACCCGAGGACCTCGACGACGAGGCCGAGCCCCCCGACGGCGGCGACGACCTGCTCGGACGCCGCGAGGTAGTGCGGCCCGTCGACGGGCAGGAAGAGCGCGTCCGGGGCCTTGCGCGCGGCGACCCGCAGCGGCATCCCCGAGCGCACTCCGCGCTCGCGCGCCTCGTACGACGCCGTCGAGACGACGGCACGCTCCGTGGTGTCCCCGCGACCGCCGACGACGACCTCACGGCCCGCGAGCTCGGGGTGGCGGAGGACCTCGACGGCCGCGATGAACTGGTCGAGGTCGACGTGGAGGACGAACGGGAAGGCCCTGGCCACGGCTAGGTCACGGGAACAGGTGGGTGCGCACAGTCAGCGCTGGGTGTCCTCGGGGAGCGGCGTCCGGGCGGCGTCCTCGACCCGCTCGTTCTCACGGGTGCCACGGCGCTTGGCGTCCTTGACGAGGGCGCGTGCCAACCGGACGGTGGACGAAGGGAGCCGGAACATCCCACCCTGCTGGGTTGTCGCGGTCATGTGGCCTCCTCCTGCTCGACACCGCCATTGTCCCCCGGAGAGAGCGCGAGGTCCACCTCTTCGGGCTCATCGGCGTTCCCGACGAGCTGCTGACCGAGCCGCAGCCGGGCGATCCGCAGGGCCAGGGCACGGTCGTCCGCGCTCCCGAGGTCGGAGTCGATGAGGTCGGCCAGGAGCTCGTCCCCGATCTGTTGCTCGGCGTCGTCGTCGGAGGTCAGGAGGTCGATGGCGCGGTCGAGACGCACCCGCCACTCACCGCGGGCGTCCTGGCGCTGGCCCCGTAGCGCGACCCACGACGCGGCGCTCGCGCCGACGAGGGCGCCGACGAAGGAGAAGAGCGCGTCGAGCCAGTCCATGCCACCCATCGTCGCGGACCGTCCCGACACCCGCGCGGTGGGGGCAGAGGCGTCCGTCGGCTGGTCGTCCCTGCCGACGTCCGGTGAGCAGAATGTCCGGTCGACCGCGGACCGGCGTGGACACTCCTGACCACCCTGACCCGGCGCCACCGGACAGGGATGCCAGTGTCCGCCCACCGGCCTAGGGTGAGCGCAGGGCCCGATCGGGCCGCCGACCCCGACCACAGCGAGGTGGACGAGCACCGTGGCGCACTACCAGGCGATGGGCAGCATCCCGCCGAAGCGGCACACCCAGCACCGCCGCCCGGCCGGCCGCGGGAAGCAGGGCGAGCTCTACTACGAGGAGCTCATGGGGGAGGAGGGGTTCAGCAGCGACTCCAGCCTCCTCTACCACCGCAACATCCCGTCGACGATCGCCGCCGCCCGGGAGTGGACCCCCGGCGACCTCACGACGACCCCGAACCACCCCCTCCAGCCCCGCCACCTCCGGCTGCACGACCTCTTCGCCCCCAAGGACGTCAGGCACACCGACGTCGTCACCGGACGCCGGCTCGTCCTCGGCAACGGCGACGTACGCATCTCCTACGTCGTCGCCGGCGAGCCGAGCCCCTGGTACCGCAACGGCATCGGCGACGAGTGCGTCTACGTCGAGCGCGGCAAGGCCCGCGTCGAGACCGTCTTCGGCGCGTTCGACGTCGCGGAGGGCGACTACCTCGTCATCCCGCGGTCCACGACGCACCGGTGGCTCCCACGCCGCTCCGTCAAGGACCCGCTGCGTGCCTACTGCATCGAGGCGAACAGCCACATCGCCCCGCCGAAGCGTTACCTCAGCAAGTACGGCCAGCTCCTCGAGCACGCCCCGTACTGCGAGCGCGACCTGCGTGCGCCCCAGGGTCCGCTGCTCGCCGAGGACGTCGGTGCGAAGGCCGGCGACGAGAGCGAGGTCCACATCAAGCACCGGGGCAACGGCCCGGGAGGGATCGTCGGCACCGTGCACGAGCTTCCGTTCCACCCGCTCGACGTCGTCGGCTGGGACGGCTGCCTCTACCCGTACGCGTTCAACGTCCGGGACTACGAGCCGATCACCGGGCGCGTTCACCAGCCGCCGCCGGTCCACCAGGTCTTCGAGGGATGGAACTTCGTCATCTGCAACTTCGTGCCGCGCAAGGTCGACTACCACCCGCTCGCGATCCCGGTGCCGTACTACCACTCGAACGTCGACAGCGACGAGATCATGTTCTACGTCGACGGAGACTACGAGGCGCGCAAGGGCTCGGGCATCGGCAAGGGCTCGGTCTCGGTGCACCCGGGCGGGCACGCACACGGCCCACAGCCGGGGGCCACCGAGGCCTCGATCGGCGTCGAGGCCTTCGACGAGCTCGCCGTCATGGTCGACACCTTCCGCCCGCTCGAGCTCGGCGAGGGGGGCCGGGCGGTCGACGACGGCCGCTACGCCGGGTCGTGGAACCGGGGTCGCGGCTGACCTGTCGCCCCCTCCTATCCTGTAGGGCGTGTCGCTCGCACCCGTGACCGAGGAGGTCGTGACCCCCGAGGGGGACGTGGCTCCCGACACCCCCTGGGTCACCATCGTGTGGAACGACCCGGTGAACCTCATGTCGTACGTGACGTTCGTCCTCCAGCAGCACTTCGGGTACGAGCGGAAGAAGGCCGAGAAGCTCATGATGCAGGTCCACACCGAGGGCCGGGCGGTCGTCGCCAACGGGCCGCGGGAGGCCATGGAGGCCGACACCGAGGCCCTGCACGGGTACGGACTCTGGGCCACCTTCCAGAAGGACGCCTGATGGCCCGCGCCTTCCGTCGTCGGGGCCGGGGCGAGCACGTCCGCTACGTCGCGACGCTCGACGCCGACGAGCGCCAGGTGGTCGGTGGGCTCATGAACCAGGTCCGTGACCTCCTCGAGCCTCCCGAGGCGGTGGGCACGGGCGACGACGGGTTCGACGAGATCGTCGCGGGCCTCACCCTCGGTGGCGACGCCCCGGACCGCACCGAGCCCGAGGAGGAGCGCGACCCGGCCCTGGACCGTCTCCTGCCCAGCGCGAGCCGTGACGACGAGGCGGCGGCCGCGGAGTTCCGCCGGCTCACCGAGGGCGGTCTGCGGCATCGCAAGGCCGTGGCGCTCGCCGCCTCCGTGGCCGTCCTGGAGGTCGAGGACCACGTGGACCTCGACCCCGGGCAGGCGCACCAGTTCCTCACCGCCCTCACCGACGTCCGGCTCGTCCTCGGCGAACGGCTCGGGCTGCGTGACGACACCGACCTCGACACCCTCGAGGCGCTCGTCGACGGCCTGGACGCCGACCAGCCGCTCGTGCAGCTCGTCGCGCTGTACGACTTCACGACCTGGCTCCAGGAGACCCTCGCCTCCGCCCTCCTGGAGCGGTGAGGATGTTCCGCCGTGTCGGGGTGGCCGTCGGTGTCGCCCTCTCCGTCGCCCTCGCGCTGCTGCTGCTCTGGCCCGACGGCGAGGTCGTCCGTCGCGCCAACCTCGAGCTCTACCTCTTCTTCCTGCACCGCGGGGTCCCCCGGGCCGTGACACCCGAGTGGTACGCCACCGTCCTCAACGTGCTGATCTTCGTGCCGCCGGCCTGGCTCGGCGTGCGGCTCCTGCGCTGGCGGCCGCTGCTCGTCGTGGCCCTCCTCGGTGGTGCCAGTGCCGTCGTCGAGACCGTCCAGCTGGTCCCCGTGCTCCAGCGGAACGCGGACCTCGTCGACGTCCTGTGCAACACCGGCGGGGCACTGCTCGGGGCTCTGCTCGGGTCAGTCGGGCGCAGCAGGTCGGGTCTCGAGCAGGCCGGCAGCGACGAGCTGGTCGACGAACCCCACGACGTCGTCGGCGACGAGCTCCGCTGACACCCCGGTCGTGTGCGCGACCCGCTCCACGACCTCGTCGAGCGCCCCGCCGGGCACGGCCGCTCCCCAGACGACGGCGGCGGAGCCCTCGAGCACGAGCGGCGGGCCGTCGGGGACCCGAGCGACGTAGACCTTCTCGTCGTCGCCGACCCACGCGGCATGCCCCGACACCCGTAGCGTCGTCATCGCCGCACCCGGCGGCGCAGCCGCCCCCCGACGGCCCGGCAGCCGGCGGCGAGGCGCCGGAAGAACTCGGTCGCCACCTCGGGGCGGGACGGCTCGTGCCCGAGCCGCTGGCCCAGGTAGTAGCGGTTGACCGCGAGGGAGCGCACCGCGACCGACGCCTTCGCCCGGGTTCCTCGGGCGGCGCGCCAGCGGGCGCTCCACTCGTCGAGCCGGTCGCCGCCGGTGGTGAAGACCTCCCACAGGGCGGCGTCCGCGTGCCCGGCGTACGCGGCGAGCTCTCCCGTGGCCGCAGCCAGGGCGATGCGCGCGCCGGTGCGGTCGGCGAGGTCGAGGATGGCCGCCCGCTCGGCCTCGGTGCGGTCGTCCCAGTTCGGGGCGACGTCCGGGTGCTCGGCCACGGCTCGGGACCTGGCCGCGTGGAGCAGCAGGACGAGCGACTGGGCGATCGGCTCCGGCACGGGGCAGGGGACGTGGGCGATGTCCGCGTGGACCCGCTCGTCCCACAGCAGCGCGAAGACCGCCGTGGGGTCCCGGTCCATCCCCGGGTAGTGCCGGTGGACGTCGAGCAGTCCCCAGTCCGGGTGGTAGAGGTTCGCGGCATGGTCGAACGCCGACCCTGCGTCGAACGTCGTCTCGGTGCGCCAGCCGTGCTCGGCGAGGGCGGTCATGAGTCGTCCGACCCCGGACGGCCGGACGATGACGTCGACGTCGCTGCCGGTGCGCGGGCGGCCGCGCAGCGACGGGTCCACGGCCGGGCCCTTGATGTGCAGGAGGTCGACGCCGCAGCCCTCGGCGAGGCGCTGCACCGCGGCGTGCGCCAGCGCCACGCGGGCCTGGAGGGGGATGTCGGCGCCCTCGGACACGGGAGCACTCTAGGTCGCCCGTCGTCGCGGGGTCGGCCGGACGGCCGGTATGCGGCCGGACGGCCGGGACCGCGACCCCTCCGCGGATACGCTCGGGGGCACCCAGCGTCGCCCGCATCCGGCGGCGGCCCGTGCCGAGGACCTCGCGCTGTGACCCTGCTCGACTTCGTCCGCCTCACCCGTGCTCACATGCTGAGCCTGGTGTTCCTCACCCTCGTGGGTGGGGCGGTCGCGTACGGCCTCACGCTGCGGATGCCCGAGGTCTACGTGGCCGACGCCAGTGGCTACGTCCGGGTCGAGGGCACCGGCACCAGCACCGGCGACGGCATCGCAGCCACCTCGCTCGGGGGGTCCAAGGCCGACTCCTACCTGCCTCTCGTCACGAGCCGCGCGGTGGCGCAGCGGGTCATCGAGGAGACCGGGATCCAGGCCACGCCCGCGGCCGTCGCCGCCCGGGTGTCGGCGAGCGTCGCCGAGAGCTCGGTCATCATGAAGGTCCGGGCCACCGGCCCCAGCCCGGAGGAGTCCCGGGTCCTCGCGGACGCCCTCATCCGGGCCACGGCGACGGAGGCCAACCGGATCGAGACCTCCGGCGAGGCCGCGTCGGCCTCGATCGTCAGCATCGTCCCGATCGAGTCGGCGCTGCCCGGTGTGCAGATCGCTCCGAACCCGCGCCGCAACCTGATGATCGGCCTGGCCGTCGGCCTCGCCGTCGCCTACGGGCTCGTCTTCCTGCGCCGCCAGCTCGACACGCGGGTGCGCAGCTCCGACGACGTCGAGGCCGAGACCGGCGCGAGCGTCCTCGGGGTCGTGCCGATGACCAAGGAGCTCCGGGTGGCCCGCGGACGCGGTCGGCTCGACCGCCTGGGCATCGCCTCCGAGGCGTTCCGGCAGATCCGCACCAACCTGCGGTTCGTGGGTGTCGACGACCCGCCCCGCAGCATCGTCGTCACGAGCGCCAACGCGCACGAGGGCAAGTCGACGGTCTCCGCGACCCTCGCCCGGGTGCTCGGCGAGGCCGGGCAGAGCGTCGTCATCATCGACGCCGACCTGCGCCGACCGACGCTCGGCGACATCTTCGACGCGCAGGGCCGGGTCGGCCTCTCACACGTGCTGTCGGACCAGGTCGACCTCGCGGACGCGTTCCAGGCCACCGACCAGGAGAACGTCCGGCTGATCACCTCCGGACGGACCCCGCCGAACCCGAGCGAGCTGCTCGGGTCCGCTCGGATGCAGGAGCTCGTCCGCGAGCTGAGCGTGCACCACACCGTCATCCTCGACGCCCCGCCGCTCCTTCCGGTGACCGACGCCGGCGTCCTCGCCTCCAGCTGTGACGGCACGCTGCTCGTCTTCGCCGTGGGGCGCACCCACCGCGAGCAGGCCCGGCTCGTCGCGCGGACGATGGCCCAGGTCGGGGGGCGCGTGCTCGGCGTGGTCCTCAACATGGCACCGCGGGGCCGCGCCGCCGGCGTCATGTACGGGTACTCCTACGGTTACGCGGCCTACGGGTCGGACACGTCGACGCAGCGCAGGTACGCGTCCGCCACAACGGAGCCCGCGCACGGGGGCGGCGGCAAACAGCGGCGCATCCGCCGGGCCTCCTGAGGCCCGTCGCGACGGTCGGGTCGGTGCCGCGGGCGACGGCGGGAGACGGTCAGGCCGGTCGTCCGGCGGGGACGGGGACCGTCAGTACGCGCCGCGGCCGCCGACCACGGCGGAGACCGTCCGCCAGAGGATGCCGAGGTCCTGCACGATCGACCAGTTGTCGACGTAGTACAGGTCGAGTCGGACCGAGTCCTCCCACGAGAGGTCGGCGCGGCCCGAGACCTGCCACAGGCCCGTCATGCCGGGGCGCACCGCCAACCGGGTGCGGACGTCCTCGCTGTACCGCTCCACCTCCTGGGGCAGCGGCGGTCGGGGACCGACCAGGCTCATCTCGCCGCGGAGGACGTTGAGGAACTGGGGGGTCTCGTCGATCGAGAGGCGGCGGATGAGCCTGCCGGGCCCGGTGATCCGGGTGTCGTGCTCCGCCTTGAAGAGGACGTGGTCCTCGCCGTGCTTGTTCTCCGTCGCGACCGCGTCGACCATCCGGTCCGCGTCGACGACCATCGAGCGGAACTTGAGGCACTCGAAGACGTCGCCGTGCCGGCCGACGCGGGACTGGCGGAAGAACACCGGGCCCCGGTCGTGCCAGAAGACGGCCAGCGCCGTGAGGAGCAGCACGGGGCTCGCGACGACGAGCCCGAACGTGGCTCCCACGATGTCGAAGGCCCGCTTGGACGCCCGGCTCGCGCGGTGCGCGCGCGGGCCCTCGAGCTCCATGAGGTGCAGGCCGGCGGCCGGACGGACCCGGACCCGGTCGGTGGCGACGTCGGTGAGGCTCGGCACGAGCATGATCTGCACGTCGCTGCCGTCGAGCTCCCAGGCGGCGCGCCGCATCTCCTGTGCCGAGTCCGCGCCGCCCCCACCGAACAGCACGATGTCGCAGTCGGTGTCGCGCACCACGGCGGTGATCCGGGCGGTCGACCCGAGCACGGGGAAGTCGCCGGTCAGGGCCGTGCCCACGTAGGCCGGAGGGACGAGCGCACCGACGACCTCGTAGCCGAGCCACCGCTCACGGCGTAGGACCGCGGCGATCTCCTCGACCTGCGCGACCGACCCGGCGAGCAGCACCCGGTGGCCCAGGTGGCCCCGCCGCCGCATCGCGTGGACGGTCCGGCGCAGGAGGTGTCGGCCGACCAGCAGGGCCGGGATGCCGAGGATGATGAGGAGGAAGAAGAAGCCGCGCGAGAACTGGAACTTGGCGAGGAAGCTGACGACGCCCGTCGCGCCCGCGGCGACCAGGGTGGCGCGCAGCACCTGCTTGTACTCCTGCGGTCCGGCGCCGAGGACGTGCGAGGCGTAGCCCCCGTGCAGGGCGATCGAGACGACCCAGCCGAGGACGATCGGGACGAACACGATGGCCAGCAGGTTGTCGACGTCGCCGGTCTCGGCGAAGAAGGGCAGGCGCATCCGGCCGAGGGCGGCGCCGAGGGTGACCAGGACGATGACGACGGCGTCCACCACCACGGCGCCGACGACCGGGACCCGGCGGTTCCACCGCGCCGTGCGGTCGGCCAGCCGAGGGGCGAGCAGCTCATGGACGGTCATCGGGGTCCCGGTGCGAAGGTAATGACTTCGTAAAGTAGAGGTATTGGCTCTGCAAATCATCGGTGTCGCGCCGGTGGCTCGCTGACGCACCGTGGGGTCTCCGTCCGTTCGGCCGACCCGAACGGTCCGGTCGGACCGCGGTGCGCGGTCACCAGGGCCGAGGACCTACTCGCGTCCTTCCAGGAGCGCGTCGACCTCGGCGTACAGCCGCTCGTGGAAGCGTCGCTCGTCGAACTCCGCGGCGTGGGCCCGGACGGCGTCGGCCTCGAACGGGTGCTCCAGCGCGGCGGTGATGCCCTCGCGCAGGTCGCGCGGCTCCTTGCCCGCCGCGAAGAGACCGGTCACCCCGACCCGGACCGTGTCGAGGTAGCCCCCGGCACCGAGGGTCAGGCTCGGCACCCCGAAGGCGGCCGCCTCGAGCGGTGTGAGCCCGTAGTCCTCGTGGCTCGGCGCGACGAGCAGCCGGCTGTGTGCGTAGACCCAGCGCACCTGGTCGTCGGAGAGGCCGGAGACGAGGCGGACGTTGTCCGGGCGGCGGGCGAGGAGGGCGTCCCGCCCGGGGCCGGCGCCGACGACGACGAGCCGGTGCGACGTGCCGCGGACGGCCTCCACGACGTTCCCGACGTTCTTGTAGGGCAGCAGCCGGGACACGACGAGCAGGTAGCCGTCGTCGGCCCAGTCGACGAGCTCGGGCACCTCCGCGCGGGGCGCCTCCGGGTCCATCCCGTGCGGTGCGGGGACGACGGTGGCGTCGATGTCGTAGGTCTCGGCGATCCGGTCCCGCACGATGCGGGACACGGCCAGGTAGCGGTCGCAGCGGTGGGCCGCGCGGGAGTCCCACCGTCGCAGGGCGGGCCGCAGCGCGAGCAGCCCCATGCCCCGCCACGAGCGGGTCGCCGGACCGCCGAGGTAGGTCTCGGTCTGGTACAGCCAGCGGGCGGGGGAGTAGCAGTACACGAGGGACTTGCCGGTGTGCTGGAAACCGTGCGCCCACCCGCTCGACGACACGAGGACGACGTCGGCGTCGACCCGCAGCGAGCCGGCGGCGGCACCGAGGACCGGCAGGGCGGCCCGGTGGTCCCTCCGGAACGGTGGCAGACGGTCGATGACCGAGGTGACGACGTCGTGGTCCCGGAACTCGGGGTACGTCGTCCGGGGGTCGTAGAGCGTCGTGTAGATCCGGGCCTCGGGGTAGGCGCGGGCCATCGACAGCACGACCCGCTCGGCCCCGCCCCGCTGGGTCAGGTAGTCGTGTGCGATGGCGACCCGGGGCCGGGTGCTCACGGCGCCGGCTCCTCGGCGTCGACGAGCCGCCCGACGAGCTCGTCGAAGGAGACCGTGGGGGCCCAGCCCAGCCGGGTCCGGGCCCGGCTCGCGTCGCCGACGAGCAGGCTCGGGTCGGCCGGGCGCAGGAGCGCGTCGTCGACGTCGACGTGCGGCTGCCAGTCCGTGATGCCGACGTGGCGGAAGGCGGCCTCGACGAGGTCGCGGACGGTGTGCGCCTCGCCGGTGGCGACGACGTAGTCGTCGGCGGTGTCGTGCCGCAGCGCACGGACCATCGCGTCGACGTAGTCGGGTGCCCAGCCCCAGTCGCGTCGGGCGTCGAGGTTGCCCAGGGCCAGCCGGTCGGTTCGGCCGGCCGCGATGGCGGCCACGGTGCGGGTGACCTTCCGGGTGACGAACTGCGGCGGGCGCCGTGGGGACTCGTGGTTGTACAGGATGACCGAGCAGGCGAAGAGCCCGCGTTGGCGGGCGATGTGGACGCCGTGGTGGGCCAGGGCCTTCGCGGCGCCGTACGGGCTCACCGGGCGGATGGGCGTGGTCTCGTCCTGCGGGCTCGAGGCCGGTTCGCCGAAGATCTCGGCGCTCGCGGCCTGGAGGACCCGCACCCGGCGTCCGGTGGCCTCCTGGGCCTGCAGGGCGGCTTCGAGGAGGACCAGGGCCCCGGTGCCGCTCGTCGCCACCGTCCCCAGCGGGTCCTCCCACGACTGGGCGACGGACGTGATGCCGCCCAGGTTGTACACCTCGTCCGGAGCGACCGTCGTCACGAGGTCGCGGACGTCGCCGGCCGGGGCCCCGAGGTCGAGCTCGTGGAGGACGAGGCCTTCGGGGAACGGGCCGACCAGGTCCTCACGGCGGACGACGCCGTGGACGGCGTGGCCCTCCGCCAGGAGCCGCTCCACGAGGTAGCTGCCGTCCTGGCCGGCCGCTCCGGTGACGAGGGCGACGCTCACCGGGCCGCGCGCAGCAGCGCGAGGTCGTGGTCGACCATCATCCGCACGAGGCGGTCGAAGGACACGGTCGGTGCCCAGCCGAGGGTCTCGCGCGCCTTCGCCGCGTCGCCGATCAGGAGGTCGACCTCGGCGGGCCGCATGAACTGCGGGTCCTGGCGCACGATGCCGGACCAGTCGTCGATGCCCACGTGCGCGAACGCGACGTCGAGGAGGTCGCGGATCGAGTGGGTCTCGCCCGTGGCGAGGACGTAGTCGTCGCCACGGGGCTGCTGCAGCATCCGCCACATCCCCTCGACGTAGTCGCCGGCGAACCCCCAGTCGCGCTGGGCGTCGAGGTTGCCCATCACGAGCTCGTCCTGCAGGCCCTCGGCGATGCGGGCCACGGACATCGACACCTTGCGGGTCACGAACTCCGGTCCCCGGCGGGGGGACTCGTGGTTGAAGAGGATGCCCGAGCTCGCGTGCATGCCGTAGGACTCGCGGTAGTTGATCGTCATGTAGTGGCCGTAGACCTTGGCCACGCCGTAGGGCGAGCGCGGCCACAGCAGCGTGGTCTCCCGCTGGGGGACCTCCTGGACCTTGCCGAACATCTCCGAGCTCGACGCCTGGTAGAAGCGGACCCGCGAGGGGTCGTCGCCGCAGTGCAACCGGACGGCCTCGAGCATGTTGAGGACGCCGTTGCCGGTGACGTCCGTCGTGACGCGGGCGTTGTCCCACGAGTACGCGACGAAGGACACCGCCCCGAGGTTGTAGACCTCGTCGGGGTGGCTCGCGCCGAGCGCCCGGATGAGGCTCGAGAGGTCGGTGAGGTCGCCGGTGTGCAGGTGGACGTCCGGCACGGCTCGCCGGACGACGGCGCGTCGCGGGTTGTTCTGACCACGGACGATGCCGTGCACCTCGTAGCCCTTGGAGAGCAGCAGCTCGGACAGGTAGAGGCCGTCCTGGCCGGTGATGCCGGTGATGAGTGCGCGGGGCATGGGGTGACGGCGACCTTCTGTGCAGGGCGGGACGGGTGGGGTCATCCTCGCAGACGCGAGGTGGTCAGGCAGGCCGTTGCGAGGCGTCGCGGACCACGGCGGCGACCCGGTCCCGGGCCGTGTGCGGCGAGTACTCCTCGCGCCAGCGGTGCCGTTGCGCGGCCACGACGGCGGAGCGCGTCGAGGCGGACTGCGCGAGACAGGCCTCGAGGCGGTCGGCCAGGGCGCCCGCGTCGCCGGCGGTGGCCACGAACGGGTGCTGGGGTCCGACGACCTCGGGGAGCGCCCCGGCGTCCGAGACGACGACCGGGACGCCCGCGGCCATCGCCTCGAGCGCCGCGAGCCCGAAGGACTCCGGGGCGACGGACGGGACGACGAGGGCGTCGACGTCCCCGAGCAGGCGGCCCGGGGAGACCCAGCCGACGCGCTCGACGCCGTCCCCGAGACGCTCCAGGCCAGCGGCGACCTCCCGCTCGCCGTCGACGTCGGTGAACCTCGGGGCGCCGGCGAGGACGAGGACCGGACGGTCGGCCTCGGGTATCCGGTGCAGGGCCTCGGCGAGCACGACGAGGCCCTTGGCGACGGTGTGCCGGCCGAGGAACCCCAGACGCGGACGGTCGGACGGGGGGCCCGGTTCGGAGCTCGCCTCGGGACCCCGCCCCTGCGGCTCGGGCGTCCAGTTGGGCAGCACGACCGTGCGCGGCACGCGCGCGGAGAGCCATCGGGACGGGACGAGGGTCCGGGTGGCCCCGCTGCGCGCGGCGAGCAGCGCCGCCCGGTGCGCCCGGGTCGGCAGCTGGTGCAGGTGGACGATCCGCCGTGGCCGGCCCGACGTCGCGAGGGCGGGGACGAGGCCGTGGCACCAGAGGAGGTCGTCGCGCCTCGCGTGCCAGGCCCGGAGCTCGTGGGCGTAGCGCCGGCGCTCGGGGGCGAGCCGCTCGACGGCGAACCCCGCGGCCGCGGCGCGGTCGAGGACGCCGTCGGCTGCGTCCGGGCCGACGACGGTGACGTCCTCGCCGAGGTCACGCAGCAGCGAGGCGGTGGCGAGGAGCATGACCTCACCGCCGCCGACCTCGGCGTTGTTCGCGGCGAGGACGACCCGCGTCATCCTCGCTCCCCGAGCACGCCGGCGTAGACCTGCGCGATGCGGGCGGCCGTGTCCACGCGCGTCGGCCACGTCTCCGGGAGGGTCGGACGCAGCGCGGGGTCGAGC
This sequence comes from Phycicoccus sp. CSK15P-2, assembly GCF_016888005.1. Classification (GTDB taxonomy): domain Bacteria; phylum Actinomycetota; class Actinomycetes; order Actinomycetales; family Dermatophilaceae; genus Phycicoccus. The sequence continues at coordinate 26,930 of NZ_JAFDVE010000013.1, read as the reverse complement.
CCCTGCCGGGCGACCGCCTGCGCGACGGCGCCGGGGTCGTCGTGCGGGGCGAGGGCGGCCGACGGGAGGACCTCCGGGTTGCCGCCCACCGCCGTCGCGACGACCCCCACCCCGTGGACGAGCGCGTCGAGCAGCGAGTACGAGCAGTTCTCCCACACCGAGAGCTGCACGAGGACGTCGGCCGTCGCGAGGAGCGGCGCGGGCTCGACGTGGCCGACGAAGGTCGTCACGTCGTCGAGGCCGAGCGTGCCCGCCCGCCTCCGCAGGGCGTCCTCCTCCGGACCCGTCCCCGCGACCGTGAGGCGGACGTCCGGGTGGCTCCCGCGGAGGACCGAGACCGCGTCGAGCAGTGCGTCGAGACGCTTCTCGGGGGCGAGCCGGGCGATGGAGCAGACGTGCAGCCCGGGGGACCGCGGCGTCGGCTCGTCCGGGCGGTCGACCCCGTTCGGGACCACGGCGACCGGGAGGCCGGCCGCCGGGTGCCACTTGCGCCGGATGCTGCGCTCGGTCGCGTGCGAGACGGCGATGACGGCGTCCGCCCGCCGCAGCCGGGCCGCGTGCAGCAGGGCCTTGGCCCGGGAGCGCCAGGCGGCTCCGTGGTAGACGAGGTCGTCGTCGGCGATGCCGTGCTCGGTGGTCACGAGAGCGGCGCCGGTGCCGACCGTCGCCGCCGCGGCGACGACGTCCGCCCAGGACAGGTGCGAGTGCACGACGGCCGGGCCCAGTGCGCGGACGGCGTGCCGCACCGCCGCGACGGACTCGCGGACCCCGTGCTCCGGCCCGACCGGGGCGGTCGTGACGGCGGTACCGAGCGCGCGCAGCCGGTCCGCGAGCGGGCCGGTTGGGCACACGACGACGACGCGGTACCCGGGGACGCCCACGGCGGCGACGTCGAGGACGTGGCGGGCGACCCCGCCGAGCTCGGCGACCGGGACGACCCACAGGGCGGTCGGCGCCGCCGTCAGAACCACTGCTCGAGCCGCTCCAGGGCCACCCAGAAGCCCTCGCCGTGGTTGACGTGCCCCTGCCAGATCTCGGGGATGAACGAGACGCCCGGTGCGTGCGCGTCGAGCTGCTCGGCGAGCACCGCCCAGTCGACCTCGCCGTCGCCCACCTGGACGCCCTCGCCGTCGACCCCGACGGCGTCGACGAGGTGGAGGTGCTCGGTGTGCGGCGCGAGGAGGTCGACGGCCCGGGAGAACGGGACGCCGAGGAAGGTCGCCGCCAGCTTCGAGTGCGAGACGTCGAGGCAGAGGCGCCGTCCGTAGCGCTGCGCGAACTCGGCGGTGTCGTCCGGGCGCACGAAGAGGTTGCAGTACAGCTGGCCGCCCATGTACCAGGGGAACGGGGGCAGCGTCTGGCAGGCGAGCCGCACACCGGAGTCGTCGACGCGGTCCAGACCGGCGGCCACCCGCGCGTACATGTCGGGGATCTCGTCGAGCGGCACGTGCCGGTCGGTGGTGAAACCGCCGACGCTGCTGATGACGACCGGGTCGTCCTCCTGGGTGAAGAGGTCGCGCATCGAGCGGGTGATGTCGATGACCCGCTGGAGCTCCTCGACCGACCGCTCCCAGTGCGCGTCGTCCTCGCTCGCGAGGTTGAGGATGAAGTCGCCCGCGAAGAGGTCCGGGGCGTGACAGGCGTAGCCCATGGGCAGCGGCTCGCGCAGGGCCTCGTGCGGGTCGATCTCGAGGTCCTTGTACGAGAAGTGGAACTCGAGGAAGTCCGGTGTGCAGTCGGCGGTCAGCGGCTCGACGTCGTGGTACCGGACCGGCAGCCCCCAGGGCCGGCGGAAGGCGTAGGCGCGGCCCTTGGGCACCGCGTCCGCGAGGTCGGAGGCGTAGAAGAACTCGCCCGCGGCCATCGAGCGGTTGGCGGTGCGGCCGACGAGCCGGTCGAGCGCGTTGGGCTGGAGCCCGCGGCCGGGGCTCTTGACGTCCACGGCCTCCCGGGCGATGACCTCGCCCGCCTCGATGTCGCGCGCGGCGACGAGGCTCTTGGCGAGGTTGACGCGGTTCATCATCTCGCCGGTCGACACCTGGCGGGGCTCGGTGGAGCCCAAGGCCTCCTCGAGCTCGCGGATCCGGGCGACCATCTCGCGCATCTCGTGGGGGAGCAGCGAGACCTTGTGGTCGTTGCCCTCCATCGTCTTGTCGACGGTGAAGTGCTTCTCGACGATCGTCGCGCCGAGCGCCACGGCGGCGATCGGCACGTGGTAGCCGCGCTCGTGGCCGGAGTAGCCGACCGGGCAGTCACCGAGCTCGGCGAGCCGGGTCAGGTAGCTGAGGTTGACGTCCTTGAAGGGCGCCGGGTACGTCGACTGGCAGTGCAGCAGCGCGTAGGGGGTCCCGGTGGAGCGCAGCAGGGCGACGCTCTCGCGGATCTCGGCCTCCGTGGACATCCCCGTCGAGACGACGAGCGGGGTGCCGGACGCCGCCGCGTGGGTGAGGAGCGTGTGGTTCGTCAGGTCCGCCGAGGCGATCTTCAGGGCCGGGACGCCGTACTCGACGAGGGCGTCGACGCTCGGTGCGTCCCACGGGGTGCACATGACGTCGATGCCGCGGTCGCGGGCGTGGTCGAAGACCTCGAAGAGGCGCTCGGCCGGCAGGTTGAACCGGGAGAGGAGGTCGAGGGTGTACTGCGGCCCGAGGTCCTCCCCGGCGCTGCCCGTGCCGCCCCGGTAGAGCGCGGCCATGTCCCGGAGCTGGAACTTCACCGCGTCGGCTCCGGCCTCGGCGGAGAGGTCGACGAGGTGCTTGGCGAGCTCCACGGAGCCGTTGTGGTTGATCCCGATCTCGCTGATGACGAACGTCGGGCGTTCCTTGCCGACCTCGTGGCGGCCCACCCGGAAGGCGTCACTGCGGTTGACCGCGACGGCGACCAGGTGGCCGCGCTCGTCGAGGAGCGGGACGTGGTCGACGGCGCCGGCGAACAGCGGGCGGATCTCCGCGGGCGCGGCCGCCGCGGAGGCGCGCACGGCCTCGGTGTTGGCCGCCTCGGAACAGGGGCGCCCGAGGTCGATGTCGGCGCGGCCGGCGAGCCAGCGCCGCACGTCGCCGTCGGTGAGCGAGCCGATGAGGTGGCCGTGCTCGGTGACGCAGAAGACGATCCGCGCCTTGTTCGCCGTGATCTTCTCGAGGGCCCGGAGGACGGAGTCCTCGCCGTAGACGACGAAGGGCGCGATGGCGCGCTCGATGATCATGCGGGGTCCTCGAGGGGGGTCAGGGCCAGGAGCTGCTGCTCGGCCACCGCGAGGTCGTGCTCGGTGTCGACGTCGACACCCTCGACCTCGTCCATGACGAAGAGGCCGACCCGGCCGCCGATCCGGTTGTCGAGCTCGTCGTACACCCAGGTGCGGGTGAGGTAGAGCGAGCCGGTCTCGCGGTAGCGGAGGGTCTGCGGCGTGAGGTCCTGGCGCCGTGGGCGGGCGGTGACGTCGTAGGCGGCCGTGGGCCCGCTGCCGTCGTCGGCCCAGAGGAACGGGGCCTGGGGGACGACACCGACGAGGCTGTCGGCCCCGGTGGCGTCGAGCTGGGCGATCGCCCGCGAGACCGTGCCGGGGAGCCGTACCGGGGAGGTGGCCTGCAGCAGCATGACGGCGTCGGGGGCGGCGTCGGCCGCCCGTGCCGCCTCGACGGCGTGCCGGACCACCGGCTCGGTCGGGGTGTCGTCCCGCGCGAGCTCGGCGGGGCGGAGGAACGGGACGAGGGCTCCGGCCTGGCGCGCGGCCGCGGCGATGTCGTCGTCGTCGGTCGAGACGACGACGTCCATGGCGGGACGTGCCGCGAGCGCCTGCTCGACGGTCCAGGCGATGAGCGGTCGGCCCGCGACGGGACGGAGGTTCTTGCGTGGAACGCCCTTGGACCCACCACGGGCCGGGACGACGCAGAGGATCCTCACCCGGCCATCATCCCCCGGACCGCGGCCGCGACCGCCATCGACGGGGCCCGGGCGGGACGTTCGGGGGAGGATGTCGGCCGTCCGCCCCATCGGCTCAGGCCGTAGCGCTCCCAGAACTCGGTGACCCATCCCGGCGGGTCGACGAGGTGCACCCATGCGGGTAGGCCGGCCGCGGCGGCCTCGAGGACGCCGGTGGAGAACACGCTCACCACCGGCGAGCCGAGCTCGCGCAGGGGGGTGCCGGACCGTTCGACCGTGATGCCCGCGCGCTCCCACCGGGCGTGGGTGGCGCGGGAGCGCCGGTCCTTCTCGGACGGGTGCGGGCGGTACGTCGCGCCGGTGTCACGGCAGAACTGCTCGGCGGTGGCCGCGAGCACCTGGCGGGGGAGCTCCGCGCCGTGCAGCTGGCCGAGGAACACCGGAGGGGCGTCGGGGTCGGCGGGGGTCGCACCGGCCTCCGCGGCGTCCCAGAGCAGCTGCGACCCGACGACCGTGGCCGTGACGTCCGTGCGTCCGCTGCGCCAGTACTCGGCGTCCGCCGCTGACCACGCGAGCAGATGGGTGCCCTCGGGCAGGGGTGGGGCGTGCGGGGTGAGCAGTCCGTGCTGCACCGTGACGAAGCGGGCGCCCGCCCGGCGTGCGGCGGCGTGCGCGAGGGCGCCGACGGGCAGGAAGTGCCCGAGCGCGAGGACGACCGTCCGTGGCCCCACCACCTCGTCGAGCAGGGCGGCCGCGGCGCCGCGGCGGCCGTCCCACCCGGCCGGGGCCGAGTCGCCGAGCGGACCGGGGGAGATGACGGCGACGTCCGGGGCGTCCAGCGACACCGCAGGGCGCAGCAGCGCCCCGAGGGCGGTGGGCGTCGTCGCGTCCAGGGCCACGACCACCCGCGGCGCGGGGCCGCCGGCGGTGAGCACGGCGTCGTCCGTGCGACCTCGTCGCGCCGCGAGGGCGGCGCGCACCCTGCGGCTCCACGGCTGCTGGGCGTCCTGCCAGCGGCGCCACGCCCCGAGGTCGGTGGGGTGGTTCAGGCCCACAGCGCCTCCAGCTCGGCCACCCGGTGGGCCATCGTGTGCTCGGCGAGGGTCCGGCGCCGGCCGGCGGCGCCGACGGACCGCGCCCACGACGGGTCGGCGAGAGCACGACGGGTGACGTCGGCGACCTCGTCGGCTCCCTCGGCGACGACGACCTCGGTGCCCGGGTCGTAGTACGCGGCGACGTCGGGTCGGTCCACCACCTGGAGACCTCCCGTACCCGGGATCTCGAACGTGCGCATCGTGAAGCCGTCCTGGTCGTGGTGCACGTTGAGGTTCGCCGCTGCCCCTGCCATCAGCCCGTACGCGGCGGCACGGTCGACGTCGCGGGCAGCAGGGAGGGCGGGTCGGTGCAGGTCCCAGGTCCGGAGCCGGTCGAGGGGGTGCCCGGACCAGTCCCGGCCGACGGCGAGGACCGGGACGCCGCGCGCGTGCACCTCGACCAGGAGGCGCTCGCGGTTCGGGTACCGGGCGCCGACGAAGACGAGCGCGGCGACCTGCCGGGTGGTCCACGGGACGTGGTCGTCGAAGCCGTTCGCGACGTGGGTGGCCTCCAGGCCCTCCGCCAGCAGCGCCGCGGTGTCGAGCGCGGAGTACGACGTGAGGACGTCGACCGACGGCAGGACGTCGGGGTCGACCCGCGTCCGGCGCAGCTCGTCGTAGAGCCAGAGATGCGTGAGCGCGCCCGAGGTCCGGGCGGCCTCCCAGAAGCCTCGGGTCAGCGCGTCGGCCTTGATGGCCAGCACGACCTCCGGCCGGACCTCGCACAGCACCCGCAGGGCCTCGTCCGTCGTGCGGGTCTGCACGGCGGGCCACGACGAGCCGGCCCCGAGCCGCTGCGGGAGCTCCTCGAGCACCTTGCCGCGCAGCTTGGCGCCGAGCGTCGGCCAGACGTCGTACAGGTGGGTCGTGACGTCGTGGCCACGGGTCCCGAGCGCGGACGCCACCGATCCCGTGTAGCCGTGGAAGCGCGGCCCGACGAGCAGGACACGGCGCGGGGTCATCGCGGGTCCGGGCCGCGCAGCCGCGCGAGCCGGAGCTCCTCGCGGGCCGTCGCGACCGGGTCGACGGGCCGGCCCGCCAGCCGGCGCGCGGTGTTCGCGACGGCGTTGACGGCCGTGGCCGCGGTGAGCGCGGTGGTCAGCCGGAGCCGGGCCCCGGGGCCGCCCCAGCGCTCGGCGTAGCGGGCCCGCGAGGCGACGAGCCACTCCCGGCGGCGGGTGGGGTCGGAGGACCCGCCGCCGGTGTGGGTCATCGTCACGGTGCCCACGAAGACGGACGGCACCCCGACGTCGCGCAGCCGGCGCTGGAGGTCGACCTCCTCGGAGTTCATCACGTAGCCCTCGTCGAACCCGCCCACCTCACGGAAGACCTCCGTGGGGAGCAGCATCGCGGCGCCGACGACCCAGTCGACGGGCAGCACGGCGCCGGGGACCGCACGGGTGTCGTGGCCGACGGCCTCGTGGAGCAGCCGGTGCTCGCGGAACCGGGCCAGCGGCGTCAGCCACTCGACGGCCTGGTGGGTGACCGTCGGGAAGTGCCGGGCGGTGGGGGCGGGCAGACCGTCCGCGTCGAGCACGAGCGGGCCGACGAGCGCGGGCATCCACGGGGCGGCCGCCGCGACGAGGTCGGCGACGAACGTCGGACCGAGCGCGACGTCGCTGTTGAGGACGAGGAGCAGCGGGTGGGCCGCCCGCTCGACGCCGGAGCCGACCGCGGCACCGAACCCGCCGTTGGTCATCCTCCGGACGACCTCCACGCCGTCGACGTCGGGGAACGGCACGGGGGAGAGGTCGTCGACCACGACGAGCTGCAGCGTCGGGGCGCCCTCCTGGGCGCGCAGTGCCGCGATGGTCCCGAGGGCGGGGGCGGGGTCGCCGTAGTGTGGGACGACGACGGTGACCCCTCGGGTCATCGGGTCCTCGCTCACTCCAGGAAGGCTATCGGGACAGTCGTGGACATGCTGCTGATGGCGCGGACGACGGCGGGGACCGTCGGCCGGGGCGCGCGGCGTGCGCTGTCCCGGACACACCGGCACGCCGCCCGCGCGGCCCGCCGCGGCATCGAGCTGCCCGAGTTGCCCCGGCGGCGGCGTGTCCCGGGCGAGGTCTGGGCCGTCGCGATGGTCCGCGACGAGCTCGACGTCCTGCCTGCGGTGCTCGACCACCTCGAGCGGCAGGGGGTCGACCGGGTGCTCGTCTCCGACAACGGCTCGACCGACGGCACGCTCGAGGAGCTCCGGGCGCGGGCCGCCGACGGCCGGCTGCTCCTCGCCCTCGACCGCGAGCCCGCCTACCACCAGGCCGCGAAGATGTCGTTGCTCGCGCACGCCGCCGGACGCGCGGGGGCCGACTGGGTCGTGCCCTTCGACGCCGACGAGCTCTGGTTCGCCGACTCGGGGCTGCTCGCCGACCGCCTCCGTTCGCTCGACGCGGACGTCGCCGGGGCGCGCATGACGAACGTCTTCCCACGGCGCGGGGGCGGGTGGGTGGCCGACCGCGAGCCGCACTGGCACGGAAAGGTGGCGTTCCGGGCGCACCGTCTGGCGCAGCTGCACCAGGGCAACCACGGCGTCGACCGTCCGGGGGCGCGGAGCGCGGCCCCTCCGTTGCGGGTCGCCCATCTGCCGTGGCGCTCGCCCGAGCAGGTGGCCCGGAAGGTCCGGCAGGGTGCCGACGCCTACTCGGGGGTCCGCCCGGTGGGGACCCTGGGTGGCCACTGGCGCTCTCTCGCCCGCGCCTCCGACGACGAGCTCGTCGCCGAGTGGGAGGCGCTGCTCGACGGGCACGGGTCCGAGGGGATGCACTGGTACCCCAGGGGCGACCTGGTCGACGCCGACCCGACCACCTGGACGACGTGGGACCCCGACGGCGTGCTCGAGCGGGTCGAGGCGCCGGGGGAGGCACCGTGACCGGGTCCAAGGACCACCTGCTCGCCGCCTGGCGACGACACCTCGAGCCGAGGGTCGGACCGGCGCTCGTCGCGCTCGACGCGAGGACCGGCTCCCGGATGCACCGCTGCGCCGACGGCCCCGTCCCGTGGGTCCTGTACTGCGTGTACCGCCGCCGGAACGCCGACACCGTCCGCCGGCTCGTCGAGCACCGCCCGCCGGGCTCCCGCGTCGTGCTGCACGCGCTCGACGAGTCGGCACCGGAGCTCGCCGCCTGGACGGCCTCGCACGGCCCGGGCCGGCGGATGCCCCTGCTGCAGTCCCTCGTCGACCGTGACCCTCCGCTCGACGGTGAGTGGGTGGTGGTCGCGGACGACGACGCGGTCTTCGTGGGCGGGCAGGTGGGGGCCTTCGTCCGTCTGGCGGCGGCCGGCGCGCTCGACATCGCCCAGCCGGCGCACGTGCACGACAGCATCCACTCGTTCCGGGTGACCCGAGCCGTCCCGCTCAGCACGGTGCGGGAGACCCGCTTCGTCGAGGTCGGTCCCGTCGTGGCGTTCTCGCCCGGCGTGCGCCACCGGGTGCTGCCCTTCCCCTCGGACGCGCGGATGGGGTGGGGTCTGGACGTCGCGTGGACCCTCGTGCGGCGCGACGGGTTCCGGCTCGGCGTCGTGGACGCGACCCCCGTCCGGCACCACGGGGCCGTCGCTGCCGAGTACGACGACGCCGACGAGTACACCTTCCAGGAGAGGTACCTGGCCGAGGCCGGGGTCGAGTCGTCGCACGAGCTCGCCACGAACACCGGCAGGACCTGGAGGCCGTGGCAGCGCCAACCACGCTGGGTGGGTGAGCGGCGGTGATCGGCGACGTCCGGGAGGCCGTGAGCCTCCTCAGGCCTTCGATCAAGCGGCGGCTCGTCGTCTCGGTCCTCGGCAGCGTGGCCATGGCGCTGCTCGACATCGCGGCGGTGGCCGCACTCGTGCCGTTCATGCAGGTCCTCACCGGCGCCCCCCGGGACAGCGGTGCCCTCGGGTACGTCACCGACGTCGTCGGTCGGGATGCGTCGGACGAACGTCTGCTCGCGGTGCTGGGCGTCGGCATCGTGCTCGCCTTCGCCGTCAAGAGTGCGCTGACGCTCACGGTGCGGTGGTGGCAGCTGGGCTTCCTCGCCTCCGAGGCTGCCCGCTCCTCCACGATGCTGCTCCGGGGGTACCTCAGGGCGCCGTACGAGATGCACCTCGAGCGTCCCACGTCCGAGCTCCTCCGCCGTCTGGGGGACGGTGTCTCCCAGACGTACTCCAACGTCGTCGGGGGGTCCCTGGCGATCGTGGCCGAGGTCCTCACGATCCTCGGCATGGCCGTGGTGCTGCTCGTCACCGCGCCCGTCCCGTCGGTGATCGCCATCGTCTACGTCGGTCTCGTCTCGTTCGTCCTGACCCGGCTCACCGGACGGCGCGCGCTGCGTGCGGGCGAACGGCGGCTCGAGTCGGGCCTCGTGGGGTTCCGCGCCGCGCTGCACTCCCTCGGCGGGGTCAAGGAGATCGCGGTACGCCACAACAGCGAGGTCTTCGTCCGCCGCTACTCGCGCTCGCAGCACGAGGTGGTGGGCGCGAGCCGCCACATCGCCTTCCTCTCCGAGGCGCCGAAGTACGCCCTCGAGCTCGCGTTCGTCGTGGGCATCGCGCTCCTCGCCGGTGCGACCTTCGTCGCCGGCGGCTCCGCGGACGTCGCGACGAGCCTCACGCTCTTCGTCGGTGCCGGCTTCCGGGTGCTCCCCAGCGTCGTCCGCCTGATCTCCGCGGTCACCCTGGTGCGGTCGGGGCTGTTCGGGTACCGCCTCGTCCGCGACGACCTGCCCCGGTACGCCACGGACGAGGCCGAGGAGGCCGGTGCCGACGCGAGGGCGGCGTTCGGGGGGGACATCGTCCTGGAGTCGGTGGGGTTCACCTACCCCGGTGCCGAGCGACCGGTGCTGCGCGACGTGTCCGCGACGATCCCCCGGGGGACGTCGGTGGGCATCGTCGGCCCGAGCGGCTCCGGCAAGACGACCCTCGTCAACCTCCTGCTGGGGCTGCTGACGCCGACGTCGGGCCGGATCCTGGTCGGGGGGCGACCGCTGGGCGAGGAGCTGCGGGCATGGCAGCTCGGGATCGGGCTCGTGCCCCAGCTCGTCTACGCCTTCGACGGCAGCCTGCGCGCCAACATCGTCTTCGACGAGGGCCGTGGCGACGACGACCGGCTGCTGGACGCGGTGCACCGCGCGGAGCTGGACGACCTCATCGCCGAGCGGGGTCTCGACGTCGAGGTCGGGGAGCGGGGGGTCGGGCTCTCCGGGGGCCAGCAGCAGCGGATCGGCATCGCCCGAGCCCTCTACCACCGGCCGAGCGTGCTCGTCCTGGACGAGGCGACGTCCGCCCTGGACAACGTCACGGAGCACGCGGTCACGTCGGCGCTGGCGCGGGCCGAGGGGGAGGTGACGTCCGTCGTCGTGGCCCATCGGCTCTCCACGGTCCGGCGGTGCGACCAGATCCTCTTCCTCGAGGGCGGGCGGGTGGCCGCGAGCGGCACGTTCGACGAGGTCGTGGCAGCCAGCGAGACCTTCGCGCGGATGGTCGAGCTCGGCTCGCTGGACGGCCCGGGCCGGTGACCGCGACCGTGCGGCTGCGCCGTACCCTCGCAGGGCTGCGGCTCGACGCCGGCTACGTCCGGTCCCGTCGACGGCTGGACCACCGCCTCCGGGGATGCCCGGGAGACGTGGCCGCGGTCGCGCACGTCTGGTACGCCGACGAGTGGCTGCAGATGCGGGACCGCGTGCTCGGGGCGGTCGAGGGCGGCCCGGTCGTCCTCACCGTCCCGGACGGTGCGCCGCTCACCGACGCCCAGCGGCGCGCCCTCGAGCACGACGGGCTCGTCGTCGAGGTGCCCAACCGCGGGCGCGACGTCGTCCCCTTCCTGCACGTGGCCCCCAGCCTGCGTCGCGCGGGGGTGCGCGCGGTGCTCAAGGTGCACACCAAGCGGTCGGAGCACAGCACGATCGGGGCGTCCTGGCTGGCCACGACCCTCGAGGAGCTCCTCGGCCCGCGCCGGGCCGAGGCGGTCGAGGTCGTCCGCGGGGGCCGGGCCGACGTCGTCGGGCCCCGCTCGCACTACTACCCGCTGACGGTGGCGCTCGAGGGGAACCGTCCGCTCGTCGAGCGGTACGTACGCAGGGCCGTCGGCCCGGAGGCCGGGCGGGTGCTGGCCCGCCCGGCGGAGCACGGGTTCTTCGCCGGGACGATGATGTGGCTGTCCGTGGACGAGGCCCTCGCCGTCCCCCGTCCGCGGGGCCAGGAGCTCCGACGGGAGCAGGGGCTCATCGACGGGACGCCTGCCCACGCCCTGGAACGGGTGCTGGGCCTGCGGGCCCAGCTGGCCGGGCGGGCATGGTCGATGACGGTGTCCTCGCTCGGGCCGCAGCCCGCGCGCTCCACGACCGAGCCCGAATGGTTCCGGCCCGAGCGCCGACCGGGCCTAGGGTGACCGCATGTCCCACGACGACTTCGTGTACGAGGACGACGACCGGGCCGAGGTGGAGCCGTTCCTGCCCGCCGGTGTCACCCGGGTGCTCGACGCCGGCTGCGGTGCGGGTGGGTTCGGCCGCACGCTGAGACGCCGGTACGGGGACGCCGTGCACGTGGTGGGGCTCGAGCCGCACCCAGAGGGGGTGGCCCTGGCGCGCGCGAGCGGGTCCTACTCGGAGGTCGTCCAGGGGCTCTTCCCGGACGACGTCCCCGAGGGCGGCTTCGACCTCGTCGTCTTCAACGACGTGCTCGAGCACATGGTCGACCCCTGGACGGCGCTGGCGGCGGCACGTGACCTCGTGGGCCCGGACGGGCACGTCGTGGCGTCCATCCCGAACGTCCAGTACCTCCCGGTGCTGTGGGACCTCGCCCGACACGCACGCTTCGACTACGTCGACACCGGCGTCCTGGACCGCACCCATCTGCGCTTCTTCACGTGGAAGACCGCGACGGACATGTTCATCCGCGCCGGGTTCGACGTCTCCCGCGTCGCCGGCGTCAAGAGCTGCTTCACCTGGGACCCGTGGCGGCGGCGACGGTGGCTCTCCCGGGTCGTCGGCACGTCGAGGTGGATGCAGGTCGTCATCGTCGGCTCCCCGGGCCGTGGGGGCTCGGAAGGCGCCGTCTTCGAGCTCTAGGCCGGGCCGCTCCCGGGCACCTGTCCCTCCGGGTCCCAGGTCCGCCAGGCGAGGGGTGCGACCCGCACCATCGGCCCGGCCGCCGCGAAGTCGAGCCGGGGCTCGGGGCGGCCGGCGGCCAGGTTCCGCCAGGCGTCGGCGACCTGGTCGTCGTCGAGCCGGGCCCCCTTCTCCCAGTGCGTCCCGGCCCACCGGCCGGTGCCGGCCATGATGGCGTCGAAGCCCTGCCGGACCTTGCGGGCGAGCTGCTCCGGCGACCGGTAGATGGCGTGCGCGATGAACAGCCCGTCCGCCACACCGCCGACCCGGGCGGCGGTGTGGTTGCCGGGTCCGATCTCGAGCAGGGGATGGGAGCGCGCGACGACCTTCCCCGGGTCGCTCGGGGTGCTGTCGAGCACGAACTCGGAGCCGGCGGTCAGGGGCACTCCGGGCTCGGTGAGGACCATGTGGTGGAACCGGGCACGGACGACGCCGACGTCCTGGGTCGCGAGGAACGCGCCGACCGTGCGCCCCTGCGCGAAGTGGAGCTCGTCGGCGTCGACGGGCACGACCCAGCGCGCGCCGTGCCGCCAGGCGAGGTGGGCCAGGTAGGTGACCTTCTCGGCCTGGTGGTGCGCCGGGTGCCGGTCGTGGGCGACGAGGACCCGGGGGTCGCCGGCCGCGAGGTCCTGCAGCAGCTCGAGGGTGCCGTCACGTGACCCGTTGTCCGCGAGGAGCACGTGCTCGACGTCCTGGCCGAGCAGGTGACGCACCGTCACCTCGATGACGTCGGCCTCGTCGCGCACCACGCCGACGGCCCACGTCGGCCCGGCCGTGCGCCGTGACGGAAGGCGGGGGAGGTCCATCCGGCGGACGACCTCGGCCTGGACCCGGATCCGGCTCGGTGGGTAGCGGCGTGCGGTCCACGACACCTGCCCGAGGGACTCCCTGAACCGTCGGACGGCCGTCATCCGGAGTCCGTGTCCGGCGGGCCGGGGTCGACCTCGACGACGTCCCAGGAGGGGTCGAGGTGCCAGGCGCGCCCCGCGTTCTGCACCCTGCTGAAGAACGACGGTGCGACGATCCGGGCAGCACCGCCGGAGTGGACCGTCGCGGTGTACCCGGCCCAGTACGAGAAGGTCGAGTTCGTCAGGACCGCCCGCCGTGCGGTGGCCACCGCACGGAAGTCGGCGAGCGGGTCCCGCTCGGTGACGAAGCGCAGCGGCGCCCGGCGGCCGAGCCGCTCCAGGTGCTCGGTGCACCACTGCGGGTCGTCGGACACGACGAGGAAGCCGTCGACGGGGTCCTGGAGCCGGTCGACGGCCTCGAGCACGTACGACACCTGGTCGAAGCCGAACTCGGCCCGGAAGGCGGGGTTGCTGTAGTAGTCACCGCGACGGACGTTCACGGCGACGAGGCCCGGCTCGGTGGCCGGGCCGGAGCGCACCGCGTCCAGGAGGCGGTCCTCGACGAAGCGGGCCAGCTGGTCGGCGGTGAAGCTCTCGCCGTGGATGCCGTGCCCGAAGAGCTCGGTGTGCCGGCCGTCGGTGAAGCGCACGGCGCTCCGGTCGACCGTCAGCTCGCGCAGGGTCGGGAACGCGGTGAGCCAGCGGTCCATCCCCGGCTGGCGCAGGACCATCCGGTCCTCCCCGTCCCGGCGGCCGATGTCGGCCCACAGCCACAGGTAGGCCCAGTTGCCGAAGCCCATCCAGTCCGGGGCCCAGAGCACGGTCCGGCCTCCCCGGCGCACCAGGGACAGCGCGCGCGACTTCGCGCCGTACAGGGCTGACCGGAGCACGACCTCATCGTGTCACGGCACCGGCCCCGACCGTGGACGTGACGGAGACGACCCCGCGTGGCCGAGCGGGTGCGTCCGCAGCCTGTCCTACCGTTGGCACGTGACCGACTCACCCATCGGGGTCTTCGACTCCGGCTACGGCGGCCTGACCGTCATGCGGGCGATCCTCGACCAGCTGCCCCACGAGTCGGTGGCGTACTTCGGTGACACGGCCCGGGCGCCCTACGGGCCCCGGCCCATCGCGCAGACCCGGGAGTTCGCGCTGCAGTGCCTCGACCGCCTCGTCGACCACGGGGTGAAGGTGTTGGTCATCGCCTGCAACACCGCCAGCGCCGCCGTGCTGCACGACGCCCGCGAGCGGTACGACGTGCCGGTGGTCGAGGTCATCCGCCCCGCGGTGCGCCGTGCGGCCGCGGCCACCCGCACCGGCCGGGTGGCGGTCATCTCCACCCGCGGGACGCACCAGTCGGGTGCCTACCTCGACGCCTTCGCGGCCGCTCCCCACCTCGACGTGACGAGCACGCCGTGCCCGCGCTTCGTCGAGTTCGTCGAGGCCGGGGTCACGGGTGGGGCCGAGCTCGTCGGCGTCGCGCACGAGTACCTCGACCCGCTGCGGGCGCGGGACGTCGACACCGTCGTCCTCGGCTGCACGCACTATCCGCTGCTCACCGGCGTCATCTCCTACGTCATGGGGGACGACGTCACGCTCGTGTCGTCGGCGGAGGAGACGGCCAAGGACGTCTACCGCGTGTTGGCCGACCACGACCTGCTGCGCCCCGACGGCCTGCCGGAACCGGGGCACGGGTTCACGACGACGGGAGACACCGAGGAGTTCCGCCGCCTGGCCGTCCGCTTCCTCGGGGTCGGGTCCTCGGTCGAGCCGGTGTTCACCTCGCCACCGGTCGTCGTCAAGGCGGGCATCGGATGAGGCTCACCGTCGTCGGCTGCTCGGGCTCGTTCGCCGGGCCGGGGTCCGCCGCCTCGTCCTACCTCGTCCAGACCGAGCACGAGGGGCGGACCTGGAACCTCCTGCTCGACCTGGGCAGCGGGGCGCTCGGGCCGCTCCAGTCCCACGTCGACCTCGCCGACCTCGACGCCGTCGTGCTCAGCCACCTCCATCCCGACCACTGCGCCGACCTCCTCGGCCTCTACGTGACGCGGCGCTACCGTCCCGACGGGCCCCTGCCGCGGCGGATGCCCGTGCACGGACCGGCCGGCACCGCCGAACGGCTGGCGCTGATGTACCACGGGCTGGAGCCCGGCGGGATGGAGAGCGAGTTCGACATCGTGACGGTCCAGGCCGAGACGACGTTCACCGTGGGGCCGTTCCGCGTCACGCCCCATCCGGTGAACCACCCGGTCGAGGCCTACGGCTACCGGGTCGAGGCGGACGGCGCGGTCCTGGCGTTCACGGGGGACACCGACGACTGTCCGGCCCTCGACCCGCTGCTGCGCGGCGCGGACCTCGCACTGCTCGACGCGGCGTTCGTGGAGGGACGGGACGAGACGCGCGGCATCCACCTCACGGCGCGGCGTGCCGCCGAGGCCGCGGTGCGGGCCGGTGGGGTGCGCCGCCTCGTCCTCACCCACGTCCCGGCCTGGAACGACCTCGAGGCCGCGCGCACCGAGGCGGACGAGGTCTGGCCGGGCCGGGTCGAGCTCGCGGCCGCGGGGGCCCGGTACGAGGTCGGGGCGGACGCGGACCCCCTGGACCGCTCGGCGGCCCGCGGGATGTGGGCCGCGTACCGGGCCGCGACGCCGGGGCTCCCGGTCGAGGGCGACCCGCCGGTCGAGTGGTTCGGGGACTCGCCGGAGCTCGCCGACGCCCTCCTCGCGTACGTCCTCGGGGGGACCAAGCGCGCCACTGCCGGGCTGGTCGCCGAGCTCGTGGCCGCCGGTGAGCCGCTGCCCCGGGTCGGCGGGCACTGGGTCGTGTGCGACGGGTCCGGGGCGCCGCGGCTCGTGCTGCGGACGACCGAGCTGAGGGTCGGCCCGCTGTCGAGCGTCGACGAGCGGTTCGCGTGGGACGAGGGCGAGGGTGACCGGAGCCTGGCGTCCTGGCTCGAGGCGCACCACCGCTACTTCCGGCGCTCCTGCGCCCGGATCGGCGTCGAGTTCTCCGACGGCCTCGACGTGTGCTTCGAGCGGTTCCGCGTCGTGTGGCCGCCGGAGCACGCCGACACCTGAGCACGCGCCCGACCCCCCGCCGATAGCCTGCGGGGCATGACACGACACGACGGACGGACCCCGGACGCGCTGCGCGAGGTGCGCATCACCCGCAACTGGCTCGACCACGCCGAGGGCAGCGTGCTCGTCGAGTTCGGGCGCACCCGGGTGCTGTGCGCGGCCTCGTTCACCGAAGGGGTCCCGCGCTGGCTCAAGGGCCGCGGCACCGGCTGGGTGACCGCCGAGTACGAGATGCTCCCGCGCTCGACGAACACCCGCAGCGACCGCGAGTCGCGGCGCGGCAAGGTCGGGGGGCGCACGCACGAGATCAGCCGGCTCGTCGGCCGCAGCCTGCGCGCCGTCATCGACACCGCGGCGCTGGGGGAGAACACGATCGTCCTCGACTGCGACGTCCTCCAGGCCGACGGCGGCACCCGGACGGCGGCGATCACCGGCGCCTACGTGGCCCTCGCGGACGCCGTCGCCGACGCCAAGGCACGGGGTCTCGTCAAGGCCGGCAAGGAGCCGCTCACGGGTTCGGTCGCCGCGGTGAGCGTCGGTGTCGTCGCGGGCGAGCCCGTGTGCGACCTCGACTACCCCGAGGACTCCACGGCCGAGACCGACATGAACGTCGTCATGACCGGCGACGGCCGCTTCGTCGAGGTGCAGGGCACCGCCGAGGGCGTGCCGTTCGACCGCGAGCTCCTCGGGCGCCTGCTCGACCTCGCGACCGCCGGATGCGCCGAGCTGACCGGCCGCCAGCAGGAGGCCTTGGCGGCCCCTGCGCGGGAGCGGGTGCCGTGAGCCGGCTCGTCCTCGCGACCCGCAACGAGCACAAGGTCCACGAGCTGCGGCAGATCCTCGCGGGCCTGGTCGACGACCTCGGGCTGGAGATCGTCGGGGCCGCGGACGTCGAGGGCGCCCCGGACGTGCCGGAGACCGAGGTCACCTTCCTCGGCAACGCCCGGCTCAAGGCCGTCGCGCTCGCCGAGGCCACGGGGCTGCCGTCGGTCGCCGACGACTCGGGCCTCGCGGTGGACGTGCTGGGTGGCTCGCCCGGGGTGTTCTCCGCCCGCTGGTCGGGCTCGCACGCCGGGGCGGGCGCACCGCGGGCCGAGGTCGACCGCGCCAACCTCTCCCTGCTCCTCGAGCAGGTGGCCGACGTCCCGGACGAGCACCGCTCCGCGGCCTTCGTCTGCGCAGCCGTCGTCGCGATGCCGGACGGCCGGGTCGAGGGTGTCGAGGGGCGCGTCGAAGGGGTGGTCATCCGACAGCCGCGCGGTACGAACGGGTTCGGGTACGACCCCGTCTTCGTCCCCACCGGGGACACCCGCACGCTCGCCGAGTACACCGACGAGGAGAAGAACGCGGTCAGCCACCGCGGCAACGCCTTCCGGGCGCTCGAGCCGGTGCTGCGCGCCCTGCTGGGCTCCTAGGCCGGGGCGTCGTCGCCGGCGTCCCACGGGTCGGGCGGTGGTTCGTCCCATCCGCCGGGGATCTCCTCGAGCACGGTCCACCGCGGGTCGAGCTGGGTCGCGACCGAGCCCCACGACGGCCCCCGGGCGTGGAAGCGCGGCGCGACGACGAGCTCCGGCCGCCCGCTCCGGTGGCCCGCGAGGTAGCCGCCCCAGTACCCGAACGTCGTGTTCGTCACGACCAGCCGCGACGCGCCGGCCAGGGTCGCGAGCTGGGCCCGGGGCGTCTGGTCGGGGTCGACGAACGTCAGCCGGGCGGACTCCTCGAGCCAGCCGAGGTGCGCCCGGCACCAGCGGGGCCCGTCCGACACGACGTGCACCCGCGGGACGGGACCGCCGACCTCGCGCTGGAGGGCCATCGCCGCGCGGACGTACGCGACCGTGTCGAACGCGTACGTGGCACGGTGCTCGGGCACCGACCAGTAGTCCCCCCGGCGCACGACGACCACGACGTCGTCGGGACCCAGCGCGGTCGTGCCCTCGGGGTCGAGCAGCGGAGACCCGGCGAGCACGTCGGACTGGAAGCGGTCGAGCTCGTCCGCCGCCCAGTCCCGACCCCACCTGAAGGGCGGATGGACGTCACGCCGGTCCGTGAGCCGGACGTCCCCGGGGGCGACGACGAGGTCCTGCGCGGCCGGGACGAGCGGCAGCCACCGTTCGAGCGTCGGTGTGGAGCGCACGAGCACGTCCTCACCCCGGCCACGCCGGGCATGGGCGTGCATGAGGAGGTACAGCAGGTTGCCCAGGCCGTACTCCGGGCGCGTCCACAGCACGGTCCGGGGGCCACGGCGGACGAGGCCGAGGAGTCTGGCCTTCGCGTCGGACACCAGCGGCACGTCACTACAGTAGGGGTGCCCCGGCGCAAGTGGCGGAACTGGCAGACGCGCCAGGTTTAGGTCCTGGTTCCTTCGGGTGTGCGGGTTCGAGTCCCGCCTTGCGCACGAGGTCGTCCGCGGCGCGGTCGTTCCCGCGCGGTAGGTTGGCACCCACACCGCCGACCACCAGGAGGTTCACGTGGGCGACCGGCTCGCTCCGGGCGACACCGCTCCCGACTTCACGCTGCCCGACGACACCGGGTCCGAGGTCACCCTCTCCGACCTGCGCGGACGCAAGGTCATCGTCTACTTCTACCCGGCGGCGATGACCCCGGGGTGCACGAAGCAGGCGTGCGACTTCAGCGAGTCGCTCGACTCCCTCGCCGCCGACGGGTACACCGTCCTCGGGATCTCGCCGGACGAGCCCGAGAAGCTCGCCCGGTTCCGCGACAAGGAGGCCCTGACGCTCACGCTCCTCTCCGACGCGGACAAGGCCGTGATGACGGCCTGGGGTGCGTTCGGGGAGAAGAAGCTCTACGGCAAGGTCGTCGAGGGCGTCATCCGCAGCACCGTCGTCGTCGCCGAGGACGGCACGGTGAGCCACGCCTGGTACAACGTCAAGGCCACGGGGCACGTCGCCAAGCTGCGCCGCGACCTCGGCCTGGACTGACGGGGAGGACCATGAGCCAGAAGCAGTCCATCAGCAGCCTCGAGGCGGAGGTCGTCGCACGCCGTCGGCGCCTCGCGGCGACGGTCGACGAGCTCACCGAGAAGGCCACCCCGTCGGCCATCCTCAAGCGCGAGGTCGACAAGGCCAAGGCCCGCTTCGCGGACGTCGCCGAGACCCCCGAGGGCGAGCTGCGGGTCGACCGCCTCGCCATGGTCGTCGCGGTCGTCGCCGTCGTGGGCGGTGCGATCGCCTACCGCGCGTACCGCCGGCGCTGAGGTGGCACAGGAGGGCCGGCACGGCCTGCCCATCCGGATGCTGCACGACCGGGTGCTCGTGAGCCTCGAGGAGGCCGGCGAGCGCCGCTCCGGTGGCGGCATCGTCATCCCCGCCACCGCCAGCGTCGGCACCCGGCTGGCCTGGGGCGGCGCGGTGGCCGTGGGCCCCACGGTGCGGCAGGTCGAGGTCGGGGACCGTGTCCTGTTCGACCCGCAGGACCGTGGCGAGGTCGAGATCGGCGGGACCGACTACGTGCTCCTCCGCGAGCGCGACATCCACGCCGTCGCGGCCCAGCGGGTCGAGGAGGGCTCGACCGGGCTCTACCTCTGACCGCGGTCGCGGCGGCCCTCGGCGCGCAGCTCGTCGTCCTTCTGCCCGCCGTACCCGGCCTGGTCTGCCGTGCCGTGGTCCCGTCCGGACCTGGCCGCGGCCTCCACGGCGAGCGCCACGAGACGACCCCCGAACGTCGGCGCGACGCGGTGCAGGATGCGGTCGAGCAGCCCGCCCACCCGCGCCGCGGCCGCCCGTGAAGGCATCGCGGTGGCAGCGACGAGGGTCGCGAGCGACCACGCGCGGGCTGCGGGCCCGGCAGCGGGAGCCGCGTCGCGCACGGTCACCCCAGGATGCCGGGCGGTCAGGGCGACCTCCGAGGCGCCGCTCACCCAGGCCCGGGCGACGCGGGTGCGGGCGTCCGCCGGGGCGCCGCGGTGGGGCAGGACGAGACCCGGGTCGACGACGATCCGCACGCCGTGCCGCACGAGCCGCAGCCCGAGCTCGGAGTCCTCCCGGTAGGCCATCGCCTCGTCGTACCCGCCGATGGCCTCGAGGACGTCGCGGCGCACCGAGCAGTGGGCCGCCCAGTGCCGCCAGCGGTCGGGCCCGGACGCGGCGAGGACGCCCGCCACCGAGCGCTCCGTGGCGGACCGGCCGTAGGCGCGGGCGTACGGGGTGTCGGGCAGCACGTCGCGGGTGGGCCCCACGACGCCGACCGGCTCGTCGCCGACGTGGTGTGCCAGGTGGCGCCGGAGCATGTCGGGCGCGGGGGAGAGGTCGTCGTCGCACCGGACGACGACCCGGCCCCGTGCGGCGGCGGTGCCGGCGTTGAGCGCCGCGGAGACCCCCCGGGCGACGTCGTGCCGCACGACCCGGAGCGGGAGGTCCCCCGGCGCGGCGGCCAGCACGGCCTCGGTCTCCTCGTCGGCGCCGTCGACGACGACGACCACCTCCCAGGGGTCGGTCGCGTCCTGGGCCGCGAGGGCCTCCAGCAGGGCCGGGAGCCGGTGTGCGCCGCGGTGGGTGGGGACGACGACCGATGCGGCGAGCTCGGGCTGCGTCACGGCGTCCTCCGCACGGCCTCGAAACGGGAGAGGCTCCCCGGAACGGGGAGCCTCGTGCTCGGTGAGCGGTGGTGCGCCATCAGGGACTCGAACCCCGAACCCGCTGATTAAGAGTCAGCTGCTCTGCCAATTGAGCTAATGGCGCGCGACGGGAGACATTAGCAGCCTGGACGGGCCCCGGCGAAATCGGCTAGGAGGCTCCGTCGGGGTCGCCGTCGCCCGGTTCCTTCCGGCCTCGGGCCATCGCGAGGCCACCGCCGACCAGGACGAGCAGGAGGAGCAGCGGGAGCCCGACGAGCACCCACGTCGGCACGCCGCCGGAGTCGTCCGACGCGGTGGGAGCGGCAGCCACGGAGGGCGTCGTCGCCGTGGGGGTCGAGGCCGTGCCGGCGGTGGCCGTCGGGGACGCGCTCGCGGAGGGGGTGGCCGTCGGGGAGGCCTCGGCCGGGGACGCGGTCGTGGTGAACGACATCGAGCCGGAGACGGGGTGGCCGTCGACGCTCACGACCCGGTACGTCACCGTGTGCTCACCGGCGGGCAGGTCCGCGACGAGCGGCTGGACGACGTCACGGCCGTCCGCACCCGGGTCCCCGTCCGCCTCGTCACCTCCGGGACCCTCGACGCGGACCTGGAGGAACGTGGCGTCGACCTCCTCGCTGAACGACAGCACGACCTCGTCGGCCGACTCGACGCTCGCGCCGTCCTCCGGGGTCGTCCCGAGCAGCCGGGCGTGGCCGGGGAGAGCGGACGGGGCCGCGAAGCCGGGCAGCGCGGAGGCGACCAGGCCCAGTGTCACGAGGGCCACGATGACGACGGTCACGGCGACGGACATGCGGCGGGTGAACACCCACCCAGTCTCGCAGCCGTCGCGGGGTGGTGCGCGAAGGGGGCGGCCGGGCGCCCGACGCGGCGAGGGTGGTCCCGGTGGTCCCGGGACGGCCGGGGTACTCCCCGCAGCCCGCGGACCGGCGCATCGTCGACGGCATGACCACCACACTGATCACCGGAACCACCAAGGGCCTCGGCCTCGAGACCGCTCGGCGGCTCGTCGCCGCCGGCCACACCGTCTGGGCCGCCGCTCGCGACCCCGAGCGCGGGCGGGCCACCGCCGAGGAGGTGGGCGCCCGCTTCGTCGAGCTGGACGTCACCGACGACGCCTCGGTCACCGCTGCGGCGGAGGCTGTCGCGGCTGCCGGCGGGCTCGACGTCCTCGTCAACAACGCGGGTATCGAGGGCCGCACCGCGGACAACGGCATCGTCGGCGCCCGTGACCTCACGGGCCCCGAGATGCTCCGCATGCTCGACACCAACGTCGTCGGCCAGGTGCGGGTCCTGCACGCGTTCCTGCCGCTGCTGGAGCGCTCGGACGCGCCCGTCGTCGTCAACGTGAGCAGCGGGCTCGCCTCGCTGACCCTGGCGACCCTGCACGGTCTGCCGACCCACGGCTACCCGGGGGTTGCCTACCCGGTGTCCAAGGCGGCGGTCAACATGCTGACGGTCCGGTACGCCAACGCCTTCCCGGGCATGCGGATCAACGCGGTCGAGCCGGGCTTCACCCGGACCGACCTGAACGGCAACACCGGCACCCAGACCGTCGAGGAGGGGGCCGTGGCCATCGTCCGGATGGCGCAGCTGGCTCCCGACGGCCCGACCGGCACGTACACCTCGCAGCACGGGACGTTGCCCTGGTGAGCCCACCCGGCCCCGGACGCGGAGAGCCCCCGACCCGGCCGGGTCGGGGGCTCTCCGTGCGTGGGGTGAGTGACGGGGCTTGAACCCGCGACCCTCGCGACCACAACGCGATGCTCTACCAGCTGAGCTACACCCACCACGGCGGGCGCATGGCGTCCTCGGGACGAGGGCCGTGCGCCCGCAGCGCGGACCATCGTACCGGGTGCGCGGGGGTGCTCCGAACCACGGGCCGGGAGAGCTCAGCCGCCGCCCCCGGGGACCGCTCCGTGGTCGACGACGTGCTGGGCCGCGAGGTTGCGCAGGGCGTCGCTCGACGGACCGGGTCGCTCGACGAATACGGCCTCCCGGTAGTACCGGAGCTCGGCGATCGACTCGCGGATGTCGGCCAGCGCCCGGTGCCCGCCGCTCTTCGTCGGGGCCGAGAAGTAGGCCCGCGGGTACCACCGCCGGGACAGCTCCTTGATCGACGACACGTCGATGATCCGGTAGTGCAGGTGTCCCTCGAGGTCGGGCATGTCACGGGCGAGGAAGGCGCGGTCCGTCGCGACGGTGTTGCCGCCCAGCGGGGCCTTGCCCGGTTCGGGCACCCATTCGCGGACGTAGTCGAGGACGAGCGTCTGTGCCTCCTCGAGCGTCGTGCCCGCCTCGAGCTCGTCCAGGAGCCCGGACGTCGTGTGCATGTCGCGGACGAAGTCGTTCATCTGCTCGAGCGCCGCGTCCGGCGGGCGGACGACGACGTCGACGCCGTCACCGAGGACCGTGAGCTCGAAGTCGGTGACGAGGGCGGCGACCTCGACCAGCGCGTCGTCCTCCAGGGAGAGCCCGGTCATCTCGCAGTCGATCCAGACGATCCGGTCGGTTCGGGCACGGTCACCGGGCGAGGACATGCCGGCCATCGTAGGTGGCGACGGCACGGTCCGCGGTTCGGTTGGCCGGGCTGGGGCTAGGGTTCTCGTCCATGACCGGGGACCTCACGACGACGCCACTCCCGGTGCGCGCCGACCCGACGACGCGCTCGGCCCTCCGGTCCTGGGTCATCACCGGCGTCGCCGGCGTCGGCTTCCTGCTCGCCGCGCTCGTCGTCTCGGCCTACTTCGGTGCCACGTTCGGGGTCCAGACGGTGCTGCTCGCGCTCGCGGTGGCGGTCATCCCGCTGGGCATCGTCATCCCGACGTTCATGTGGCTCGACCGCTTCGAGGCCGAGCCCACGCGTTACCTGGTCGGTGCCTTCCTCTGGGGCGCACTCGTCGCCACGCTGCTCGCGGCGGTGTTCAACACCAGTGCCATGGCGGTCCTCGAGAGCGCGAGCACCCCGGACGACGCGCTCGCCGTGACCGCGGTGGTGGTCGCCCCCGTGGTCGAGGAGGCTCTCAAGGGGGCGCTCGTGCTCGTCGTGTGGTGGGGGCTGCGGCGCGAGTTCGACGGCATGACCGACGGCATGGTCTACGCCGGCGTGTGCGCGGCCGGGTTCGCCTTCACCGAGAACATCCAGTACCTCGCCGAGGCCTACACCGAGGGCGGGGGCGAGGCACTGACGGCGACGTTCGTCGCCCGGTGCGTCCTGTCGCCGTTCGCGCACCCGATGTTCACGGTGCTCACCGGGGTCGGCGTCGGGGTCGCGGCGACGAGCCGGACCTGGGGCCCGAAGCTCCTCGCGCCGGTCATCGGCTATGTCCTCGCCGTCCTGCTCCACGCGCTGTGGAACCTCGCGGCGGTCACGGGCGGCAGTGGGCTGGTCGTCGTGTACCTCGTCGTGGAGGTCCCGGTCTTCGCCGCCTTCGTGGCCTTCGTGGTGTGGGCCCGGCGTCGCGAGGGCCGGCTGATCGGCCAGTTCCTGCGGCCGTACGCCGACGCAGGCTGGGTCTCGGCCGGGGAGGTCGCGATGCTCGCCTCGATGCCGCGCCGGCGGGAGGCGCGGATGTGGGCGCGCACGAACGCCGGGGCCCGCGGGCTGTCGTCGATGCGGGCCTTCCAGGACACCGCGAGCGAGCTGGCGCTGCTGCGCCGCCGGATGCACCACGACGCCGCCGACGCCCGTGCCCTCGCCATGGAACGGGAGCTGCTGATGGCGCTCAGCACCCGCCGGCTCGAGTTCGTCGGCACCCGGGAGGGCTGAGATGACGACGTCCCTGGAGGTCGCGGCGGCGATCGGTCCCGACCTCGTCGCGCTGCGCCGGCGGCTGCACCGCATCCCCGAGCTCGGCCTCGACCTGCCGGAGACCCAGGCCGTCGTCCTCGAGGAGCTCGAGGGCCTCGACCTCGAGGTGACGACCGGACGGGGGCTGTCGTCCGTCGTCGGGGTGCTGCGTGGACGCGCCCCGCACGAGGGGGAGCGCCCGGTCGTGCTGCTCCGGGGGGACATGGACGGACTGCCGGTCACCGAGGCGGTCGACGTCGACTACCGCTCGGAACGGCAGGGGCGGATGCACGCCTGCGGTCATGACCTGCACGTCGCGGGTCTCGTCGGCGCCGCCCGGGTGCTGCACGAGCTGCGCGACGAGCTCGTCGGCGACGTCGTCCTGATGTTCCAGCCGGGGGAGGAGGGTCCCGGGGGCGCCGAGCCGATGATCGAGGAGGGATTGCTCGAGGCGGCGGGGAGGCGGGTGGACGCCGCCTACGCCGTGCACGTCTTCTCGGCCGACCATCCGCGCGGGGTGTGGTTCGGACGCCCCGGCCCCCTCATGGCGGCGGCCGACGAGATCCACGTCGTCGTGCGCGGCGCGGGCGGGCACGGGGCTGCGCCCGAGCGGGCGCTGGACCCGGTGCCGGTGGCCTGCGAGATGGTCCTGGCCCTCCAGACCGCGGTGACCCGGCGCTTCAGCATCTGGGACCCGGTGGTGCTCACCGTGGGGAAGGTCGCCGCGGGGACCAAGGACAACATCATCCCGGACGAGGCCGTGCTCGCCGCGACCCTGCGGACCTTCTCTCGTGAGCAGCGGGTACGGGCCCAGGAGGTCGTCGCCGAGGTGGTCCACGGCGTGGCCGCGGCGCACGGGACGACCGCCACGATCGAGATGGGGTTCGGGTACCCGGTCACCGTGAACGACGAGGCGGAGTTCGCGTTCGCGCGTGGTGTCGTCGTCGACCTGTTCGGCGAGGGGCGCTGGGCCGACATGACGAACCCGGAGGCCGGGTCGGAGGACATGTCGTTCGTCCTCGAGCAGGTCCCGGGCGCCTACCTCAACGTCTCGGCGTGCGCGTTGGACGACCACCGGCAGGCCGAGGACAACCACTCCCCGCGTGCGGCCTTCGACGACTCGGTCGTGCCGGACGTCGCGGCGGCGCTCGCCGAGATGGCGCTGCGCCGCTCGCGCGCGGCGGTCAGCTGACCCGGGCGGCGCGAGATGCGGGTGGCGGTGACGGGTCTCGGCACGGCCGGGGCGGCGGTGGCCGCCCTGCTGCACGACCTCGGGCACGACGTCACGGTGCTCGAGCAGGCGCCGGACCCGGGGCCCGTGGGGGCGGGGCTGTGGCTCCAGGGGATGGGGCAGACGGTGCTCGACCGGCTCGGCCTCCTCGACGCGCTGCGGGCCGTCTCGACCCCGGTGGACCGGGTCGACGTCCGGACCGCCGCCGGCCGGCAGCTCGTCGCGGTCGGCTACGACGACCTGCCCGGTGCCGTCCCGGCCCTCGGGGTGCACCGCGGGGACCTGTTCGGGCTGCTCCAGGGGGCCGTCGGCGCGCGCGGCATCCCGGTGGAGACCGGCGTCAGGGTGACCGGAGTGGCTCCGGCGGCGGGTGGGCTGGTCGTCGGCACCGGGGTGGGGCACCGCGGACCGTTCGACCTCGTCGTGGGTGCCGACGGGTCCCGGTCGGTCGTGCGGGAGGCGCTGGGGGTGACGCGCCGGGACCACCCCTACGGCTACGGTGCGCTGTGGGCGGTCGTCGACGACCCGCACGGCCTCGCGGGTGGGACGCTGCACCAGCGCCTTCGGGGGACGCGGCAGTACCTGGGAGTGCTCCCGACCGGTTCCGGGCGGGCGTCGGTGTTCTGGTCGGTGCACCAGGACCGGATGGGTGCGACCCTCGCCGCCGGGCTCGACGCCTGGCGGGCGGAGGCCGAGCCGTTCGCGAGCGGCCTCGAGCCCCTGCTGGAGCGGGTCGGCCGGTTGCTCCCGGCGGTGTACCGCGACGTCGTGGTCCGGCGTCCGTCCCGGATGAGCGGCGACGGTGCGGCGGTCGTGCTGGTCGGGGACGCGGCGCACGCGATGAGCCCGCAGCTGGGGACGGGGGCCTCGCTCGCCCTCGCCGACGCGTGGACGTTGGCGTTGTGCGTCGGGGAGGCAGGGCGGGGCCGGGCCCGGCTGGGGGAGGCACTCGAGACCTACGCGGCGTCGCGCCGCCGACACCTGCGCTGGTACCAGTGGTGGACCCGGCTGATGATGCCGGTGTTCCAGAGCGACCTGGTCCCCCTGGCGGGGGTGCGCGACCTCGCGGCGCCCGTCGTCTGTGGGCTGCCGGGGGTGCCGCGCCTGCTCGTCGGGACGTTGTGTGGCGACCGCACCTCGCCGTGGAGCCGCTGGACACCTCCCTACACTGGCCGGGGCGCCTCGGCGCCGAGCCCTCGTAGCTCAGCTGGATAGAGCAAGAGCCTTCTAATCTCTAGGTCGCAGGTTCGAGTCCTGCCGGGGGCGCTCGCGCGAATGCGCGCCCCGCCCCCCGGGTGCCCCCCCCCCCGCCAGAAACCGGTGTCCCACCGAGGG
>NZ_JAFDVE010000012.1 GCF_016888005.1 Phycicoccus sp. CSK15P-2 | reverse complement strand
CGTCCGGCCGGGGGCGCGCGCGCCCTGGCGCGCAGCGCATCGCGTGAGCGCCCCCGGCAGAAGTCACAGGTGCTCGAACGGAGTGAGAGCGCCGGCGGGGGCGCCGGACCGCGAGCCGCAGCGGAGCAAGGCTGCGGGCGAGCCCGGCAGAAGCAACAGGCGCTCGACCGGCGCACGCCTGTGGACCGACCTCGAGCTCCGGCGTCCGGGCAAGAACATGCGGCTTAACGAGAGGCGGAGCGCACGGCGAGCAGGACTGCCTGGACGCGGTCTCGGCTGCCGGTCTTGGCCAGGACGTTGCTGACGTGCGTCTTCACAGAGCTCATCGACAGGTGGAGTCGTCCTGCGATCTCTGCGTTGGTCAGCCCACGACCCACCAGGCGGAGAACCTCGGTCTCTCGCGGAGTCAGGCCGAAGGGGGAGAGGTCGACCGGTGTGGGGGTGCCCGTCGCGCGGATGCGGTCCAGGACGGCCGATGTCACCTCGGGGCTGAGGATCGACGCGCCGCTGGCGACCTGGCGTACCGCGTCGATGAGATCGGTGGCGGATACACGCTTGAGGAGGAATCCCTGTGCACCTGCTGCGACCGCGTCGAGGACGAGGGCGTCGTCGTCGAAGGTCGTCACGACGATGACGACGGGAGCGTGAGGGACGGCTTCCAGGGCCCTCGTCGCGGCGATGCCGTCGAGCACTGGCATTCGAATGTCGACGAGGGCGACGTCGATCCGGGGGTCGGAGCGTACGGCGTCGACGAAGGCCAGTCCGTCCGACACCGATACGGCGACCTCGATGTCGGGCTGAGATCCCAGGATGGTCGCGAAGCCGTCGCGGACGACCTCCTGGTCGTCGACGATCGCCACCCGGATCATCGCGGAAGAACCGGGATGGAGACGTCCAGCAGCGCTCCACCTCCGTGCCGTGCTGTCAGCTCGGCCCGGCCTCCGTGGGCGAGGGCCCTCTCGCGTATCCCCAGCAGTCCAGAACCACCCGAGACGGTGGACGGTGGTCCGAGCCCGTCGTCCCGGATCTCGAGGGCGACGTGGTCGCCGTGACGATCCAGCTCGACCCAGACGTGCCCGGCGCGCGCATGCCGAGCGACGTTGGTCAGTCCTTCCTGGGCGATCCGATAGAGGGTGCGCACGACGTCGTCACTCAACACCAGTCCCTCCGCGAGACGGACGTGGACCTGTGTCCCGCTGGCGCGGAGGGGGACCGCAAGCACGGTGTCGATGTCGGCGAGCCTCGGGAGAGGTCCGGACGGCGCGTCGTCACCAGGGCGCCTCAGGTGGACGACCAGGGAGTCCAGCTCGTGCAGAGCCGTGCGACCCGACTCGGCGATGCGGGCGAGTGCCACGTGCGGCGCGTCGCCCAGCCGGCCTGCCTCTGCCTGGACCACCATCGCCGTGACGTGATGGCCGACCACGTCGTGGAGCTCGCGGGCGAGAGCGGTGCGTGTCTCGAGCCAGGCGGTCTGCCCGCGTAGAACCTCGGTCTCCCTCCGCAGCTGCGTGCTGCGCTCCCACACTCGCAGCAGCACCGCGCCTCCACCCCCCAGAACGGTCACGACGAACGCCGCCTGGATGGCGTACGTGCTGCCGGTCATCAGCGTGCCGACCCCGCCCCCCAGGACGCCTCCGGCCACACCGACCCACGGCGGCCACCGTGGGTCCTCGGCGGTGGAGAGGAACACCAGGGCCAGCACCGTGGCACCGGCCCAGTCCGTCTGCACGACGAACGCCGCGGCAAGGGCGCCGCCGGCGGCCAGGACGACTGCCCGGTGCCGCGGAAGCCAGTACGCCAAAGGCAGGGTGAGCGCGCCGGCGAGCTGGACGTAGAAGCCGGCTCCGACGACAGGCGTCACCGCCGCACCCACGAGGACCAGCGCCACCGCGACGACATAAAGCAGCCGACGAGACGTCAAGGCACCGAACACGGTGTCAGTCTGGTGGATGCCCGACCCGCGAGCGCCACCCGCGTCCCGCAGTCGGTACCGGGGTACCGCACGCTCGGCACCGGCGACCGACGCAGGCCGTGGTGGGCGCCGACGAGGCTGGGTGCATGACGACAGCACTCCGTGACGCCGCCCCGTCCATCGCGCCACCGACTCCGATCGGCCCGGTGCGCACGGTCCCCAACGCGATCACGCTCGTGCGCACCGTCGCGGCCGTCCTCATCGGCGTCATCGCCGTGGCCGAGGACGACCTCGTCCTGCTCGTCACCGCGTACGCGGTCTACTGGGTGGGGGACGTGCTGGACGGGTGGTCCGCCCGCCGCCTCGGGCAGCAGACGCGGCTCGGTGCGGTCTTCGACATCGTCGGTGACCGCGCCTGCACGGCGGTCCTGTGCGTCGGGCTCGTCGCCCACGTGGGCCTCCTGCCGGGCCACGTCGCCGTGGGGGTGGTCTTCCTCCTGTCGTTCATGGTGCTCGACGGCATGCTGTCCCTGGCTTTCCTGTGCTGGCCGTTGATGAGCCCGAACGACTTCCATCTCGTCGACCGCCAGGTGTGGCGGATGAACTGGTCCACACCCGCCAAGGCGGTCAACACTGCCGGGCCGATCTGCGCACTCGAGCTCGGACACCCGTGGCTGGCTGTGGGAGTCGCCTCGGGCGTGGTCGCCGTCAAGGCGTGGTCCTCCGCGCGGGTGCTGCGTCGGCTGGGAGCGCTGTGAGCATGATCTCCACACTTCTGGCACTGCTGTTCGGCGCCGCGTCGGCCGTCGTCCCGTTCCTCAACTCCGAGCTCTACGCGGCAGCAGCCGCCCGCTCCCAGTCCACGGGGTCTGTGTTGGCGGTGGTCGCCGCCCTGGCCGTCGGTCAGACGGCGGGGAAACTCGTGCTGTTCGAGGCTGCCCGGCGCGGCTCGGAGCGCTTCGCCCGCAAGCGTGCGGCGCCGCGCTGGGCCGAGAGGCTGGCGTCGTGGATGACCCGCCGTCGCACGGCCGTGCCGCTCGTCCTCGTCTCCGCCGGTGTGGGGCTCCCGCCGCTCGCCGGGACCACGCTCGCCGCGGGTGCCGCCGGGCAGCGTCGGAAGGAGTTCGCGCTGCTGTGCCTCCTCGGTCGTACGGCGCGCTTCCTCGCGCTCGCGACGTCTGTCGGCTGGGTGTTGTCCTGACGTCGCACCACCGCGCCCGTGAAGCGGGCCGACCGGGTCTCGGCATCAGGTCCCTCGCCCGGCGTGACGGGCGTGAGCAGTAGGGTCTTCTGGTGCCCACCGCAGCCCAGTGGCTGGCGTTCTGCGCCGCCTCCTTGCTCTTCCTGCAGATCCCCGGTCCCAGCCTGATGTTCACGCTCGGGCGGGCGCTCACGGTCGACCGTCGCGACGCGCTGCTCTCCGTGGTCGGCGGCGAGCTCGGCGTCCTGGTCCAGGCCTTGTTCGTCGCGGTCGGCCTCGGCGCGCTCGTCGCCGCCAGCACGACGCTCTACGTCGGGGTCAAGCTCGTGGGCGCCGGGTACGTCGTGTGGCTCGGCCTGCAGGCCATCCGGCACCGGCGTGACGCACGGGAGGCTCTCGAGGCAGGCAGCCCGGCAGCCGCCGGGAGGCCGGGCTACGCGCTGCGCACCGGGTTCGTCGTGGGTCTGACCAACCCGAAGACGGTCGTGTTCTTCCTCGCCTTCCTGCCGCAGTTCGTCGACCACACGGCTCCTCCCGGCCCCCAGGTCGCCCTGCTCGGCCTCGCCTACTTCGCCCTGGCCCTGGTCTCCTCGAGCCTCTGGGTCGCCGCCGCCGGGCGGGTCCGGCAGTGGTTCCGCACGCGGCCCCGGCGCCTGGACTGGCTCGGTGCCGCCGGGGGCACCGTCATGGTCGGTGTGGGCGTGCGGATGGCGACGAGCGAGTAGCCGTGCTCACCCCGGGCCCTCGGAGCGAGGTCGTCGGCAGGCGCCCTCACGTGGCGCGTGGGTCGGCTGCGGCTGGTGCGGCGAACGGGAGGCGGGTGCCGAGAGGCGAGGGGCCTCCGACCTGCGCAGATGCCCTATGGTCGCCGGGTGACGGACCTGACGCTTGGCGTGGAAGAAGAGCTCCATCTCGTCGACCTGTCGAGCAGGAGGCTGACCTCACAGGCACCGGCCCTGCTCGAGAGGCTGCCCGCTGAGTCGTTCTCCTCGGAGCTGCAACGCACCACGGTCGAGACGAACACCGGGGTCGTCACGACGCTCGACGGGCTGCGCGACGAGGTGCTCGGGCTGCGTCGCCGGCTCGTCGAGGTCGCCGGCCCGCGCAACATCGGTATCGCGGCCGCGGCCACGCTGCCCATGACCGACCCGGGGGACTCGGGGCTGACGAGCTCGGGGCGCTTCGCCCGGATGCAGGATGACTACCGCCTGCTGGTCGACGAGCAGCTGATCTGCGGCACGCAGTTCCACGTCGGCGTCGAGGACCGTGACCTCGCCATCCGGGTCATCCACCGAGTCACGCCCGACATCCCGACCCTCCTGGCGCTGTCGGCCAGCTCCCCGATGTGGCGGGGCGCCGACACCGGGTACGCGAGCATCCGCACCCTCCTCTGGCAGCGCTGGCCCACGTCCGGCAGCTTCGGGCGGGTGTTCACGGCAGGGGAGTACGACGCGCTGCTCGAGGACCTCATCCGCTCCGGCGTGGTCAGCGACTCGGGGATGGCGTACTTCGACCTGCGACCGTCGAGCCACCTGCCGACCATCGAGCTGCGGATCTGCGACGCCCTCCCGCTCGTCGACGACGCGATGCTCGTCGCCGGGCTCTTCCGGGCCTCCGTCGCCGCGGCGCTCGAGGCCGAGGAGAACGGTGCGGAGCTCGTCCCGCGGCCGGTGCCCCTGCACCGGGCGGCGGTCTGGCGGGCCGCGCGGAGCGGCATGACGGGGTCGTTGCTCGACGGTCACCCGTCGCCGGAGCCGGCCCCGGCCCCGGACGTCGCTCGCGGTCTCCTGGCGCGGCTCCGCCCGCACCTGGAGGCGAGCGGCGACTGGGACACCGTCTCCGAGCTGCTGCACCAGCTCCTCTCCCGCGGCACGTCGTCGGAGCGGCAGCGGGTCGCCTTCGCCCGGCGCGGCCGCCTCGAGGACGTCGTCGAGCAGGTCGTGAAGGAGACCCAGCACGAGTGGACCGCACCCCAGCCGGCGCCGCACCCCGTGGGCTACCCCGAGTCCAACGCCGACGAGGCGTTCACCCCGAGCTCGGCGGTCCGCGAGGCGTACGAGGACGTCGTCGACCACGTCACCGGTCTCGACACCGCAGACCTCGCACAGCGGATGGAGCGCCGGGACGCCTGGCTCACCGACGTCGGCATGACGTTCGGCGTCGATGACGAGCAGCGTCCCTTCGAGGTCGACCTCCTCCCACGCCTCGTCCCGCCGCAGGAGTGGACGATGCTGTCCCGCGGCCTGGCCCAGCGGGCCCGTGCCATCGAGATGTTCCTCCAGGACGTGTACGGAGACGCCCGGGTCGTCAAGGACGGCGTCGTCCCCGAGTCGGTCGTCACCGGTTCACCGGGATGGCGGGACGTCGCGCGGAGGCTGCCGTACGGCGTCGTCCGTGCCGCGATCCAGGGCTTCGACCTCGTGCGGGACGACAACGTCGGCTGGCGGGTGCTCGAGGACAACGTCCGGATGCCGTCCGGGGCGGGCTACGCGCTCGCGGTCCGCCGCCTGATGGACGAGGTGATGGACGACCTGCCTCGGCCCGACGGTCTGCTGAGCCCCGAGTCCGGGCCCGGCGTGCTGCGCGACACGCTGCGCTCGCTGAGCGACGCCGACGACCCCTGCGTCGTCCTCCTCACCGACGGTCCGTCCAACTCCGCCTACTTCGAGCAGAAGCTGCTCGCCGACGAGGCAGGGCTGCGCCTGGCGGTGCCGGACGACATCGGCACCGACGACGGGCGGGTCACCGTCGACGGCGTGCCGGTCGATGTCGTCTACCTGCGTACCGACCTCGACGTCGCCGAGCTGCGGTCCTCCGACGACCGGCCCGTGGGGGAGTGGCTGCTCGACGCCGCGGTCGCCCGCACCATCGCCCTCGTCAACGCCCCCGGCAACGGGGTGGCCGACGACAAGGAGATGTACGTCCACGTCCCCGACCTCATCGCGTACTACCTCGACGAGCGCCCGATCATCGAGCCGGTGCCGACGTACCGCTGCGAGGACCCCGAGGAGCGTGCCGTCGTGCTCGAGCGGCTCGACCAGATCGTCACCAAGCCGGTCGACGGGCACGGCGGCGGCGGCGTGCTCGTCGGCCCGGATGCCGACGAGGAGGAGCTGCGCGCGCGGGCCGAGGAGATCCGCGCGGACCCGGAGCGGTACATCGCCCAGGAGACGGTCGTCCTCTCCACGCTGCCGACCCTCGACGGTGGCGGCCTCGCGCCGAGGCACGTCGACCTGCGGGCTTTCGTCTACCTCACCGGCACCGGGCCGCACGACGCGCGGGTCGCGGACCTCGCCCTGACCCGCACCGCCCCGGCGGGCAGCATGGTCGTCAACTCCTCGCAGGGCGGGGGTGCCAAGGACACCTGGATCCTCGGTGACGAGGGCGACGCGATGGGCCAGCGGCGCTAGCCGAGGGGCAGCCGGGCCAGCACCTCGTAGCGCGAGGGGTGTCCATGGTCGTGGGACAGGTGCGACTCGACGACGACGACCTCGGACGCCGTCCACGCGGGGCCGGCGTAGGTCTCGAGGACCCGCACCCATCGGGTGGCCTCGACGGGCTGGCTGAACCGTCCGATCGTCACGTGCGGGGTGAACCGGCCACCCTCGGGCGCCGCGCCCGCCACCGAGCACGCAGCCCGGACTCCGTGCGCGAGGGAGGACAGCGCCTCCGCACCGCGGACCCCTGTGTAGAGGACGCGTGCGCGGGTGACGTCCGGGAAGCACCCGCCACCGCCGAGCGCGAGCAGGACCGGCTGGGCCCTGGCCGTCACCTCCCCGACGGCTTCCACCAGCCGTTCCGCGACACGTTCGGGCGCGGCCCCGGCGAAGGCCAGCGTCACGTGCCACTGTTCCCGACGTGACCATCGGGGCCCTTCCGCGTCACGACGGGGCAGGAGGAACCTCTCGAGGTCGTCGAGTGCCTCCGACGACGGAACGACGGCGACGAAAAACCGCATGAGGACATCATGGGCCCCCGACGTGGCATGCGGCGAGGCGCAGCGCGTATGACTAGGCTCGGGACCGTGGGCGCGGCGAGGAACTCGGAGGCACTGGTCGCCGCTGTCGAGCGCCTGCGCCAGGAGGTCGGTGACGCCCGGCTCCCGCTCGACGTCCCGGGCCGGGACGACGCGGAGACCGCCCGCCGCCAGCTCATCGCCCAGCTCGACGACTACGTGCTGCCGCGCCTGCGCTCCATCGACGCGCCACTCCTCGCCGTCGTCGGCGGGTCCACCGGGGCCGGGAAGTCAACGCTCGTGAACTCGGTCGTGGGTGCCGCCGTCAGCCGCCCCGGCGTGCTGCGGCCGACGACCACCTCGCCGGTGCTCGTGCACCACCCCGACGACCTGCGCTGGTTCGAGGGTGACCGCATCCTCCCGGGCCTGGCCCGGGTGACCGGTCGCGACACGGGGGAGGAACAGCCGGGGACGGTCCGGCTCGCGGTGTCCACCGCCCTCCCCGCGGGGCTGGCGCTGCTCGACGCCCCGGACATCGACTCCGTCGTGTCCGCCAACCGCGAGCTCGCCGGGCAGCTGCTCTCGGCGGCCGACCTCTGGCTGTTCGTCACGACGGCGGCGCGCTACGCCGACGCCGTCCCGTGGGACCTGCTGCGCACCGCGGCCGAGCGGGGGACGGCCGTCGCCATCGTCCTGGACCGCGTGCCGAGGGAGGCGGTCGACGAGATCCGCCCGCACCTCGCGTCGATGCTGCGGGAGCAGGGCCTGCCCACGGCGCCGATCTTCACCGTCCCCGAGATCGACCTCGACGACGGGCGGCTGCCCGAGTGGACGATCGCGCGGCTGCGGTCCTGGCTCGAGGCGCTCGCCGGGGACGCCCGGGCCCGCGACATCGTCGTGTCCCAGACGCTGCGCGGCGCGGTGGGGTCGCTCTCCGAGCGCACCGCGCGGCTGGCCACGGCGAGCCGTGCGCAGCGTGACGCCGAGGAGGCGCTGACGGCGGCGGCCACGGAGTGCTTCGAGGTCGCCGAGCGGCGGGTCGCCGACGGCATGACCGACGGCACGCTCCTGCGGGGAGAGGTGCTCGCGCGGTGGCAGGAGTTCGTCGGCACCGGCGAGTTCTTCCGGCAGATGGAGTCGACGATCGCCCGGTGGCGCGACCGCATCACGGCGGCGATCAAGGGCACGCCCGCCCCCCAGGACAGCCTGGGCGAGGCGCTGCAGACGGGCGTGGCCGCGCTCGTCCTCGCCAACCTCGAGGCGGCGACGTCCGAGACCGTCCGCTCCTGGCGCCGACACTCCGGCGGTGCCGCGGTGCTCGGCAGCGAACCGGGGCTCGGCACCGTCCCCGAGGAGTCGACCACCGCGGTCGAGCGGCTCGTGCGCGCCTGGCAAGGAGAGGTGTTCGACCTCGTCCGCACCGAGGGACAGGGGCGCCGGACCAACGCCCGGATCGCCGCCTACGGCGTCAACGCCATCGGGCTCTTCCTCATGCTCGTCGCGTTCGCGCAGACCGGCGGCCTCGTCGGGGCCGAGGTGGGCATCGCGGGCGGCACGGCGGTGCTCGCCCAGCGGGTGCTCGAGGCCATCTTCGGTGACCAGGCCGTCCGCGACATGGCGGCCAAGGCCCGCGCCCGGCTGCTCGAGATGGTCGACGAGCTGTACGGGCAGGAGCGCGGGCGTTTCGTCCGGGCGCTCGCGGCCCAGGCCGCGCCCGTCGACCAGGCCGACCGGCTCGAGGACGCCGTCTCCCGCATCTCGGCGGTTCCGCGGTGAGCCCCCTGCGGATGGGGACGGCCCACGGCGCGGTCGTCTCCCCGGACGCTCTGACCGCAGCGGCGGAGTCCCTCGAGGCCGGGGTGCGGGCGGGCGGTACCCAGCTGCCCCCCGCCGGGCGGGAGCGGGCGTTGGAGATCGTCGAGAAGGTCGACCGGCGGACCTCCCTCGTGGGTGGTCACACCGTGGCTGCCCTGGCCGGGGCCACGGGCAGCGGAAAGTCCTCGCTGTTCAACGCGCTCGTCGGTGCCGATGTCGCGACCGTGGGTGTGCGCCGGCCCACGACCTCCACTCCGACCGCCGCGGTGTGGGGTGACGAGCCGTCCGGGGAGCTCCTCGACTGGCTCGGGGTCGGGGCCCGGCACCACGTCGACGAGGCCACGCCCGGCGAGCAGGTGGGCACCCTCGAGGGGCTGGTGCTCCTCGACCTGCCGGACGTCGACAGCCGCGAGGTCGCGAACCGCGTGGAGGCCGAGCGGGTGCTCGAGCTCGTCGACCTCTTCGTGTGGGTCGTCGACCCGCAGAAGTACGCGGACTCCCGGGTGCACGACGACCACGTGGCGCTGCTGTCGGCGCACGAGGCCGTGACGATGGCGCTGCTCAACCAGATCGACCGGCTGCGCCCGGACGACGTCGACACCTGTGTCACCGACCTCCGTCGCCTCATGGAGCGTGACGGCCTCCCGCACGCCACCGTCATCGCCACGTCGGCGCGCACCGGGGCGGGGGTGGACGAGCTGCGGCAGCGGCTCGCGAACGCCGTGGCGGGGCGCACCGCGGCCCGCGCCCGGCTGGCCGGTGACCTGCGGACGGTCGCCGGGGCGCTCTCGGAGCACGTCGCGGACGGCGAGCACGGCGTGGACGACGCGACGCGGGCCGACCTGCTCGACGCTCTGGCCCGCAGCGCGGGGGTCCCGATCGTCGTCGACGCCGTGGCCCGCGACTACCGCATGGAGGCGGGGACCCGCACGGGCTGGCCGTTCACCCGCTGGGTCGCAGGTCTCCGGTCGCGTCCGCTGCGCCGGCTGCGGCTGGACGGCCGCGACGTGCGGGTCACCGAGTCCGACGTCCGGTCGGTGCTGGGCCGTTCCTCCTTGCCACCGCCCTCACCCGCGGCCCGGGCGGCCGTCGAGCTCGCCACCCGGCGGGTCGCCGACCGCGCGGCGGCCGAGCTACCCGTGCCGTGGGCGGAGGCCGTGGAGCGTGCTGCCGCCCCACCCGGGCCCACCCTCGGGGACGCGCTCGACCAGGCCGTCGTGGGCACGTCGCTGCGCGCCAGGAAGCCGGTCTGGTGGGGGGTCGTGGGCGCGGTGCAGGTGCTGCTCGCGATCACCGCCGTGGTGGGCTTCCTGTGGCTCGCGGCGTACGCGGTGGCCTCCTGGCTGCAGCTCGACTCGCTGCTGCCGGGGCCTCCGAGGCTCGGGGTGCTCACCCTGCCGCTCGTCCTCCTGGTCGGCGGCCTGCTGCTCGGGCCGCTGCTCGCGGTTCTGTCCGCCTGGCTCGCGCGGTTCGGGGGACGGCGCCGGGCGGCCGTCATGGATGCCCGGCTGCGCGCCTCCATCACGACCGTCGCCGACATCGAGATCCTCGGGCCGGTGCGCCGCGTGCTCGACCGGCACGCCGCCACCCGCGAGGCGCTGTACCGCGCAGGCCATCTCTGAAGGCCCGGTCCGGGGTCGTCGGGTCCGGTCGTCCACAGGGCGGCCGGTCGGTGCGGTCGTCCACAGGTGGGGGTGGGTCGCTTCTCCCGGACCACGACGCCGGGGCAGCGTGGGGCACACCGGGCCGACGGTCGGCCTGCGGGAGGAGCAGCACGATGTACGAGACCTACACGACCGTCCAGGGCCGCCTCGTCGCGGACCCGGCCGTCAAGGAGGGCAGGTTCGGGTCGTTCACGACCTTCCGGGTCGCCCAGTCCGAGCGCCGGCCCGACCGGGGCGAACCGGGCCGCTGGGTCGAGTCCGAACCGAGCTTCTACGACGTCTCCGTCTCCAAGGCCTCGGGCGAGAACGCCGCACGGTGCCTGCGGAAGGGCCAGCCGGTCCTCGTGTACGGGAAGCTCAAGGTCCGCCAGTTCCGGCGTGACGACGGGTCCTACGGCGCGAGCACCGAGCTCGAGGCCTACGCGCTGGGGCACGACCTGCGCTGGGGTGTCACCGCGTTCACCCGCAACGCCGACCTCGAGCCCGGCACGGGAGGCGACGTGCGGGCGGGGGAGGGCCCTGGGCTCGGTGACCCGGAGCGCGACCCCTACGTCATGGCGGACGGTCCCGGTGCCGAGGTCACGGCGGCGGAGGCCGGTGCGCTCGGGGCGGAGGCGCATGACACCGGCCCGCTCGTCGCACCGGACGCCGCCTGAGCGGAGCGCTCGGAGGCCGAGACGCCGCGGATTCGGGCCGGGGCCCTGCCGTGGATACGCTGGGCCCCATGCCCGAGTTCATCTATGTCATGTCGCGTGCCCGCAAGGCACACGGGGACAAGGTCATCCTCGACGACGTCACCCTGTCGTTCCTCCCCGGCGCCAAGATCGGTGTCGTGGGCCCGAACGGCGCCGGCAAGTCCTCCGTCCTGAAGATCATGGCGGGCCTGGACCAGCCGTCCAACGGGGAGGCGCGGCTGACGCCTGGCTACTCGGTCGGCATCCTCATGCAAGAGCCCGAGCTCAACGACGACAAGACGGTCCTCGGGAACGTCGAGGAGGGCGCGGGGGAGATCAAGGCCAAGCTCGACCGCTACAACGAGATCTCCGCCGAGATGGCCGAGCCGGACGCCGACTTCGACGCGCTGATGGCCGAGATGGGCCGGCTCCAGGAGGCGATCGACGCCGCCGACGCCTGGGACCTCGACTCCCAGCTCGAGCAGGCGATGGACGCCCTGCGCTGCCCCCCGCCGGACGCCGACGTCACGGTGCTCTCCGGCGGTGAGCGACGCCGGGTCGCGCTGTGCAAGCTCCTGTTGCAGAAGCCGGACCTCCTGCTCCTCGACGAGCCGACCAACCACCTGGACGCCGAGTCCGTGCTGTGGCTCGAGCAGCACCTCGCGAGCTACCCCGGCGCCGTCGTCGCCGTCACGCACGACCGGTACTTCATGGACAACGTCGCCGGGTGGATCCTCGAGCTCGACCGCGGCCGGGCGTACCCCTACGAGGGCAACTACTCGACGTACCTCGAGAAGAAGCAGGCCCGTCTCGAGGTCCAGGGCAAGAAGGACGCCAAGCTCGCCAAGCGCCTCGCCGAGGAGCTCGAGTGGGTGCGCAGCAACGCGAAGGCCAAGCAGACCAAGTCCAAGGCCCGCCTCCAGCGGTACGAGGAGATGGCGGCGGAGGCCGAGCGCACGCGCAAGCTCGACTTCGAGGAGATCCAGATCCCGCCCGGCCCGCGCCTCGGCAGCAAGGTCATCGAGGTCAAGGACCTCACGAAGGGCTTCGGCGACCGGCTTCTCATCGACGGCCTGTCCTTCACGCTGCCGCGCAACGGCATCGTCGGGGTCATCGGTCCGAACGGGGTCGGCAAGACGACCCTGTTCAAGACGATCGTCGGGATCGAGGAGGCCGACGGCGGCACCGTCGACGTCGGCGAGACCGTGAAGATCTCGTACGTCGACCAGAGCCGTGGCGGGCTCGACCCGAACAAGAACCTCTGGGAGACCGTGTCCGGCGGACACGACTACATCC
Organism: Phycicoccus sp. CSK15P-2; assembly: GCF_016888005.1. GTDB lineage: Bacteria > Actinomycetota > Actinomycetes > Actinomycetales > Dermatophilaceae > Phycicoccus. The sequence goes on along the minus strand of NZ_JAFDVE010000012.1, from coordinate 136,712 downwards.
AGGTCGGCAGCGTCGAGATCCCGAGCCGCGCGTACGTCAGCCAGTTCGGCTTCAAGGGCCCGGACCAGCAGAAGAAGGCCGGCGTGCTCTCCGGCGGCGAGCGCAACCGGCTCAACCTCGCCCTGACCCTCAAGGAGGGCGGCAACCTGCTCCTGCTCGACGAGCCGACGAACGACCTCGACGTCGAGACCCTCGGGTCCCTCGAGAACGCGCTGCTCGACTTCCCGGGCTGCGCCGTGGTCATCAGCCACGACCGGTGGTTCCTCGACCGTGTCGCGACCCACATCCTCGCCTACGAGGGCACGGAGGATAGCCCGGCGGCCTGGTACTGGTTCGAGGGCAACTTCGAGGCCTACGAGAAGAACAAGGTCGAGCGGCTCGGCGAGGAGGCCGCCCGGCCGCACCGGGTCACCTACCGCAAGCTCACCCGTGACTGAGCCGCTCCGCCGCTAGGGTGGCCGCCGTGGATCCCACGACCGCCGGGCCGGCGCCGCATCTGGTCTCGGTGGTCATCCCCGTGTACCAGGGGTCGCGCACGCTGCCCGGTCTCGTCGCGGAGCTCGCGGAGTCCACGACGGTGCGGACCTCGCCCGGGGGCCGCCGCTACCGGGTCGAGGAGGTCCTGCTCGTCGACGACTGCGGGCCCGACGACTCCGACGAGGTCATCCGCCGGCTCGCCGCCGAGCACGACTGTGTCCGGGCGGTCTGGCTGAGCCGCAACTTCGGCCAGCACGCGGCGACGCTCGCCGGGATCTCCGCCTCCGGGGGCGAGTGGGTCGTGACGATGGACGAGGACGGCCAGCACGACCCCGAGCAGATCGGGGTGCTCGTCGACGCGGCGATGGACGAGCAGGCCGACGTCGTCTATGCCGCGCCGTCGAACGAGCCGCCGCACGGCGTCCTGCGCAACCTGGCCTCTCGGACCGCCAAGCGCCTCGTCATGGCGGTGTCCAAGGGCGCGAGCGCCGCGGACTTCAACAGCTTCCGCCTCGTCCTCGGTGAGGTCGCCCGGTCGGTGGCGGCGTACGCGGGTCCCGGCATCTATCTCGACGTCGCGATCTCCTGGGTCGCGCGCCGCGTCACGACCGCACCGGTCCCGATGCGCTCGGAGGGAGACCGGCCCTCCGGTTACGACCTGCGCCGCCTCGTCTCGCACTTCTGGCGTCTCGTGCTCTCGAGCGGCACCACACCGCTGCGGTGGGTCAGTGTCACGGGGGCGACCGCCGTCGTCCTCGCGCCGGTCGTGGCGGTCATCCTCGTCATCGGGCGCGCGTCGGGCCAATGGGAGGTCCCCGGCTGGACCTCGACGATGATCCTGCTCATGGTCGCCACCGGGGCCATCCTCTTCGCCCTGGGCGTCATCGCCGAGTACGTCGGGATGGCCGTCGACATGGCGATGGGCAAGCCGCTCTACCTGCCGGTGCGTGACCGCCGGGACGGCCCGCTGGGCCGGGACGACGGGTGAGCCCGGAACCGCGGCCCGTGGCCTGGGTCGTCGGCGCGGGTGGTCTCGTCGGCCGCCACGTGGCCGGCGAGCTCCGGCGCACCGGCTACGAGGTCATGACCCGGACGGTGCCCTGGACCGACGAGCAGGCCGCAGTCGACGCGCTGGTACGCGGAGCGGCCGACCTGCGCCGGCTCGCGGCGGGTCGGCCCTGGGCTCTCGCGTGGTGCGCCGGCGCCGGCGTGGTGGCCACCGGGGAGCAGGAGCTCTCCGCCGAGCTCCGGGTCTTCGCGCAGGTCCTCGGACTGCTGGAGACACGACTGCCCGACGCGAGCGCGGGTGTGGTGTTCCTCGCCTCGTCGGCGGGCGGGGTGTACGCGGGCTCGTCCGGTCCGCCCTTCACCGAGCTGTCCGAGCCGGTGGCCCTCGTCCCGTACGGCCGCACCAAGCTGGCCATGGAGCGGGCGGTCGAACGTCTCGGCCGGCGTGCCGGAGTGCGGGTCGTCGTGGGCCGGCTCGCCAACGTCTACGGCCCGGGGCAACGGCTCGGGAAGCCACAGGGGCTCCTGTCGCAGCTGTGCCTCGCGGACGCCACCCAGCGGCCGCTGCCGGTCTACGTCTCGCTCGACACGATCCGCGACTACCTCTACGTGGTCGACCTCGCGCGGATGGTGGTCAGGTGTCTCCGGCTGGCTCGTGCCGAGCCGCCGGGTGCCGTCGTCACGAAGGTGCTCGCCTCCGGGCGCCCGGTCACCGTGGGTCATCTGGTGGCCGAGGCGCGGCGGGTGTTCCACCGGCCGCTGCGCACCATGGACGTCCCGGGAGGGGCCGGCCAGGTGCTCGACCTGCGGCTCGCGTCCACCCGGTGGCCCGAGGTGGACACCGACGCGCGGACGCCGTTGGCCGCGGGGCTCGCGGCGACCGCGGCGGACGTGCGGGCCCGGGTGGTGCGCGGCGCGGCGCTGGACGGCTGACGCTCAGGGTCGGGTAGCGGCGAGGAACACCGACGAACCGAACGGCAGGTCGCCGCGTGAGAGCGCGAACCGGTCGGCGCGAGCCACCGCCGTGAGGGCCCGGTTGGCCAGCGGCGAGACCTGCGGCAGCTGCACGATGTCGACGGGCCCGTCGGCCCGGAGTCGACGCAGCTTGCGGAGGGCCCGCTCGGCGGCGAAGAGCGGGAACACGCTCGCGAAGGCGTAGGTGCACCGCTGGACCCGGAACCCGGCCCGCTCGACGGCGGTCACGGCCCGTGTCCGCGTGTACCGGCGGTGATGGCCGTTCGCGATGTCGAAGTCGGTCCAGGCCCAGGTGTACGCGGGGACCGACATGACGAAGGCGCCTCCCGGGCGCAGGACGCGGAAGACCTCCGCGAGCGCGTCGTGCTCGGGGTCGCAGTGCTCGATGACGTCGAACGCCGCGACGACGTCGAACGTCTCGTCCTCGAAGGGGAGGGCGAGCGCCGAGCCGCACACGCCGTCGGACCCGAGGCCGCGCGGGTCGACGTCGAGGGAGACCGTGCGGTGGACCGCATCACGCAGCCAGGATGCGCTCGGACCGTCGGCGCTGCCGAGGTCGAGCGCCAGAGCGGCTTCTTCGGTCCGGTCGCGCAGCGTGACCTCGAGGAGCTCGGCACGGGCGACGTACCACCAGTAGTTGGGTGCGCCGATGGACGCGGATCCGGCTCGGGGCGTGGTGGACGTCACGGGGTCAGGGTACGGGTGGGCCGACGAGCGACGACGGACCTGGTGGCGGACAGGCGGCGTCTCATCGCGCGAGTCCCGCGGACCTCGCCGAGCGAGTGGAGGAGCCGGGCGACCCCGAGGACGACGACGAGTGCCGCCACCATCGCCAGCTCCCGCCCGACAGGCCCGAGCAGTGTGGCGGTGACGAGGTCACCGAGTGCCGTGTGGCAGACGTAGAGCGAGTAGCTGACGAGCCCGAGCCACTGCAGCGGGCGCGCGGTGAGCAGCGGCGTGGACGGTCGTCGGGCCACGCCGAGGAACAGGGCACAGACCACGGCGACCGCGACGGCCGCCCCGCCGTCGCGCAGCATCGCCGCCATGAGGACCGCCAGCGCGGCGAACCCGACGGGCCAGCGCCAGCGCAGCTCACCGTGTCGCGCGAGGAAGGCGAGGCATCCGGCGCTGAAGAGGGGACCGAACTCCGCGAGGGTCAGGTTGAGGAGGACCTTGTACGGCGTCGCGACGAGCTGCGGGTCGATGCCGCGGCTGTGCGGCGCGGCGACGAGTCCCACGGCGAGCGACACCCCACCCCAGAGCAGGGCGGTCACGAGCACCACACGGGCACCCAGCCGATGCCGCGTCACGACGAGGAGACCGAGGACGAGCAGGTAGAACTGCATCTCGACGGCCAGCGTCCAGTACACGGGGTCGACGTTCTCGACGAGGAACCATCGCTGGACCATCGTGAGGTTGGCGAGCACGGTCGCCACGCTGGGTCGGGGCCATACGCTCCAAGTGAGCGCGACGACCGTCGTGACGGCCAGCGCCAGCCAGTACGCCGGGTACAGGCGGGACGCGCGGGCGATCACGAAGTCGCTCGGACGGGTGACCCGACGGGCCGTGAGCAGGATGACGAAGCCGCTGACGAGGAAGAAGAGCTGCACGCCGTACATCCCCCAGGGCACGCGGACGACGGACGCGGGGGCGGTCGGAACGACGTCGTCGAAGGCGACGGTGAGGTGGTAGACGACGACGCCGAGAGCCGCCAGTCCACGGAGGCCGTCGAGCTCGCGGAACCGCTGCGCGCCGCCGTCCGGGACAGCACTCATGCCTCGCCGTCCCGCAGGACGCGGGGCGACCACGTGCCCGGACGCTGCTCCCCGGCGGCCGAGGTGGCCAGGTGCGCCAGGACGCCGGTGGCGAGGACGATCGTCGCCGCGGTTGCGCCGAAGACCTCGCCGAGGCGCAGCGCGCAGATCAGGACGGCGACGTTCGCCGCCTCCGCCGCACCCACCCACGGGGCGTCGACCCGCGTGGTCCGGAGGAGGCCGACCCCCACCAGCACCGTGACCGCGATGTATGCCAGGGCGAGGGGCCAGCCGCCCTCCACGAGCGCTGCCCAGTAGGAGTTGTGGAAGAGGTACTGGCCCGTCTCCAGCTGGACCCACGACTCGCCCAGGCCTCGCCCGTACCAGGGGCTGGCGTCGAGCTTCACCTGCGAGGCCTCGTCGATCCTGGCCCTGAACCAGTCGGTGCCCTCGCGGTCGGCGAAGACGCCCACCCGGGCGAAGTCGGTCTCGAGGACGCGGACGACGACGGCCACCACGGTCGCCAGCAGGATGCGACCGGTCACCTCGAGCCTCGGGCGGAGGACGAACCAGGCCACCCCGCACGCGAAGGCCGCGAGCGAGGTCCGGGACCCGGTGAGCCAGACGAGCCCTCCGGCGACGGCGACCACGGCGACCTGTCGGGAACGCGACTCCGCCAGACCGATGGCGAGCAGGCCGATGACGGCGTAGGCCAGCCCCGCCTGGTTCTTGTCGAGCAGGAAGCCCGAGAGGAAGCTGCCGTAGTTCGCCGGCGCCACGCCGGCGTAGAACAGCACGGTGTTGGCCCCCAGGCCGGCGATGACGCCGCGCAGGAGGGAGGGGAGGTGGATCCGGCCGGATACGAGCGCGACGAAGAAGACCATGACGAGCACGAGCCGGACGGCCCGGCGGTCCCATCCGTACAGCGACTCGTCCGGGGTGATGATGCTGACGACGGCGAGGTACCCGACGAGGAGGACGAGGGTCGGCAGCAGCCACCCCAGGCGTGAGCGGACCTCGGTGGACCACCGCGGTCGCCGGAGCATCGCGAGGCCGGCGAGTGCGGCGACGGCAAGGAGGCCCACCGAGAACGACGGCGGTACCCCGGGGGGCGCCCAGGCGAAGAGCACGCCGAGGCCGAGGACGGCGTCCACGAAGCGGGTGGGCTCGCGGAAGTGAGCGGCCCAGTCGGTGCGGTCCTCGCGGCGGTCCCAGGGGGCGGCTCGTCCCGGCAGGTCCGGGGGTGCGGCCGGGACCCGGCGCACGGCACCGGCACGGGTGTCCATCGAGGTCCTCGCAGGGGGGTGGGAACGGCGAGCGCCATCGTATTCGCGGGCCCGCCTCGACGTCCGGGCCTCGCGGCCGGGATCGGCCGATCAGCCCCGTCGGACGAGGCGGACGGCCAGGTCGCCGTAGGACCGCTCGATGGACTCCGGCGTGCGCCGCAGCCCCGGCTGGTACCAGCGGGCGACGTCGATGGCCATGGAGAGGAGGGCGAGGGCCGTCGTGCGGACGTCGTCGACCTCGAACTCGCCGGCCTCGACGCCGGCGCGCAGGATGTCCGCGACGACGGTGTCGATCTCCTTGCGGAGGTCGAGCACCTCGGCCCGGTGCTCGGGGCTGAGGTGCCGGAACTCGAACTGGACGATGCGCCCGAGCTGGTGGTGGTCCGCGTGCCAGCGCGAGAAGCCGCCGATGATGTCGCGCAGCGCGTCGGTGGGGCTCGCGGCCTCGCGGGCGGAGGCGACGAGGGTGTCGCGGGCACGCATGTGGCCGCGGCGGCTCAGCTCGAAGAGGAGGACCTCCTTGGACGAGAAGTGCACGTAGACACCTGCGGGGGAGAGGCCGGCACGGGAGGCGATGTCGCGCGTCGTGGTGGCGCTGAAGCCGTGCTCGGCGAACGCGTCGGCCGCCGCGATCATGATCCGCACCGAGGTGTCGGCGACCTCGGGGGCGCCCATGGGCCGCCCTCCGACGGGCGCCAGGGCGTCGAGAACGGCGCTCTCGCTCATGGGTGGGGTGCTCGGCACGGTTGACAGCATGCCGCACGGAGGTCACACTAAGCAAGCGCTTAGTCATGATGGCGCGTCCGCCACCCAGAGCCGAGGAGCCCCATGCCCCGCAACCTGTACGAGGCCGAGCACGAGGACTTCCGCGCCTCGGTCCAGGAGTTCGTGTCGCGCACGCTCGAGCCCCGCGCCGAGCAGATGCTCGAGGTCAAGTCCGTCGAGCGGGACATCTGGAAGGAGGCCGGGGCGGTCGGCCTCTTCGGCCTCGACATCCCCGAGGAGTTCGGGGGGATGGGCGCCGAGGACTACCGGTTCAACGCGATCGCGGCCGAGGTCATCGCCGGGTTCAACTTCGCGGTGTCGTCCTGCTTCGGCATCCACTCCGACGTCTGCCCGCCGTACATCGTCGACCTCGGCACCCAGGAGCAGAAGGAGCGATGGCTGCCCGGGATGGCCAACGGCGAGCTCATCGCCGCCATCGGGATGACCGAGCCGTCGGGCGGCTCCGACCTCGCCGCGCTGAAGACGACCGCGGTCCGGGACGGGGACGACTGGGTGCTGAACGGCAGCAAGACCTTCATCACGAACGGCTACCAGGCCGACCTCGTGATCGTCGCTGCCCGCACCGACCCCTCGAAGGGGGCCAAGGGCATCACCCTGCTCGTCGTCGAGGAGGGGATGGAGGGCTTCACCCGCGGCGGCAAGCTCGACAAGGTCGGTCAGGAGGAGGCCGACACCTCCGAGCTGTTCTTCGAGGACGTGCGTGTGCCCGACGCCAACCGGCTGGGTGAGGAGGGCATGGGCTTCGTCGCGATGATGCAGCGCCTGCCCCAGGAGCGCATCGGCGCGGCCGTCGCGAACACCGCGCACGCCTTCCAGATCTTCCGGGAGACGGTCGAGTACACCAAGGAGCGCAAGGCGTTCGGCCAGCCGGTCGGCACCTTCCAGCACAACAAGTTCAAGATGGCCGAGCTGCTCACCGAGCTCGAGGTCATCCAGGCCTACGTCGACGACTGCGTCGCGGCGCACACCAAGGGCGAGCTCACGCCGGTGGACGCGGCCAAGGCGAAGTGGTTCAGCGCCCAGGTGCAGAACAAGGTCCTCGACGAGTGCGTCCAGCTGCACGGCGGGTACGGCTTCATGAACGAGTACCGCGTGGCGCGCGCCTGGCGGGACGCCCGGGTCTCGAAGATCTGGGCCGGCTCGAACGAGATCATGAAGGAGCTCATCGGCCGCGACCTCGGCCTCTGAAGCGGCTTCGCCGCGACGACGGCGCTCCCGGGACCCACGGTTCCGGGAGCGCCGTCGTCACGGGCGCGGGTGTCAGGCGTGGCGCACGGCCTCGGTGCCCGCCTGGACGAGCCCGGCGGCACAGGCGTCGGCCGGTACGACCAGCCGTGTCCACTCCCGGCCCAGGATGACGACCGCCGAGCCCAGAGCGCGCACGCTGCGACACTCACGCCACGGGATCTGCGTGCTGCGTCCGTGGCTCTCGAGGACGAAGCCGTCCGAGGCCGGCGTGAGGACGACGGGGTAGGGGTCCGCGCCGCGGGGGAGGAGCTCCTGCCGCACCCGTCGCCGCACGAGGAACGGTCCGGCCCAGCGGACGGCCACGGTGACGACGAAGGTCGCGCTCACGAGGTACGGCGCGGCGCGCTGGACGCCGGGCAGCGCGACGACGAGCAGGGCGAGCAGAGGTGCTGCGACGAAGAGCGGCCTGCGACGGCGCGAGATGAGGTGTGCGGCATCGGCGGACACGCGGTCCGCCAGGTCGGCGTCGACGAGCACGCGTCGTAGTAGCACGGGCTCTTCCGGAGGTGCGTCACGGGCTGGGACCTCGGTCGGGGCCGTCACGTGCTCGGTGACGCCGGCCGATGACGCGGGCGGGCGGGCGGCCTCCATCGACCCCTTCTCGCGTGGAGCGAGGACGGTGTCCGCGAGACGGGAGCGGACGAGGTCCAGGTCGCCGGGCTCCAGCAGGGCCGCCGGGATGCAGACCGGCTCGTCGCCCCCGTCGCTCATCGTGACGAGCAGGTGCCCGCTCGCGTCGTCCAGCCTACGCATCTGTTCGAAAAGGAGGGGGACCTCGCGGCCGGCCGGGCCGAAGCGCAGGCCGTCCTCCTCCAGCTGGAGCGTGACCCGGTCGCCGACGCGCAGGGCTCGCCCGGTGTCCCGTCCACGCAGCATCGTGAACACCAGGGCGACGAGAGGAGAGGCCAGCGCACCCACCAGGAACGCCAGGCGCGTCGGGAGGTCGAGCCCCACGGAGAGGAGGAGGCCGAGGAGCAGGGGTCCGATGACGACGGCGAACACGATGGCGGCCACGCGGCCCTGGCGACGGACCGCGCGCACGCACGACCGCCGGAGGGTGCCGTCCACGACGACCTCTCGGGCTGGTCTGTTCGTCGTCTCCCCCGATGTCACGCCGAGGAGTGTAGGCACATCCGCCGTCTCGTCGCAGGGAGTCGCGGTCGCGTGGCGCTACCGCCGCTACCGCTCGGGGCGGAGCCGCGGCGCGGTCGGGACGTTGGCCCCGGAGAGCACGACGACGGGGTCGGCAGGGGAGAGCCCCGCGACGACCGCGGCCAGCGCCGTCGCCCCACCCGGCTCCACGGCGAGGCGGAGCGTGCTCCACAGCCGGTTCTGCGCCTCGGCGATGTCGTCGTCCCCGACGAGCAGCGTGGTGGAGTCGAGCCGTCGGGCGACCTCGACCGCGATGCCCCCGGCGCGTCGCGCGCCGAGGCTGTCGACCGCGATGCCGCCGACCTCGACGTCCACGGCGCGCCCCGCGTCGAGCGCACGGGTCAGGCTGGGAGCGGTGGCCGGCTCGACCGCGACGACGGGGTTACGCCCCGCGAGCGCGAGGCTCACGCCCGAGAAGAGGCCGCCGCCGCCGCACCCGACGAGGACGGGCCTGCCGGGCTCCACCTGCTCGGCGAGCTCCCGCCCCAGGGTGCTCTGGCCGGCGACGACCGCCGGCGCGTCGTAGGCGTCCACGTGGTGGGCGCCGTGCCGGTCCGCGTGGGCCAGGCTGGCCGCCAGCGCGTCGGCGTAGAACCCGTCGACGCGGTGCAGCGTCGCCCCGTACTCCTCGACGAGCCGGGCCTTGGCCTCGGGGACGGACGCGGGGACGAACACATGCGCCGGGAGGCCCGCCTGCGCGGCCGCCCACGCCACGGCCGCGCCGTGGTTGCCCCCGGAGGCGGCGCTGACCGACGTGGTGCCGACCGGCGCCGTGAGCACGGCGTTCAGCGCACCACGCGCCTTGAACGACCCGGTGTGCTGGAGGGTCTCGACCTTGAGCGCCACTGCGGACTCGCAGAGCTCACCCCCGGGCAGCGCCAGGATCGGCGTCCACCGCACCCGGCCGGCCAGCCGTTCGGTGGCCGCGGTGAGCTCGGCGGGCTCCGGGACCACGGGGGCCGCGTCCGTCGTGGGCTTCATGGCATGTCCTTCCGGACCGGACTCGCATCGTCGGGGACGACAGTGGTTCGATATAGTGAACGAATGTTTGACATAGCAAACGATAGCCCGACGGGCGCCTCGTTGTCAGCCGCCATCGCCGCCCAGGTCCGGGTGCGGCGTACGCAGCGCGGGCTGAGCGCGGCCGAGCTCGCCCGTCAGGCAGGGCTCAGCAAGGCGACCGTCTCCGCCCTCGAGGCGGGGCGGGCCAACCCCACGGTGGACACCCTCGACGCCGTCGCGCTGGCGCTGCGCATCCCACTGACCGACCTCCTGACCCGCGGCACGGACCCCGGGCCGGTCCTGCTGCGGGGCACCGCCATGCCCGACGAAGGGCCGGCGCGCGAGATGCTGCGCCGCATCGGCGGTGGGCGCAGCGTCGAGCTCTGGCGGCTGCGGCTCCCGCCGCGCACGCAGGTGGACGGCGTCGCCCACTCGCCCGGGACCACGGAGATCCTCCTCGTCGCCGACGGCTCCGTGACGGCCGGCCCGGCGGCCGAGCCGGCCGAGCTCTCCGCCGGTGATCTCCTCGCCTTCGCGGGGGACCAGGCGCACCTCTACCGCAGCGGCGGTGACCCGGCGGAGGTCGCCATGCTCATCGCCTCCCCGGTGCCCGGCACGTCCTGACCGGCCGAACGGACCGACCCGCCGCCCGCGGGCAAGGTCGTGACACCCCGGGCGGGTAGGTTGGGGGCCGCGCGCGGCCATCCCCGCGCCGCCGGCAGCGTCGCTGGCCAGCAGCGATACCCCATGGAAGGCGAGCAGTGGAGATCTGGCCCGGCACGGCGTACCCCCTCGGTGCCACCTATGACGGCAGCGGCGTCAACTTCGCCCTGTTCAGCGAAGTCGCCGAGCGGGTCGAGCTGTGCCTCGTCGACGACGAGGGCGTCGAGACCCGGGTCGAGCTCCCCGAGGTCGACGGCTTCGTCTGGCACGGGTACGTCCCCGGGATGCAGCCCGGACAGCGGTACGGCTACCGCGTCCACGGGCCGTACGACCCGCGGAACGGGCACCGGTGCGACCCGAGCAAGCTCCTCCTCGACCCCTACGCCAAGGCGGTCGAGGGGCAGGTGAGCAACGACCAGGCCCTGTTCAGCTACCAGTTCTCCAACCCGAGGAAGCGCAACACCCAGGACAGCCTCGGGAAGACGATGCTCGGCGTCGTGACGAACCCGTACTTCGACTGGGGCCACGACCGCCCGCCGCGTCACGAGTACCACGAGAGCGTCATCTACGAGGCCCACGTCAAGGGGCTGACGATGACCCACCCGGAGATCCCGGAGGACATCCGCGGCACGTACGCGGCCATCGGCCACCCCGCGGTCATCGAGCACCTCGGCGAGCTCGGCGTCACGGCCCTCGAGCTCATGCCGGTGCACCAGTACGTCCAGGACACCTCGCTGCAGGCCAAGGGCCTGACCAACTACTGGGGCTACAACACGATCGGTTTCCTCGCCCCGCACAACGGCTACGCGCGCTCCGACGGCGGCGAGCAGGTCACCGAGTTCAAGGCGATGGTCAAGGCGCTGCACGAGGCGAACATCGAGGTCATCCTCGACGTCGTCTACAACCACACCGCCGAGGGCAACGAGCTCGGCCCCACCATCTGCTTCCGCGGCATCGACAACGCGGCGTACTACCGCCTCGTCGACGACGCCAAGGAGCACTACTACGACACGACGGGCACGGGCAACAGCCTCCTCATGCGCAACCCGCACGTCCTGCAGCTCATCATGGACTCGCTGCGCTACTGGGTCACCGAGATGCACGTCGACGGCTTCCGCTTCGACCTCGCGGCCACCCTGGCCCGCCAGTTCCACGAGGTCGACAAGCTCTCCGCCTTCTTCGACCTCATCCAGCAGGACCCCGTGATCTCGCAGGTCAAGCTCATCGCCGAGCCCTGGGACGTCGGCGACGGCGGCTACCAGGTCGGTGGCTTCCCCCCGCTGTGGACCGAGTGGAACGGCCAGTACCGCGACACCGTGCGCGACTTCTGGCGGGGCGAGCCGAGCACCCTCGGGGAGTTCGCCTCGCGGCTCACGGGGTCCAGCGACCTCTACGAGCACAGCGGGCGCAAGCCGATCGCCTCGATCAACTTCGTCACGGCCCACGACGGCTTCACACTGCGCGACCTGGTGTCGTACAACGAGAAGCACAACGAGGCCAACGGCGAGGACGGTCGGGACGGCGAGAGCCACAACCGCTCGTGGAACTGCGGGGTCGAGGGGGCCACCGACGACCTCGACGTCCTCGCGCTCCGCGCGCGCCAGCAGCGCAACTTCCTCACGACGCTCCTGCTCAGCCAGGGGGTGCCGATGCTCGCGCACGGCGACGAGATCGGCCGGAGCCAGGGCGGCAACAACAACGTCTACTGCCAGGACAACGAGACGGCGTGGATGGACTGGGACCTCACCGAGGAGCAGCGAGACCTCTACGCGTTCACCGCCGCGGTCGCGCGGCTGCGGCACGAGCACCCCGTCTTCCGTCGCCGACGGTTCTTCGCCGGGAGCGCCGACCACGGGGGCCAGTCCGACATGGGGGACATCGCCTGGCTCCACCCGAGCGGCGAGGCGATGACCGAGGAGGACTGGTCCGACGGAGCGGCCCGCGCGATGACCGTCTTCCTCAACGGCGAGGGCATCCCCGGCCCGGACACCCGCGGCCGGCGGGTCCTCGACGACGACTTCCTCGTCCTGTTCAACGCCGACCACGAGGAGCACCACTTCGTCCTGCCACCCGTCGAGTGGGGCGAGCGGTGGTGCACCGAGATCGACACCGCGGCCGCCACCGTCGGGCCCGAGTGGCACGAGGCCGGGAAGACCGTCCACGTGGCCGGTCGGTCGGTCATCGTCCTGCGTAACCCGCGGGAGATCCTGACCCCCGCGTCGGGAGCGGCCGGCGCGACCCGGAGCTGACGAGGATGGAGACCCACCGCCCCGACCCCGCCCGGGTCGTCCCGACGGCCACCTACCGCCTGCAGATCCACGGCGGCTTCGACTTCGACGCCGCGGCCGAGCAGGTGCCCTACCTCGCCGACCTCGGCGTCTCGCACGTCTACCTCTCGCCGGTGCTCCAGCCCGCCCCGGGCTCCACGCACGGCTACGACGTCCTCGACCACACCCGGATCAACGTCGAGGCCGGCGGTCGCGGCGCCTTCGAACGACTGGTCGAGGCCTGCCGCGAGCACGGCCTCGGCATCGTCGTGGACGTCGTCCCCAACCACATGGCGGTGCCGTCCCCCGAGCACCTCAACGCGCCCTTCTGGTCCCTGCTGCGCGAGGGCGCCCGCTCGCCGTACGCGGGCTGGTTCGACGTCGACTGGCTCGCCGAGGACGACCGCCTCCTCATGCCGGTGCTCGGCGGGACCGTCGAGCAGGTGCTCGGGCGGGGCGAGCTGACCCTCGCCGAGGACGGCGGCCCGAGCGGCACCGACGTCGTGCTGCGCTACTACGACCACGAGTTCCCCGTGGCGCCCGGCACCGAGGGGCTGCCGCTCCCCGAGCTCGTCGACGCCCAGGCGTACCGGCTGTCCAGCTGGCGCGAGGGCGACGCCCTCAACTACCGACGCTTCTTCGACGTCACCTCGCTCGTCGCGGTGCGGGTCGAGGACCCCGTCGTGTTCACGGCGACGCACGCGCTGCTGCTCGCCCTGCACGGGCACGGCGAGGTCGACGGCTTCCGCATCGACCACCCGGACGGCCTCGCCGACCCCGGCGGCTACCTCGAGCGGCTCGCCGACTCCACGGGCGACGCGTGGGTCGTCGTCGAGAAGATCCTCGAGGGCGAGGAGCGGCTGCCCGAGTCGTGGCGCTGCTCGGGCACGACCGGGTACGACGCGCTGCTGCGGGTCCAGCAGGTGCTCACCCCGCCGGACGCCACGGGGACGCTCGACCGGCTGTGGGCGGACGTCGCCCCGGGGATGACCGACCTCGGCACGGTCGTCACCGAGAGCAAGCGGCTCGTCGTCGACGACGTCCAGGCCGCCGAGGTCGACCGGCTCATGCGGCTGGCGCACCGGGTGCTACCGGGCGAGGACGCCGCGGCGCTGCGCCGTGGCCTTGAGGCGCTGCTCGTCTCGATGGACCGCTACCGGGCGTACGTCGTCCCGGGGCGTGGTGTCGACCCCGAGCAGGCCGAGGTCGTCGACGCCGCCGCGGAGCGGGCGCGCGGCATCCTCGCCCCGAGCGACCACGACGCGCTCGAGGTCGTCGTCCGGCTCGTCCTGGACCGTGAGCTCCCCGAGGCGGTCGTCGACTCCGGCCGAGTGGCGGACGAGCTCCGGGTCCGCTTCCAGCAGACGTGCGGCCCGGTCATGGCCAAGGGCATCGAGGACACCGCCTTCTACCGCTGGTTCCGGCTCGCCGGGGCGAACGAGGTCGGCGGGCACCCCGAGGACCTGTCGATCGACGCCGACGCCTTCCACGCGTGGTGCTCGCGCCAGCAGAGCGAGTGGCCGACGTCGATGACGACGCTCACGACGCACGACGCGAAGCGCTCGGAGGACACCCGGGCCCGGCTCATGGTGCTCGCCGAGGACGCACCCGGATGGGAGCGCTGGCTCGCCCGGGCGCGTGAGCTCGCCGACCCCTATCGCACCGCGCGCGTCGACGGCCCCACCGAGTACCTCGTGTGGCAGACGCTCGTCGGGACCTGGCCGGTGTCCGGCGCGCGGCTCGAGGAGTACCTGCTCAAGGCCGTGCGCGAGGCCAAGGTGCACACCGCATGGGTGGACGGCGACTCCGCCTACGAGGACGAGGTCGTCACGTTCGCCCGGTCGGTCGGTCGCGACCTCGCGGTGCACGAGCACCTCGACGCCTGGACCGAGCCGCACGAGCCGGCGGTGCGGGCGAACATCCTCGGGCAGAAGCTGCTCCAGCTGACGATGCCGGGGGTCCCGGACGTCTACCAGGGATGCGAGATCGGCCTCCTCGCCCTGGTCGACCCCGACAACCGTCGCCCCGTCGACTGGGCCGACCGTGCCGAGCGGCTCCACCGCGTGCTCGACGACGAGCCGTGCTTCGATCTCGACGACGACAAGATGCGGGTCACTGCGCTCGCCCTCCGGCTGCGGCGCGAGCACCCGGAGTGGTTCGTCGGTCCCGAGGCGGGCTACCTCCCGCTCGGGACGGACAGCCCGCACGCGCTCGCGTTCGCCCGCGGCGACGCGTCCGGCCCGGCGGTCGTCACGGTCGCCACCCGGGGGGCCGGTCGGCTCGCGCAGGCCGGTGGCTTCGGAGAGGCCCGGGTGGCCGTTCCCGAAGGCCGGTGGCTCGACCTCCTCGGCTCGCGCCCGGTGGCCTCGGGCGCGGACGGTGTCGCGTTGGCCGACCTCCTGGCCGACCGGCCCGTCGCGCTGCTCGTGCGGGCGGACAGCTCGGCGTCCGACGAGACGGGGCAGGGGCATCCGTCGTGAGCACACGGACGATCGAGGTCTGGGCGCCGATCCCGGAGCGGCTCGAGATCGAGTGGTCCCGGGTGCAGGGCCCGACGCCGTCGTCGGACGACGCCCGGCGCGAGCCGATGACACCGGTCGGGGACGGATGGTGGCGCTGGGACGTGCCGGACGGGGTCGACGAGGTCGACTACGCCTTCGTCCTCGACGGTGCCGACCCGCCCCTGCCGGACCCGCGCAGCGCGTGGCAGCCGGGCAGCGTGCACGGTCCCAGCCGCACCATCGACACCGACGCCTTCCGCTGGACCGACGACGCCTGGCGCGGGCCTCGTGACGGCGCGGGAGTGCTGGGCGCCTTGCTCTACGAGCTCCACGTCGGCACCTTCACCCCGGAGGGCACCTTCGACGCCGCGGCCGAGCGCCTCGACCACCTCGTCGACCTCGGCGTCGACGTCGTCGAGGTGATGCCGGTCGCCGCGTTCCCCACCGACCGCGGCTGGGGGTACGACGGCGTCGGCCTCTACGCCGTCCAGGACTCGTACGGCGGTCCGGCGGCGTTCGCGCGGTTCGTCGACGCCTGCCACGCGCGGGGCATCGGCGTCTGCCTCGACGTCGTGCACAACCACCTCGGGGCGAGCGGGAACTACCTGGCGCGCTACGGCCCGTACTTCACGCAGGCCCACGAGACGCCCTGGGGCGCGGCGGTCAACCTCGACCACGACGGCGCCGGGCCGGTTCGGGAGTTCCTCGTCGGGAACGTCCTGCGGTGGTTCCGGGACTTCCACGTCGACGCCCTGCGTCTCGACGCCGTGCACGAGCTCAAGGACGACTCGCCCCGGCACTACCTCGCCGAGCTCTCGGACGCCGTCGCCGACCTCGCCGAGGAGCTGGGCCGGCCGCTCGCGCTCGTCGCCGAGTCCGACCTCAACGACACCTCGATGGTGACGCCCACGGCGGAGGGCGGCCGGGGCATGACGGCGCAGTGGGACGACGACATCCACCACGCCCTGCACGTGACGCTCACCGGGGAGACCCAGGGCTACTACACGGACTTCGCCGGCACGGAGGGCACGCCCGAGTCCGGGCCGCTCGCCGTCCTCGCCAAGGTGCTGACGCACGGGTTCCTCCACGACGGCTCGTGGTCCAGCTTCCGCGACCGCACCTGGGGTGCCCCCGTCGACCGTCCTGGCCTCGACGCCCGCCGTCTCCTGGGGTACCTCCAGACCCACGACCAGGTGGGCAACCGCGCGACGGGAGAGCGCATCTCGGCGCTCGTCGCCGACCCCGCCCTCCAGGCCGCCGGCGCCGCGCTGTACCTCCTCGCCCCGACGACGCCGATGCTCTTCATGGGCGAGGAGTGGGCCGCCTCCACGCCGTGGCAGTTCTTCACGAGCTTCGCCGAGGACTGGCTCGCCGAGGCCGTCCGGGAGGGCCGCAGGGCCGAGTTCGGCTCGCACGGCTGGTCCGCCGAGGACGTCCCGGACCCCCAGGACCCGGAGACCCGCCACCGCTCCGTCCTCGACTGGGCCGAGCCGGACGTGCCGGCCCATGCACGGATGCTGGCCTGGTACCGCGACCTCGTCGCGCTGCGGCGCCGGCTCGTCGGCCCCGGCCCGACGCGGCTCACCGACGTCGACGTCCGCGTCGACGAGCACGCCCGGTGGGTCGTCGTCCGGCACACGCCCCGCGAGGGGACGCCGTTCGCGGTCGTCGCGACCCTGGACGCCGGAGCCGAGGTTCCCGTGGAGGGCGTCGGGGACCTCCTCCTCGCCTGGGACCCGGACGACACCCGGTCCGGCGACGGGGTCGTCGCACACCGTGACCGATCCGTGTCCGTCGTCACCCTGGTGCTCGACTGAACGACGGCGAGGTGGTCACGGCCGGCGCGGCGGGGGGTCAGTCCTGACGGACGGGGCCGCCGGAGACCTCGGGCGGGACCCGGACCATCCCCTCCTGGGCGACGGTCGCGAGCAGGACGCCGTCGGCGGAGAACATCCGGCCCAGGCCGAGGCCCCGTCCGCTCTGCCCCGACGGCGACTCCTGCGCGTAGAGCACCCACTCGTCCGCCCGCGCGGAGCGGTGGAACCACATCGCATGGTCGAGGCTGGCCATCTTCAGCCCCGGCGTGGTCCAGGGCAGGTCGTGCCGGCGGAGGATCGGCTCGAGCAGGCTGTAGTCGGACGCGTAGGCGAGGACGGCGTCGTGGACGAGCGGGTCGTCGGGGAGGCGCCCCACGGCGCGTAGCCACACGTGCTGGCGCGCGACTGCCTCGGCCGGAGGCCCGACGTAGAGGTTGCCCTCCACGTGGCGGAGCTCGATCGCGCGCCGTGACAGGTGCCGGGCCCGCGGGTCGTCGACCCCCTCGAACGCCTCGGCCAGGGACGGCACGGTCTCGGGCCCGGGGACCTCGGGTGCGGTGTCCTGGTGGTCGAGCCCGCCGTCCGGGACCTGGAACGAGGCACTCATCGACAGGATCGGCTTGCCGCGCTGGATGGCGTGGACCCGGCGGGTGGAGAACGAGCGCCCGTCGCGCATCCGCTCGACGCTGAAGGTGATGGGCTGGGTGTCGTCCCCGGGGCGCATGAAATACGCGTGGATCGAGTGCAGCCGCCGGCTGTCGTCGACGGTGCGCCCCGACGCGACGACGCCCTGGGCGAGCACCTGGCCGCCGAACACGCGCCCGTGTGGCTGCTTCTGGCTCTGGCCGCGGAAGAGCGTGATGTCCTCGGCGAAGGTCTCGGGCAGCGGGACGCCGGGTGCCTCCGCGCCGGCCCGCGGCTGGACGGTGACGTGCGCCGACCCGAGCTCCTCGAGGTCGAGCGTGTGCAGCAGGTCGTCCAGGGGGTCGGGTCGGTCGGCAGTCACGGGCGCAACCATAGTCACGGCCCGTGTGGGACCTCAGGCGACGATCGGACACCGCTCCGAAGCAGCCGCTCGTCCGGCGCGCGGGCCCGGCCGGTCGGTGCCGCGGACCCGCGCCGCCGCCCGGGCCAGGCGGACCACGGCCTCGGTCATCTCGGCGGGTGGGAGCACGTACGGCAGCCGGAGCCAGCCGTCGAGCCCGCCGTGCACCGCGAACCTCGGGCCGGCGGCGACGACCAGCCCTTCGTCCGCGGCCGCGTGGGCGAGCGCGGAGCCGCTGAGGTCGTCCGGGAGGCGGCACCAGAGTGTCAGGCCACCGCGCGGGACGCGGACCACCAGGTCGGGCAGGTGCGTGCCCAGCGCAGCGACGAGGGCGTCCCGTGACGCGCGCAGGTCGTCCCGGTGCTCGGGCGTGGGGCCCGGGGACACCCGCAGCAGCTCGGCGAGGACCAGCTGCTCGAGCACGGGGGCGCCGAGGTCGCTCAGCACCTTGGCGTCGACGAACCGTGCGCTCTCGCCCGGGGGGACGCGCAGCCACCCGACGCGCAGGCCGCCCCAGTGCGACTTGGAGGCGCCGCCGACCGTCACGGCCCGCGGGGCGTGGGCGGCGAACGGCAGAGGGAGCGCGCCCGGCCCGCCGAGGTCCATCTCGGCGATGGTCTCGTCGACGACCGTCACGGTCCCGCTCCGCACGAGCGCGGACGCCAGGCGGCGCCGCCCGTCGTCGTCGAGCAGCGCGCCCGTCGGGTTGTGGAAGTCCGGGATGAGGAACGCCGCGCGAGCCCCGGTCCGGGCGACCGTGGCCGTGGCCTCGTCGAGGTCCCACCCGTCGCGCGGGTCCACCGGCACCGTCGTGAGCCGGGCGCCGGCGTCGCGCAGCATCGTGACCGTGTTCGGGTACGAGGGCTCCTCGACGAGCACCCGGTCGCCGCGCCCCACGAGCGTCCGGACGGCGATGCCGAGCGCGGTGAGCGACCCCGAGGTGACGATGACCTGGTCGGGCGTCGTCGGCGCACCCCGCTCCGTGTAGCGACGGGCGACCAGCTCGCGCAGCTCGGGTACTCCCACGGTCAGGTACCCCGGCCCGGCCAGGTAGCCGGGTAGCCGTTCGAGGGCGCGCTCGTAGGCGTCGAGGGCGCCGGCCGGGGCACGGGTGGCGGCGCAGGTGAGGTCGATCGCGCCCTCGGGGACCATCGCGTGGAAGATCGGGCCGCCCGCCCGGTGGTGCGTTCCGTGGGGGAGGGCCGCCAGCGTTCCGCTACCGCGCCGTGAGTCGAGGTACCCGGCCTCACGCAGGACGTCGTAGGCGCGAGAGACGGTGGTCCGGCTCAGCCCGAGGGCGGTGGTGAGGTCCCGCTCGCTGGGGAGCCGGGCTCCGACGGGGACCCGACCGTCGGCGATGGCGCGCCGGAGCGAGTCGGCGAGCGTCCGGTAGGCGGGCCGCTCCTGCGAGAGGTCACCGACGAGACGGGCGAGCCGGGGGGCGCCGACCAGCTGGGTGGCGGACATGGGGCCACTGTCCCAGAAGTGGCCCTCGATTTCCAGACCACTTCTGTCGGACGATGAGGCCATGACACCGCTCGATCTCGTCCGGCGAGGCGCCGGACGTCGTGTGCCGCTCGTCCCGATGACCCCGCGCCAGCAGCTGCGCGCCGGCCGCCTGCCGCGCCGCGTCGGGCAGCTGCTCGTGGGGCTCGTGCTGTTCGGGGCGACGATGGCTCTCCTCGTCCGGGCGGTCCTCGGCCTCGAGCCCTGGGGCGTGCTCACCTACGGGCTGACCCTGCACATCCCCATGAGCTACGGGCAGATGGTCGTCGCGTCGTCGTTCGTCATCCTGCTCCTCTGGGTCCCGTTGCGGCAGTGGCCCGGGCTCGGGACGGTGCTCAACGCGGTCGTCGTCGGGCTCGCGACGGACGCGACCCTCGCGCTCGTCCCACCGGTCGACTCCCTCGGGTGGCGGGTCGGGCTGCTGGTCGTCGGGGTCGTCGGCAACGGGATCGCGGGGGCGCTGTACATCGGCGCGCAGCTCGGACCCGGTCCCCGGGATGGCCTCATGACCGGGCTGGCGCACCGCACGGGCCGCTCGATCCGGCTGGTGCGGACCTCGCTGGAGGTGACGGTCGTCGTGGTCGGCTGGACGATCGGTGGTGTCGTCGGTCTCGGCACGCTGGCGTACGCGCTGCTCATCGGCCCCGTGGTGCAGGCCTTCCTCCCCGTGCTCACCGTGCCCGTCGACCCGCCTGCCCGACCCGCCGGGCCGGCCGGCGCGGTCAGTGGGTGCCCGACGCCGTGAGGGTCTCGGGCTCGTGGCGCCAGGACCACACGGCGGCGCACAGAGCACTGCCCAGGAGGACGAGCGAGACCCCGAGCGCCCAGCGCAGCGCCGTCCCCGGGTCATCGGTGGCCGAGACCGCGACCTGGTAGGCCGTCATCAGGACAGCCGCCCCGATCGCTGCGCCGATCCGCTGGCCCATCTGCAGCGCGCCTCCGGCGGCCCCGCCCATCCGCGTCGGGACCTGGTCGAGGGACAACGTGATGTTGGGTGACACGACGGCACCGCCGCCGAGGCCGGCGACGAGAAGAGGGACGGACAGGAGGAGCCACAGGTGCGGGCTGCGCTCCGCGGCGGGGACGACGAGTGCGACGGCGAGCACGCCGAGCATCATCACGGCGAGGGAGGCCACCGTGAGCCGCCGGCCGACCCGGCTGACGAGCCGGCCGGCCAACGGGGACGCCACCGCGGACCCCACGGCGAACGGCGTGAGCAGCAGCCCCGCGACGAGGGGCGACCGGCCGATGCCGTCCTGGAGGTAGACGCTGAGCACGAGGAAGACGCCCGTGAAGCCGGTGAAGTAGAGGCTCCCCACGAGGATGCCGCTCGCGTACCCCGGAGTCCCGCGCAGGAGCCCGAGGTCGAGCAGTGGCGCGCCGTGGGAGCGCACGACGTGCCGTTCCCACCGGACGAACGCCAGGCCCAGCACCGGGACGAGGACGAGGAGTGCCAGCGGCAGGCGCTGACCCGACTCGAGCGCGACGACCGGGTAGAGGAGGGTGAGCACGGCCAGACCGAGCAGGACCGCGCCGACGAGGTCGAGCCGGCTGTCCGGTGGCCCGTCGGACGGCTGTCGGCCCGGGACGAGGCGCGCGATCGCCACGAGCAGCACCGCGCCGATGGGGACGTTGACGAGGAAGATCCAGCGCCAGCCGCGGTCCTCGCCGAACGCGGCGATGAGCGCTCCTCCCAGGACCGGCCCGATGGCCGACGACACCGAGACGGTGAGACCGAAGAGCCCGAACGCGACCCCGCGCTCCGGACCGCGGAACAGCGACTGGATGAGCCCGGAGCTCTGCGGGGTGAGCAGCCCGGCGGACAGCCCCTGCACGAGCCGGGCGGCGACGAGGACGACGACGCTCGGGGCGAGTCCGGCCGCGGCGGAGGACAGCACGAACCCCGCGAGGCCGATCAGCATCATCCGGCGCCGTCCGTGGGCGTCACCGAGCCGTCCACCCGTGACGAGCATGAGCCCGAGGGCGAGGGCGTAGCCCGAGACCACCCACTGGATGGCTCCGGCGCCGGTGCCGAGGCCCTCGCGCATCGAAGGGATGGCGACGTTGACGATGGTGACGTCGAGCAGCACCATGAAGCCGACCGTCAGGGTGACCCCGAGGACACGCCACCGGTCGGGGTCGGGGCGTTCCTCCTCACGCTCGGCGCGTTGCTCGGTCTCCTGGGTCACCCGGTCACGCTACGTGGTCCGTCGTGCCCGTTGACCTGCGGCTCCCCGCTGACGAGGCGCTCGTCCCGGGTGTGCGGGACGTCGCGGAACCGACGGATGGCGTCGGCGGGTCGTCATTCGGGTCGGTGATGTGCCAAATGGCCCTGGACGCGGCGGTCCATCGGTTAGGTTCCGGCCGACCCATCGGTGCGCGCGACGTCGCGCGACCGACCCGTCTCTCGCATCACTCGGAGGGCAGTTGAACCCCACCACTCGTACCCGTCGCCTCGCCATGACAACGTTGTCAGCCGGCCTCGTCCTCGCGGGATGTGGCACCGGCACCGACGACACGGTCGCCCCGGCCGCCACGGAGGTCGGCGTCTGCACCGAGCAGAACCTCGCCTTCCTCGGTGCCCTCTCGGGGGACGCCGGTGTGCTCGGCGACAACATGGCGAACGGTGTCCAGCTCGCGATCGACGAGTACAACGAGACCGCCACCTGCAAGGTCGGCCTCAAGAAGTTCGACAGCCAGGGCGACCCGGAGAAGGCCCCGGACCTCGCGGCCCAGATCGTCTTCGACTCGACGATCGTCGGCCTCGTCGGTCCCGGCTTCTCGGGTGAGTCGCTCGCGACCGGAGCGGTGCTGTTCGAGGCCGGCCTGCCGTCGATCTCACCCTCGGCGACCAACGTGACCATCACCCAGCAGGGCTGGACCACGTGGCACCGGGTCATCGGCAACGACTTCGCGCAGGGCAAGGCGGATGCCGTGTACCTCACGCAGATGGTCGGCGCCGAGCGGGTGTACATCGTCGACGACGGTCAGGACTACAGCAAGGGCCTGGCCACGGTGGTCGAGAACTCGGTCGGTAATGCCGGCGTCGGGCACGGCGAGATCGAGCCCGAGCAGAAGGACATGTCCGACGTCGTCGAGGCGGTCACGGATGCCGAGGCCGACGCCGTGTTCTACGGCGGGTACTACACCGAGGCCGGACGGCTCGTGAAGCAGCTGCGCGAGGCCGGATGGAAGGGCGCCTTCATGTCCGGTGACGGCGCCGAGGACCCCGCGTTCGTGGAGATCGCGGGCGAGGCCGGTGAGGGCGCCGTGCTCTCGGCCCCTGCGGCCCCCGCGCCGAAGCACTTCGCCGAGAAGTTCGAGCAGGCGACGGGCATCGAGGCGGGGCTTTACACGACCCAGGCGTACGACGCGGCGAACATCTTCCTCGCCGCGCTGGCGGCCGGGAAGAGCGAGCCCGCGGACATCAACATGTTCATCGGCGCGTACCAGGGTGATGGCGTGAGCGGCCCGATCTCCTTCGACGCGGCCGGTGACATCGCCTCGTCACTGATCTACGCGTACCACGTCAGGGACGGCGAGCTCGACACGGAGAACCCCGACCCCATCAAGTGACCGTCCTGCCCTTCGGACTAGCCGTCGACCGCGAGTCCGAAGGGCAGGACCGCCGGGGCCCCGGCCAGGCGCAGGGCGCGGCCGGCGACGGTCATCGTCCAGCGTGACGACACGACGTCGTCGACGAGCAGCACCGGGCCGGGGCAGCCGGCGAGCGCGGCTGCGAGGTCGGGGCCGACGACGAGGCGCTCCCACACGCCGGCGAGCCGGTAGGCGCTGTTGCCGCCCATGCCGCCGGAGGGACCGCCATGGGCGAGGTCGAGGGTGCCGAGGAACCGGAGCCGGCCGATCTCGGCCAAACCGGCGGCGAGGGACACGACGAGCTGCGGCCGGGCGCGCGACGGCATCCCGACGACGCCGACCGGGCGCTCGGCCCAGCCCCACTCCGCGAGGACCGGGACGCACGCCCGGAGCAGCTCGGACGAGGCTGGGGCGTCCTCGCGGAGCACCTCGCGCAGCCGCTGCCCCCACCCGAGGTCGGAGAGCCGGGCCAGGGCGCGCCCGGCCTGCACCTGCTCCTCGGCGGCGATCCGCCCCTTGACGGGAACGCCGACGCGGTCCATCCCGGTGGGCCACTGGGCACGCGGGTCGACGGCGACCCCCACCCGCTGCAGGCGCTCCCGGGCGGCGCCGACGACCTGGTCCGGGACGTCGGTGGGATACCACGGCCCCGCGCAGCCGTCGCAGCGTCCGCACGGAGCGGCGGTGTCGTCGTCGAGGCACTCCTGGAGGAAGGCCATCCGGCAGTCGTCGGTGCGCTCGTAGTCGACCATGAGCTGCTGCTCGGCGGTGCGGGCAGTGGCGACCCGGTCGTAGCGCTCGGCGTCGTACTCCCAGGGGACCCCCGTGGAGGTCCACCCGCCGGAGACGCGCCGGATCGCACCGTCGACGTCGAGGACCTTGAGAAGGAGCTCGAGGCGGGTGCGGCGGACGTCGACGGTGGTCTCCAGCGCGGCCGTGGAGAGGGGCCGGCCCGCCTCGGCGAGCGCGCGCAGCACGGCGTCCGCCTGCTCCTCCCGCGGCATGGAGACCGAGGCGAAGTACCGCCAGATGTCGCGGTCCTCCGGGCCGGGCAGGAGGAGGACGTCGGCCCGCTCGGTGGCGCGCCCGGCGCGCCCCACCTGCTGGTAGTACGCGACCGGACTGCTCGGTGCCCCGAGGTGGACGACGAACCCGAGGTCGGGCTTGTCGAAACCCATCCCGAGCGCCGAGGTGGCGACGAGCGCCTTGACCTCGTTGTCACGCAGCTGCTGCTCCAGCCGCTCGCGGTCGGCGGGGTCGGTGCGGCCGGTGTACGCGGCGACGGCATGGCCGGCCTCGGCGAGGCTCGCGGCGACGTCCTCGGCGGCCGAGACCGTCAGCGCGTAGACGATGCCCGAGCCGGGCAGCTCCCCGAGGTGCGCGAGCAGCCAGCCGAGCCGCTGCTCGGGCGACATCGAGCGGAGCACCCCGAGACGCAGCGAGTCACGGGCCAGGCCGCCACGCACGGTGAGGACCGGTCGGCCACCGGCCCCCAGCTGCTCCTCGACGTCGTGGACGACCCGGGCGTTGGCCGTGGCCGTCGTGGCGAGCACGGGCACGTCGGCCGGCAGGCCCACGAGGAGGTCGCGGATGCGACGGTAGTCGGGCCGGAAGTCGTGCCCCCAGTCGCTCACGCAGTGGGCCTCGTCGACGACGAGCAGCCCGCAGCGCCGCGCGAGGTCGGGCAGCTGCTCCTCCCGGAACCTCGGGTTGTTGAGCCGCTCCGGGCTGACGAGGAGGACGTCGACGGCGTCCTCGGCGAGCGCGGCGCGGACCTCGTCCCAGTCCTGGGCGTTGGCCGAGTTCATCGTGACCGCGCGGATGCCTGCCCGCCCGGCTGCGGCGATCTGGTCACGCATGAGGGCGAGCAAGGGACTGATGATGACGGTGGGGCCGGCGCCCTCGGCGCGACGCAGCGCGGTGGAGACGAAGTAGACCGCCGACTTGCCCCACCCGGTGCGTTGCACGACGAGGACCCGGGAGCGGTCGGCGACCAGCGCGGAGACGGCCTCGAGCTGCCCGTCGCGGAAGTCGGCGTCGTCGCGGCCGACGAGCCGGCGCAGCGTGGAGCGGGCGCGCTCGGTGAGCTCGAGGGACGGGGGAGTGGGGGCGTGGGGTGTCGTCGTCATCGCCACCCCACCGTAGGGCCCCGGGGCGACAGCGCCCTCAGTGCCAGCCGAGCTCGTCGACGCCTCCCGGGACGTCGGCCTCCGGGTCGTACGGCGTCCGGGCGAACCTGAAGGACGCGACGTCCAGGTGCGACACGCTGCCGTCCGTGCGGCGCACCACCGTCAGGGGCTCACCGGTGAGGTAGCCGTCGAGTCCCACCCAGGCGTCCTCGCCGGTCCTCGCGAAGCGGGAGGCCCGCGCGGTCCCGGGGTCGCCGAGGACCAGGTGCTCCCCCTTCGTCCGGGCGGTCGTCGTCCCGGCACCCCAGTGCCAGGTCCCGACGAGCTCGAGCAGCGCGGGGTCCCCGGAGGCCGACCACGGCGTCACCGGGCGCAGGACCTCGTCGTCGAGCACCTGGAGGAGGGCCTTGGCGAAGGGCTGCATCGCGGTGGACGACGTCGTGTTCGTCATCGTCACGACCCCGTCACCGTCTTCCAGCCGGACCCGGAGCCCCGCGAGGAACCCTGGCATGGAGCCTCCGTGGCCGGCCCACCGGACGCCCTCGAGGTTCCAGACCTGCCAGCCGAGGCCGTGCGCGCCGGTCCACGGCTGGCCGCGGTCGTCGACGACGTGGTGCGGCTCGCACATCTCGGCGAGGGTGTCGGGTGCGAGGAGGCCGGCGGTGTCGCCACCGAGGAACGTCGCCCATCGGGCGAGGTCGCGCACCGTGGTCCAGAGCTGGCCCGCGGGAGCCATCGCGCCGGCGTCGTGCTCGGGCTCGCGCAGCAGGACGTCGGCGAACGGGTGGACGGCCAGGCCCTGCGCCGCGCACCCTGCGGGCCGGGTGGTGGTCCGGGACATGCCGAGCGGCTCGAGCAGGTCGGTGCGCACGACCTCCGCCCACCCGGCGCCGTGGTGCACCTCGAGCAGCCGGCCGAGGGCCGCGTACCCCACGTTGGAGTAGTGGAAGCGTCGGCCGGAGCGGAAGCGCCGGTCCACCGGCGCACCGGCCAGCGCGTCCCAGTCGCCACCGGGGGTCCGCTCCCACCACGGGCCGTTCGTCTCGGCCTGGGCGCCGGAGGCGTGGGTGAGCAGCTGCTCGACGGTCGCCGCGCCGAGCCGGGACCCCGGCACATGGTCCTCGAGGCGGTCGGCGAGGTCGAGCCGGCCCGCGTCCCGCAGCCGCAGCACGCAGACGGCGACGAGGGTCTTGGTGATCGAGCCCATCCGGTACTGGGTGTCGTCGTCGGCCGGTCTGCCGTCCGCGCGTCCGTCGAGCGTCCCGGCCGCGCCGTGCCAGACCAGGGCGCCGTCCCGGACGACGCCGGCGACGACCGAGGGCAGCCGCGCGTCCCGCTGGGTCGTGGCGAGGACATGGTCGAGACGGGCGGTGGCGCGGGGGTGGAGAGGCACGCGCTCACCCTAGGTCGGGCCGCTGTGCGTGTGCTGCGAGGATGACCGCATGGCCGAGCCCTACGCCGCCCTGGTGCCTCTGCGCTGGTCCGACATGGACGCCTACGGGCACGTGAACAACGTCCAGTACCTCCGGCTCCTCGAGGACGCCCGCGTCATCGGGCTGCGCGAGTTCGTCCCGGACTGGTCGGCGATGCTCGACGAGGGCATCGTCGTCACCCGGCACGCCATCGAGTACCACCAGCCGCTGACGTACCGTCACGCGCCGGTGCAGGTCACGATGTGGGTCACCCGGGTGCACGGCGCCGGTTTCGACCTCGGCTACGTCGTCCGCGACCCGGCCGAGGTGGGTGACCGGGTGTACGCCCTCGCGGAGACCGGGCTGGCGCTCTACGACTTCGCCGCCGAGACACCACGGCGGTTGCCCCCGGACGCGAGGCGGGCCCTCGCCGAGTCCGTGGGCGACCCCGTGGCCTTCCGCCGGCCCGCCCGGTGAGCGCCGTCCTGCGTCTCGCCGACGCCGCCTCGGTCGGGGACCTCGGCCGCTTCGCCGCGCGGGCCCGGGCGGTCGACGACGAGGGCGCCATGCGCCTCCAGGCGGATGGCGAGGTGCTCGCGGCATGGGTCGGGGTGCTGCAGGGCAGCGGCATCCTCGCCGAGGGCACGGTGCTCGGGCTACGGACCTTCGCGCTCGCCGAGCCCGCGGAGTGCGACGCCGTCGTCCCGCTCGGCGCGGTCACCGACCGCACGGCCCGCGCCGACGGCAGCGGCTCCTTCGACCTCCCGCCGACCCGTGCGCTGGCCGCGTGGTCCGCGGTCACGCCACCGCGCTCCGGCTGGGAGCGCGCGGGCGAGGTCTCGGCGGACGTCCTCGCCGACGCGGCCCGCAGCGGCCTGGAACAGGTGTCCGCCGCCGTGCGCGAGAGGGGGGCCGCGGCCGGCTTCGTCCGCGACCGGGTCTGGGGCGAGGAGGCCGTCCCAGGGGTCCGGGCCGGCGGGGCCTTCGCGGCGTTCTCGCTCGGCTTCCTCCGGCCGGGCAGCGTCGTGTCGGTGTGGCGGTCGAACCGGTGGACCCGGGTCACCGCCACCGGAGGTCACGTCCTGATGCGCTGACCGGCGGGGACCACGACGGCAGCGACGGCCGCCAGGCCGAGGAAGATCGCGCCGAACAGCGGGTTGTCCCGGCCGGGGTCGTGCCCCGCCGCGAACGCCGCCGTGGCCCCGGCGATGCCGAGGACGCTGCCGAGGACGTCCGCGAGCTGCAGCGACGAGGACGTCTCGCCGTGCTCGTGCACGGGGCTGAGCTCGAGGGCCACGATCGTGGTCGTCGTGACCCCCGTGCCCATCGCGAGGCCCGCGAGCACCATGGCGACGACGGTCAGCCAGGCGGGCAGGTCGACCCACGCCACGAGCGAGAGCCATCCGAGGCCGGCGGCGAGGAGGACGCCCCCGAGCTCGATGAGCCGGTACCGGGGCAGGTGCAGGGCGTCGTGGCCCTGGTACCAGGCGCCGGCGGCCCACCCGACGGCTCCCACGGCGAGGGTGAGCCCGGCCATCTTCAGGGTCGCCCCGCGCTGGTCGACGAGGAACAGCGGGACGTACGTGATGCCTCCGTAGAAGGCGGCGCACAGCAGCGCCCGGGCGAGGACCACGCTCGGCAGCCCGTGGCCCATGACCCAGGTCGCGCGGGGGAGCAGGACCGGGGCGACGGCGGCGACACCGGCCAGCCCGAGGACGGCCACGACGGTCTTCGGTGACCACTCGAGGCTGAGCTCGTGGGTGCCGTACTGGATGGCGCCCGCGGCGGCCGCGACGGCCAGCCCGGCCCACGCGGTGCGCACGTGCGTGCGGTGGTCCCGGTTGCTCACGGCCTCGCGCAGGTGGGTGGTGTCGACCCGGGACTGGGCCCGCCACAGTGCTCCCATCGTCGCGACGACGGGTGCGACGACCCCGAGGAACACCCACCGCCACGAGAGGTGGTCGGTGACCCATGCCGCGACCGGAGGACCGGCGAGGGCCGGCAGCACCCATGCGGCGGAGATGTACGTGAAGAGCCGGGGACGGACCGCCTCGGGGTACACCCGGCCGGCGATGACGTAGAGCATGACGACGAGCAGTCCGCCACCCAGCCCGGTGAGCGCCCGCCCCGCGAGGAAGACGTCGAGCCGCGAGCTCAGGCCGCAGGTGGCGGCTCCGAGACCGACGAGCACCTGACCGGCGA
Source organism: Phycicoccus sp. CSK15P-2 (assembly GCF_016888005.1). Classification (GTDB taxonomy): domain Bacteria; phylum Actinomycetota; class Actinomycetes; order Actinomycetales; family Dermatophilaceae; genus Phycicoccus. The sequence continues at coordinate 107,885 of NZ_JAFDVE010000012.1, read as the reverse complement.
ACGCCCCCGGCAGCGGTCCGGACCGGTCCGTCCACACTCCGGCGAGCACGATCCCCAGAAGCTGCGCCGTGAGCATCACCGAGAACGCGAACCCGTAGGACCGCACCGCCTGCAGCTCCCGGGCCACGGCCGGCATCGCGGTGGACACCGCCATCGACTCGAACGCGACGATCGTCACGAGGGCGAGGACCGCCAGGGTGATCTCGAGGTAGGGGCGGCTCAGAGGTCCTCCGGGGGACTTCCCCGCTGCCGCGGCACGCATCCCGACCACCCTAGACGGGGAAGGGGGGCGTGAGGGGCAGGCCACGTTCCCGGAACACCTGCGCGAGCACGTCGATCCGGTCGGCGACGATGCCGTCCACGCCGAGGTCGAGCAGCCGGCGGTACTCCGCGGCGTCCTCCGTGGACCACGGGTGGAACCACACGTGGACGTGCTTGCCCGTGGCGTGCGCGCGGTGCAGGAGCCCGGGGGTGACGAGGGTGACGGTCCGTCCCGCGACGCGGTGCCTCGCCGGGATCTGCAGCACCGGGGCGGAGGTGTGCAGTACCCCGGAGACCACCCGGGGAGTGAAGCGCAGGAGCGCCGTGCCGAGCTCGCCGGCGGCCGTCGCGACGTGCGGGCCGAGGGCGCGCCGCAGGCGCCACAGGCGGCGCTGGTCGAACGAGCCGAGGCAGACGCGGTCGAGCGCGTCGTGGCGGCGCAGCACCTCGATGGTGGGGTCGAGCGCGGCGTCGGCCTTGACGTCGATGTTGACCCGGGCCGAGGGCAGCGCCCCGAGCAGCTCGGTGAGCAGCGGGACGGGTTCGGCGCCGCCGACCCGGGCCCGTCGGACCTCGGACCAGGGCAGCTCGGCGATGCGGCCCGCACCGTCGGTGACGCGGTCGAGCACGTCGTCGTGGAAGGCGACGACCTCGCCGTCAGCGGTGGCGTGGACGTCGGTCTCCAGGTACCCGTACCCGAGGTCGACCGCGCGGTGGAAGGCGGCCATCGTGTTCTCCAGCCCGACGTTCTCCGGCAGCTCGGCCCCGCCGCGGTGGGCGAGGGCGAGCGGCGTCCGGGCGGCGAGGTAGGAGAAGTCCGCCGCGCGCATCTCAGGCGTCCGTGGACCGCAGCCAGACCGTCGTGTCGGTGGGCAGCCGGCCGTCGTCGAGCGGTCCGGACGTGACGAGCACCTCGGCCGCGGGCAGGGTGAGCGCGTCGGGACCCAGGTTGGTCACGACGAGGACGGAGGAGCCGTCGTCGGCGGTGGCGCGGAACGCGACGACCGAGTCCGAGCAGCGCTCGTCCCAGGCCAGCACCGACCTGCCGAGACGATGCCGGCGGCGCAGCGCGAGCAGGCTCCGGTAGAGCTCGAGGGTCGACCCGGGGACGCCGTCCTGCTGGTCGACGGCGAGGTCGCCGTAGGCCTGCGGCTGTGGCAGCCAGGGCGTCCCGCCGGGGCCGAACCCGAAGGACGGGGAGTCCTTGGTCCACGGCATCGGGACCCGGCAGCCGTCCCGTCCGGCGACCTCGCCGTTCGTGTGGTGGAAGGTGGGGTCCTGGCGGAACTCGTCCGGCATCGTCGTGTGCTCCGGCAGGCCGAGCTCCTCACCCTGGTAGAGGTAGGCGCCACCGGGAAGCGCGAGCATGAGCGCGGTGGCGGCCCGGGCCCGGCGCAGACCGAGCCCGGCATCCGGCTGGGGGTCCTCGGCCGTGATGCCGTTGGGGCGGGGGAGGGACTGGTCCAGGCCGAGCCGGGAGGCGTGCCGGACGACGTCGTGGTTGGACAGCACCCACGTCGTCGGCGCGCCGACCCCGTCGTTGACCCGCACGGACGACTCGACGACGGCCCGCAGCGCGGCCGCGTCCCACGGGCTCTCGAGGAAGTCGAAGTTGAACGCCTGGTGCATCTCGTCGGGGCGGACGTAGAGGGCCAGGCGGCTCTCCGGCTTCACCCAGGCCTCGGCGCACAGGATGCGGTCGGGCTCGCCGTAGGAGTCCAGGACGGCGCGCCACTCCCGGTAGATCTGGTGGACGCCGTCCTGGTCCCACATCGGGGAGCTGGAGGTGGCCGTGTGGTCGAGCACGTCCGTGTCCGTGCCCGGTGCGTCCCCGTCCTCCGGGCCCTCCTCGGTGACGACCTCGTCGTACAGGCCGACTCGGCCGTGCCAGTCGGGGAGGCCCTCGCGCTTGACCAGACCGTGCGCGACGTCGACCCGGAAGCCGTCGACGCCGCGGTCGCACCAGAAGCGCAGGACGGACTCGAACTCCGCCCGAACCTCCGGGTTGTCCCAGTTGAGGTCCGGCTGGGTCACGTCGAAGAGGTGCAGGTACCACTGACCCGGTGTGCCGTCGGCCTCGGTGACCCGGCTCCAGCCCCGACCGCCGAACACCGACGGCCAGTTGTTCGGGGGCCGCTCGCCGTTCGGTCCCCGGCCCTCGCGGAAGAGGTAGCGGTCCCGCTCGGGGCTGCCGGGGGGCGACGCGAGGGCCTCGCGGAACCACGCGTGCTCGCTGCTCGTGTGGTTCGGCACGATGTCGACGAGGACCTTGAGGCCGAGCCCGTGGGCGGTCTCCACCATGGCGTCGGCGTCCGCCAGGGTGCCGAACCGGGGGTCGATGTCGCGGTAGTCGGCGACGTCGTAGCCCGCGTCGTTCATCGGGGACACGTAGAACGGGCTGAGCCAGATCGCGTCGACGCCGAGGTCGCGCAGGTAGGGCAGCCGGGCCGTGATGCCGGGCAGGTCACCCATCCCGTCCCCGTCGGCGTCCGCCCACGAGCGTGGGTACACCTGGTAGATGACGGCGTGACGCCACCACGGGGCATCGGGGGCGTCGGCCGGGTGGACGGTGCTGCCGGGGGCGGTCGGGGACTGCGTCGTCGCGTCGCTCACCCGCCCCATCGTTGCCTATCCACCGCGCCGTTCCCAACCCGGTCGCCGTCCTGCGGCCCCGCTCCGTGCGACCCTCGTCGCGTGCAGCACGAGGTCCGGAAGGCTCCCGCGCGGCCACGGCCGGCCGTGGCTGTCGCTCTCGTGCTCGCGGCGCTCGGCACAGGGGCGCTCGTCGTGCTGTCGGTGCCGGCCGCGCTCCTGCTGTGGGTCGGGGTCGCCGTCGCCGTCGGGCGTGGTGACCCCACGTGGAACGACGGCGAGGAGTGGTGGGGGACCGGCGTCGGGCTGGTGCTCGTCGTGCTCCTCGCCGCGGTCCATGGGGCGATGCTCGCCGCCGTCGCCGACCGGACCGGACGTCGCGTGGGCCGGGTCGTGGCCGGGCTCTCCGTGGCCGCGGTGCTCCTCGTGCACGCGCTCGCTGCAGCTGCGTTCGTCGGCGGCGTCTGACGGCCTTCCCGGTCGACGGGCCTCAGACGGCCTCGGCGGTCCGGAGGTCGGGGCGCACGGCGTCCTCCTCGGCAGTGGGACGTCAGGGCATGAGAGGCGGGTGTCCGTGCCCGTCGTCGGTGTTGACGAGCATGTGCGCGGCACGCAGGAAGTAGTCGCGCATCTGCTCGGCCTGCGGCTCGGGGATCTCGGCGGCCTCGACCGCGGCGAGCATGTGCCGCATCCACCGGTCGCGCATGTCGAGCGTCACCGGGAACGGGGCGTGGCGCATCCGCAGCCGGGGGTGGCCGCGCTCCTCGCTGTAGGTCGTCGGCCCACCGAAGTACTGGGTGAGGAACATCCGCAGCCGGCGCTCGGCCGGCGCGAGGTCCTCCTCGGGGTAGAGCGCCCGCAGCGGCGGGTCGGCGGCCACGCCCTCGTAGAACGCGTGGACGAGCCGTTCGAAGGTGGGTGCCCCGCCGACGTCCTCGTAGAGGCTCATCGGGGGCCGCCCGGGGAGAGCGGCATGAGCGGCGGTGCCTGGACCTCGTGGGCGTCGAACGCTGCCTTGATCCGGGCCCGTAGCTCGCGCTGCACCGGGAAGTTCTCGCCGGCGAGGGTCTTCGCGAGGACCTTGACGGTGACGGTCTGGCCGGAGATCGAGTCGACGCCGAGGACGGTGGGCGGCTCGATGAGCTTGGCCTCCCAGTCCGGGTCGGCGGCGAAGGTCTCGCAGACCTCGCGGACGATGCCGAGCACCTTGGTGACGTCCTCGCGGTACGAGAACGGCATGTCGACCCACGCGGCGCCGTTGCCCTGCGACCGGTTGCCGATCCGGACGATCTCGCCGTTGCGCACGTACCAGACGACCCCGTCGAAGTCGCGCAGCCGGGTGATCCGCAGCGAGACCTCCTCGATGGTCCCGATCGCCTCGCCGGTGTCGACGATGTCGCCGACGCCGTACTGGTCCTCGAAGATCATGAAGATCCCGGAGAGGAAGTCCTTGACCAGGCTCTGCGCGCCGAAGCCGATCGCGACACCGCCGACGCCCGCCGACGCCAGGAGCGGTCCGAGCGGAAGCCCGACGAGCGACATCACCGTGAGGGCCGCGACGAGGCCGACGACGAAGGTGGAGATGCTCCGCAGCAACGACCCGACGGTCGTGACCCGGGCCCGGTGGCGTTCGCCCGCGTGACCGGTGGTCGTCGCGAGCAGGCCACTGCGCGCGTCCCGCTCGCTGTTGCGCTCCGAGGAGCGGGCGGTCATCGAGGTGACGGTGCGGTCGATGAGGCGGTGCAGCGCCCAGCGGGCGACGACGGCGATGAGGACGGTCACGAGGACCCGGACCCCGCCGGTGAGCATCCAGTGCTGGGCGTCCTCGACGACGCCGACGACGGCCTGGGCGTCGAGGTCGGCGAGGTCGGGGAAGCGGGTGAGAGCGGTCACGGCGTCAGTCACGGGCATCACGCTCCTGGGCGGTGAGGGCGCGGGCCACGGCGTCCCGGTTCTCGGTGACGAGGCGGCGTAGCGCGGCGGGTAGGGACGGGTTCTCGTCGAGCCAACGCTGCGTGGCGTCGAACAGTGCCGCGTCGACGAGGGGTGCGGGGTAGAAGCCGAGGACGAGGGACTCGACGACGGCGTGCGAGCCGTGTGACTCCACGGCACCCAGCATCGCGTGGTAGCGGTCGACGAAGGGACGGAGCAGCTCGGACGGGGTCCCGGCGCGGGCGAAACCCAGCCCGGTGGCCTCGACGATGGCGTTGGGTCGGCCGGTCTCGTCGACGACCTCCCGCCAGGCGGTCTCCTTGGCCTCGGCGGTGGGGATCGCCGCGCGGGTGCGGGCGGCCCGCTCACGCGCGGTCGCGGTGTCCTCGCGGGCCAGCTCGGCCTCGATCTCCGCGCCGTCGACGTCCCCGGCGGCGGCGAGCGCCGTGAGCAGCGTCCACCGCATCTCGAAGTCGACCTCGAGCCCCGGGACGCGGTCGTCGCCGTCCAGGAGCCCTCGCGCCGCGCTGGGGTCGTCCCCGGCGCTCGTCAGCGCGGCGGCCGCGGTGACGAGCTGCAGCTGGGCGTCGCTGCCCGGCTCGGCCTGCGTGGCCATGGACCACAGGGCGTCCCGGGTCGTGGCGCGGGTGGCCTCCCGGTGCGCGGGTGCCGTGTACGAGTACACGGCGGTCCGCAGCTGGATGACGAGGGTGCGCAGGAGCGTGGAGTCGGTCTCGCCGGGGAGGCTCGCGAGGACGAGGTCGACGAACGCGCGCGCCCCCATCTCGCCGTCCCGGGTCATGTCCCACGCGGAGGCGAGGACGAGGGCGCGCGGCAGCGACTCGACGAACCCGCGCGGATGGGCCAGGGCGGTGGCGAGGGAGCGCTCGTCGAGCCGGATCTTCGCGTAGGCGAGGTCGTCGTCGTTCACGAGGAGCAGGTCGGGCTGCTGACGCCCCACGAGGGACGGGAGGTCGGTGCGCTCGCCCGCGACGTCGACGTCGAGCAGGTCGGTCCGCACGAGCGCGCCGTCGCGCACCTCGTACAGCCCGACGCCCAGCCGGTGCGGCCGCAGCGTCGGGAGGTCCGCCGGGGCCGTCTGCTCGATGGCCACCGAGACGTACCGGCCGGCGTCGTCGACCTCGACGAGTGGCCGGAGGGTGTTGACACCGGCGGTCTCGAGCCAGAGGTCCGACCAGCTCCGCAGGTCACGACCGGACGTGGCCTCGAGCTCGGAGAGGAGGTCGTCGAGGGTCGTGTTGCCCCACGCGTGCGTGCGGAAGTAGGTGCGCAGCCCGTCGCGGAAGTCCTCACGCCCGACGTAGGCGACCAGCTGCTTGAGGACGGAGGCCCCCTTGGCGTACGTGATGCCGTCGAAGTTGACCTCGACGTCCCGGAGGTCGCGGATCTCGGCGACGATCGGGTGGGTGGTCGAGAGCTGGTCCTGGTCGTAGGCCCAGTCCTTCTCGTAGGTGCCGAACGTCGTCCAGGCGTCGGTCCACCTCGTGGCCTCCGCCTGGCAGGTCGTGGAGGCCCACTCGGCGAAGGACTCGTTGAGCCAGAGGTCGTTCCACCAGCGCATCGTCACGAGGTCGCCGAACCACATGTGCGCGAGCTCGTGGAGGACGGTGAGGGCGCGCCGCTCGCGGATGGCCTCGGTGACCTTGGAGCGGAAGAGGTAGATCTCGCTGACGGTCACGCAACCCGCGTTCTCCATCGCCCCCATGTTGTACTCCGGCGCGAAGAGCTGGTCGTACTTCGCGAACGGGTACGCGCAGTCGAACTCGTCCTCGAAGAAGGCGAAGCCGCGCTTCGTGACGTCGAGGAGCTCGTCGGCGTCGAGGTAGGGGGTCAGGCTGCGGCGGCAGAAGATCCCGAGCGGGACCTCGCCGCCCCGGCCGGTGACGGAGTCCCGGACCACGTCGTAGGGCCCGGCGACGAGCGCGGTGACGTAGCTCGACATCCGAGGGGTGCGCTCGAAGCGCCAGGTGGCGACGCCGTCGCGGACCGGCTCGGCCTGCGGGGTGGGGGAGTTCGAGACGACCTGCCAGTGCGCCGGGGCGGTGACGGTGAACGCGAACTCCGCCTTGAGGTCGGGCTGCTCGAAGACGGGGTACATCCGGCGGCTGTCCGGGACCTCGAACTGGCTGTAGAGGTAGACCTCGTCGTCGACCGGGTCGACGAACCGGTGGAGACCCTCGCCGGTGTTCGTGTAGAGCCCGGTGGCCCGCACGACGAGCTCGTTCTCGGCCGCGAGCCCGGGGAGCCGCACCCTGCTGTCGGCGTAGTGCCGGGTGGGGTCGAGCGCCACGCCGTTGAGGAGGACCTCCTCGACCGACGCACCGACGAAGTCGACGAACGTCTCTGCGCCGGGCTCGGCGCACGTGAACCGGACGGTGCTCGTGGTCGAGAAGCGCTCGGGCCCGGTCGTGAGGTCCACCTCGACGTCGTGCGTCGAGACGGCCACGAGGGACGCGCGGGTGACGGCCTCCTCGCGGGTGAGGTTGGTGCCGGGCACGGGGTCTCCTAGCGGTGGTGGTGCGGGGTCGGCGCGGGTCGACAGCGCGTCCGCCAATCCTGTCACGCCGGACGGAGCCCGCCGATGTCCGGTGGCGGTGGCAGGATGACCGGCATGACGACTACCGCCCGCGCGGCTGCAGAGTTCTGGTTCGACCCCTTGTGCCCCTGGGCGTGGATGACGTCCCGCTGGATGGGTGAGGTACAGGAGGTCCGCGACGTTCACGTCACGTGGTCGGTCATGAGCCTCGCGGTGCTCAACGAGGGCCGAGACCTGCCGGAGGAGTACGCGGCCCTCATGGAGCAGGGGTGGGGGCCGGTCCGGGTGGTCGTGGCGGCCCGCCGCGAGCACGGCGACGACATCGTCAAGCCGCTCTACGACGCACTCGGGACGCGCATCCACCACGAGCAGCAGGAGTACCCGGCCGCCATCGCCGGCGCGCTCGAGGAGCTCGGCCTCCCGGCGGAGCTCGCCGACGCCGCCACGTCGGACACCTACGACGAGGAGCTGCGGGCCAGCCACCAGCGCGCCATCGACCTCGTCGGCGACGACGTCGGCACGCCGGTCGTCGCCGTCGACGGCGTCGCCTTCTTCGGCCCGGTCGTCACCCCCGCCCCGAAGGGTGAGGCGGCCGGGCTGCTGTGGGACGGCTGCGTCCTCGTGGCCCGCACCCCCGGGTTCTACGAGCTCAAGCGCTCCCGGACACAGGGTCCGATCTTCGACACGGAGGACTGACTCCACCATGACGCGCGTGCACATCGCAGGGGACCACGCCGCGTTCGAGATGCTCGGCGACCTCGTCTCGATGCTCGAGGCCGACGGGCACGACGTGACCCACCACGGCCCGCACGAGTACGACCCGCTCGACGACTACCCGGTCTTCGTACTGCGGGCGGCCGAGGCCGTGGCCGACGACCCCGACGCGCTCGGTGTCGTCCTCGGTGGGTCCGGCAACGGCGAACAGATCGCGGCGAACAAGGTGCGTGGTGTCCGGGCCGCGCTCTGCTCCGACGAGGAGCTCGCTCGCCTCGCGCGCGAGCACAACGACGCGCGGGTCATCTCCGTCGGTGCCCGGGTGACCGACCCGGAGACCGCCCGCGCCATGGTGCGTACGTTCCTGTCCACCCCGTTCTCCGGGGAGGAGCGGCACGCCCGGCGCATCGCGATGCTCGACACCTACGAGGCCGACGGCAGCATGCCGGAGCACGGCTGACGCCACCATGGCAGCACGATCCGAGCTCGGCGCAACGGGGCGCGAGACACCGGACGATCGGCGTCGGCGGGTCGTCGCGCCCCGGCTGGCCGCGCTCGACGACCGGTGGTACCCGGTCGCCATCGTCGTCGCGCTCGTCCTCATCGGGATCGGCATCGTGCTCGTGCCCGAGTACGTCCCCATCTCACTCGTGTTCCCGGTGCTCGTCGTCGCCGGCGTGCTCCTCGAGCCGCGTCGTCTCGGCCTGGTGCTGGCCGCCACCGGGCTGGTCGTCGCCTTCTGGGTGCCCCGTTCCCTGCTGTCGCCGGCGCGGGTCGTCGGCGTCATCGTCGCCGTCGCCGTCGTCATGGGGCTGGTCGTCGTCATCGCCCGCTCCCGGGACCGGGTCGGGGTCCGCGGCTTCAGCGGGGACCGGATGTTCGCCGACCTGCGGGACCGGATCGCGTCGGTCGGGCAGATCCCCGCGCTCCCCGACGGCTGGTCGGCCACGTCGTCCATCCTCTCGGCGCACGGCGACCGCTTCTCGGGGGACTTCGTCGTCGCCCACCTCGACGCCTCCGGGGACCGGCTCGAGCTCGCCCTGGTCGACGTGAGCGGCAAGGGGACGGGGGCAGGCACCCGCTCGCTGCTGCTGTCCGGAGCCCTCGGTGGCCTGCTCGGTGCCGTCCCCTCGACCGACTTCCTCAGTGCCGCCAACGACTACCTCGTGCGTCAGGGGTGGGAGGAGGGCTTCGCCACGGCCGTCCACGTCGAGCTCGACCTGCGCACGGGGGCGTACTCGATCGCCAACGCGGGGCATCCCTCACCGGCACGCTACGTCTCGGGGCGGGCCCGCTGGACGGTCCTCGACGCCGGCCGTGGCCCGCTGCTCGGCGTCATCCCCGGGATCGGCTTCCCGCGGCAGACCGGCACCCTCGACCGCGGTGACGGGCTGCTCATCTACTCCGACGGTGTGGTCGAGGCCCGCGACCGTGACCTCACCGACGGCATCGACCGCATGCTAGGCGTCGCGGCGATGTCGGTGCTCCGCGACGGTGACGTCGCCCGCGATGTGTGCGAGTCGGCGCGTTCGGGGGAGGATGACGACCGGGCGGCCCTCTCGGTGCGCCGCCTCTGACGTCCGCCGGCACCGTCGGTCCCCGTTCGAAAGGCACAGTCCCGTGGCGTCCCGCCCGGTCCTCGACCACACCCCGCGCGAGAGCGTTCGCACCTTCACGCCGCGTTGGCGCAACAGTCCGCTGACCGACGAGCGGATGGCCACGCTGCTGCCCGGGCGCGCGCTCCCCGAGGGGTCGCTCGTCCCGGCCGAGGCGTTCGGCCGCGGTGGGCCGGTCGTGCTCGAGATCGGGTCGGGACACGGGGCCGCCGCCATCGCGTACGCCGCGGCGCACCCGGGGGCCGACGTCATCGCCGTCGACGTGCACGTGCCCGGGGTGGCCCGGATGCTCGCCGCTGCCGACGACGCCGGGGTGCCCAACCTGTGGGCGCATGTCGGCGACGCGCTTCCACTGCTCACCGACCGGGTCGCACCCGGCACGCTCGCCGCCGTCCACCTGTTCTTCCCCGACCCCTGGCCGAAGAAGCGGCACGCCAAGCGCCGGTTCGTCCAGCAGTACTCGCTGACGCTCCTCGCGTCCCGCCTCGCGCCCGGTGGCGTGCTGCGCATCGCGACGGACATCGACTCCTATGCCGAGCACTGCCGCGAGCAGCTCGCCGCGCACGGCGGCTACGACGTCGTCGAGGGGGAGCGGCCGACGTGGCGCCCGGACGACGGGTTCGAGGCCAAGGGGCTACGGCACGGGCGCACTGTCTCGGAGTTCGCCTGCACCCTGCGCTCCACCTGACGATTTGGCGGATGTGTCATGTCGTCAGCGCGGGTCCGCTGTCGGGGTAGCCGGACGCCGCCGTCACACCGTCCGCTCCTGCACCGCGCGGCTCGCGGCACCCGGGGTAGCCGGACGCCGCGGGTCGAGCCACCTCCTCCGTCGGTGCCTCGACCTCGCTCCCGTCATCCCGCGACCCCGCCGGACACCGACGGCTCCTTCGTCGCCGTCCGGTGTCCGTCGGGGTAGCCGGATTTGAACCGGCGGCCTTCCGCTCCCAAAGCGGACGCGCTACCAACCTGCGCCATACCCCGTGATGCGCGCGGCCGCCGACACGTGGAGTGATTTCGGATCCCGCGAGCGCGGCCCTAGGCTAGCGCTGCCCTCGCGGTGCACGCCGACGAGGTGCGCGGGCGTAGCTCAATGGTAGAGCCCCAGTCTTCCAAACTGGCTACGCGGGTTCGATTCCCGTCGCCCGCTCCACACCGGCCCCGCCGTCGGCGCCACTCCGGACGAGAGCACCGGCCCCTCCTCGGTGCGCTGATTCGGTCCGCTCCGGCATCGCCGCTAGCATGGACCCTTGGCGTCGTCCCGGGCGTAGCGCCGCTGCGCGCACCCGGACGGTCCCGGCCACCGGTCGGCCCACGACGCGCGACCGAGACCCCGAACCCCCTGTGGAGTGCCCGAAGTGAAGAGTGCCGTCGAGACCCTGAGCCCGACCCGGGTCAAGCTGATCGTCGAGGTCCCCTTCGACGAGCTCAAGCCGATGCTCGACAAGGCCTACCAGACCATCGGGTCCCAGGTGCAGGTGCCCGGCTTCCGCAAGGGCAAGGTCCCGAGCCGGATCATCGACCAGCGCGTCGGCCGCGGTGCGGTCGTCCAGGAGGCCGTCAACGAGGCACTCCCGCAGTTCTACGCGCAGGCGGCCGAGCAGGCGGACGTCCGCGCCATCGGGCAGCCGGAGGTCGACGTCACGGCCGTGCCGCTCGAGGACGGCCAGGACCTCGAGTTCACCGTCGAGACCGACGTCCGCCCCTCGATCGAGCTGCCCGACCTCGCCGGCATCGCGGTGACCGTCGACGACGTCGAGATCACCGAGGCCGACACCGAGGAGCGGCTGACCTCCCTACGCGAGCGCTTCGGCACCCTCGTCGGCGTCGACCGCGTGGTCGAGACCGGCGACCACGTCTCCATCGACCTCTCCGCAGAGATCGGCGGCGATCAGGTCGACTCGGTCGAGGGCGTCTCGTACGAGGTCGGTTCGGGGAACATGCTCGAGGGCATGGACGACGCGCTCGTCGGCATGGCGGCGGGGGAGACCAAGACCTTCACCGCGCCGCTCGCCGGGGGCGACAACGAGGGCGAGGACGCCGAGTGCACGGTCACCGTGCAGTCGGTCAAGGTCCGCGAGCTGCCCGAGCTCGACGACGAGTTCGCCCAGCTGGCCTCCGAGTTCGACACGCTCGACGAGCTGCGCGCCGACGTCGAGAAGCAGGCCGAGCAGGGCAAGCGATACGAGCAGGGCATCCAGGCCCGCGACAAGGTGCTCGAGCACCTGCTCGAGACCGTCGAGGTCCCGGTGCCCGACGGCATCGTCGAGGCCGAGGTGAACCAGCACCTCGAGGGCGAGAACCGGCTCGACGACGACGAGCACCGCGCCGAGGTCGACGAGTCGACCCGCAAGGCGCTCAAGGCACAGTTCCTCCTCGACGCCGTCGCGGAGAAGCTCGAGGTCAAGGTCGAGCAGCCCGAGCTCATCGAGTATCTCGTGATGAGCGCCCAGCAGTACGGCATGGACCCCAACCAGTTCGCCCAGGCCGTCGACCAGCAGGGCCAGGTGCCCGCGATGGTCCAGGAGGTCGCCCGCCGCAAGGCGCTCGCGGCCGTCCTGGACGACGCGGTCGTCACCGACGCCTCCGGCAACGCCGTCGACCTCGACGCGCTCACCCCCGACGCCGAGGAGCCCGAGGCCGTGGAGGCCGAGACCACCGAGCAGGTGGAGGACACCGAGAACGCCCCTGCCTGAGCACTGCGTCGTCGGCGCCGTTCCCCCGCAGCGGGGGCGGCGCCCACGCACGTCCGCGCAGGTGGTCCGTCGGCCGGGATCGTCCGGATGGCCCTTTCCCGGCGTGTGGCTGGAAGCGGGCCAAATCAGCACCTGAGGTGAGCGCGGCCCCCGTGACCTGGGTCTACCTCTGGAAAGGCTCGATCTCGATGACGCGTTCCCTTCTCGCCGCCGTGCTCGTCGCACCGGCGCTGCTCCTCGCCGCCCCGGCGACGGCCGCCCCCTCGGCCGTCCCTGCAGCCCCCGTGGCCGCGGCGGAGGACGCGACCGGCACCTACTACAAGCTGGGCCAGCCGACGCGGTTCCTCGACACCCGGACGACCAACACGCCCGGGAAGGCCAGGACCCCGCTGAAGCGCAACTCGCCGACCGCGCTCAAGGTGACCGGCCGCGCCGGCGTCCCGACGAGCGGCGTCTCGGCCGTCGTCGTCAACCTCACCGCCGTGAACACGACCTCGCAGGGCTACTTCACGCTGTACCCCTCGGATATGAGCCGTCCCACCGCATCGACGATCAACTTCCCCAAGGGGTGGATCGGCGCGAACATGGCCACCGTGCCCGTCGGAACGGACGGGAAGATCAAGGTCTGGAACTACGGCGGGGACAGCCACGCGGTGCTCGACGTCCTCGGCTGGTACGCCGCCGACGACACCGGCCGGGACACCACCGAGGCGATGGGTGCACAGTTCTACCCGGTCGAACCGACCCGGCTCTACGACAGCCGGGCGGAGAACGACCCGTTCTACAGCGGTGACGCGGTGTCCATCGAGGTCGACTGGACCGACGATGAAACGCCTGGGGACGAGAACGACCAGGTGACGGCGTACGTCGTCAACATCACCGCCGTCGACGCCACGCGGGAGGGTGTCTTCACCGCGTGGAGCGGTGCGGGCAGCAAGCCCACCGCCTCGAACGTCAACTACGAGCCGGGCATCATCGCCCCGAACATGGCCGTCGTGCCGGTCCAGCGGACGGAGAACGGTGCCACCATCCGGGTCGACAACGTGTCGAGCGGGCGGGTCCACATGGTCGTCGACATCGTGGGTGTCTACGCGACGGACAGGGTGACCGGGATGCGCTACCGCAAGACCCCGGACGCCCCCGTCCGGATCCTCGACACCCGCTCGGGCAAGGGGCTGAACGGTGCCTTCGGGCACCGCGCCCAGCGGCTTCTCCAGGCGCCGGCGTCCGTCCTCGGCAGCGACTCGGCCTTGCTCGTCGCGAACATCACCGGGGTGGAGCCGACCAGGCGCACCTACCTCACGGTCTGGGACGGCGTCGAGACCCGCCCCTCGACGAGCAACCTCAACGTTCACCCGGGCCTCGTCCGGGCGGCGTCCACCTACGCCCCGCTCGACCTCTCCAACCGGACGAAGATCTACAACGACGCCGGTTCGATGCACGTCGTCATGGACGTCGTCGGCACCTTCGAGGTGTACGACGGCGGCACGGCGGCCCTCCGCGGCAGCTCCGAGAAGGCGGTCCAGCCGCAGCAGTTCGAGGCCGGCTCGACGGACGTCACCGCGACGCGCGACTGACGACTGTCCCACCGCCCCGGGGCCGAGCGGTCCTCGCTCAGCCCCGGGGCGGGGCGGTCGTGGTCCCCACCCGGAGCGACACCGGGAACGGCTCGTCGGCCACGACCTCGCCGTCGAGCCGGCGACGCACCATCCGGCCGAGCGCCCGGCCCTTGTCGACACCCGGCTGGAGCACGGTCGTCAGGGTGGCGTCCGACCACGGCAGGTCCACCCCGTCGAAGCCGGTGACCGACAGGTCACCGGGGACGTTCAGGCCGAGCGCCGCGGCGGCGCGGAGCACCCCGGCGGCGAGGAGGTCGGCCTGGCAGACGACCGCGGTCGGGCGCTCGGCCGCCGGGACGTCGAGGAGCATCCGGCCGGCCGCCTCGCCGGCGCCCACCGTGAGCTCGGCCGTCTGGACCACCGGGCTTCCGGGCGCGAGCTCGAGGAAGCCGCGCGCCCGGCCGCTGGCGTCCGGGTACATGCCGGCCGCGACGTCCTCCGGCGTGACCTGCGCCGTCCTCGCGCCGGGGCTCAGCTGCATCGAGACGTGCGCGAGCCGGGAGTGCCCGAGCCCGAGCACGTGCCGGGTGGTCAGGCCGATGGCCACCTCCTCGTCGGTGCGCACGTGGACGACCCCGGGGTCGAGCGGTGACCCGCTGCCCACCAGGGGCACGCCGCGGGCCGTGAGGTGCGCGACGAGAGGGTTGTCGCCGACGCCGCAGAGCGGGAAGACGGCGGCGTCCACGGCCTGGGTCGCCAGCTGGTCCACAGCGCGGGCGGGGTCCTCGGGCTGCTGGGCGACGAGGAGCATGCTCCGGCCGGTGGCGTCGAGCTCCTCGGACAGCCCGTCGAGGACGGCGAGGGCGAAGGGGTCGCGGAAGGCGGACCGCAACGGGGCCTCGACGACGACCGCGACGGTGCCGACGCGGCCGTGCCGCAAGGAGGAGGCGAGCGGGTCCGGCCCCGAGAAGCCGAGGTCGGTGGCGGCGGTGCGGACCCGCCGGGCGGTGGCCTCGGCCACCGGGCCCTTGCCGCTGAACACGAGCGACGCGGTGGAGGTCGAGACGCCGGCGCGCTCGGCGACGTCGCGCAGCGTGGCCCGTCGTACGGCCCGGGTCACGGGTCGACCGCCTCGGGGTCCGGGCCGGTTTGACGCACGCCGTTCACGGGAGCACAATATCGAATCGATTCGATCGAATCGATTCGACACGTGAAGGACACCGTGACGGCCCCTCCTGCAGCCCCGCCCGCCCCGCCGATCGCCGACGCCCGGCGCGCGCGCGTCGCCGTCCTCGTCGTGTTCGCCCTCGCCGGGGTCGCGTTCGCCTCGTGGGCCTCGCGGATCGCCGACCTCAAGACGACACTCGGCCTCACCGCCGGGCAGCTCGGTCTCGTCCTGCTGGCGGTGAGCCTCGGCTCGGTCACCGGGCTGCCCCTCGCCGGGCGGCTGAGCGACCGGGTGGGGGCAGACCGGGCGGTCGCGTCAGGGATGCTCGTCTCGCTCCTCGGGCTCGTCGGGGCCGGGGCCGCCGTGACGCTCGACGCGCACCGGCTCGTCCTCGCGCTCTTCCTCTACCCCGTGGGCCTCGGCATCGGCTTCTGGGACGTCGCGATGAACCTCGAGGGTGCGGGCGTCGAACGACGCCTCGGCCGCTCTGTCATGCCGCACTTCCACGCGGCCTTCTCGGGGGGCACCGTCGTCGCCGCGCTCGTGGGGGCGGGGATGTCCTGGGCGCAGGTCCCGCTCCTCGCGCACTTCCTCGGCGCCGCGCTGCTCATCGCCGGGGCGGCCGTCTGGTCCCTGCCGCGCTTCCTGCCGGAGTCGGCGGTGCCGTCCTCGGACGAGGGCGGGATGCCCGTGCGCGGCCGGCAGCGCTCGGCCTGGCTCGAGCCGCGCACGCTGCTCATCGGGGTCGTGGTCCTCGCCGCCGCGGCCACCGAGGGCACGGCCAACGACTGGCTCGCCGTCGCCCTCGTCGACGGCTACGACCAGCCCGAGTGGGTCGGAGTCCTCGGCTTCGCCGCCTTCCTCACCTTCATGACGCTCGGTCGCCTCGCGGGGACCCGCGCCCTGGACGCGTACGGCAGGCTCCCCGTGCTCCGGGTCAGCTTCGCGATGGCGGTCCTGGGTGCGCTGCTCGTGGTCCTCGGCGGGCCGTGGCTCGCGTTCGTCGGTGCCGCGGTCTGGGGCGCGGGCGCCGCGCTCGGGTTCCCCGTGGGGATGAGCGCGTCCGCCGACGACCCCGAGCGGGCCGCGGCCCGGATGTCCGTCGTCGCGACGATCGGCTACGTGGCGTTCCTCGCGGGCCCGCCCCTGCTCGGCTTCCTCGGCGACCACGTCGGGGTGCTGCGCGCGCTGCTCGTCGTCGGCGCGCTGGCCGTCCTCGCCCTGTCCGTCGTCACCGCGGTCCGCGAGCCCGACGACGCCCCGTAGGCCACGGTGCGCGCCCGCCTACGCTCACGGCGAACACGGGGCGGACGGGGGAGTGGAGCGTGGGAGGCGGGCGTTAGGGTCACTGAAAGGTACGAATCCGACGAACCGAGGGAGCGACCCCAGCGTGACCAGCAGCGAGATCGTCGCCCAGGGCGAGGGCCAGAAGGCCGGCCTCGACGACCACATCTACAACCGTCTCCTCAAGGAGCGGATCATCTTCCTCGGGTCCGACGTCCGCGACGACAACGCGAACGCGATCTGCGCCCAGATGCTGCTCCTCGCCGCGGAGGACCCCACGAAGGACATCTGGCTCTACATCAACAGCCCGGGTGGCTCGGTCACCGCGGGCATGGCGATCTTCGACACCATGCAGTGGGTCCCCAACGACGTCGCCACGGTGGCGATGGGGATGGCCGCCTCGATGGGGCAGTTCCTGCTCTCCGCCGGCACGCCGGGCAAGCGCTACGCCACGCCGCACGCCCGCGTGATGATGCACCAGCCCTCGGGCGGCATCGGTGGAACGGCCTCGGACATCAAGATCCAGGCGGAGCAGCTCATCCACATCAAGAGGCAGATGGCCCAGCTCATCGCCGAGCACACCGGCCAGACGGAGGAGCAGATCGAGGCCGACTCCGACCGCGACCGCTGGTTCACCGCGGCCGAGGCCAAGGAGTACGGCTTCGTCGACCACGTCATCACCAAGGCAGACATGGCGGGCCGGCACAGCGACAACCCGGTGACCTCCGACTGAGCCCGGCCGAGACGACGCGAGAGAGAGACATGAACCCAGACATCACCGGCCGCCTCCACGTGCCGGCTCCGAGCAGCCGCTACATCATGCCGCAGTTCGAGGAGCGCACCTCGTACGGCATGAAGCGCCTCGACCCGTACACGAAGCTCTTCGAGGACCGCATCATCTTCCTCGGCGTGCAGGTCGACGACGCGTCCGCCGACGACGTCATCGCCCAGCTCATCGTGCTCGAGTCGCAGGACCCGGACCGCGACATCCTCATGTACATCAACAGCCCCGGTGGCTCGTTCACGGCGATGACCGCCATCTACGACACCATGCAGTACGTACGTCCGGACATCCAGACGTACTGCATCGGGCAGGCCGCCTCGGCCGCTGCCGTCCTGCTCGGCGCCGGCGCTGCGGGCAAGCGGTTCGCGCTGCCGAACGCGCGGGTGCTCATCCACCAGCCGGCCATCGAGGGCACCGGAGGGATGGCCTCCGACCTCGAGATCCACGCCAACGAGATCATCCGGATGCGGGAGTGGCTCGAGGAGACCATCGCCAAGCACTCGAACAAGCCGGTCGACGAGGTGCGCAAGGACATCGAGCGCGACAAGATCCTCTCGGCCGAGGGTGCCAAGGAGTACGGCCTCGTCGACGAGGTCCTCGCCTCCCGCAAGGCCAACGCCTGAGGGGCGCCTTTCCCCACGCAGCGCGAGGACGCCGCCCGGTCACGACGACCGGGCGGCGTCCGTATGACGTCACGTCCGGCGGCGTCCGTATGACGTCACGTCCGGCGGCGTCCGTATGACGTCACGTCCGGAGGTGGGCTCCCCTGCCGGCTGGCGATCGATGAAGCCCGGCCTCCGCACGTAGTGACACACGGAACCCGGGCTTCACGGCTCGTGTCATCCGGAACGCGGGCGCATCGGGCGTCATCGATGGAGCCGCGTCCGTCGGCCACCGAACGCGGTGACGTCGCGACCCGCGCCGGTCGCCTCGTCCTGGCCTTGGAGCTCTGGTCGGTGGACACGCGGGTGGAGCCGGCCGAAGCCGCCGACCCAGGTGGCGCCGTCGAGCTCGACGCGGCCGAGGTCCGGCTCGCCGACCGGTGGCGCGGGCGGCGTCCGGGCCGGCGGACGGTCCCGACCGCCAGGACCCGCTCGGGTGGGGTTGCGCTGACAGCGAACCCGCGCGACTCGCCGGGGTGCGCGACGGTTCAATGGGTGCACCGGCGCGCCGTGACGGGGTAGCGTCGGGGCCGTTGTCGGAGCCGAGGGAAGGACGCCTTACGTGGCACGCGTCGGAGAGACCAGCGACCTGCTGAAGTGCTCCTTCTGTGGCAAGTCGCAGAAGCAGGTCAAGAAGCTCATCGCCGGTCCCGGCGTGTACATCTGCGACGAGTGCATCGACCTCTGCAACGAGATCATCGAGGAGGAGCTCGCCGAGTCGGGTGAGCTGAGCCTCGACGAGCTGCCCAAGCCGCGCGAGATCTTCGAGTTCCTCCAGAACTACGTCGTCGGCCAGGACGTCGCGAAGAAGGCCCTCGCCGTCGCCGTCTACAACCACTACAAGCGGATCCAGGCGGGCGAGTCCTCGAGCGGCAAGAAGGACGCCGAGCACGTCGACATCGCGAAGTCGAACATCCTGCTCATCGGGCCCACGGGCTGTGGCAAGACCTACCTGGCGCAGACTCTCGCGAAGATGCTCAACGTCCCGTTCGCCATCGCGGACGCCACGGCGCTCACCGAGGCCGGCTACGTCGGCGAGGACGTCGAGAACATCCTCCTCAAGCTCATCCAGGCCGCCGACTACGACGTCAAGAAGGCCGAGACGGGCATCATCTACATCGACGAGGTCGACAAGATCGCCCGTAAGAGCGAGAACCCGTCGATCACCCGCGACGTCTCCGGCGAGGGCGTCCAGCAGGCGCTGCTCAAGATCCTCGAGGGCACGACCGCCTCGGTCCCGCCGCAGGGCGGCCGCAAGCACCCCCACCAGGAGTTCATCCAGATCGACACGACGAACGTGCTGTTCATCGTCGGTGGGGCGTTCGCCGGGCTCGAGAAGCTCATCGAGGCGCGCAACGGCAAGAAGGGCCTCGGCTTCGGCTCCGAGCTGCACACCCCCAAGGACCTCGCCGAGAGCATTCACGAGGTACTGCCCGAGGACCTCATGAAGTTCGGCCTCATCCCCGAGTTCATCGGCCGCCTGCCGGTCATCACCACGGTCTCGCCGCTCGACGTCGCCGCCCTCGTGCGCATCCTCACCGAGCCGCGCAACGCGCTCGTCAAGCAGTACCAGAAGATGTTCGAGATCGACGGCGTCACCCTCGAGTTCAGCGACGACGCGATCGAGGCCGTCGCCGAGCAGGCCCTCGCCCGCGGGACCGGCGCGCGCGGTCTGCGCGCCATCATGGAGGAGGTCCTTCTCCCCGTGATGTTCGACGTCCCGAGCGACGACGAGATCGCCAAGGTCGTCGTGACCCGCGAGGTCGTCCTCGAGAACGTCAACCCGACGATCGTCCGGCACGACGCCGAGGGCGGGCGCAAGCGCACGCAGCGCAAGCGCTCGGCCTGACCCGGGCCGAGCGGGGCCACGACGGTCCTCCCGTGCAGCCGGGCACTCCCGGCAGTCCGACCTGGCGCAGGACACACCCGACCACGGAGATGCTGGCGCGCGACCCGCGAGGCGGCGACGATTGGCCCGTGGCGATGACCTACCGACTGCGCGCGGGTGACACCGGGCCGGTCCAGCAGTCCCCGCGCACCTGTGGCTCGGCCTGCCTCACGGTGGCCCGCATGCTCGTCGACCCCGTCTTCGCGTCATGGGTCCGCACCGGTGAGCCCCAGCCGCCCGGGTCACCGACCGGCGCCACCGAGGCGGAGCGGTTCGCCGCCTACGAACGGATCGTCATGCGCCGCACGAACGGCGTCGTCGCCGGCGGCGGACGTCTCAACGGGCCGTGGCCGCGGGCGCTCGGCACGCCGCCGTGGGGTGCGCTGCGCGAGCTCGAGTACGGGGCCTCCCGACTCGGGACGCAGTACACGGTCGATGTGCTGCGCGGCCAGGACGAGTACGCGCTCGTCGACTCCTTCGACCATCTCGTCGACGTCGTCGGCGACGGCGAGCCCGGGCTGCTCTACATCGGCAACGCCCTGCTGCCGCGGCACGTCGTCCTCATCCTCCCCGGGGACGGCGACCGGATGCTCGACGTCTACGACCCGGGCACCGGACGGGTCGACCACCTGCGCCGGGACACCGTCGTCCAGCACCGGCTACGGCTCTCCGGATGGGACGTGCCGTGGCTGGCCGTGCGGCCCACCGGGCTGCGCCAGGTCAAGGACCGGGCCTACGTCCCGGCCCCCGGGACCGCCCCCGCCTGAGCCGCGAGCTTCGGGTCGAGGTGGAACCCGACCTCGAGATGGTCGAACATCACCTCAACCGAGCGGGCGGCGACGGACGCTCAGCGGGCGAGCTTGGCCACGGGGACGAGCTCGACGTCGCGGGTCGCGACCTCCTCGCCCTCGGCGTACTCGAGCGACCCGGTGAGCCGGCCGGCGGCCCGCAGGTCGGCCTCGCCCGTGCGGACGTGCTCGAGCGCTGCGCCCGGCCCGACGAGCGTCACCGTCGGCACCTCGGCGCGCATCCCGACCTTGGCCTCCGACTTGGCCTTCCGGATGACCGCGAGCGCGGAGCCCACCGCGGCGAGCACCGCCGGGTCACCGCCCTCGGGCAGCTCGCCGGCGGACGGCCAGGCGGCGCGGTGCACCGAGCCCTCGGCGTGCGTCCAGCTCCAGACCTCCTCGGTCACGTAGGGGAGCACCGGCGCGAAGAGCCGTAGGACGACGTCGAGAGCGAGCCGCAGGGTCGCTCGCGCGGACACGGCACCGGCGTCACCGCGGGTGCCGTACGCGCGGTCCTTGACGAGCTCGAGGTAGTCGTCGCAGAACGTCCAGAAGAAGGACTCGGTGGCCTCGAGCGCCCGGGTGTAGTCCCAGGCCTCGAAGCCCGCGGTGGCCTTCTCGACGACCTCGCGGAGCATCGCGAGCACCGAGCGGTCGAGCGGGTCGGTGACCTGCGCGGCGAGCTCGCCCGCCCCGGTGACCGGCCGGCTCGCCGCACCGTCACCAGAGGTCCGGACGTCGCCGAAGGACAGCGCGAACTTGCTCGCGTTGAGGATCTTGATGGCCAGCCGCCGGCCGACCTTGATCTGCCCGACGTCGTACGCGGCGTCGGTGCCGAGCCGGCCGCTGCCGGCCCAGTAGCGCACGGCGTCCGCGGAGTGCTCGCGCAGGAGGTCCTCCGGGGTGACGACGTTCCCGCGGGACTTGCTCATCTTCTTGCGGTCGGGGTCGAGGATCCACCCGGAGATCGCGGCGTTGGTCCACGGCACCGTGTCGTGCTCGAAGTGCGCGCGCACGACCGTGGCGAACAGCCAGGTGCGGATGATGTCGTGCCCCTGCGGGCGGACGTCCATCGGGAAGACCTTCTCGAACAGCGGGTCCGGCTCGGGGCCGTCCGTGCCGCGCCATCCGCCGGCGATCTGCGGGGAGAGCGACGACGTCGCCCAGGTGTCGAGGATGTCGGGGTCGCCGACGAAGCCTCCCGGCACGCCGCGCTGGTCCTCGGTGTAGCCCGCGGGCGGGTTGGCCGCGGGGTCGACCGGCAGCTCGGACTCGTCGGGGAGGATCGGGTGGTCGTGGTCCGGCTCTCCGTCGGCGTCCACCGGGTACCAGACCGGGATCGGCACCCCGAAGAAGCGCTGCCGCGAGATGAGCCAGTCGCCGTTGAGGCCCCGCACCCAGTTGGCGTACCGCGAGCGCATGAACGCCGGGTGGAAGTCGACCTCCTCGCCGCGGGCGATGAGCGCCGCGTTGAGGTCGGACTCGCGGCCGCCGTTGCGGATGTACCACTGCCGCGTGGTCACGATCTCGAGGGGCTTCTCACCACGCTCGTAGAAGTTGGCCTTGCGCTGGGTGGGGGTCGGCTCGCCGTCGAGGTCGCCGGAGTCACGCAGTGCGCCGACGACTGCCTCGCGGGCTCCGAAGGCGGTCTTCCCGCCGAGCTGCTCGGCGTAGAAGGACTCCCCGGGGGAGCCCTGCAGCCACTCCGGGGTCTCGGTCTGGAGGCGGCCGCTGCGGGTGACCACCGAACGCGTCGGCAGCTGCAGCTCGCGCCACCACGTGACGTCGGTGAGGTCGCCGAAGGTGCAGCACATGGCGATGCCGGCACCCTTGTCCGTCTCCGCGGCCGGGTGGGCGAGGACGGGGACCTCGACGTCGAAGAGCGGTGTGCGCACGGTGCGGCCGAACAGCGGCTGGTACCGCTCGTCGTCCGGGTGCGCGATGAGGGCCACGCAGCTCGGGATGAGCTCGGGGCGGGTGGTCTCGATGAACACGGGCCCGTCGGTGCCGTGGAACGCGACGCGGTGGTAGGCCCCGGGGTAGTCGCGGGCCTCGAGCTCGGCCTGGGCGACGGCGGTCTGGAACGTCACGTCCCACAGACCCGGCGCCTCGGACTGGTAGGCCTCGCCACGGCGCACGTTGCGCAGGAAGGCCTGCTGCGAGGTGGCGCGGGAGTGGTCGTCGATCGTCCGGTAGCCGATCGACCAGTCGTAGCTGTGCCCGATCCGGCGGAAGAGCGACTCGAAGGCCTCTTCGTCCTTGACGGTGAGCTCGTCGCAGAGCTCGATGAAGTTCTGCCGCGAGATGGGGGTCTCGTCGGCGGCCTTCGTGCTCTTGGCGTTGCCCCGGAACGGCGGCTCGAAGTCGGGGTCGTGGTGCAGGGAGGCGTCACCGCGCACGCCGTAGTAGTTCTGCACGCGCTTCTCGGTGGGCAGGCCGTTGTCGTCCCAGCCGATCGGGTAGAAGACGTTGAACCCCCGCATCCGCTTGTACCGGGCCATGCAGTCGGTGTGCGTGTAGCTGAAGACGTGACCCATGTGCAGCGACCCGCTGGCCGTCGGCGGGGGCGTGTCGACGGAGAACACCTGGCTGCGGTCGCCGGCGAGGGCGGCCTCGCGGTCGAAGGCGTACGTGCCCTGCTCCTGCCATACCGCGCCCCACTTCTCCTCCAGGCCGTCCAGGGAGGGCCGGTCCGGGATGGAGGCAGCGTCGGATGGGGAGAGGTGCTCGGTCATGGGTGTCATCATCCCAGAACGACGCGGCCGGGATCACCCGGGTTCAGGCGCCGGCCCGCCTCCGCCCGACGCGGCGCAGCGCGAGTCCGAGCAGGAGGCTCGTGCCCGCGACGACGAGCCACAGCACGGTGCGCCGGTCGCCGGCCAGGGGGTCGGCGACCGGTTCGACGGTGAGCCGCCGTACGGGCGCGGCCTCGGTCTCCCGGGGTGCGGCCCCGGGCAGGAGCGGGCCGGCCACGGAGTCGTCGAGCACGGCGGTGAGCGCCTCGACGGGCTGGACGACGCCCCAGCCGACGGCGTCGTCGCGCGCGTCGCGCCGGTCCCGCGCGGCCGTGGCGGTGAGCCGGTGCGCCCAGGCCTCGGGCCCGGACCGCGGGAAGCGCTGTGCGACGAGCGCGGCGGCGGCGGAGACGTACGCCGCCGCGTAGCTCGTCGCGCCCTCCGCGCCGAGGTAGCAGTCGCCCCACGCCCCGTAGGTCGTCAGGACGTCGACCCCCGGGGCCGCGAGGTCGACGTGCTCGCCCCTGAGCGACACGTCCGAGACGCGGTCGTCGCCGTCGGTCGCTGCCACTCCCAGGACGCCGGGGTAGGCGGCGGGGTAGCGCACGCCGCCCTCGGGGTCGTCGTCGGAGGCGCGGTTCCCGGCCGCGGCGACGACGAGCGAGCCCTTGCCCAGGGCGTACTCGGTGGCCTTGCGCAGCCGGGCGTCGTCGCGGGGCGTGCTGAGCGAGACGTTGACGACGAGGGCCCCTTCGTCGGCGGCCCAGCGGATGCCCTCCGCGAGCACCCCGGGGTCGGCGTCACCCGTCCCCTCCTCACGGCTCTCGTCCGGGACCACCTTGACCGGCAGGATCCGCGCTCCCCTGGCGAGGCCCTGGACGCCGGAGCGCGACCCGAGCGGTCGCGCCGCGATGATGCCGGCGACGGCGGTCCCGTGCAGGCGGCGGTCGGCCCGGGCGGACCCGCCGACCAGGCTGCGCCCCTCGAGGACGGTGCCCCCGGGGAAGTGGTCGTTGCGGGCGTCGACGCCGCTGTCGACGACCGCGACGGTGACGCCCGCACCTGTGGCGAGCGGCCAGGCGCGGGTGGCCCCGAGGCGGAGCAGCCCCGGCGGGGTGTCCGGCACGTACTGGGTGCGGCCCTCCTCGCAGCTGCCGGCTGCCATGGGTGTGGTGGTGCCCACGGCCGGGGGAGGGGTGGCGGCCACGGGCGCGGCGACGAGCGGGCCGGTGAGGAACGCCGCCGGCACCGTGGCCGCGACGAGGCGGACGAGCACCGGCCTCATGACGTGCCGGAGACCACCGTGCGGGCGGCCTCGACGCCGAGCGAGGGACCGGACCGGAAGAGCTCGGTCCATGCCTGGGGTACCGGGACGACGTCCTCGGGTGTGTAGCCGAGGCGTGCGAGGACCTCCTGGTCGACGCCGTCGACGGCGTAGGCGGTCCCCGTCTGGTCGACCGCGAGGACCGGCCCCTTGCCGAGAACCTGCCCGCTCACGGCCCGCACGAGGGCGCCGTCGCCGGTGTCGACGGTGGTGCGTCCACGCTCGGCCGTGGGCGGGTCCTCGGTGACGGTCGTGAGCCGGACCTCGGGCGGCGAGCCGGTGGCGGCCGTCAGCGTGGCGCAGGGGGTGGTCTCGAGCCCTGTCGGGAGGTCTCGCGGCCAGTCGCTCGGCGCGAGGCGCGGCTGCTGGACCGTGAGCCGCGCGATCTGCGCGGCCTGCACGGGCACCTCCTTGGCCGAGGCGCCCGACCCGAGGCGGTACATGGCGAGCGCGACGTCCGGGAGCAGCTCGAGGGTGCCCTGGGGCGTGACGACGTAGTGCCGGCCGTCGGAGTCGAGCCGGAGCACCGAGCCGACCGTCGACCCGGCCGGGAGGCCGGGCAGGGGCTTGCCGAGGTCGTCGACGGTCAGCGGGCCGAGCGCCGGGCCCTGGGGGAAGAGGTTCAGCCAGGCGGCGGGGGCGGCGATCGGCGGCCGCCCGTCGAGGCGCAGGGCGACCGACACCGCGGAGACGTCGCGGTCCGCGACCGGGTAGCGCATCCCGCCGTCCAGGACGAAGGTTCGGTCCGAGGAGCGGGCGAGGACGGCGGACCCGTCGGCCGACCCCGCGCGGCGCTGCGAGCCGATGACGGTCGTCACCTGCTCGCCTGCCCCGAGGCAGGAGACCCATCCGGTGTTGACGAGGCGGTCGGACGGGGCGAGGGAGTCCGGGGCACCCTGGATGCCGAGGGTCGGCCCCCGCCTGATGTCGGCGAGCTCGTCGTCGGGCACGGCGACGACCGTGAACCGGTCCGCGGGGATGAGCAGCCGGGCGCTCGTCGTGTTGACGACGGGGTGCAGCGTGCTCTGGATCGAGACGTACCGCGCGCCGCTGTCCTCGGCGATGACGAGGCGGTCGTTCTTCCAGTCGTCCGGGAGGGCCGAGCGCAGCCAGCCGAAGGCCATGCTGCCCAGCACGAGCACGACGGTGAGCGCGACGCCGCCGACGACGGCCCGCAGCGGACGGTCGGGCTCGACCTCCCGGCCTCCTGGAGCGCCACTGACGAACGCGGTGGTGAGGCGCCGCTTGCTGAACGACTGGGCCTCGACGAGGTCCTTCTTCGTCGCCACGTCAGACCAGCCCGGCGGTCGCCGCCGCGAGGGGGACGAGCGCCACGAGCGCGACGCCGTCGAGGGCGTCCGCGACCCGGCCGAGCCGTACGCGGGTCCGGGGGGCCAGGACGGCGAGCGCGACGACGACGGCGCCGACCGTCCCGAGCACCACCGCGAGGGCCGGCCGCCACGCCGGGTGGGCGACCGCGGCCACGACCGCGGTCAGCGCCAGCCCGAGGACACCGGTGCCCATCGCGAGGACGACCGCGGTGCGCGTCCGGCTGTGCCGGGTGCGCAGGAGGGTGGCGACACAGCCCGCGACGACGAGCGCGGTCCCGGCCTTGCCCGCCGTGACGAGCTGCGGGGTGGCGAGCAGGGCCACCCCACCGGTGGCGACGGAGGTGGCGACCATGACGTCGTGGCCGCGCAGGACCTGCTCGTGCACCCGGCCACGGTCGACCTCGGGGACATCGGCCTCGATCTCGGCCTCGGTGCGCGGTGCGCGCGACGACAGGCGGCTCGACGACAGGCCGACCCACGGGAGGACGTTGCCGAGGACGATGGCGACGACGAACACGACGGCGCAGGCCGTCGTGGGTTCGACGCCGGCCATGCCTGCCGCGACCCCGATGGCGGTGGCCGCGAGACCGACGACGGACCCGGCGGCGAGGACGAGCCGGTGGGTCGCCACGGCGAGCGCGCCGAGCAGGCCGGCTAGCGCGACGGCGATCCCGACCCAGGTGAGGCCGCGGCCCCACAGCGGGTCGCTCGGGGCGACGGCCGCACCGGAGGTCGCGGCGAAGGCGAGCGAGGTCAGGGCGAGGGCGAGGGCACCGCTCGGCTGGTTCCGCGCGTGCAGCACGGCGGCGGAGCCGACGAGGAGGACGGAGACCGCGCCGGCGACGGCGGTCACGAGCAGCCCGGACTCCCGGGCGGTGAAGAGGGCCCATGCGGCGCAGAGGAAGAAGACGGTGGCGGCCCCGACGGCGGTGCCGGCGCTGTGCCGTGCGCTCCAGGGGGCGAACTGGGTCTCGACGACGTCGGCGACGGCCTCGACGACGTCGTCGTAGACCTTGTCGGTGCTCGGGTCGACGACCTCGAGGGAGAGCATCGTGCCGTCCGCGATGCCCTGCGCGGCGAGGCTGCGGTCGGGGTCGACCACCGTGCCGCCGCCGGCGACGAGCCGGAAACCGTGCGAGGCGTGCTCGGTGTCGAGGACCCCGAGCTCGCGGGCGAGCTCGGGCACGATCTCGACGACGGGGATGCCCCCGGGCACGCCGAGGTCCGCGCGCCGCGTCCCCGACGACACCGAGACACGGACGAGCGAGGCGGCGGCACCGGCCTGGCTCACGGCTGCTCCCCTCCGACGGACTGACGCATCGGCCACCGAGCATAGACGGGGCAGTACCGGGGAGTTCTCCCCATTGGCCGGACCGACGTGGCACCGTAGTGTCGAGGGCAGGACAAGGGGCCTCCGTCCCCGGGTCGGACACCAGCCCTCCAGGGGGTCAGTGCACAACGAGCGCGACGCACAGCGTCGTCCACAGGAAGGATCGGTCATGGCACAGGACTTCAGCGCCGGTGCAGGCGTCGTCCAGGAGAGCGCCCGCATCGTCGAGCAGGCGCGGGGCGACCTGCGCACCCGCGTCACGCAGCTCTGCGACAAGATGGAGCAGGTCAAGGCGCACTGGCACGGCCAGGGAGCCACGAGCTTCCACCAGGTGAGCAACGCCTGGCGGACCCAGACCCAGGACATCGTCGACGTCCTGGAGGCCTTCGAGGCGAACCTCACCGGCACACAGCGGCAGTACGACGCCGACGACGCGGCTGCGGCAGCGAGCCTCAGCAAGTACAACTCGATGTTCGGCAACTGAGCGCGGAAGGACTGATCTGACATGCAGGACGGAATCAAGGTCGGCGGAGCCGGCATCGACGCGCTGGTGGCCGACATGCAGCAGGGCCTCGACGGCATCAACACGCGGCTCGAGGACATGAAGAGCGACCTCGACAAGTACGTCTCCCAGTGGGACGGCTCGGCCCGCGAGGCCTACTCGCAGGCGCAGCGCGACTGGGAGAAGCAGATCCAGGAGTGCCGTCAGCTGCTCAACGACGTGCGCACCGCGGTCATCTCCTCCAAGGAGGACTACATGGCCGGCGAGCAGCGCAACACGCAGCGCTGGGGCTGACCCGGCACCACATCGCAGGACGCGACGTGCCGGTACCCCACGCGGGTACCGGCACGTCGGCCGTGGCGACGACGCGGGGGAGGACCCTGTCGACCATCGAGAAGGGATACGCCGATGCCGGACCCCGACCGTGAGATCAGCTACCCGCCGGTCCTCACGACGCTCGGCGCGGACTACGAGCAGCAGTGGGGCGAGTCGGCCCATACGGAGGTCAAGCGGGTCAGCACGTCGGTGGCGTCCCGCTCGACCTTCGGGGACATCCCCGCAGCCCGGGACTTCGCGGCCGTGTACCAGGCGGCGCAGCACGTGTACGAGGCCACCCTGCGGGGGATCAAGCAGGACCTCGAGCATGCCGGCCAGGCGCTCCGGGAGGCCGGGCGCGAGATGGAGGCCCGGGACGAGGCGTCGTCCGACGCGTTCGCGGCCATCCGGGCTCCATGGGTCCAGCGGCCGGAGGACCTCGACAGCACCCGGGCGCACGACGAGGCCACCCGGGACGACAGCGTCCGGGAGGGCGTCGACGCCCAGAGCCGCCTCGGCGACGGCGTCCCGGGCGACGGGGGTGACGCCCCGGCGGGCCAGGGCGCCCCGGCCGCTGCCGGGGACGACACGACGATGGACGTGCCGGGAGGTCCTCCGTCCGATGGCTGACCCCCGGCGCGGGCGTCTCGCCTCGGCGGTCCTCGTGACCGCGGTCGGCGGGCTCGTCGTCGCGCCCTCGGGTGCGCTGGGGCGGCCCCCGGCCACGGCCGTCACGGCGGACCGCCCGGGGGAGTGGTGGCGCTCGGCGATGGGCGTCGACGAGCTCGCGGAGGCCGGTACGGGCGGGGGGAAGACGGTCGCGGTCATCGACGGCCCGATCGACCCGGACGTCCCCGAGCTGCGCGGCAAGGTCGACTCCACCGAGAGCCTGTGCCTCGACCTCGACGGCGACGGCCTGAGCGAGAAGAAGCGCTCGTCGGTGGTGAAGGGCCCGGAGGCCGAGCACGCGACTAGCATGGCGGCGATGATCGTCGGCGCCGGGCGGGGCACCGGCCCGGGTGGGACCGGCATCCGCGGGATCGCCCCCGACGCCCGGATCCGGCACTACGCGGTCATCTACGACGACGACACGAAGACCGACGGCACGTCCTGCGGGGTCACCTTCCCCCGGGAGGACGAGGTCCGCAAGGCGGTCGGCCAGGCCATCTCCAAGGCCGCCCTGGACGGTGCCGACGTCATCAGCGTCAGCCTGACCAGCGGGTACAGCCAGCAGACCGTCGACGGCCTGCTCACCGCCTACCGCCAGGGTGCGGTCGTCGTCGCGTCCACGGGCAACGAGCGCGGCAAGATCACGTGGCCGGGCGTCGGAAACGGTGTCGTGCTCGTCAACCCGGTCGGCGAGAACGGCAGGCTGCCCGACTTCGCGGCCGGTGCCGGCCGGTCGGTCGGTACGGCGGCGCCGGGTGAGGACATCATGGCCGGCGTCTACGACTCCTCCGGGTGGCACAGCGAGAGGCTGGGCTCCGGGTCGTCCATCTCGACGGCGATCGTCAGCGGTGGCATCGCCGCGATGTGGTCGGCGCACCCCGACGCCACGGCCGGCCAGGTGCTCCAGGCCGTCCGGCAGGCCCCGGGGCTGCGCGAGAAGACCGCCGGCTCGGGGTACGAGACCTGGTTCCGGCGTGAGGGCGAGGACCTCCCGCAGGTGCGCACCAGGAACGCGTCCTACGGCTGGGGCATCTTCGACCCCGCGGACGCGGTGCGTCTCGACCTCGGGACGCTGCCCCGAGACAACCCCTTCGTCCGGACCGACAACCCGACGGACGAGCCCGCGGCCGACGACATCGCGCAGGCCATGGGGCTGGCCGCGTCCGCGAGCACGTCCGGCGACGCCACGGCGTCCCCGGGCCCGACCACGGCCCGCGGCCCGGAGGACACGGCGGCCGCGTCATCCGACGAGAGCGGTCCCCGGGCCCTGCCGTGGGTCCTCGGGACGCTCGTGCTCGTCGTCCTCGCCGCCGGTGGCGGGCTCGCGCTGCGCTCCCGCCGCCACCTCCCGGAGACCGCCCCACCCGTGCCGTCCGGCTCCGCGCAGACCCGCACCGACCCAGTACCGACCAGCCACGGCGCCTCCAGCGCCGAGGGGAGGAACGACGATGCCCATCCCTGACGACGCGCCCTACACACCGGCACTGCCCGACGACGCCGGTCCGCACGAGCGCACACTGCACGACATCTACGGCTTCTCCACCGTTCTCGTGCGGATGACCGCCGAGGACTGGGGCAAGACGGCCGACCAGGTCGAGACCCTCGCCGCCGACGTGCGCTCGGTGGTCGGTGCGCTGCGCGGCGCCGACGTGCCGTGGGAGGGCGCCGCCGCGGACAGCGCCTACAGCAGCCTCGACGTGCTCGCCAAGGCGCTGGACGCCCGTGCGTCGGAGATCACCGACATCCGCAAGGGCCTCGAGTCGGCGGCCGACGCGGCCGACGTCGCCCGCACCTCGTACGCGAGCCAGGTGCGCTCGATCTCGACCTCCGTCGACAGGTCGGACTACGAGACCGACGGCTCGACCTTCAACATCACCGGCTACGAGGCCGCGCTCGCGGGCCGCCGCGAGGAGCGTGACGCCGCCGCCAAGCAGGTCCTCGACCGGTTCAACGCCTCGATGAGCGGTGCCGCCGGCCAGATGCCGGTCGACGCCCCCGACGACCGGGAGCGCGTCCCGTCCTCCCCGGGCGCGCCCGGGAGCAGCAACCCGTCGAGCTACCCGACGAGCAGCGGTCCGAGCGGGGGCTCCACGACGTCGAGCCAGGGCCAGGTGCAGTCGACCGGGGTGAGGCAGCCTCCGACGACCGTGGTCGTCGAGCCGCCGCAGACGTTCCCCCCGACCACGCAGCCTCCTCAGTACCCGCCGGGTACGACGACACCGCCGCCGGTCATGACCCCGCCGGAGAGCTCGCAGCCGGGGTGGACCCCGGGTCCGACGCTCGACGGTCCGACCGACGGCTCGACGAACCCGGGCGGTGTCGGGAGCACGACGTGGTCCGGCACCGGTTCCGGGTCTTCCGGGCCGGGAGGCTCCGGCGGCGGGCTCGGGTCGGCCGCAGGTGTCGGCGGCCTCGTCGCCGGCGGGGCCGGGATGCTCGGCCGCGCCCGCGGGAGTGCCTTCGGGCTCGGCAGCTCGGGCCGTCCGGTCGTCGCGGCCGGCGGCAGCGGTTCCACGACGGGTCGGGCCGGGTCCACGGCCCGTGGTGGTGTCACGGGCCGCACCGGCGCCACCGGTGGTGGAGCCGGCGCGGCAGGGTCGCGGGGTGCTGCCGGTGCGGGAGGAGGGCGTCCGGTCGTGGCGGCCGGTGGCCAGGGAGCCGCACGCGGTGCCGGTGGGACCGGCGCCCGCGGTGGCCGCGGCGCCGGGCGGACGGTGGCCACGCGGCTCGGTGAGACCCGTGGCCGTGGGGGCGGTGTCGTCGCCTCCGGCCAGGGTGCGGGTGGCCGCGGCCGGAGCGGCAGGTCCGAGCGTGACGAGGTCGACGTCGAGTCGCTGACCCACGAGGACGAGGAGACCTGGTACGAGGGCGAGGACGACGCATCGCCGCCGGTCTGGCGTTGACCGGGCTCAGCCGGAGGTGACGCTGCGGAGCGTCTCGACCACACCCGCGGCCACGGCTCCCACCGGCAGGACCGTGACGACCGCGAACGACTCGAGGCGGTCCGCCATCCGCGACATCCGTGGCGAGGCCCAGCCCCCGGCGAGCGCCACCGCGGCGAGGACGGCGACGACGCCCAGGGCGAGCGCCGCGCCGACGAGCGGCCAGCGCCATCCGGCGTCCCACCCGACGACGGCCACGCTCGCCGCCACGGCGAGCGACGCGGCGGCGGCCAGCATCGCGAAGCGCGCCAGCCGGTCGCGGACCGAACGCGCCTGGTAGCCGAACGCGAGCGTGGCGAGCAGGAGGACGAGCCAGCGGGACCAGGGGGCGAGCGTGGAGCGGGCCGGCTCGAGGGCCACCACCCATCCGGACCCGGCCCCGATGACGGCGAGGTACGCCGTCCCCGCCGAGACGACCGAGCGGGCTCGCGCGACGCGGTCACGCACGTCCAGGCCGGTGACCCGGCGCCGACGGGCACCGTGCCGCTCACGGACCGCCCAGACGGTCGTCGAGAGCCGGTCGGTGTCGACGAGCTGGGTGGGGTCGACGTCGAGGCTCGCCGTGGGGAGGGCCCGGACGAGGACGGGGGCCAGGCCCACGGCCACCGCGGCCGCGGCGACGAGCGGCTGTCCGGCGAGCACGGTGAGGGCCACGAGCGTGGCCACGCCACCGAGGCAGGCCGTGGCGGTGCGCTCCGCGCGGTCGGCCGGTGAGCCGTCGGAGGACGCGAGGGCGGTGACCACCGCGCCGAGAGCACCGGCGAGGGCGACCGACACCGACGTCCGCGACGGTGACGCCCCGAGCGGGACGACGAGGCCGGCGGTGACGGCGAGCGCAGGTGCGCCGGCCAGTCGCACGACGGTGGCCCCGGCCCGGTGGCGGGGCGTGAGCAGAGTGACCCCGACGGCACCGGCGAGGGCCACGCCCGCCGCCACCCACCGGGCGGGCACGGACCCGAGGACGCCCGCGGAGGCGTCCGCGGGGGTGAGGACGGCGAGCAGGCCGGCGAGCAGGCTGACCACGGCGACGCCGAGCACCACCGCGACCGCGACCTCCGGTGAGCCGGCGCCGCGGCGCGCCCGGGAGCGGCGGGGACGCCGGTCGTCGCGGTGCAGCGACGCCCGGCTCACCGTGGCGTCGGCGTCCTCGACGGACTCCCGGCGCCGGGTGGAGTCGTCCACGGCGCTGACGCCCGGCTCGTCGAGGGCGCTGGGCGAGCGGGAGCCACCCGCCCAGGAGGGGGCGGACGCACGCGCGCCGGGTGCGGACGAGGAGCGGTCGAGGCTGACGACGTCGCGGTGCACGCGGTGCGTGGTGGTCCGGACCACCGTGAGCACGGTCCCGGTGGGGAGGGCGTCGTCGATCCGGTCCTGCGGCCCGTAGACGTGCCCGGCCGCCGTGGCGACCGAGCTGGGGGTGGCGCTCGAGCTGATGCCGAGCACCGAGAGCACGTCCGTGACCCGGACGCCGACCGGCACGACGAGGTCGTAGCGACGCTCGTCGGCGACGAGGGTGAGCTGCTGTGTCGGCTCCTCCACCGGCTCTCCCCTCCTCCTGGCGTACGAACCTCCGGGCACTGCCCGCGAGGGTCCAGTATCCACGGGTACCGTTGGTCCGTCCGTCAGGTGCGCGAGGGGAGGGAGAGCGGATGTCCGTGGCCGCGCGGGCCGGAGGCCGGGAGCAGGCGCCGGAGGTGCCGTCCGGTCGGCTCACGCTCCAGCCGCCCCCGGAG
The DNA here is from genome assembly GCF_016888005.1 of Phycicoccus sp. CSK15P-2. GTDB lineage: Bacteria > Actinomycetota > Actinomycetes > Actinomycetales > Dermatophilaceae > Phycicoccus. The sequence continues at coordinate 74,506 of NZ_JAFDVE010000012.1, read as the reverse complement.
ATCACCCCGTCCGAGGGGGCCAGCGGCCTGCTCATGCAGGCCGTGCCGATGCTCGGCTCGCTCGGCTCCATCGGCTTCGTCGCCCTGTCCCAGACCGGGCCCCGGGCCTGGTTCACGGCCGGCATGTTCCTCGTCGCGAGCGTCGGGTTCGTCCTCGCCAGCGGCGTGCGGCAGCGCCAGCAGCACGCCGCGCAGACGATCGCCGCACGGCGCGAGTACCTCGCCTACCTCGCCGAGACGCGCGAGACGGTCCGGGAGGCCGCGAGCCGTCAGCGGGCCGCGGCGCTCTGGGACTACCCGGACCCGGCCGCGCTGCCCGTCATCGCCGCCGAGGGCACCCGGGTGTGGGAACGCAGCACGGCCGACGCCGACTTCCTCCAGGTCCGGATGGGCACCACGTCCCAGCCGCTCTGCCTCGAGCTCGAGGCGCCCGAGACCGCGCCGCTCGCCCAGCTCGACCCCGTGGCGGCGTCCGCGCTGCACCGTTTCCTCGCGACCCACCGGGTCCAGCCGGGTCTCCCGGCGTCCGCGGCCCTGCGTTCCTGGCCGCACGTCGAGGTCACCGGGGACGCCGACCCGGCGCGCTCGCTGGCGCGGTCCGTCGTGCTGTCCGCGGCGATGCAGCATGCGCCGGAGGACCTCGTCGTCGCCGCCCTGGTCTCCCGCGAGGCGCGCGCCGAGTGGGAGTGGCTCAAGTGGCTGCCGCATGCCCTGAGCCCCCGCGAGCGGGACGCCGTCGGGCCGGTCCGGCTCGTCGGCGAGTCCGTCCACGACCTGCTCGCGCTCCTGCCGCAGGAGATCGTCGAGCGGCCGCGGTTCGGGCCCTCGGACCGTCCGTCCCTGCCGCACGTCCTTCTCGTCGTCGACGGCGGCCACGCCCCGCCCGGCAACCCCGTCATCACGCCCGAGGGAGTCCTGGGCGTCACGGTCCTGGACCTGCCCGAGTCCTGGGGAGAGCTCGCGGACCCCACCACGCTGCGCCTCGCGGTCGGCCCGCAGACGACCACCGGCCCGCACGCCGGCACCGCACCGCTCGAGATCATCAGCATGGCCCGCGGCGTCGCCCACGGGGTCGCCGACCAGCTGTCGACCACGCGGGCGGAGGCGGCCGCCCGGCGCCTCGCCCCCCGCTACACGGCCGACGAGCCGGAGGCGCGCGACGCGCTCACCGCCTCCACCGAGCTCGTCGACCTGCTCGGCACCGGCGACGTGCGGGACCTCGACGTCGAGACCGCCTGGCGGCCGCGCCTGCAGCGGGACCGGCTACGGGTGCCCATCGGGGTCGACGAGACGGGCCAGCCCGTCGCACTCGACATCAAGGAGTCCGCCCAGCAGGGCATGGGCCCGCACGGGCTCGTCATCGGTGCCACCGGCTCGGGCAAGTCCGAGCTCCTGCGCACCCTCGTGCTCGCCCTCGCCATGACGCACAGCTCCGAGGCGCTGAACTTCGTGCTCGTCGACTTCAAGGGCGGTGCCACGTTCGCCGGGATGGCGGACCTGCCGCACGTCTCGGCCGTCATCACCAACCTCGGCCAGGAGCTGAGCCTCGTCGAGCGCATGCAGGACGCCCTCCAGGGCGAGATGACCCGGCGTCAGGAGCTGCTGCGCTCCGCCGGCAACTTCGCGAACGTCACCGACTACGAGAGGGCCCGGGCCCAGGGAGCCGACCTCGAGCCGCTGCCGGCCCTCCTCATCGTCGCCGACGAGTTCTCCGAGCTGCTCTCCGCCAAGCCCGAGTTCGCCGACCTCTTCGTCGCGATCGGGCGGCTCGGCCGGTCGCTGTCGATGCACCTCCTGCTCTCCTCGCAGCGGCTCGAGGAGGGGCGGCTGCGCGGACTGGAGTCGCACCTGTCGTATCGGATCGGTCTGCGCACCTTCTCGGCCGGCGAGTCCCGGACGGTCATCGGCGTCCCCGACGCCTACGAGCTGCCGCCGGTGCCGGGTCTCGGCTACCTCAAGCCGGACCAGACGACGCTGACCAAGTTCAAGGCGGCGTACGTGTCCGGGCCGCCGAAGGGCCGTCGCCGCCGGGCGGCCGCCGCCGACGGCGGTCCCGCCGGCAGCTCGGACATCCTGCCGTTCACCCTGGCGCCGGTCACCGCCGGGCGTCGGGCCGTCGAGCCCGCCCCGCAGGCGGGGACGTCCGAGCCCGTCGAGGAGCGTGCGGTGTTCGACATCGCCGTGTCCCGGATGAAGGGGCGCGGCCGGCCCGCACACCAGGTGTGGCTCCCGCCGCTCGACGTGCCCAGCTCGCTCGACCAGCTGATGCGCGACCTCGCCCCGGACCCCGAGCTCGGCCTCGTGAGCAGGACCTGGCGGGAGCGGGGCGACTACGTCCTCCCGGTCGGGATCGTCGACCGGCCTCTGGAGCAGCGCCGCGAGCTCCATGTCCTCTCGCTCGGCGGCGCGGCCGGGCACGTGGCGGTCGTCGGCGGGCCGCGCTCGGGGCGCAGCACCTTCGCCCGGACGGTCGTCGGGGCCATCGCGCTCACGACGACTCCCGTCGAGAGCCAGGTCTACGTTCTCGACTTCGGCGGCGGCACCTTCACGCCGTTCACCAAGCTCGCGCACGTCGCGGGGGTCGCGAACCGGAGCGAGCCAGAGGTCGTCCGGCGTCTCGTCTCGGAGATCAAGGGCATCGTGGACGCCCGAGAGACCTACTTCCGCGACCACGGCGTCGACTCCATCGAGACGTACCGGCGGTGGCGGGCCGCGGGCCGGGTCGACGACGGCTACGGCGACGTGTTCCTCGTCGTCGACGGCTGGCCCACCGTCCGTTCCGACTTCGACGAGCTCGAGCCGGTCATCACCGAGCTCGCCGGGCGCGGCCTGACGTTCGGGGTGCACGTCGTCATCACGACCTCGCGGTGGATGGACTTCCGCAACCAGATCCGTGACGTCCTCGGCACTCGCGTCGAGCTCCGGCTCGGTGACCCCACCGACTCCGAGGTCGACCGTCGCGTGGCCGCCAACGTCCCGAAGGGCCGTCCCGGCCGTGGTCTCACCGCCGGCAAGCACCACTTCCTCGGGGCGGTGCCGCGGGTCGACGACAGCGGTGGGGTCGACGACCTCGGCGACGGCGTCGAGGACCTCGTCGCGAAGGTCAACGCCGCCTGGACGGGCCCGCGCGGGCCGAAGCTGCGGCTGCTGCCAGAGAAGATCACGTTGGACGCGGTCCGCGAGCTCGCGGGGCCGGACGACCGCCGGCTGCTCCTCGGCGTCGACGAGGCCAACCTCGCTCCCATCGGCCTGGACCTCGAGGAGGACCCGCACCTGTACCTCCTCGGGGACGGCGACAGCGGCAAGACGGCGTTCCTGCGCGGCGTGGCCCACGAGGTCGCGCGGCTCCACACCCCGCAGCAGGCGAAGCTCGTCGTCGTCGACTACCGGCGCGGCCTGCTCGGCGAGCTGCCCGAGGACCACCTCGCCCAGTACCTGACCACCGAGGAGCAGACGGTCGAGGAGGTCGAGGGGATCGCCGGCTTCCTCAAGTCCCGTCTGCCGGGGCCGGACGTCACCGCGGAGCAGCTGCGGGCCCGGTCGTGGTGGTCCGGTGCCGAGATCTTCTTCCTCGTCGACGACTACGACCTCGTCGTCACCTCGGCCGGGTCGCCGCTGCGCCCGCTCGTGCCGCTGCTCGCGCAGGCCGGGGACGTCGGGCTGCACCTGTTCGTCACGCGCCGCAGCGGTGGGGCGTCGCGGGCGCTGTTCGAGCCGGTGCTGCAGACCGTGCGGGACCTCGGTGCTCCGGGTGTGCTGCTGTCCGGGAGCCCGGACGAGGGCATGCTCATCGGCCGGGTCAAGCCGTCGGTGCAGCCGCCCGGGCGGGCGCGGATCATCTCCCGCGACCTCGGGGACCAGGTGTTCCAGAGCGCCTGGCACCCGCCGGTGCATCCCTGACGCGCGGACCGTCCGAGGCGGGACGCGAGGACGACTAGGGTGGGTCCATGGAGCCGCTGTACCGGTCAGTCGTGGGGGCCGCCCGCACGGTGTTCTTCCTCCAGGGCACGCGGTTCACCATCCTGGGGCGTGCGAACGTGCCCCGCGTCGGCGGCGCGGTCATGGCGATCAACCACACGTCGTACCTCGACTTCACGTACGCCGGGCTCCCCGCCCGGCGGCACGGCCGGTACGTCCGGTTCATGGCGAAGCAGTCGATCTTCGGCCACCCCGTCGCCGGGCCGCTGATGCGGGGGATGAAGCACATCCCGGTCGACCGGCAGTCCGGGGGCGACGCCTTCCGCCAGGCGCTGGGGGCTCTGAAGGACGGCGAGATCGTCGGCGTCTTCCCGGAGGCGACCATGTCGCGCTCCTTCGAGCTCAAGCCGTTCAAGCCGGGCGCGGTGAAGATGGCGCAGGCCGCCGGGGTGCCGCTCCTGCCGACGACCATCTGGGGCGGGCATCGGGTGTGGACCAAGGAGCTGCCGAAGAAGCGCGGGTTCGCGCGCATCCCGATCCACATCACGGTGGGGGAGCCGCTGCACGTCGAGCGCCGTGAGGACGTCGCGGCCGCGACCGAGCGGCTGCGCGCCGCGATGCAGGCTCAGCTCGACGCCCAGCAGGCGGCCTACCCGAGGCTCAGCGGGGACGACCTGCGCTGGGTGCCGGCCCGGCTCGGTGGCACGGCCCCGACGCCCGAGGAGGCGCACGAGCGGGACGCGGCGGACATGCGCCGCACCCGCGACGAGTTCACCGGCTGACCTGGGGCGGCGCGACGCGTCGCCGAGAGGCTCAGGTGGTGACCCGCAACCAGACGGCCGAGCGCCCTGTGCCCTGCGGTTTGAGCAGCCCTTCATCCTTCAGATCGTTGAGGACGAGTCGGATGGTGGGATCGCTGATTCCGGGGAGCGCTGCTCTGACATCGGAGATCGCGAAGACGGGCGCACCGTGCCTCAGGACGTGCTCCCGGACGCGTTCCGATTTCGTGCCTCCAGACCTGTCGGCGGCGACACCTTCAGCAAGCCGGGCATAACCGCGGGCGAGGAGTTGGCTGAAGTATTTCAACCAGGGCCATGGGTCGTTGGCGTGGTCGTTCCAGTCGTGGGTCGAGTCGAGCAACGCCTGGTAGTAGTCGTCGGCAGACTCGGCGATGAGCTGTTCGAGCGACACGTAGCGACCGACCCCATAGCCGGCCTCGGCGAGTAGGGCGTTCGTGAGCGCGCGTGCCACTCGGCCATTGCCGTCGTCGAACGGGTGGATGATGAGCAGGTCTAGGACGAACAAGCCGACGAGGAGCACTGGGTGGTGTTGGTCTGCCCTGACTGCATCGACATAGCGGTCGATCAGGTCGGCGGCGTAGTACTCGGTGCGAGCGGCAGGAACGGGCTTGAAGCGAACGGTCTGGACCCCGTCGGGGGACCGGTCGACGACAAGGTTGTCGCTCTGCTTGAAGGCCCCACCGGTGACCTTGGTATCCGCGAAAAGCAGTCGGTGCAGGTGGAGGAGCAGGCCGACGTTCAAGGGGCGCCAGTCGTCGGCGAAGAGGTAGTCGAGAGCAGCGCGGTAGCCGGCGAGCTCTTGTTCGCTGCGGGTGCGCAGCTCGATGGGCTTGTTGGCGATGATGGCGGCCGCACGGCTGCGGTTCTTGACGACGACGCCCTCGAGGGCGGACGACGCAGTGATGCTTGCGACTCGAGCGCGGTTGGCCAGCTCAGTCAGCAGATCGGGAACCTGGTTGAGGTACAGCCCCTCGCTGCCCTGTCCGCGGTCGATGTCGCGCAACGTCATCACCAAGGGCGCCGGCACAGCGCCGAGGACTCGGTCGAGGTCGACGAAAGAGTGCACCAGAAAGCCCTCACAGACGGTCTAAACTAAATAATACAGAGATCACTTATGTAGTTTAGACCCTTGTGAGCGCTTCGGCCCAACGCCGTGCCGTCGCGGCATGCCGTCGCGCTCGGCCTCCATCTTCGGACCGCGCTGGTCCGGGAGCGCCCTCGAGCGAGCTGCCAAGGGCCCGCCAGCGGCGAGCGTCTCAGACGCTGCCCTCCCGGTCCTCTTCCCGTTCATCTTCGTCATCGTGTTGGTCATCTTCACCTCGGCTCGAAAGCCGCACTGGCGGCAACGAGCCGTCTGCAGACGGCTCGGGACCTGACAGAAGGCTTCCAGTCCGCGAGCACGACCGCGCGCCGGGCCTGTAGCCCGATCTGGGCGGCGGGACGCGGGCGGGGTACGGCGCTCAGACGGAGTGACCGAGGTAGGCCAGCGCCTGCCGGAGCAGCACGCCGTGGCCGCGGTCCATCTCGGCCTGGATGCCGGGGTCGAGGGCCTGTTCGGGGGTCAGCCAGGTGAGGTCGAGCGCGTCGTTCTGCGGCGAGCAGTCGCCGGCCACCGGGACGACGAACGCCAGGGACACCGCGTGCTGGCGCGGGTCGTGGAACGGCGTGACGCCAGGTGTGGGGAAGTACTCGGCGACGGTGAACGGCTGCGGCGCCACGGGGACGCGCGGCAGGGCCACGGGACCGAGGTCCTTCTCGATGTGCCGGAGCAGCGCGTCACGCACCCGTTCGTGGTGCAGGACCCGGCCCGACACGAGCTCGCGGCACACCTTGCCCTCGGCGTCGAGGCGGAGGAGCACACCGACCTCGCCGACCTCGCCGCGCTCGTCGACCCGCACCGGCACGGCGTCGACGTAGAGGATGGGGAGCTTCTCGCGTGCGGCGTCGAGGTCCTCGCGGCTCAGCCAGGCGGGGTCGTGGTCAAGCTCGAGGTTGCTCATGCCGGAGATTCTGCCAACCGACGGCCCGGGCTAGGGTGCCGGGCGTGCCGCACGTCCCCGACCACCTCCGGATCCTCGTCGTCGGCGGGACCGCCGAGGCCCGCGACCTCGCGTCCCGGCTCGTCGCGGTGGGCATCGACGTCACGTCCTCGCTCGCCGGCCGGGTCTCCCGACCCCGGATGCCCGAGGGGCGGGTCCGGGTCGGCGGCTTCGGCGGCGTGGACGGTCTGCGCGGCGCCATCCGGGAGCACGGCTGGACCCACGTCGTCGACGCCACGCACCCGTTCGCCGCGACGATGACCGAGCACGCCGTGGCCGCGGCCTCCGCGGAAGGCGTGCCGCTGCTGCGGCTGGCGCGCCCCGGTTGGGGCGGCCACCCGGATGCGGGGGAGTGGCACTGGGTGGACGGCCACGACGCCGCACGTGACACCGCGAGCGCGCTCGGCGAGCGGCCCGCTCTCACCACCGGCCGGCAGACGCTGCCGCACTACCGGTCATGGCGCGACCGCGCCGTGCTCGTCCGCCTCGTCGAGCCGACGGAGGAGCCGCTGCCGGACGCGTGGACGGTCGTCCTCGACCGCGGCCCCTACGACGAGGCCGGCGAGACCGCGCTGTTCCGGGGGCACCGGGCCGACGTCCTCGTGACGAAGGACTCCGGCGGCGCGTACACCGCGGCCAAGCTCGACGCCGCGCGCGCCCTCGGGATGCCGGTGGTCGTCGTCCGCCGCCCACCGGTCCCGCCCGGCGTCGAGGTCGTGGACGACGTCGACGCCGTGCTGCGCCGGCTCAGCGGCTGAGCGCCCGTCGGGCGAGACGGAGGCCGACGGCCGTCCCGAGCGCCGCCCACGTGACCCGTCGGAGCAGGGCGGTCGCTCGCGGCACGTCACGCACGGTGGGCGCCGGACCGTCCCCGAGGACCCCGCGGTCCTCGACGACCTCGCCGTAGGTGTTGCTGCCGCCGAGGCGGATGCCGAGGGCCGCGGCCCAGGCGGCCTCGACCGGGCCGGCGTTCGGGCTCGGATGGCGCGGGCCGTCCCGGCGCGCCGTGCGCACGACGATCGCTCCCCGGCCGGAGCGCAGCTGGGCGTCAGCGGCGGTGAGCAGCACGGTGACCCGGGACGGCACCCACGCGGCGACGTCGTCGACTCGCGCGGCGGCCCATCCGTACCGCTCGTAGCGTGTCGAGCGGTGGCCGACCATCGCGTCGAGGGTGTTGACGGCCCGGTGCCCGAGCAGTCCGGGCAGCCCGGCGACGGCTCCCCAGAGCAGCGGGGCGACGACGGCGTCGACGGTGTTCTCGGCGAGGCTCTCGGTGCAGGCCCGCGCCAGCCCGTCGGCGTCCAGCGTGCTCGGGTCCCGCCCCACGAGCGAGCGCACCCGCTGCCGCGCGCCGTCGAGGTCGCCCCCGCCCGCGGCCGCGGCCACGGCGGTCGCCTCGCGCTCGAGGGACCGCCCGCCGAGCACCGCCCAGGTGGCGGCCGCCACGGCGAGCGCGCGCGGACCCGGGGGCAGCCGGGAGCCGGCGGCGCCGAGCAGCACCGCCCCACCGACGAGGACGCCCTCGGCGACCGCTCCCCGCCTCCGGCTCGGTGCGTAGAGCGCGCGCTCGACCCGCAGGGCGAGCGTCCCGAAGCCCGCGACGGGGTGGAGGCGGCGGGGGTCGCCGAGCATCCGGTCGAGGACGACGCCGGCGACGAGCCCGACGGCCACCGGGTCGGCGACGTAGCGGCTCACGGGCCGGGGAGCGGCAGCACCCGCCCGGCCACGACGAGGAGGACGGTGTCGCTCACGGCCGCGAGGTCCTGGTTGAGCCGGCCGAGCTCGTCGGCGAAGACCCGCCCGGAGCGGTGCGCCGGGACGACGCCCCAGCCGACCTCGTTCGTCACGAGCACGACGTCGTGCGGGCAGCCGGCCCACGCGGCGACGACCGCGTCGGTCCGCTCGTGCAGGGCGTCCACCCAGTCGGCACGGGGGGCGTCCCAGGCTCCGAGGTCGTCGAGCACGGAGGTGAGCCAGGTGCCGGCGCAGTCGACGAGCGCGGGGCCGGTGAGCCCGGCCAGCGCGCCCGCGAGGTCGCTCGTCTCGAGGGTCGACCACGAGGCGGGCCGGCGGGCCCGGTGCGCCGCGACGCGGTCGGCCCAGTCGGGGTCGTCGGCGCGCGGCCCGGTGGCGACGTACGTGACGCCCTCGCGCGCGTCGAACAGCCCCTCGGCGACATGTGACTTGCCGGAGCGTACCCCTCCCGTGACGAGCGTCCTCACGCCTGCGCCCCGGTGGCGATGGCGGCGAGCAGGACGGTGGTGGCGACCTCGACGGCAGCGCCGACGGTGTCGCCGGTGACGCCGCCGACGGTCCGGACGACGCGCCGGACGAGCCAGGCCACCGCGAGGACGGCGACGAGCACACCGACCGGGCCGGCGGCCCATCCGGCCCCGGCTGCCGCGCCCAGCCCAGCCAGCGCGGCAGCGGCCAGGACGACCCAGCCGAGGACGACTGGCCCGGGGACGGTCGACGCGACGAGCGCCCCGAGCCCGTCCGGACGGGCGGCGGGCACGCCACGGACGCAGACCCCGGTGCAGGCGACCCGGCCGAGCGCGACGGCCACCCCGGCCACGAGCGCCCCCGAGGCCCCCGAGGCGAGTGCGCCGACCGCCGCGGCCTGGGCCATGAGGACGACGACCAGCGCGACCACGCCCATCGGGCCGACGTCCCCCGAGCGCATCACGGCGAGCGCGCGCTCGCGGTCCCAGCCCGCGCCGAGGCCGTCGACGGTGTCGGCGAGGCCGTCGAGGTGCATCGCGCGGGTCGCGAGCGCGCCGGCGCCGACGGCGAACGCGCCGGTGACGATCGAGGGGGCGCCGAGCACATGCCCGGCGAGGGTGACGGCACCGACGGCCACGCCGACCGGCAACGCGGCGACGGGCGCGAGCGCCATCGCCCAGCGCGCGTGCGCCGGCGTGACCTCGCCGATGTCGCCGCTGGGCACGACGGTCAGCGTGCCGACTGCGAGCCGCAGCCCGGGCGCGGCGTCGGCGGCGCTCACGTCGGCTGCTCGAGGGCGTCGACGACCGCACCGACGACGGCGACGGACGGCGGCCCCACCCCCGCGGCAGCCGTGGCGTCGGCGAGGCCGGCCAGGGGGGCCCGGACGGTCTGCTGGCCGGGCAGCGACCCTTCGGCGACGCAGGCCGACGGGGTGTCCGCAGGCATCCCGTGCCGGACGAGCTCATCGGCGATCTCGCCGAACGTGGCGTTGCCCATGAGGACGACGAGGGTGAGCCCGCACCGGGCGATGGCACCCCAGTCGACCTCGCTGCGCGGGTCGTCAGGCCCGACGTGGCCGGAGACGACGACGAAGCCCTGGGTCAGGGCCCGGTGGGTGACGGGGATGCCGGCGAGCGCCGGCGCCGCGACCGCCGAGGAGACGCCCGGGACGACGGTGACCGGGATGCCGTGGCGGACACAGGCGTTCCACTCCTCGCCGCCGCGTCCGAAGACGAAGCCGTCGCCGCCCTTGAGCCGGACGACGTCGAGCCCCCGCGAGGCACGCTCGACGAGCAGGGCGTCGATGGCCTCCTGCGGCGTGAACGCCCCGCGCGGGATCTTGCCGACGTGGACGACCTCGGCGTCGGGTCTGGCCCGGGAGAGCACCGCGAGCGGGGCGAGCCGGTCGCAGACGAGGACGTCGGCGCGCTCGACCGCCGCGAGCCCCGCGGTCGTGAGGAGACCGGGGTCGCCGGGGCCGCCGCCGACGAGGGTCACCCGTCCGATGCCGTCCGAGCCCTGCGGTCGGTCTGCCTCCGGGGCCGGTGTGTGCGGGTCGCGGAGCACGACGTCCGCACCGTCGGCCTCTGCCTCCGGGTCGACGCGCAGCAGCCCGCGCCCGGCGAGGTCGTGCAGCTGGGCCAGGACGTCGTCCGGGGTCGTCGCGTCGGGCCGGACCACGGGGTGCACGCCCTGGGCTGCGAGGGCGTGCACCGTCTCGGCCACGCGGGCGCCGGGGCGGGTCACGAGCACGCTCGAGCCGGCGGCGACGGGCAGGGCGAGGCTCACGCGGACCGCTCCGACCGCGAGGCGAGCGCCCGGCCGAGCTCGCGCAGCAGGCCGTCGCTGGTCAGCGGGTCGCGCACGGCGATGCGCACCCACTGCGGCCCGAGGCCGGGGAAGGTGTCGCCGCGCCGTACGGCGTACCCGCGGTCGCGCAGCGCCTCGCGCACACCGCCGCCGACCTCGACGAGGACGAAGCTCGTCGCGGACGGGACGGGGCGCAGCCCGAGGTCGGTGAGCCCGCGCAGCAGGTGGCGGCGCCACCCGGCGGTCTCCTCGGCCGCCCGGGCGGCCTCCGCGCGGGCCAGCGGGCTCGCGGTCTCGACCATGACCCGCGCGGCGAGGGTGCCGACCGACCACGGCGGCTGGTGCCGGGCGAGCCGGGCGACGAGCGCGGGGTCGCCGACGACGTACCCGGCGCGCAGCCCCGCCAGCGCCCAGGTCTTCGTGAGCGACCGGACGACGAGCACGCCGGTGAGGTCGGCGCCGACGAGCGAGGCGTCCTCGTGCGGGTCGGTGTCGATGAACGCCTCGTCGACGACGAGCACCCGGCCGGGGGCGCGGAGTGCCTCGAGGGCTGCGCGTGGGTGCACCACCCCCGTGGGGTTGGTGGGGTTGCCGACGACGACGAGGTCGGTGTCGCGCGGGACGGCCTCCGGGTGCAGGGCGAAGCCGTCGTGCGCCGAGAGGACGACGTGCTCGGGCACGGTGCCCGCGAGGCGCAGGGCCGCCTCGGGCTCGGTGAACTGCGGATGGACGACGACCGCGCGCCGGGCCGGGAGGGCGCGGGCGAGGAGGGTGAACGCCTCGGCGGCGCCGGCGGTGGGGAGGACGGCGGCCTCTGAGACGCCGTGCCGGCGGGCCAGGGCGGAGCGGGCGGTGTCCGCGCTGGGGTAGGCCGCGAGGTCGTCGACGGCCCGGCGCAGGTGCTCGGCCAGCCACGGGGGTGGCGCGCTCCCGCGGACGTTGACCGCGAGGTCGATGAGCCCGGGTGTCGCCTCGGCGTCGCCGTGGTGGCGGAGCGGGTCGGCCGGGGCGTCACCCGGCGCGCCGGACCCGATCGGCACAGCGGGCTCGGGCACCGGCAGGGCGACCCGGGTCGGTGCGGCGTGCACGGCGTCGGCGAAGCGGGCCGCGACCTCGGGGTGGCCCGCCCAGTGGACGTGGAGGTAGGACGCGTGCAGCGTCGGGGAGCCGGTGCCGGCGGGGTCGAGGGACCATCCTTCGGCGTCGCCGTCGAGGAGCCAGCCCGGCTGCTCTCCGTGGCCCGGTGCCGTGCGGGTGCGGTGGAACTCGTGGCCGCGCACCGTCGTGCCAGCGGGGCCGAGCAGCGTCTCGTGCGCCGTGGTGGCCGTCCGGTAGCGCAGGGTGAGCCGGGGATGCATCGCGGCGTCGGTGGGCACCGCCCCGACCATGCGGTGGCCGTCGACCGCCCGGGCGAGGTAGAGCAGCCCGGCGCACTCGGCGACCGTCGGGATGCCGGAGCGCACGGCGTCGGCGACGTCGGCGAGCAGCGAGGTGTTGCCGGCGAGGGTCGCGGCATGCATCTCGGGGAAGCCGCCGCCGAGGTAGATGCCGCTCGTGCCGGCGGGCAGGACGGGGTCGAGCGCGGGGTCGAAGACGACCGGCTCGCACCCCTGGGCGCGGAGCAGCTCGTCGACCTCGGCATAGCGGAAGGTGAAGGCCCGCCCACCCGCCACCGCGACCCGGCGTGCCGGGCGCTGCCGCCCGACCGGGGGCGTCCACGAGGCGGCATCGAGGTCCGGTGCGGTGCGGGCGAGCGCGACGACGGCGTCGAGGTCGACGAGCCGTGCGGTCTGCTCGGCGAGGCGGTCCAGCGCGGCGACGGCGTCGTCGCGCTCGGCCACGGGGACGAGCCCGAGGTGGCGGGAGGGTGCGGAGACCCCGGCGTCGCGAGGGAGCACACCGAGAACGGGGACGCCGAGGGCCTCGACCGCGCGGCGGACCTCGGTGGCGTGCCGCTCGGACCCGGCCTTGTTGAGGACGACCCCGCCCACCTGCACGCTCGGGTCGAAGGTGCGCAGGCCGTGCACCGTGGCGGCGACCGTCCGGGCCGCCGACGAGATGTCGAGGACGAGGAGGACGGGGGAGCGGGTGAGTGCGGCGACGTGGCCGGTGGAGGCCCAGCCGTCGGTGCCGAGCCGGCCGTCGAAGAGCCCCATGACGCCCTCGACGACCGTGACATCCGCCGGCTCGGGGGTCGCTGCAGCGTGCAGCAGGAGGGGCAGGACGCGCTCCTCGCCCTGCAGCCAGGGGTCGAGGTTGCGGCCGGGCCGTCCGGTGGCGAGGGCGTGGTAGCCGGGGTCGATGTAGTCGGGCCCGACCTTGGCGCCCGCGACGACGTGCCCGGCACGGCTGAGCGCGGCCATGAGCCCGACGGCGACCGTCGTCTTGCCCTGGCCGGAGGCGGCCGCCGCGACGACGACCCGCGGGACGCTCACCACTCGATGCCCCTCTGGCCCTTCTGCCCCTGGTCGAAGGGGTGCTTGACCTTCGTCATCTCGGTGAACACGTCGGCGACCTCGAGGAGCCGGGGGTCGGGGTCGCGCCCGGTGATGACGACGTGCTGGTAGCCGGGCCGCTCACGCAGCACCCGGACGACCTCGTCGACGTCGACCCAGCCCCACTTGAGGACGTAGGTGAACTCGTCGAGCACGTAGAGCGTGTGGGTCTCCTCGGCGAGCCGGCGGGCGATCTCGGCCCAGCCCTCGCGAGCGGCGGCGGCGTGGTCCTCCTCGGTGCCCTCCTTGCGCGACCACGACCAGCCCGAGCCCATCTTGTGCCACTCGACCGGCCCACCCTCGCCGGTCTGCTCGTGGAGGCGGCCGAGGGCCTCCAGCGCGGCCTGCTCGCCGATCCGCCACTTGGCGCTCTTGACGAACTGGAACACCCCGATCGACCAGCCCTGGTTCCAGCCGCGCAGCGCGAGCCCGAACGCGGCGGTCGACTTGCCCTTCCCCGGACCGCCGTGGACGACGACGAGTGGCCGGTTGCGGCGCTGGCGCGTCGTCAGGCCGTCGTCGGCGGTGACCGGCACCTGTCCCTTCGGCATCAGGCGACCCTCCCTCGTGACGGCGTCCGGGGGTCGGCCGCGGCCTGCGCGGACGCGACGGTGGCGACGAGCGCGTCGGCGGCGACCTCGCCGAGGGGGACGTGGGTGGCGCCCATCCGGGCGGCGAGGTCGGCGGCCAGGCCGAGCCGGAAGCGGCCCGTCTCGCAGTCGACGACGACGCTCTGGACGCCGGTGGCCGGCCAGGCGTCGGCGACCCGGCGCGCGCGGTCGAGCGCGTCCGGGCCGGACGTGGCCCGCCCGTCGGTGACGAGGACGAGGAGCGGACGGCGGCGCGGGTCGCGGATGCGCTCGACCTCGAGGGTGCGGGCCGCGAGGGCCATCCCTTCGGCGAGCGGGGTGCGGCCGCCGTGCGGCACGGTCTCGAGGCAGCGCGCCGCGGCCTCGACCGACGAGGTGGGCGAGAGGTCGAGGCTCGCCGACGTGCCGCGGAAGCTGACCAGACCGACCCGGTCGCGGCGCTGGTAGGCGTCGAGAAGGAGTGAGAGGACCGCGGTCTTGACCTCCTCCATGCGCCGGCGTGCGCCCATCGATCCGGACGCGTCGACGGCGAGGAGGACGAGGTTGGACTCGCGTCCCTGGAGCACGGCCGTGCGCAGGTGGTCGGGGGCGACCCGCAGCCGCCCCTGCTCACCGGCGGCCCGGGCGCGCGCCGCCGCCGTGACGGTGGCCGGGAGGTGCAGGCGCCCGGTGGACCCGGTGCGCCAGCCGACGGTGCGTCCGGAGGTCGTCAGCGCGCGGCTGCGCTTGCCGGGGTCGCCGAGGCCGACACCGGTGAGCCGGAGGACCTTCGGGCGGAACGCCTGCCCCGACCGCGCCAGACCGGTCGGTGCGGCGCCGTGGCCCTCCGGCCCCTCCTGCGGCGCCTCGCCCCGGGCGTCGGCGGGCTCCGGCTCGGCCGGCTCCGCGGGCTCGGACGGGCCGGGGTCCGCGGCGTCCGAGGGGGTGTCGACCGCGTCGGGGGACGGGTCGCGGTCCTCGGGAGAGGCGCCACCCTCCGGGCTGTCGTCGCCGGGACCGGGCGGCTCGGGCTCCGGGTCGTCCTCGAGGCCGTCGAGCAGCTGGTCGAGGAGGTCCTCGTCCAGTCCCGGGGCGTCGAACGGGTTGCGGCGGCGCCGGTGGGGGAGCGAGAGCCGGGCCGCGGCCCGGACGTCCGCGCGGGTGACCCTGGTGCGGCCGTGCCACGCGGCGTGCGCCTTCGCGGCGCGGGCGGTGACGATGTCTGCCCGCATGCCGTCGACGTCGAAGCCCGCGCACACCCGGGCGATCGCCCCGAGCGCGGCGTCGGTGAGCTCGACGTCGTCGACGCCGTCCCGGGCGGCGGCGATCCGCTGGACGAGGTCGGCCTGGGCCTCGGAGTAGCGGGCCGCGAAGGCCCCGGGATCGGCGTCGAAGGCGAGCCGGCGCCGAACGACCTCGGCGCGCTCGTCCGGCTCGCGGGAGGCGGCCACCTCGACGGTGAGGCCGAACCGGTCGAGCAGCTGCGGGCGGAGCTCGCCCTCCTCGGGGTTCATCGTGCCGACGAGCACGAGCTCGGCGGCGTGGCTCACCGAGACCCCGTCCCGCTCGACGCTCGTGCGGCCCATCGCCGCGGCGTCGAGGAGGAGGTCGACGAGGTGGTCGTGGAGGAGGTTGACCTCGTCGACGTAGAGCAGTCCGCGGTGGGCGGCGGCGAGCAGGCCGGGCTGGAACGTCGCGTGGCCCTCGCCGAGCGCGCGGCCGAGGTCGAGCGAGCCGATGACGCGGTCCTCGGTGGCGCCGACCGGTAGCTCGACGAGCCGCGCCGGGCGGCGCTCGGAGGGGGCGTCCGCGGGGTGCGGGCCGTCCGGGCAGCGCGGGTCGGGGGCGTCCGGGTCGCACGAGAAGCGGCATCCGGAGACGACCTGCTGGGCGGGGAGGAGGTCGACGAGCGCCCGGACGATCGTCGACTTCGCCGTGCCCTTCTCGCCGCGGACGAGGACCCCGCCGACGGACGGCGAGACGGTCGTGAGGACGAGGGCGAGGGCGAGGTCGTCGGACCCCACGACGGCCGAGAACGGGTAGTGGACCACGAGGTTGCGGACTCCTCCTGCGGCGAGTGACCACGCTCGCCCGAGTGACGGACGCCGCCGGTGTCGCGCGGCGGCGGGCCCCTGCGACGTCCTGGCTCTCCCTCGCGGGATGACAGTGGCGGGACCGCTCCGGACTCTCACCGGATTCCTCGCCGAGGCCGGGGCCATCATGGCACGCGCGCCGCCCGGCCGCCCCGCGCCGTCCGGACCCGCCTACGCTGAGCGCCGTGATCGACGTCGTCGGCGTCCCCGCCGAGGGGCCGGACGCCCTGGCCCCCGCCGCTCGGGCGCTGCTGCGGGACGCCCGTGTCGTGCTCGGCTCGCCCCGGCTCCTCGGGCTCCTCGGGCCGCAGGACGCCGCCGACCGCCGTCCGTGGCCCTCACCCCTCTCCGCCGGGCTGCCCGAGCTGCTCGCCGACCTCGGGGAGGACGGCGTCGTCGCGCTGGCCAGCGGCGACCCGCTCGTCTCCGGGATCGGGACGACCCTCGTGCGTCTGCTCGGCGCGGACGCCGTGCGCGTGCATCCCGCGGTGTCGTCGGTGGCCCTCGCGCAGGCCCGGATGCGGTGGTCGGCGGAGGAGAGCGTCGTCGTGGGGCTCGTCTCGGCTCGGCCCGCCGCGCTCGTCCCGCATCTCGCGCCGGGTGCGCGGCTCGTCGTCCTCTCGGCCACCGAGGAGACACCTACCGCGGTCGCCCGCGTGCTCGTCGAGCACGGCTGCGGTCAGGCCCGGATGACGGTGCTGGGCGACCTCGGCGCCGGCTCCGAGAGCCGCCACGACACGACGGCCGAGGCGCTCGCGGGCGGTTCACCCGGGCTGCCGCGGCTCAATGTCGTGGCGGTCGAGGTGCCGCGCTCGGCCGTCCTGCCGGGCACCGCCCCGGGACTCCCGGACGACGCCTTCGACTCCGACGGCCAGCTGACGAAGGCCGAGCTCCGGGCGCTCGCGGTCTGCGCGCTGCGTCCGCTGCCCGGCCAGCTGCTGTGGGACCTCGGGGCCGGCGCCGGGTCGGTGTCGGTCGAGTGGTGCCGTGCAGCCGCCCGGGCCCGGGCCGTGGCGGTCGAGCGCCAGCCGGAGCGCGCCGCGCGCATCCGCCACAACGCGGCGGCCCACGGCGTCGCCATGGAGGTCGTCGAGGGCTACTCCGCCGACCACATGGCCGACCTCCCCGCCCCGGACGCCGTGTTCGTCGGCGGTGGAGCCGACGAACAGACCCTCGACGCCGCGCTGTCGGCGCTGCGCCCCGGCGGGCGGCTCGTCGTGCACGCCGTGACCCTCGGCACCGAGGCCGTCGTCGTCGCCGCGCAGGCCCGGCACGGTGGGTCGCTGCGCCGCTTCACGGTCGAGCGGGCCGAGCCCCTCGGCCGGCACCTGTCCTGGACCCCGGCCCGCCCGGTCGTCCAGTGGTCCGTGACGAAGAAGGCGTCGTGACCGTCCACTTCGTCGGTGCGGGCCCCGGCGCCGCCGACCTCCTCACGCTGCGGGCCGTGCGCATCCTGCGGGAGAGCCCGGTGTGCCTCTACGCCGGGACCTACCTCGACGCCGCCGTGCTCGAGCACTGCCCCGAGGGGGCCGAGCTGGTCGACACCCAGCACCTCGACCTCGACACCATCACCCGGCACCTCGTCGGGGCGCACGCCCGCGGCCTCGACGTCGCGCGGCTGTGCTCGGGCGACCCGTCGGTGTACTCCGCCGTGGCCGAGCAGGCCCGTCGCCTCGACGCCGCCGGGGTCCCCTGGGACGTCACACCGGGTGTGCCCGCCTACGCCGCCACCGCCGCGCTCGTCGGCCGCGAGCTCACCGTCCCCGAGGTCGCCCAGACCGTCGTCCTCACCCGCGCCCAGCGCGACTCCACCGCCATGCCGCCGGGCGAGGACCTCGCGACCTACGCCGCCACCGGGGCCACGCTCGTCCTGCACCTCGCGATCCGGCACACCCGGCGGCTCGCCGAGACGCTGACCGAGCACTACGGGGGGGACTGCCCGGTCGTCGTCGGGGCCGCCGTGAGCACGCCGCGTGAGCTCGTCATCCGGACGACGCTCGCCGACGTCGCGGACCGCGTCGAGGAGGCCGGGCTGCGCCAGGCGTCGGTCATCCTCGTCGGGCCGGCGCTCGCCGCGGAGGGGTTCGTCGAGAGCCATCTCTACGGCTCCCGGGAGCGGCCGACCCGCGAGCGCGGACCCGGCGCCGACCCCACCGGTATCGGGTAGCCTCGCCCCCACCAGCGCCTGCGTCGAGGAACCCGGTGGGAGTCCGGGGCGGTCGCGCCACTGTGAGCGGGTCTTCCGCGAGCCAGGAACTCGGGGCGCCGGGACGTCATCCGGGACGCGTCATCCCGGGGAAGGGTGCAGCGCATGCACATCGCCGAAGGGTTCCTCCCACCACTCCATGCCGCCGGATGGACGGTCGTCGCGGCCCCGTTCGTCGTCCACGGGGCGCGGGAGGTACGCCGCCTGGTCCGTGAACGGCCGGACGCCCGCCTGCTCCTCGGGGCAGCGGGGGCGTTCACGTTCGTCCTCTCCGCCCTCAAGCTGCCCTCGGTCACCGGGTCCTCCTCGCACCCCACCGGCACGGGTGTGGGGGCCATCGTCTTCCGGCCGCCCGTCATGGCGCTGCTCGGCACGGTCGTCCTGCTCTTCCAGGCGCTGCTGCTCGCGCACGGCGGGCTGACGACCCTCGGGGCCAACGTGTTCTCGATGGCCGTCCTCGGGCCGTGGGCCGGGTACGGCTGCTACCGGCTGCTGCGCCGCGCACCGCTCGCCGTCGCCGTGTTCGTCGGGGTGGCGGTCGCCGACCTCGCGACGTACGTGACGACGGCGTTCCAGCTCGCCCTGGCGTTCCCCGACCCCACGAGCGGTCTCGTCGGCTCGCTCGCCCGCTTCCTCGGCATCTTCGCCGTCACCCAGGTCCCGCTCGCCGTCGTCGAGGGCATCCTCGGTGTCCTGCTCGTCCGGGCGCTGCGCTCGTGGGCCGGACCCGAGCTCGCCGGCCTCGGCCGGGTGGGCGAGCCCGACGTCCGGGAGGAGACCGTCGATGCGTGAGCACCGCACCACCCTGGTCCTCGTCGTCCTCGCGGTGGCCGTCGTCCTCGGCTGCTTCCTCGTCGCCGGCAACGTCGGGTACGGCGGCACCGACGGCGCCGCCACCGACGCCATCACCGCCACCGACCCCGGCTACCAGCCGTGGTTCGAGCACCTATGGGCCCCCGAGAGCAAGGAGATCGAGTCCGCGCTCTTCGCCCTCCAGGCGGCCCTCGGGGGAGCGGTCATCGGCTTCGTGTTCGGGACGCTGCGCGAGCGTCGGCGCCGGCGTGCCCCGCGGACCGGCGGCGACCGGGGCCACGAGGAGGTGCACGGCTGAGATGGCCCGCCTCGCCATCGACGACGCGGCGTGGGGCAACCGCTGGCGCACCCGCAGCACGGGGGAGAAGGCGCTGCTCGCGCTCGGGCTGCTGCTCGTCGCCGTGACGACCCGGGAGCCCGGGGTGAGCGCCGCAGTGCTCGTCGTCGCCGTCACGTGCGCGCTCGCGCAGGCGCGGGTGCCGTGGCGCACCTACCTGCGGGTCGTCCTCGCACCGGCGACCTTCGTCGTCCTCGGGGCGGCGAGCATCGCCGTGACCGTCGGCAGCGGGACGGGAGACGCCGTGTGGTCGGCCGGGCCGGTGGCCGTCACCGAGGCCACGCTGGCCCGGGCGGCCGAGGTGCTCGGTCGTTCGCTGGCCGCCACCTCCGCGATGGCCCTGCTCGCCACGACGACCCCGCTCGTCGACCTCGTCGCCGGGATGCGCCGGCTTCGGGTGCCCGAGGCGGTCGTCGACGTCGCCGAGGTCATGTACCGCTTCGTCTTCCTGCTGCTCGACACCCTCGCGACGGTCCGCGAGGCCCAGGCGTCCCGGCTCGGGTACGGCGGTGGCCGGGCGGCCCGCCGGTCGCTCGGGATGCTCGCGTCGACCGTGTTCGTCCGGGCGTGGACCCGGGCCCAGCGGCTGGAGGACGGCCTGGCCGGCCGGGGTGGGACGGGGTCGCTGCGGACTCTGGCCGCCGACCGCCCGGTGTCGGTGCCGTTCGTGCTCGTCTCGGGCGCTGTGCTCGCCGTCCTGTCGACGTGGTCGGTGGTGGGATGACGCACCGCCTCGCCCAGCACGAGCCCTCGGCCGTCCCGGTCCTGCTCTCCGCCGCGGGGGTGCACGCCGGCTACCCGGGCCACGACGACGTCCTCGACTGCGTGTCGGTCGAGGTCGCCCGCGGGCGGCGGCTGGCCGTCCTCGGGGCGAACGGGTCCGGGAAGACGACGCTGCTGCGGTGCCTGTCGGGTGCGCACCGCCCGAGCACGGGTGACGTCCTCGTCCACGGCGAGCCGCTGCGGTACCGGGCGGCGGCATTGCGCGCGCATCGGCAGCGCGTCCAGCTCGTCCTCCAGGACCCCGACGACCAGCTCTTCTCCGCCGACGTCCGGCGGGACGTCTCGTTCGGGCCGGTCAACCTCGGGCTGCCGGACGCGGAGGTGCGCCGACGGGTCGGCGAGTCGCTGGAGGCGCTCGGGGTCGCACACGTCGCGGACCGGGCCGTGCACCAGCTGAGCTACGGTCAGCGCAAGCGGGTCGCGGTGGCCGGAGCCGTCGCGATGCGTCCGGACGTCCTGCTCCTCGACGAGCCGACCGCCGGGCTCGACCCGCACGGGGTGACGGCGATGTTCGCCGCGCTGGGGCGGCTCGAGCGAGGTGGGACGACCGTCGTCATGGCCACCCACGACGTCGACCTCGCGTGGGCCTGGGCCGACGAGGTCGCCGTCGTCGTCGACCGCGTGGTCCACCAGGACGTCCTCGTCAAGGTGATGACCGACACCGACCTCATGATCCGCGCTGGACTCGCCGTGCCGTGGCCGGTACGGCTGCTGCGCGATCTGGGCCGCGAGATCGACGTCGTGGCGCCACCGCGGACCTCCGCCGACGTCGCGGCCCTCCTGCGCTGACCCGCCGGGACCGGCACGGGGCTCAGCGTGAGGCTGCGGCGCGCAGCAGGGCGTCGAGGGAGTCGACGAGGACCGCGAAGCTGTCGTCGATGTCCACGGGAAGGGCGAACCCGCCGCCGGCCTCGATGTCGACGAAGCCGTGCAGCGAGGAGCGCAGCACCCGAACGTGGTGCTCGTCGACGGCCGCCGCGCCGTAGCCGGCGAGAGCGGCGGTGATGCAGTCGAGCACCCGGGCGGCCGCGGTGGCGAACTCCTCGCCGGCCACCCGGTGCTGGGTCAGCGGGTAGCTGCCGGGGTGGGACCGGGCGAAGGCGCGGTAGGCGTGGGCCAGGGCCGCCAGGGCGTCGCGGCCCGCCAGCCCGCGGACGGCGTCTCCGAGGTCGCGGGCCAGCTGGTCGGCGGCGTCGACCGCGACGAGCCCGAGGAGGTCCTCGAGACCGTCGACGTGCTTGTAGAGGCTCGGCGGCGCCACGCCGAGCTCGGCCGCCACGGCGGACATCGTCAGCGCGGGAACGCCGCGCTCGTCGACGAGCCGCCGCGCGGTCCGGGCGACGGTCGTGGGCGTCAGGCCGGCTCGGGGCATCAGCGGGCGTTCTCCTGGAGGAAGGACAGGACGAGGGCGGCGGTCTCCTCCGGGTACTGGGTGTGCGGGTAGTGCCCCGCGCCCTCGACGACCTCGAGCCGGCCCAGCCCGGCCGGGAGCCCGGCGACGACGGCCTCGCCCTCGGCGACCGGGTCGGCCCAGTCCGGGTCCTGCGAGCCCGCCACGACGAGGACGGGGCAGCGCACGTCCGCCAGGCGCTCCCCGGCGTCGGCCGGCGAGGTCCGTCCCATGGCGCGCAGGGCGTCCATCCGGCCCGGCTCCCGCAGCTCGCGCGCCATCCGCTCCAGCTGGGCGTCCCAGTCGGCAGGCCGCCGTCCCGGGACGGCGAGGGCGAGGTAGCGCTGCCAGGCCGTGACGCTGCCGAACAGCGCGGTGCGCAGCAGGGCGGTCATCCCGCGGCGGTACCGTCCGACGCGCAGGTCGGAGAGCCGCACGGACTGGGCGCGGGTGAACGGCGCGAGCTCGACGAGGGCGGTGACCAGCTCGGGGGCCTCCGCCGCTGCGATGGTGACTGACCCACCGGAGATGGAGTGCCCGACGAGGACCGCGGGTGCGCCGAGGTGGCGGAGCAGGGCGACGAGGTCCCCGGCGATGTCGGCGCGGCTGTAGGACGGCCAGCCGACGCTGGATGCGCCGCAGCCGCGCAGGTCGACGGCCACGACGCGGTACCCGGCGTCGACGAGGAGCGGGCTCAGGTGGCGGTAGGCGGCGCGGCTGTCGCCCATGCCGTGGGCCAGCACGACGGTGGGGCCGGTACCGGTGACCTCGTAGGCGATCGTTCCGCCGTCGAGCTGAAGCGTGTCGGACATGCTGGGGTCCTTCTGGCTAATTATCATAGCTAAAAGCTATGGCTATTAGTCTATGGGTGTCAAGCACTCCGGCGGGATGGGCCTCGGGTGCTCCGGATGCGGTCGAGGGACGAGGGCACCCGGAGCGGGTCAGTCGACGAAGCGCGGGGTCCAGACCCGGCCGGTCGGGGTGACCCGGGTGCGGGAGGAGCCGATGATGACCAGGCAGCGCATGTCGACGGTCTCGGGGTCCAGGTCGCCGAGGGTCGTGACCCGCAGCTCCTCGCCGTTTCGGCCGACGTCCTTGGCGACGACGACGACGCGGTCGGGGGTGGCGACCTCGCGGACGGCGTCGAGGGCCTGTCCGAGCTGGTCGGGGCGGCTGCGTGAGCGCGGGTTGTAGAGCGCGACGGCGAGGTCGGCGCGGACGGCGGAGACGAGGCGGTCGAGCAGGACGTCCCACGGCTTGAGCCGGTCCGAGAGGGAGATGAGCGCGTGGTCGCCGCCGAGCAGGGCGCCGGCGAGCGCGGACGCGGCGTGTGCTGCCGTCACGCCCGGCACGACGTGCACGGGGACGTCGACGTAGCGTGGGTCCTCGGCGGCCTCGAACACCGCGGCGGCCATCCCGAAGACCCCGGCGTCCCCTCCGGAGACCACGGCGACCGACTCGCCGCCGAGGGCGAGCTCGAGGGCGTGCCGGGCGCGGTCGACCTCGACGGTGTTGCCGCTGGGGTGGCGCTGCAGCCCCTCGCGCTGGGTGACTCGCTGGACGTACGGTGCGTACCCGACGACGTGCTGCACGCCGGCGAGCACCTCGGCCGCCTCCGGGGTGAGCCACGCGTCGGGTCCCGGGCCGAGGCCGACCACGTGGACGACCGGCCCGTCGCCGGCGCCGGGTGCGAGGCCGGCCCGGTGCGCGGCGTGTGTGTCGGACTTTGGTGTGGTGTCGCTCTGGTGCGTGGTGAGCGCGTCGGACCCTGCGGCGGTGCCGACCCGGTGCAGCACAGCACCCGCGCCCGGGACGTCCATGTGCTCCGGATCCTGGGCCACCACCCCCGTCCCCGATCCTGGCGCACATGTACCTGTGCTCCCAGTGGTGGGCCGGCGTTCGTCCGGAGGGGGCGTCTGTTCCGGAGTGCGCGTGTGCTCCGCGAGGTGGGCTCGCGGCTCCGATCCTGGAGCGGATGTACGTGTGCTCCGGGAGGTGGGCCGGTTTTCGTCCGGAAGACCGGGGTGCCCCGAGGTGTGTGGGGCTGGCCCGGATGTCGGAGCATCTGGACGTCCCGTGACCGACCCCTGACCACCGGCTTCCCGGTCGGGTCCCGCCGCGCCCGCGGCCTCGAGTCCGGCCGCACTCGTGACCTCGGCCCCGACTGCCCTCGCTCCGAATGTTCGCCCCGGAGCGCGCCCGGCGGCATCCGCGCGCAGGTCGGCACCCGGCACGACGACGACCGACATGTACGGCACGGCCTCGGCCGCCACATCGGCCACCGGCAGCACCCGCTGCTCGCGGCTGCTCGCCCGCTCGACGTAGAGCGCGTCGTCCAGCCGCCCGGCCTGGCGCAGCGCCTCACGGACGTTTGCGAAGGTCCGCCCGAGCTTCATGACGACCGCGGCGTCGGTGTCGGCGAGCCGCCGCGCGAGCTCGGGTACCGGCAGCGTCCCGGGCAGCACGGTGAGGGTGTCCTCGTGCCGGCTGAGCCCGGTGCCGACCGCCGCGCTCGCCGCGGACACCGACGTCACCCCGGGGACGACCTCGGTGGGGAACTCCTCGCGCAGCACGTCGTGGACGTACATGAACGAGCCGTAGAAGAGCGGGTCACCCTCGGCGAGCACGACCACCGACCGTCCGGCCGCGAGGTGGGCCCGCAGCCGCTCGGTGCACTCGAGGTAGAAGTCGGCCAACGCCCCGTAGTAGCCACCGGGATGGTCGGTGCTTCCGGTCGTCACCGGGTAGACCAGCGGCTCCTCGACGGCTCCCGGCCCCAGGTGTGCCGCCGCGATGCCCCGTGCGGTCGACTCCCGGTGCGCGGCCCGGTGATAGGCCACGACGTCGGCGGACGCCACGAGCGCGGCGGCCCGCAGCGTCATGAGGTCGGGGTCGCCGGGGCCCACCCCGACGCCGTAGAGGTGGCCGGGCTCCGCGCCGCGGGTCATGCCAGCTCGTCCGGGTCGGCGATGGCGTTGAGCGCGGCCGCGGCCATCGCCGAGCCGCCGCGCCGGCCGTGCACGACGACCCACGGCACCTGGCCGCCGCCGGGCAGCGCGTGCTCGGCCAGGGCGACCTTGGACTCGGCGGAGCCGATGAAGCCGACGGGCATCCCGACGACCGCGGCCGGGCGCGGCCCGCCGTCCAGCAGCATCTCGAGCAGGTGGAACAGCGCGGTCGGGGCGTTGCCGACGGCGACGACGGCGCCGTCGAGCCGCTCGGCCCACAGCGACACCGCCGCGGCGGCCCGGGTCGTCCCCCAGGCGAGAGCCAGCCCCGGCACCTCCGGCTCCCGCAGCGTGCACAGCACCTCGTTGTCCGCCGGCAGGCGGCGCCGGGTGACGCCGGAGGCGAGCATCTGCGAGTCGGTGAGGACCGGCGCGCCGGCGAGCAGCGCCGCCCGGGCGTCCCGCACGACGTCGGGGTGGGCCGCGAGGTCGTGGACGACGCCGACGTCCCCGGCCGCGTGCACGACCCGGGTGGCGACGCCGTGCAGGTCCTCGGGCAGCGCCGAGAGGTCGCTCTCGTCGCGGATCGTCGCGAAGGAGCGCCGGTAGATCTCCAGCCCGTCGGTGACGTAGTCGTACCGGCGGGTCGGGGGGAGCAGGGTCATGCGGGGTCTCCGGGGAGCAGGGACAGGACGGCGTCGGCGTCGGCCGGGGCCAGCGCGACGACGTCGCCCTCCCGGGCGCCGCAGCGCCGCTCGCAGCCGACGACGTGGACGGGAGCCGGGAGGGTGCGTCCGGCGGCGTCGGCGCGGCGGACCGTCTCGGTGGCCACGGCCAGCGTCCCGGAGCGGCCCTTGGCGCAGTGCGGCGCCCCGACGCAGGCGCTGACCCGGGCCGCGGCCGACTCCGGCGAGACGACGAGCCCGGCGGCGGCCAGGCGCCCGGCCGCGGCCGGCCCGTCCGGGACGACGACCGACCGCCACGGCGTGACGACGACGAAGCGTGCCTCCGCCGCCAGCGCCGCGACGTGCCCGGGCGTCAGCATCCCCAGCGGGACGCCGGCGACGAGGTCGGCGCCGGCGGGCCCGGGGCGCACCGGCGGGGCGACCGACGGCGAGCAGGCGAACAGCCCGTCGAGCACGGGGGAGCCGTCCGGGAGGTCGCGGACGTTCCACACCCCCTCGGGGGCGTGCGCGAGGAACGCCTGCGCCACCTCGAGCACCGCGTCGACGGCGTCCTCCGGCGCGACCGGGCGGCCCCGGCCGCCGGCCAGCAGCAGCCCGCCGCGGGGCGAGAGCTGCTGGTAGGCGACGTCGTACGGCTCGGAGAGCGGCGAGCCCGCGGCGTCGGCCACGGCGAACAGGAAGCGGCCCGGCAGGGCGGCCAGCGCCGGGTCGGCGCACAGGGCGCGGTCGAGGGCGCGCACGAGCGGCTGCAGCCCCGGTGCCATGGGGGAGGCGAGGATGTTGCGCACCCGCTCGTGGCTGGCCGACGGCAGCAGCCCGGTGGCCTCGACCGCCGCGACGAACGCCTCCGGGAGCGGGTCGGGCAGGCCCCGCAGCTGGAGGTTCCCGCGGCTCGTCAGCTGGAGCACGGGGGCCCCGAACCGGCCCGCGAGGTCGGCCAGCCGGGTGAGGACGTCGGTGCGCACGACCCCGCCGGGCACGCGCAGCCGGACGAGCGCGCCGTCCTCGGCGACATGCGGGCGGAGCAGGCCCGGGCAGCGGTCCGCCGTGGGCCGGGCGGGGGAGGTGGACATCGCCGCCAGCGTACGCGGCACGCCCGGGTAGGCTCCGCTACGTCCGACGTCGACGGAACCCGGTGCGAGTCCGGGACGGTCCCGCCACTGTGAGCCCCTCCGGGGCGAGTCAGGAACGCCGCCGCGGATGCCCGGCCGCGCCGGGCCCCACACCCGACATGGGGGCGAGGAAACCCCCGGAGGAGTCCGCCCGTGCCGCGCATCGCGTTGCTCTCGACGTCCGACACCGACCTGCTGTCCGCCCGCGCCAGCGGGGCCGACTTCGTCGTCGCCAACCCCGCCCGCCCCGGGCACACCGACCTCGCCGCCGCCTTCGAGGAGGCCGACGTCGTCGTCGCCCGCATCCTCGGCACTCCGGACGACCTGTGCTCCGGCTTCGCCCGCATCCGCGAGACCGGCGTCCCGATGGTCGTCGTCGGTGGCGAGCAGGCCCCGAACGCCCAGCTGATGGCCGAGTCCAGGGCGCCGCAGGGCGTCGTCCGCGAGGCGCACGAGTACCTGCGGCACGGTGGCGCCGACAACCTCGCCCAGCTGCACGCGTTCCTGTCCGACACGCTGCTGCTCACCGGCGAGGGCTTCGAGCCGCCGGCCGAGCTGCCCGCCTGGGGCGTCCTGGACCGCCCCGAGCCCGAGCCGACGGACTCCCCCCGGCCGCGGGTCGGCATCCTCTTCTACCGGGCGCAGTACGCCGCCGGGAACACCGCCTACGCGCACGCTCTCGCCGACGCCGTCGACGCCGCCGGGGGCGTCGGCGAGCCGGTCTTCGCCGCCTCGCTGCGCGACGCCCCGGCCGGACTGCTCGAGCAGCTCGGCACCTATGACGCGATCGTCACGACCGTCCTCGCCGCCGGCGGTGCGGGCACCAGGGCCGCGGACGCCTCGGCCGGTGGCGACGACGAGTCGTGGGACGTCGCCCAGCTGGCCGCCCTCGACGTCCCGCTCCTCCAGGGCCTGTGCCTCACGTGGAGCCGCGCCGAGTGGGAGGCCGCCGACGACGGCATGTCCCCGCTCGACGTCGCCACCCAGGTCGCCATCCCGGAGTTCGACGGGCGTCTCGTCACCGTCCCGTTCTCGTTCAAGGAGACCGACGCCGACGGGCTGGCCCGCTACGTCGCCGACCCCGAGCGGTGCGCCCGGGTCGCGGGCATCGCCCTCGGTCACGCCCGGCTGCGGCACGTGCCGCCGGCCGAGCGCCGCGTCGCCGTCGTCCTGTCGGCGTACCCGACGAAGCACTCCCGGATCGGCAACGCCGTCGGGCTCGACACCCCGGTCTCGACCGTCCGGCTGCTCCGGATGATGCGCGAGGCCGGCTACGACCTCGGCGGCCCGGGCGCCATCCCGGGGCTGGACCCGCTGCCCGAGGTCGAGGGCGAGGCACCCGACACGACCGCCGGCAACGCGCTCGTCCACGCGCTCATCGCCGCCGGCGGACAGGACCCGGAGTGGCTCTCCGAGACCCAGCTGACCGAGCACCACGTCCGCATCCCGGCGAGCCGCTACCGTGAGTGGTTCGCGCGCTTCCCGGACGACCTGCGCGCCGGCGTCACCGAAGCCTGGGGCGAGGCGCCGGGCGAGGTGTTCGTCGACCACTCGGGCGAGGAGCCCGAGATCGTCACGGCGGCGCTGCGGGCCGGCAACGTCGTCCTCCTCGTCCAGCCGCCGCGCGGCTTCGGGGAGAACCCGATCGCGATCTACCACGACCCCGACCTCGCGCCGAGCCACCACTACCTCGCCACGTACCGGTGGGTCGAGGAGGAGTTCGGGGCGCACGCCGTCGTCCACATGGGCAAGCACGGCAACCTCGAGTGGCTGCCGGGCAAGAACCTCGCGATGTCCGCGTCGTGCGGCACGGATGCCGCGCTCGGCAGCGTCCCGCTGGTCTACCCGTTCCTCGTCAACGACCCGGGCGAGGGCACCCAGGCCAAGCGCCGCGCGCACGCGACGGTCGTCGACCACCTCGTGCCGCCGATGGCCCGCGCCGAGTCGTACGGCGACATCGCCCGGCTCGAGCAGCTGCTCGACGAGTACGGCAACGTCTCGGTCATGGACCCGGCCAAGGCGCCGGCGCTGCGCGGCGAGATCTGGACGCTCATCCAGGCCGCGCAGATGCACCATGACCTCGGCATCGAGGAGCGCCCGGACGACGAGACGTTCGACGACTTCGTCATGCACGTCGACGGCTGGTTGTGCGAGGTCAAGGACGTCCAGATCCGCGACGGCCTGCACGTCCTCGGTCAGCCGCCGGAGGGCCCGCAGCTCGTCGACCTCACCCTCGCGATCCTGCGCGCCGCCCAGGTGTTCGGCGGGCAGCGCGGGGCGGTGCCGGGGCTGCGCAGCGCCCTCGGGCTCGCCGAGGGCGAGTCGAGCACCGCCCGCACCGACGAGGTCGAGGCCTGCGCCCGGCGGCTCGTCGAGGCCGTGGCGGAGGCCGGATGGGACGCCGCGGCCGTCCCCGGCGTCGTCGCCGCCGAGCTCGGTGAGCCGAACGCCGGTGCCGAGGCGTCGCTGACCTTCGCCTGCGACGAGGTCGTGCCCCGGCTGCGCGGCACGACCGACGAGCTCGCGATGGTGCTGCACGCCCTCGACGGCGGCTACGTCCCGGCCGGGCCGTCCGGCTCGCCGCTGCGCGGGTTGGTCAACGTGCTGCCCACCGGCCGGAACTTCTACTCCGTCGACCCCAAGGCCATTCCGTCGCGGCTGGCGTACGAGACGGGCTCGGCGATGGCCGAGTCGCTGCTCGAGCGCTACCGCGAGGACAGCGGCGAGCTGCCGCAGTCGGTCGGGCTGTCGGCGTGGGGGACCTCGGCGATGCGCACCTCCGGCGACGACCTCGGCGAGGTGCTCGCGCTGCTCGGTGTGATCCCGGTCTGGGACGAGCAGTCGCGGCGGGTCACCGGGCTCGAGGTCATCCCGCTCGCCGAGCTCGGCCGGCCGCGGATCGACGTCACGGTGCGGATCTCCGGGTTCTTCCGGGATGCGTTCCCGCACGTCGTCGACCTGCTCGACGACGCCGTGGCGCTCGTCGTCGGGCTCGACGAGCCGCTCGACATGAACTACCCGAAGGCGCACGCGCAGGCCGACCTCGCCGAGCACGGCGACGAGCGCCGGGCCCGGACCCGGATCTTCGGCTCGAAGCCGGGCTCCTATGGTGCCGGCATCCTCGAGGTCGTCGAGTCCGGCTCGTGGCGCGACGACGCCGACCTCGCCGAGGTCTACACCGCGTGGGGCGGGTTCGCCTACGGCCGCGACCTCGACGGCGCACCCGCACGCGAGGACATGGAGCGCAGCTACCGGCGCATCCAGGTAGCGGCGAAGAACGTCGACAACCGCGAGTCGGACATCCTCGACTCCGACGACTACTTCCAGTACCACGGCGGGATGGTCGCGACGGTGCGCGCGCTCACCGGTGCGGCGCCGAAGGCGTACGTCGGCGACTCGACGACGCCCGACCTCGTGCGCACCCGCTCGCTGCACGAGGAGACCTCGCGGGTGTTCCGGGCGCGGGTGGTCAACCCGCGCTGGGTCGCGGCGATGCGTCGGCACGGCTACAAGGGCGCGTTCGAGCTCGCGGCGACGGTCGACTACATGTTCGGCTTCGACGCCACGTCCGGGGTCGTCGACGACTGGATGTACGACAAGGTGGCGCGCGAGTACGTGCTCGACGACGAGACCCAGGCGTTCCTGCGGCATGCCAACCCGTGGGCTCTGCGCGGCATCGTCGAGAAGCTGTCCGAGGCCGCCGACCGCGGGCTGTGGGAGGAGCCGGACCCCGAGCTCGTCGCCGAGATGCAGCGGGTCTACCTCGAGGTCGAGGGCGACATCGAGGCCGGCCAGGAGGTCTGAGATGGAGCCGGTCACGCCGCCCGCCGGGGGGTACGCCCGCCCGGTGCCGCTCGTCGGTGACACGACGAGCGCGGCGGCCCGCGCGGCCGACCCGGACGGCTGGGCGATGGGCCCCGACGTCGTGGCGGCGCTCGGCGAGGTCGTGGCCGGGCGGCGGGACATCCGGCGCTTCCGCCCCGACCCGGTGCCTGACACGCTGCTGACGGCCGTGCTCGAGGCGGGGCACCGCGCGCCGAGCGTGGGGCACAGCCAGCCGTGGCGGTTCGTCGTCGTGCGGGACGCGTCGACGCGGGACCGGGCTGCGGCCCTGGCGGATGCGGCGCGGCTGCGCCAGGCCGAGGTGCTCACCGAGGACCGCGCGGCGCGGCTGCTCGACCTCAAGCTCGAAGGGCTGCGCGAGGCCCCGGTGGGGGTCGTCGTGGCGTGCGACCGGCGGACGCCCGCGGCGGGGGTGCTCGGCCGCGCGACCTTCCCCGACACCGACATGTGGTCGTGTGCCACCGCCGTGCAGAACATGTGGCTCACGGCGCGGGCGCTCGGGCTCGGGATGGGGTGGGTGACGCTCTTCGAGCCGGCCGACCTCGCCGGGCTGCTCGGGCTGCCGGACGGGGTCGAGACGCTGGGCTGGCTGTGTCTGGGCTGGCCGGACGAGCGGCCGCCGGAGCCGGGGCTGCAGCGGGCGGCGTGGTCGAAGCGGGCGCCGTTGGCCGACGTCGTCCTCCACGAGCGGTGGCCGGACGAGGACGGTGGGCCGGCGGCGCCGGTGTCGCACCTGCGCGGGCCGTCGTCGTCCCGGCTGGTGGGGGCGACGGATGCGGCGGATGCCCAGCTGGCCGCCCCGGAGGCGCTCGGGGTGCTCGACCGGGTCGTGGCCCGGGTGCGTTCCCTGGGTTCCGGGCCGGTGACGGGCGGGACGCTCGTGCTGGCGGCGGCGGACCATCCGGTGGCCGGCCTCGGGGTCAGTGCGTTCCCGTCGTCGGTGACCCGTGACGTGGCGCTCGCCGCGGTGGCGGGGGAGTCGGCCGGTGTGCTGGCGGCCCGTGGCGCGGGGCTCGGCGTGGTCGTCGTGGACGCGGGGGTGTCGGGTGGGCTCGTGCCGGGTGCGCTCGATGCGCGGCCGGTGTCCGGGCGGGGTGACCTGGTCTCGGCCGACGCGCTGGCTGGCGAGGACGTGGACCGGCTGGTTGCGGCTGGGGTGGCGGTCGGGCGGGATGCCGCGGCGTCGGGGGTCGTCGTGCTCGGTGAGGTCGGCATCGGCAACACGACCGTCGCGGCGGCGCTCGCGGCGGCCCTGGTGGGGCTGCCGGCGGAGGACGTCGTGGGGCTGGGCGTCGGCGCGGATGCGGAGACGCTGGAGCGCAAGCGGACCGTCGTCGCTGCTGCGCTGGAGCGGGTGGGGGATGCGTCCGGGCTGTCGGCCCGGGCTCTGCTGGCGGCGCTGGGCGGGGGAGAGGTGGCCGTGCTCACCGGGGTCGTGCTCGGTGCGGCCCGGGCCGGTGCGGCCGTTGTCTTGGATGGTCTCGCCGCGTCGGTGCCGGCGCTGCTCGCCGTGCGGGAGGAGCCTGCCGTCCAGGCGCACCTCGTCGCCGGTCAGCGCAGCCGCGAGAAGGCGCACGCCGCGGTGCTGCGCGAGCTCGGGCTCGAGCCGGTCCTGGCATTGCGCCTGCGGGCCGGGGAGGGCGTCGGCGGATGCCTCGCCGCGTCACTCGTCCTGCAGTCGCTGCACATCCGCACCACCCTCGCCGTGACCCAGGACCCCCGCTGACGCGGCGCCCCCATCGATCCCGGGCCGCGCAGGGCTGCCGCGGACTTCAGCTGCCGGCGGGAGGGTTGGACGATTCTCACCGCGCGAGCCTTCCCAACATCCCCTGTGCTGGCAACACCATTCTCGAGCGTCGTCGTGAGCGCACGGCTTCAACATGCGTCACTCCGCCGCGAAGCGCCGTGCTCCGATTCCGTGGGACTTCGTCGGATGAGAACGGGCGTTGGTGGGTGGGCCGTCATCATGGTGGTCTTGAACCGAAAGGGGATGTGCCGTGTCGCACGAGATGCAGGTCCTCATCTTCGACAGCGTGCTCGGCGAAGGCGAGGTGCCGACTGCGCTCGCGACCGTGGATGATGTGGCGTCTTCTGAAAGCATCCGAGCCGAGATGGCAGAGTTCGCGGCAGATGTCTCGAAGGTCCGCCATGTCACGGATGTCGATGTCATCGCGGGCCGGGCGGTTCTGGTTACCGCGCCGCCTGAGCACATCCGCCACGTCGCCGAGTACTGCGTCAGCTATCGCCCTGAGGGCAGCACAGTGGTCGACCCCGTGTCGTACGCCGTGCTCTCGCAGTGGACGGACGTCGAGGAGACCTTCGAGGAACCACCACTTGATTCCGACCTCGCCGAACGATTGCAGAGAGTGTTCGAGGCTGTGTCCGCCCAACTGGGAGCAACATTGACCGCCACCAGCGCGGTGTTCGGCCCCCCGGCCCTACGTCAGCTCCATGACGGCCTGTCTCACGAGTGGCGCCACGGCGATGAGTCGAGACTGCTGGTCGTGGAAGTCGTGGTCTCGGTTTTCGGACCACGCGTGAGCATCGTCGCAGCGGAATGCCCGCGAGCCAGCTTGACCGCGTCCAACACCGGGCGTCCCCAGGAAGACCACCTCACGCCGACCCACTGCACTGTGGGCGACCTGGAGGCAATGGACAACTCGCGCTCTTGGGAGTTCGCCATCGCGAGTCCCACGTGGGACCACGTTCTCGCCGCGGCCTGCATCGACCTTGCGACCTGGATCGATGCGTTGGCTTCGCGCGCGACGGAACACTAGCCCCTTTCGCCGCCTGTCGACCTACCGAGCCGCGGCAGTACCGAGCGCTCTCGGGCAGGATGCGTGCCATGGCGGAGTCCGGCGGCGTGACGATCTCACTGACATCGGACGAGGCGTTGGTCTTGTTCGCTCTTCTCCACCGTTGGGAGGACGCGAACAGGGTCACCGAGCCCGAGCACCGGTCGGAACAGGTTGCCCTGTGGGCGTTGTCAGCGCTCTTGGAACGCGAACTGCGTGAGCCGTTCGACCCTCGGTACGTGGACCTTGTTCGCAGCGCGAGGAGCCGACTGGCGCGGGTCGAGTAGAGGCGCCTGACTGCAACGTCCGGAGGCCGAACAGCGTCACACCGCCGCGAGTTCACGCGGTCATCGGCTCTGGCGCTCTGCACCCGTGTCGAAGTAGCGGTCGAGGTACTGCTCAGTGGCAAGGTCGCTATCTCGCATCAGACTGAATACCTCGGCACCATGGTCGATAGGGTCGCCCAGCACGTAGCCCTGCGCGAGACCGGTGTAGCTCGCGTCGACCATCTCCGCGTACTCCAAGGCTTCGTTCTCAGCGAGCTGGATTCCAGCCGCGACATCGGGCACTCGCCAGATCGTCACACGCTCTTCGAAGGTCCGCGTTCCGTCAACCTCGGACTCAAAGACACACCGAACTGCCACCCAGCCGCTCGACTCCATCGGCCGAGTTTGCCAGTCGGAAACAGGCGGATTCGACGGGTAGCCCACATCGCCGCCTGCCGACCGCGCTCAGAGGTGTTAATGCTCGAAGGGGTTGATGAGGGACAACCCGGCGGTGGTGGAGAAGTCGTCGGTGTTGCGGGTGGCCAGTTCGTGGCCGCCGGCGATGCAGATACCGGCGATCTGAGCGTCGGCTAGGGACATGCGTCGGCCCGCCGCTTGGGCGGCTACCAGGATCGAGGCGGTCTGTCGGGCTGCTGGCAGGTCGTAGATCACCACGGCGTCTGCGAAGGCCTCCACCAGCGTGGTCCAGCGATTCTCGAGGTCCCGACGTCTGCGGCCCACGGGCAAGCGCCCGAGGCCGCGCTCGATCTCCTCAACGGTGACCACGCAGATCGACAGATCGGCAGGTGCGATGGAGCCTGCCCAGACCAAGACGCCCGGGTCCGGGGCATCTCTCATGAACTCCGACACCACGTTGGTGTCAGCGATGATCACGAAAGGTCCACCGGCCGGGGCTGGTCTGTCCGGGGCGGGACCTCGAGGCCACCGGCCTCCGCCATCACTGTGTGCAGGGACAGCAGGAAGTTGCGATCCGGGACGTTGACCGCCGCGTCGAGGATCGACCGGACCTCCGCCTCGACCGAGCGACCGTGCTCTGCTGCGCGTCCTCGGAGCCGGGCGTGAGTGCGCTCGTCGAGCTGCCGGATCGTCAAGGTGCTCATCGCCGACCTCCTTCCACTGACAGCAATGCTAGCACCTTGCCGACCTTTGGTCGTGGCGCCAAGCACGTGCCCCTCTTCGCCGCAAGACGCTCGGATGCGTCCGTCATGCGTGGGCGCCTCGGGATCGAGCGTCGAGACGTCAGGTCTGTCGAGTGTGAGCCGGTTGTCGTAGATGATTCTGGCGTGCAGTTCGACTACGCCTCCCAGAACATCGCCTGTATGACGCGGCCTCGCGCTGGCACACCGGGCCCGATCGGAGCGGCCCGAAGCAACTGATTGACGCGGCCACGCAATGCCTGGTCGAAGGCCTGGACTCGGAGGGGGCCTCTACCGCTGATATCATGAGATATCGGAGGTGGTTCGCATGGCTGACGTCCTGATCCGTGACGTCCCCGAAGCAGTGCTGGCCGGAGTCGACGCCCACGCCGCGCGGTTGGGCCTGTCGCGGGTGGAGTACATCCGCCGACGCCTGGCCGCCGATGCGGCGACCTCGGATGGCACGGTCTGCGGGTCCGACCTACGCGCCTTCGCCGACCTCGCTGGCGACCTCGATGATCCTCAGGTGATGGGCGCTGCGTGGCAGTGACCGAGTGGCTGGTCGACAAGTCAGCCTTGGTCCGGCTGGGTGACAGCCCGGACGCGGAAGACTGGGCTGGGCGGATCGGGCGGGGTCTGGTGCGTATCGCGACCGTGACCCGTTTGGAGGTCGGCTACTCCGCCCGCAGCGGTCAGGATGCCCGCGCCCTGTTCGCCCGGTCCCCGTTGTCGGCGATGCCCGTGGAGTACCTGACCCCGGCGACCGAGGACCGCGCGCTCGAAGTACAGCTACTGCTGGCGGCGCAGGGGCAGCACCGCGCGCCGTCGATCCCGGACCTCGTCATCGCCGCCGTCGCGGAGCTGGCCGGGCTCACCGTGCTCCACCTCGACAAGGACTTCGACCTCATCGCCGGCATCACCGGCCAACCCGTCGAACGACTCACGCTCTGAGCGCGGCAGGGGCACCTGCCCCTCTTCGCCGCGAGCCGGGCGCCTGAGGGCCGGTCCTAGCGGCGCGGTGGGGGAGTAGGTTGCGTGGACGGCCGCCCCGGACGTCGATGACGAATGGTTCTCGGCGGCTCGGGCCTGACGTGGGCGCTTCGATCACTCACTCCGAGGAACACCGCTCCGACGAGGAAACCTCGCGACACCTGCAGTCAACGGTTGGGTCGTGGAGCTCGGCTGGCAGCGGGATGCACCGACGACGCGCCTTTCCTGCCGGTGATCGCGCCGGGTGTGCGGCGATGGACGACGAGGTTTGTGGCGAGGAGGAGATAGCCGAGCGGAGGCAGGAGGAACAGCAGGAGGAACCACCGCACGGGCCGCACGCCGATCCAGGGCCGCTTCCATCCGCCGGAGGCATGCGCGGCGTAGAGCGCGATGGCCAACGCCGGGACGAAGAAGAACGGCACAGCGAGCCAGTTGACGTAGAACCTGACCCCGACATCCTCCATGGCGGGAGACTAGATGGCCGCACATCTTGTGGGCCTCGCAACGTCCCGAGCCGAGCCATTTGTCCTGGTCGTCGCGGGTGCTAGGAGGTCGATCGGTGCGGGTCAGTTCAGGTGGACTCCGTCGTTGTCGGTGCGGAACAGGATGCTTTGCGCCAGCGTGGGTCGAGCCCGCCACGGCGTGCTTGGCTGCGGCAGGCGCGCGGTTAGGGGTATGTCGAGGGGCGGGTCGGCGCGTCGATGGGGTCCAGCTCCCAGCCGGCCTTCCGTCGGACGAGGTTGCGGGCCAGCGGGATCTGGTGGGAGGCACTCTCGAGGATGTGCATCTGGTAGCCGGCGGTGTTGACGAAGGCGACGAGATCGCCGGTCGCCACTCCGCGCGGGAAGCTCATCCGCCGCAGCGTCAGCAGCTCGGCCTCGATGCAGTAGGCGCCCACGAGGTAGCCCGTCCCTGGTTCGCTGCGGTCCTCACCGACGGGAACCAGGACGGGGTCGAGGAGGAAGTCGGCCGCAGCAGAGCGACACTGCGTGCGGTTCATCTCGAGTCCGATCAGCCATTCACCGTCGCGGCCGCGCTTGCGGAAGGCGACGCGGGCCACCGTGAGTCCGCAGCCGTCGAGCAGGGCACGGCCGGGTTCGACATGCAGTCGAACGCCCGAGGCGCGGAGCCTCGACGCGATGGTCCCGCCCTTCCTGCTCGCCGAGGTCAGCACTCGGGCGAGCCACGCACCGCGCACCGGCTCCTGCCACATCGGGTAGACCGGCGGGGTGCCGTGGACCTGGTCACCGACGACCTGCCGTCCCAGAGGGTCGTTTCGCCACGTGACCTCGGGCCCTCGACCCAGCAGCGCCGACGTGTGGGCATCCCAGAACGTCGTCCAGGGCTCCGCGCTGTCGAGATAGCGCATCGGGACCCCTCCGCCGATGTCGATGAACGACGGCCGGTGACCCACGCGCCGGGCCGTCTCCACCACGTCGAGCGCGGCGTCGAGCGCGAGGGCCCTGTCGGAGGCCGCGTAGCCGTGCAGATGGAAGTGGACGCCTTCGAGGCGATGGCGGAAACCTGAGGCAAGGAGCTCCTCGGCCTCCTGAGCGGTGAAGCCGAACCGTGACTGCAGCAACGGTTCGGGCGCAGCGAGCCGGACGGCGACCGGGGTCTCTCCATCCGCCCCTGCCGCGCCCAGGGCCACGAGCTCGTCGTGGTTGTCCAGGGACGTGCACACCCGGTTGTCGACGGCGACGCGCAACAGGGACAGGGGCTTGACCGCCGCGGTCAGGATGACCCGGGACGGGTCGGCCCCGCGGTCGAGCAGCTGTGTCAGCTCACGTTCGCTCGACACGTCCACGCCGTGGCCGGCCGCGAAGGCCGCCTCGGCCAGGCTGATCGCCTTGTTTGCCTTGCGGGCGAAGAAGACGCGGACATCGACCCCGAGCCCTTCCCCGGCACTCACGAGCTCAGCGGCGTGACCTGCCAAG
Source organism: Phycicoccus sp. CSK15P-2 (assembly GCF_016888005.1). Taxonomy (GTDB): domain Bacteria; phylum Actinomycetota; class Actinomycetes; order Actinomycetales; family Dermatophilaceae; genus Phycicoccus. The sequence goes on along the minus strand of NZ_JAFDVE010000012.1, from coordinate 37,294 downwards.
GGTGCCGCGTCGAGCAGGTTGACCGGAGACCCGTACTCGTCGAGCAGGCGCGAGAGTCGGTCCGCCGACCGCAAGGTCTCACGCTGCCACGGCAGCAGCCGCGCGGGCAGCGGCGTGACGCCGACCATCGACGCCCGCACGTCCCCGAGGTCGGTCGCCGACAACCCGAGCAGGCCGCGCGCGAACGCGTCCGGCGAGTCGTGAAGAGTCCGCACCAGGGTGTCGTGGCCGATGACGACGTCCTCGGCGACCCGCCCCAACGCCCACAGCCCGGGGGTGGGCGCGCCCGACCCGGCCAGACAGGCTCCGGCCGGTGTCACGCGCAGCCCACGCCGGCTCTCGGCCGTGCTGACATGGCCATCGGCGAGGAGCTCCCGCCAGAGGCCGTCGACGATGTCGACCAGGCCAGGAGGCGCAAGGACGGCATCGACCACGGCGTCGGCCGCGACCTGCTCTGCCACCGCGGCCGCGTCGCCCGCGACCACATCGACCACTCCCGCCTCGAGCAGCGCGAGCAGCTTGTGGCCGTTGACGGGCGGAGGTCCGAACGCCAAGCGCTCCACGGAGCGCGACCAGGCGCGGAAGCCCGGCCAGCCCAGCACCGGGCCGGTCGAGCAGGGGTCGACGGCCAGGAGGTCGGCCTGATGAGCGACCAGCCGGGGGTGGAGCAGGCGCCAGGCGTGGCCGAGCGCCCAGCGCACGTCGCCGGGCGCTCTGCCGGCGGCCACCTCCAGGTCGTGACGCAGCTGCAGGGCAGGTGGGGGAGGAGGGCACTCCCAGGCGGCCGGCCCCATCGTGCGGGCGTGCTCGAGCAGCTCCCGCTGGGCGGGCGGCAGCTCGGCGCATCCGAACCGTGCGTGGGAGCGGTGCAGCACCAGCCCAGCAAGCGTGGTGAGCGCGGCCGGCCAGTCACCACGAGCCACGGCGTCCGAGCAGAGCTCGTCGATCTCGTCGGCTCCCACGCCGAGGGCGGTGACGACGGCCGGGTCGGTCTTCGGGACCATCAACAGCCCGCTGCGACCGACCACGGTGATGCGGGGCTCGCGGCCGGACGGCACGTAGCGCAGGCTCGTTCCATCGGCCTCGAACCGGCCGCCCTGCCCTTCGGTGAGGGTCAGGACGGCGTCGATGCCGGTGAGCGCGGCGCCCCTGACCACCACCCTGCGCGCCGCCGCGGCCGCCGACAACAGCCGTTCCGGTGGGAACGCCGGTACCCCTGACTCCAGCGCCCCCGTCCAACCACCGGTGTGCCCCGTCGTCAGCAGCACGTCGTCGAAGTCCTGCGCCCCACCCCCGGCCGTGACCGTCCACCTGTCACCTGCCGTGACCCGTCGGACGGGGTCGGTGCGAACGGTCACCGCGTCGCCGAGCTCGGCCAGGACGGTCTCCCCGACCTCCGCCAGGTAGCGGCCAGCCAGTGCACGAGGCGGATAGAGGTCGTCACCGGACCCCGGCCATCGCGCCTCGCGCCAGTGGTCGAAGGAAGGGCCCCGCCCCTCACGGCCAGGCACGGACCACGCGTCGACCGCACGGGAGGCCACGTTGAGACGAAGAAACGAGGGCAGGTCGAGGTCGTAGTGCTCACTCGCTCCCAACCGTCGGGCCGTGGTGAAGACCACGATGTCCGGTAGGGGCGCACCCGACTGCCGGGCCCACCACGCCAGACGCTCCAGCGCCCACAGTGCTCTCGGTCCTCCCCCCACCACCGCGAGCCCGGTCATGGACGCGAGCCACTCGACGGGTCGGCGACGAGCTGTGCCAGCAGCGGGGGAGCACAGCCGAGCCGCTCCTGCACCCACGTGTCGTCGTAGACGGTGTCGAGATACCGCGCGCCCCCGTCGTGGGCGATGAGGACGACGTTGTCATCGGGGGTGAACCGCTCCAGGACCCGCTCCGCCGCGGTGACGACGCCGCCCGCCGAGGCGCCCACCAGGAGTGCCTCGCGCTCGACCAGCCGCCGGCAGCCGACGACACAGTCGAGGTCGGTGACACGGAGGACGTCGTGCGGGGCGGCCCGGGCGGCGAGTGGCGGCACGAGCCCGGCGCCCAGACCGGGAAGCTCGCGCGCTCCACGCAGGCCGTCGAAGAGGACGCTGCCGACGGCATCGACCGCGTACAGGGCGGCGTCGACGCCCTCCTGCGCCAGCCGGTCGCCACATCCGACGAGCGTGCCGGTGCTGCTCGTGGCGGTGAAGAGCGCCGCGAGGTCCCCGTCGAGCGTCTCGAGGATCTCGCGCATGGTGCCGTCGGCGTGGGCCGTCGCGTTGGCCGAGGACCCGTACTGGTTGGGCCACCACGCGCCGGGAACGGCGGACATCATCGACGTCACCGCTTCGATACGCGCCACCAGCCAGTCTCCCGTGGCCGGGTCGGGCTCGGACACCACGTGCAGCTCGCCGCCGAAGGCCTCGATCAGTCGGCGAGTCGTGAGGGGGGTCCGTGGGTCGATGACGCAGATGAATTGGACACCGTAGGCGCGGGCCTGTTGGGCGAGCGCCACCCCGAGGTTGCCCGAGCTCGACTCGATGATGGTGCTCCCGGGTCCGATCAGTCCCTCCGTCCAGGCTTCGCGCACCATGTGGGCGGCGGGGCGGTCCTTGGCGCTCCCTCCAGGGTTGGCGGCCTCCATCTTCAGGAACAGCCGCGGCGAACCCGGCCGGTCGGCTGCGAGCCGGCGCAGGTGCACCAGCGGGGTGTGCCCGACGAGCTCGTCAGGATCGACAGGGGGCGCGACCACGAGTCGCGCGGGTGACGTCTCCATCGAGACCTCCGGTGTTGGCTCGGTCGGGCGGGGGCGACATGCCGCTGTCACCGCGCTGGGGGTGGGGGGCCGACAGCGGGTGCGTGCGCCGCGCCCCATCGCCGTGTCGACGGTGACCATGCCCCCGTGACGAGGGTGGGGATCACGCAGCCACCGGTGGCTCGTCCCCGGCAGCCGGAATGCGTCTCACGCCGGCCCCGGCAGCCGGGGCCGGCACCGGGCTGGCATCGTCGTGGGACCGGATCGTGCCGCTCGTGCGTCGGCGCACGGGGCGCCCGAGGTCGCGGACGTGGTCCGTCGGGTCGGAGGCAACCCGAACGCTCACGTCCCGGGTCGAAGATTCGTCATGAGGTCACTCTCGTGTCACCGGTGGCTTCCCACACCACCCCTGGGGGTGAGATGGCCGTGGACGTGGGACGACGTCCGCCCCCGGTCGTCAGGTGCTCTACGTTGCTGACATGGCCGAGGACCCCCAGCCCGTTCGTGTCGCGTTACTCAACGACTACGACATCGTCATCCAGGGCCTGGCTCGGATGCTGGAGCCGTACCGCGGCCGGGTCCACCTCGTGGAGTTCGACTCGCGACTGCCGGTGGTGCGGCCCGTCGACGTCGCCCTCTACGACACCTTCGCGCAGGACCAGGCGGACCGGGCCGGTCTGCAGGACCTGCTGGAGCGCGGCGCTGCCGACAAGGTCGTCCTGTACAGCTGGAACACGCACGAGGCGCTCGTCGAGGCGGCACTGCGGCGAGGAGCTTCTGGCTACCTGTCGAAAGGAATGTCCGCCGACGAGCTCGTCCTGGCCCTGGAGAAGGTGGCAGCCGGCGAGCGGGTCACCGACCGAACCGCCTACCGCGAGGACGACGGTGGTGACTGGCCAGGTCGCAGCGAGGGGTTGTCCGCTCGTGAAGCCGAGATCGTCGCTCTCATCACCCAAGGCCTGACGAACGACGACATCACGAAACGCACGTATCTGTCGATCAACTCGGTGAAGTCGTACATCCGCAGCGCCTACCGGAAGATCGGCGTCACGCGGCGGCCCCAGGCCGTCCTGTGGGGCGTCCGCCACGGGTTCGAACCCGACACTCTCCGTCGTCCCGGCCCGGACGCCGACGACTGACCCAGCAGCGGCGCCGTCCTCGACCTCAGGAGCTCCTCTCGGGGATGCATCGCGTGGACAAGGAGGTGCGCCTGCTCGCTCGGTTGTGCCCGGCCACGGACGGAGGGTGACGGGCGAGGATTGCGTCGGCTACCGGCGCAGTGGCTGGAGAAGGCCCAGCGGGTTACGCGAAGCTCTGGAAGGCTTCATGTGTGGCGGCAATCAGGGGACGTCCAGCGAGGCACGGCGCTGTGGCGCTGGCGTGCGCCCTGCTGTTCAGCGCTTGTACTGCGTCCGGACCGGAGTTGCCGGACCGTTCTGACCCTGCGGTTCAGGCTGACGAGGCACGACTCGCCGCGCTCATCGGGTCTGCCGGGTCCGACCCCAGCATCCTGGGGGAGGAAGGTACGTGCGCTGTCCGACTGCTCAGACGAACCAGCGAGACTGCGTTCGTGTGGGCGGAGTGCAACGGCATCGTGCACGCCGACACCGGGATCAGCGTGCCCATGCGTGTCGTGGGATCGCAGGTACAGGTTCCCGGTGACGGACCTGACTACGCGCGGGACATACGCGCGCTGTTTCCCGAGGATCTCGTCGAGACCGTCTTGGCCGGCGACACCCCGGTTCGCCCGTAGCGGGAAGTACCCGACAACCGTCAGCATTCGTCCTCACGAGCGGAGGCCGTGACGTCGACGATCCTCGGCGCCGGCGGCTGACATCCTCCATCTCCGGCCCGCCGTCGCTGGGTCCGTCAGGGCAGCAGGCCCAGGTACTTCTTGCGCGCCGGCATCGCGTGGATGACCATCTCGTCGCCACTGGCGAACACGAGCACCACAGTCTCGAGGAGCCGGGCTTGAGTGTCGAACCCGAGACGAAGCTCTCGCTCAGGCGACTCGTCCTCGCTCAGAGGCTCGATCCACGATGCCCATTCGGCCGCCTGGCGAATGTCCTCGGGGTCGATGCCGTGCTTGAGTGCGCTGGGGTGGATCTTCACGCGGCGAAGTGCGCCAGCGCCGCTCGGATCGCCTCGGATCGGCTCATGTTGCCCTTGTCGGCGGCGGCATCGAGGGCCTCGAGCTCTTCCGCGGTCAGCCGGACGGCGACTACCTGCATCGATTCCGCGCCTCGACCCGGTCGTCCGCGACCACGCACCTTGAGGGCATCGACGTCGTAGCCGGCTTCGGCCTCGTCGGCCCACTCCTGGATCTGCTCGTCGCTCACCACGAGAAAATCGTATAACGAAAATCCTGAGCCAGGAAGTCCGCCTCGGCCGCCATGTACCGGGTCGTGCTCGCCCACGTCCGCCGACGAAGGCGCCGATGATGTCTGCGCCGAGCGTGCTCGAGTCATGCGATCGGTCGAACAAGTGCAACCGCCCCGGGCGTCATGGGCGACACGGTCGGTCTGAAGGACCGCGTCGGCACGTCGGGCAGCTCCACGAACAGCGGCTCACGCTGGGCTGACACCGGTGGGTCGCGCCCGGCCGTCGTGTTGAATGCCCGAGAGTCGATGCGGGCAGACGAGGTGACGTATGCGCAGTGCTGTGGCGGCGGGGCGGCGCCATTCCGTCGGTCGCCGCGCCGACGGGACGGTCGTCGGAGCCGGGCACGGGGGCGCCGGCGAGCTCGCTGTGGCCGGGTGGACGGACGTCGTGGCGGTGGCTGCCGGGAACGTCCACGCTGCGGGCAACACCGGCCGCTCGCACACGGTCGGACTCCGTGCCGACGGCACCGTCGTGGCCACCGGGGTCAACGGCCGCGGGCAGTGTGATGTCGAAGGATGGTCCGCTCTGGCCGGCATCGCGGCGGGCTACCTGCACACCGTCGGGCGGCGTCGGGACGGCCGGGCCGTCGCCTCCGGAGAGGCCAGGACCGGGGCCTGCGCGGTGGAGGAGTGGCGCGACCTGGTCGACGTGGCGGCGGGCAGCCGGCACACCGTCGGCGTCACCGAGGGCGGGCGTGTGCTGGCGAGCGGCGACAACAGCTGGGGTCAATGTGACGTCGACGGGTGGCGAGGCGTGGTCGCCGTCGCGGCCGGCGCCACCCACACCCTGGGCATGTGCGGCGACGGCACGGTGCTCGGCACCGGTGACAACACCCACCACCAGTGCGAGACCACCGACTGGAGGGACATCCGGCCAGGATGACCCGGCCCAGCCCGCTCGTCGGATGGCCCGTGGTGCTGCTCGGGGGAGTTCCCGGCTACACCGACAGGGTGCGGACGGTCTTGGTCACCCGTTCGCCGTCGTTCTCGAGGAAGACGATCTCGCCGAACTCCAGGGACGACCATCCGTCGGAGTCGTCGGTCAGGGCCTCGGAGGCGAAGATCGCGCCGGTCGCGTCCTCCTCGTCGCACGTGTCGAAGTCGTAGGTCGTCTCGTCCTTCTCGAAGTCGCGGCCCATGAGGAGGTGCATCGGCTCCAGCAGCATCGAGAGCGAGAACTCGTCCGAGCCCGGCTCGGCCTCGCGCAGCTCCCGCCAGTCGCCGTCCGGGTCCGTCTCGCCCCGGAGCCCGAGACCGGTGTTCACCCCGATTATGCGGTTCGGCGCCACCAGCGCCATCTTCAGCTTCGTCAGGCCCGGGAGGTCGAGGTCGGCCATGGCGCCCGCGATGAGCCGGGTCATCTCCTCGACCGCGCGCTGCACGTCCTCGTCGCCGTCCCCCTTCATGAGCGAGAGCAGGAGCACGTAGAGGAACTCGGTGTCCGTCGAGCCCTTCATCTGCTCCAGGTAGGAGTCCTCGCAGTGCTGCAGCAGCTCCCGCTGCAGCAGCTGCCAGCTCGGCAGGTAGCCGTTCTGCGCGACGATCCAGGGGGTTCCCTCGAACGAGAACGGATGGCAGTTCTCGTCCGCCAGGACGACCTTCGCGTCGTAGGCGGCCGCTCGGACGTGGGCGAGCATCGTGTGGGCGCGCAGGCTCGGGACGATGCGCTCGAGGTTGTCGTCGTAGAAGGCGGCCATCGGCCGGCGGTAGAGAAACGGCTCCTCCGGCTTCAGGAGGTGCTCGCTCCACGCGCCGAACCCCCACCCGGCCAGCTGGAGCTCCGGGTGCCGCTCGGGGTCGAGGGCCTGGTTGACCAGGCTGTTACTGGGTGTGAGGAGCAGCTTCTCCAGCGGGGTCTCCGGCCCGATGAACGCGAGCACTCGGCACATGCGGTTCCTTCGTCGACGGGGGGCGCTCGGTCGTGAGCGTCGTCAGCCTATGGCTCGGGCAGTGTCCTCGGTGCCTTCCCCTCCGGCGGTGCCGGTCGGGAGCGTGAGCGCGTAGGTGTCCATGACCCAGCCGTGCCGCTCCCGCAGCTGCGCGCGCAGGGTGACGAGCTCGTCGGCGAGGTCTGCCAGGCGTCCGGCGCGCAGCTCCTGCTGCGGCAGCCCGAGGTAGGCCCCCCAGTGGACGTACAGGTCCGGGGCGCGCTTGAGCAGCTGCACGCACTGGAGCCGGGCGTCGAGCATGACGACGACGGTGCCGAGCTCCGGCCGCCACTCGGATGCCAGCCGCCGCCCGGTCGTCACGTGCACCGGCCCGCCGATGCCGTTGAGGACGATGCCGTGCTCGGCCGCCAGCACCTGCAGTGCCGAGATGCCGGGGACGACGCTCATCACCACGGGCGTCAGCCGGCCGACGGCCTCGACGATCCGGACCGTGCTGTCGTAGAACGCCGGGTCGCCCCAGACGAGGAACCCGACGACCGCGTCCACGGGCAGCGCGTCCAGCACCTCGGCGTAGCGGCGGGCCCGCGCGGCGTGCCAGGCGTCGACCCCCGCCTGGTACTGCGCGGCGTCACGCGAGGCGTCCGGGCCGCGCTCAGGGTCGGGCACGGTGACGAACCGGTACGAGCCCGCCTCCAGCAGCTCTTCGCAGAGCCCCCGCCGCACGGCCACGAGCTCGTCCTTGGCCTCGCCCTTGTCGGCCACGAGGAAGACGTCGCACGCCCGCATCGCCGAGACCGCCTGCCCCGTGACGTGCGCCGGGCTGCCCGTGCCGATCCCGATGACGTGCACCGCGCGGCTCATCCGGACACCACCGGGGCTACCCGCTCGGACGCCAGCGAGGTGATCGCGTCGAGGTCGAGATGCTCCTCGACCGCGTCGGCCAGCGCGTCGACCATCGCCTCGCGCCGCGCCCCGAACCCCGGCGCCGACGCGTCCGCCACCCACCGCGACCCGCTCGCCGCCGCGACCTCGGCCAGCCACGCCCGCCGGAACGCGTCGCCCTCCAGCGTGCCGTGCCAGATCGTGCCCCACACGGCACCGGCCCGCATACCGCCCGGGAACGACCCGTCGTCGCCGACGACGCCGTGGTGGATCTCGTAGCCCTCGACCGGCACCCCGCCCCACGTCGCCGACGGCCGGGCCAGCACCTTCTCGGCCGAGAACGTGACGTCGGCGCCCAGCAGCCCGAGCCCGTCGACCCGCCCGTCCCGGCTCTCGACCGGGTCGTCGATCGTGCGGCACAGCATCTGGTACCCCCCGCACACCCCGAGGACCGGACGCCCGGCGGCCGCACGCTGGCGCACGACGTCGGCGATGCCGGTACGCCGCAGCCAGGCCAGGTCCGAGACCGTGGCTCGGCTGCCGGGCAGCACGAGCAGGTCGGCCTCGCGGCAGCGCTCGGGGTCTGTCGTGACACGCACGTCCACCCCGGGCTCACAGGCAAGGGCGTCGACGTCGGTGGCGTTCGAGGTGCGCGGCAGCCGGACGACGGCCACCGTCAGCCGCTCCCGGGACAGGTCCGTCCCCGATCGCCAGCGCCCGACCGAGAGCGCGTCCTCGCTGTCGATCCACACGTCCTCGAGCCACGGCAGCACCCCGACGCACGGCATGCCGGTGCGCTCGGTGACGGTCACGAGCCCCGGCGCGAGCACCGACGGGTCGCCGCGGAACTTGTTGACCGCGTACGCCCGCAGGTGCGCGCGGTCGGCGTCGTCGACGAGCGCCCACGTGCCGAACAGCGACGCCAGCACGCCACCACGGTCGATGTCGCCGACGAGCAGCACCGGCAGCCCGAACCGCCGCGCCAGCCCGAGGTTGACGTAGTCGCCCTCGCGCAGGTTGACCTCGGCGGGGGACCCGGCGCCCTCGACGACGACCAGGTCGACGGACGCCGCGAGCTCCTCGTAGGCGGCGAACGCGGCCTCGGCGAGATGGCGGCGGCCCGTGGCGTACTCGCCCGCGCGCAGCCGCCCGGCCGGTTCGCCGCGCAGCACGACGAACGCCTCGCGGTCGCTGCCCGGCTTGAGAAGGACGGGGTTGTGCACCGACGACGCCTCGACCCCCGCCGCCTGGCACTGCAGGTACTGCGCCCGACCGATCTCGGAGCCGTCCTGGCAGACCATCGAGTGGTTCGACATGTTCTGCGCCTTGAACGGCGCCACCTTCACCCCGAGGCGGCGCCACGCCCGGGCCAGCCCGGTGACGACGAGAGACTTGCCGGCGTCCGAGCTCGTCCCCGCCACCAGCAGTCCAGCCACGCGGGAGAGTCTAGGCACCCCGCTACGGTGTCCCGCGTGCCGCCCGCCCGCATCCACCTCGTCCGCCACGGGGAGTCGACGTGGAACGTCGAGCGTCGCCTCCAGGGCGCCACGGCGCATCCGCCGCTCACCGAGCGCGGGCGGGCCCAGGCCGAGGACGCCGCACGCACCGTCGCCGGCCTCGTCACCGGCCCGGTGCGGCTGCTCTCCAGCGACCTCGTGCGCGCCCGGCAGACGGCGGATGCCGTCGCCGCCGCCCTCGGCGTGCCGGTCGAGGAACATCCGGGACTGCGCGAGCAGGCGCTCGGCACCCTCGAGGGACGGCTGACGAGCGAGCTGCGCGAGGAGCCGGTGCGGGACGGCGTCGACGTCACCGAGATACGTTGGGGCGGCGGCGAGAGCATCGCCGACGTCCACGTCCGGACGACCGCCCTGCTCGCCGAGGTGGCCGGATGGGACGCCCCGGACGTCGTCCTCGTCACCCACGGAGACACCCTCCGGGTCGCGCTCGCCGTGCTCGACGGACGCGGCCACCGCGACGTCGACTGGTCGGTCGTCGACAACGGTGAGGTCGTCACCCGTGCGCTCGGGAACGCGTTCGGAGCATCCGGCCGCGACGGCTAGACTCGTCGGCACAGGCGCTCGAGCCGTCATCAGCGGCGAGCCTCCGGAAGAACGGGCCCGGGATCCCACCGCGGGACACGGCCCCACTAGACCCGGACGTCGGGGTCACGTCACGACCTGGTGCAAGAGCGGTCGCCCACAGGGCGGCAAGCGAGGTGGTACCGCGGTGGTGCCCGGCGCGAGCCGGAGCCGTCGTCCTCGGCAACGACGAGTCGACGACCCGCAGGAGAACCCCCGCGATGACGTACCCCAAGGTCTCCACGACCGGCGAGCACACCGGCGCCGCCTTCGGTGTGCCCGCGAGCCCGCGCTTCCCGCAGGTGGAGGAGGCCGTCCTCGCGCACTGGGAGGCCGACGGCACGTTCCAGGCGTCGATCGACCAGCGCGACCCCGGCGAGCGCGGCGAGAACGAGTTCGTCTTCTACGACGGCCCGCCCTTCGCCAACGGCCTGCCGCACTACGGCCACCTGCTCACCGGCTACGTCAAGGACGTCGTGCCGCGCTACGAGACGATGCGCGGCAAGCGCGTCGAGCGGCGCTTCGGCTGGGACACCCACGGTCTGCCCGCCGAGCTCGAGGCGATGCGCCTGAACGGCATCAAGACGACCGACGAGATCCTCGAGCTCGGCATCGAGAGGTTCAACGCCGCCTGCCGCGAGTCGGTCATGAAGTACACGGGGGAGTGGCGCGACTACGTCACCCGCCAGGCCCGCTGGGTCGATTTCGACCACGACTACCGCACGATGAACCCCGACTACATGGAGTCGGTCATCTGGGCGTTCAAGTCCCTCCACGACAAGGGATGGGTCTACGAGGACTTCCGCGTCCTGCCCTACTGCTGGAACGACGAGACCCCGCTGTCCAACCACGAGCTGCGGATGGACGAGGAGACCTACCGGATGCGGCAGGACCCCTCCGTCACGGTCGGCTACCTGCTCGACGACACCGGCACCGACCCGGTGCTCGACGGCGCGCACCTGCTCGTCTGGACGACGACGCCGTGGACGCTGCCGAGCAACCTCGCGGCGATGGTCGGCTCGGACATCGAGTACGTCGTCGTGCAGGCGCCGGTGCCCGGCACGGAACACACCGCCCGCTACGTCCTCGCCGAGGCCCGCCTCGCCGCGCACGCCCGCGAGCTGGCCGACGCCGAGGGCGAGTTCACCGTGCTCGGGCGCTACCGCGGCGCCGACCTCGTGGGCCGCTCGTACACCCCGCCGTTCTCGTACTACTCCGGCCACGAGAACGCGTTCCGCATCGTCGCCGCCGACGACGCCGTGACGACCACCGACGGTACGGGCGTCGTCCACACCGCCGGCGCCTTCGGCGAGGTCGACAAGCAGGTCACCGACCGCGAAGGCATCGTCGCCGTCATGCCCGTCGGCAAGGACGGCAGGTTCACCGCGCCGGTCACCGACTACGAGGGGATGCAGGTCTTCGACGCCAACGCGTTCGTCATCGACCACCTCAAGGCCGCGACCCGGGGCGATGGCCCCGCCGGCTCGGTCACCCCCGGCACCGTCCTGCTGCGCCGCGAGACCTACGACCACAGCTACCCGCACTGCTGGCGCTGCCGCGAGCCCCTCATCTACAAGGGCGTCGAGTCGTGGTTCGTCGAGGTCACCGCCTTCAAGGAGCGGATGGCCGAGCTCAACCAGGAGATCACCTGGGTGCCCGAGCACGTCAAGGACGGGCAGTTCGGCAGGTGGCTCGAGAACGCCCGTGACTGGTCGATCACCCGCAACCGGTTCTGGGGCAGCCCGGTGCCGGTGTGGAAGTCGGACGACCCCGCGTACCCGCGCATCGACGTGTACGGCTCGTTCGCCGAGCTCGAGCGCGACTTCGGCGACATCCCCCGCGACCGGGACGGCACCCCCGACCTGCACCGCCCGTTCGTCGACGAGCTGACGCGCCCCAACCCCGACGACCCCACGGGGAAGAGCACGATGCGGCGGGTCACCGACGTCCTCGACGTCTGGTTCGACTCCGGCTCGATGTCCTACGCCCAGGTGCACTACCCGTTCGAGAACGAGGGATGGTTCGCCGGCACCGACACCCAGGACGCGCACTTCCCGGCCGACTTCATCGTCGAGTACATCGGCCAGACCCGCGGCTGGTTCTACACGCTGCACATCCTCGCGACCGCGCTGTTCGACCGGCCGGCGTTCGAGGCGTGCATCAGCCACGGCATCGTCCTCGGCAACGACGGCCAGAAGATGAGCAAGTCGCTGCGCAACTACCCCGACGTCCGCGAGGTCTTCGACCGCGACGGCGCCGACGCGATGCGCTGGTTCCTCATGGCCAGCCCCATCCTGCGCGGCGGCAACCTCGTCGTCACCGAGGAGGGCATCCGCGAGGGGGTCCGCCAGGTGCTGCTGCCGCTGTGGTCGTCCTGGTACTTCTTCAGCCTCTACGCCAACGCCGCGAACGACAGCGCCGGGTACGAGGCGCGGTGGTCGACGGCGTCCACCGACCCGCTCGACCGCTACCTGCTGGCCAAGACGCGCGGGCTCGTCGAGAACGTCACCGCGCAGATGGACGTCTACGACGTCGCCGGGGCGTGCGAGTCGGTGCGCGGGTTCGTCGACGTCCTGACGAACTGGTACATCCGGCGCTCCCGCGAGCGGTTCTGGGACACCGGCGCGGGTGACTCGGCGCGCGCCGAAGCGGCCTTCGACACCCTCTACACGGTGCTCGAGGTGCTCACCCGGGTCGCGGCGCCGCTGCTGCCGCTCGTCACCGAGGAGGTCTGGCGCGGGCTCACCGGCGGGCGCTCGGTGCACCTCGCCGACTGGCCGTCGGCCGACGACCTGCCCGCCGACGACGCGCTCGTCGCCGCGATGGACCAGGTGCGGGCCGTGTGCTCCACGGGCTCCGCGCTGCGCAAGGCCGAGGGCCTGCGGGTTCGGCTGCCGCTGACCGGTCTCACCGTCGTCACGGCCGACCCCGCGGGGCTCGAGCCGTTCGCCGGGATCGTCCGCGACGAGCTCAACGTCAAGGATGTGACCGTGCTCGACGTCGCCGTGGCGCACGAGTCCGACTTCGGCATCAGCCAGCGGCTCACGGTCAACGCGCGGGTCGCCGGGCCGCGGCTCGGCCGCGACGTGCAGACGGCGATCAAGGGCTCGAAGTCCGGCGACTGGTCGGTGTCCGACGACGGCACGGTCACCTCCGGCGGGCTCGCGCTCGTCGAGGGCGAGTACACCCTCGAGACGGTCGTCGAGGGCGGAGCGGCCGGCTCGCGGGCGACGGCGATGCTGCCCGGCGGCGGGTTCGTCGTCCTCGACACCGAGGTCACACCGGACCTGGAGCGCGAGGGCCTGGCGCGCGACCTCGTCCGCGCCGTGCAGCAGGCCCGCAAGGACGCCGGGCTCGACGTCTCCGACCGCATCCTCCTCGAGGTCACCGGCGACGACGAGGTCGCCGCGGCCGTCGAGGAGCACGCCACGCTGGTCGCGGGGGAGACGCTCGCGACCGAGGTCACGGTGCTCGACGCCCCGGACGGCGAGCAGGTCGCGGTCGTCACGGTCGGCGACGGGCGAAAGGCGTCCGTCCGGGTGACCAAGCGCCCCTGACCCCGAGGGCCGGGTGCCCGGAGGCGCACGAGAGTGCCGTCCGGGCCTCGGCCCGGGGGAGCACGGCGCTCTCGGGATGCGGGCGACGCACGGCGGGTCTACGGTCCTCCTGGGCCGCCGCATCCGGCCCGGTGCAGGGGTCCAGGCCGACAGGAGCAGCCCATGCCGTCACGTCCCGTCAAGGTCCGCAGGTTCTCGATGGCGCTGGCCACGGCCGCCGTTCTCGCCGTGGGTGTCTCGGGGGTCTCCCTCGCGGCGCCCAGCCCGCCGGACGACACGCCGCGGCTCGTCCACGTCCTGGCGCCGACCGCGGCCGAGCGTACCGACGTCAGCGAACTCGGGCTCGACACCACCGAGCACGCCGACGCGACCGGCATCGACGTCATCCTGCACGGCGAGGCCGACGCCCGCCGGTTGCGGGAGGCCGGCTACCGGTGGCGTGTCGTCGACGCCGACCTCGCGAAGACCGCGCGCGAGAACGCCGCCGCCGACCGCCGCTACGCCGCGGCGACGAAGAAGTCCGGGCTCCCGAGCGGCCGGACGTCCTACCGGACGCTCGACGAGGTGAACGACGAGCTCGCCGCCCTCGCCCGTAGGTACCCCTCGCTCGTGCGCCTCTTCACGCTGCCCAACCGCACGGTCGAAGGGCGGCCGGTGCGCGGCATCGAGATCACCCGGGGCGCCCGGTCCGTCGACGACGGCAAGCCGGCCTTCCTCCTCATGGGGGCGCACCACGCGCGCGAGTGGCCGTCGGTGGAGCACAGCATGGAGTTCGCGTACGACCTGCTGGAGAACCGGCGCAGGGACGGCCGCGCCCGGGAGATCCTGCGGGACGTGCGGACGATCATCGTGCCCGTGGTGAACCCGGACGGCTTCGACATCAGCCGGTCGGCGGCGCCGCTCGGCGACTTCTCGCTGTTCGACTACGAGATGAAGCGGAAGAACTGCTCGGTCTCCGGGTCGACCCCGGCGGCGTACCTGACCGGCACGTGTGAGGACAACCCGGCCGGGCGGCTGCGGGGTACCGACCTCAACCGCAACTACCCGGGCTTCTGGGGTGGCCCCGGCGCGAGCACGAACTGGAGCAGCGACACCTTCCGCGGTGACGGCCCCGGGGACACCCCCGAGGTCGGCAACATCAAGCGGCTCATCTCGTCGCGCCAGGTGACGAACCTCGTGACCAACCACACCTACAGCAACCTCGTCCTGCGGCCGCCGTCGATCGCCTCGACCGGGTGGGCCCCCGACGAGCCGGTGTACAGGGCGCTCGGTGCCGACCTCGCCGAGCCGAACGGCTACACGAACCAGGCTGCGTTCCAGCTGTACGACACCTCCGGCTCGGTCGAGGACTGGAGCTACTGGCAGACCGGCGGGCTCGGCTTCACCTTCGAGATCGGCCCGGACGAGTTCCACCCGCCGTACGAGACCGGCGTCGTCGCCGAGTACCTCGGCCTGCAGCCCGCGGCCGGAGCCGGCAAGGGCGGGAACCGGGAGTCCTTCTACCGGATGGCCCAGGCGACCCGGGACCGCTCGCTGCACTCGACGCTGGTCGGCACCGCGCCCAAGGGCACGGTTCTCACGGTGAGCAAGACCTTCCAGGCGTTCACCTCGCCGGTGATCGCCTCGGACGGCACGGAGGGGGACCCCGTCGCCTACCAGAACGACCTCAGCAGCACGCTGCGTCCGGACGGTCGCTTCACGTGGGACGTCAACCCGTCCACCCGCCCCGAGGTGGCCGGCCGCTACGGCCGTGACCCGCTCGCCCCGCCGCAGCCCAGCGCGGAGCTGGCCAACCCCGCCGGCATCCCGGAGGAGGGCGAGGCCGAGGAGAGCACCTTCACCGTCGAGGGGTTGCCGCGGTACGACAACGCGACGGCCGAGGTGCGGGTGTCCTGGCCGGACGCCGACGTCGACTGGGACGTCTACGTCTACGACGAGGACGGCCGGCAGGTCGCGTCCGCGGCCAGCCTGGACGACCCCGAGGTCGCGCTGCTCGTCGACCCCGTGCCCGGCAGGTACACCGTGCGCGTCGAGAACTACGCGGGCGGGGCGAGCAGCGACTGGACGGGCGAGGTCGAGTTCCTCTCGCCGACGCCGGCCGCGTACACCGGCGTCAAGGAGGCCTGGACACTCACCTGCACGAACCGCAGCGGCAAGGTGCTGGCCGAGCGGCAGGTCGTCGTCGACCGCGGCCAGCAGGTCTGGGTCGGCACCGTGTGCCGCAAGCCCAAGGACTGACGCCCGCTCGGTCAACGACCGTCAGGCTGCCGGAGGATGAACGCGCTGGTCCTGATCGCGTCCCCTCGTCGGGTGAGGAACCGGCGGGTGTCACTTCTTCGACGAGCGGTGGTGCGGGTCTGACGATGAGCGACGTCCTCACCGTGGTGGGACGCGAGCGTGCAGCCAGGACTGCGTGCCCGCGGGCATGCCCTTGAGCTTCGGCAGCCGGTCGACCGGGCTGACGAGCAGCGCCGTGCCGTCGGGCAGCGACCACTTCAGCTCGTGGTAGACGCGCGAGAGGGTGTCCTCGCTGGCCACGAGGGCCAGATCGTCGGTGAGGACACGGACCTCCTCCCACGGGCCGGGCAGGTGCCCGGGCAGCGGCGCCCCGGTCCAGGCCAGGTAGACGGTCATACGGCCTCCCTCCGTCGGGCACGAGACTAGCCACGACGCTCGTCGAGGCGCGGCCGACTCCGTCGAGTGCGGAGATGGTCGCCGGGTCGACCGGTTCCGCACCCGCGGCCGGGGTGCGGGAGGATGAGTGGGTGAGCCCTGCACCCGACGCCGCCCAGCGCGAGGCCGCGCAGGCCCTCGAGGTCCGCAAGCGGCTGCGAGAGGTCGAGGAGTCGATCCTCTCCCGCGCGCCCGAGCACGACCTGCAGCCGTCCATCGACCGCATCGCGGCGGTCATGGAGCTGCTCGGTGACCCGCAGCGCACCTTCCCCGTCATCCATGTCACCGGGACCAACGGCAAGACGAGCACGGCCCGGATCATCGAGTCCGTCCTCGGTGAGATGGGCCTCAAGGTCGGCCGGTTCACCAGCCCGCACCTGCACTCGATGCTCGAGCGCATCGCCGTCGGTGGCCGGCCCGTCGAGCCCGAACGCTTCCTCGCCGCGTACGACGACGTCATCCCGTTCGTCGAGATCGTCGACGCCCGCTCGGTCGCCGAGGGCGGCCCACTGATGACGTACTTCGAGGTGCTCGTCGCGGTCGCGTACGCCGCGTTCGCCGACCTGCCGGTGGACGTCGCGGTCGTCGAGGTCGGGATGGGTGGGTCGTGGGACGCCACGAACGTCGTCGACGCCCCGGTCTCGGTGGTCACCCCGATCGACGTCGACCACCGGCACTTCCTCGGGGACACTCCCGTCGAGATCGCCGAGGAGAAGGCGGGGATCATCAAGCCGGACGCCATCGCGGTCTCCGGCGTGCAGCCCGACCGCGACGCCGCCGAGGTGCTCCTCGACCGCGCCACCGAGGTCGGCGCTCGGATCGTGTTCGAGAGCGCCGACTTCGGCGTCACCGCGCGGGATGTCGCCGTCGGAGGGCAGCAGCTGTCCCTCAGGGGCCTGGCCGCCGACTACCCGGACCTCTACCTGCCGCTCCACGGCGCGCACCAGGCGCAGAACGCGGCGATGGCGGTCGCCGCCGTCGAGGCGTTCGTCGGTGGGGCCGAGCAGCCCCTCGACCTCGACGTCCTCAAGGCGGGCCTGGCCGCCGTCACGTCCCCGGGGCGGCTCGAGATCGTCCGCCGCAGCCCCACCGTGCTCGTCGACGCCGCGCACAACCCCGCGGGCATCCGGGCGCTGCGCGAGGCGCTCACCGACTCGTTCACCTTCGTCAAGCTCGTCGGCGTCGTCGCGGCGATGCGCGACAAGGACGTCACCGAGATGCTCGAGGCGCTCGAGCCGGCGCTCGACGAGGTCGTCGTCACCCGCAACAGCTCACCGCGCTCGATGCGGCCTGCGGAGCTCGGCGAGATCGCCGGGGACATCTTCGGCGAGCACCGGGTCACGGTCGTCGATGACCTGCCGGACGCCCTCGACCGCGCCGCCGGGCTCGCGGACGAGGGCGGCGTCGCGGGGGGAGTGCTGGCCACCGGCTCGGTGGTCACCGCCGCCGACGTCCGGATGCTCCTCGGCGAGACCACCGTCTGACCTCCATGGCCTTGGCCGCGGTGTCCGCCCAGGAGACCCGCCCCTGGGCGGACACCGGAGCATCGGTCAGGCCCTGAACTGGGTGTGCTGGCAGTTCTTGTTGACCCGTTGGCCGTACTCGTGCACCCAGTCGCAGATCGTGACGTCCTGCCACCAGCCGTCCGCGATGTTGCCGATGGTCTCGCACCCGTTGTAGACGATGCGCTCGCGCTGTGGCTTGTTGCCGATCACGATGGCATGCGCTCCGATGCCGTCGCCGGTCGCCAGGTCGCACACCTTGATGGCGTTGGCACTGTCGTCGTGCCAGATGTACGACTTCCCGCTCTTCGACCACATGGTGTAGTCGGCGGCCTGAGCCTGTGTCGGCACGGTCAGGAGCGCCACGGCCCCAGCGGCCGCCAGCACGGTACGTGTCTTGGTTCTCATCGTGTCCTCCCTCGGTGGTCGGGAGCGCAGTGGTCGCGGCCCCCCGCCGGACTCTAGCGGCAGCGGCGGAGCCCGAGGTCGTGCACGCAGCCGAGTGCGAGTCATGGGCCCGTCCGAGGATGTGTGCCACGGACTGCAGCCGGGAGCGGTACCGATGGCCGCGTCGATGTGACCGCAGATGGCGCCCGTAGGCTGGGCGGCATGAGCCCGCTCGTGAAGCTCGTCCTCATCATCGCCGTGGTCGTGGCCGTCTGGTACGTCGTCCGTGCCGTCCGGGCGAACGGGATGCCCGGCCTGTCCTCGCACGTCACGTTCATGCCCGTCGACGAGCTGCCCGAGCACGCGCGGCAGGCCATCGACGTCGAGCTCGCACAGGACCGTCTCATCCCGGCGATCAAGCTCTACCGCGAGGCCACCGGTGCCGGCCTCAAGGAGTCCAAGACGGCCGTCGAGACCTACCGCTGGAAGCACGGCGGGACCACCGCGTGAGGGGTCTGCCCCTCTACGGGCGCCAGGGGAAGCTCACCTTCCGGCTGCTCGCGGTCGCGCTCGTCGGCCAGGCCGTCCTGCTGTCGTTCTTCGCCCTCGTCGCGCGGGGGCTGGCCATCGCCGACGACCGGTCGGGCGACGGCTCGCGGCTGTTCTGGGTCGGGATGGGTCTGGCGGCGTTCTCGCTCGTGGCCGGTGGGCTGATGCGCTCGCCCGTCGGCATCACCCTGGGGTGGCTCGTCCAGGTGCTCACCTGGGTGAGCGCCTGGCTCGTGCCGGCGATGGTCGGGGTCGGCGTCGTCTTCACCGCGCTGTGGGTGCTGCTCATCGTCCAAGGGCGGAAGGCGGACGCCACGCTGGCCCGCCGGGAGGCCGAGGCCGCCGCTGCCGGGGGTTCGGCGGGGGCCGACTAGGCTGGCTGCGTGACCATCGAACGCTCCCTCGTCCTCGTC
This sequence comes from Phycicoccus sp. CSK15P-2, assembly GCF_016888005.1. Lineage (GTDB taxonomy): Bacteria > Actinomycetota > Actinomycetes > Actinomycetales > Dermatophilaceae > Phycicoccus. The sequence goes on along the minus strand of NZ_JAFDVE010000012.1, from coordinate 18,243 downwards.
AAGCCCGACGGCTACGCCCGCGGCCTCACCGGTGAGGTGCTCCGCCGGATCGAGGCCAAGGGCTACCGGCTCGCCGCCCTCGAGGTCGTCTCCGCCGACACCGACATGCTGCACCGGCACTACGCCGAGCACGAGGGCAAGCCGTTCTTCGAGCCGCTCGTCGAGTTCATGTCCTCCGGCCCGGTGTGCGCGGCCGTCATCGAGGGTGACCGCTGCATCGAGGGTTTCCGCGCCCTCGCCGGCGCCACTGACCCCACGGCCGCGGCCCCGGGCTCCATCCGGGGCGACCTCGGCCGCGACTGGGGCGAGAAGGTGCAGAAGAACATCGTCCACGGCTCGGACTCCCCGGAGTCCGCCGAGCGCGAGATCGGCATCTGGTTCCCCGAGCTCTGAGTCGGAGCCACGCCCCGATCGGGAGGCCCCCGCAGCCCCCGATAGGCTGACGACATGGCTGACTTCGACGTCGTGGTGCTCGGTGCTGGTCCTGGTGGGTACGTCGCGGCGATCCGCGCCGCGCAGCTCGGCAAGAAGGTCGCCGTCGTCGAGAAGAAGTACTGGGGCGGGGTGTGTCTCAACGTCGGCTGCATCCCCTCCAAGGCGCTGATCAAGAACGCCGAGCTCGCCCACACGCTCGAGCACGACAAGGAGCTCTTCGGCATCGAGGGCGAGGTGTCGATGAAGTACGGCGCCACGCACGCCCGCTCCCGCAAGGTGTCGGCCGGCATCGTCAAGGGCGTCCACTTCCTCATGAAGAAGAACACGATCGAGGAGATCGACGGCTGGGGCACTCTCACGTCCGCCACCTCGATGGACGTCGAGCTGAACGAGGGCGAGAAGCGCAGCATCACCTTCGACCACCTCATCCTCGCCACCGGCGCGGTCACCCGGATGCTCCCCGGTGTGGAGGTGTCGGAGAACGTCGTCACCTACGAGGAGCAGATCCTCGACGAGAACCTCCCGGGCTCCATCGTCATCGCCGGGTCCGGCGCCATCGGCGTCGAGTTCGCCTACGTCATGAAGAACTTCGGCGTCGACGTCACCATCGTCGAGTTCCTCGACCGGATGGTCCCCACCGAGGACGAGGAGATCTCCAAGGAGCTTCTCAAGCACTACAAGAAGCTCGGCGTGAAGGTCCTGCTCGGCACCAAGGTCGAGTCCGTCGAGGACACCGGGTCCGGCGTGAAGGTCACCGTGTCCAAGGACGGCAGCGAGGAGGTCCTCGAGGCCGACAAGCTGCTCTCGGCCATCGGCTTCGCCCCGCGGACCGAGGGCTTCGGCCTCGAGGCCGCCGGGGTCGAGCTCACCGAGCGGGGCGCCATCGCGATCGACGAGTACTGCAAGACCAACGTCGACAACGTCTACGCCATCGGCGACTGCACGGCCAAGCTCATGCTCGCCCACGTGGCCGAGGCCCAGGGTGTCGTCGCCGCCGAGCACCTCTCCGGCGCCGAGACGATGCCCGTCGAGTACGACTTCGTCCCGCGGGCCACCTACTGCCACCCGCAGATCGGCTCCTTCGGCTACTCCGAGGCCCAGGCCAAGGAGAAGGGCTACGAGGTCAGGACCGCCAAGTTCCCGTTCAGCGCCAACGGCAAGGCGATGGGGCTCGGCGACGGCGTCGGCTTCGTCAAGGTCGTCGCGGACGCGGAGCACCACGAGATCCTCGGCGCTCACATGATCGGCCCGGACGTCACCGAGCTCCTGCCGGTCCTCACCCTCGCGCAGAAGTGGGACCTCACCGCGGACGAGGTCGCGCGCAACGTCTTCGCGCACCCGACGCTCTCCGAGGCCGTCAAGGAGGCCGTCGAGGGCATCGCCGGCCACATGATCAACCTCTGAGCAGAAGGGCCCGTCGCCCATGACGCCCGAAGAGTTCCGCGCCGCCGGTCACGCCCTCGTCGACTGGATCGCCGACCACCGCGAACGCGTCCCCTCCCTGCCGGTCGCCGCACAGGTCGGGCCGGGCGAGGTGCGTGCAGCGCTGCCGGAGCACCCGCCCACCACGGCCGAACCCTTCGAGTCGCTCCTCGCCGACCTCGACCGCGTCGTCGTCCCGGGCATCACCCAGACCCAGCACCCGGGCTTCTACGGCTGGTTCCCGAGCAACGCCTCGCTCGCGTCCGTACTCGGTGACATCGCGGCCGGCGGCGTCGGCGCGCTCGGCATCACGTGGCAGTCCGCGCCGGCGCTCACCGAGGTCGAGCAGGTCGTCACCGACTGGCTGCGCGATCTCTGCGGGATGGCGCCGCAGTGGCGCGGCGCCATCCAGGACACCGCGTCCACGGCGTGCCTGGTCGCCCTGCTCGCCGCGCGGGAGCGGGCCAGCGACGGCTCCGAGCACCGCGGCGGGCTCCAAGGGTTCGACGCTCCCCTCGTCGTGTACACCTCGCCGCACGCGCACTCGTCGGTGGCGAAGGGGGCACTGCTCGCCGGGTACGGCGCCGACAACCTCCGCTACGTCGCCGTCGACCCCGTCACCTACGCGATGGACCCGGACGCCCTGCGCTCGGCCATGGCCGCGGACGCCGCCGCCGGGCGCGTCCCGGCCGCCGTGGTCGCGGCCGTCGGCACCACGGGGACCACCGCGATGGACCCCGTCCGGGACGTCGTCGAGGTCGCCCGCGAGCACGGCGCCTGGGTGCACGTCGACGCAGCGATGGCCGGCTCGGCGATGCTCCTGCCCGAGATGCGCCACCTCTTCGAGGGCGTCGACGACGCCGACTCCCTCGCATGGAACCCGCACAAGTGGATGGGCACGATCCTCGACACCTCGCTGCTCTACGTCCGGGACGTCGACCACCTCGTCTCGGTGATGTCGACCACGCCGAGCTACCTGCGGGCGAGCACCGACGACGAGGTCGTCCAGTACAAGGACTGGGGGATCCCCCTCGGGCGCCGCTTCCGGGCGCTCAAGCTGTGGTTCCACCTGCGGCTCGACGGAGTCGAGGCCATCCGTGAGCGTCTGCGCCGCGACCTCGCGAACGCGCAGTGGCTCGCCGAGCAGGTCGAGGCCGAGCCGGGATGGCGGGTCCTCGCCCCCGTCTCGCTGCAGACCGTCTGCCTACGCCACGAGCCCGCGGGGCTGGAGGGCGACGCGCTCGACGCGCACACCCTCGCCTGGGTGGACGCCGTCAACGCCACGGGGCGCGCCTTCCTCGGGGCGAGCCAGCTCGACGGACGGTGGATGGTGCGGGTCTCGATCGGTGCCGAGCCGACCGAGCGGGCCGACGTCGAGGCGCTGTGGGATCTCCTGCGGGACACCGTGGTCTGAGATCGGCCGTTCGGACCGTTCCGGGGGCCGCCCTCTAGGAGCGGGTCACGGGTGAGGTCTACGGTCCCGGCATGCGCATCGACTCAGAGTGGAGGACCCGCCGGGTGGCGCCGGCGCTCGCGGCGACGGCCCTGCTCCTCGGTGGCTGCTCCGGCACGGGCGCGTCCGGCGCTCTCGCGACCTACGACGCCGGAGCGTCGAACGACGACGCGATGCTCACCGGCACCCTCTCGATCACGGACGAGTGCGTGACGGTCGACGACGGGTCCGCGGTGACGACCCCCGCCTTCGTCGGTGCGTCGCTGAGCGACGGCGTGCTGCGCTACCGCGGAGCCGAGTTCGCCGACGGCGCCCGCATCGAGCTCGGCGGTGGCGAGACCGACGACCGCGCGGTCGTCGACCTCCCGCGCGGCTGCCCGAGCGAGCACGTCTTCCTCGTCGCCCACGACTGACCGGCGACCCATCCCCGGTGGCATGCTCGGGGGATGGCCGACACGTACCTGGAGCCCGCCCCGGACGCTCTCTCCGCACTCGCCGGGCTGCCCGACGACGAACCGGTGGTCATGCTCAACCTGCTGCGCTTCCGGGACTCCGCCGAGTACCCCGCGGGCGTGGACGCGGAGCCGTGCTCCGGCCGTGAGGCGTACGAGCGCTACAGCTGTGAGGCCGTCCGCTTCGTCCGAGCCGTCGGCGGTGAGCCGGTCTTCCAGGGGGCTTCGGAGCTCGCGGTCATCGGGCCCGAGGGGGAGTGGGACGAGGTGCTGCTCGTGCGCTACCCCTCGCGTGCGGCGTTCCTCGCCATGGTCAGCGACCCGGACTACCTCGCGACGACCGTGCACCGCACGGCCGCGCTCGCGGACTCCCGGCTCGTGGCGACACGCGCCGGGTGACCGGGCCGGGTCACGCCTCGGGAGCGAGCCCGAGGACACGGTCCGGCGTGAGCGGCAGGTGGGTGAGCCGCCGCCCGGTCGCGTCGAACACCGCATTGGCGACGGCCGCCCCGACCCCGGTGATGCCGACCTCGCCGGCGCCGACGACGCCGCGGGGCGCGGTCGGGTCGGGGTCGCCGAGGAGGTGGATCCCGATCTCCGGCACGTCGGCGTGCGACGGCACGTGGTAGTGCGTGAGGTCCGGGCCGACGAGCCGGCCGGTCCGGGCGTCGGTCACGGACTCCTCGGTGAGGGCGAGACCCAGGCCCATGACGATGCCGCCGCGCAGCTGGCTGGCCGCCGTCTTGGCGTTGAGGACCGCGCCGATGTCGAACGCGCCGACCCATCGCGTCACCCGCACCTCGCCGGTGTCGGCGTCGACCGCCACCTCGCAGAAGTGGGCGCCCCAGGCTGCACGCTGCCAGCGGCGCTGTCCCCACAGTGTCTCGGCGATCCACCGCAGCGTCCCGGCCCGGGCGCGGAGCCCCTCGTCGTGCCCGACGACGACCTCGACGTCCTGGCCGTGCGCTCGCACGGCGTCGAGGACCGACCCCGCGGCGGAGGGGCCGAGCCGCTGCACCCGTGACCTGAGCCGCTCGGCGGCCCGTACCGTGGCAGCCGTGAGGCTGGCCGTCTGGGTGGACCCGCCGGCAGGAGGGGCGATCGGCTGGTCGGAGTCCCCGTACTCGACGCCGACGCGGTCGAGGGGCACGGCGAGCTCGTCGGCCACGACCTGCGCGAGGACCGTCGCGATGCCCATGCCCATGTCCTGGGCGCTGGTCCGCAGGACGACCCGCCCGGCGGCGGTGGCGCGCAGCACGACGTGGGCCTCGAAGGTCAGCGCCGGATGGTAGGCCAGCGCCATCCCGTGACCGACGAGACGGTCGCCGTCGCGCCGACCTCCCGGACCGCGCTCGGCCCAGCCGAACTCCCGGGATCCGAGCTCCATGAGGTCGGGGACGCGCCGGTGGGAGAAGCGCCGGCCGTGCAGCGGGGTGCGGTCGGTATCGTTGCGCAGCCGCAGCTCGACCGGGTCCAGGCTCACGTCGTGAGCGAGCTGGTCCATCGCGGACTCGAGCCCGAAGCTGCCCGTCGCGTCGCCCGGGGCGCGCATGAAGGTGTTCGGCAGCATGTCGAGCTCGACGACCTCGGTCCCGACCCGGAGGGCCGGGGTGGCGTAGAGCGCGGTACTCACGGCGACGACCTGCTCGCTGCCGCCCCCGACCGTGGAGGAGCGCACGACGGCCTCGTGGACGACGGACCGCAGCCGCCCGTCCCGGTCCGCACCGAGTGCGACGCGCTGCATCGTCGGGGTGCGGGCGCCGACCGTGCGGGTCACTGCCTCGCGGCTCAGGGCCATCCGGACCGGTCGCTCCACGTGCCGCGCCGCGAGCACAGTGAGCAGGGTGCCCGCCCACACGCTGCCCTTCCCGCCGAACCCGCCACCGATGACGGGAGCGAGGACGCGCACCTGGCGGACGTCGACGCCGAACCGTCGGGCGAGGTGCTTGCGGCACCAGTCGATGCCCTGCGTCGGGTCCCACACGGTGAGCCGGTCCCCGTCCCAGTGCGCAGTCGTGACGTGCGGTTCCATGGCGCTGTGGTGGTGCGCCGGTGTGGTGAGCCCGAGCTCGACGACCACCGGAGAGGCGTCGAGCGAGGCGACCGCGTCCCCCTTCGTCCCGCTGACCGTCGGGGCCGCGGGGGTCTGCTTCGCCCGCGTCGCCGTGTCGCGGGCGGCCCGGAAGTCCGTCGTCGCGGGGAGGACCTCGTAGTCCACGCGGACCAGGGACGCGGCGTACCGCGCCGTCTCGAGGCTCTCGGCGACGACGACCGCAACGGGCTGGCCGTCGTAGTGCACCTGGTCGGTGTTGAGGTACTCGACACGGCTACGGCTCGCCAACGAGCTGAGGTCGAGGAGGCTGGCCGAGGGCGGCGGTGCCATACGGGGTGCGTTGTCATGGGTCACGACGTCGACCACCCCGGGATGGGCACGGGCGGCGGCGGTGTCGATCGCGACGATGCGTGCTCGGGCGTGCGGCGCGTGCACCATCCAGCCGTGCGTCAGGCCGGGGAACGGACGGTCGGCGGTGTAGAGGGCGTCACCGTGCACCTTGGCCGGGCCGTCACGGCGGTCGACGCCGCGCCCGACCCACTGGCGCTCGTCCGTTCTTCCCGCCGTCGGCGGCGTCGAGGGTGTGGCACGGGGCCGGGTCGGGGTCGTCGTCATGCGATGGCTCCTGCCGTGGAGTCGGAGGGGGTGGCCAGGCGGCGCAGCGTCGCGACGGCGGTTCGCCGGGCGAGCTCGACCTTGAAGGCGTTGTCCGGCGTGGTGCGTGCGTCGGCGAGCTCGAGGGCCACGGCCTCCGCGACCCGCTCGTCGCTCAGCGGCGACCCGGTGAGGTGGGCCTCGGCCCGGTGGGCCCGCCACGGAACCGTGCCCACCCCACCGAGCCCGAGGCGGACGGAGGCGACGTCGCCGTCCACGACGTCGAGGACGGCGGCCACCGAGACGAGCGCGAAGGCGTACGACGCGCGGTCCCGCACCTTCCGGTAGTCACCCCGGCCCGGGGGAGGTGAGGGGAGGACCACGGCCGTGACGAGCTCGTCGCGGCGGGCGACCGTCTCGATGTCCGGGGTCTCTCCCGGCAGGACGTGGAAGCCGTCGGCGGAGACCTCCCTGACCCCGTCCCGGGAGGCGAGCTCGATCCGTGCGTCGAGCGCGACGAGTGCGACGGCGAGGTCGGAGGGATGGGTCGCCGCGCACCGCTCGCTCGTCCCGAGGACGGCCAGGCCACGGCTCGCCCCGTGGCGAGCGGCACACCCCGCGCCACGGTCACGCTTGTTGCACGGCGCATCGAGGTCGGTGAAGTAGGGGCATCGTGTGCGCTGGTGCAGGTTGCCTCCGACGGTGGCCATCGCGCGCAGCTGTCCGGAGGCCCCGGAGAGCAGCGCTCGGGAGAGCACGGGGTACCGGCGCCGCACGAGCGGGTGGTGGGCCAGGTCCGAGTTGCGCACGCCGGCACCCACGCGGAGGCCACCGTCCGCGGCTTCCTCGATCTCGTCGAGGGGGAGCCGGGAGACGTCGACGAGGAGGTCGGCGGTCTCGACGCCCCGGCGGAGGAGGTCGACGAGATTCGTCCCACCGCCGAGGAACCGTGCACCGGGGGTGTCGCCGACGAGCGACAGTGCCTCGTCGACGTCTGCCGGGCGTGCGTAGTCGAAAGGCCTCACCGGGCCGACCCGCTCTCGGCGACCTCGCGGACGGCCGCGACGAGACCGTTGTGGGCGCCGCACCGGCAGAGGTTGCCACTCATCCGCTCGCGGATCTCGGCTGAGGTCAGCGGGACGGCGTCCGCAGCCAGGTCCTCCGTCACCAGGCTTGGCGCACCGGCGCGGTGCTCGGCGAGCATCCCGAGCGCCGAGCACACCTGTCCCGGGGTGCAGAACCCGCACTGGAGCCCGTCGTGGTGGACGACCGCGTCCTGCAGCGGGTGATGGGGGCCGACGCCCTCGATCGTCACCACGTGGCAGCCCTCGGCCTGCATCGCGAGGGTGAGGCAGCCGAGGACCCGGCGTCCGTCGACGAGCACGGTGCAGGCCCCGCACGCGCCCTGGTCGCAGCCCTTCTTCGTGCCGGTCAGACCGGCCTGCTCGCGCAGTGCGTCCAGGAGCGAGGTGCGCGGTTCGAGCGACGCCGTGGTCCGGCGGCCGTTGACGGTGAGGGTGACGGGACGGGCGGGGGGTGGAGCAGGCATGGGAACTCCTCGTCGTTGCGCAATGGCGTTGCGTTACTACACCGCTAAGGTAATGCAACGTCATTGCACTGGCAAGAGGAGGATCGTGGCCGACTCGGCAGCATCGTCCCCGGAGGGCGCGGGTGTTCCCGCGCCCCCGACCTTCGTGCGGGCGAGGACCCCGGAACAGAAGGAGCAGCGTCGCGCAGCGATCCTCGGGGTGGCGCGGGGGCTGGTGGAGGAGCGCGGGATCCTGGGCCTCACGCTCGCGGACCTGGCCGACGAGGTCGGGCTCGCGACCTCGAACGTGGTGCGTCACTTCGGGACCCGCGAGGAGATCTTCGTGGCGCTGGTCGCCCAAGACGGCATCGAGGTCACCCGCGAGGTCGTGGCGGCTCTCGACGGCGTGCCTCGTCCCGGTGGCTCGGCCACCCCGCAGGACGTCGCCCGGGTCGTGATGGACACGGTGCTCGCGCGGACCGTGTTCTGTGAGCTGCTCGGCCATCTCCCCACGCATCTCGAGCACAACGTCTCGCTCGAGACCGCGACTCGGCTCAAGGAGGCCACGGCCACCCTGGTCACCGACCTCGGCGACGCGGTGCGACGGGCCTGCCCCCCACTCACGGCGGACGGCGCCACGCTGTTCGTCCTGGCGGTGGTCTCGATGGTGTCGGCGGTGGCCACGGGCCGGCGGCCCGCGCCCGTGGTCCGGCAGGTGTACGCGCACAGGCCCGATCTCGAGGTGTTCGCCGGCGACCCCTTCGGTCAGGTGGAGGAGCTCCTCGCCGCCACCCTGCGCGGTCTGCTGGCGTCGCCTGCTTCCGAGAAGGGATGACGTCTCCTGCCCGGGGAGGCGTGGTCGAGCGCGTCGACCGACGATGGTGACATGAGCACCGGCGCACGCCCCGGGCGTCCGGAGCCGGTCCACGGGCCGGCGACGGTGGTCGTCATGGTCGTGACGATCGCGCTGGGGCTGGCTGCGGTGGCGGTGTCGACGGGTGGGCAGAGCGCGCTGGGGCTGACCGGTAGCCGGCTGGCCGGGATGTCCCCGTGGCTCCTCGCGCTGGCCGCGGCTACGGCAGCGGTGGCCTGGCTGCTCGTGCGGGCGCGCCGCAGTGCCGTCCGGCTCACCCTCGCGGTCCTCGCGTCCGGAGCGGTGCTCGCCCACGGCGTGGTGACCACCCAGCTGCTCGCCGTGGGCTGGCGCGTCGGCGTCGTCGTCAACCCGTGGTCGGTCGCGCAACGCGGTGCTCCGAGCGACGCCCCGGACGCCCGGGTGCGCTACCTCACCGACGCCGGTGAGGACCTGTCGGTCGCCGTCTGGGAGCCGGCCGGGCCCGGCGCACCGGTGCTGTTCTACGTCCACGGCGGAGGCTGGGTCGGAGGTGACCCCGAGCACCGTGCCGTACAGCTGCGGTGGTTCGCCGAGCAGGGGTGGCTCGTCGTGGGCGTCCAGTACTCGCACTCCGACGCGCGACGCCACCTGTGGGACGTCGTCCCGGCCCAGGTGGGCTGCGCTCTGGTCTGGGCGGCCGAGCACGCCGTCGACCACGGCGGCGACCCGTCGCGCATCGTCGTCGTGGGGGACTCCGCCGGTGGCAACCTCGCCGTGAACCTGGCCTACCGGTCGGCCCGTGGTGACGCGCCGTCCGCCTGTCCGGGCCGCGTGCCGCGGGTCGTGGCGGTCGCGGGCCTCTACCCGGTGCTGGACCCGGTGGGTTTCCACGACGTCGGTGGGCCACTCGGTCCGAGCGCCCGGCGGATGGCCTCCGCGTACCTCGGGGGAACCCCGGAGGAGGTGCCCGAGCGTTACCGCGACGTGGACTCGACGACCTACGTCTCGGCCGAGGCCCCGCCGACGCTGCTCCTCGTGCCCGGGAGCGACCGTCTCGTCCCGGCGTCGGACGCGGAGGCCTTCGCCGATCGCGCGCGGCAGGCCGGGGTCGACGTCACCGAGGCCCGGTTCCCGTACCTCGACCACGCCTTCGACCGCGACGCGCTGCCCGACGCGCTCTACCGCCGGGTCACCGACCAGTGGCTGCGCGAGCACGTGCGCTGAGCCGGCGTCACCGGGCCAACGCGTCCGGGAGCGGGTCGCTGTGCACCACGGTCAGGGCGGACACGGCCCGGGTGAGAACGACGTAGAGCCGCCGGAGCCCGGTGCGTTCGTCCGGCTCCGCAGCGGCGATGGCCGCCGGCTCCACGACGACGACGCGGTCGAACTCCAAACCCTTGGCGATGCTCGCCGGGACGAGCTCGACCTGCCGGTCCTCGTCGTCGCCGTGCTCGGCGTCGAGCCGCCCGTGGCGGATCTCCGCGCGGGCGAGGGCCGCATCCAGCGCGTCGAGGAACGCGTCGGGCGCGATGACGCCGACCGACCCGGGTTCCTGCACGGCCGCGCGCACGGCGTCGACGACGGCGGCCGAGCGGCGGGATCCGTCGGCCGCGACGACGTCCAGCCGTCCGGGGTTCTCGCGGACGGAGACGGGCGCGCCGAGACCCGGGGCCATCGACGGCAGCAGGCGGGCGGCGAAGTCGATGACGAGGCCGGGGACGCGGAAGCCGCGGTCGAGGGTGACGAGCTCGTGCTCGGGGCGGCCGAGGTGGGCCATCGCGGTGTCCCACGACGGCGTCGCCCACGGGGTGGTGCCCTGCGCGATGTCGCCGAGGACGGTGAGGCTGCCGGTGGACGCGCGGCGCCCCACGGCGCGCAGCTGCATCGGGGAGAGGTCCTGCGCCTCGTCGAGGACGACGTGGCCGAGGCTCGGCGTGCGGTCGAGGAGGTCGGCGAGCTCGTCGAGGAGCGCTTGGTCGGCACGGGTCCACCGAGCCGCGCCCTTGGTGCGGGGTGGCTTCTCCCAGAGCAGCATCCGCTGCTCGGTCTCGGTGAGCACGCCGTCGGCCACGTCGGCCAGGGCGTGCTCGTCCGTGAACAGGTGGAACAGCACGGCGGCCGGGTCGAGGGCGGGCCAGAGGTCCTTGGTGTAGGCCTTGACCGGCGCGGACTTCGCGATGGAGTTCTGGACGCGCTCACCGGGGAAGTCGCCGGACCGCTCGATCTGCCGCATGACAAGGTGGCGAGCCGCTGGGGGAGGAGGTCGCGAGCCGCAGAGTAGCGCACCCCGCGGCGCGCGAGGGCGTCGACCTCGTCCTGCACCTCGTAGGCCGGGACCCGCCACTTGCGGGAACCGCGGGGCACGACGAGCGCCTCGGTGGCGCGCCCGACGCTGCGCCACACCGCCGCCCTCAGGACCTCGGACATCCGGGCGTCGCCCTTGAGCACGGCGACGTCGGTGGGGTCCTGCCCGCGGACCCGGCCGTGGTCGAGCAGCGTGTCGATCGTCGCGTGCTGCACCCTGATCTCGCCGAGCGAGGGCAGGACGGCGCCGATGTGGTCGAGAAAGGCCCGGTTGGGTCCGACGACGAGCACACCGGAGCGCTCCAGCCGGGAGCGGAACGAGTAGAGCAGCCAGGCCGCGCGGTGCAGCCCGACGGCGGTCTTCCCCGTGCCGGGTGCGCCCTGGACGCAGATACTCGCCGAGATGTCGGAGCGGACGATCTCGTCCTGCTCCGGCTGGATGGTCGACACGATGTCGCGCATCGGCCCGGAGCGGGGGCGCTCGATCTCCGCGGCGAGGATGGCGCTGTGGTCGGAGCCCCTGCCATGGGTGAGGTGCTCGTCCTCGTAGGCCGTGAGACGGCCGCGGTCGACCCCGAAGCGGCGGCGGAGGCCGACGCCCATCGGCTCGGTGGCGGAGGCCCGGTAGAAGGCGGTCGAGACCGGGGCGCGCCAGTCGACGACGACCGGGTCGCCGTGGTCGTCGCTGACGTGCCGGCGGCCGACGTGGAAGGTCTCCTCGCCGTGCTCGGTGCGGCAGTCGATGCGACCGAAGAAGAGCGTGGTGCGCGGGTCGTCCTGGAGGGAGGCGACCCGGCGGGCGAGGACGTGGCTGAGCACCGCGGCGTTGAGCGGGTCGCTCGCGGTGCGGGCGTCGAGCCGGTCGACGGCCGCACGCATCCGGGCGAGCTCGGCGCGGGCTCGGTCCAGGTGGGCCTGCTCGGCCGCGAGGACGGGGTCCGCGGGCGGTGGGGCGGGCGACGCGGGCACGGCGGGACCGCCTCCTGTCGTCGCGGTGGGTCGGGGGCCGGTGTTCTCGGGAGAGCTCATACCGGCGAACCGATGATGGTACACCGGGAGCGGACCACCCCGGTACGACGCCGCGGGTCACCGACGGCGGGCTGCGGGCGTGCCCGCCGTGCAGATCTGCACGAGATCTTCACGCCGTGCTCCCGGAGATCCCGGACCACCGCCCCTAGATTCGACACATGATCCAGGTGCGGGGACTGACCAAGGACTTCGGCCGGGTGCGTGCTGTCGACGGGCTGACGTTCGACGTCGAGCCCGGGACGGTGACAGGGTTCCTCGGGCCCAACGGCGCCGGCAAGTCGACGACGATGCGGATGCTGCTCGGCCTCGACCGTCCCACGGCGGGGACGGCGACCGTCGGCGGGCGGCGCTACGTCGAGCTCCCGGCGCCGATGCGCGAGGTCGGCGCCCTGCTCGACGCCGCGGCCATGCATCCGGGGCGCTCCGGGCGGACCCACCTACGTATCGCCGCCCGAAGCAACGGCATCCCCATGACGAGGGTGGACGAGGTGGTCGAGCGCGTCGGCCTGGGCGCGGCCGCACGGCGCCGGATCAAGGGGTACTCGCTCGGGATGCGCCAGCGCCTCGGGATCGCCACCGCCCTGCTCGGAGACCCGCCCGTCCTCGTGTTCGACGAGCCGGTCAACGGGCTGGACCTCGAAGGGGTGCGCTGGATCCGCACCCTCTTCCGGGACTGCGCCGACGAGGGGCGCACCGTCTTCGTCTCCAGCCACCTGATGAGCGAGGTCCAGCTCGTGGCCGACCGGGTGGTCATCATCGGTCGTGGCCGGCTCGTCGCCGACGCCCGGGTCGACGAGGTGCTCGCCCGAGGTCGGCACCGGGTCCGGGTCCGTAGCCCGCGCGCCGACGAGCTGGCGGCCGTCATCGGAGGGCTGGCGGACGTCGTCGTGTCCGGGGTCGGTGAGCTCGAGGTCGTCGGTCTGAACGAGGCCGAGGTCGGGGACACCGCCCATCGGGCCGGGGTCCCCCTCCACCACCTGGCGACGGTCGAGGAGTCGCTCGAAGCCGCCTACTGGTCGTTGACCCAGGACGAGGTCGAGTTCCGGGGGAGCGCGTCCGACCGGGCCGGGGAGGCCTCGTGAGGACCGTGACAGTGCTGGCGCGCACGGTCCGGGCGGAGTGGGCGCGGTTGTGGACCGTCCGCTCCACGTGGGTGCTCGTCGTGGCGCTGACCCTGTTCGTCGCCGGGCTCGGTGCACTCGCCGGTTACGACGCCGCAGGCGGAGAGGACGCCGGCTACGGGGGGTTGTCGGCCTGGGAGGGCGTCCGGTTCGTCATGCTCTTCCTGCTCTTCGGCCTCGTCGCCCTGTCGTGCGTCGCGGCTGCGTCCGACTACGGGACGGGCGGGATCGTCCCGACCCTGCAGTGGACTCCCCGACGTGGGGTGCTGCTGGCCGGCCGGGCACTCGTCGTGGCCGGCGTGTCAGTGCTGCTGGCGGTGCTGCTCCTCACGGTGGCGGCGGCGCTCGTCGCTGTGCAGGCCACGGGGCTGGGCATGTCGCTGTGCGCCGGCTCCTCGATCCTCGGCGACGCCGCCCTCGTCGTCGGCTGCGGCTCGCTGCTCGGCATCGGGCTGGGGTTCCTCACCCGGAGCACCGCCGGCTCACTCGTCTCGGCCATCGCGCTGCTCGTCGTGCTGCCTCTCGTGCTGGGAAACCTGCCGTACGAGTCACTGCGCACCGTCGCCGAGTACCTCCCCGGTACGAACGCGATCTACGTCGTGTTCGGGGAGGGCATCGGTGAGGACATGACGATCGCCTCCGCCCGGTCGACCCTCTTCGCCTGGGCCGTCGGCGGGATGGCGGCGGGTGGCCTCCGGCTGCTGCGCACCGATGCCACCCGCTGACCGAAGCGTCCGCCCCTCAGTCCTGTGCGGACTCCGGGGCGCGATCCCGTGGGGCGAGGACGAGGACGACGACGGCCGCCACGGCGACGATGACGGCGGCCACCGTCAGCGCGTGCGAGATGCCGTCGACGAACGCCTGTTGGGCGGCGGCGACGACCTGCTGGGCCGCCGGTCCGGCTTCCGCCAGCTGCGGGGAGCGCGTCACGGCGATCGACTCGCTGAGCGCGTCCCCGGCCTCGGCGGGCAGGCGGCTCGCGGCGCTCGCGACCCCCTCGCTGTACGTCGTCGCGAGGATCGTGCCCAGGACGGCGATGCCGATGGCCGAGCCGAGCTCGCGCGCGGTGTCGTTGACCGCCGAGGCGACGCCCTGCTTCGACGCCGGGAGCGCCTCGGTGATCGCCGTCGTCGCCGGGGTGCCGGCCATCCCGGCGCCGGCCCCGAAGAGGACGAGGCCGCCGACGAGCACGCCGTAGCCGAGGTCGCGCTCGAGCATCGTCATGACGAACAGGCCGGCGGCGAGCAGCAGCAGCCCGACCGCCCCGAGCCGGCGGAAGCCCAGCCGTTGCGCGATGACCGGGGCCCGGCGGGCGGTCGGGATGAGGACGAGGGGGAGGGGCAGCAGTCGGAGGGCGGCCTCGAGCGGCGAGAAGCCGACGACGAACTGGAGGTACTGGAGGACGGCGAAGAAGAACCCGAACATCGCGAAGAACTGCACGGTGATCGTCAGGCTCCCGGCCGACAGGCCGCGCGCGGCGAAGAGGCGCGGGTCGAGCAGGGGGTCGGACACCCGTAGCTCCCACGCGACGAACGCGGCCAGCCCGACGACCCCCGTCGTGAGGGCGCCGATCGTCACCGCGTCGCCCCAGCCGTTCTCGGCGCTCTCGATGATCCCGAAGACGACGCCCGCGACGGCGACGAGCGACAGCAGGCCGCCGACGAGGTCGAGCCGTCCGGCGCCGTCGTCCCGGCTGCCCGGGACGACGGCGAGCGTGCCGACGAGGGCGAGGACCGCGAGGACGACGTTGAGGCCGAAGAACGAGCTCCACGCGAAGAACTCGAGGAGGATCCCGGTGCCGAAGAGGCCGAGGACGGCGCCGCCGCCGGCGATCCCGACCCAGACGCCGATGGCCTTGGGCCGGTCCTCCTCGGGGAAGGACGTCGTGATGACCGAGAGCGTCGTCGGCATGATCCCGGCGGCGCCGAGTCCCATCGCGGCCCGCAGGGCGACGAGGGTGCCCGGGTCGGTCGTCACCATCGCAACCGCGGCGGCGGCACCGAAGACCACGAGGCCGGCGACGAGCACCCCACGGCGCCCGTAGCGGTCGCCCACCGCGCCCGCGAGGAGCAGCAGGCCGGCGAAGACGACGGTGTAGGCGTCGACGATCCAGGTGAGCTGGGTCTGGGTGGCGCCGGTGTCGACCGCGAGGTCGGGCAGCGCGACGTTGAGCCCGCTGACGGCCGAGACGACCGTCATGAGGGCGAGGCCGACCGTGACGAGCACGGCGGTGCGGCGGCGGGGGTCGGCGATGACGTCGTCCGGTAGCTCAACAGGCATTGAATTCAACATGCATTGAGTTATGCCAGACTGGGGAGGGAGATGTCAAGCACGTGGAAGGGTGAGCGGGTGACGGACGACGCAGCACCTCGGGTGCGGCCGACGGGTCGGCGCCCCGGCGAGTCCGGGACGCGCGAGGTCATCGCCGACGTCGCCCGCCGGCACTTCGCCGACAAGGGGTTCGCCGCGACGACGCTGCGCGCCATCGCGACCGAGGCCGACGTCGACCCGGCGCTGATCGTCCACCACTTCGGCTCCAAGAGAGCGCTGTTCCTCGAGGTCCTCGAGCTTCCGGAGATTCCCCTGACCTTGGTGCGTCAGGCGCTGGAGGGACCCCTGGAGTCGCTGCCCGACCGTCTCTCCGGAGTCCTCGCGCGGGTTCTCGGCGACGAGCGCACGGTCCAACGGCTGGAAGCGCTCATCCGGACGGCGGCGAGCGACCCGGAGGCCGCGGCGCGCATCCGCGGGTTCCTCGAGGCGAACCTCATGCACCCGATCGCGGCCCGGCTCGCCGAGGCGCCCGGTGCCGACCCCGACGAGGCGGCCCTGCGCGCGACGATGATCGGGACGTCCGTCGCCGGCACCATCCTCGGCCGTCGCATCCTGCGCCTCGACCCCCTCGCCGCCGCCGACGCGCCGGTCGTCGCTGCGCTCGTCCGTCGCGCCGTCGTAGCTCAACTGCCGCCACTTGCGCGCGACCAGACCGTCTGAATCGGCAACGAGTAGATAGGCGAGCGGCCAGCACAGAACAAGCGTCCGCCGTCGGTGCTGCTCATATCTCCCCGACCGCGGCTGTTGTCGAAGCCCATTGACAATCTCAATTCGATGTAGCATCCTCTGGGCAGGTGACTATCGCCTATTGCCTGAGGTTTCTACGCAGAAGTTTAAGTTTCACTCGCTGGACGATTCGATACGGGCTCTCATGCTCAGAGAGGTGGAGTTGGATGGGAAAGACGTATACCTGAGCACCTACCTCACGGAATTAGGAAAACGCGCCTACCCAGCACTGCTCCGAGAGGCGATAGAAAAGCACGACGAGGGGTGGCTCACTGCGGAACTCGAATCGGAGGGTCGTATCCGGCCTGACGCGCGGGCACGAGCGGCCGAAACATTCGCCATCTCAGAGTTCAATCGCTACCACATTCGTGCCGCGTGTGTTCGTGCGATTGAGCATGGGGACAATACTGTTTTGGTGTATCGCGCCCGTGACTCCGAAAATCACCGGCTCTCCTCCGATGAGCTTGTAGGTACCAAACAGCCTGCGAACGTGGTGCTCGATGATGTTAGAACCGGGCGCCAATCCGGGGCGATCCTTGGGGTGGCTCAGGCCAACTCTGGCATCACGGTCCGTTGCGCGTGCGTCACCTGCACTCCGAACGAATAGTGCACGCTAAGTGTGTGAGGAAGGCGAAGAGGTTGAGGTCTCTGCCACCAGCGGAGATATCGATGCTGCCGCTACTAGCCATGGTGCAGGCGCCACGATCCTGGGGTTGCCGATCAAGCAGCGAGGTGCTGTTCGCCTCACGGGGGCGGGTGAACACGACACGGTCGCTGCCGCTTGGACAGTGGCAGGGACAGCTGACGCCGATTTCCTTGTTAAGGTTCTCATCACGCGTGAGAGTCGACGAGTCAGTGAGATCTGGATTCAGGCACATTGGCAGGTGGAGTCAGGGACGTACGAAAGAACCGTTCTACACTTGAGCGGCGACGCTGCCGCGTCATTCGTCGCACTTATGGGTAACCAAACGCTGACAAGTCTGGGCGACGAGGAGAGTTCGAGTTTCGTCACCCTGCCGTCCTCTGAGGCGCTAATGGCCGCTTACATGGAGGACTCGTCGCTCTTTGAAGAATTAATTGCCACCGATGTGTCGGCGAAAGACATTGTTGCAATTGCAGGTCGACGAGAGGCGGTTGACAGATTCCGTCGTCTCTTGGGGGACTCGGCTTTCTTCGAAAGCGAGGCGAGGAGACTGCGCGGTGGAGAACGCGTCTGGCAATTGTTGTTCGAGGCAAATCCCTGGATGCTGGGTGGTGGCTTGGCGCAGCAGTATTTAGATGGCTGGGACGAGAAACGCCTCGAGCAGGTCGTGGCTGGCTCATCTATCGCTCAATCTGGGAAGCGGGTTGATGCGCTCCTCAAAACCGCCGGCGTCGTGAGGTCATTGGTTTTCGTCGAGATCAAACGTCATGACACGCTGCTGCTCGATGAGGAGTACCGGCCGGGGTGCTGGCGCATCGATAAGGAGGTCGTTGGAGCTGTTGCACAGATTCAAGGCACCGTCGACCGTGCTATCGATGGCATCCGGACCAGGTTCTCTTCTTTGGATGACGAGGGCTGGGAGACTGGGGGTTTCACCTATGCCGTGCGTCCACGAAGCTTCCTAATTTTTGGGGCAATTGAGCGAATTTTCGCGAGATGAAAAGGATCACGTCGACAAGATTCGATCTTTTGAATTGTTCCGTCGAAATCTGGTGGAGCCAGAGGTGGTCACCTTCGACGAGCTTCTTGCTCGGGCCGAGAAGATTGTGGATCTCGCGGAGGAGTCTGGACTAGAGACAGGTGAAAGCGACGCCTAGTGGTTCGTGTTTGAAGTTTTCTGACGGTTGGCCTTCTTGAGGATGTCGTCGGCGGTCTTGGTCCACACGAAGGGGTGGGAGCGGTCGTTCCAGCCGTTGATGAAGACGCGGATCTTGGCGTTGAGCTCGCGCACGGATCGGAACGTGCCGCGGCGGATGG
>NZ_JAFDVE010000011.1 GCF_016888005.1 Phycicoccus sp. CSK15P-2 | reverse complement strand
TACCCGGTCGGCGGCGCCTGCCCGGACAGCCACCCGGTCGTCGTGCCGAAGCTGCGCCAGGTGATGCGCTACCCGGTGACCGGCGACCCGGCCGCGTTCCGGTTGGACTCCGGGCCCGGCTACACGATGCACGGAGACTTCTTCAACGCCTGGCCGGAGGACGAGATGGCCCGCCGGGTGAACGACTGCATCCGGCCGATCGTCAAGTGCGGCACGGACGGCCGACCGTGAGCTGAGCCGGCTGTGCGGCGCGGGGCCCGACGGGGACGGCCCTGGCCGGCACCCCGCCGGAGAAGATCGGGGCCGACACCCCAGCTCACGGGCTCGCGATGCAGACCCCGTCGCCGAGCATCGCGAACGCGTACCGGTCACCGTCCGAGAGTCCGTCCGTACCGCCCTGCGCATGCATGAGGTCCGCGGAGCTCTCGGAGTGGCTCGCCCCGAGGACGTGCCCGAGCTCGTGCATGACGACCCCACGCACCTCGGTGCGCCCGTCGGCGGAGCCGAGCTGCGGCGCCAGTGCGGGGGTGTCGAGGGTGACTGCTCCGGTCACCCACCACCGGTGCCCGTCGCGGGGGCCGAACGAGACCGGGCCGCCGACGCCGACGACGGATCCTTCGAGACGAGGTGTCTCCTCCGGGTCGCTCCACGCGATGAGCACCGGCGCCCAGCGGGAGGAGTACATGGGCACCCGAGACGGCCGTGACTCGTCCGGCTCCTCCTCGGTGTACCCGTCGAACACGAACGCCAGGCCTGTCGCGGCAGACATCTCCGAGACCGCCTCGGCCACGACGTCCTGACCCGCCTCGCCGACCCCGTACGGGTCGTGGACCACGTAGTGGATGGGCTGGCAGGGGTCGAAGGTCACCGGCCCACCGCTGGGCGTCCGCTGCATGAAGGCGTACCGGTCGTCTCCGGGGTCGTCGGGGAGCGCCACCGCGGCCCGCACCCGGCCGTCCAGCGGAGGGGCGGCCGCAGCGGACGCCGATCGCGCGTCGACCCGGAAGCGCGGGTCGCCGTGTACGAGGTAGTCGACCCAGCCCGAGACGTGGGGGAGGACCACGTGGCCGCCGACGGCGAGGGCCAGGAGGACGAGAGCGATGAGGCCCGTCATGAGGTCCCGGCGCCTCGGCGACGTCTGGGCGCGGCCTGCCGACGACGCCCGGTTCCGTGTCTGCGACGGACGGGGCGGGTGTCGGGGTCCCGACTCGGCCTCCGGCCAGTCGACGCGCTCGATGGCCGTGATCTCGGCGAAGAGCCGGTCGACCCGGGCGTCGGCGTCCTCCGCGCCCCGCGTCTCGCCGCGCCGGCGCGCGGAGTCGTTCGCACCGTTCTCGTCATGGGCGCCTTCCGCGCCGTTCCCGGTTCCCCCGTCTCGCACGCGGCAAGGGTAGATGACCTGTGGTGCCGCTCGTGCCGGGTCCGGGCGTCCCGTGCGCGAAATCGCGATGTTCGGTGCCCGTCGAACCCCGGATGTCGGGTGTCCGTCGTCGACCCGTCGCACGACTTCGTCGAGTGCCCGGCCGGGTCGATGCTGGAGTCGTACCTGGACTTCCCGCAGTGCTGGAACGGCCGCGACCTCGACTCCAGCGACCACAAGAGCCACATGGCCTACCCGGTCGGCGGCGCCTGCCCGGACAGCCACCCGGTCGTCGTGCCGAAGCTGCGCCAGGTGATGCGCTACCCGGTGACCGGCGACCCGGCCGCGTTCCGGTTGGACTCCGGGCCCGGCTACACGATGCACGGAGACTTCTTCAACGCCTGGCCGGAGGACGAGATGGCCCGCCGGGTGAACGACTGCATCCGGCCGATCGTCAAGTGCGGCACGGACGGCCGACCGTGAGCTGAGCCGGCTGTGCGGCGCGGGGCCGGGGCTCCGGCGCAACAGTCCTGGCCGCGCGACCGGATTCCGGCGGCACCGCCCTGGCGGCACCTGGCGTCCCGATGGCGGGGGCCGACCTCTCCGGCCACCGAGCCCTGGTCCGACCGCCGCGGACGCACAGCCGAGCGGCCATGTCTCGGCATCGTCGCTGCTCGGATGCCCTGTCGGTGGTCCCGCATAGTGTCGTCGCCATGGAACAGCCCACCGCCCCTCTCGGGGAGCGCCGCTCCGAGATCGAGGGAGCCGTGGGCGCGCTGACCGGCCTGGGTGAAGTGCTCCACCAAGCGTCCGGCGCCGAGCTGGCAGAGCTCATGGGCATCATCGACGGGCTGGCCGCGCAGGCCGCAGCGGCCAGGGTCACCATCACCGCGGAGGCCCTGACCCGCGGTGAGATCGCCGCCTCCGGCACCAACGCGCGCACCTGGGTCCGCGACCATGCGCCCTCCCTGCGTCAGGGGGGCGCGGGGCACGTCGCCTCGGTCGCGGCGGCGATCACCGGAGGCGGGGCGCTGTGGCATCCGGACGGCCCCGGCCTCGACCCCGACTCGCCCTTGGGGATGCTGTCGGCCGGCGTCACCGACGGCACCGTCACCCCCATGCTCGCGGCGGCCGCGATGCGAGAGCTCGAGCGGCTCGACCCGCATCTGCGCGACGAGGCCAAGCCGACGGTCGCCCGGTCACTGCTCGACCTCGGCATCCGGTGGGGGCCGTCGACGATGCGGCGGCTCCGCCCGCGCCTCCTGGCCGAGTACGGACACCCCGGCGAGCTCGACGACCTGCAGCAGCGTCTCGCCGGTGCCGCGCGTCTCTCGGCACCATTCGTCGAGTCGGGCGACCTCACCGAGTACCAGCTGCTCATGACGCCCGAGCAGGCCACCGTCCTCGAGGCCGCGATCGGCAGGCTGAGCGCCCCCGCCCCCGACGACGAGACCGGTGAGCGCGACCTCCGCCCGGCCGGCCAGCGCCGTGTCGAGGCCCTCACCGAGGTCTGTCGGCGCTCCTCGTCGATCGACGCCGCCGCAGCTCCCGACGGCGCCGCCGGTGCGGCGGCCGCGGTGCACGTGACCATCGCTCTCAGCGACCTCGAGGGCCGTACCGGATGCGGGGAGGTCATGGGGTCCACCGCCACCGGCACCGTGCTGTCGCCCGAGACGCTCCGGCGCATCACCTGCGAGGCCGACCTCGTGCCGCACGTGCTCGGCACCGAGGGCGAGCTCCTCGACCTCGGGCGCGTTGCCCGGCTGTTCACCCGTGCGCAACGACGCCGGTTGTGGCGGCGGGACGGCTGCTGCACCTACCCGGGATGTGACGCCCCACCGGCGTGGGCGCAGGCGCATCACGTGAGGCACTGGGCCGACGGAGGCCTGACCGACATCGACAACGCCGCTCTGCTGTGTCAGCGGCACCACACGGTCGTCCACCAAAGGCGGCTCATGGCCGAGGTCCTCCACGTCCCCGACGAAGAGGGGCGCCATGTCGTCTGGGACCTCGGCGTCGGCAGCTACGACCGGCACCTGGAACGGCTGCGAGCCGAAGCGGCGGCGCACGACCCGCCGCCGCTGACACCGGAACGTGTTCAAGAGCTGCTCGCCGCCATCGGGGGTGATGACCCCGACGAGTCGCGCTGGGCGGAGATCGAGCTGTGGGCTGCGAGGTGCGAGACCGACGACGACGGCTGGGACAGGGCAGATCACCCGGAGCGGGGTGGCCCACCCATGGCGTCGCTCTTCGACGAGGTCGCCTGAACCTCCGCGCCGTCAACCGTCACCTCTGACGTCAGCCGCGTGGGGGCCATCCCTGCGCTGTACCCAAGTGCTCCACGCCTGGGAGCGCTGCTGATCGTGCCCTGACGGACCGGCGACGACCGAGCGCCGACGAGAAGGCGCCCGGTCGTCCACGGTCGGACCGCGTGGGCGGAGCCTGTGTCAGAGACCCAGCTCGTCGACCGCGTGGGCGGCCTGCTTCTTGGTGAACCGGTCCCGTACTCGCTGCTCAGCTGCTCGATGAGGCCACTGCGCGAGAAGCCCTGGAGGTCGAGGTACTCCTGGCCGGCGCGGACGGCCTGCTCGTTCCAGTCGACCTCCAGCTGCTCCACGGCCCAGGTCGCGTCGGCCTTGTCGTAGCCATCGCCGTACTCGCTGGAGAGCTGCTCGATGAGGCCCTTCTTGCTGAACGCCTTGAAGTCGAGGTAGCCCTCTGCCGACCGCAGCGCGTTCCGCTGCGCGGTTGTGCCCTTCGGCTCCACGGGCTTCGGCTCGGGCTCCTCGGCCGCGGGCTCCGCCTCGGCCTCGGCCTCCGGAGCCGCGTCGGTGTCGGCGGGGGCGTCGTCCTCGGTGGACGCGGACGACGAGGCGGACGTCGTCGCGTCCACGGCGTCGCTCTCGGTGCCGTTCGCGCTCAGCGCGCTCCCCCCGACGACGAGCACGGCGACGGCGGCCGGGATGGCGAAGCGCTTCTTGGCGAACCACGGACGCCCCGTGCTGCCGGCCTTCGCGGTACCCGCCGCACCGGCGGTGTCGGCCGCGCCGCCCGCCCCGGACGTGGTGGCGGCCGCGTCCGCGGACTCGACGCTGCCTCCGGGCGCAGTGTGGACGGTCCACTGCTCACCGTCCCAGTAGCGCTGGCTGCCATCGGCCTGCGGGTACCAACCGGCGGGTGTCGTGCTCATCGTGCTCTCCTTCTGGAGGGTGGTCCTGCAGCGGGGACCGGACTCTGGTGGAAGAAGCGAGTCACGGCGTGGATCGCGCGGGATCAGCGGGATCGTCCCGAAGACGCGCGTCCGTGAACGCCGGACAGGGGTCGGGTCCACGGACGCGCGCCGCGAGCGTCCCGGCGCACGTGCTCGCAACAGAGGTGGGTGTGCGCCGGTCGACGGCCCCAGGGGGTACAGGCAGCGGTGCAGGGGGTCTCGCCACCTGGCCGAGGCCGTCGTTCGGGGGTAGCAGGTCTCAGGGAGCGGGGGTGCTCTTCAGTGAGGCTGACCCCCGACAGGGCATCGGCAACGTGCGACCGTTCCGCTGGCAGTGGTGCGGTTCCCCGCTCCTCCCTACTACGTCACGTAGCGTATACGACGAAATGTAGTAGAAACAAATCAGCCATGTTTCGGCCCGCAGGGGCATGGGGTTTCGCGCGCGGGGGCGTAGGGGTCGTGCGTCAAACGCTTGCGGCGCGTCGACGCCGGCGTGGCACGACCCCGAGCTGCAGGCCCCGCGGGTCGGCCGTCGACGTGGACGGGGCGATGGCGTCCGACACGGCCAGCGCGATGGTGTGTCCACCCGCGCCTCGGTGTGGGCGCAAGGGGCGTCACGTGCGGCTCGAGCAGGGCCCGTCCGGCGAGATGCCCCGGGGGGTGTTCCGGGCTCGACGCACCGCGAAAAGCGTTGTCGCACGTTGTCATCGAACAGCCCATCGCGCCGGTGGCCGTGTTGTCGATTGCGGCCTCGACCGAACGGGGGAGGCCGGGTCAAGTTTCGCTCTGAAGCGAGTAAAGGGAAGGTCAAGTCGGCTGCTCACGGACGCTGCAGGCCCTAGTGTCTCGGCCTGCAGGGAGAAAGACACGGTGTGAGTTGAACCAGTCCGTCGGTCTCGTCTCCAGGACGAGCTTCCGGGTCCCCAGTCCCGGCCTTCAAGAAGTCTTCGGCGCCGAGGGGACGCACGCGACGATGAGTGCGGACCCCGTGATGGACCGCACGCTCTCGAGTGCCCTCGGTCCGTCGGTGACCGCTGAGAAGGCCCGACGGGTGTTCAACCTCGTCTCCGAGCACGAGACCCTCACCTCGCTGCACCGTGGCCCCGTCGAGCAGACGGAGCGTCCGTCCGTGCCGGAGGAGCAGCCGCCCGGTGTGCGCTCGCTCGACGGCCAGCGCCGGCGCCACGACGAGGGCGAGGAGGGCTCCGCCACCCTCGCCGACGACCTCACCGCCCAGGAGCAGGGCCTGGACGCGTGGTGGGACGCGCTGTGCAGCAACGACCACGAGACGCTCCTCCCGCACCTCTCCCGCACCTTCCAGGAGCTCAACCTCCCGGTCAGTCCGGTCTCCGTCGTCCACGACACCGTCGAGCTCGCCGTCCTCACGCCGGGGGAGCACCTCCTCCCGCGCGACACCGTCGGGCTCGTCGGTGGAACGCTGTCGATCCGGATGTCGACGGCCGCGCACCGGGCCTGGCTGCACCGGCAGGTGGTCGCCGGCCTCACCCTCTCGGCGGCGCGCCACGCCCTGGCTGCCGCTCCTGGTCTGCGGGTGGCTCGCGTCCACGCGATCCACGCGGAGCACCGCGGAGAGGTGGCCGACCTGTCCGTCCTCGGTGTCGTGGACATCGACCGCGACCGACTCGAGACGGCGGATCTCGACCAGGACGCCGAGTCCCTCGTCCTCCACGACGGTGCCGTCCGGCACTGGGACACCGAGGGTGAGCACGGGACGCTCCGCCCCCGGCCGCTGGACGACCTCCCGGCGCTGGCGCCCTTCCTCGCGAGGCTCTGCCGGGCCCGCGGCCGCATCCTGGCCTGACGAGGGGGTCGACGGCCGCCGCGGGGTCGGCCGTTCGGTTCTTCCTGCCTCCGTCGTGCGGTCCTGATTGTGCCCATCGCCCTGTGCGAACACCGAAGTGCCCCTTAGGTTCGCAGCCTCAGCCTGCAGAGGAGTAGAGGATGACTGCAACGGTCGGACTGGTCTCCGAGACGAGCTTCCGAGTTCCGAGCCCGGGGGTGCGGCAGACCTTCGGGCTCCGTGCCATGGCTCCGATCCGTCCGTCGACGCCGGTCGCGCCCCCTGCGCCCGCGACCTCGGGCCCGGCCAACCCGCTCGACCTCATCGCGATGGCGGCCGGGCCGGGCCAGCAGAACCCCGAGGAGAAGGCGCAGGCCATCCTCGACGAGGAGGAAGCCCTCTCGTCGCTGCACCGCGTCGAACCCGTCGTGGCCGAGGCGCCCACACCGGACCCGTCCGGTGTCCAGCGCCGCGCCGACATCCGGTGGGAGCTGCTCTGCCTCAACGACGCCGAGACGGTGCTCGACCAGCTGGGACGCTGCTTCGAGGACACCGGCGCCCCCGCCGTGCCGATGGAGGTCGCCGGGCCGGTGGCCGTCGTCGCCATCCTCGCGCCAGACGACCACGTGCTGCCGAGCAAGACCGTCACGCTCGTCAACGGGGGCACGCTCTCCATCCGTCGCCCGCCGCCCGCCCATCGGGCCCGCCTCTACCGCCAGCTCGTCGCCGGCCTCGTCATCGGCACGGCGCGCCAGGTGCTCGCCGCCGCGCCGGGGCTGACCGGTGTGCGCATCGTCGTCATCCGCTCGCTGCACGAGGGCAACTACGACACGGTCACCTCCCTGGCGTCGGTCGAGCTCGAGCGGTCCGCCCTGGACGGCGCCGACTACTCCAAGGACGCCGAGGACGTGCTCCTCGAGGTGGGGCAGCGCGTGTTCTGGCGGACGGCCGAGCCGGACAACACCCTCGAGCCGCTGCCCCTCGCCGACCTGCCCGAGGTCACCGACGTGTTCGCCAAGCTCTGCCGCAGCGCGGCCGAGGTGCGGATGGGGTCACAGGCCGAGTCGGCCTGACCCGACACAGACTGCGAGCCCCGGACCACCCCTGCGGTGCGGGGCTCGCGGCGTGTCCGCAGGTCGGGTCGGGGGTGGACGACCGCTTGCCGGTTCCGGGCTGGTGTGGTTGGGTGCGTGAGAGCGCTCTCAGGGCGCCGAGACACCCCCCGCCAGCAAAGGAGCTGTTGGATGCCTCTGACCCGCCCCCGTCCCGCGCGCCGAGGTCGCCTCGCGCTCGCCTGCGTGACGGCCGTCGCCACCGGTGCGGCCGTCCTCGTGGGTACCGTGCCCGGCGCCGTGGCCGCACCTGCCGGGCCTGCTCCGCAGGCACCGCACATGCCGCACGGGCCCAAGGCCCCGGCCGCCGCGGACCTCGGCGAGAACGTCATCGTCTTCGACCCGTCGATGCCGGTGAGCGCGATCCAGTCCACGGTCGACCGCATCGCTGACGCGCAGATCGACAACGAGATGGGCACCGAGCGCTACAGCCTCCTCTTCGCACCCGGCACCTACGGCACGGCCGAGGAGCCCCTGCAGATGCGCGTCGGCTACTACACCGAGGTCGCCGGGCTCGGCGCACAGCCGGGCGACGTGCACATCAACGGCAAGGTCGAGGTTTACAACCGCTGCCTCGAGGACGGCGGGACGAGCAACTGCATCGCGCTCAACAACTTCTGGCGCACCCTGTCGAACCTGACCATCGACATCAACGCCGCGGGCCAGGACGGCTGCCGGTCCAGCGCCAACTTCTGGGCGGTGTCGCAGGCCGTCTCGATGCGCCGGGTCGAGGTCACCGGCGGCAACCTCTCGCTCATGGACTACTGCACCGCCGGCCCGCAGTACGCCAGCGGCGGCTTCATCGCCGACTCCAAGGCCGGGGTCGTGGTCAGCGGCTCGCAGCAGCAGTGGCTGACCCGCGACAGCGAGGTCGGCGAGTGGTCCAACGGCGTGTGGAACCAGGTCTTCGCGGGTGTCGAGGGCGCCCCGGACGACGCGTCCTTCCCCGACCCGCCCTACACGACGCTCGACACCACGCCGCTCAGCCGGGAGAAGCCCTGGCTCTTCCTCGACGACCGCGGCCGCTGGAAGGTGCGGGTGCCCAACGCCGCCACGGACACCCGTGGCGTCTCCTGGGCCGACGGGGTGACCGCCGGCCGCACGTTGCCGCTCTCGTCGTTCTACGTCGCGCGCCCCGGTGACTCCGTGTCACGCATCAACGCCCAGCTCGCGCGCGGCAAGCACCTGCTCCTCACGCCAGGCGTCTACGACATCGCCAAGAGCATCAAGGTCCGGCGTGCCGGCACCGTCGTCCTCGGGATGGGTCACGCGACGCTCACGGCGTCCGGCGGCTCCACACCGCTCGAGGTCAGCGACCGTCCGGGGATCGTCATTGCGGGCGTCACCGTCGACGCCGGACCGGAGAAGTCCGAGGTGCTCGTCCGGGTCGGTGGCCCGGGCAAGGCCCGCGGCTGGCAGCCGCGGTGGCTGCGGTCCAACGCCCGCAACCCGCTGACGCTCTCCGACCTGTACTTCCGGGTCGGCGGTCCGCACGAGGGCGCCACCGACACCGCGCTCGTCATCGACGCCGACAACGTCCTCGTCGACCACACGTGGGTGTGGCGCGCCGACCACGGCGTCGAGGACTTCGAGGGCGGGTTCCTCGGCGACGACGAGCGGTGGACGACGAACATCGGCACCAACGGCGTCATCGTCAACGGCGACGACGTCACGGCGACCGGGTTGTTCGTCGAGCACTTCCAGCAGCACAACACCATCTGGAACGGTGAGCGCGGCCGGACCGTGCTCTACCAGAACGAACTACCGTACGACCCGCCGACGCAGGCCGACTGGACCCAGCCCGACGGCACGCTCGGGTACGCGGGCTACGTCGTGGCCGACGACGTCAAGACCCACGAGCTGTGGGGCGGTGGGTCGTACGTCTACAACCGGAACAACGACTCGATCGTCACCGAGCACGGCTTCCAGGTGCCCGAGACGGACGGGGTGAAGCTGCACCACGTCCTCACGGTCAACCTCGGCGCCGGCACGATCCGGCACGTCGTCAACGACACCGGCTCGCAGGTCGACAACTCGAACACCGGGACTCCGGCGTACGTCACCGAGTACCCGTGACGTAGTCGGTTCGAGCGAGGACCCCCGACGGCGAAACTGGGCGCCGACGGGGGTCCTCGTTCGCGCGAGGCTGTGGACGGTCGCGGTGTGGGGTGGGTGGGGTTGGTTACGGTGTGTGCTCCGGGGCCATCGCAGGGGTGGTCGGGAAGGGGAGGCATGCTGCTCTCTGGTCGGGTGTGGTTGGTCGGTGCCGCCGTGGTGGCTGTGGTGGTGGCTGCTGGGTGTGGTGGGTCGGGAGGTTCGGTGCCGTCGGGGTCGCCGGTGGTCTCGTCGTCGGGTCCGGGTGGGTCGGTGTCTTCGTCTGCGTCTCCGTCGGTGTCGGGGTCGCCGAGCTCGACGGGGGGTGCGGGTCCGGAGGTTCCGGCGGCGGCACGGGAGCAGACGCCGGAGGGTGCCGAGGCGTTCGTGGAGTTCTACTTCGAGCAGTTCAACGTGGCGTGGACCGAGCCGCGCCCTGGGTTGATCGAGGCAAACAGCACTGGCGACTGCAAGTTCTGCAGGACCACCGAGGAACATGCTGTCTGGCTTGCTGACAATGATCAGCGTTACTCATCCGAGCCGATCACGCTCAAGAGTGTCGAGGCACTAGCGGGTGCCCCAAAGGGGCAGCTGTACCTATTCGCGGAGTTCGTACAGAATCCGGTCGATGTCGTCACGGCTGACGGGACGGTGACCAGCTCGGAGGACCGCATGGATGTGCAGCGAAACCTCGCTCTCAAGTGGAGTGGCGGACGGTGGTACATGTTCGCGGTCGAGGTTGTGTGATGAAAGCAGCCGATCTTGCGGTAGCTCTGGTGCCTCTGCTCTCAGCGGCTGGCGGGCTCACGGCTGTTGAGAACGAGCCCCAGAAGGGTGTCTTCTCGTCGAGTGCCTCCGAGAGCGGTGCTGACATCAGATTCCGAAGTTTGAATGAGTTGCGCGGCTGGGCCTCGGAGGCAGTGATCGCAACCAACAGCGACAAGCCCAAGTACGACTACACGAGTGTTTCGCCGTGCAGCACCGGGCCGGGGTCACCCGGCGCCGATGCACTCTGTCTCCGCGCGTTCAATCTCTGCTTGTCACGGCCCGGTGACGGTCCGGCCGTGGCCATCTACCGGCGCGAGGTCGACGCGGACGCTGGGCCGGTTGAAGGGGCTGCTGGTGCGTGGCAGGCCGTGGGGTACACGTGTTTCCCGGAGGCGGTGCCCGGTGCGGAGAACGTGTTGACGATGGCGATGATCCGGGAGGCGTTCCATGACACGGATTTCTCGGTGCCGACGGTGAACGTCCAGCCGGAGGGTGATGTGACGTTGGTGAATCTGCCGACGTTCTTCGAGGTGGTGTTCCCGCGGGAGGGGTTCGGGCCGGGTGAGGTGGATCGTCCGGATCCGGCGCGGTTGATGGGGCATGCGGTGGAGGTGCGGCCGAAGGTGAAGACGGTGACGTATTCGCTGGGTGAGACTGTGGTGGGGCCGACACGGGACCTGGGTGGGCCGTACCCGGACGGGTCGGTGGTGCACTCGTACGGCAGTGCGGGTGAGCAGGTCGTGCGGGTGGATGTGGTGTACACGGGTCAGTTCCGGGTCGGGGGGAGTGGGTGGATCGACATCCCGGGTGAGGTCGATCTGGAGGGTGCGCCGGTGACGTTGACCGTGCGCGAGGCCAGGTCACGGCTCTACACACGCTGACCGCGCCCGAGAGCAGCGAAGGCCGGCGAGCCCGGACCGTGCGGACCCGGGCGCCGATCCGACCGGCCGACGAGCCCGATGCGGTCGCCGGCGGCGGTCGTCCGGCCTCCGGAACATGATGACGCCGCGGCGGGCCGTGCCCACCGCGGCGTCATCGCCGGCGCGCCCTCCCGGAGGGTCCGGTTCAGCCGAAGAGCTTGGTCGCCGTGACCAGCGTCTGGCTCACGCCGTAGACGAGCAGCGCGATCATCAGGCCCCAGGACAGGTACACCCGGCTCGACCCACCGCGCGCGTGCGTGTCGGAGGACTCGATCTCCTCGACCGCAGCCTTGTCCGCAGCGGCAGCGGCCTCCACGGTCTCTGCCGGCTCGTGGAACCGGTCCGCCACCGGGCGCACGAGCAGGTTGGCCACGAACCCGACGCCCAGCACCCCGACCATCGTGAACAGCGCCGGGCGGTACTCGGCCGCGGTCAGCTCACCCGGCTTGCCCGCCGCGTCGAGGAACCCGTTGATGATGAGCGGCCCGGCGATACCGGCCGCCGACCACGCGGTGAGCAGGCGCCCGTGGATGGCGCCGACCTGGAACGTGCCGAAGAGGTCACGCAGGTACGCCGGAACGGTCGCGAACCCGCCCCCGTAGAAGCTGATGATGATCGCCGCGACGAGCACGAACACCGCGGTGGCGGTCGACCCGGCCAGCGCAAGCAGCAAGTACAGGACGATGCCGACGCCGAGGTAGACCATGTAGATCGGCTTGCGGCCGATCTTGTCCGAGGTCGACGACCACACGAAGCGGCCGGCCATGTTGAACAACGACAGGAGGCCGACGAACCCGCCCGCCGCAGCCGCCGCGACCGTCGACGTGCCGTCCGAGCCGCGGAAGAAGTCCTGGATCATCGGAGAGGCCTGCTCGAGGATGCCGATGCCCGCCGTGACGTTGCAGAACAGCACGGTCCACAGCAGCCAGAACTGCGGCGTCCGGATCGAGTTCGCCGCCGAGACGCTCTGGTCCGTGATGAGCGTGCTCTTCTTGGTGCCCGACGGGTCGTACCCCTCGGGCTTCCATCCCGGCGGGGGGACCCGGACGTTCGAGACACCGATCATCATGATGAGGAAGTAGATGACGCCGAGGCTGACGAAGAGCATCGTCAGCGCCGTGCCGTTGGCCAGCGACCCCGGGGTGGAGGGGTCGTACTCGCTGTCGAAGAACCGCATGAGCTGGCGGGACAGGGGTGACGCCACCATCGCGCCACCGCCGAACCCCATGATCGCCATGCCGGTGGCGAGGCCCGGACGGTCCGGGAACCACTTGATCAGCGTCGACACCGGCGAGATGTAGCCGATGCCGAGCCCGATCCCGCCGATGACGCCGTAGCCCAGGTAGACGAGCCACAGCTGCGAGGTGGCCATGCCGAGCGCGCCGACGAAGAACCCGAGGGCCCACGCGCACGCCGCGGCGAACATCGCCTTGCGCGGACCGACCCGGTCGACCCAGGTCCCCAGCACCGCGGCGGCCAGGCCGAGCATGACGATGGCGATCGAGAAGACGATGCCGACGGCGGTCAGCGAGGTGTCGAAGTGCGAGACCATCGATGCCTTGTAGACGCTCGTCGCGTACACCTGGCCGATGCACAGGTGGATGGCCAGCGCTGCCGGGGGTATGAGCCACCGGTTGTAGTCGTGGGGAGCGACGGTGTGGCGGCGGTCGAGGAAGGCGAGCAGCCCCCCGGATGCGTCGCGCTGAGCGGTCGACGTGGTCATGCCAGTCCCTTCCACGGATGCGGACGCCACGATGCGTCCGGGCCCCGCCACGATGCGGGCACCGCCGAGCAGCCTAGGCATGCGGAGGGGCCCGTGGTGACTTGGTGGTCCGACGAATTCGTCGGCGCCGCATGGTGGGACGGGGCCTGGACGGTGTGGCGAGCCTGCGGTGTCGGTGCGTGCTCCTACGGTGGGCGCAGCCGCTCGACGCGGTTCCGGGACGGTGGGAGGTGTCGTGGAGATCTCGAAGGCGCTCGCGCTGGGGCGTGCGCTCCTCACGGAGCACGGGCTCGACGGATGGACGGTCGTGGCCGACCGCGCCAAGACGCGCGCCGGCGTGTGCCGCTTCGGGCGCCGGCAGATCGGGATCAGCGGTCCGCTCACCGCGTTGCACGACGAGGCCGAGGTCCGGGACACCCTGCTCCACGAGATCGCGCACGCCCTCGTGGGCCCCGAGCACGGCCACGACGCGGTGTGGCGGGAGGCGGCCGTGCGCATCGGCTGCACGGGGGAGCGCTGCGTCCCGGCCGACGCCCCGCGCGTTCCCGGCGACTGGCTCGGCCGCTGTCCGGCGGGTCACGAGCGGACGCGGCACCGCGCCCCGACGCGGCTCATGTCCTGTGGGCGGTGCTCCCGGCGCTTCGACGCCGCCCACCTGTTCACGTGGACCTACCGCGGGTCGCGCGCGACCCTGCCCGCCTCCTACACCGCAGAGCTCGCCGGCCTGCGGGGTTCCCAGCGGCCGGTCGGCCCGGCTCCCGTGCTCGGTGACGTCGTCGAGGTGACGAGCGGCCCGTGGCAGGGGTGTACCGGGGAGGTCGAGCTCGTCGGGGCCGCGCGCTGCCAGGTCCGCGTCGGGGACGACCTCGTCGCCCTGCCGCTGGAGGCGGTCCGTGTGCGCCTGTCGGCGTGAGCACCCTCACGCCCGGCGGGTTCGGTCGCAGCGGGGTCCCGGCGGGACAATCGGGCTCGTGACCGACACACCGACGACCGGCCCGACGTACGTCGACGCCGGCGGGTTCGCCCCGTGGGAGCCGCCGAGGGTCCGGCTCGACCGCGCCCTGGTGCTCGCCGGTGGGGGAGCGACCGGCATCGCCTGGGAGGCGGGCATCGTCCTCGGTCTCCGGGACGGCGGTGTCGACCTCCGGACCGCCGACACGATGATCGGCACCTCGGCCGGCTCGATGGTCGCCGCGCATCTTCGGCTGGGCACCGAGGACGAGGCGTTCCAGCGCGTCCGCGAGAGCGCGCCGCTGCCCGAGATCGGCCGCATCGGGGCCGCCGACGCCGGCCGCTACCTGCGCGCACAGATCACCCGCGACCCGCGCGGGGGACGCGCCCGGGTCGGGCGGGCCGCACTCGACGCCACGACCGCCACCGAGGAGGCCTGGCTCGACACCGTCGGCTTCGGGCTCGTCGGTCGCGAGTGGCCTCAGGGCCGCCTGCTCATCACCGCCGTGGACGCCGAGACCGGGACGTCCGTGGTCTTCGACGGCAGCAAGGGGGTTCCGCTCGATCGGGCCGTCGCCGCCAGCTGCGCGGTCCCCGGGGTGTTCCCGGCCGTCGAGGTGGGCGGCCGTCGCTACGTCGACGGCGGTCTGCGCTCGATCGCGAACGCCGACCTCGCCGTCGGGCACGAGCGCGTCCTGGTCCTCGCGCCCTACCCGGTCGGGGCACAGGTCCGTGAGCTGCCGAGGGTGCAGACCTGGGCACTGCGTCGGCACGGTCGCAGCCACCTCGTCGTCCCCGACGCGCGGGACGCCTGGGCCATGGGTGCCAACCCGCTCGACACCGGTCGCTCCGAGGTCACCCTCGACCGCGCACGCGAGCACGGGCAGCGCATCGCCGACCGCGTCGGGGAGCTCTGGGACGGCTGACCACGGCACCGGTGCAGCGGCCCGCGACGTGCCACGGCGCCGCCCCCGACCACCGACCCGCCCCGTGCCGCCCGGCGATACAGTCGCGGCACCGCGACCGAAGGAGGCCACGTGACCGACGGGACCCGTCCCAGCCACGCCGCCGCCGGCGCCCAGCGCGCGCCGGACTCCGGGGCCCACATCGCGCTCACCGAGGAGCACGCCGCCCACAACTATCACCCGCTGCCGGTCGTCCTGGCCCACGGGGAGGGCGCCTGGGTCACCGACGTCGAGGGCCGGCACTACCTCGACTGCCTCGCCGGGTACAGCGCCCTGAACTTCGGACACGGCAACCCGCGGCTCGTCGCCCGCGCCAAGGAGCAGCTCGAGCGGCTCACCCTCGCCAGCCGCGCCTTCTACACCGACACCCTCGGCCCGTTCGCCGCCGCGTTGGCGCAGCTGACCGGTCACGAGGTCGTCCTCCCGATGAACACCGGAGCGGAGGCCGTCGAGACCGCGCTCAAGGTCGTCCGCAAGTGGGGCTACCGCGTCAAGGGCGTCCCCGAGGACGCTGCCACGATCGTCGTCATGGAGGGCAACTTCCACGGGCGCACCACCACCATCGTCAGCTTCTCGGACGACAAGGAGGCGAGCGACGACTACGGCCCCTACACGCCGGGCTTCCGCACCGTCCGGTACGGCGACGTCGACGCCCTGCGTGCCGCCGTCGACGACACGACCGTCGCCGTCCTCCTCGAGCCGATCCAGGGCGAGGGAGGTGTCGTCATCCCGCCGGACGGCTATCTGCGGGCCGTGCGTGCGGTCTGCGACGAGGCCGGGGCGCTCATGGTCGCCGACGAGATCCAGAGCGGGCTCGCCCGCACCGGACGCACCTTCGCCTGC
The DNA here is from genome assembly GCF_016888005.1 of Phycicoccus sp. CSK15P-2. Classification (GTDB taxonomy): domain Bacteria; phylum Actinomycetota; class Actinomycetes; order Actinomycetales; family Dermatophilaceae; genus Phycicoccus. The sequence goes on along the minus strand of NZ_JAFDVE010000011.1, from coordinate 193,739 downwards.
GACCACGAGGACGTCCGGCCGGACGTCTACGTGCTCGGCAAGGCACTCGGCGGCGGCATCCTGCCCGTGTCGGCGATCACCGCTGACCACCGCGTCCTCGACGTCATCAGGCCCGGGACCCACGGATCCACCTTCGGCGGCAACCCCCTGGCCGCAGCGGTCGGTCACGAGGTCGTGACGATGCTCGGCGAGGGTGAGTTCCAGGAGCGCGCCGCCCGGCTGGGTGCCCTGCTCGCCGACGGCCTCCACCCGCTCGTCGGAGCAGGCCTGGACGCCGTGCGGGTCCGCGGGTTGTGGGCCGGTCTCGACGTCGCTCCGGGCGGCCCGAGCGGGCGGCAGCTGTGCGAGCGGCTGCTCGAGCGTGGTGTCCTCGCCAAGGACACCCACGGCTCCACCATCCGCCTGGCGCCACCGCTCGTCGTCACCGAGGAGGAGGTCGCGCTCCTCGTCGCCGCGGTCGCGGACTCGCTCAGCTGACGCGCGCGGCCCGGCCGGCGTTCGTGGCGATCGCGTCGAGCATCTCGGTGCGGCGGGACGCTGGTAGGTCGTGACCCATGTCGGGGAAGAGAAGCATCCGGGAGCCCGGAACCGCCCGCGCCGTCGCGATCCCGCCGCTGACGTCGACGAGCGGGTCCACCAGGCCGTGGATGACGAGCGTCGGCACGTCCAGCTCGCGCAGCCCCGCCGTTCGGTCCGGGCTGGCGAGGATGGCGAGCAGGTGACGGACCCCGCCCAGCGGGCTGGTGGCACGGGCCACCGCCGTGCGCACCATGCCCTCCATCTCCACCTCGTCGAAGAGCGGCCCGGCGATGATCCGCCACCCCTCGACCCCGAGCCGCACGGCCTCCTCCTCGTCGGTCGGACGCGGCACGGTCAGGGACCGCGCCATCGTCGGCAGCAGCCGCGGCGCCACCCGTCCGTAGCGGCGGTCCCCGGTCGTCGACATGATCGACGTGAGGCTGAGCACGCGCTCGGGCCGGGAGATGGCCAGCTGCTGGGCGATCATCCCGCCCATCGAGGCGCCGACGACGTGCGCACGGTCGATGCCGAGCGTGTCGAGCACACCCGCGGCGTCGTCCGCCATGTCGGAGATGAGGTACTCGCTCTCCGCGGCGCGACGGTGCACGAACGCCTTGAGCACCGTGCTGCGGCTCGGGGCCGGGCCGTCGGTGCGGCTCGACAGCCCGATGTCACGGTTGTCGACACGCACGACCCGGAAGCCGCGCTCGACGAGCCCCGCTACGAAGTCCTCGGGCCAGCCGACGAGCTGGGTCCCGAGACCCATGACGAGGAGCAGCGGCTCGGCGTCGTCGGGGCCGTCCGTCTCGTACGCGATGTCGAGCTGGCCGACGGTCACTGTGGGCATGACGGCAGTGTCCCACCCCGTGACCGACCCCCCGGACGGCTCGGAGCTAGGGTGTGGCCCGTGGTCGAGCCGCTGACGTATGCCGTCGTCGGGCTGGCGGCGCTGCTGTGCGTCGTCGCGGTCGTGTACGCGGCGCGGGACCGGCTCATCGACGACCCACTCCTCGTCGTCGTCGGTCTCGTCGAGCTCGGGCTGGGGGTCCTCCTCGTCGTGGGACTGGTCCGCCTCGACCACATCGACGAGTCCGCCGAGCGTGCGACCTTCGTGGCGTACCTCGCCACCCTGCCCCTCATCCCCGTTGGGACGGCGTTCCTCGCGATCAAGGAGAAGAGCCGCTGGGCCATGGCCGCGGTCGCGGTCGGTGGCTTCGCCGTGGCCGTGATGACCGCTCGTCTCCTGCAGATCTGGACCGCCCATGCCTGAGCCGGATGTCCGCCGTCGTGCCCTCGGAGGTCCGGGGGTGCTGCTCGTCGCGGTCTACGCCGTGCTCGCGCTCGCTGCAACGGGCCGCTCGGTGCTCCAGATCACCGAGTACTTCGACCGCGCCCCGCTCGCGTACCTGCTCTCGGCGCTCGCGGCCGTCGTCTACGTGCTCGCCACCTTCTGCCTCGCGAGGGGTGGCAGGTGGGTGCGGGTCGGGGTGGCTGCCTGTGCGGTCGAGCTCGTCGGCGTGGTGGTCGTCGGGGCGGCGTCGTACCTCGTGCCGGGGGCGTTCCCGGACAGGACCGTGTGGTCGCACTTCGGCCAGGGCTACGGGTTCGTCCCGCTCGTGCTGCCGGTCCTCGGGCTGCTGTGGTTCCGCCGGGTCGACCGGGCGGGCCGGCAGGCCGACGACGTGGCCGTCGCCGCCGACTGACTCGAGCGAGCGGGCGGGCGGCGGCCCCGGCCGTCATCGGCGACAGCCCGCGACGGGCGTCAGCCCTCGCCCGGCTCGAGGACCAGCACCGGGATGAGCCGGTCGGTCTTCTCCTGGTAGTCGGCGTACGGCGGGTAGGCGGCGACGGAGCGCTCCCACCACTGCGCGCGCTCGTCGCCGTCGATCTCGCGCGCCACGGCCGGCCAGGAGTCGGTGCCGTCCTGCAGCGTGAGGTGGGGGTCGGCGAGGAGGTTGCCGTACCAGACGGGGTGCTCGGGGGCGCCTCCCTTGCTCGCGACGGCGGCGTACACGCCGTCGTGCTCGACCCGCATGAGGGGGACCTTGCGCAGGGCGCCGGTCTTGCGGCCGCGCATCGTGAGCATCACGACGGGCCGGTCCATGATGTTCACCGACCGGGTGTCGCCCGTCCGCTCGATCGTCTCCACCTGCTTGCGGACCCACTCGGTGGGGGAGGGAATGTAGTCGTCGCTCATGAGCGGGCCAACGACGACGCAGCCCGGTGTCTTCCGGACGAGGCAGCGCCCGGCGTGTTCCGGCCGGGTCAGCACCCGGTGTGTTCCGGACGAGGCAGCGCCCGGCGTGTTCCGGCCGGGTCAGCACCCGGTGTTTTCCGGACAGGTCACTTGTCGCTGGAGGTCTTCCAGAGGTTGATGCCGGTGTCGACCGCGTGCTTCTCGATCTGTGCGAGCTCGTCCCGGGTGAAGCGCAGCTTCTTCACCGCGTCCAGGCTGTCGTCGAGCTGCTCGACCGACGACGCCCCGATGAGCACCGAGGTGACCCGCGGGTCGCGCAGCGCCCAGGCGAGCGCCATCTGTGCGAGGGACTGCCCGCGACCCTTCGCGAGCCGGTTGAGCGCCCGGATGTGCCGCAGCGCGGTCTCGGTGAGCAGCGCGGCGTCCAAGGACTTGTCCTGCGCGGCACGCGAGCCGGCCGGGATGCCCTTGAGGTACTTGTCGGTGAGCATCCCCTGGGCCAGGGGAGAGAACGCGATGCATCCGGTGCCGGTCTCGCCGAGGGCGTCGAGCAGACCCTCCTCCTCGATCCACCGGTTGAGCATCGAGTAGGACGGCTGGTGGATGAGCAGCGGCGTCCCCATCCCGCGGAGGATCTCCACCGCCTCGCGGGTGCGCTGCGCCGAGTACGACGAGATGCCGACGTAGAGCGCTTTGCCGGCCCGCACGAGCGAGTCCAGCGCGCCGAGCGTCTCCTCGAGCGGGGTCGTCTCGTCGAACCGGTGCGAGTAGAAGATGTCGACGTAGTCCAGCCCCATCCGCTGCAGCGACTGGTCACAGCTCGCGACGACGTACTTGCGCGACCCGCCGCCCTGGCCGTACGGCCCCGGCCACATGTCGTACCCCGCCTTGGAGCTGATGACGAGCTCGTCGCGGTAGCGGCGGAAGTCGCGGGCGAAGATCGTGCCGAAGTTGCGCTCGGCGCTGCCGTACGGCGGGCCGTAGTTGTTCGCGAGGTCGAAGTGCGTGACGCCGCGGTCGAACGCCCGACGGAGGACGCCCTGCTGGCGCTCCAGGGGCACGTCGTCGCCGAAGTTGTGCCAGAGCCCGAGCGAGATCGCGGGTAGGTCGAGCCCCGACGAGCCGGTGCGGCGGTAGGGCATCCCGGCGCGGTAGCGGGTGGCGGCGGCCTGGTACTCGTCGGCGTGGAAGGTCATGCGCCCCATCCTGCCGCCCGACGCGGCGCTGGGACCGTGCAGCGCCTCGCGAGACCCCGGTTCGTCGACGAGACACCGGTTCCGAACCCGTGTCTGGTGGACATTTCGGGGTGACCCCGAAATGTCGAGGGGGGTGCCCGGGGGATGAGACGGGGCCCTGACGCGCGGGCGGACCGGGCGTACCGTGGTCGCAGGTCATGAGCGCCAGCGCCAAGCCCCGGCTCGCTGGCCGGCAACCCTCCTCCGCGGTGGGGTGCCCCGGGTGAGGACCTGGCGTGCGGCACCCGCCGCACGCAAGCGCGGGAGACCTCTCGGGACCCCCGCCGTGCACACGTCGCCGCGTGTGCCGGCCACGGCCGGCGCACCCCTACCCAGGAGCGAGAGATGACCGACCAGTCCCAGTGGGGTTTCGAGACCCGGCAGGTCCACGCGGGCCAGGTGCCCGACAGCGCGACAGGCGCGCGGGCTCTGCCGATATACCAGACGACGTCCTACGTCTTCGACGACACCGCGCACGCCGAGAACCTGTTCGCGCTCAAGGAGTTCGGGAACATCTACACCCGGATCATGAACCCGACCCAGGACGCCGTCGAGCAACGCATCGCCGCGCTCGAGGGCGGTGTCGGCGCGCTGCTCGTCTCCTCCGGCCAGGCGGCCACGACGCTCGGTCTGCTCAACGTCGCCGAGTCGGGTGACCACATCGTCTCCAGCGCAGCCCTCTACGGGGGGACGACGAACCTGCTGAAGTTCACCTTCGCCAAGCTCGGGGTCGAGGTCACCTTCGTCGAGGACCACACCGACCCCGGCGCCTGGCGGGCCGCGGTCCGACCGAACACGAAGGCGTTCTTCGGCGAGACGATCGCCAACCCCAAGGCCGAGGTGCTCGACATCGAGGCCGTCGCATCCGTCGCGCACGAGGTCGGGGTCCCGCTCGTCGTCGACAACACGATCGCCACGCCCTATCTCATCCAGCCGCTGCGGCACGGCGCGGACGTCGTCATCCACTCGGCGACGAAGTACCTCGGCGGGCACGGCACGTCCATCGCCGGCGTCATCGTCGACGGCGGGACCTTCGACTACGCGGCCGACCCCGACCGGTTCCCCGGCTACAACACCCCAGACGAGAGCTACCACGGTCTGCGCTACGGCCCGGACCTCGGCGTCGGCAGCCCGTTCGGCGCCAACCTGTCCTACGTCCTCAAGGCCCGGGTGCAGCTGCTTCGCGACCTCGGCAGTGCCATCAGCCCGTTCAACGCCTTCCTCGTCGGCCAGGGGCTGGAGACGCTCAGCCTGCGGGTCGAGCGACACGTCGAGAACACCCGCGAGGTCGCCGCGTACCTCGCCGCCCACCCGCAGGTCGAGTCGGTGCGCTGGGCCTCGCTCGACGGCAGCCCCGGGAAGGCACTGGCCGACAAGTACGCCCCGAAGGGGGCCGGCGCGGTCCTCGCCTTCGAGATCGCGGGCGGGGCCCCGGCCGGCCGCCGGTTCGTCGAGGGCCTCCAGCTGCACAGCCACGTCGCGAACATCGGGGACGTGCGCTCGCTCGCCATCCACCCCGCGTCGACGACGCACAGCCAGGGCGGCGACGAGGACCGTCTCGCGGCAGGCGTCACACCGGGGCTCGTCCGGCTCGCGGTCGGCATCGAGACGGTGGGCGACATCCTCGCCGACCTCGACGCCGGGTTCGCCGCGGCGCTCGGCGGCGGGACGGACGACACCGCTCCCGAGCTCGTCGGGTCGACGGCCGGCTGAGCCCGCCACCCCCGGCGCGCGGACCGGTTCGGGCGGTCGCGGACGACACCGCACCGGCCCGACCCCGCGCGCCGGGGGTGGGACCGGCGACGTCCGGCCGGTCCGGGGGTCGGGCGCTGCCGGAGACGTCGGGCGGGGAGGAGCTCGGCGTTGAGGAGCGCGACTGCCTCTTCGCGGGACGCCTCGTCCGGCCAGTCGACCTCCTGGAACGCGACCTCGGCCGCGGCGTACTCACCCCGGCACGACGAGGACGAGGAAGGCCGCGACCTCTCGGACGAGCGGGTCGGCGTGCGTCCGCAGTGGCGCGATGGGGGCCGCAGCGGCCCGGTGGACCGCGGCGCCGTCGTAGATCAGCGGCTTGCGGCGGAGGCGCCGCAGACCCTTGACCCGCAGCCCCAGGGCCCGGCGAGCAGTGGCGATGGGGACGTTGCGCAGCGTGATCCGGGATGCCGTCCGTCCCTTCGTGCGCCTCGGGGGAGGTGCGTGCCGCCCTGCCTGGGGCGAGACGTGTATCCCGGGCACGAGACCCGCACGCAGGGAGCGAGAGGACCCGCGTGCCGGCCGGCTGTGGAAAAGTCGGAGGCCGCTCGCGCGCACTCGCCTACCGTCGCTGCATGACGATCTACCGGGTGGATGCCGAGTCCGTCATCGGCGTGGGGGAGTCGCTCGCGGAGGTCGCGGAGGGCCTCGCGCTCATGGGTGACCCCGCGCAGGAGCGGTGGGCCACCGGCGCCGGCGACACCGGCCCGGCCCTGGAGGAGCTGCTGGGCGCCTGGCGACACGTCCGGCTCGCGCTCGCCAAGGACCTCGCCGCCCTCGGTGAGGCCGCAGCGGATGTCGGGGGGCTCTACCTCGACACGGAGGCGGAGGTCTGCCACGGCCTCGGACGAGGCGCACGATGATCGGCCAGGTGCTGCGACCCGTCTCCGGCAGCGGCGAGGGGCTCCGGAGGCTGGCCGACGCCCTCGAGACGACGGGGCGGCGGCTCGCCGACACCGCCGGGACACTGGTCTTCCTGCGCGACCGTGCCGTGTGGGAGGGGGAGGCGCAACGGCTCTTCCTGTCCCGGATCGCGGACGCCCCGACGCTGCTCGGCCGGGCCACCCGGCGCTTCGAGGGTGCGGCCGGGCCGCTGCGTCGGTTCGCGGCCGTCCTGGAGGAGGAGCAGCGGCTCGCCACCTGGTTGAGCACCCGTCACTCCTCGGCATGCGACGAGATCCTCGCCATCGAGAACCGCATCGTGGCGTTGCTCGACTCGGGGCGAGAGATGGGGGACCCGCAGGTCGAGACGCTGCTCCGTCTCCAGCGGGACGAGGTGGCGGTCATGACGGAGAGCGAGGCACGCCATGCGGCGGCGCACGCCCGGGTGGAGGAGGCCGACGCCGAGTGCGCGCGCGCCCTGCGGGCCCTGGCCGAGGACGACATCGCCGACTCGTTCTTCTACCGCGGTACCCGGACGGTCAGCGGCATCGGGCACGGACTCGGGTACGTGGGCGTGGTGGGGCAGTGGTCGCCGCACGCCAGGGTGGCCGGCGCGGTGGGGGACACGGTCGGTCTGGGCGGCGACGCAGTCCTGGCCGTCTTCTACGACGAGGGGGACTGGGCGCAGATCGGCAGCGACGTCGGGATGGCCGCCACGGGAGTCTTCGGGGACGGGCTGCGGGCCGGGGCGAAGCTGGGTGCGACGACGAAGGCCGACGGCACCGTGGTCAGTGCCGCGATGCGGCTCGACGACCGGGTCGTGGGCGGTTCGATCCGGGCAGCGAAGGACCGGCTCCGAGAGGCGCGGGACAGCCACCGGCTTAACCCTCCGCGCCAGGAGAGTGATGTGCAGCGGCGTCCGCTCCCGCAGCGTCCGACGGTAGGCGACCGCGTGTCGAGGGAGGCCGACTACCGGCGGCGGCAGATGGCCCACGAGTACCGGCTCGTCTCGGCCGGCGGCTCGAGCACCCAGAAGATGTACGTGGCAGGCGCCTCACTGTCCGCGGCGGTCAAAGCGAGGGAGACGACGCAGAAGGTGGACGAGACGGCCGGGCTCGTCGACCGGCCACTGCGACCCACGACCACGGGGGGTCTGGAGGACGGCCGCGCAGAGCCCACGGGGCCCGACCCGAGGATGTCCCCCGGTGGGCCACCGGGCGGCCGGTAGGCGGGTGGGGCACACCTATCCTGGCGGCATGCCCGCCCCCGCCGACGCGCTCACCCCGGCGGAGCTGCACTACCCGGAGCACCTGCCCGTCGTCGAGCGGCGTGACGACCTCCTCGCCGCGCTGCGCGAGCACCAGGTCGTCGTCGTCGCGGGGGAGACCGGCTCGGGCAAGACGACACAGCTGCCCAAGATGCTCCTCGAGCTCGGCCTCGGCGCGCGCGGGCGGCAGGTCGGCCACACCCAGCCGCGCCGCATCGCCGCGCGGTCGGTGGCCGAGCGGATCGCCGAGGAGATGCAGGTCGAGCTCGGCGGCCTCGTCGGGTACCAGGTGCGCTTCGGCGACCACAGCAGCGACGCGACCCGGGTCAAGGTGATGACCGACGGCATCCTGCTCAGCGAGCTCCAGCGCGACCGCGACCTGCGCCGGTACGACGCGGTCGTCATCGACGAGGCCCACGAGCGCAGCCTCAACATCGACTTCATCCTCGGCTACCTCAAGCAGCTGCTGCCGCGCCGCCCCGACCTCAAGGTCGTCATCACCTCGGCGACGATCGACCCCGAGCGCTTCGCCCGGCACTTCGGCACCGACGACCGTGGCGAGACCGTCCGCGAGGTCCCCGTCGTCGAGGTCTCGGGCCGCACCTTCCCCGTCGAGGTCCGCTACCGACCCCTCGTCGAGCTGGACCCCGACGGCCGGCACGTCGTCGCCGAGAAGGACCAGACCCAGGGGGTGGTCGAGGCCGTCGAGGAGCTGTGGACCGAGGCCCCACCGAGCCCCGAGGCCACCGACATCCTCGTGTTCTTCAGTGGCGAGCGGGAGATCCGCGACGCCGCCGAGGCCCTCACCGCCCTGCGTCTGCCGAACACCGAGGTGCTCCCGCTCTTCGCCCGGCTCTCCGCCGCCGAGCAGCACCGCGTGTTCCGGCGCGGCGGAGGTCGGCGGATCGTGCTCGCGACGAACGTCGCCGAGACCTCGCTCACCGTGCCCGGCATCGGCTACGTCGTCGACACCGGCACCGCCCGGATCAGCCGGTACAGCCAGCGGACGAAGGTCCAGCGTCTGCCCATCGAACCGGTGAGCCGCGCCAGTGCCAGCCAGCGGGCGGGTCGGTGCGGGCGGGTGGCCCCGGGCGTGTGCATCCGGCTCTACTCCGAGGAGGACCACGACGCCCGCGACGAGTTCACCGAGCCGGAGATCCAGCGCACCTCGCTCGCCTCCGTCATCCTCCAGATGACCTCGCTCGGGCTCGGCGACGTCGCCCGCTTCCCGTTCGTCGACCCGCCGGACGCCCGGCAGGTCGCCGACGGGGTCCGTCTGCTCGAGGAGCTCGGGGCGTTCTCCACCGACGAGCGCGGCCCCGGGCGGCACCGTGGGCGCGGGCGCCGGCTCACCCCGACCGGTCGCACCCTCGCCCGGATGCCGCTCGACCCACGCCTGGCCCGGATGGTCGTCGAGGCCGGCCGGCTCGGCTGCACCCGCGAGGTGCTGGTCCTCGTCGCGGCGCTGTCCATCCAGGACCCGCGCGAACGGCCCGCCGACAAGGAGGCACAGGCCGACCAGCAGCACGCCCGGTTCACGGACGACCGCTCCGACTTCGCCGCGTACCTGTCGCTGTGGCGCTACCTCACGACGAAGCAGGAAGAGCTGTCGCACAGTGCCTTCCGGCGGAGTTGCAAGAACGAGTACCTGCACTACCTGCGGATCCGCGAGTGGCAGGACCTCCATGCCCAGCTGCGTCGGGCGGCCCGCTCGGTCCGTATCGACCCCGACCTCGCGACGGCCGCGCAGGACGCCGACCCCGACTGGGACACCGTGCACCGGGCGCTGCTCGCCGGGCTGCTCTCGCACGTCGGAGTCCGCGACCAGGTGCGGCGCGAGTACCTCGGCGGGCGGGGCGCCCGGTTCGGGATCAGCCCGGGGTCGACGCTCTTCAGGCGCAGGCCCGAGTACGTCATGGCCGGCGAGCTCGTCGAGACGAGCCGACTGTGGGCGCGGACCGTCGCCGTCATCGAACCGAAGTGGGCCGAGGAGGCCGGCGCACACGTCGTGGCGCGGACGGTGAGCGAGCCTCGCTGGAGCAAGAAGGCCGGCGCCGCCGTCGCCACCGAGCGGGTCACCCTCTACGGGGTGCCGCTCGTCACCGACCGCACCGTCCAGTACGCGCGTCTCGACCCCGAGGCGGCCCGCGAGATCTTCCTCCGTTCCGCGCTCGTCGAGGGCGACTGGGACCCGCGCCACGACTTCTGGCGGCGCAACCGGCGCACCCTCGCCCGGGTCGCCGAGCTCGAGGAGCGCGCCCGGCGCCGGGACATCGTCGTGGACGACGACGTCGTGTTCGCCTTCTACGACGCGCGCATCCCGCCGGACGTCACCACCGAGCGGCACTTCGACCGGTGGTGGCGCGGTGAGCGGCGCCGCCGCCCCGACCTGCTCGACCTCACCGAGGAGACTCTGACCTCGGACGCGGGCGAGGGGATCTCCGTGGAGGACTACCCGCGGACCTGGCGGCAGGGCGACGTCGAGCTCGACGTCACGTACCAGTTCGCGCCCGGCCAGGCGGCCGACGGCGTCACCGTGCACGTCCCGGTGGCCGTCCTCAACCGGCTCACCCCGGAGGGCTTCGACTGGCAGGTGCCGGGGCTGCGCGACGACCTTGCCGTCGCGCTGCTGCGCTCGCTGCCCAAGGCCGTCCGCCGGCACTTCGTCCCCGCCCCCGACCACGCGGCCGCGGCGCTGCGCGACGCCGACCCCGCGCGGGGGACGTTCGTGGAGGAGCTCGCCCGGGTCCTGCACGACCGCACGGGGGTGCGTGTCGACCCCGGCGAGTTCGACCTCGCGCGGGTCCCCGACCACCTCCGGGTGACCTTCTCGGTCGAGCGGCCCGGCTCCCGCGGTCCGCGGGTCGTCGCCGCCGGCAAGGACCTCGAGGCGCTCCGCGAGCGGGCCGGGGGAGCGGTCCGCGAGGGGATGTCCCGCGCGGGCGCCTCGATCGAGCGAGCCGGGCTCACGACGTGGGACGTCGGCACCGTGCCCGAGACCTTCGAGGGGCACGCCGGCGGGCAGCCGGTCGTCGGGTTCCCGGCCCTGGTCGACGCGGGGGACTCGGTGGCCCTGCGCGTGCTCCCGGACGCCGGCTCCGCCGCGGCGGCCCACCGGGCGGGAGTACGCCGGCTGCTGCTGCTCGGCACGACCGCGCCGTGGAAGCGCGTGCTCGCCCGGCTGACGAACGCGCAGAAGCTCGCCCTCGCCGACAACCCGCACGGCTCGGTGCCGGCCCTGCTGCAGGACTGTCTCGACGCCGCGGTCGACGCCATCGCCGCCGAGCACGTGACCGGTCCGGTGCGTACCGAGGAGGAGTTCGACCGGGTGCTCGTGGCCGTCCGGACGCACGCCGCGACGCGGGTCCTCACGGTCGTGGAGGCGGTCGAGCCCGTGCTCGTCCTCGCGGCGCAGGTACGCCGGACCCTCGACGCCCTCGGGTCAGGAGGTGCGGCCACCACCACGGCAGCGGCACGCGCGGACGTCCGCGCACAGCTCGACGGCCTCGTCCGCCCGGGCTTCGTCGCCGCCACCGGAGCGCTCCGGCTGCCCGACCTCCGGCGATACCTGCGGGCGGCCAAGCAGCGCCTCGAGCGAGCGGCGTCCAACCCACGCGAGCCGGTGCTGCAGGAGCAGGTCGACGCCGTCGAGACCGCGTACGCCGACCTCCTCGACGCGTTGCCGGCGGCGCGCCGGGCGGCGCCGGAGGTCGCCGACATCGCCTGGATGGTCGAGGAGCTGCGCGTCGGGCTCTTCGCGCAGTCCCTCGGAACGGCGCACCCCGTCTCCGAGAAGCGGGTGCGGCGGGCCATCGCCGCGGTGGCCGCCGGAGGCTGAGCCCACCGAAGGCTGAGCCCGCCGGGCCGGGGAATCCGCTGCCGGCCCCGGGCGTTGGTGCAGGGTGAGACCCTCTGCGTGAAAGGCTTCACCCGTGCAGAACCCCAGCGACCTCTACCACGTCGAGACCGACGCCGGGCTCGACGACTCGCGCCCCGGCGTCCTGCTCGTGCTCCTCGGTGGCTTCGTCGACGCCGGGCAGATCCAGCAGACCCTCACCGACCACCTCCTGGAGTCCGGCGGGTCCGAGATCGTGGCGTCCTTCGACGTCGACCAGCTCCTCGACTACCGGGGCCGGCGTCCCGCGATGGTCTTCGACACGACGCGCTGGGTCGAGTACGACGACCCCGCCATGCTCCTGCACCGGCTCACCGACCGCGACGGCCAGACGTACTACGTGCTCACCGGGCCCGAGCCCGACTACCAGTGGGAGCGTGTCGTCGAGGCGGTCACCGAGCTCGTCGACCGGCTCGGGGTGACCCTCGTCGTGTCGTCGCACGGCATCCCGATGGCGGTGCCGCACACCCGCCCGGTGGGGATGACGGCACACGCCACGGACGACTCCCTCATCGGCGAGGCGCGCTCGCCGTTCGGCCGGGTCCAGGTGCCGGCCTCCATCGGCGCCCTGCTCGAGCTGCGGCTCGGGGAGGCCGGGCGCGACGCCCTCGGGTTCGCCGTCCACGTCCCGCACTACCTGGCGAACGCCGAGTGGGCCGAGGGCTCGCTCGCGGCCCTCGGCGCGATCACCGACGCCACCGGACTGAACCTCCCCAACGACGAGCTCGTCGAGCGCGCCCGCGTCAACCAGCGCGCCATCGCGGCCGAGGTCGAGAACAGCGAGGAGGCGCGGCAGGTCATCACCGCGCTGGAGCAGCAGTACGACGCGTTCGTCGCCGGCGAGGAGCGCCCGAGCCTGCTCGCCACGGAGGCACGCGAGATCCCGTCCGCCGACGAGCTCGGTGCCGAGTTCGAGGACTTCCTCCGCACGGTCTCCGACGACGACTGACCCTCCCCGGCGCGGCCGTCGGCCCTCCCCAGGACGCGGAGCCGACCGCGGGGACGAGCCCAGGCAGCGGCCCGTCCGGTGGGCTCTCCCAGCCCTGATCGGGTGCCCCGGGCCGACGGGTCGGGGCACCCGCCGCCGCGGTCAGTCCTTGGCGTCGGACCAGCGGCGGACGACCGAGGTGTGGGACACGAAGCGCACCGGGGCCCCGCCCGACCACCGGCGGGCGGCGTCGGTGAGCGCGTCGTCGACCCGGCGCACCGCCTCCTGGGCCGCCTCCTCCGGCACGTGCACCAAGAGCTCGTCGTGAAGGCAGAGCACGACCTGTGCCTGGAGGTCCGCCGTCGTCGCCCGGACGGTGGCCGCCCACGCCTTGAACAGCTCGGCGGCCGACCCCTGGATCACGGCGTTGCGGGCGAACCGGCCGCGGGCCGCGTCGAGACGAGGGTCGGTCCCGGGTGGCTGCCCCGCCAGGACGCGGCCGGTGTGGACGAGACGTCCTCCGTACGTGCGCAGCGGCTCACCGCGCCGTCCGGTCGCGTAGGCGCGGTCGAGGAACCCCATCGCCACCGGGTACGCCGCCTCGAGCCCCCGGAGGGCCTGACCGGCCGCGCCGCTGCGCTGTCCGTACATCGCGGCCAGGACGGCGACCTTCGCCACCGGACGCTCCACCCCGAGCCGCTGCGCGACGGGCGCGTACAGGTCGTCGGCGCGGGTGGCGGCGGCGAACGCGGCGTCGCCGGCGACCACCGCGAGCACCCGCGGCTCGACCTGCCCGAGGTCGGCCCGGACCAGCACGTGACCCGGCTCGGCCGCGACCCCCGGACGCAGCAGGGCCGGCAGGCTGTGCAGCCCGTTCTCGGCGGTCATCCGCCCCGCCGCGCCGTCGCACGCGGTCCAGGCCCCGCGGAGCCGGTGGTCCGGACCCACGCAGGCATCCAGCCACCGGTAGCCGTACGTCGTCGCGATGCGCTCGTCCCGCCGCCACTCGAGGAGGGCCGGGACGACCGGATGGACCTCCCGGTAGGCCTCGAGGACCCACTTGCGGGTGGACGGGACGTCGACCCCGACGGCCGCGAGCATCTCCTTGACCTGGGCAGGGTTGCGCAGGTCGGTGGACCCTCGCTCCGGGACGTGCCGGAGGACCCGTGCGTCCCGCGCCCGGCGTCCCGCGACCTCGCCGGCGGGGTCGGCCGCCCGCGGACCCGCGGCGCCGGCGACGAGCTCCTCCATCCGGGCGCGGTCCAGCGGCAGCCCGTCGCGCTCGAGCTCGAGGCAGAGCAGGGACGCAGCCGACTCGGAGGCGACCGTGCCCGTCAGGCGCGGCGAGCGCTGGGTCGCCGCGTCGAGCTGGGTCCGGGCCGTCTCGAGCGCCGCGTGGGCCCATGGCACGAGGTGCTCGGGGTCCTCGAGCCAGCGCAGGTGGTCGGCCCGCAGGTGGCCGGCGTCGTCGACGAGGGTGTCCTCCGCGGGGAGGTCCTGCCGCGCCACGTGGTCGAAGAGGTCGCCCGTCGGGGCCGCGGGAACGGACCCGGGGCCGAGACCGTGCGCCGCCGCCCAGGCCAGCGGCGGCCCGGCTGCGGAGCCACCGTGCAGCAGGCGGTGTGCCTCGGCGACGTCCCAGGAGCGGGCGAGCCGGACCCGCGCGGCGACGAGGTCCCGCGCGGCTGCCCCCGCGGACCACCAGACCCACCGCGGACGGTGCTCGGCCTCGAGGCGCGCGACCTCGTCCACGACCTCGGCCGCCGGCAGTACCCGGGCCGAGCCGCCGTGGACGAGGGCGGCGGCAGAACGGTGCACACCCGCGGACGGGCCGACGACGAGCACCGCCACCTCGTCCGCACCGAGCACGCGCCGAGCGTACGTCCCGGCACCGTCACCGCGGGTGCGTCCGGCGCTGTGCCAGGTCAGCGCGCTGCGTGGCAGGATGACGAACAGCCGGACCCGCGCGGCCGACACGGCGCCGCCCCGGCCGACCCGGAGGTGACCGTGGGGACTCTCGACCGACGTGGCAAGGGCAAGGACGCCACGCACGACCGTCCTGCTCTCGAACGGGCCGCGGAGGAGCCCACGGACGACGGCATGCTCTCCCGGCGGGCCATCAAGGTCGTCGACACCGTGCTCGACGTCGGCATCGACGGCAAGGGCCCCTTCGCCTCCGCCTCCCGGGTGGCCGACACGGCCCTGCGCAAGTCGGGGGGAGACGTCGAGAAGGCCATCGACCACATCGTCCGCACGCACACCGTCGCGGCGGGGTCCGAGGGGTTCCTCACCGGGCTCGGTGGCTTCGTCACCCTGCCGGTGGCGCTGCCCGCCAACGTCATCGCCTTCTACGCGGCAGCCACCCGGATGACCGCCGCCATCGCCCGGCTGCGGGGCCACGACATCGACCGCGAACCGATCCGTGCCGCGGTGCTGCTCACCCTCGTCGGCGCGGACGCCGAGGACCTGCTGCGCAAGGCCCACCTGCCGACCCCGCCCGGGGGACGATTCGTCAACCTCGCGGCACAGCGGCTGCCCGGCCCGGTCGAGATGGTCGTCAAGAAGGGCGTGTACTTCCGGATGGTGGCCGGCACGACGAAGACCGTGCTGGCACGCCTCGGCCGGGGCGTCCCGCTCGCCGGGGGAGTCATCGGCGCAGGGGTCGACATCGTGCTCCTTCGCCGGATCGCCTCCGACGCACGTCGGGAGTTCCCGCCGGCCACTCCGCAGATCCAGAACGGCTGACGCGGCCGGTCGCGGGAACCTCCCGCGCGCCACACACGTCGAGAGAGACGGCGGGAGCCACCCGCCACCGGACCAGGAGGAACCATGTCGAAAGCCCGCGGCTTCGCCTACGTCGGCGCGCTCGCGCGCGCGGCCAAGCTCGCCACCCGCCCCGGCGGCCCGTCCCTCGGAGACCGCGCGGTGGCGATCCCACGGCTCGTGTCCGCGGTACGCAGCGGCGACTACACGGGCACCTCGCTCGTCCGGCTCGGCCTCGTCGCCGCCGGTGCCGCCTACGTCGTCTCGCCCGTCGACCTCCTCCCCGAGGGCGTCCTCGGCGTCCTCGGGCTCGCGGACGACGCGATGGTTCTCGGCTGGGTCGCGACGACCGTCGTCGAGGAGACCGAGAAGTTCCTCGAGTGGGAGGCATCCAGCGGCCGCGGGCCGGGGGAGGGCGAGCCGGCCGCCGGGCCCACCACCGTGCGCTCCGACGTCGTCGACTGAGCCCGCGTCGTCCACAGGCGCCCGGCTGCCGTCGGTCGTCCACAGGCACGCAGGCCCGGCCTTCCGGCCGCGCCGGGACGTCGGCAGCGTGGAGGCATGACAGCATCCATCGTCCTGCGCGACCCCGGTGACGTCGTCGCGTCCCTGCCCTACCAGCTCGGCTACCACCCGAGACGTAGCGCCGTCGTCATCACCCTCCGTGCGACGCGGGTCGTCATGACGGCACGGGTGGACCTCCCCGGGCCGGACGGCGTGCCGACCGTGGTCGCGGCGGTGGCGGGCCCGGCCCTGCGCGAGCGTCCCGGCAGCGTCCTCCTCGTCGGCTACGAGGACCACGTGGGAGAGTCCGAGCCCCTTCTGGCCGCTCTCGCCGAGCGCTTCGGGCAGGCCGGCACGAGGGTCCTCGACGTCGTGGTCGTGCGCGACGGTCGGCGGTACTCCCTGCGGTGCGACCGCCCCTGCTGCCCGCCCGACGGCATCCCCCTGCCGCTCGCCGCCGACGTCCCTGCGGTGGCCGAGCTCGTGGCGCTCGGCCGCTCGCCGCTCCCCGACCGCCGGAGCGTCGACGCCCTCGTCGAGCCCTCCGGCCCCACCCGGGCCGTGGCCGATCGGCTCGCCGCGCTGCCGGCGCAGACCGTCCGCCGACGCCGGGCGGCCGTGCGAGCCTGGTCCCGTGTGCTGCGCACCCCCGCCACCGCGCCGCCGCACGACCACCACGTCGGGGCGTCCGACGTCGCCGTCGCGGTGCGGGGTCTCACCGACGTGCCCCTGCGCGACGGCGTCGTCTCGTGGGTCGCTCCCGGTGTGCTGCCCCGGTCGGCGGTGGACGCGCGGGTCGTCCGGCTGCTCGAGGGGTGCCTGCCCCGATGGGGCGCCATGGGGTCGTGGGGAACGGGCTCCCCGGACCCCGGTGGGCGCGGTCTCGTCGTCGAACGCCTCATCGGGCTCGCCCGCGCAGTGCCCGACGACCGTCCGGCCGACGCGGCGGCCGCGTGCACCGTGCTCGCCCAGGCCGCGTGGCACGACGGCGACGGCGCCCTGACCCGCGCCGCCCTGGGCCGGGCGCTCCGCCTCGACCCCGGCTACCGCCTCGCCCTGCTGCTCGACACGGTCGTCGGAGCCGGCCTGCGGGTGTCGGGGGTGGGCACGACCGCTCCGCGGACTCCTCCCGCCCCGGAGAGCCTGGCCGGGTAGCATTCTCGACAGGTCATGAGTCCCAGTGCCAAACCCCGGTTTGCTGGGCGGCAACCCTCCTCGCGGTGGGGTGCCCCGGGTGATGACCCGGCCGGTGCGGTGCGTACCGGCAACGCGAGATGCCGAGGAGCACGCCGATGACCGCCACCCCGACCCGCTGGGCCGGAGCCGCCTGGCGCACGGGTGACCCGGTCGGCGACCGGCAGTTCGCCGCGGTCGGCGAGATCGCCCTCGAACGCGGCGGGTTTCTGCCGGACGTCACGGTCGCGTACGAGACGTGGGGGACCCTCGCTCCGGACGGCGGCAACGCCGTTCTCGTCGAGCACGCGCTGACGGGCGACAGCCACGTCGTCGGCCCGGCCGGCCCGGGTCACCCGACGGACGGCTGGTGGCCGGGCCTCATCGGGCCCGGCGCCCCGCTCGACACCGACCGCTTCTTCGTCGTCGCGTCGAACGTGCTCGGCGGCTGTCAGGGGACGTCCGGCCCGGCCTCCGACGCGCCGGACGGCCGCCCCTGGGGTGGGCGGTTCCCGTACATCACCATCCGGGACCAGGTCGGTGTCGAGGCGGCCCTCGCCGACGCCCTCGGCATCCGGCGCTGGCACACCGTCCTCGGGGGCTCGATGGGCGGGATGCGCGCCCTCGAGTGGGCGGCGACGTACCCCCACAGGGTCGAGCGCGCGCTCGTCCTGGCCTCGACCGCCGCCGCGAGCGCGAACCAGGTCGCGTGGTGCCAGCCCCAGCTCCTCGCCATCCGCAGCGACCCGGACTACGCGGACGGCGACTACTACGACACGGGGCGTGCCCCGCTCACCGGGCTCGGGATCGCCCGCAGGATCGCCCACACGACGTACCGGCACGACAGCGAGCTGGACGACCGCTTCGGCCGTCGTCCGCGAGCGGGGGAGGACCCGCTGGGTGGCGGAGGCCGCTACGACGTCGAGAGCTACCTCGACCACCACGCCGAGAAGCTCGCTCGCCGGTTCGACCCCAACAGCTACGTCGTCCTCACCGAGGCGATGAACAGCCACGACGTCGGCCGTGACCGGGGGGGTGTGGCGGCCGCGCTCCGTGCGTTTCCCGGCACCCTCCACGTGGCGGGGGTGACCACCGACCGCCTCTACCCGCTCAGGCTCTCCGAGGAGATGGTGCGGATGCGTCCGGACACCGCGCTGACGGTCGTCGAGTCCGGCCACGGCCACGACGGGTTCCTCGTCGAGACCGAGCAGGTGGGTGCCGTCATCCGCGCGGTGACGCGGCCCGGGTGACCCGTCCGCCTCTGCGGTACGGTCGGACGAGTGTCCGCCCGGCCCAGGAGGAGACCGTGACCATCGTCGTCGGCTTCGTGCCCACGAAGGAGGGCCGTGCTGCCCTCGCCCGCGCCGTCCAGGAGGCGCGTGAGCGCAGCCGGCGGCTCATCGTCATCAACTCCCACCGTGGTGGTCGCGACCTCGACGACGACGCGTCGCGAGCGGCCGAGGAGGAGCTGCAGCGTGCCGCCGAGGAGCTGAGCGGCAGCGGCGCGGAGATCGAGGTGCGCCAGCTGGTCCGGGGCAACGAGCCCGCGGAGGACCTCATCGCCGTCGCCACCGAGACCGAGGCCGACCTCATCGTCATCGGGCTGCGTCGCCGCACCCCCGTCGGCAAGCTCATCCTGGGCTCCAATGCCCAGCGGATCCTCCTCGACGCCCCCTGCGCGGTCCTCGCCGTCAAGGGCTGATGGCCCCCGCGGGCACCCCGCCCGCCGCCGCACCCGGAGGCGCCCGACCGGTCTGATGTGTCCGTCGGGCGACCGCGAAGTTATAATGGTAGTGCGCACCCGGCCGGACGGCCCGCCAACCGAGTCGGACGAGGTGTCGCCCCGGACCCCCGAACTCGCCGTTGCCCGGGCATTCGTGTCCCCGGGCTGCGGTCATCCGCGACGAAAGGTAGACGGTGTCGCCTGTGTCCACGACGTCCTCCGAGCCCAGCGCCCTCCCCCCCGAGTTCTCCCACCAGGCCCTCCAGACCCTGGTGCGCCGGGGCCGCACGAGCGGGACGGTGACGGGTGCACAGGTCGCGGAGGCGATGCGGGCGGCCGAGGTCCGTCCGAACCGCGGCCGGGTCGTCCTGCGGGCTCTGGGTGACCAGGGCATCGAGGTTCGCGCCGACGACGCGTCGGGGGTCGCCGCGGCGACGAGCACCGCGAAGAAGCCGTCGGCCACCGCGTCCGCCAAGAAGACCGGCAAGAAGGCTGCCGCCAAGACCTCGACCCCCTCGAAGTCCACCAGCAAGTCCACCAAGACGACGAAGAAGGCCGCGGCGTCCGAAGGCACGGCAGCCACCAAGGCGACGAGCAAGGGCGCCTCCACGTCGTCCACCCGCAAGACGGCGTCGGCCGCCGCACCGGCCACCGCGAAGAAGGCCACCGCCAAGAAGTCGACCGCGAAGAGGTCGACCGCCGAGAAGACCGCCGAGGCCCCGACCGGGGGCACGGAGGCGGTCGACCTCGAGGACCTCGAGGTCGACGGCGGTGCCGCCGCTGCCGAGGAGCCGGAGGTCAAGGAGGGCGAGGACAGCGGCTTCGTCATGAGCAACGACGAGGAGGACGCGCCGGCCCAGCAGGTCGTCACCGCCGGTGCCACCGCCGACCCCGTCAAGGACTACCTCAAGCAGATCGGCAAGGTCGCCCTCCTCAACGCCGAGCAGGAGGTCGAGCTCGCCAAGCGCATCGAGGCCGGGCTCTTCGCCGAGGAGAAGCTCAACGCGGGCGAGAAGCTCGACATGAAGCTCAAGCGCGAGCTGTGGTGGATCGCCCAGGACGGCAAGAAGGCCAAGAACCACCTCCTCGAGGCCAACCTGCGTCTCGTCGTCAGCCTCGCCAAGCGCTACACGGGCCGCGGCATGCTCTTCCTCGACCTCATCCAGGAGGGCAACCTCGGTCTCATCCGGGCGGTCGAGAAGTTCGACTACACCAAGGGCTACAAGTTCTCCACGTACGCCACGTGGTGGATCCGCCAGGCGATCACCCGCGCGATGGCCGACCAGGCCCGCACCATCCGCATCCCGGTGCACATGGTCGAGGTCATCAACAAGCTCGCCCGCGTGCAGCGCCAGATGCTCCAGGACCTCGGCCGCGAGCCCACCCCGGAGGAGCTGGCACTCGAGCTCGACATGACCCCCGAGAAGGTCGTCGAGGTCCAGAAGTACGGTCGCGAGCCGATCTCGCTGCACACCCCGCTCGGCGAGGACGGCGACAGCGAGTTCGGTGACCTCATCGAGGACTCCGAGGCCGTGGTCCCGGCCGACGCCGTGAGCTTCACGCTCCTCCAGGAGCAGCTGCACAGCGTCCTGGACACCCTCTCGGAGCGTGAGGCCGGCGTCGTCTCGATGCGTTTCGGGCTCACCGACGGCCAGCCCAAGACCCTCGACGAGATCGGCAAGGTCTACGGCGTGACCCGTGAGCGGATCCGCCAGATCGAGTCCAAGACGATGTCCAAGCTGCGTCACCCGAGCCGCAGCCAGGCGCTGCGCGACTACCTCGACTGACGAGAACCTACGGCGTGCGCGAGCGGCTCCGGGGCGTGACGCCCCGGGGCCGCTGCGTTGTCCGGCACGCCGTCGTCGGGCACGCCGTCGTCGAGCGGGGCTCCGGTGCCGGGCGGTGCGTGGGGCTCAGGCGTGTGGTGCTCGGTCGCGCGTCCGGCGTACGAGGGAGAGCCAGTGTCGTCGTCCCTCCTCGGGCAGCATGAGCGCGCGCACGCGGTCCCGGCGCCGACGACGCCCCAAGGCCGCCCGCCACACGGTGCGTGCGTCGGCCTCGACGTCGTCGAGGGCCGCGCCCGGCCGGGCGTAGCGGGCGGTCTCGAGGACGCCGACCACGCGCTCGAGGGCTTCCCCCTCCTCGGCCGAGAGGTATGCCGCGGACCGGATCTGCTTCGAGGCCTGCCGTGGTGTGACGCCGGGGCCGGGGACGAGCCCGACGTCCCCGAGCCGGAGCAGCAGCGACTGCCACTCGGCCTCGACGAGGTCGGCGTCGTCGCGGGCCCGCGCCCTGGCCCGTCGTCGGGCCAGCCAGGCACCGAGGGGGGTCAGGGAGGCGAGGACGAGCACCCCGACCACCCCGGCGACGGTCGGCCAGCTCCTGACCACGACGTCCAGCACACCGGTCACCGGGGTCGTGTCGGTGACCAGCGGGTCCTGGGTCGTGTCCTCCTCCTCCGGCCGCGCCGGGTCGTCGGCGTCGGTCGACGCCGAGGCGGTCGGGACGGGCAGGGCGTTGTTCTCGGGTGCGGTCAGCTCCCGCGTGTAGGCGGGGGCGATGCCGCTACGGACACCCGGGGTGGGCTCGAAGCGCATCCAACCCAGGTCGGGGAAGTAGAGCTCGGGCCAGGCGTGTGCGTCGTCGGCCCGTACGACCCGCTCACCGTTGTCGAGGGATCCCGGCAGGAAGCCGACCGCCATCCGCGCCGGGATGCCGGCGGCCCGGGCGAGCATGATCATCGCGCTGGCGAACTGCACGCAGTACCCGCGCCGGGTCTCGAAGAAGCGGACGAGCGGCTCCTCCGGCCGCCGGCCCTCGGCGGTGTCGTCGGCGAGCTCCTCGGAGTACACGTACGTCGGACCACGCAGGTGGTCCTGGATCGCGACGGCCACCTCGAGAGGGGTGCCGGCACCGGCCTCGTCGGTGATGTCGCCGAGCAGCTGCCGCACGGTCGCCTCGGCCTGGGGGTCGACCCGCACGTCCTGACCGGACCCCCGCAGGTCGGCGAACGTACCGAACTGCTCCGGCTCCGGCTGCAGCGCCTCGTACTCGGCGGTGTAGGACCGCACCTGACGGGTGAGCTCGACGAGCCCCGCCCCGGTGACGCGCCACGAGCCGGTCGGGAAGGGCGTGCCCAGCGTGTTCGGCGGCAGCGCCACCTGGGGCACCCCGACGGAGGACTCGCCGACCTCGATCCGCTCGACCGTCCGCGTGACCGCAGGACCTGCCTGGCTGCCCGGTAGCCGCCCGTCGAGCGGCACGAAGGTGACGTCGTTCGTGGAACGCCACTGGCCGGCGCGGTAGTCGTCGAGGACGCCCACCCGCAACGGCTCCGGGGACGACGCCGTGGTCTTGTAGACGAGGACGGGAGCCGTCGAGCGGCTCGCGAGGTCACGGGCGATGTCGATGCTCGTCGAGAGGCGCAGCGGGCCACTGCTCTTGCCGTTGCCCGCGCCACGCGCCAGCCCCTCGGCGACGAACGTCGTCGGCAGGTGGGGGAGCAGACCCGGCATGGCGACCGCCGCGACGAGGGCCAGCACGCCGACGACCCGGGCGAGAGTCGCGAAGCTCGCGACCGGGTCGGAGCCGCTGCTCGTCGCCGGGCTCCCTCCCCAGGTCTGCATGCTCCGGACCCCCTGGCGTCCGACCATGGCCAGCCAGCAGAGCGCCGGGGGCACGACGAGCCAGGCGGCCAGGCCGGCGCTGGTGTTGGTGGCTCCGGCCAGGAACGCCGTGAGCAGCGGCACGCCCGCCGCCGCGGGGGAGCGGTACGTGACGGCGCAGGCGTCGACCGCCACCGCGGTGAGCCCGACGAGAAGGCTCACCCCGAGCGCGATGCCACGGTCGGTCGGCGCCGGGGCGGCGAACGTGGTCACGACCCGGTATGCGTCGGTCAGGAGGATGCCGAAGGCGTGCACGGTCTCGGCGGAGGGCAGGATGCCCGACCACAGATGTCCCCGGCCGTGGAGCAGCGCGGTGCCCTGGGCGAGCACCACGAGCTGGGCGAGGACGACGAGCGGCCGCACCGACGTCACGGTGCGCAGCAGCAGGCCCGTGACCACGACGGCGATGACGAGCACCGCACTCGGGCTGCTCCACGCCGAGGCGGGGGAGAAGAGGTCGAGCAGCGGGAGCGTGACGGCGAGGGTGGCGACCGCACCGAGGGCGGTCTCGACCGGACGGGCGCGGCTCATCCGGCCACTCCCGCGACGGCGGTGCTGCCGACCACCTCGGACCAGGCGTCGGCAGGGCTCGTGGGGGGCTCGACGGAGGTCGTGAGCCAGCCCGACGCGCGCAGCGTGGCGCAGGTGGTCTCGGCGCGCAGCGCGCCACCCCGGAGCGGTGGGCGGTGGCCGTCGAAGGCGGCCGGGTCGACGACCATGGCCACGGCACTCGAGCCCGGTTGGCGCAGCGCAGCCAGCGCGTGGGCGTCGTCGTCGGTGAGCGGGCCCCCGACGTAGACGACCAGGCCGCCCTGGGCGCTGAAGCCGGCGGCGTCGTGGAGTACGGCGCGCATCGCGTCCTCGGCGTCGCCGGTACCCACCCGGGCGAGCGCGTCGAGGGCTCCGTCCAGGGTGTCGTCGTGGCGTGTGCCCCGGTCCGACCCGGGGTCCGGCACGAGGAGGTGCACGGCGTGGGCGCCGTCGACGAGGTGGGCGACGAGCGAGGCGACGGTCGTGATGCTCCACTCGAGCGAGCTCGCCCGACCGGTGCCCCCGTGGCCGATCGCCCGGGTGTCGAGCAGGACCACCGCTCGCCGCTTCGCGGGCCGGTCCTCCTGGCGGACCATGAGCGCACCGGTACGGGCGGTCGCCGGCCAGTGGATGCGCCGGAGGTCGTCGCCGTCCCGGTACTCGCGGATCGTCTGGTCGTCCTCGCCGTGCAGGGCCACCATGTGCGGGATCGCGCCCTCGCTGCCGATCCCGGAGCCGAGGGACTGCCCTGCGGACAGCGGCACGACGCGGGGGAGCACGATGATCTCGGTCTGCCCGCTCACCGACGCGGTCCGCAGCGTGAGGCCGAACGGGTCGCGGACGCGCACCCGCAGCGGGCCGATGTGATGGACGCCGCGGCTGTGCGACCGGACGGTGTACTGGACCTCGCGGGACGTGCCGGGACGCAGCGAGGGAAGGACGAAACGCGGACGGTCACCGAGGGCGTAGTCGATGGAGTCCTCGGCCATGAGCACCGGGGCGGGGGATGCCTCGCCGTTGTGGATGCGCACCGTCACGAGGGACCGCTCGTCCATGACCACGCGGCCGGGCTCGACGTCGCGGCTCACCTGCAGGTGCAGCCCGTGGCGCCGGACGACGACGAGCGACACGGCGACGAGGGTGACGAGGAGCACGCCGACGCGGGTGACGTCCGGCTGTCCGAGGAGCATGCCGGAGCCGACGAGCGCGAGGCCGCAGCCGGTGAAGGACGCCCCCCGGGTCGTCAGTGTGCGTCGCAGGGCCCGCACGACCGGGTCACCGGGTCGGCGCGGGGACCCGGACCCGCTGGAGGAGGTCGCCGAGCACGTCCGCCGTGCTGCGCCGGGCCATCTGGGTCTCGCCGGTGGGCATGAGCCGGTGGGCGAGGACCGGGACGACGACCTGCTGGACGTCGTCGGGCAGGACGTGGTCGCGCCCGGAGAGGGCCGCGTGTGCGCGGGCGGCGCGCAGGAGGTGCAGAGTGGCGCGCGGCGAGGCGCCGAGCCGGAGGGCCGAGCTGGACCGGGTCGCGTGCGCGAGGTCGACGACGTACTGCCGCACCGCGGGCGCGGCGTGCACCGAGCGCACGGCCTCGACCATCGCCTGAATCGTCGCGGCGTCGGTGACGGGCTGGAGCGCGTCGAGGGGCGAGGCGCCGCCGTGCACCTCGAGCATCTCGAGCTCGGACCGGGCCGACGGGTAGCCCATCGAGATCCGGGCCATGAAGCGGTCGCGCTGGGCCTCCGGCAGCGGGTAGGTGCCCTCCATCTCGATGGGGTTCTGGGTGGCCATGACGATGAACGGCCGGGGGAGGGTGTACGTCGTCCCGTCGACGGTGACCTGCCCCTCCTCCATCGACTCCAGCAGTGCGCTCTGGGTCTTCGGTGAGGCCCGGTTGATCTCGTCCCCCACGACGACGTTGGCGAAGATCGCGCCGGGACGGAACTCGAAGTCCCGGACGTCCTGGTTGAACACCGAGACGCCGGTGATGTCGCTCGGCAGGAGGTCGGGCGTGAACTGCACGCGCCGGACCGAGGCGTCGATGCACCGGCCGAGGGTCTTGGCCAGGAGGGTCTTGCCCACCCCGGGGACGTCCTCCACGAGGAGGTGGCCCTCGGCGAGCAGCACCGTGATCGCCGTGCGGACGACGGACTGCTTGCCCTCGATCACGGAGTTCATCGCGGCCGCGAGCGACCCGCAGACCTGGAGCACCTGGTCGAGGGAGGCGCCCCGCGCGGCGGGGTCGGTGGCCGGGGGGCGGTCGTGCTGGAGGTCGCTCACGCGATGGTCCCTTTCGTCTGTCCGGTCCCTGCCCAACGACACGGGCGGGCGCGGCGTGCCCACGATCTTGCTACACGGCAACGACGCGACGCACGTGCTTCGTCCCACCCTGCCCCACCGGATGTCCCCACGACGCCCCACGGGCCCTCCACGGTGCTCCCCGTCCCGGGACCCGAGGCGCTCGCCGTCTTCCTCGGCCCCGGTTCATCGGACCTTCTGGGGAGCGAGGGTCTCATCCCCTCCACTTCACTCCACCGGCACTGACCTGCATTTTTATGTCAAATCAGACCACTTTCGTCAGAAGTATGGTCTCCTGGGGGAAGCAGGTGGAGTAAAGTGGAGTGATCCGGAGGTCGAGGGAACCCTCCGGGCGGGTCGAGGAGGTGGCGTCGTGGACGAGTTCCTCGGTACCCACACGCCCCGGCTCGACGACAAGGGCCGCCTGTTCCTCCCCGCCCGGTTCCGTGGTGCGCTCGCCGAGGGGCTCGTCGTGACGACCGGCCAGGAGGGCTGCCTCTACGTCTTCCCGACCGCCGAGTTCCACCGGATCTCCCAGGAGATGCAGAAGGCCCCGGGCTCGTCGAAGACCGTCCGCGACTTCGTCCGCGTCTTCCGGGCCAGCGCCCACCCGGACACCCCCGACAAGCAGGGCCGGGTCACCATCCCCGCGCCGCTGCGCGGCTACGCCGGGCTCGACAAGGACTGCACGGTCATCGGCAACGGCAGCCGCCTCGAGGTCTGGGACACGACCCGCTGGGAGGCCTACCTCGCCGAGGTCATGCCGGCCTACTCGGCGTACTCCGCCGGGACGGAGGAGGTGGTCCCCGGACTCTGACCCGCCCGGCCACACCGACCACAGGAACGACGAGCGGCCGACCCGCCCGCAGGCCTCCAGCCGACCCGCACCCGACGCGCCTTCCCCCGCGCCGGGCCGGATCGGATGGGGACCCGCCGCCGGGTCGACCCGCACCGACCACCACGCACCAGCAGTGCACCGCGACATCCGCGAGAGGAGCAGCGATGACCGCACCCGACGACACCGGAGCACGACACGTCCCGGTGATGCTCGACCGCGTCGTCGACCTCCTCGCGCCCGCCCTCGACGCTCCGGGCAGCGTGTGCGTCGACGGCACGCTCGGGATGGGCGGGCACACCGAGGCGATCCTGCGCCGCTGTCCCCGGGCGCGCGTCGTCGGCCTCGACCGCGACACCGACGCGATCGCCCTCGCCGAGGAGCGGCTCGCGCCCTTCGGTGACCGGTTCACCGCGGTGCACGCGGTCTACGACGACGTCGCCGAGGTCCTGGAGCGGGTCGCCGACGGCACGGCCCGCGGCATCCTCTTCGACCTCGGGGTCTCCTCGCTCCAGCTCGACGAGGCCGAGCGCGGGTTCGCGTACCGGCACGACGCGCCGCTGGACATGCGGATGGACCAGACCCGTGGTCGCACGGCCGCGGACGTCCTCAACACGTACGCGCACGGCGACCTCGCCCGGGTGCTCCGCACCTACGGCGAGGAGCGCTTCGCCGGCCGGATCGCCTCGGCGGTCCTCCGCGAGCGCGAGAAGGAGCCGTTCACGACCTCGGCCCGGCTCGTCGAGACCATCCGGTCCGCCGTGCCCGCGGCGTTGCAGCGCACCGGAGGACACCCGGCGAAGCGCACCTTCCAGGCGCTGCGCATCGAGGTCAACGCCGAGCTCGACGTCTGGGAGCGGGCGGTCGACTCCGCCATCGCCTCGCTCGAGCCCGGGGGGCGGATCGCGGTCCTGTCCTACCACTCGCTCGAGGACCGGATCACCAAGCGGGCCCTGGCGCACGGCTCCCGCAGCCGAACCCCGGCCGGGATGCCCGTCGAGCTCCCGGAGCACGCCCCCTACCTCCGGCTCCTCACCCGTGGGGCCGAGGTCCCGACCGACACCGAGCAGCACGACAACCCCAGGTCCGCCTCGGCCCGCCTGCGCGCGGCCGAGCGACTCTCGCCGAAGGGAGCTCCCGCATGAGCCAGAGTGCCGTCGCCCGGCCGCAGCACCGTCCCGCACCCCGCCGCGCGAGCGGCCCGACCCCGCGTCGGCTCCGGGTCGTCGCACCACCCGCTCCCGAGGGCAACGCGGCGTTCATCGCGCTCTGCGTGCTGCTCCTCCTCGGGGGGTTCGTGTCGGTGCTCCTCCTCAACACGGAGATGGCCAAGGGGTCGTACACGATCCGCGACCTCCAGCACCGCTCCGACGAGCTGACCGACGCCCGGGACGACCTCAGCCACGACCTCGACGCCGTGTCCGGACCGGGACCCCTCGCCCGCGAGGCACGCAGCCTCGGCATGGTGCCGGCCGAGACGCCGGTCTTCCTGCGCCTCGCCGACGGCAAGGTCGTCGGCGTGGCGAAGAAGGCGAAGGCCGACAAGCGGTTCAAGGTGGTCACCGAAGCCCGTTCCGCGTCCTCGACCAGCCGCTGACCCGCACCGACCACGAGCACGGAGACCCAGTGACGCCACCGAAGAAGCCCCCGAACGGGCGCTCTCGCGCGTCCGGTGGGACCGGCCGCGCGGCGTCCCCGGGCGGGCGCACCACTCGGGACGGCTCGTCGTCCCCGGCGCGGCGCCGCGCCACGGGCCCGGCCCCCGGCGGGGCGTCGGGGGAGCGCCGGACCGCCAAGAGCCCGGCTCCGGGGACGCGGACCCCGTCCCCGGGTCCCGCTGCGGCGAAGGGGCGGTCGGGTGGGACGCCGGCGACGAAGGCCACGTCGACGAAGGCGCCGGCGAAGAAGGCGTCCGGGACGAAGGCGTCGAGTCGGGCCGCGGCCTCGGTGAAGGCCGGTGGCCGCGGTGGCCGGGGCCCGACGACGGGGCGCGGCGGGTCGACGTCCGGCCGCCGCCGGCCGCCGCCGCCCAAGGCCCCCCCGCGCCGTCGGCGCCGCAGCGCGCCCGGTCCGGGCCCGAGCAGCCGGCGCCGGATGCGCAGCCTCACCGTGGCCGCCGTCTTCGTCCTCAGCGTCTTCGGGGCCCAGCTCGTCCGGATCCAGGGACTCGACGCGCACGCCGTCGCCTCCGAGGCCGAGGCCAACCGCGTGACCGCGCAGATCATCCCTGCGATGCGTGGTCAGGTCCTCTCCAGCGACGGCACGGTGCTCGCGTCGAGCGTCGTCCGCGAGGTCGTCGTCGTCAACCAGCAGGCCGTGTGCACGTACCGCACGAAGAAGCCCACGTGCGCGCCCGAGACCTCGAAGGCGGCCGTCGAGGCCGCCGCCGAGAAGCTCTCGCCGCTGCTCGGCACGCCCCGGAGCGAGCTCGTCGAGCAGCTCACCGGCGACAGCAAGTACCGCATCCTCAGCAAGGACGTCACCCCGCTGACCTGGAACAAGATCGCCGAGCTCGGGATCCCCGGGATCGCGAGCGACCGCCGGGAGACGCGGTCCGAGCGGGTCTACCCCCAGGGCCAGACGACCGCTGCCCTCGTCGGGTACGTCCTCGACAACGGCGACCCCGGCGGCGGCGTCGAGCTCATGGTCGACGAGGACCTCCAGGGCACCCCGGGGAAGATCACCTTCGAGCGGGGTCGCGACGGCACGGCCATCCCCGCGGGGGAGTCGACCTCGACCCCCGCGGTCGACGGCCGGGACGTCAGCCTCACGATCAACTCCTCGCTCCAGTGGTACGCGCAGAACGCGCTGGCCCAGCGGATCAAGGAGACCAAGGCGACCTCGGGGACGGTCGTCATCATGAACGCCAGGTCCGGCGACCTCCTGAGCGTGGCGTCCTACCCGACGTTCGACCCGGACACCGACATCGGGAAGAAGGGCGTGCACCTCGACAACAAGGCGTTCTCGGACGTCTTCGAGCCCGGCTCCACGGCGAAGATCATGACGATGTCGGCGGCTCTCGAGGAGGGCACCGTCACGCCGTCGACCCCGGTCGTCATCCCGAACCGGCTGCCGCGCTACGACGCGAGCTTCAAGGACAGCCACGACCACCCCACCGAGTACCGCACGGTCGCGGGCACCCTCGCGGAGTCGAGCAACATCGGGACGGTCCTCGTCAGCGAGACCCTCAAGCCGGCCACCCTCGAGCGCTACTTCCGCTCCTTCGGCCTCGGCTCGCGGTCCGGGCTCGGCTACCCCGGCGAGTCCGCGGGCCTCCTCCCGCCGTCGGACACGTGGAGCGGCACCCAGCGCGCCACGGTCGCCTACGGACAGGGCATCTCGGTCACCGCCGTGCAGGCGGCCTCGGTGTTCCAGACCATCGCCAACGGGGGCGTGCGGATGACCCCGCGCCTCGTCGACGGCGTGACCGAGGCCGACGGCACGGTGCGGCACGCTCCCGAGGCGACGCCCCAGCGGGTCGTGTCGACGCAGACCGCCGAGGACGTCTCGGCCATGCTCGAGGGTGTGGTGAGCGACGAGGGCACCGCGGAGGAGGCGCAGATCCCGGGCTACCGCGTCGCGGGCAAGACCGGCACCGCCGAGTACTACGACTCCCGGGTGGGCCGCTACAGCGGGAAGACCGCGAGCTTCATCGGATACGCGCCGGCGGACGACCCGGAGATCGTCGTCGCCGTCATCGTCCAGAAGCCGACCTACCCGTTCTTCGGTGGTTACGTCGCCGGCCCGGTCTTCAAGGACGTCATGACCTACGCGCTGCAGGAGCTGCGGGTGCCCCCGACGGGGAGCAAGAGCCGGAAGCTCACCCTCGAGGTCGACCCCGGGAAGGCCCTGAAGGACCCCGACGTCCTGCGTGACGGCGTCAAGCACCCCAAGCGATAGGGTCCTGCGCGTGGTGTCCCCCCGCCCGACCTCTCCTCGCCGCACCCCGCTCCGGGAGGTCGCGGCGCTCCTCGGGCTACCCGGTCCGCAGCCCGCCACGGAGGTGCTCGGCGCCACCCTCGACTCGCGTGCCGTGCGTCCCGGCGACCTCTACGCGGCCCTGCCCGGCGCGCACGTCCACGGCGCGGACTTCGCGCTCTCCGCCCGGGACGCCGGAGCTGCCGCGGTCCTCACCGACGCCGGCGGCCGGGCCCGCCTGGACGCCGCAGGGGTCGGGCTCCCGGTCCTCGAGGTGCCCGACCCCCGGGGGGTCCTCGGTGCGGTTGCGGCCCGGCTCTACGGCACCGAGTCGACCCCACTGCGGCTCGTGGGCATCACCGGCACCAACGGCAAGACGACCACCGCCCACCTCGTGCACTCCGCCCTCACCGCGCTCGGTCGCCGACCAGGGTTGATCGGTACCGTCGAGACGCGCATCGGTGACGAACGGGTCGGCAGCGTGCGGACGACCCCGGAGGCGCCCGACCTGCACGCCCTCCTCGCGGTCATGGCCGAGCGCGGCCTGGACACGTGCGTCATGGAGGTCTCGAGCCACGCCCTCGTACAGCACCGCGTCGACGGGGCCGTCTACGACGTCGCGCTGTTCACGAACCTCTCGCAGGACCACCTCGACTACCACGCCGACATGGACGACTACTTCGTCGCCAAGGCGTCCCTCTTCACCCCGGAGCGGGCCCGGCGCGGCCTCGTCTGCGTCGACGACGGCTGGGGGAGACGGCTGGCCGGCTCCGCCGGGGTTCCGGTGCGGACGCTGGCCACCGGTGGCCGCGCCGACTGGGTCGTGCACCCGGATGCCTCGGACCCGGCGGCGTTCCGCCTCACCGGCCCGGACGCCATCGACCTCGACCTCAGGTCCGGCCTCCCGGGCGCGTTCAACGTGACGAACACCGCGATGGCCGCCGCCGCCCTCGTGCTCCTCGGCGAGGATCCGGACGCCGTGGCCCGCGCCGTGCTCGTCGCCCCGCACGTCCCCGGCCGGATGGAGCGCGTCGTCCTGGGTGGCGACCTCGACCAGCCGCTCGCGGTGGTCGACTACGCGCACACCCCGGACGCGATCCGCGCCGCGCTCGAGGCGCTGCGCCCCACGACACCGGGACGCCTCGTGTGCGTCACCGGTGCCGGCGGCGACCGCGACCGCGAGAAGCGTCGTGCGATGGGGGCGGCCGCGGCCCAGGCCGCCGACCTCGTCGTCGTCACCGACGACAACCCGCGCTCCGAGGACCCGGCCGACATCCGCGACGCCGTCCGGGCGGGCGCCGACGAGGTCCGTGCGGCGGGCCGGGACGTCGAGGTCGTCGTCGTCGGCGACCGGCGGCAGGCCATCCGCGAGGCCGTCGCCGCCGTCTGGGCCGACGGGCGGGACGCCACGGTCGCCGTCGTCGGCAAGGGCCACGAGACCGGTCAGGACGTCGGGGGAGTCGTGCACCCCTTCGACGACCGCGACGAGCTCCGCGAGGCCCTGGCCCGGGCCGCCGGGGCGGAGGCCCGATGATCCCCATCCCGCTCGCCGAGGTCGCCGTCGTCACCGGCGGGACCCTCACCGGCGTCCCCGAGGGAGACGCGACGAGCGTGCTCGTCGACGGGCCCGTCGTCACGGACTCGCGGGAGGCCGGTCCCGGTGGCCTCTACGTCGCCCGGGTCGGTGAGCACGCCGACGGGCACGACTTCGCGGCGGACGCCGTCGAGGCCGGCTGCGTCGCCGCGGTGACCACCCGGCCCCTCGAGGGGCTGCCGTGTCTCGTCGTCGAGGACACCCAGGACGCCTTCGCGGCGATCGCCCGGGCCGTCGTCGACCGCAGCCCCCACCTCGCGGTCGTCGGGGTCACCGGCAGCTCGGGCAAGACCAGCACGAAGGACCTCCTGGGTGCCGTCCTCGGTGCCGTCGGCCCGACGGTCGCCCCCGTCGGCTCCTACAACTCCGAGGTCGGCGTCCCCCTCACCGTGTGCCGGGTCGAGCCGGACACACGCGTCCTCGTCGTCGAGATGGGCGCGCGCGGCGCCGGGCACATCGCCTACCTCGCGACGATGGCCCCGCCGCGGGTCGGCGTGGTCCTCAACGTCGGCACGGCGCACGTCGGAGAGTTCGGCTCGCGCGAGGCGATCGGCCGGGCCAAGTCCGAGCTGCCTGCCGCGCTGCCCGCGGACGGCCTCGCGGTCCTCAACGCCGACGACCCCGTCGTGCGCGCCATGGCCGGTGCGACCGACGCGCGCGTCGTCCTCGTCGGCGAGGCCGACGACGCCGACGTCCGCGCCACCGGGGTGTCCCTGGACGCCGCGGGCCGCCCCTCGTGCACCGTGACCACCGGCGGAGCGACGGCCCGCCTCTCCCTCGGGCTCGTCGGACGCCACCACGTCGGCAACGCCCTCGCGGTGCTCGCCGTGGCGCTCGAGCTCGGGCTCTCCCTCGACGACGCCGTCGACGCCCTGGCCGAGGCCCGGCCGGTGAGCCGCTGGCGGATGGAGGTCACGGAGCGCCCGGACGGGGTGACGCTGGTCAACGACGCGTACAACGCCAACCCCGACTCGATGCGCGCCGCACTCGAGGCACTGGAGCGGGTCGGGGAGGGGCGGCGGACCTGGGCGGTGCTGGGGACGATGCTCGAGCTCGGCGACCTTTCGGACGCCCTCCACGCCGAGGTCGGTGCCGAGGCCGTGGCCCGCGGGGTCGACGAGCTGCTCGTCGTCGGCGCGGTCGCCCGCCCCCTGGCGGACGGTGCGCGGGCGGTGGGCGGCGCGACCCGCGTCCGCGCGGTGGCCGACGCCGAGGCCGCCGAGGCGCTGCTGCGCGACGAGCTGCGCGCGGGCGACGTGGCCCTGTTCAAGTCGAGCCGGGACGCCGGGCTACGGTTGCTCGGAGACCGACTGGCGAGCCCCGAGGAGCAGACGACGTGAAGGCCGTCCTCATCGCTGCCGTCGTCTCGCTCGTCCTGTCCCTCTTCGGCACGCCGGCCTTCATCCGCCTGCTCGTCAAGCGCGGCTACGGCCAGTTCATCCGCGATGACGGCCCCACGTCGCACCACACCAAGCGCGGTACGCCGACGATGGGCGGTGCGGTCATCGTCCTGGCCTCCCTCGTGGCGTACGCCCTCGCCCACGTCTTCACGGGCCAGCTGCCGTCGGTCAGCGGGATGCTCGTCCTCTTCCTCATGACCGGCATGGGGCTCGTCGGGTTCCTCGACGACTACATCAAGATCAGCAAGCAGCGCAGCCTCGGCCTGCGCTCCCGGGAGAAGCTCGCGGGACAGACGCTCGTCGCGGTGCTCTTCGCGATCCTCGCGCTGCAGTTCCCCAACTCGTCGTTCCGGACCCCGGCCTCGACCGCGGTCTCGTTCGTGCGGGACACCCCGATCGACTTCGCCTTCGCGGGCACCGTCCTGGGCGTCGTGCTGTTCGTCCTCTGGGCGAACATCATCGTGGCCGGCACGTCCAACGGCGTGAACCTCACCGACGGCCTGGACGGCCTCGCGACGGGGACCTCGGCCATGGTCTTCGCCGCGTACGTGCTCATCGGCATCTGGCAGTTCAACCAGAACTGCCAGTGGAACCCGGGGACCAAGTGCTACGAGGTACGCGACCCGCACGACCTCGCGATCGTGGCCGCGGCCGGGATGGGCGCCTGCTTCGGCTTCCTGTGGTGGAACGCCTCACCCGCGAAGATCTTCATGGGCGACACCGGCTCGCTCGCCCTCGGCGGGGCACTCGCCGGCCTGGCCGTGCTGACCCGCACCGAGCTGCTCGTCGTCATCCTGGGCGGTCTCTTCGTGACGATCACGCTGTCGGTCATCATCCAGGTCGCCTCGTTCAAGACCACCGGCAAACGGGTGTTCCGGATGGCACCCCTGCAACACCACTTCGAGCTCATCGGGTGGCAGGAGGTCACGATCGTCATCCGGTTCTGGATCATCTCCGGCCTCTTCGTCGCGCTCGGGCTCGGGCTCTTCTACGCCGAGTGGGTCGTGAGCGCCGGATGACCACCGGGTCCGCCCGCACCGCCGGTCTGACCTCCCGCGACGCCGACTGGGCGGGGCTGCGCGCCGTCGTCGCGGGGCTCGGGGTCAGCGGGTTCGCCGCCGCCGACGCCCTCCTCGACCGCGGGGCCGCCGTCACCGTCGTCGACGCCACCGAGCCGGCCGAGGGCTCTCCGATGGAGGAACGGGCCCGGATCCTCGACATCCTCGGCGCGCGGCTGCGCTACGGCGAGCCCGCCGTGCGGGCCCTGCCGGACGAGCCCGCCGACCTCGTCGTCACCTCACCGGGCTGGCGTCCGGACCAGCCGCTCCTCGTGGCCGCGGCCCGGGCCGGGGTGCCGGTCTGGGGTGAGGTCGAGCTCGCGTGGCGGCTGCGTCCCGCCACCGGCGCGGCCCCGTGGCTCACCGTCACGGGCACGAACGGGAAGACGACGACGGTCCGGATGCTCACCGCGATGCTGCGCGCCGCCGGGCTGCGTGCCCGCAGCGTCGGCAACGTCGGCACGGCCGTGCTGGAGGCCGTCATGGACCCCGAGCCCTACGACGTCCTCGCCGTCGAGCTCTCGAGCTTCCAGCTGCACTGGTCGCACTCGATCGCCCCGCGCGCCTCGGTCTGCCTCAACGTCGCTCCCGACCACGTCGACTGGCACGGCTCGCTCGAGGAGTACACCCGGGCCAAGGGCCGGGTCTACGCGAACACCGAGGTCGCCTGCGTCTACAACGTCCAGGACGAGGTGACGATGCACCTCGTCGAGGACGCCGAGGTCCGGGAGGGCTGCCGCGCCGTCGGGTTCACGCTCGCGACGCCACGGCTCTCGGAGGTCGGGCTCGTCGACGACGTCCTCGCCGACCGCGCGTTCGTCGAGGAGCGCCGCACCTCGGCCGCCGAGCTCGGGACCCTCGACGACCTGCGCGCCGGGCCGGACGCCCCGCCGCCGGCACCCCATCTCGTCGCGAACGCCCTCGCCGCCGCGGCGCTGGCCCGGGCCCACGGCGTGCCGCCTGCGGCCGTGCGGCAGGGCATGCGCGACTTCACCCCGGAGCCGCACCGGATCGCCGACCTCGGGGTCGTGCGCGGCGTGCGGTGGGTCGACGACTCCAAGGCGACCAACCCGCACGCGGCGGCCGCGAGCCTGGCCGCCTTCGAGCACGTCGTCTGGGTCGCGGGCGGCCTGCTCAAGGGCGCCGACGTCGACGAGCTCGTCGCGTCCGCCGCCGGCCGGCTCCGCGGGGTCGTCCTGCTGGGCCGTGACCGGGCGGCCATTTCCGACGCACTCGCCCGACACGCGCCGGATGTCCCCGTCGTCGACGTCGCCCGTACCGACACTGGTGCCATGGACCAGGTGGTGGCCGACGCGCTCTCGCTCGCCCGGGAGGGCGACGTCGTGCTGCTCGCCCCCGCCGCCGCGTCCATGGACATGTTCGCGAACTACGGTGCGCGCGGCGACGCCTTCTCCTCGGCGGTGCGGCGGCTCGACACCCGGGGGTAGCCCGTGACGAGCACCACCGCACCGGCGCCCGGTCCCGGCGCCCCGGCCCGGCTGCGGGCCTGGGCCGCCCGCCTCGAGTCGCCCGTGACCACGTACTACCTGCTGCTCTCGCTCACCGTGGCGCTCGTCGTGTTCGGCCTCATCATGGTGCTGTCGGCGAGCTCCATCGTCTCGCTGGCCAGCAGCGAGCAGCGGTCGGCCTTCTCGATCTTCACGAACCAGGCGATGTACGCGGCCATCGGTACCGTCGTCCTGTTCGTCGCCGCGAGGGTCCCGGTGCGGGGCTGGAAGCGGCTCGCGCTGCCCGTCCTGCTCGTCGGCATCGTCCTGCAGCTACTCGTCTTCACCTCGCTCGGCGGCGGGTTCCAGGGCAACCGGAACTGGGTCCACCTCGGGCCGGTCAACATCCAGCCGTCCGAGGCGATCAAGCTCGGCCTGGCCCTCACCGGCGGCGCCGTCCTCTCGCGCAAGCGGCGCCACCTCTCGTCCTTCTCGCACGTGCTCGTGCCGTACCTCGTGCCGATGGTCGCGGTCGCCATCGGCCTGGTCCTCCTCGGCGAGGACCTCGGGACCGTCCTCGTGCTCGGCGCGGTCGTGGCCGGTGTGCTCTTCGCGGCCGGGGTCCCGCTGCGCTGGTTCGCCGTCGCCGGCGTGCCCTTCGTCGGGATGGCCGTCACATTCGTCCTCACGAGCTCGAACCGGCTCGGCCGCTTCGACGTCTGGCTGGGGCGCGACACCGACATCGACGGCCCGGCCCGGCAGCCGATCCACGGTCGCTACGCGCTGGCCGACGGCGGGTGGCTCGGCCTCGGCCTCGGAGAGAGCCGCGAGAAGTGGGGCCTGCTCTCCGAGCCGCACAACGACTTCATCTTCGCGATCATCGGCGAGGAGCTCGGCCTGGCGGGCACGCTCGCGATCCTCCTGCTCTTCGGCGGTCTCGCGGTCGCGTGCTACCGCCTCGTCAGCCGCTCCGACGACTTCTTCGTGCGGGTGGTGACCGCCGGCATCATGACGTGGATCATCGTGCAGGCCACGGTGAACATCGGCGCGGTCATCGGCCTCCTGCCGGTCATCGGTGTCCCACTGCCGCTCGTGTCCTCCGGTGGGTCCTCGCTCATCACGACGATGGGAGCCCTCGGCATCCTCCTGTGCTTCGCGCGGAACGAGCCGGGCTGCGCCGAGAGCCTCTCGGCGCGGCCTTCCTCGCTGCGCCGGTCGCTGTCGGTCGTCTCCGGTGTCGTGCGCCGGCCGGGCGGACGCTCGTGAGCGAGCTGCGCTCGGTCCTCCTCGCGGGGGGCGGGACGGCCGGGCACGTCTCACCGCTGCTCGCCCTCGCCGACTGTCTTCGCCGCAGGGACCCCGAGGTCGCCGTCGCGGCGCTCGGGACGGCGACCGGGCTCGAGGCACGTCTCGTGCCCGAGCGCGGCTACCCGCTCCACGAGGTGCCCCGCGTACCGTTCCCGCGGCGCCCGTCCGCCGACGTGCTGCGCCTCCCGGGCAACCTGCGCCGCGCGGTCCGGGCCGCCGGGGAGGCCCTCGACGCCACGGGCGCCGAGGTCGTGGTGGGCTTCGGGGGCTTCGTCGCCTCGCCGGCCTATCTCGCGGCCCGCCGCCGGGGGGTCCCCGTCGTCGTCCACGAGCAGAACGCCCGCCCGGGCCTGGCCAACCGGCTCGGCGCCCGGGTCGCCGCGCAGGTCGCGGTCACATTCCCCGGGACGCCGCTGCCGCACGCCACGGTCACCGGGATGCCCCTGCGGCACGAGATCGCCACGCTCGACCGTCCGGCCCTGCGGTCCCGGGCCCGCGAGCACTTCGGTCTCGCCGATGCTCCGACCCTGCTCGTCACGGGCGGCTCCCTCGGCGCCGCCCGGCTCAATACCGCGTTCGAGGGCGCGGCCGGTGCGCTCTCGGCAGCGGGGGTGCAGGTGCTGCACGTCACCGGGGCGGGGAAGGCGGTCGACCCGGGGGAGAGCACAGGTGCGGTGTACCGCGTCCTCGAGTACTGCGACCGGATGGACCTCGCGTACGCCGCGGCCGACCTCGTCGTCGCCCGGTCCGGCGCGAACACGGTCTGCGAGCTCACCGCGGTCGGGCTGCCGGCCGTCTACGTCCCCCTGCCCATCGGCAACGGCGAGCAGCGGCTCAACGCCGCGACGGCCGTCGCGGCTGGGGGCGGGCTCCTCGTCGACGACGCCGCCGTCGACGCGGCGTGGGTGCAGGACACCGTCGTCCCCCTGGCGCTCGACGACGACCGCCTCGCCCGGATGGCCGCCGCCGCTGCCTCCGTGGGGGAGCGGGACGGCGACGAGCAGCTCGCCGACCTCGTCGTCGCCGCCCGGGGGCGGTGACCGTGCCCGTCGTCAACCCCCGGGTCGACCTCCGGGCGCCGGTCCCGCCGTGGGACCGGCTCGGTGCGGTCCATCTCGTCGCGATCGGCGGTGCGGGCATGTCCGCGGTGGCCCGGCTGCTGCTGGGTCGAGGCGTGACGGTCAGCGGGTCCGACGCCGCCGACTCGCCCACCCTCGCGGGCCTTCGCGAGGCCGGTGCCACCGTCCACGTCGGGCACGACGCCGCGCACCTCGCCGGCGTCGACACCGTCGTGGTGTCCTCGGCCATCCGCGAGGACAACCCCGAGCTCGCGGCTGCCCGGGCCGGCGGGCTGCGGGTCCTGCACCGCTCCCAGGCTCTCGCGTCGCTCATGGCCGGCAGCCGTGGGGTGGCGGTCGCGGGGGCGAACGGCAAGACGACGACGACCTCGATGCTCACCGTCGCGCTCGTCCACGCCGGGGCCGACCCGTCCTACGCCGGCGGCGGCGAGATCCCGCAGCTCGGCTCGAACGCGGCCGTGGGCGCGGGGGAGGCCTTCGTCGTCGAGGCCGACGAGAGCGACGGCACGTTCCTCGTCTACCGGCCCGAGGTCGGCGTCGTCACCACCGTCCAGCCCGACCACCTCGACTTCTACGGGACCCCCGAGGCGGTCGACGCCGCCTACGTCGAGTTCGCCGCCACCGTGCGTGAGGGTGGCGTGCTCGTCGCCTGCCTCGACGACCCCGGGGCCCGCAGGCTGGCCGAGGGCGAGCGAGCCGCCGGTCGACAGGTCGTCACGTACGGGGCGGACCCGGTCGCCGACCTCCGGCTGATCCACACGACGCCCGAGGGCCTCGGCACGCGGAGCCCGTTCACGTGGCGGGGGAGCGAGCACACCCTCGTCCTCCAGGTGCCGGGCGACCACAACGTCCGCAACGCCGCGGCCGCGTTCCTCGCCGCCACGGTCGGGCTCGGCCAGGACCCGGACGCGGTGCTCGCCGGGCTCGCGGCCTTCACCGGGGTGCGCCGGCGCTTCGAGGTGCGGGGGTCGGTCGACGGGGTGACCGTGGTCGACGACTACGCGCACAACCCGGCAAAGGTCGCGGCGGTGGTCTCCACGGCACGGGGGGTCGTCGAGCGCGCCGGACACGGCCGGGTCCTCGTCGTGTTCCAACCACACCTGTACAGCCGGACCCGCGACTTCGCTGAGGGTTTCGCGGCGGCGCTCGCTCCCGCGCACCACGTGGTCCTGCTCGACGTCTACGGCGCGCGTGAGGCGCCGATGCCGGGCGTCTCCTCGGCGCTCGTCGGCGACCCGCTCCGGGACCTGCCGGGCGAACGCCTCGTCGAGGTGGGGCTCACCGCGCCGGTCGCCGTGGCGACACTCGCGGAGGCCGCCCGCCCCGGCGACCTCGTCCTGACCGTCGGTGCCGGGGACGTCACCGCGCTCGGGGCGCCGTTGCTCGACGCGCTCCGCGACCGCCACGGCCGGGAGTCCGGATGAGCCGCACGGCGACCCGCCCGCGGCGCCCGTCCCACACCGGTGTCGAGTCGTCGGCGTCCCGGTTCCGAGACCGGGCGATCGCGCGGCGGCGTCGCCCGTGGTTGCGCGCCCTGGGGACCGTGGCCGTCGCGGGAGTCCTCGTCGGCGCGGGGTACGTGGTCGGCTGGACCGACGTCCTCGGTGTGCGCGAGGTCGTCGTCTCCGGTGTCGACGGCGCCGAGGAGAAGGCGGTCCGCGGGCTCGTCGACGTCCCGCCGGGCACCCCCCTCGCGCGGGTCGACACCGCAGCCGTCGAGGCGGACGTCCGGACACGGATCACCGTCGCGGAGGTGTCGGTACGGCGCGGCTGGCCACGGTCGCTCGAGGTCGACGTCGTGCCGCGGACCGCCGCGATCGTCGTCAAGAACCCTCAAGGTCGACTCGAGGTCGTGGATGCCACCGGGGTCGCGTTCGGCACCGTGAAGAAGGCGCCGAAGGGCATCCCCGTCGTCACCGCGACGGGGGAGCGGGCGATGACCCCGGAGGCCCTCGCCGCCGCGTTCGCCCTGCTCACCGCTCTCCCAGAAGACCTCGCGGACGACGTCTCGGCGGTCACCGTCAGCAGCGCCGACCTCGTGACGTTCACGCTGGGCAAGCGCACCGTCGTCTGGGGCGGCGCCGACGACGCCGAGCTGAAGATCCGTGTGCTGCGCGCACTGCTCGGGACGAAGGCGAGGACCATCGACGTCAGCGCCCCGAACACCCCCGTGACCCGATGACGCTCGTGTGACGGATGGGGCGGATGGTCCGCTCTCGGTTCCACGTGGCAGGATTCGTACCACGGGATGTCGCGACACGCCACGCTCATGTTGCGCCGGACAGCGGGGGCGGACGTAGCGTCGTCCCATCGACACCGTCACCGAACAGTAACCCTCGACCTCACCTCGAGAGTTCGGTCGGCATCACCGCACCGCCGACGTCCCAGTGGAAGGCCCCCAGCCGTGGCATCACCCCAGAACTACCTCGCCGTCATCAAGGTCGTCGGCATCGGCGGAGGCGGCGTCAACGCCATCAACCGGATGATCGAGGTCGGCCTCAAGGGGGTCGAGTTCATCGCGGTCAACACCGATGCCCAGGCCCTTCTCATGAGCGACGCGGACGTCAAGCTCGACGTCGGGCGCGAGCTCACCCGCGGCCTCGGTGCGGGTGCGGACCCGGACGTCGGCAAGAAGGCCGCCGAGGACCACGCCGAGGAGATCGAGGAGGTCCTCAAGGGGGCCGACATGGTCTTCGTCACCGCAGGCGAGGGCGGTGGCACCGGCACCGGCGGCGCCCCGGTCGTCGCCCGGATCGCCAAGGGTCTCGGCGCCCTGACCATCGGTGTCGTCACCCGGCCCTTCACCTTCGAGGGCCGGCGCCGCGCCAACCAGGCCGAGTCCGGCATCGCCGCGCTGCGCGACGAGGTCGACACCCTCATCGTCATCCCCAACGACCGGCTGCTCTCGATCAGCGACCGCGGCGTCTCGATGCTCGACGCCTTCCGCAGCGCCGACCAGGTGCTGCTCTCCGGCGTCCAGGGCATCACCGACCTCATCACCACGCCGGGCCTGATCAACCTCGACTTCGCCGACGTCAAGTCCGTCATGCAAGGAGCGGGCTCGGCCCTGATGGGCATCGGCTCGGCCCGGGGTGAGGACCGCGCCGTCCAGGCCGCCGAGCTCGCGATCTCCAGCCCGCTGCTCGAGGCGAGCATCGACGGCGCCCACGGGGTGCTTCTCTCGATCCAGGGCGGCAGCGACCTCGGCCTCTTCGAGATCAACGAGGCGGCACGCCTCGTCCAGGAGGCCGCGCACCCCGAGGCCAACATCATCTTCGGGGCGGTCATCGACGACGCCCTCGGCGACGAGGTCCGGGTCACCGTCATCGCGGCGGGCTTCGACGGCGGAGCCCCGGTCCGCAGGCAGGACGACCGCGCCCTCGGCACGATCCAGGGGCGTCCGGTCCCGCCGGTCTCGCCGCCACCGGCCGTTCCCTCGACGCCGTCGACCACCTCGACCCCGTCGACGACGCCGCCGGCCCCTGCGGCGCCCGGTGCTCCGGCCACCTCCCGCCCGGCGGTCATCGGCGGTGGCGCGGCGTCCGGCGCGGCGGTGTCCCCGCCCTCGACGGCGCCGTCGGCCCCGCCCGCCGCGCCGCCGCCCGGCGAGATGTTCCGGCCGCACCAGGAGAGCCCCGAGCCGTCGGCCCCCGCCGTCCCGCCGGCCGTCGTCCCGGAGGAGCCCGACGCGGACGAGGAGCCGGTGCGCACCGAGCGGGAGTCGACGCCGCCCGAGCCGGCCAAGCAGCAGCCGCCGCGGACCGTCACCTTCGACGAGGCCGACGACCTCGACGTTCCGGACTTCCTCAAGTAGGACTCGACGCACGCCGGGGCGGGCCGGGGCTCCCGGCCCGCCCCGGCGCGTCTACGGTGGGTCCGTGTTCACCTGGGAGCAGACGACGGGCGGTGTCCACCGGGCCCTCACCGGTCGTGAGGGCGGGGTGAGCCGAGGGGCGTGGCTCGGCCTGAACCTCGGGCTGCACGTCGAGGACGACCCGGACGCGGTGCGCGAGAACCGTTCCCGGCTCGCCGCCGCGGTCGGGGCTCCGGTCGTCTACATGGACCAGTGCCACGGCGCCGAGGTCGCGGTCGTCGACACCGTCCCGGAGGTCGCGCCCTCGGCGGACGCGCTCGTGACGACGAGCGCCGAGCTCGCCGTCGCCGTGCTCGTCGCCGACTGCGTCCCCGTCCTCCTCGCCAGCCCCGACGGTGTCGTCGCGGCGGTGCACGCCGGCCGTCCCGGGCTGGTCGCCGGGGTCGTCGACGCGGCCCTGGACGCCATGCGTGACCTCGGCGCGTCCGCGGTCGACGCGGTCGTCGGGCCGTCGGTGTGCGGCCGCTGCTACGAGGTGCCCGCGGCGATGCGTGACGACGTCGCCGGGGTGGCTCCCCTCGCTGCGACGGTCTCCTGGACCGGGACGACGGCGGTGGACGTCGCGGCCGGCGTGGTCGCCCGCCTCACCGCCCGCGACGTCCCGGTGACCTGGGTGCCCGGCTGCACCCGTGAGCGGGACGACCTCTACTCCTACCGGCGCGACCGCACGACCGGCCGGTTCGCCGGGGTCGTGCGACGGGTGGCGTCGTGAGCGACCGGCGGGCGGAGCTCGCCGCGGGTCTGGCCCGGGTGCACGAGCGGGTGGACGCCGCGCTCTCGGCCGCCGGACGCACGGACGCCCCCACCCTCGTCGTCGTGACGAAGCGGTTCCCGACCTCCGACCTGGACCTCCTCGTGGACCTGGGGGTCACCGACATCGGGGAGAACCGCGACCAGGAGGCGGCCGCGAAGCTGCCGGAGGTCGCGGCGCGCTCCGGGCTCACGGTGCACTTCGTCGGTCAGGTGCAGACGAGGAAGGCCGGCTCGGTGGCCCGGTACGCCGACGTCGTCCACTCGCTGGACCGCGAGAAGCTGGCTCGGGCGCTCGACCGCGCCGCCGAGCGTGAGGGGCGCGCGATCGAGGTCCTCCTCCAAGTGGGCCTGGACACCGCGGGCGGTCGCGGGGGAGCGCCCGCTGCGGACGTCCCCGCGCTGGCCGACCTCGTGGCCGGGCTGGAGCACCTGAGGCTGCGCGGTGTCATGGCGGTCGCCCCGCGCTGCGAGCCTCCGCGGCCCGCCTTCGCGCGGTTGCGCGAGCTCTCCGAGCGGCTGCGCAGCGCTCATCCGGGCGCCACCGCCATCTCCGCCGGGATGAGCGGCGACCTCGAGGACGCGGTGGCCGAAGGCGCGACACACCTGCGTGTCGGCTCGGCAATCCTCGGTTCTCGTGAGTCACACGGGTAACTTCGGTCACGACGCACGGCACCGGAAGGCGGAGCCGACGACCGAGGAGCACGGGATGGCAGGCGCGCTGCGCAAGACGATGGTCTACCTGGGCCTCGCCGAGGACCAGGGCGGCTACGACGACGAGTACTACGACTACGACGACCAGCCCGACACCGACGACGTCACGGAGCACCGTGGCGCCGAGGTCACCCCGCTGCCGACCCGTCGTGCCGTCGCCGAGGTCGTGCGCCCGCACGAGGCGGCCTCGATCTCGCGGATCACGACGATCCACCCGCGGACCTACAACGAGGCCAAGACCATCGGTGAGAACTTCCGGGACAGCGTGCCGGTCATCATGAACCTCACCGACATGAGCGACGCCGACGCCAAGCGCCTCGTCGACTTCGCCGCGGGCCTGGTGTTCGGGCTGCACGGCAGCATCGAGCGCGTCACGTCCAAGGTCTTCCTCCTCTCCCCGGAGACGGTCGAGGTCACCGCCGAGGACGGCGCGGTCCCGCCGGCCCGCGGAGTCTTCAACCAGAGCTGACCGGGGCCGCCCGCCACGCGCTCAGGGTGATCCGCCAGACTTACCTGTCATGTCGACGACCCTCTCCGCGCTGGCCTTCGTGGTCTACCTGTTCCTCCTGGTCCTCGTCGGTCGTGTCGTCTTCCAGGGGATCCGGACGTTCGCGCGGGACTGGCGGCCCCGCGGGGTCGTTCTCCTCGTCGCCGAGCCGGTGTACACGATGACCGAGCCGCCCATCCGGGCCCTGCGCCGTTTCATCCCCCCGCTGCGTGTCGGTGGGGCCACCATCGACCTCTCCTTCCTCGTGCTCTTCGTCGGTGTCGTCGTGGTCCGAGAGGTTCTTCTGACCTTGGCCCGCGCGTCGGCGTGACGAGTTGAGTCACTTCTGGTAACTCCCGTCTCTCACGCCCCGGCATCGCGTAGGGTGTCCCTTCGAGACCCCGAGGCAGCGTCAACGTTGTCTCCGGGCTCGCCCGTGCCCCCCGCGCCAGCAGGAGTTGCAGATGGCTCTCACGCCCGAGGACGTCCTGAACAAGACGTTCACCCAGACCCAGTTCCGTCGTGGCTACGACGAGCGTGAGGTCGACGACTTCCTCGACGACGTCGTCGTCGAGATGCGGCGGATGCTCAAGGAGTCCGACGACCTGCGCGGGGAGCTCTCCGGCGCCCGGGACGGCAAGGGCCTGGCCCCGGTCGTCTCCCGGGCCGACGCCGACAACAGCGCCCGCGAGCTCGAGGAGCTCCGCTCGAAGAACGCCACCCTCGCGGCACGCGTCTCCGAGCTGGAGGGTGCGCGCAGCGAGCTCACGGCGCGCCTCGGCGAGTTCGAGAACAAGAGCGGCGACACCGAGTCCCGCGCCGCCGAGCTCCAGGGTCAGGTCGGCCAGCTCGAGCACCGCAACGGGGAGCTCGAGCAGCAGTCCGCCGA
The DNA here is from genome assembly GCF_016888005.1 of Phycicoccus sp. CSK15P-2. Taxonomy (GTDB): domain Bacteria; phylum Actinomycetota; class Actinomycetes; order Actinomycetales; family Dermatophilaceae; genus Phycicoccus. The sequence goes on along the minus strand of NZ_JAFDVE010000011.1, from coordinate 149,053 downwards.
GCTCCAGCGCCAGCTCGAGGAGCTTCGCGCGAACAGCGGTGACGCCGACGGCCGGGTCGCCGACGCCGAGCGCCGCGCGACCGAGCTCGAGCACCACTCGACCCAGATCGAGAGCCACGCCAACTCCCTCGAGGAGAAGGTCCGCGGGCTCGAGGCCCAGCTGCAGTCCGCCCAGCAGGCCGGTGGCCAGGCCGCCGACGAGCGAGTGGCCACCCTGGAGGCACGCCTCCAGGAGGTCCAGGCCGAGGCCGACCAGCGGGTCGCCGATGTCGAGAAGCGCGTCGCGGAAGCCCAGCAGCGGGCCGACGCTGCCGAGCAGCAGGCCGCGTCCGCTGCCTCGAGCACCCCTGTCGCGGGTGCCGGCGACGTCGCCGCGCTGGCCGCCGCCGGTGGCGGGGCGAGCGCCGCGGGCGTCATCGCTCTCGCGCAGCGGCTCCACGACGAGCACGTCTCGGCCGGTGAGTCCAAGCGCGAGGAGCTCATCACGGAGGGTCAGCGTCGCCACGACGAGCTCCTCGGGACCGCCCAGCGCAAGCACGACGAGCTCATCTCGACCGGCCAGGCGAAGTACGACGAGCTGCTGTCCACCGGGCAGTCCAAGCACGACGAGCTCGTCACGACGGGCCAGTCGCAGCACGACGAGCTCCTCAGCACCGGTCAGTCGCAGCACGACGAGCTCGTCACGACCGCCACGGCGCAGCGGGACGAGATGATCGGCACCGCGACCACGCAGCGGGACGAGATGCTCACCGAGGCCCGGGAGCGCTCGACGGGCATGGTCGCCGAGGCGCAGCAGAAGAAGGCGGCGGTCCTCGAGGAGCTCGGCAAGGAGCGCCAGCTCCTCGAGCGCAAGATCGAGGAGCTGCGGGGCTTCGAGCGGGACTACCGCAGCCGGCTCCACGACTACATCCAGCACCAGCTGGCCGACCTCAAGCCGGACTCCGAGGGCGACGCGGCGGAGGACGCCGCGAAGCAGCACGAGCACCAGGGCTGAGCACCACACGACGAGGGGTCCGGGCACCATCCCGGGCCCCTCGTCGTTGGGGTCCACGCACGATCGGCGCGGGACCCGCGTTGAGGCACCACGGGAAGCACCCGTATCCTCCACGCACCGGCCGGGTCAGACAGGCCCGGCCGGCCCGGGAAAGGGTTGGACGAGATGGTTGTGAAGCGGGCGATCGACGCCGCGAGGAAGACGACGTCCCGCGCGGCGAGCAACGCCCGCAAGGCCGTCGGTCGCGGTCGCGGCGCCTCGACCAGCTCGACGCCGGCCACCTCCGGGGCCTCGACGTCGGCCGCGACGGCGTCGTCCGGCGCCACCACGTCCTCCGCCTCGAAGGAGTCGGCTCCGGCGAAGAGGACGTCGGCCGAGAAGGCCTCCACGACGAACAAGTCTGTTCCGGCGAAGAAGTCGTCGGCCGCGAAGAAGTCCGCCCCGGCGAAGAAGTCGTCGGCCGCGAAGAAGTCTGCTCCGGCGAAGAAGTCGTCGGCCGCGAAGAAGTCCGCCCCGGCGAAGAAGTCGCCGGCGGCCGAGAAGAGCTCCACGGTGAAGAAGACGCCGGTCCAGAAGACCTCCACGACGAAGAAGGCGGCACCGGTGAAGAGCGCGACGAAGACGGCGAAGAAGACCTCTGCGAAGGTCACGCCCGCAACCCTGCCCGTTCTCGAGAACGAGAAGAAGTGGACCGCTGCGGAGGTCCGAGGGATCCGCGAGGAGCTCGAGCGCGAGGTGGCCCAGCTGCGCGAGGAGCTCGAGAACGCCGAGAGCGACATCGTCGACCTCATGCGCGACTCCGGCGACGGGGCCGGCGACGACCAGGCGGACGCCGGCGCCAAGACGTACGAGCGCGAGCAGGAGATCTCGCTCGCCAACAACGCGCGCGAGATGCTCGAGCAGACCGAGCACGCCCTGGAGCGGCTGGACACCGGCACCTACGGGACGTGTGAGTCCTGCGGGAACCCGATCGGCAAGATGCGCCTCCAGGCCGCGCCGCGCGCGACCCTCTGCCTGTCGTGCAAGACGCTCCAGGAGCGTCGCTGACGGCCGTCGGGCCGTCCTCGTCCCCGGCCATGACCACAGACGGTTCCGGACGGGTCGGCCCCCGCTCCCTCCTGGTCCTCGTGGCGGGCGTGACCCTCGTCCTCGACCAGGCCACGAAGGTCTGGGCGCTCGCCGCACTGACCCCCGGCCAGCCGGTCGACGTCATCGGCTCCGCGATCCGGCTGAACCTCGTGCGGAACCCGGGCGCCGCCTTCTCGGTGGGCGACCGCGCGACATGGGTGCTCACCCTCGTCTCGCTCGCGATCCTCGTCGGTGTCCTCGTGGCCGCCCGGCGGGTGCGCAACCGGCCGTGGGCGCTGACCCTCGGCCTCCTCCTCGGCGGTGCGGTCGGCAACCTCGTCGACCGCTTCGCGCGGTCGCCCGGCCCGGGACGTGGGCACGTCGTCGACTTCATCGACTACTTCGGCTGGTTCGTCGGGAACGTCGCGGACATCGCCATCGTCGCGGCGGCGGGGGTCGTCATGCTGCTCGCGCACCGGGGTGTCCCGCTCGCCGCCCGTGAGCCGGTGGTCGGTGCCCAGGAGCAGCCCGATGGCTGACCAGCGCACCGTGCTCGTCCCCGACGGCCTCGAGGGCGAGCGGGTGGACGCCGCCATCGCCCGGCTGTTCGGCCTGTCCCGCACCCGGGCGGCCGACCTCGCGGCCGGCGGTGAGGTGAGCGTCAACGCCACGAGTGTCGGCAAGAGCCACCGGGTGAGCGCGGGCGACATGCTCGAGGTCACCATCCCGAGCGGCCCCGCGAGCCCCACCCTCGAGGTGGTCGCCGAGCCGGTCCCGGGGATGCGCGTGGTCCACGACGACGACGACATCGTCGTCGTCGACAAGCCGGTGGGGGTGGCCGCCCACCCGAGTGTCGGGTGGAGCGGGCCGAACGTCCTCGCCGGTCTGAAGGCCGCCGGCTACCGGATCTCGACCAGTGGTGCCAGCGAACGTCAGGGCATCGTCTCGCGGCTCGATGTCGGCACGTCCGGTCTCATGGTCGTGTGCAAGAGCGAGCGCGGGTACAGCGTCCTCAAGCGTGCGTTCAAGGAGCGGCGGGTCGAGAAGACGTACCACACGCTCGTCCAGGGCCTGCCCGACCCGCTCGTGGGCACCGTCGACGCCCCGATCGGCCGGCACCCGGGCCACGACTACAAGTTCGCCGTGATGGACGTCGGCAAGCATGCGGTGACGCACTACGAGCTGCTCGAGGCGTTCCGGCACGCGAGCCTGCTCGAGATCCGGCTCGAGACCGGGCGGACCCACCAGATCCGGGTGCACATGGCCGCCGTCCGCCACCCCTGCGTCGGTGACCCGCTCTACGGCGCCGACCCCAGCCTCGCGAAGCGCCTCGGTCTGGAGCGGCAATGGCTGCACGCCGTCGGGCTCGGGTTCGAGCACCCCGGGTCGGGGGAGTGGGTCACCTTCGAGAGCGGCTACCCCGACGACCTCCAGCAGGCTCTCGACCGCCTCTGAGGTCCCTCTCGTGGACCGTGCCGGGCGCCGCGCCGGCGGACCGCGCGACACGGGCCACGACACGCCGAGCGGTGTCCCCGGGCCGACCTAGGATGGTCGGCGATGTCGACCCCGTCCGCCCCGCGCCCCGCCCCGTCGTCACCTGCGAAGGGCACGGACCAGTTCGTCCATCTCCACGTGCACACCGAGTACTCGATGCTCGACGGCGCCGCCCGGATCGGCGACCTCTTCCAACGCGCAGCGGAGCTCGGGATGCCGGCGCTCGCGACCACCGACCACGGGTACGTCTTCGGCGCCTACGAGTTCTGGAAGAAGGCGCAGGGCACCGGCGTCAAGCCGATCATCGGGGTCGAGGCCTACGTCACCCCGGGCACGCACCGCACCGACAAGACCCGCGTCAAGTGGGGTGACGAGCGCACCCGCCCGGGCGACGACGTCTCCGGCTCCGGCGCGTACACCCACATGACGCTGCTGGCCAAGGACAACGACGGGCTGCGCAACCTCTTCCGGCTCGACAGCCAGGCCTCGCTCGACCAGGTCTACGCCAAGTGGCCGCGCATCGACCGCGAGCTCCTCTCGCAGTACGGCAGCGGCCTGGTCGCCACGACCGGCTGCCCGTCCGGGGAGGTGCAGACCCGCATCCGGCTCGGGCAGTACGACCTCGCCAAGCAGGCGGCCTCGGACTTCCGCGACATCTTCGGCCAGGAGAACTACTTCTGCGAGCTCATGGACCACGGCCTCGACATCGAGCGCCGTGTCCAGCAGGACCTCCTGCGCCTGGCCCGTGAGCTCGACCTCCCGCTCGTCGCCACGAACGACCTGCACTACACCAGCCCGGACGACGCGAAGGCCCACGGCGCGCTGCTCTGCGTCCAGTCCGGCTCGACGATGATGGACCCGAACCGGTTCAAGTTCGACTCCGACGACTTCTACCTCAAGTCGGCCGAGGAGATGCGGCACACCTGGCGTGAGCTGCCCGAGGCCTGCGACAACACCCTCCGCATCGCCGAGATGTGCGACATCTCCTTCACCGAGGGGGAGGGTCGGTACATGCCGCGCTTCCCCTGCCCGCCCGGGGAGAACGAGGAGAGCTGGTTCGTCAAGGAGGTCGAGAAGGGCCTGCGCGATCGCTTCCCCGGCGGGGTTCCGGAGTACGCGCGCAAGCAGGCCGAGTTCGAGACCGAGGTGATCCTGGGTAAGGGGTACCCGGGGTACTTCCTCGTCGTCGCCGACTTCATCACGTGGGCCAAGGACCACGGCATCCGGGTGGGTCCTGGCCGTGGCTCGGGTGCCGGGTCGATGTGTGCGTACGCGATGAAGATCACCGACCTCGACCCGGTCCCGCACGGCCTGATCTTCGAGCGCTTCCTCAACCCCGAGCGCGCCTCGATGCCCGACTTCGACGTCGACTTCGACGAGCGCCGACGGGGTGAGGTCATCAAGTACGTCACCGAGAAGTACGGCTCGGAGCGGGTCGCCCAGATCGTCACCTACGGCACGATCAAGGCCAAGCAGGCCGTCAAGGACTCCTCGCGGGTCATGGGCCACCCGTTCTCCGTCGGCGAGCAGCTGACCAAGGCGATGCCCGCCGACGTCATGGGCAAGGGCGTGCCGCTGTCCGGCATCTACGACGCCGAGCACCCGCGCTACGGCGAGGGCAAGGAGTTCCGCGACCTCGTCCAGACCGAGCCGCACCTGCAGGAGATCGTCGAGACCGCCAAGGGCCTCGAGGGCCTGAAGCGGCAGTGGGGCGTGCACGCCGCGGGCGTCATCATGTCGAGCGAGCCGCTCGTCGACGTCATCCCGATCATGCGGCGGCTGCAGGACGGCCAGGTCATCACCCAGTTCGACTACCCGAGCTGCGAGAACCTGGGCCTGGTCAAGATGGACTTCCTCGGCCTGCGCAACCTCACGATCCTCGACGACGCCATCGAGAACGTGCAGGCCAACCGGAACGAGGAGATCGACCTCGACGCCCTGACCAAGACGCTCGACGACAAGCCCGCCTACGAGCTGCTCCAGCGCGGCGACACCCTCGGGGTGTTCCAGCTCGACGGCGGCGGGATGCGCACGCTGCTCAAGCTCATGCAGCCCGACAACTTCGAGGACATCTCCGCCGCCCTCGCGCTCTACCGGCCCGGTCCGATGGGCGTCAACGCGCACACGAACTTCGCGCTGCGCAAGAACGGCAAGCAGGAGCTCATCCCGCTCGACCCGCAGCTGAAGGGCAAGCTGCAGCCCGAGATGGTCGAGGCGCTCGAACCCATCCTCGGCACGACCCACGGCCTGGTGATCTACCAGGAGCAGGTCATGGAGATCGCGCAGAAGCTCGCCGGCTACACGCTCGGCAACGCAGACCTCCTCCGCCGGGCGATGGGCAAGAAGAAGAAGGAGGTCCTCGACAAGGAGTACGTCCCCTTCTCCGAGGGCATGAAGGCCAAGGGGTACAACGAGGCCTCGGTCGCCGCGCTGTGGAACGTCCTCGTCCCCTTCTCCGACTACGCGTTCAACAAGGCGCACACCGCGGCGTACGGGCTCGTCTCGTACTGGACCGCCTACCTCAAGGCCAACTACCCGGCCGAGTACATGGCCGCGCTGCTCACGAGCGTCGGCGACGACAAGGACAAGTCGGCGCTCTACCTGGGGGAGTGCCGGCGGATGGGCATCAAGGTCCTGCCGCCGGACGTCAACGACTCGGTCGGCCAGTTCGCCGCGGTCGGCACCGACATCCGGTTCGGCCTGCACGCCATCCGCAACGTCGGCCACAACGTCGTGGAGGCCATCATCCAGGCCCGCGAGGAGAAGGGCCGGTTCACCTCGTTCCGCGACTTCATGTCCAAGGTGCCCGCAGTCGTCTGCAACAAGCGCACCATCGAGTCGCTCGTCAAGGGCGGGGCCTTCGACGGCCTCGCCGAGACCCGGATGGGCCTCGTACGGGTCCACGAGGAGTACGTCGACGCGTTCGTGTCGGTCAAGCGGCAGGAGGCCATCGGCCAGGACAGCCTCTTCGGCGCCTTCGGGGACGACGCCGCTGGGGCTGCCGGCGGTGACGACATGATGGGCCTGACCGCCGTCCCGGGGGTCGAGTGGGACAAGCAGACCCTGCTGTCCTTCGAGCGCGAGATGCTCGGCCTCTACGTCTCGGACCACCCGCTGTTCGGGGTCGAGCACGTCCTCCAGGCGCACGCCGACACCCAGATCGCCGCGCTGACGGCCGACGAGGGGGGACGGCCCGAGGGGTCGATGGTCACCATTGCCGGCCTGATCACGGGGCTCGCCGTCAAGCGGACGAAGAAGGGCGACCTGTGGGCCATCGCCACGGTCGAGGACCTCGCCGGGTCGATCGAGTGCCTCTTCTTCCCGAGCACGTACATGACCGTGGCCGGGATGCTCCAGCAGGACCAGATCGCCGTCGTCCGCGGCAAGATCAACCGCCGGGACGACGCGGTGTCGATCTACGCCCAGGAGCTCACCCTGCCGGACATCTCCGAGGGCCCGCGCGGCCCGGTGGTCGTCACGATGGAGACCGCCCGGGCCACGGCGCAGCGCATCGAGGACCTCAAGGGCGTCCTGACCAACCACCCGGGGACCACGGAGGTCCACCTGCGGCTCACCAAGCCCGGGCGCGCCGTCGAGATCCGGCTCGACCCCGCCTTCCGGGTCAACGCCGACGAGGCCCTCTTCGGCGACCTCAAGGTCCTCCTCGGCCCCCGCTGCCTCTCGTGACCCGCCGGCCGCGGTCGGCACGACCACGGCGGATGTGAACACCTCGTGTCGTCGCGGATTCGCGCGTCACAGGACCTGCCCCACGCGGGCGGTCTCGCCTAGGGTGATGGCGCTCGTCCCACCTCGAGGAGAAGACACCATGAGATCGACTCGTCGTCGCGTGCTCGGCGCAGGCATCGCCGCCACCGCGCTCGCCGCCTTCGCCGCCGGCACCCCTGCCGCCGTGGCCGGCGGCCACGGCAAGGGCCACGGCCACTGGCCGGGCTGGGGCCACGGCCGCACCCAGGCCGTCCAGATCCTGTCGTTCAACGACTACCACGGCCACCTCGAGGCCACGGACGACCCGCTCGACGAGGAGCAGGACCCGAGCCAGACCCCCGCCGGCGGCGCCGAGCACCTCGCCACGGCTCTCGCCGAGCTGCGTGAGGAGGCGCCGAAGGGGCGGTCCCTCACCGTCGCGGCCGGTGACCTCATCGGCGGCTCGACCTTCCTCTCCGGTCTCTTCCACGACGAGCCGTCGGTCGAGACCCTCGACGCCATGGGCCTGGACGTCAGCAGCGTCGGGAACCACGAGTTCGACGAGGGCACCGACGAGCTGCTCCGGATGCAGAAGGGCGGCTGCCACCCCGACGACGGTTGCTACTTCGAGGACGACCCGTACGGTGGCGCCGACTTCCAGTGGCTCGCCGCGAACGTCGTCAAGAAGTCCAACGGCCGCACCCTCCTGCCCGGCACGTCGGTCAAGAAGGTCGGCGGCATGAAGATCGGCTTCATCGGGATGACCCTCGAGGCCACGCCCACGCTCGTCGACCCGGCCGGGGTGTCGAGCGTGGAGTTCAAGGACGAGGTCGAGACCGCCAACCGGCAGGCCCGGGCCCTCAAGCGCCGGGGTGTGAACTCGATCGTCGTCCTTCTCCACGAGGGTGGCTACCAGGCCGGGACCTACGACCAGTGCGAGGGCATCTCCGGCCCGATCACGACGATCGCCGAGACGATGACGGCCGACGTCGACGCCATCATCACGGGGCACACCCACCAGCCGTACGTCTGCTCGATCCCGGACCCGAAGGGCAACCCGCGGCTCGTGACGAGCGCCGCCTCCTACGGCCAGGTCGTCACGGACACCACGCTCGTCATCGACCGCCGCACCGGTGACGTCGACCGCAAGCGCTCCACGGCGCGCAACGTCCTCGTCGACCGCGAGAAGTACCCGGCCGACGCCGAGCAGACCCGGATCATCGACAAGTGGGACACCATCGCGGGCCCGCTCGCCGCGCAGGTCGTCGGCACTAACGCCGAGCCGATCCTCGGCGACTCCGGCACCTGCCGCTGCGAGGAGACCCCGATGGGCGACCTCGTCGCCGACGCGATCCTCTGGGGCACCCAGGCGCCGGAGAACGGTGGTGCGCAGATCTCGTTCATGAACATCGGTGGCGTCCGCGAGGAGCTGCCGCTCGAGCCGAAGTACGACGAGGGCACCGGTGAGATCACCTACGCCGAGGCGTACGACATCGCGCCGTTCGGCAACCTGCTCGTCTCGATGGACCTCACCGGTGAGCAGATCAGGACGGTCCTCGAGCAGCAGTACCAGCCGGTGCCCGAGCGGGGCAGCCGTCCGATGCTCGCGCTCGGGGTGTCCGAGGGCTTCGCGTACGAGTGGGACGCCGCGAGCCACACGGTCGTCGACGGCTCGATGACGCTGGACGGCGAGCCGATGAGCATGGACGCCACCTACCGCGTGTCCACGCTCAACTTCCTCGCCAACGGCGGTGACCTGTTCACCGGGTTCTCGGCCGGGACGAACGTCCTCGGTGGTGCCGAGGACCTCGCGAACCTCGTCGACTACTTCAAGGCGCACCCGGGCGTCACCGCACCGGAGGACCGCGTCGCCGGTCTCTGACCACGGTGGTCCGCTCGAGGGCCGCACCCCCTGCCCGGGGTGCGGCCCTCGGTGCGTCACCGGGCGCGCATAGGGTGGCGGGATGCCGACCCCGACACCCCCGGTCGCCCCGCGCCGCCCCCACGTCCGCGAGCACCACGGCGAGTCCGTCGAGGACGCCTACTGGTGGATGCGCGACCTCGACGACCCCGACCTCCTCGCCCACCTCGAGGCGGAGAACACCTACGCGGAGTCGATGACCGAGCAGCTCGCGCCCCTGCGTCGCACGCTGTTCGAGGAGATCAAGGCACGGGTCAAGGAGGACGACCTGTCGGTGCCGGTCGCGAGCGGGCCGTGGTGGTACTTCAGCCGGACCGCGGAGGGCAAGCAGTACGCCGTGCACGTGCGGGCGCCACGCGCCGACGGCGACGTCCGCCCCGACCCCGAGGGGGCCGCGGTCCCGGGTGAGGAGGTCGTCCTCGACGGCAACGTCGAGGCCGGGGAGTCGCCGTTCTTCTCCCTCGGAGCACTGACCGTCAGCCCGGACCACCGGCTGCTCGCCTTCGCCGTCGACACCGCGGGCGACGAGCGCTTCGACCTCACGGTCCGCGAGGTCTCCTCCGGCCGGGTCCTCGACACCTCGCTCACGGGCATCGGCTACGGCTGCGAGTTCAGCCGGGACGGCGGGTTCGTCTTCTACACCCGGGTCGACGACGCCTGGCGCCCGTACCAGCTGTGGCGGCACCGGGTGGGCTCCGACCCCGCCGAGGACGTCCTCGTCCACCAGGAGGACGACGAACGGTTCTGGATGGGGGTCAGCGGCAGCCGCGACGAGCGCTGGCTGCTGCTCGGCCTGGGCTCGAAGACCACCTCGGAGGTCCGGATCCTCGCGTCGGACGACCCGGAGGGGGAGTGGCGGGTCGTCGCACCGCGGCGCGACGGTGTCGAGTACGACGTCGAACCGGCCGACGACCGGCTCCTCGTCGTGCACAACACCGACACCCCGGACTCCGACCTCGCGTGGGCGCCGCTCGACGCGACGAGCGCGGACCAGTGGGTGCCGCTCCTCGCCTCCGGGGAGGGCGAGCGTTTCGTCGGGGTCGACGCCTTCGACACCGCGACGGTCCTCACGCTGCGCACCGGTGGCCTCACGGCACTGCGTGTCCTGCCGCGTGACGTCACGTCCCCGGCCGGTCACGGCACGCCGTGGGACGTCCAGGTCGCCCAGCCGGTGCACACCATCGGTCTCGGTGACAACCCGGAGCCGGCGCAGACCGCCCTCCAGGTCGTCGTCGAGTCGTGGACGACCCCGCGCACCGTCCTCGAGGTCGACCTCGCCACCGGCGCCCGCACCGAGCTCAAGCGTCAGCCGGTGCTCGGGGGCTTCGACGCCGACGACTACGAGGAGTCGCGGGAGTGGGTCCGGGCGGCCGACGGTGCCGACATCCCGGTCTCGGTGGTCCGCCGCCGTGGGGTGGGCCCGGACGGCACGAACCCCGGGCTGCTCACCGCGTACGGCGCTTACGAGATCTCCTCGGACCCGTACTTCTCGGTGGCGCGCCTCGGGCTGCTCGACCGCGGCGTCGTCGTCGCCGTCGCCCACGTGCGTGGCGGCGGCGAGATGGGCCGCCGCTGGTACGACGACGGGAAGCTGCTCGCCAAGGTCAACACGTTCGGTGACACCGTGGCGGTGGCCACCCACCTCGTCGACACCGGATGGGTCGCGCCGGACCGGCTCGGGCTCGAAGGCGGCTCGGCCGGTGGGCTGCTCGTCGGCGCCGTGCTCAACCTGGCGCCGGAGCGCTTCCGGGTGGCGCACGCGGCCGTCCCGTTCGTCGACGCGCTGAACACGATCCTCCAGCCCGAGCTCCCGCTCACCGTGGGGGAGTGGGAGGAGTGGGGCGACCCGCTGTCCGACGCGGCGGTCTACGCGGCGATGCGTTCCTACACCCCGTACGAGAACGTCCGGGCGGCCGAGTACCCGGCGGTCCTCGCCACGAGCAGCCTGCACGACACGCGGGTCTACGTCACGGAGCCCGCCAAGTGGGTCGCCCGGCTGCGCGAGACCGTGACCAACGACCCGGCGGAGCGCCCGGTGCTGCTGCGTACCGAGATGTCCGCGGGGCACGGCGGCCGCAGCGGCCGCTACGCCGCGTGGGAGCAGATCGCGTGGGAGTGGGCGTTCGTGCTCGAGCAGCTGGGTGCTGCGGAGCGCGTGGCCGCGCCGGTCAGCGACTGACGAGCACGGGACAGGGGGCACGGCCGACGAGCCGCAGCGCCGTCGCACCGACGTGCAGACCCTGGAAGCCGCCCACCCCACGTGCTCCGACGACGAGCACGCCGGCGCCCTCGGCGGCGGCGGACAGCGCATGGACGGGCTCGTCGCGGACCACGCGGACGTCGACCTTGAGGTCGGGGTACTCGGCGCGCAGGGGCTCGACCGCGTCCATGACCCGTCGCTCGACGGCGGTGGAGTACTCCTCCCAGCTCGAGGCCTCTCCGAGGGTGGGGTCGGTGGCGCCGCGCGGCTCCCAGGCGTGGACGACCTCGACCGTGCCCTCGACGACCGCGGCCTCGCGGACCGCAGTGGCGAGGGCGGCGCGGGCGTGGTCCGACCCGTCCCAGCCGCACACGACCCGGCTGCCGGGGGTCGGCGCGCCGTCGCGCTCGTGGCCGACGACGAGGACCGGGCAGTGGGCGTGGGTGATGACCTGCATCGCGACGGCGCCCATGCTCGTCCGGCTGAGCAGGCCGTAGCCGACGGCACCGACGACCACGAGCGCTGCGGTGTGCGAGGAGGCGACGAGCGCCTTGCCCGCGTAGCCGTCGGTGAGGCCGTGGGTGACCGTGAGGTCCGGATGGGCCGAGTGGGCACGCGCGGTCGCGTCCTGGAGCAGTCGGCGGCCGTGCTCGCTCACCGCGTCCCGGTCGGCGAGTGCTCCGAAGCCCAGCATCGGCAGGTCGGGTGCGAAGGCGTGCAGCACGTGGAGGCCGAAGCCTCGCGTGCTCGCGTAGTGCGCTGCCTGGACGACCGCGGTCTTCGACAAGGGGGAGCCGTCCACTCCCACGACGACACGGGACCTGTCCATCGTCCGTCCTCTCGGGCCGGTGTGGCGGCGGGCCCGCCAGCGGCGGTGAACGGATGACGCGTCCGTCGTCGTCGGGACGGCGTCCCGACCCTTCGACCGTGCCACCGTGTCCGGCCCGGCGCAAGGTCCGGCGGCACGTCGCCGGTGGCGGACCGGCCGTTAGGGTGCGGCCATGACGATCCGCACCATCTCGTGGGACGACACCGGGGGACCCGACGGGCGAGGCGTGCTGCGGCTGCTGGACCAGACCCTGTTGCCGTCGCGGACCGAGGACCGGGTCGTCCGGGACGTCGACGGGCTCGTCGCGGCCATCGAGGAGCTCGCCGTCCGGGGGGCGCCGGCCCTGGGTGTCGCGGGGGCGATGGGGGTGCTCGTCGCGCTCGACCAGGCCGAGCGCGAGGGGTGGGGCGAGGAGCGCCTGCAGGCCGAGATCGACCGCGTCCGCCACGCCCGGCCGACCGCCGTCAACCTCGCATGGGGCGTCGACGCGGTGCGCCCGCTTCTCGCGCAGGGGCGGGAGGCGGTGCTCGCCGCGGCGCGTCGGGTGGCCGCCGAGGACGAGGCCGCCAACCGCGAGCTGTCCCGGCGTGCGGCGGACTGGCTGCTCGCGCGGATGGACCGCGACCGGGTACGGGTCCTCACCCACTGCAACGCCGGGGTGCTCGCGGCGTCGGCCTGGGGCACCGCTCTCGGGGTGGTGCGCGAGCTGCAGGCCCGGGGGCGGCTGGAGGTCGTCTACGCCGACGAGACCCGGCCGTTGCTCCAGGGTGCCCGGCTCACCGCCTGGGAGCTCGCCGCGGAGGGCGTCGAGCACCGGGTGCAGGTCGACGGTGCGGCCGCCTCCACGGTGCTGCGCGGGCTCGTGGACTGCGCGGTCGTGGGCGCCGACCGGGTGGCGGCCAACGGGGACGTGGCGAACAAGATCGGCACGCTGGCGGTGGGGCTCGCGTGCCGGGAGGCGGGCATCCCGCTGCTCGTCGCCGCGCCGTGGTCGACCGTCGACCTCACGATGGCGGACGGTGACGGCATCGAGATCGAGGAGCGGTCGGGGGAGGAGGTCACGACCGTCGCGGGTCGGCGGGTCGCCCCGGAGGAGAGTGCCGGCTTCAACCCGGCCTTCGACGTGACCCCGGCGCGCTTCGTCTCGGCCGTCGCCACCGAGCGGGGTGTCGTCGAGCCGGCCGGCGGGGCCGTGATGAGCGACCTTTCCTGAAGCCAGAGACTTCATCTGACAAAAATGAAGGTATGGTCTTCATATGAGTCAGATGAAGTCTGAGCCTTCATCCCAGGTGGTCATCATCGGGGACCTCGTGGGCTCCCGGACCGCCCGGGACCGCCGCGGCGTCCACGACGCCGTCATGGCGGCCCTCGAGGCGACGGAACGGGCCGTCCCGGGTACCAGGCCGCTACGGGTCACGGTGGGCGACGAGTTCCAGGGCGTCTACGACCGCCTGGGCGTGGCGCTCGACGCCGCCTTCCGGGTCCGCCTCCACCTGCTGCCGGACGTCGACGTCCGGGTCGGCGTGGGGAGGGGCGAGGTCACGGTGGTCGACGACGCGCGCGGCATCGAGGACGGCCCCGGCTGGTGGGCGGCGCGGGAGGCCGTCGAGGCCGCGGAGTCGGCGGCCGAGAGGGCCGCGACGCGCGAGCTGCGCACCGCCTACCGGCACGCCGGGACCGGGTCGCCGGTGGCCGACGCCGTCAACGCGGCCCTGCTGTGTCGGGACCATCTGGTTGGCTCGTTGACGGACCGCCCCCTACGGCTGCTGAGAGGACTCATGGACCCCGACACCACCCAGGCGGCCCTCGCCGAGCGCGAGGGCATCAGTGCCTCCGCCGTGTCCCAGCGCGTGCGCTCGGACGGCATCGGAGCCGTGCTCGCCGCCCACGACCTCCTGCGGAGCCTGCCGTGACCTGGCTCGGTGTGTGGCTCGTCGGGCTGGGCCTGGCCGATCTCGTCCGGGGCGGTGGTGAGCGTCCCGGGGCCGAGCCCCTCGCGCGGCTCGTCGGGGCGGTGGGGGTCGTCGTCGTCGCACTGCTCGCCGGCCTCCACGGCCCCGTCGACCTCGTCGTCCTCGCGGCGGCCCTCGTGCCGCTCGTGCTGTGGCTGCGCTACTCCCAGCAGGCGCTCATGACGGGTACCGGTCACCTCGCCGCGCTCGCCTCGCTCGCCGTCGGGGCCGGGTGGCTCGTCGGACTCTCCGGATGGTCGGGGCAGCCGGGTGGCGTGCTCGGGCGATGGCTCGCGTGGGCCGAGCTGCCCGGCGCCGTCGGGGACGCCGACGTCGGGGTCGCCGTGGTCGTCGTGGGCCTCCTGCTCGCCAACCTCGCCACGGGCAACGTCGTCGTGCAGCTCGTCCTCGTCGCCATCGGGGCCAAGCGGCCCGCCGAGCGTGCCCGCGTCACACTCGGTGACGAGCCGGCGGACCAGCTGCGCGGCGGTCGCCTGCTCGGGCCGATGGAGCGGGTCCTCATCCTCGGGCTGGGCCTCGCAGGACAGTTGGGTGCGGCCGGCCTGGTCATCGCGGCGAAGGGCCTCATCCGCTTCCCCGAGCTGCAGAGCAAGCGCAGTGAGCGGGTGTCCGTCGAGGGGGTGGGGATCGACGAGGTCACCGAGTACTTCCTCGTCGGGTCCTTCGTCTCCTGGCTCCTCGCGCTCGGCAGCCTCGTCCTCGCGGGCTGACCCGGTCGCTCAGGCCTCGATGATCCGGTCGGCCCACTCGGCCGGGAAGTCGGACGTCGTGTCGCCGGCGAGCAGCAGCCGGTAGGTCATCCTCGCCGCCTCCTCGAGGTTGAGGGCGCGCCGGAGGGCCGTCTCCACCGAGTCGCCGAGCGTCGAGCACCCGTGGTGCGCCAGGACGACCGCGTCGTGCTCCCGTGCCGCCTCCGCGGCGGCGTCGGCGAGCTCGGTGCTGCCCGACGCGAAGAACGGCACCCGCCCGGCCCTGCCGACGTAGAAGCGGTGATCCAGCGTCGTGTAGCGGATGGGTGCGCCGAGCATGTCGACGAGCAGCACGTGCTGCGGGTGGAGGTGCACGATGGCGGCGATGTCGTCCCGGACGGCGTACGTGCGCTGGTGCAGCCGCCACTCGCCCGAGGGATGCTCGGCCCCGCCGACGTGCTCGCCGTCCAGGGTCAGCTCCGCGAACGACTCGTCGGTCAGGCGGTCGAGCCAGGTCCCCGTCGCCGTGACGAGGAAACGGTCGGTGCCGGGGATGCGGGCCGAGAGGTTCCCGCCGCTCGCCTGGACCAGGCCACGCTCGACGACATGGCGTCCGGCGGCGGCGAGCTCGTCGGCGAGGGCGGCGCGCGGGTCGCTCACCCGTCGATCATGCCCCACCGGCGACCTCGGGTCCCGGTGCCGCGGCCGGGTGGCACGGCCGGGTCGTAGGGTCGGGTCGGGTTCGCGAGGTGAGGAGAGGCGTGGCGTACTTCGAGCAGTTGGCTGACGGGCGTTTCCGCGCCACCGAGCACACCGGCGGCGCCTGGCGTGAGGAGGAGCAGCACATCGCACCGGCGCTCGGGCTGCTCGTGCACCTGGTGGAGCAGGAACGGGACGCTCGTCGGGGCCCGGGGATGGTGGTCTCCCGTCTCGCGTACGACATCCTCGGCACGGTCCCAGTGGCGGAGGTGGAGACCTCGGTGCGGACGCTGCGTCCGGGGCGCACGGTCGAGCTCGTCGAGGCGACGATGGCGCACGCCGGCCGCGATGTCGTCGTGCTGCGCGCGTGGCTGCTCGAGCCGCGTGACACGGCGGCGATCGCCGGCTCGCCACTGCCCGAGATCCCCGGGCCGGACGAGCTGGCGCCCTGGACCCCGAGCGAGACCTGGCCCGGGGGCTTCATCGACTCCGTGGAGCTGCGCCGGCACCGGGTCGAGCCGGGCCGGGGCTGCTTCTGGGCGCGGGCGCACCAGCCGCTCCTAGACGGCCCGGTCAGCGACCTCGCGCGGCTCGTCGGCCTGTTCGACCTCGCGAACGGGATGCTCGTGCGGGCCGACCCGGCGCAGGTGCACTTCCCGAACGTCGACCTCGTCGCGCACCTCGTCCGGGAGCCGGCGGGGGAGTGGATGGGCTTCGACACGTCGGTGTGGTTCGGCCCGGGCGGCGTGGGGCTCACGAGCAGCGTCCTGCGTGACACCGACGGCCCGGTCGGGACGCTCGCCCAGAGCCTCACCGTCCGCCCCCGCTGATGACCACGGTCCGTTCCCCGACCGGAGACGGCGAAGACGCGGTGATGCAGGCAGGGGCCGAGACGGTTCAGCCAGCCGAGTCCGACTCACTCTGAGCCGCCGGCTCGGCCGTCACGACTGCGCGGACGACGGCCATCACGTCCTCACCGACCTGGTCGACCAGGATCGCAAACACATCCGTTTCGGTTTGAGGGCGTGAGCTCAGGCCGAGTCGGTGGGCCTCTCGCAGGATGTCCGGGTACTCGTCGGCCAGTCGCGTGAGGAGCGCGCCCGCGTTGACAAGCTCGATGCCGCGCTTGGACATCCACTCCCTCGGGAAGTGGCGGACGTTCTGCGTCAGTAGCAGCTCTGCATGTGCCGAGAGCGCGGCGGCGAGAACGTGGCGGTCCTTGGCATCCATGTCGACCTTGGCGACCCGTGTCTCGTCGCGCTTCTTGACCTCGACGAGCGCAGTCGGGATGTACGCACTCAGCCGGTCGACGAGGACCTCGGCATCCTCCTGGGTGAAGTCGAACGTGTCGATGAGGTTGCGGGTCGTCTCATCGAGGATGCCTTCGCTCCAGTGGATGTCCAGCGCGCCCAGCTTCGCGGCGTATACGAAGTAGTCGCGCAGAGTTCGAGAGATCAGGACGTTCGCATCGGCGAGCGTGACCGACAGACTCAATCGACATTCCCGTACTTGTTCGCCAGCTCAGCCACGACCGCCATGTGGTCCTCGTCGAGGAGCTCGCGCATCTTCTGGATCGAGGAGGTCGGGATGCGGTGGTGCTTGCCGACCATGCGGAAGTCGATGCCTCGACGCTCGATCATCCGCATCAGGGTCGGGCGAGACATTCCGAGAATCTTCGCCGCTTCGGTCGTGGTGAACTCCTGCTTGGCCGGAACGACGAGTGCGCCCGTGGTCTGCTCGGCGTCCAGGAGGGCCAGCACCTTCTTCGCACTCTCGCGGGGGAGGCGCAGGGTCACCTCGATCTCGGGCTCGTCGCCGGCCAGACTCGAGCGTAGGGCCTGGACGTCCTCGGTCAGTGCTGTGCTCACGTCGCCTCCCAGCAGCCTCGAAGTCCCTAAGTGCTCTAAGTGTATACCGCTCTGGAGGTCGCCGGTGGCGAGCGGAATCGACGGCTGCCGTTGGTCAGCAACGAACGCCTCGAGGACCTTCTTGCGGACCGGGGCGAGGCAAACCGGCCCCTGAATCTGCGTTTCAGCAGTTCAGGGGCCGGTTCGTGAGGTTGTCAGGCCTAGATGTCGAAGTACATCTCGAACTCGTGCGGGTGCGGGCGGAAGCGGATCGGGTCGACCTCGTTGGTCCGCTTGTAGTCGATCCACGCCGCGATGAGGTCCTCGGTGAAGACGTCGCCCTCGAGGAGGAACTCGTGGTCGGCCTCGAGCGCGTCGAGGACGGCCGGCAGCGAGGCCGGGACCTGCCCGATGTTCTCGTGCTCCTCCGGCGGCAGCTCGTAGAGGTCCTTGTCCACGGGCTCCGGCGGCTCGATGCGGTTCTTGATGCCGTCGAGGCCGGCCATGAGCATCGCCGAGAACGCGAGGTACGGGTTGCTCGAGGGGTCCGGGACGCGGAACTCGATGCGCTTGGCCTTCGGGCTGTCACCCGTGATCGGGATGCGCACGCAGGCCGAGCGGTTGCGGGCCGAGTACACGAGGTTGACCGGCGCCTCGTAGCCCGGGACCAGACGGTGGTAGCTGTTCATCGTCGGGTTGGTGAAGGCGAGCACCGCGGGGGCGTGCGCCAGGAGACCGCCGATGTACCAGCGGGCGATGTCGGACAGGCCGCCGTAGCCCCGCTCGTCGTAGAAGAGCGGCTCGCCGTCCTTCCAGAGCGACTGGTGGGTGTGCATGCCCGACCCGTTGTCGCCGAAGATCGGCTTCGGCATGAACGTCGCGGTCTTGCCGAGCTCCCACACCGTGTTCTTGATGACGTACTTGAACTTCATCACGTCGTCGCCCGCGTGCAGCAGGGTGTTGAACCGGTAGTTGATCTCCTGCTGGCCCGCGGTGCCGACCTCGTGGTGGCTGCGCTCGACGTCGATGCCGACCTTGGCCAGGTTGAGGCAGATCTTGTCGCGGGTGTCGGCGAAGTGGTCGACCGGCGGGACGGGGAAGTAGCCGCCCTTGTACCGCGTCTTGTAGCCGCGGTTACCGCCCTCCTCGGCGCGGCCGGTGTTCCACGCGGCCTCGACCGAGTCGATGAAGTAGTAGCCGGCGCTCTGCTTCGTCTCGAAGCGGACGTCATCGAAGATGTAGAACTCCGCCTCGGCGCCCATGAAGGCGGTGTCGGCGATGCCGGTGGACTTCAGGTACGCCTCGGCCTTCGCGGCGATGTTGCGCGGGTCGCGGTCGTACTTCTCCCCGGTGAAGGGGTCGACGATGCTGAAGTTCATGATCAGCGTCTTCTCGGCCCGGAACGGGTCGAGGTAGGCCGTCGTGGGGTCCGGGATGAGCTTCATGTCGGACTCGTGGATGGCCTGGAAGCCGCGGATCGAGGACCCGTCGAACATCTGGCCGTTCTCGAAGAAGTCCTCGTCGACCGTCTGGGCCGGCACGTTGAAGTGCTGCATGATGCCCGGCAGGTCGCAGAAGCGGATGTCGACGAACTTGACGTCCTCGTCCTTGATGAACGTGAGGACCTCGTCAGCGGAGCTGAACAATGCTGAACCTCCTGGTTCGGTGCAGGGGCTATGGAGCCAGCCCTGAGGCATTGCCGACGAAGGTAGGGCTGACCGGTTTCCCGACCGTCACCCGGATGTTTCGCCGACGTAACGCACAGCACCGTATCAACGGGTGATACGAGCGGACCGAGGCGCGGACGACCAGTGAGACGGGCGTGGCAGGAGGGGTGGGGTGGGTCGAGGAGGGCGGGCGCCGTCCGGTGGACCGTCGGTCGAAACTAGGCTGGGTGCGTGCCGACCGACGACGCCCTCCACGGCGGCGCGCCCGCACCTCCGACCGCCACCCTGCTGCGTCGCCTGGTCGCCGTGGTCGTCGACTGGTTGCTCGCGCAGCTCGTCGCCGTCGCGTTCATCGGCATCGACACCTCGCGCGGAGGCGCGGCGGCGTTCGCGCCGCTCGGCGTGTTCTTCGTGCTGACCGTCGTCCTCGTCTCACTCACGGGCTCCACCGTGGGCCACCGGCTCCTCGGGTTGCAGGTCTGGCAGGTGCGTCCCGGCAGCTTTCCCCTCCAGGTGCTGGTCCGCACCGCCCTGCTGTGCCTCTTCGTCCCCGCCGTGCTCTCCGGCCGGGACGGGCGGGGGCTGCACGACGTCGCCGCCGGGACGCGCATCGTCCACCCCGGCGGAGCGCCGGGCCCGGGGAAGTAGCTACTACGTGACGTAGTACACAAGCTCGGCGCCTGGTCTACTACTACGAGCGGTAGGACAATGGACTCAGCCGGGAGACTCCCGGAGCGCACAGGGCAGGAGCTCACGATGACCACATCGACCTCGACCCCCACCACCGCCGCGACCACGGCCCGCTCCTCGGGCGGCTTCGCCCGGGTCGTCGGGTGGGTCGTCGCCGTGATCGGCGCCGTCATGCTCATCGGTGGTGGGTCCACCTGGGTGCTGGTCCAGGACCAGCTCGCCGCCGAGAAGATCACGGTCGCCGAGGACGCACGCTGGCTCGCCGGCGACGACGTCGACGGCCCGTTCAGCGCCTACGCACAGGCGGACATCATCAACCACCACGCCCTCGAGGCCTCGGACGGCAAGACCTACGCCGAGCTCGACCGCGAGGACCCGAGGCGGACCGTCGTCATGAACGCCTCGTTCCTGCGGGCCTCGCTCTTCACCTCGGTGCTGGCCTTCGGCGTCAGCGCCATGGCGATGGGCCTGGGTCTCACCCAGCTGCTCCTCGGAGTGGCCATGACCCGGCTCGCCCCCCGCCGCGCCTGACGTCCGGCGCCCCGAGCGCGCGGCCCCCGTCCCAGAGGGAGCGGGGGCCGCGTCGTCGTCCCGGGGGTGGGGACGGTGGGGTCACTTGCCCCGCATGGCACGCCGGTCCATCCGGGCCTTCGTCGGGTCGATGCCTTTGGGGATCGGCGGCTTGAGGCCGCCGAGCGAGGTGAGCCGCTTGTTGACGACGGACACCTCGGCCTTGCTGAGGACGGGGCGCATGCGGGTCAGCTTGCTCGAGATCTTGCGGACGGGCACCTGGCCCTCGCCGTCCCCGACCGTCCACAGGTGCACGGGCACGCCGGGAGCGACCCGGGCGACCTTCTTCTCCTCCTGCTTGAGGAGCTTGGCGACCCGACCGGTCGGGCCCTCGCCGATGAGCACGACACCGGGACGGCCGAGCGCGCGGAACACCAGTGCGGCTCCGGTCATGTCCTGCGGCCGGGTGCCGCGGGCGCCGTCCATGGCGACCGGCTCCTGCGCCGCGTACCAGCCCCGCTTGCCGAGGCCGTTGAGCGCTGCGCCGGCCGCGCCGACCTTGCCCTCGAGGGCGCCGTACATGGCCTTGTTGCCCCGCCGGTTCATGACGACCGTCGCGGCGAGCGCGGCCGTGGGGATGGCGATGAGGATGCCGTACCACCGGAACCATCCGCCGAGGACGAAGCCCACGGCGATGATCACGGCGGCGGTCGCGAGCGCGACACCGAGCATCCACCGCCCGAGCTTCGGGTCGAGGGTCTTCAGGGCGGAGTAGGCCTGCCGGATCTCGGCGATCCGTCCGGGCTTCTTCTCGGGCTGGTCGGACACGGGGGTCGGTGCTCCTGGTCTTGCGAACGACGTGCGCCCGGTGGGAGCCGGGCGGGGAGCCCTCAGGATACGGTGCGCGCGGACCGGGCCACCAACGACGCCGCCTCCTGGCGAGCGGGGTCGGACGCGGCCTCGGCGAGGTGGGACAGGTGCTCGGGCACCGGGCGTCCCCACCGCTTCATCGCGGTGGCCCAGAGACGACCCGCCCGGTACGACGAACGCACGAGCGGGCCGGCCATCACGCCCTTGAAGCCGATGTCGTCCGCGACCTCGCTCCAGTGGACGAACTCCTCCGGCTTGACCCACCGGTCGATCGGGTGGTGCATGGGGGAGGGGCGCAGGTACTGGGTGATCGTCAGGATGTCGCAGCCCGCGTCGTGGAGGTCGCGGATGGCCTCCTCGACCTCGTGGTCCTCCTCGCCCATGCCGAGGATGAGGTTGGACTTCGTGACCAGGCCGGCCTCACGCGCCATCGACAGCACTCTCAGCGACTTCTCGTACGTGAAGGCGGGACGGATCCTGCGGAAGATCCGCGGGACGGTCTCGAGGTTGTGGGCGAAGACCTCGGGGCGGGCGTCGAAGACCTGGCCGACGAGCTCCGGCCTGGCCCCGAAGTCGGGCGGGAGGATCTCGACCCCGGTGTTCGGGTTGAGCGCGTGGATCTGCCGGATCGTCTCGGCGTAGAGGCCGGCGGCGCCGTCGGGCCGGTCGTCGCGGGCGACGCCGGTGACCGTGGCGTACCGCAGACCCATGGTGCGCACGGACTCGGCGACCTTGCGCGGCTCGTCGTCGTCGAGGGGCTGCGGGCGGCCGGTGGCGATGTCGCAGAAGTCGCAGCGGCGGGTGCAGGTGTCACCCCCGATGAGGAAGGTGGCCTCGCGGTCCTCCCAGCACTCGAAGATGTTGGGGCAGCCGGCCTCCTGGCAGACGGTGTGCAGGCCCTGGCCCTTCACCATCGCGTGGATCTGGGTGTACTCCGGCCCCATCTTCGCCGTGGTGCGGATCCACTCCGGCTTGCGCTCGATGGGCGTCTCGGCGTTGCGCGCCTCGACCCGCAGCAGGCGGCGTCCCTCGGGTGCGACAGTCACGCGATCCACCCTACGCTCGCCCCTCCTTACGGCGGGGTCAGGGGCATCCCGCGGGATCAGGTGGGTACAGGCCCCTGAGCGCACGGGATGCCCCTGACCCCGCGAAGGAGTGGAGAAAGGAGGGGGTCAGGAGCGGGCGAGGACGTCGGCGAGGTGCTTCTCGGCGTAGGGGAGGACGTCCTGGACGGTGATGACCCGCCCGGCCTCCTGGGTGAGCGAGGAGACCCCGGCGTCGGCGATGCCGCACGGGATGATGGCGTCGGCCCAGCCGAGGTCGGCGTCACAGTTGAGCGCGAAGCCGTGCATCGTCACCCGCCGGCTCACCCGGACGCCGATGGCCCCGAGCTTGCGCTCCGGGTCGCGCCGGTCTGCAGGCACCCAGACGCCGCTGCGGCCGTCGACCCGGGCCGTCTCGACCCCGAACTCGCGGCAGACCCGGATCATGACCTCCTCGAGGCGCCGCACGTGGGCGACGACGTCGATCGGCACCTCGGGCAGCCGGACGATCGGGTAGCCGACGAGCTGGCCCGGCCCGTGCCAGGTGATCTTGCCGCCGCGGTCGACGTCGACGACCGGCGTGCCGTCCGTGGGCCGCTCGTGCGGCTCCGTGCGCTTCCCCGCGGTGTACACGGCGGCGTGCTCGAGCAGCAGCGTGGTGTCCTCCTCGGTGCCCTCGACGACCTGGGCGTGCACGGCGCGCTGGGTGGCCCAGCCCTCCTCGTAGTCGACGAGGTCGGGGGCGAATCCGAGGTGCACGAAGCGCATGGCGACACGGTACGCCGCTGACGTGTCGAACCCTGTCCGGGCCCGTCCGGGCAGGCTCCTAGGCTGACCCCATGACCGAGGCCCCCGCGGACCCCGCGACCCCACCGCCGGACGACGCCGACGACCCCGCGCGCCGCGCCCGCAGACCTCGCCCGGCGCTCCTCGCCGCGGTCGGGCTCGTCCTCGTCTGGCTCGTCGTGGGTGCGTTCGGCGGCCAGGCCCAGGGGAAGCTCTCGGGGGTCCAGTCGAACGACAACTCGACGTTCCTGCCGGAGAAGGCCGAGTCGACCCTCGTCGCGGAGGCCCTGTCGCGCTTCAGCGACGACACCGAGCTGCCCTACCTCGTCGTCGTCGAGAAGCGCGGCGGCGGGACGCTGACGCAGGACGACCTCGCCGCCGTGCAGCGCTTCGCCGCCGACGTCCCCGGGCTGTCGCTGCCGGTCCTCGAGGACGGCGGCACGCTCGGCGACTACCTCGTGGCCGGGACGCCCGTCGTCCCCATCCCGTCCCAGGACGGCGAGGCGGCCCTCGTCACCGTGCCCCTGGACGGCGAGTCCGGCACCGAGGCCCAGGGCGAGACGACCGCGCTCGCCGAGGGCGCGAACGCCCTGCGGGCCGAGATCGGGCGCACCCTCGCCCCCGCGGGCCTGGACGCCTACGTCGGCGGCCCCGGTGGTCTCATCGCCGACTTCTCGGCGGCCTTCGCCGGCATCGACGGCATCCTGCTGGGTGTCGCCCTGGCGGTCGTGCTCGTCATCCTGCTCGTCGTCTACCGCAGCCCGATCCTGCCGGTCGCCGTGCTGCTCAGCGCCATCTTCGGGCTGTCGGCCGCGTCGCTCGTCGTCTACCAGCTGGCGAAGAGCGACGTCATCACGCTCTCCGGCCAGTCACAGGGCATCCTCTTCATCCTCGTCGTCGGCGCGGCCACCGACTACGCCCTGCTCCTCGTCAGCCGCTTCCGGGAGGCGCTCCACGACGAGCCGAGCTCCTGGGTCGCCCTCAAGGCCGCCTGGCGGGGGAGCGTCGAGCCAGTCGCCGCCTCCGCCGCCACCGTCATCCTCGGGCTGCTCTGCCTGCTGCTCGCCGAGCTCCGCAGCACGTCCGGGCTCGGACCGGTCGGGGCCCTCGGCATCGCCGGCGCGCTCCTGGCGTCCCTCACCTTCCTGCCGGCGGTCCTCCTGCTGTTCGGGCGCAAGGTCTTCTGGCCGTTCGCCCCGAAGATCGACCACCGGCACGCCGAGGACGTCGTCGGCACCTCCCGCGGCCTGTGGGGCCGGGTCGCGTCCCTCGTCGGCACACACCCGCGACGCACCTGGGGCATCACCCTCGTCGTCCTGCTCGGGGCCGCCGCGTTCGTCCCGACCTTCAAGGCCGACGGCGCGACCATCGAGGAGACCTTCCTCACCGACGTCGACTCCATCACGGCGCAGGAGGTCATCGGCCGTCACTTCCCGGGCGGCGCCGCCCAGCCGCTCCAGGTCGTCGTCCCGCAGGCGCAGGCCGAGGAGGCGCTGACCGTCGTCCAGGACGACCCCGGGATCGACGGCGCCTACCTCGGCCTGACCCCACCGCAGCCGGGTCAGGAGCCGAGCGCCCCGCCGGTCGTCGACGGCGAGACCGTCATCCAGGCCACGACGCGGGACGCCGCCGACACCGCCGGGGCCGAGGAGACCGTGGAACGCCTGCGCGACACTCTCGACGCCGTGAGCGAGGACGCCCTCGTCGGGGGCAACGCCGCGACGAACCTCGACGTCCTCGACGCGAGCGCACGGGACCTGCGGGTCATCGTCCCGGCCATCCTCGTCGTCATCTTCCTCGTGCTGGCGCTCCTGCTGCGTTCGCTGCTCGCCCCCCTCGTGCTCGTCGTCGCCAACGTCGTGTCGTTCGGGGCGACGATCGGGATCGCCGCCCTCGTCTTCGACCACGTCCTCGGCTTCAGCGGGGGAGACCCGTCGATCCCGCTCTACGGCTTCGTGTTCCTCGTGGCCCTCGGCATCGACTACTCGATCTTCCTCATGACCCGGGTCCGGGAGGAGGCGATCGAGCGCGGGACCCGTCCCGGCGTCCTCGTCGGCCTCGCCGTGACCGGTGGGGTCATCACGAGCGCCGGCATCGTCCTCGCCGCGACGTTCTCGGCACTGTCGGTCCTGCCGATCCAGTTCCTCGTCCAGATCGCGTTCATCGTCGGGTTCGGCGTGCTCCTCGACACCTTCGTCGTGCGCTCGCTGCTCGTCCCGGCCCTCGTCCACGACATCGGGGCGCGCACCTGGTGGCCGGCCCGGCTCGTCGCGGACGGTGGCGGCTCCGGTCCCGGACGCCACGCCTCCGGGGCCCATCCGGCGGCCGACCCCGAGCCGGAGTCCTGACGAGACCGGAGCCAGGCGAGCCCAGGGTCCTGGCCCCGACGGTCAGCCGGCGCCGCCGGTCCGCGACGGCGCCGGCAGCGAGGACTCCCGCACGACGAGCCGCGGGGCCAGCACCTGGGTCGGCTCCACCGGCTCGCCCGCGAGACGCCGCAGCAGCATGTCCGCGGCGATCCCGCCCATCTCGCGGGTCCGCTGGTCGATGGTCGTGAGCCCGAGCGGCCCTCGCACGGCGTACGGGCTGTCGTCGAACCCCACGAGCGCGACGTCGTCGGGGACGGCGACGCCACGCTCGGCGAAGGCGAGCATCACACCGCTCGCCATGAGGTCGTTCGCGACGAACACCGCGTCGGTGTCCGGCCAGCGGTCCAGGAGGCTCAGCCCGGCCCGGACGCCGCTCACCTCGGTGAAGTCTCCGCGGATCAGCCGGTCCGAGGCGAGACCGGCCTCGCGGAGGGTGTCGCGCCAGCCCTGCTCGCGGTCGAGGGCGGCGGGCATGTCCTCGGGCCCGGCGACCGTGGCGACGTTCCGGCCGCCTGCCTCCAGGAGGTGCCGGGTGGCCAGCACGGCGCCGAGGTGGTTGTCGACGTCGACGTAGTGGTCGTCCGCCCGCGCGACCGGCCCCATCGGCCGCCCGCCGAAGACCACCGGCAGCGACCGGGCGAGCTCGGAGAGGAAGTGGTCTCCCGAGTGGTGCGACACGACGAGCGCGCCGTCCACGTTGCCGCCGAGCAGGTAGCGGCGGGTCTTGTCGGACGGGCTGCGCGGGTGGGCGAGGAGGAGCGTCAGGACGTACTCGCTCGTCTCGAGCCGGTCGTCGATGCCCTGGACGATGTCGGCGAAGTACGGGTCGCTGAAGAAGCGGTGGGCGTCCTCGGGGACGACGAGCGCGATCGACATCGTCCGCTGAGCGGCGAGCGAGCGAGCCGCCCGGTTCGGGACGTAGTTGAGCTGCGTGACCGCACGCTGGACGAGCTCGACGACGTCCGGACGGACGCGGGTGGAGCCGTTGACGACGCGGGAGACGGTGGCGCGGGACACCCCGGCGAGGTGCGCCACCTCCTCGAGGGTCGGCCTGCCGGTCCGGGTGCCGCCCGGCTCGGTCTCAGCGCCGTTCGACATCGGCGGTCGGGGGGAGCAGGGTACGGGTGGCGATCAGGCGAGCGTAGTCGAGCGCGCTGGCCTTCGGGGTGCGTTCCTGGGTGTCGTAGTCGACGCGCACGATGCCGAAGCGCTTGGCGTACCCCCAGGCCCACTCGAAGTTGTCGAACAGGGACCAGTAGAAGTAGCCGGAGACCGGCACCCCGGCCTCGACGGCGTCGAGCACGGCGCCGAGATGGGCGCGGACGTAGTCGGTGCGGTCGTCGTCCTCGACCGCGCCGTCGTCACCCGGCTCGTCGTCGTAGGCGGCGCCGTTCTCGGTGACGTAGAGAGCCGTGCGGGCAGGGCCGGTGTACTCCTCGTGGACCCGGGTGAGCAACCGGGTCAGGCCGTCCGGCTGAACCTCCCAGCCCATGGCCGTCGTCGGGAGACCGCGCGGGTGGCTGTGCGCGTCCGGTGCCGCCGGCAGCGGGGACCGCCCCGCGGGGGGCTCGAGCGGACCGGGTTCCGCGGACGGGGGAGCGCGGTGCCCGACGACGTCACCGGTGTAGTAGTTGACGCCGAGCACGTCGATCGGCGTGGAGACCACGTCGAGGTCGCCCGGGCGGACGTGGTCCTCCAGGCCGAACGTCGTGACGTCGTCGAGCACGTCGGCAGGGTAGTGGCCACGGAACAGCGGGTCGAGGAAGATCCGGTTGACCTGCCCGTCGACGCGTCGCGCGGCGTCGACGTCGCGGGGGTCGGTGGGGTCGAGCGGGTCGACGACCGTCAAGTTGAGAGTGAGCCCGAGCCGCAGCGAGGCGTCACGCTCGCGCAGCGCCCGGACGACGGACCCGTGCCCGAGCAGGAGGTGGTGCGCGGCGGCGAGCCCGTCGGCGGGCGAGGTGCGGCCCGGCGCGTGGACGCCTCCGACGTACCCGAGGAACGCGGCGCAGAACGGCTCGTTGAGGGTCGTCCAGGTCTCGACCCGGTCGCCGAGTCGGTCGTGCACCGACAGGGAGTACTCGACGAACCGGTCGACGGTCTCCCGGGAGGTCCATCCGCCACGGTCCTCGAGGGCCTGGGGCAGGTCCCAGTGGTAGAGGGTCAGCCACGGGTGGATGCCCGCGGCGAGGAGGTCGTCGACGAGGCGCTCGTAGAAATCGAGACCGCGCGGGTTGACCGAACCGCCGTCCGGGCGGACCCGGGGCCACGCGACCGAGAAGCGGTAGGACTCGATCCCGAGGTCGGCCATGAGCGCGACGTCCTCGCGGGAGCGGTGGTAGTGGTCGCATGCGACATCGCCGGTGTCCCCGCCGACGACCGTCCCGGGACGGTGCGAGAACGTGTCCCAGACCGAGTCGGTCCGGCCGTCCTCGTGCCGCCCGCCCTCGATCTGGTAGGCCGCGGTCGCGGCACCGAGGAGGAAGTCGGACGGCAGGGTGCGGGTCCCGTGCGCCGTGCGGGTGGGGGCCGTCATCCCTTGACCGCGCCCTGCATGATGCCGGCGACGAGCTGGCGCCCGGCGACCACGAACAGGCCGATGAGCGGCAGCGCCATGAGGACCACCCCGTTGAGGACGAGCGAGTAGTCGACGAAGTACGCGGCCTGCAGCTGCTGGAGCGCGACGGGCAGGGTCGGGTTGCCGGGGTCGAGGATGATGAACGGCCAGAAGAAGTTCGTCCACGTCATGATGAACGTGAAGAGGGCGAGCATCGCCGCGCCGGGCCGTACCGCCGGCAGAGCCACCGACCAGAACGTCCGCAGGGTCGACGCGCCGTCGACCCGGCTGGCTTCGACGAGCTCGTCCGGCAGCGCCTCGCGCAGGTACTGGGTCATCCAGAACACCCCGAAGGCGTTGACCATGCTCGGGAGGATGACCGCCCACAGGCTGCCGATCCAGCCCAGCTTGCTCATGACGATGAACAGGGGGACGACGCCGAGCTGGGTCGGGACCGCCATCGTCGCGATAACGAAGACGAGCAGCGCGCCGCGCCCCCGGAAACGGAGCTTGGCGAAGGCGAACCCCGCGAGCGTGCTGATGAGGACGACGGCGGCCGAGGCCGTCGTGGAGACGATGACGCTGTTGCCGAGGGCCTTCCAGAACGGCACGGTGTCGGCCACCGTCGCGGCGTTCTGCAGGAAGTGGCCGCCCGGGACGAGCGAGTAGGGGTCGCGGACGATCGCGGACGAGTCCTTGCTGCCGATGACCATCGACCACCAGAACGGGAACGCCGAGGCGAGGAGGACGACGACGAGGAAGACGTACGCGGTGGGCGCGGCGTGGGCGCGGCGGGCGAGGCTCATCGCTTCCCCTCCTTGGACGAGATCCGTTGCGTGAGCAGGAAGTTGACCAGCGCGAAGACGACGATGATGAGGAAAAGCATCCAGGCGACGGCGGCCGCCCGCCCGAAGTTCTTCTGCGTCCAGCCGAGCTGGTAGAGGTAGATGGTCAGCGTCTGCCACTGCTTGTCCGGCCCACCGAGCCCGTACTGGTCGAACATCCGTGGCTCGTCGAAGATCTGCAGGCCGCCGATCGTCGAGGTCACGACGACGAAGATCACGGTGGGGCGCAGCTGCGGGATCGTGATGGACCACAGCGTGCGCAGCCGGGACGCGCCGTCCACCAGCGCGGCGTCGTAGTAGTCACGGGGGATGGCCTGCATCGCCGCGAGGAAGATCAGCGCGTTGTAGCCGGTCCACCGGAAGTTGACCATCGTCGCGATCGCGAGATGGCTGGGCAGGGTGTCCTGGTGCCAGCGGATCTCGGGCACCCCGAGCGTCCCGAGGACGTGGTTGAACAGCCCGAACCGGTCCCCGAAGAGGTCGCTGAACACGAGGGCGACCGCGACCGGCGCGAGGACGTAGGGGACGAGGACCCCCATCCGCCAGAACGTCCGGGCCCGCAGCTTGCTGTCGAGCGCGGCGGCGATGAGGAGGGCCAGGACGACCTGGGGGACGCTCGAGAGCAGGAAGATGCTCACGGTGTTGCGCAGGGCGTTCCAGAAGTACGGCTGGGCGAGGACGTCGCGGTAGTTCTCCAGGCCGGTGAAGTCGCCCTGGCCGCCGATGAGGTTCCAGTCGTGCAGCGAGACCCACGCCGTGTACAGGAGCGGGAAGAGCCCGACGACACCGAAGAGCAGGAAGAACGGCGAGACGTACGCGTACGGCGCGCCCTTCTCGTCGAGGCGGGTGAGCCTGCGGCGCCAGCGCGTGCGGGGGGCGCCCGGGCCGGGCCGGTCTGCTCGCTCCGGCGGGGCCGGGTCCGGTGGCGTCGGGGCCGCCACCGGGGCCGGCTGCGTCGGTCTCACGGTCATCGGGAGTCCGCTCCTGGGGTCGGGTGGCCCGGCGAGCCTGCGCGCTCACCGGGCCACCCGGGTCTCGGGGCACCGGCGGGGCCGGTGCGGCTCGGATGGAGGGGCAGGGTCAGCCCATCGACTTCACTTCGGCGACCCACTTGTCCCACGAGGTCGTCGGGTCCTCGCCCTGCTCGATGCGGGTGAGCGCCTGCTGCATCGCGTCGTTGACCGCGAAGTAGTGCGCGCCCTTGTACGGGGACACGGTGACGGCCTTGGCGCGCTCGGCGAGGATCTGGCCGGTCGGTGCGCCGTTGAAGAACTCGACGTTCACCGACTGCAGGTCGGGGCTGTCGAGCGCCTCGGTCTGGCTCGGGAAGGTGCCGACGGCCTTGAACGCCTTGATCTGCTGCTCGGGGGCGGTCAGCCAGGCGGCGAGCTCGCGCGCCTGCTCGGGGTGCTCGCTCTGGTCCGGCACGACGAGGTAGGAGCCGCCCCAGTTGCCGCCGCCGCCCGGGAAGGTGTTGGCGACGTCCCAGCCCTCGACGCCCTCGGCGTTGCCCTCGATGACGCCGAGCATCCAGCCCGGGCAGAGCATCGTCGCGAAGCCGTCCTTCTGGAAGGACGCGGTCCAGTCGTCGCCCCACTGCTGGAGCTTGGCGGAGAGGCCGTCCTCGATGCCGGCCTTCACGAGCTGGTCGTAGATCGCCTTGACCTCGGGGTTGTCCGTGGCGGTGACGGTGTCGTCGTCCGGGTTCTCGTACGCGGCCGGGACCTGGTTGACCATGCCCTGGTAGGTGGCGCCGATGGAGTCGAAGAAGGGGACGTCGGACGTGGCCTTGAACTTCCGGCCGGCCTCGAAGTAGCTCTCCCAGGTGTCGCCGAAGAACGCCGCGACCTCCTCGCGCTCGCTCGGCAGCCCGGCCTTCTCGAAGAGGTCCGCGCGGTAGCAGATGGCCTCGGGGCCGATGTCCGTGCCGTAACCGATGAGCCGGCCCTCGCCGTCGGTGGCGGCGGCGGTCTTCCAGTCGAGCCAGCGACCGGCGACGTCGTCGGAGGTGAGGTCGCTCAGCTTGTCGGAGTACTGGAGCATCTCGGGCAGCCAGTCGACCTCGACGGCCTCGACGTCGGCCATCCCGCTGCCGGCGGCGAGCCGGGTGAAGAAGTTGTCGCGGGCCTCGTTCGACGTGGCCGCCTTCTTGTGCTCGACCGTGATGTTCGGGTGGGAGGCCTCGAACTCGGGGATGAGGTCGTCGTAGCCGAACTGGTTGAACGTCGCGAGGGTCAGGGTGACCGGGCCGTCGTCCCCGGCGGCGTCGTCTGCGCCGTCGGAGTCGCCGCCGCACCCGGTGAGGGCGAGAGCGGCCACGGCGGCCGTGGCGATGGTGGCGTGCCAGTGACGGGGGCGTCGCGAGCGCGTCGGGGTCGGTCGAGCGGTCATGAGAACTCCTTCGGTCCCACCGGGTTGAGAGCGCTCTCACGAGAGCGCTCTCACAGAGTGGTGGGTCGTCGTGAGCGCGTCAATGGTCGTCCCAGGGGCTGTTACCGATTCGAGACCTGAGCGGGACCCCGGGCGGCTCAGGACCGCGTCAGACGCCGCGTCCCGAGGCGCTCCTCGACGGCGGCGTCGCCGTCCCGGACGACCCGGTAGGCGGCCGCGGGGGCGTCCCGCTCCGCGACCGCCTCGACGAGCTCGGTGCCGTGGTAGACGAGCCCGACGCCGTCGTCCGTGCAGTGCGTCTCGGGCAGGGTGCCATCAGCGACGAGCCGGTGGACGAGGGGGCGGCGCCGTGCCTCGGAGTCGTAGTGGACGCCGTTGCCGTAGGGCAGCAGCGCCAGGCCGTTCGTCACCGCCCGGAGCTCGGGGCCGAACGAGTCGGTCGTGCCGCCGACGTACCAGCAGATCGACCCCGCGGAGACGCCGGACAGCACCACGCCGCTCTGCCACGCGGCCCGCAGCGCGGGCCCGAGGTCGTGGACGGCCCACACGGCGAGGAGGTTGGCGACGGAGCCACCTCCGACCCAGACGACGTCCTGGTCGAGGAGGTGCCCCGGGACGTCCTCGACGTTCGGTAGGGGGAAGAGCTCGAGGACCGTGAGGTCGAACCCGGCGAGGCGGCCCGCCTGCAGGTGGTCGTACAAGAACGCTCGCTGGTCGCCCGACGCGGTGCCGACGACGGTGACCCGGGGGCGCCGGCCGTGGACGCCGGACAGGTCGACCGCGTGGTGGACCAGGGCGTCGAGCTCGAGCGGGGCGCGCTCTCCCCGGCGGTAGCCACCGGACGTGGCGAGGATCGTGGGCTGGTCAGCGGGCATCCGCTCACTGTACGAAGCCGGACGCGGCGGGGCTCCCACGGGCCTGTGGACAACTCCACGGCCCGTCCGGCGGAGCACGGCAGGCTGGCTCCATGGATGTCGTGACCGACGTGGTGGTGCCGGACGTACCGGGGTTCGAGCTGGGTGCGGTGCTCGGCCGGGGTGCGACGAGCGAGGTCTGGGCGGCCGTCCGCGAGGCCGACGGGCGCCGGGTCGCGGTCAAGGTCACCGGAGCGGACCCCGAGCTCACCGACGCCGCGGTGCGCGAGGCCGCCGTGTCGGCCCGGGTCGCGAGCGAGCACGTCCTCGCCGTCGAGGCCTGCGTGCCGCTCCCCGACGGCCGCACCGCCCTCGTCATGCCGCTGCTCGACGGTGGCAGCCTCGCGGCACTGGTCCGCGCGCGCGGCCACCTGTCGCCGGGCGAGGTCGTCACGGTCCTCGCGCCCGTCGCGTCGGCGCTCGGCCGGCTGCACGCGGCCGGTGTCGTGCACGGGGACGTCTCGCCGGGCAACGTCCTCCTCGACCTCGACGGCCGCCCCGTGCTCGCCGACCTCGGCCTCGGCCGGGTCGTCGGCGAGGCGGACACCCCCGTCTGGGGCACCGAGGGCCACCTCGCCCCCGAGGTCCTCCTCGGGGCGGACCCCTCACCGGCCGCCGACGTCTACGCCCTCGGGGCGCTCGGCTGGATGTGCCTGGCGGGTGAGGTACCGGGGGCGCCCGGCCTGCGCCCCACGTTGGCCGAGGTGAACCGCGCGGGGGAGGGGGCGGCGCCCCTCCTCGCCGTTGTGGAGTCCGCCGTCGCGCCACGGGCACGGGAGCGGCCGTCCGCGGACGACCTCGCGTGGGCGCTCTTCGAGGCGGCGCAGGCCGCGCCGCTGCATCTCGTCGACGGGACGGACGACGTCAGCAGCGTCACCTACCGGCTCCGGGCGGCGGCCGGGGCGCCGGACGGACCGGAGGACGACGCGTCCTCGTCCGGGCGCTCGCCCGTGGCACGGGCGGCGGCGACGGTCGAGCGGGCGGGCGGTCTGGTCCGCGGGCTGCGCCCGCGGTCGCGCCGCAGGGCGCGGCACGGTGCCGGCACCCGGCGGTCGCCGCTGCTCGTCGGCGCGGCGGCGCTGCTCGGCGCCGCCGTGGCGGTGGTGGGCGTGCTCGCGGTGCCACGCGCCGCGGAGCCGACCGTGTCCGTGCGGGCGCCGG
The DNA here is from genome assembly GCF_016888005.1 of Phycicoccus sp. CSK15P-2. Classification (GTDB taxonomy): domain Bacteria; phylum Actinomycetota; class Actinomycetes; order Actinomycetales; family Dermatophilaceae; genus Phycicoccus. The sequence goes on along the minus strand of NZ_JAFDVE010000011.1, from coordinate 115,831 downwards.
TGACCAGCTCCGGTGCTCCCGCGGTGACCGGCTCCGGTACTTCCACGGTCATGCCCCAGCAGGCGTCTGCGCCCGGGGACGACCCGCGGCTCGACCGTGCCGTCGACGCCCGGCCGGACGCCGTCCTGCGCACCCTCGCCGACGCCCGCGCCCGGGCCTGGGCCGAGGCCGACCCGGAGCAGCTCGGCGAGGCGTTCACGACCGGTCCGATGCTCGAGCGGGACGCCCGTGGGGTGGCCGAGCTGAGACGTACCGGGCTCCGGTACGACGGGCTGCGCTACACCGTCACCGAGGTCCGGGTCGTCCGCTCCGCCGAGTCCGCCGCCACGGTGCGCGCCCGCCTCGGGACCACGGGCTACGCGGTCGCCGGAGGACGCACGGCGGTCTCGCACCGGGAGGCCCAGGCGGCCCAGGAGGTGGTCGTCGAGCTGGTCCGTGACGAGCGGGGCTGGCGGATGGCCGACCTGCGGAGCGCGTGACCGTCGGCTGCTCGGTGGCCCGGCGGCCGCTGGGGCGACGAGGCGCGGGCCGTTCAGGCGACGAGCCAGGCGGCCGCGGAGTCGATGTCCGTATGGGTGCACGCGAACCCGCCGGCCGCGAGGGCCTCGCCCACGACGCGTTGGCTCGCGAGGATCTCCCCGGCGAACTCCCCGAGTACGAGACGGAGTGCGGGGGACGGCGCGGGGAGCAGGGCGGGGCGGTCCAGGGCACGGCCGAGGGCCGCCACCACCTCGCGCTGCCGGGCGGGGGAGGGCGCCGCGAGGTTCACCGGCCCGGTGACCTCCGGATGGTCGACGAGGTGCAGCAGGGCCCCCACCGTGTCTGGCAGCGTGATCCAGGGCCAGAACTGGCGGCCAGAACCCAACGGCCCGGCCAGCCCCAGCCGCGCGAGGGTGAGCAGCCGGTCCATCGCGCCGCCCTTGCGCGCCAGGACGATGCCCGTGCGGACGACCGCGACAGGGGCCCCCGCCTCCACGGCCGGCTGCGTGGCGGCCTCCCAGGCGCGCGTCACGTCGGCGAGGAAGCCCGCACCGGGTGCGCTGCGCTCGGTGAGCTCCTCGTCGCCGCGGTCACCGTAGTAGCCGACGGCCGAGCCGCTCACGAGCCGCACCGGGCCGTCCATGGCCGCGACCGCTCCTGCCACGGCCGTCGTGCTGTCGGTGCGCGAGGCGAGGATCTCGTGCTTGTACGACGGGGTCCACCGGCGGTCGCCCACACCGGCCCCGGCGAGGTTGACGACGGCGTCGACCCCGTCGAGGACGGTCGGGTCGAGGTACCGGGAGGCCGGGTCCCACCGGACCTCGTCCGCTCCCGAGGGGGCACGGCGCACGAGCCGCACCACCTCGTCGCCGCGCTCACGGAGCGCGGCGACGAGCGCGGAACCGATCAGTCCGGACGAACCGGTGACGGCGACCCGGGCCATGGGAGCCGGACGTCAGAGACCGAGGTCGGCCTCGAACGCCCCCTCCTCGAGGCGCTGCTTCATCGTCGTCAGGAAGCGCGCCGCGTCGGCGCCGTCGACGATCCGGTGGTCGTACGACAGGGCGAGGTAGACCATCGAGCGCACCGCGATCGTCTCGCCGCCGTCCTCGTCGGTGACGACGACCGGGCGCTTGACGACCGCACCCGTGCCGAGGATGCCGACCTGCGGCTGGTTGATGATCGGGGTGTCGAACAACGCACCGCGCGACCCGGTGTTCGTGATCGTGAACGTGCCACCCGCCAGGTCGTCCGGGGTGATCTTGTTGCTGCGGGTCCGCTCCGCGACATCGGCGATGCCCCGGGCCAGCCCGGCGAGGTTGAGGTCACCCGCGTTCTTGACGACCGGGACGATGAGACCCTTCTCGGTGTCGACGGCGAACCCGACGTTCTCGACGGCGTGGTACGTGACCGCCTCGTTCTCGATGCTCGCGTTGACCATCGGGTGGGCCTTGAGGGCCTCGACCGCGGCGAGCGCGAAGAACGGCAGGAAGCTGAGCTTGGTGCCCTCGCGCCTGGCGAACTCGTTCTTCGAGCGGTCCCGCAGCCGCGAGATGCGCGTGACGTCGACCTCGACGACCGTCGTCAGCTGGGCCGAGACCTGGAGCGACTCGACCATCCGGCGCGCGATCGTCTTGCGCAGCCGGGACATCGGCTGCGTGGAGCCGCGGCGGCTCGTGTCGACGGAGGGCTTGCTCGCGGCCGGTGAGGTGGACCCGCCCGACGCAGGGGCGGCGGCCGGGGCCTTCTCCTGCTGCGGCTCCGGGGCCTTGCGGGCCTCGGCGGCGGCCAGGACGTCCTGCTTGCGGATGCGTCCGCCGATGCCGCTGCCCTCGATGCTCGAGAGGTCGATGTCGTGGTCCGCGGCGAGCTTGCGCACGAGCGGCGTGACGTAGGCCGAGGCGTCGCCGCCGGAGCCGGAGTCCTCGTGGCGCGGGGGCGCGGTGGAGCCTGACGACGCCGGGGCCTCGCTCTTCGGCTCCCGCTCGGTCGGCTCCTCGTCGGACGTGTCGTCGTCGCCGTCCTCGTCCTCGGCACCCTCCGCCGAGTCCTCCGCCTCGTCCTCGGACGCGTCGTCACCGGAGTCCTCGGTGGTGTCCTCGGCGGAGGGCTCCTCGGCCGGCTCCGGCTCGGGCTCGCTCTGCTGCCCGTCGTCGGCCGGACCGCCGCCCCCACTCCCGCCGACGACCGCGAGGTCCGCGCCGACCGGGACGGTCTCGTCCTCCTGGACGAGGATGCTTGTCAGCGTGCCTGCCGCGGGCGAGGGGATCTCGGTGTCGACCTTGTCGGTGGAGACCTCGAGGAGCGGCTCGTCGACGGCGACCTCGTCGCCCTCGGACTTGAGCCACCGCGTGATCGTGCCCTCGCTCACGGACTCACCGAGCGCCGGCATCTGCACGGTCGTACCCTCGCCGCCACCGGAGCCACCGCTGTCGCCGGAGCCACCGCTGTCGCCGGAGCCACCGCCGCCCTGGGGCTCGGCCGGCTCCTGCCCGCCCTCGTCACCCGCGTCGGCGACGTCGTCGGTGTCGGCCGGGTCCTCGACCTCGTCCGCCGGCCCGTCCGAGCCGTCGTCCCCGGAGTCGTCCGCGTCCGAGTCGGCCTCCTCGGATCCGGACTCCTCCGCCCCGGTCTCCGCCGAGCCGGAGTCACCGCCGCCGGACTCGGCACCGTCACCGATGACCGCGAGATCGGCGCCCACCGGCACGGTGTCGTCCTCCTCGACGAGGATCTCCTGCAGCGTGCCCGCCACCGGCGAGGGGATCTCGGTGTCGACCTTGTCGGTGGAGACCTCGAGGAGCGGCTCGTCGACCGCCACCTCGTCGCCCACACTCTTCAGCCACCGCGTCACGGTCCCCTCGGTGACGGACTCGCCGAGTGCGGGCATCTGTACACGTTCCGACATCAGTGCTGCTCTCCTTCGTGGGCGGTGGCGGTCATCACTCTAGTTGTGTGCGTGCAGCGGTTTGCCGGCGAGCGCCATGTGGGCTTCGCCGAGTGCCTCGTTCTGCGTCGGGTGCGCGTGCACGAAGGGAGCGACGTCCTCGGGGTAGGCCTCCCAGCCGACGATGAGCTGGGCCTCTCCGACCTGCTCGCCCATCCTCGAGCCGACCATGTGCAGGCCGACGACCGGCCCGTCGGTGACCCGGACGACCTTGACGAAGCCCTTGGTGCCGAGGATCTGGGACCGGCCGTTGCCCGCGAGGTTGTACTCGTAGGCCTCGACGGCGTCACCGTGCTCGGCGCGCGCCTGCTCCTCGGTGAGCCCGACGGACGCGACCTCGGGGTCGCAGTAGGTGACCCTGGGGACCTGGCTGTCGACGACCGGGACGGGGGAGAGGCCCGCGATCTCCTCGGCGACGAACACGCCCTGGGCGAAGCCACGGTGCGCGAGCTGGAGGCCGGGGACGATGTCGCCGACCGCCCACAGGCCGTCCACCCCGGTCCGGCAACGCTCGTCGGTGACGACGTACCCCCGCTCGAGGGTCACCCCCGCCTCCTCGTAGCCGAGCCCCTCGGTCACCGGTCCGCGTCCGACCGCGACGAGCAGCAGGTCACCGCGCAGCTCCTCCCCGCCCTCGAGCCGCACCGTGACGCCGTCGTCGTCCTGCGTGGCGGACTCGAACCGGGTGTCGGTGCGCACTGCGATCCCGCGCCCGCGGAAGGCCCGCTCGAGGGCCTTCGACGACGCCGGGTCCTCGGCGGAGACGAGACGCGGCAGGGCCTCGACGACCGTTACCTCGCACCCGAGAGAGCGCATGACGGAGGCGAGCTCGACGCCGATGACCCCGCCCCCGAGGACGACCACGCGCCACGGCATCTCGGTGAGGCCGAGCACGCCGTCGCTCGTCACGACCCGGCCGCCGAGCTCGAGCCCGGGGAGGGTGCTGGCCCGCGACCCGGTGGCGAGCACGACGTGCCGCCCGACGAGGCGACGGTCACCGACGACCACCGTGGACGGTCCGTCGAGCCGGCCCTCACCCTCGACGAGCTCGACCTCGCGAGACCTCACGAGCCCCTGCAGCCCTCGGTACAGCCGGTCGACGACGTGCTCGCGGTACGTCGTGAGAGCGGGGAGGTCGACGCCCTCGAAGCTCGACCGGACGCCGAACCGGTCGCCCTCGCGGGCGGCCTCGGCGACCTCCGCCGCGTGGAGCAACGCCTTGGTGGGGATGCACCCACGGTGCAGGCAGGTGCCGCCGAGGAGGTCCTTCTCGACGAGGGCGACCCGCATGCCGAGCTCGGCGGCCCGCAGCGCGCACGCGTAGCCGCCGCTGCCTCCCCCGAGGACGACGAGGTCATGGCTGGTCTCGGCGGTGGCCGACATCGCGTTCGGGTTCCTCTCGCTGCAGGGCGTGGTCCGCGCCGTCGGACGGGGGTGGCGTCGCCGGCGTCGTCCCGCATCCTGTCACTCCCGGCATCCGGGCACGAGGCGGATCCTCGGAGTGGTCAGCCCGCGGTCAGCGGCAGCGCCTATCGTGTGGGCATGGCGTTCTGGACCCGGGGCCGCCGCCGCTCGGCGAACCCCCACGACGGCAGCGACCTCGCGAGCGCGCGGTCGCACCTCACCGACTTCGCGCGGAGCCGCAGGGGGGTCGAGGCGTACGTCGAGCCCGCCACCCACGTCACGGCGACGACCGTCGTGCTCATCGCCCACGACGGCGAGTGGACGCGGCGGGCCCTGCCGTCGCGGCCGGTGGCGTTCGACGTCGCGCGCGACCTCGACGTGCCGGTCTACGACGTCAACCTCACCGGGTACCCGGCCCGGATGCGTGCCTGGACGGCCCGGCAGCGCGAGCAGGACGGCCGCTGACGGCATCCGCGCCCGGGCGGCGCCGCGGGGCTCAGCGCCCGGCGTGCTGCTCGACGAGCCCGACGAGGGTCCCGACGCCGTAGCCCGTCCCACCCTTGGGCACCCGCCCGCGGGCGGCCTTGGTGTTGAACGACGGTCCGGCGATGTCGATGTGCGCCCACGGGATGCCCTCGCCGACGAACTCGCCGAGGAAGATCGCCGCGGTGAGCATCCCGCCGTCGCGGTCCCCCTTGTGGGCGATGTCCGCGGTCGGGGTGTCCAGCTTGGCCCGCAGGGCAGCCGGGAGCGGCATGGCCCAGGAGTCCTCGCCCGAGGCGGCCCCGGCCGCGACGACCCGCGCGCGGAAGTCCTCGTCGTTGCCCATGACCCCGGCGACCTCCTCGCCGAGGGCCACGACCTGGGCGCCGGTGAGCGTCGCGATGTCGACGATCCAGTCGGGCTTCTTCTCGCTGGCGAGGCAGATGCCGTCGCCGAGGACCATCCGGCCCTCGGCGTCGGTGTCGAGGATCTCGACGCTCGTGCCGTCGCGCATGACGACGACGTCGCTCGGCCGCTGGGCGCCGCCTCCGGGCATGTTCTCGGCGAGGCAGAGGTAGCCGGTGACGGCGACCGGTAGCCCGAGCTCGGCCGCGGCGAGGACGGTGGCCGCGACGGCGGCGGAGCCGGCCATGTCGCTCTTCATCGTCACCATCCCGGTGGACGGCTTGATGTTCAGGCCGCCGGAGTCGAAGGTGATGCCCTTGCCGACGAGGGCCACCGACCCCTTGGCACCGGACGGGGACCACGACATCGTGACGATGCGCGGCGGGTTGGCCGAGCCCTGCCCCACGCCGACGATGCCGCCGAAGCCACCCTTCGCGAGCGCCTTCTCGTCGAGGACGGACACCGAGATCTTTGCGCTCGACGCCGAGGCACGTTTCTTGACGGCGTCCGCGAAGGACTGCGGGTAGAGCAGGTTCGGTGGGGTGTTGACGAGGTCCCGGGCCCAGTCGCGGGCCGCGCCGACGACGCCCGCACGGCTCACGGCCTCCCGGACCGCCTTGCCCTGGCCGGCACCGGACACGACCGTCACCTTGGGACCGGCACCCGGGGCGGTGCCGCCCTTGCGGGCCCTGCGTCCGGCGAGCGGCGCCGCCTTGTCGTAGAGGTAGCAGCCGGCGAACGCGCCGTCCGCGACGGCCGCGACGCTCTCGGCGTCCGGCGTGGGCAGCGCGACCGCCACGGTCTTCTTGCCGCGGACCGAGCGCAGCGCGTGCCCAGCGGCGTCCCGGAGCGCGTCGGCGCCGAACGAGGTCGTGCGCGCCGTGCCGTCCCCGAGGCCGGCGACGACGACCGAGGTGGCCTTGACCCCCGGGACCGCGACGACCCGGTGCGCCTCGCCCGGCGCCCCGGTGGCCTCGAGGTCGGCGAGGACGGCCTGGAGGTGTACGACCGCCTTGCGGGGCAGGCCGTGCCCCGCCGCGAGGGCGGCTCCGTCGTCGGTCCGTACCGACCCCACGACGAGGGTGTCCACGGGGAGGTCTGAGGCGGTCTTGGTCGAGACGGACAGCGCAGTCATGCTCGGCAGACTATCCGGGCCGGTGGGTGTCCACGACCCGCGGTACGGTGCCTGGCATGACCGACCCCAAGCTCTCGCCGCTGCACGACCGGCACGTCGCCCTCGGCGCGAGGACGGCCGACTTCGGGGGCTGGTCGATGCCCCTGGAGTACCCCGGCGGCGGCGTCGTCGCGGAGCACACGGCGGTGCGCACGAAGGTCGGCCTCTTCGACGTCTCGCACCTCGGCAAGGCGCGGGTCTCCGGTCCGGGGGCCGCGGACCTCGTCAACGCGTGCCTCACCAACGACCTGCGTCGGATCGGTCCCGGCCAGGCGCAGTACACCATGTGCTGCACCGAGACCGGCGGCGTCGTCGACGACCTCATCCAGTACCTGCGCAGCGACGACGACGTCTTCCTCGTCCCGAACGCCGCGAACACCGCCGAGGTCGTCCGGATGCTTGCCGCGGCCGCGCCGGAGGGCGTGGGCGTCGAGGACCTGCACGAGGGGTACGGCGTGCTCGCCGTGCAGGGGCCGAGCTCGGACGAGGTCCTCACCCGCTTGGGGCTGCCCGTCGACCACGACTACATGAGCTTCGTCGAGACCGAGTGGGAGGGCCGACCGGTCATCGTCTGCCGCACCGGCTACACGGGGGAGCGCGGCTACGAGCTCGTCCCCGCGTGGGACGACTCCGCGGCGCTGTGGGACGCCCTCGCCGAGGCCGTGGCCGCCGAGGGCGGTCTGCCGGCCGGGCTCGGCGCGCGGGACACGCTGCGCACCGAGATGGGCTACCCGCTGCACGGCAACGACCTCTCGCTCGACATCACGCCGGTGATGGCCGGTGCGGCGTGGGCCGTCGGCTGGGACAAGGAGTCGTTCTGGGGCAGGGAGGCGCTGACCGCCGAGCGTGCGGCCAAGGAGACCCGGCTCCTTCGGGGGCTCGTCGTCACCGGGCGGGGCATCCCCCGTGCGCACTGTGCCGTCACGGACGCCTCGGGCGGGGTGGTCGGGGAGGTCACGTCGGGGACGTTCTCGCCCACCCGGAAGCAGGGCGTCGCGTTGGCGCTGCTCGACCGCTCGGTCGCCCTCGGCGACGAGGTCGTCATCGACGTGCGGGGCCGGGAGGTCGCCGCCACCGTCACCAAACCGCCCTTCGTCGAGACGGGGGTGCGGTCGTCGTGAGCGAGCAGTGGACGTGGTCCTACGCCGGACCCGACGGCGCCGAGGTCACCGCGGAGCCGGCGACGGCGACGGCGTTCCCCACCCAGTCCGACGCCGAGAGCTGGCTGGGCGAGGTGTGGCGCGAGCTCGCCGGCGCCGGCGTGGCCACGGTGACCCTCCTCCGCGACGGTGAGGTCGTCTACGGCCCGATGGGCCTCGAACCAGCCGATCCTCCCTGAGGGGTGTCGCACCGGCGCCACCCACCGCACCGCGCGAGCGCCCACCCCGCTCGCCCATGGTCTGGAACCGGCCACAGTTCTGAGGAATGTGTGTGGAAGGCATCCTCAGTATTTCCCCAAGACCTCCGTGCGGGGAATTGCCGATGATGACGGGCGATGTTCTGCAGGATCAGGAGCGTCGGGGTGACCCCACCGTGGAGCCGTAGGTGCTGACGCCCTGTCGCAGCGACGCTCCAACGTGCCGGCATCGCTGAGACCGGCAGAGTAGGAACGACATGACATCGCTCGGAGCGACGACGCTGCTGCAGTCCCGCACGGAGGAGGAGCGTCGAGAGGACTTCCGTGCCTCCCTCCCGTCGTGGACGGTGGCCGCCGCGGGGGCATGGGCCTGCGCCCTGACGGCCGCTCTCATCGGGCTGGCCCAGCTGGCCGGGCTCGTCGCGCAGGTGGTCCTCGACGGTGAGTCCGCCTCCCTGACGACCCTCACCGGCCCGGGGGCGCTGACCACCCCGCGCGGCGAGCTCGTCGCCACGTGGACCGCGCTGGCCGGAGCCGCCTCCACCAGGCCGGCGCTCGACGGATGGGTCACCGCGTACGCGGTCGTCGACGTCGTGTTCGCCCTGCTGTACGGCCTGGCCGCCGTCCTGCTCCTCGGCCGCCGGGCGCTCGCCGTCGCGGACGGGAGGGGCTGGACCGTCGCTGCGGTGGTCCTCGTGGCCCTCGGTGCGGGCGCGGACCTCGCCGGGTCGGGTCTCCTGCTGGGCCTGGCGGGCGGTGACCCGGACCTGCTCGTCACCGCCTCGCGGGCCACCTGGCTCTGCCTCGCCCTCGCGGCCCTCGCCGCGGTCGTCGGGCGGCGCCAGGCCCGTGACCTCCTACGCGGCCCGGACCATCCGACGCCCTACGAGCCCGGCGAGCCCGCCACCCCGCCCGGGGTGGGGCGCCAGGTGTTGTCCGGCCTGTACACCCATCGGTTCTCGCTGCTCGTCGTCGTGCCGTTCGCCGCGCTGGGGCTCGCCTCGGGGGCGGACATTCTCGACCAGATGCCCGACGTCCACCGGCGCTGGGCGGACGGCGCCGCCGGCGCGCGCCTCACCATGGCGGGCACGCTCACCGCGGTGGTGATGATGGTCGTCGCGGTCGTCGGCCGGCTGCGCAGCCACTACGTCGCGATGCAGGTCCTGCCGGACGCGGCGCCCTACCGCCGCCCGGCGCTCCTCCCGTGGTTCGTCACCGGCGCGGCGCTCCTCGTCGGCGCCGGGGTGTCCGTGCTGGTCGTCGAGGACGCGGACGTCATCCTCGCGCGCCTCGCGGTCTCCGTGCTCGTCCCCTGGGTGCTGTGGCTCGGCTCGGTGCTGCTGCGGTGGGCCGGCGGCGGGGTCCTGTGGAGCAGGTACCTGCGTCCGGCCACCCGGGAGTCGGCGCGCACCGTGCGGGTCGTCGGCGACGTCGTCGCGGTGCTCGTCCTCGCTATCCCGGCGCTCGGGCTGGTCCGCTCCTTCGCCGCGCCCGTCGCGCTCGGCGAGCGCGGCTGGTCGCTGGCGTGCCTCCTCGTCGGTCTGCTCGGGGCTCTCGTGGTCTGGCCCGCCGCGCTGCTCGTCGGGCAGGCCCTCGCCCGCTTCGCCCATCCTGCGCTCCTCGTCGCGCTCACCCCGGGCGCGGAGCTCGACCCGGCCGCCCGAGGCCGGGCCCGTGCCGTCGGCTGGGCGCTCCTCGTGGGCGGGGTCTCCCTCTTCGTCGCCCTGGGCCTGCGGCCGCGGTCGTTCGTCACGCACCTCGGGGTCATCGAGGTCGTGCTCCTCGCGGTCACCGCGGTCGCCGTCCCGCTCGGTGCCACGGTGCTGCTGCTGCAGGGCGGCGGAGCACCCGACCTCCTGTCCCGCCCGGGGACCCCTGTGCTGCGTACTGCACCGGTGATGACCCTCGTCGTCGCCACCGCCGCCGGCATCGGTCTCACCGGCAGCGACGCGCGGGTGCACGGACTACGGACTCTGGCCGAGGCCCCGCCGGGCTCGCGCACCGTGGCGGACCGGCCAGGCCTCGACGACCGTGCCCGTGGTCTCCTGGCCGACCCCACGTGTGGTGCGCCCCTGCCCGGCACACCCCACCGTGTCCGCCCGCTCTTCCTGCTCGCGGCCGAGGGCGGTGGCATCAGGGCCGCCGCGTGGACGGCCCTCGGCACCGACGCGCTGCACGAGGCGGGTGGGCCCTGCGGGGAGGCCCTCATGTCGTCGGGGGCCAGCGGGGGCGCGGTCGGGCTCACCGTCACCGCCGCGACCGACGACGGCGCGGCCTTCGAGGCGGTGCGCCGGATGGCCGGTCCGGACGCCCTGGGCGTCGCCATGGCCGGCCTGCTCGTCCGCGACCCGGTCCGGTCCGTCGCCGGCGTCCCGTTCCCGGCCGACGAGCCCGGCTGGGTCGACCGCGCCGGCCTCGTCGAGCGCGAGTGGGAGCGCGCGGTCACCGGTCTGGACCGGCCGTTCCTCGACGTCGGTACCGGCCGCGTGACGGGGGCACTGGTCCTCAACTCGACATCGGTGGCCACGCGATGCCGCACGCTCCTCAGCCAGGCGGCGCTCGACCCCGACGCCGTCCCGCGCGACTGCCGCACGCCCACCTCGCCACCCGGCAGCGTCGACCTCCTGCCCACCCTGCGGTCGGGGTGCACGGGCCCGCCACCCACGCTGCGGGCCAGCACCGTGGCGCTGCTCGCCTCGCGGTTCCCGTACGTCACGCCGTCCGGCGTCGTGACGAGCGGGTGCGCGCCCGGGGAGCCGGACCCCGACGCTCAGCAGATCGTCGACGGCGGCTACGCCGACAACGACGGCATCGGGACCGTCGTCGACCTCGCGTCACGGTGGCTGCCCGTCGTGCGGGCGCACAACGCGGCCGTGCTCGCCGGGTCGGGGGATGCCCTCGTCCTGCCGGTCGTCCTCTACCTCGACAACGGCTCCGGCAGCGACCTCCGGGTCGAGGCCCCGGGCGCCAGGAACGAGGCCCTCGTCCCGCTCGTCACCCAGGGAGCGGCCCGGGCCGCGCTGTCGTCCACCGACGCCCAGCTGCACCGTGTCGCCGCGACGCTGGGGACCGACCAGGTCGTCCCCGGATGCGGGACGGGGCCGGAGAGCGAGCCGCCCGAGGTCTGCGCGGCGCTCGACACCTGGCGCGGTCCGGTGGCCAAGGTCTTCTTCCAACCGACCCGCCCCTCGATCGCCGCCCCCCTCGGCTGGGTCCTCTCGCAGCAGTCCCTCGACGGCCTCACCTGTGCCCGCGACGACCAGGTGGCCCGGTCCGGTGTCCCGCCGGTCTCGGAGGTGGAGTGCGGCGCCGAGCCCGTGGTCGACACCTCGCCCGACGTCCTGCCACGGGACGGGGGGAGCAGCGGGTGCGGGGACCGGAGCCGGCGCGACGCCTCACCCCTGGCCGTCCGGGGATACGGGACCATGCTGTCCGCCCTGTGCCTCGCGCGGGAGGCGCGCACCGGCGGATGACCGACGGTCAGGTCGGGTACTGGCCCCGCTCGACCTGCGCCCGGGGCATCCGCTGCCGGCGCATCTGGAAGGCCCGGAGCACGGCGTAGTAGCCGCTGCCCCGGCCCAGGGCGTCGGCGCCGAACTTCTCGACCGCCTTCCGCTTGAGGCCGCGCCACATGAGGAAGGTGTCGACGGCGACGACGAACACCGAGGTCCAGGTGAGCAGCACGCTGATCGAGAACACGAGCTGGTTGCGGACCAGGCTGAGGGCGAGGACGACGAGCATGACCGGCAGGAGGAGCTCGGCGATGTTGCGTCGGGCGTCGACGTAGTCGCGGATGAAGCGGCGGACCGGCCCCTTGTCGCGGGGCGGCAGGTGCGCCTCGTCGCCGGTCTCCAGGGCGCGCCGGGTGCGGGCGAGCTGCTCACGCCGCTTGAGGCGGTCCTGGCGCTTGGCCTCCTTGCGATCGGTGACGACGAGGGGGCGCTTGCGCGCGGCCTCTTGGTCGCGCCGCTTGGGGGTCGGGCGGTTCTTCGCGCCGTCGCGCTCCTGCCGTTCCTCGACCTCGGGAGCCTCGTCACCGGTCCTGCCACGTCCGAACACGGCCACGAGTCTAGGTGCTCGGCGGCGAGGGCCTGTCCAGGCTCGGACCCGGCCGTGCCCGACGCTCCCCGGCGATGGGTAGGGTCGGCTGACGTGACCGACGAGCTGACGACCGACCGGGTGGAGGCCGTGCGCGCACGGGTCCACGAGTTCATGCCGCAGGTGCGCGCCGACCTCGAGGCCCTGACCCGCATCCCGTCGGTGTCCCTCGACGCCTTCGACCAGGCCCACGTCGAGGCCAGTGCCGAGGCCACCGCCGCGCTCCTGCGCGCCGAGGGCCTCGACGTCGAGATCGTCCGCGAGGGCGGGCGTCCGGCCGTCATCGGACACCGGGCGGCTCCTGCCGGTGCGCCCACCGTCATGCTCTACGCCCACCACGACGTCCAGCCGCCCGGCGACGACGCGCTGTGGGACAGCCCGCCGTTCGAGCCCACCGAGCGCGACGGCCGCCTCTACGGGCGCGGCGCCGCCGACGACAAGGCCGGGGTGATGGCGCACGTCGCCGCGCTGCGGGCGCACGGCGACGACCTCCCGGTCGGCGTGACCGTCTTCGTCGAGGGCGAGGAGGAGATCGGCAGCGACTCGCTCCCGACCATCCTCGAGCGGCACGGTGAGCGGCTGCGCGCGGACGCCATCGTCCTCGCCGACAGCATGAACTGGGACCTCGGCGTCCCGGCCCTCACGACGACCCTGCGCGGCATGATCCGCGTCGTCGTCACCGTCACGACGCTCGACCACGGCGTGCACTCCGGGATGTTCGGGGGCGCGGTGCCGGACGCCGTCATGGCCCTGGTCCGGCTCCTCGCGACGATGCACGACGACGCCGGCGACGTCGCCGTCGCCGGGCTGTCCGCCGGAGAGGCCGCCGACCTCGACTACCCGGAGGAGCGGCTGCGCGCCGAGTCCGGCCTGCTCGACGGGGTCGAGGTCATCGGCAGCGGCTCGCTGCTGTCCCGGCTGTGGACCCGTCCGGCCGTCACGACCATCGGGATCGACGCCCCGAGCATCGAGCGCTCCTCCAACACCCTGGTCCCCTCCGTCCGGGCCAAGATCTCGATGCGGCTCGCGCCCGACCAGGACGACCTCGCGGCGTACGAGCTGCTCCGCGAGCACCTGCTGGCCCACGCGCCGTGGGGGGCCCGGGTCGACGTCGAGCTCGACGAGAAAGGGCTCGGCTTCGCGGCCGACGCAGATGGTCCGGTCTACGACCAGGCCCGGACGGCGTTCACCGACGCGTGGGGCACCGAGCCGGTCGACATCGGCGTCGGTGGGTCGATCCCGTTCGTCGCCGCGTTCGCCGAGCGGTTCCCCGAGGCGGCGATCCTCGTCACCGGGGTCGAGGACCCCGACACCCGCGCGCACGGCGCCAACGAGTCGCTGCACCTCGAGGAGTTCGAGAAGGTCTGTGTCGCGGAGGCCGTGCTGCTGGCACGCCTCGGCGCGATGCGTCACTGACGAAGGAGACACCATGGCCCAGGGAAGCTACGTCGAGGACGACTTCCAGCGTGACACGACGTACATCGAGGACCGCGTCACCGCCGGTGGCGCCGGGGAGCGCGAGTGGCCGGTCGAGCCGGGCCGGTACCGCCTCGTCGTGGCCCGGGCGTGCCCGTGGGCCAACCGGGCGATCATCGTGCGGCGTCTTCTCGGTCTCGAGGACGCCCTGTCGATGGGTGTCTGCGGGCCCACCCACGACGAGGACTCGTGGACCTTCGACCTCGACCAGGGCGGGGTCGACCCGGTGCTCGGCGTCCCGCGGCTCAAGGACGCCTACCTCGAGCGGTTCCCGGACTACGAACGCGGGATCACGGTGCCCGCGCTGGTCGAGGTGGAGTCCGGGAAGGTCGTGACGAACGACTTCGCCCAGATGACACTCGACCTGTCGGGGGAGTGGGCGGAGCACCACCGGGACGGCGCGCCGGACCTCTACCCCGAGGCGCTGCGCGACGAGATGGACGACGTCATGCAGCGCGTCTACACCGAGGTCAACAACGGCGTGTACCGGTGCGGGTTCGCCGGGACGCAGAAGGCGTACGAGGACGCCTACGCCCGGCTGTTCGACGCCCTGGACTGGCTGGGAGAGCGGCTGTCCGACCGGCGCTACCTCATGGGGGAGACGGTCACCGAGGCCGACGTCCGGCTCTTCACGACGCTCGCCCGTTTCGACGCCGTCTACCACGGCCACTTCAAGTGCAACCGGCAGAAGCTCTCGGAGATGCCGGTGTTGTGGGCGTACGCGCGTGACCTGTTCCAGACCCCGGGGTTCGGCGACACGCTGGACTTCGCCCACATCAAGAGCCACTACTACGAGGTGCACCGGGACATCAACCCGACCGGCGTCGTACCGCTCGGCCCGGACCCCACCGGCTGGGGCACCCCGCACGGGCGGGAGGCCCTCGGGGGCCGGCCGTTCGGTGACGGCACGCCCCCCGGCCCGCCGCCCGAGGGCGAGCGGGTCGACCCGGCGCACAACCTCCTCGTCGGCGTGGACGGCCTCGTCCACCCGTCCTGACCCCTCCCCGGACCCCGACTTTCTCGCCTGATGCCCGAACGTCGGGTCGGGCACCCCGACGTTCGGGGTGCGTGACCGGAGCTTCCGGCATCAGGCGAGAAAGCTCCACGGGGGTCGTCCGTCCGGGCCGAGCCGGCGCGGCGGGTTGGCGTGCGCTGCGGCGCCGCCGGTACGATGAACGACACGCGCGCGCTCCGCGCCGACGCGTTCCCTGAGACCTCTCGTCCTGCCCGGTGTCGTGCGGGGCCTGCCTCGGCGTGCCCGAGGCGACCACCCCCGACCCCGGAGCACTCGTGTCCCGTCCTGCCCCTGCCGCCGCAACCACCGAGCCGGCCCGCTTCTCCCACGAGGAGGAGACCACCTCGGTCCTGGCCGCCCTGCGCTCGCCCGCGAAGCTGCGCACCGAGGTCCTCGCCGGTCTCGTCGTCGCGCTCGCGCTCATCCCCGAGGCGATCTCGTTCTCGATCATCGCCGGGGTCGACCCTCGGGTCGGCCTCTTCGCCTCGTTCACGATGGCCGTCTCCATCGCCTTCCTCGGCGGCCGTCCGGCGATGATCTCCGCCGCGACCGGGGCGATCGCCCTCGTCATCGCGCCGGTCGTGCGTGACCACGGCCTGGACTACCTCCTCGCGACGGTCGTCCTCGGTGGCCTCATCCAGGTCGTTCTCGCGCTGCTCGGCGTGGCCCGTCTCATGCGCTTCGTCCCGCGCTCGGTCATGGTCGGGTTCGTCAACTCGCTGGCCATCCTCATCTTCATGGCACAGCTGCCGCACCTCATCGACGTCCCATGGCTCGTCTACCCGCTCGTCGCCGTCGCACTCGCCGTGATCGTCCTGCTCCCGCGGGTCACGACCGCCGTGCCGGCCCCGCTCGTCGCGATCGTGGGCCTCACGGTCGTCACGGTCGCGGCCGCCGTCGCCGTGCCGACGGTCGGCGACGAGGGGGCGCTGCCGGACAGCCTGCCCGGTCTCGTGCTCCCTGACGTCCCGTTCACCCTCGAGACGCTGCGGGTCATCGCGCCGTACGCGCTCGCGATGGCGCTCGTCGGCCTCATGGAGTCGCTCATGACGGCCAAGCTCGTCGACGAGATCACCGACACCCACTCGAACAAGACCCGCGAGTCGTGGGGTCAGGGCGTCGCCAACCTCGTCACCGGCTTCTTCGGCGGGATGGGCGGCTGCGCGATGATCGGCCAGACGATGATCAACGTCAAGGCGTCCGGCGCCCGGACGCGGATCTCGACCTTCCTCGCCGGCGTCTTCTTGCTCGTGCTCGTCGTCGTCCTCGGTGACCTCGTCGGCCTCATCCCGATGGCGGCCCTCGTCGCCGTCATGGTCATGGTGTCGGTCGCCACCTTCGACTGGCACAGCGTTCGGCCGTCGACGCTGCGGCGGATGCCGCGCAGCGAGACGACCGTCATGGTGACGACCGTCGCCGTCGTCGTGCTCACCCACAACCTCGCGATCGGCGTCGGGGTCGGCGTGCTCGCGGCGATGGTCCTCTTCGCCCGCCGGGTCGCGCACCTGACGAACGTCGTCGAGGTGCCGACCGACGTCGCGGACACCAAGGTCTACGCGGTGCAGGGCGAGCTGTTCTTCGCGTCGAGCAACGACCTCGTCACCCAGTTCGACTACGTCGGCGACCCGGCGCGCGTCGTCATCGACCTGACGGCGGCGCGGGTGTGGGACGCCTCCAGCGTGGCGGCCCTCGACGCGGTCGTCCACCGGTACGCCCAGAAGGGCAAGACCGCGGAGGTCATGGGGCTCGACGGCCACAGCCTCGACCGCCACGAGCGGCTCGCCGGGCACCTCACCGGCGCCCACTGACCCCGGCTCTCCCGCCTGGTGCCGGAAGGTTCGGTCGAGCACCCCGAACTTCGGGGTGCCCGACCCCAGGTTCCGGCATCAGGCGAAAATGGTGCGGGCGCCGGGCGAGAAGAGGTGGAGGTCAGTCCTTGGCGGTCTCGCCGGGCAGGGCCAGCATCTGGTCGAGCGCGACCCGCGCCCAGTGCGCGGTGTCCTCGTCCACCCGGATGGCGTTCACGACCCGGCCCTCGACGAGCGACTCCAGCGCCCACACGAGGTGCGGCAGGTCGATCCGGTTCATCGTCGAGCAGTAGCAGACGTTCTTCTCGAGGAACACGACCCGCTGCTCCGGGAACTGTGCGGCGAGCCGACGCACGAGGTTGAGCTCGGTCCCGACGGCCCACGACGTGCCGGCCGGGGCCGCCGCGACGGTCTTGATGATCTTCTCGGTGGAGCCGACCTCGTCGGCGAGCTCGACGACCTCGTGCCGGCACTCGGGGTGGACGATCACCTTGACGTCCGGGATCTCGCGCCGCGCCGCCTCGACGGCGTCGACGGTGAACCGCCCGTGCACCGAGCAGTGTCCGCGCCACAGGATCATCGTCGCGTCCCGTAGCTGCTCCACGGTGAGCCCGCCCATCGGCTTGTGCGGGTCCCAGACGACGCAGTCCTCGAGCGGTCGCCCGAGGTCGCGCGCGTAGGTGTTGCGGCCGAGGTGCTGGTCGGGGAGGAACAGCACCTTGCCCCCGTCCCCGGCCTGCTCGAGGGCCCAGGACAGCGCCGTCTTCGCGTTCGACGACGTGCAGATCGTCCCGCCGTGCCGGCCGGTGAACGACTTGATGGCCGCCGAGGAGTTCATGTACGTCACCGGGACCGTGCGGTCGGCGACGCCCGCCTCGACGAGCTGCTCCCAGCACTCCTGCACCTGGTCGACGGCGGCCATGTCGGCCATCGAGCAGCCCGCCGCGAGGTCGGGCAGGACGACGGTCTGGGTGTCGGCCGTGAGGATGTCCGCCGACTCCGCCATGAAGTGCACGCCGCAGAACACGACGTACTCGGCCTCGGGCCGGGCCGCGGCCTCCTTCGCGAGCTTGAAGGAGTCGCCCGTGACGTCGGCGAACTCGATGACCTCGTCGCGCTGGTAGTGGTGGCCGAGGACGAACACCCGCTCGCCGAGCGCCTCCTTGGCGGCCCGTGCCCGTGCGACGAGCGAGGGGTCCGACGGTGCCGGCAGGTCCCCGGGACACTCGACGCCCCGTTCGCTCTCGAGGTCCCGGCCGTGACCGAGGACGAGGAGGGGCAGCGGCGTGTGCCGGGGCGTGTCGGCTGTGGTCGTCACGCCCCGATCGTATGCCGCCGGTCCAGCGGCCCGGGTCCGACCTCGCCCGATACGCTCGCTGCGTGCGGGTCCTCATCGCTCCGGACGCCTTCGGCTCGACCCTCGGCGCGACACAGGTGGCCGAGGCCATGGCGGGCGGCTGGGCCGAGGGCGCGCCGCACGACGATGTCCGTACCCTGCCGCTCTCGGACGGTGGGCCGGGCTTCCTCGACGTCGTACAGCAGTCCCTCGGCGGGACGACGGTCGCGGTGACCGTCAGCGACCCGCTCGGCCGGGAGGTGCCCGCCGCGGTGCTCCTCGTCGACGAGCCCGGTCGCCGCACGGCGTGGGTCGAGGCGTCCCAGGCGAGCGGCCTGCACCTGCTGGGCGCGGACGAGCGCGACCCCACGGTGACGAGCACGTGGGGTGTCGGCCAGCTCCTCGACGCCGCCATCGGCGAGAGGGCGACCCGGGTCGTCGTCGGGGTCGGGGGCGGCGCGACGAACGACGGCGGAGCCGGGATGCTGGCCGCGCTCGGGGCCGGGCCCGCCTCCGTCCTCGCCCGCGGCGGGCTGGCCCTGCGGGGTGCGCCGGACGACGCGCTCCTCGGCCTCGCGGGAGTCATGGACCGGCTCTCCGGGGTCGACCTCGTCCTCGCGACGGACGACGACACCCCGCTGCTCGGGCTCTCCGGGACGAGCGCCGCCGACGCCCCTCGCAAAGGGGCCACCCCGGAGCAGGCCCAGGAGCTGGAGGGAGCCCTCGGCCACCTCACCGACGTCGTGGGCCGCACCCTGCTCCCGGCACCCACGGACCTCCTCACCGGGCGACCCCGCCGGCTCGACCGCGAGCCGGGGGCCGGCGCCGCGGGAGGGCTCGGCTACGCCCTGCTCCTCCTCGGGGCACGGGTGACCGGGGCGGTCTCGGAGGTGCTGCGCGTCACGGGCTTCGAGGTCGCGGCCGCGGGCAGCGACCTCGTCGTCACGGCCACCGGCCGGATCGACTGGCAGACCCTGCGCGGCTCGGTCGTCTCGGGGGTCGCGGAGGCGACGATGGCCACGGCGCGGCCGGTCGTCGCCGTCGCGGGGGAGTGCCTCGTCGGCCGGCGCGAGACGATGTCGCTGGGGCTGGCCGGCTGCTACGCGGTCGCCGACCACTCCCGCGAGCTCGACGCCCTGGTCGCCGACCCGGTCGCGACGCTGAGCTCGCGGACCGCCCGGGTGGCCCGGACCTGGTCACCCGCACGCTGACCCCAGGACGGGAGCCCGCGTGGCCGCGCCCCGCCGTGCCGCGGGGCCAGGACCCTGCGCGTCCCGAGCCCGACGTACAGTGGAGACGTCCGGGAACACCGGAGGCCGGCCGTCGGTTGAACCCCGCGGCACGCCCGCCGGTGTACCGCCCACGAACGTTCGAGGAGACCTCCATGAGCGACCAGCTCCAGACCACCGAGGCCACCCCCGAGGTCGGCACGCACGGCGTCGTCCTCACCGACATCGCCGCGTCCAAGGTCGCGTCCCTGCTCGCGCAGGAAGGACGCGACGACCTGCGCCTGCGCGTCGGCGTCCAGCCCGGCGGCTGCTCGGGTCTCATCTACCAGCTCTACTTCGACGAGCGCACCCTCGACGGCGACCTCGTCCGCGACTTCGACGGTGTCGAGGTCGTCGTCGACCGGATGAGTAGCCCCTACCTCGACGGCGCGACCATCGACTTCTCCGACACCATCGAGAAGCAGGGGTTCACGATCGACAACCCCAACGCCGGCAGCTCCTGCGCCTGCGGCGACAGCTTCAGCTGAGCCGCGCGACACGGGCCCGGGCCACCCCAGCGGTGGCCCGGGCCCGTCGCTGTCCGCGGTGCGGGTAGGTTGCGTCCCGTGCAGATCGCCGTCACCGGGTCCATCGCCACCGACCACCTCATGACCTTCCGTGGGAGGTTCGCCGACTCCCTCGTCGTCGAGCAGCTCGACAAGATCTCGGTCAGCTTCCTCGCCGACCGGCTGGAGATCCGCCGCGGCGGCGTCGCCGGGAACATCTGCTTCGGGATGGCCGTGCTCGGCAACCGGCCGGTCCTGGTCGGCGCGGCGGGCGAGGACTTCGCCGAGTACCGCAGCTGGCTCTCCCGGCACGGGGTCGTCACGGACCACGTCCGGATCTCCGACACCCAGCACACCGCCCGCTTCGTGTGCACGACCGACGACGACATGGCCCAGATCGCCACGTTCTACGCGGGGGCGATGAGCGAGGCGCGGATGATCGAGCTCGGCCCGATCCACGAGCGCTGGGGTCTGGACCTCGTCCTCGTCGCCCCGGACGACCCGGAGGCGATGCTCCGGCACACCGACGAGTGCCGTGGCCGGGGGATCCCGTTCGTCGCGGACCCCTCGCAGCAGCTCGCCTTCGCCGACGGCCCGTTCATCCGCCAGCTCGTCGACGGCGCCGACTACCTCTTCACGAACGAGTACGAGTCGCACATCACGGAGACGAAGACCGGCTGGACCCAGGACGAGATCGACGAGCGGGTCACGACGCGCGTCATCACCCTGGGCAAGGAGGGCGCGGTCATCCGCACCCGCGGGGAGGACGAGATCCACGTCCCGGTGGCCGGCGAGGTGGAGCGTGTCGACCCCACGGGCGTCGGCGACGCCTTCCGGGCGGGGTTCCTCGTCGGGCTCGCCGGTGGTCTCGGCCACGAGAGGTGCGCGCAGATCGGCTCGGTCCTCGCCGCCCACGTCCTCGAGACCGTCGGCACCCAGGAGTACACGGTGACCCAGGCGTCCTTCGTGGACCGGCTGACCGCGGCCTACGGCGCCGAGGCGGCGGCGGAGATCGCCCCGCTCGTGCGGTGCACCCAGCCCTGACGCCGGGGCGCACCGTGGTGTACCCACCGTCCGAGCCCCCGCCCAGCCCGTGGATGTTCGACGCAGCCCGCGGGGCGCCGGACGAGGACCTCGTCGCGGCCGGGGCCGACCTCGCCCCCGGGACCCTGCTCGAGGCCTACCGGCTCGGGCTGTTCCCCATGGGGCTCGGCCCGGACGGGCACGGCACGGTCGGCTGGTGGTCGCCCGACCCGCGCGGTGTCATCCCGGCCGGCGGGCTGCGGGTCCGCCCGTCGCTGCGCAAGGTGCTCGGCCGGTTCCGGCTGAGCGTCGACCGCGCGTTCGGTGAGGTCGTCTCGGCCTGCGCCGACCCCTCCCGTTCGGGACGCTGGATCACGCCCGAGATCGAGGCGGCGTACGGACGCCTGCACGAGCTCGGCTGGGCGCACAGCGTCGAGGTCTGGCAGGACGACGAGCTCGTCGGCGGGCTGTACGGCGTGTCCGTCGGCGGGCTGTTCGCGGGGGAGTCGATGTTCCACCGGGTCCGCGACGCGTCGAAGGTCGCGCTCGTCGGGCTCGTCCACCGCTTCCATGCCGACGGCGACCCGCGCCGGATCGTCGACGTCCAGTGGGCCACCGACCACCTGCGTCGGCTCGGGGCCGAGGAGTGGCCGCGCGAGGTCTACCTCGACCGGCTGCGCGAGGCGCTCGGCGCCCCTCAGGTCGACCTCGCCTCGCCGGAGCCGTCGGAGGTCGTCCCCGCGACCCGGACGGTGTAACGGGTCCACGTGCCGTCGTCCTCGACGGTGAGCCCGTGCCCCCGCATCCGGGCCCAGGCCGGGACGTCGGAGCGGGCGGCCTCGTCGTCGGCGAGCAGCACGACGACCTCGCCCGGTGCGAGGGAGCGGGCCGCGCGGGCGACCCGGACCACCGGGACGGGGCAGCGCGTGCCGCGGGCGTCGACGACCTCCGGGTTGCTCACAGGTCCGCGGTCCCGAGCCGCTCGCGGACCGCGGCTACGACCTCGGCGAGGACGGCGCAGAGCCGGTCGACGTCCTCCTCGCGGTCCGGGCACACCGACTCCAGCGGCAGCGTCACCCGGACGTTGCCGTGGGTCAGCACCCCCATGGCGGCGAGGACGTGGCTCGGCCGCAGCGCGCTCGACGTGCAGGCCGAGCCGGACCCGACCGCGAGCCCTCGCCGGGCCAGCTCCTCGACGAGCACCTCGCCGTCGGCGAGCAGGACGCTGAAGGTCACGACGTGGGGGAGGCGGGCGTCGGGGTCGCCCACGACCTCGACGTCGCGGACCGCCGCGGCGGCGGTGCGCACCCGCGAGACGAGCACCCGGGCCCGCTCGGCGTCGGTGCGGTGGGATGCCGTGCCCTGTCGCCAGGCCTCCGCTGCGGCGAGCACGCTCGGCACCCACGGTGTGGCGAGGGCACGACCGTGCTCGGCCTCGCGGCGGGGCCCGGGCAGCCCCCAGCGGGTCCCGGGCCGCACCGCGAGCAGTCCGAGCGGCGGACCTCCGAAGGCCGCGGCGTCGGCCACGACGACGTCACCCACGCCGGGGAGGGGGTCTCGGCCGAGGGAGGCGGTGGCGTCGACGAGCAGCGGCACGCCGGCGTCCGCGGCAGCCCGGGCGAGATCGAGGACGGGCTGGTGGGTCCCGACCTCGCCGTTCGCCGTCTGGGAGACGGCGGCGGCCACGCCGGGCTCGGCGACCTGCGCCGTGAACGAGGCGACGTCGACCCGTCCGGTGGGCCCGACCGGCACGGGGTCCTCGACGTCGCCGCGCAGCAGGACGACCGAGCGCTCCACGGCGGACGCGACGACGCGCTGGCCGACCCTCCGGCGTGCGTGCCGCAGACCGTCCAGCCCGACGGCGAGGGCGTCCTCCGCGGTCGGGTGCACGGAGAGGTCCTCGGGCCGGACCTCCAGGGCCTCGGCGAGGACCGCGCGGGCGGTGTCGAGGAGCGCCCGGGAGCGCCGTCCCGGGGCGTGGAGCCGCACGGGGTCGGCCCACGAGACCCGGGAGGCCGCGGCGAGGGTCTGCCCGGCGGCCGGGTGCAGCGGGCCGGGAGCCGCGTCCAGAACGCCCCGGGGGGTATCCGTCGAGGGGTCGCCGCGAGGGCTGTCGAAGGTGCCGTGCGCCACGCCTGAACGGTAGCCCCCTGCGTGTCCGACCCAGGTGGGGTGCAGTAGGGTTTTCACCGATCGTCCACTCCCGACCCGAAGGGTGCAGCGGTGCGCCAGCACGACCTCACCTCGCCCCGTCGCGACGGGCGCCGCTCCGGCGTCCTGGCCCTCGCCGGAGGCCTGGCCGTCGCCTCCCTCTCGGGATGTGCCAGCGCCGACCTGCGCGGTGACGTCTCCACCGGATGGCTCCCGCACGCGGTGACCGAAGGCGGCGAGCGGGTCACCTCCCTGTGGATCGGCGCCTGGATCGCGGCGATCGGGGTCGGCCTGCTCGTCATCGGCCTCATCGTCTGGTGCATGGTGGCCTACCGCCGCAAGCAGGACGACACCGAGCTGCCCGTCCAGCTCCGTTACAACATCCCGATCGAGATCCTGTACACGGCCGTGCCGATGCTCATGGTCATCGTGCTCTTCTACTACACGGCCCGGGACGAGGCCGCGCTCATCGACACCTCGAAGCAGCCCGACGTCACGGTCAACGTCGTCGGCAAGCAGTGGAGCTGGGACTTCAACTACCTCGAGGACGACGTGCACGAGGTCGGCACCCAGGCCATCCTCACCGGCGAGCCCGGTGCCGAGGAGACCATCCCGACGCTCTACCTGCCGGTGAACGAGCGCACCGAGTTCGTGCTCACGTCGCGCGACGTCATCCACTCCTTCTGGATCCCCGCGTTCCTGCAGAAGATGGACATGGTCCCCGGCCGGGTCAACCGCTTCCAGGTCGTCCCCACCCAGGAGGGGCAGTTCAAGGGCAAGTGCGCCGAGCTCTGCGGCGCCTACCACTCGCAGATGCTCTTCAACGTCAAGGTCGTCTCCCGTGCGGAGTACGACGCCCACATGGCCGACCTGCGCGCCGCGGACCAGACCGGCCTGCTCAACAACACACTCAACCGCGAGCAGCTGATGGACGGCCAGGACGTCACTGCCGAGGGAGGGAACTGACATGAGCGCCGCCTCCGACGCACAGATGCTCCGCGAGTCGACGACGGCCGGGCGCACCCGGTCGACGAGCAAGGGCAGCCTCGTCGTCAAGTGGATGACGACCACCGACCACAAGGTCATCGGCAACCTCTACTTCATCACCTCGTTCGTCTGGTTCCTCGTCGGCGGGCTCATGGCCCTGGTCATCCGCGCCGAGCTCGCCGAGCCCGGCCTGCAGTTCGTCGACAACCCGGACCAGTACAACCAGCTCTTCACGATGCACGGCACGATCATGCTGCTGCTCTTCGCGACGCCGCTGTTCGCGGGCTTCGCGAACGCGCTCATGCCGTTGCAGATCGGATCGCCGGACGTCGCGTTCCCGCGGCTGAACATGTTCGCCTACTGGCTGTACCTCTTCGGCGGGCTCATCGCGGGGGCCGGCTTCCTCACACCGACGGGTGCGGCCGCTTTCGGCTGGTTCGCCTACGCGCCGCTGTCCGACGCCACGTACAGCCCGGGCGTCGGCGGTGACCTCTGGGTCTTCGGTCTCGCCCTCGGTGGTTTCGGCACGATCCTCGGTGCCGTCAACTTCATCACGACCATCCTCGTCATGCGGGCGCCCGGCATGACGATGTTCCGGATGCCGATCTTCACGTGGACGGTCCTCGTGACCTCGATCCTCGTGCTCATCGCGTTCCCTGCGCTCGCCGCGGCGCTGTTCGCGCTCGGTGCGGACCGCCGCTTCGGGGCCCAGATCTTCGCGCCCGAGAGCGGCGGCGCCCTGCTGTGGCAGCACATCTTCTGGTTCTTCGGGCACCCGGAGGTCTACATCATCGCGCTGCCGTTCTTCGGCATCATCTCCGAGATCCTGCCGGTGTTCTCCCGCAAGCCGATCTTCGGCTACAAGACCCTCGTCTACGCGACGATCGCGATCGCGGCGCTGTCGGTCTCGGTCTGGGCGCACCACATGTACGCGACCGGACAGGTCCTTCTGCCCTTCTTCGCGATCATGACGATGCTCATCGCGGTGCCCACCGGGGTGAAGTTCTTCAACTGGATCGGCACGATGTGGGGCGGGAAGCTCGAGTTCTCCACACCGCTCGTCTGGGCGATCGGCTTCCTCGTGACGTTCCTCTTCGGGGGACTGACCGGCATCATCCTGGCCAGCCCGGCCCTGGACTTCCAGCTCTCCGACAGCTACTTCGTCGTCGCCCACTTCCACTACGTCGTGTTCGGCACCGTCGTCTTCGCGATGTTCGCCGGTTTCTACTTCTGGTGGCCCAAGCTGACCGGGCGGATGCTCGACGAGAAGCTCGGCAAGATCCACTTCTGGATGCTCTTCCTCGGCTTCCACACGACGTTCTTCGTCCAGCACGTCCTGGGCGCGCAGGGCATGCCACGGCGATACGCCGACTACCTGCCCGAGGACGGCTTCACGGTCGGCAACCAGATCTCCACGATCGGGGCGTTCCTGCTCGGGGCGTCGATGCTGCCGTTCTTCTACAACGTCTGGAAGACGTCCCGCACCGCGCCCCTCGTGCAGTCCGACGACCCGTGGGGCTACGGCGGATCGCTGGAGTGGGCCACGTCCTGCCCGCCGCCGCGGCACAACTTCGACCGGATGCCGCGGATCCGCTCCGAGCGCCCGGCCTTCGACCTGCACCACCCGGAGGCCGCGCCTCCCGGGACGCACCACCCGGACGCCCGGGCCCAGAAGGAGCACGCCCTCGTCTCGGCACTCGGCCCGGCCGACATCGGGGATGCCTCGATGGTCGACAGCACCCAGGAGGACTGACCATGCGCGCCATGGAGAGGATCGGCCTCCTGATCGGGGTCTTCGCCTTCGCCGTCGCCGCCATCTACTGGCCGTGGACCTCGTCGACGGAGCTCGGCACGGAGTGGGTCGGCGTCGTCGGCCTCATCCTCGCCGGGCTGCTCGGTTTCATGATCGCCTGGTACCTGTGGATGACCCGCCGCCGGCTCGACCGCGACCCGTCGGACGACCCGGTCGGCGAGATCGACGAGATCCAGGGCGACTACGGGTTCTTCAGCCCGTACAGCTGGCAGCCGCTCTTCCTCGCTGCAGGGGCGGCCGTGATATTCCTGGGCCTGGCCGTCGGCTGGTGGCTCGTCATCATCGGTGCCTTCTTCGCCGTGCCGGCCCTCATCGGCTGGACCTTCGAGTACTGGCGCGGTCCGCACGCCCTCTGAGCCGCTGACGCATCCCCACAGGGCCTCCCGGACGTTCCGGGAGGCCCTGTCGTATGCCGCGGGGAGAGTGGGACCGCTGGAGTCGGAGAAGGTGTCAGCCCCAGCCCAGCTCGTGCAGGGCGTCGTCGTCGATGCCGAAGTGGTGGGCTATCTCGTGGACGACGGTCACGGCGATCTCCTCGACGAGCTCGTCGTGGTCGACGCACATCCGGGACAACGGGCCACGGAAGAGGAGGATGCGGTCCGGCAGCGCCCCGGCGGCCCACACGTCTCCTCGCTCGGTGAGCGGCACGCCCTCGTAGACCCCGAGCAGCTCGGGGTCGTCGGCCGGTGGCTCGTCCTCGACGAGGAACACGACGTTGTCGAGCATGGCCATGAGCTCGGCCGGGACCTCGTCGAGGGCGTTCTCGACGAGGGTGTCGAAGTCCTCGCGGCTCGGGGGCTGCACGACGGAGACCCCGGTCAGTCGCTCGGAAGGGTCAGCGCGCGCAGTGAGGCCCGGCCGAGGGGCAGGCCGTTCCAGCGTGCGCTCACGCGACCGTCCGCGCATCGCAGCCGAAGGGTGTGTGGGGTCACGACGGCGGCCACGGTGGTCTCGAAGACCCCCGGCGCCGTCCAGCCACCCGAGGCGACCCACGGGGTGCTGCGGGCGTCGGTGACGGCCGGCCAGCCGCCGTCGGCGCAGGGGACGGTGACCGTCCGGTGGTCGTCGACGTGCAGCGTCCAGCCGTCCCCGGCCCGGTCGACGACGACCGACCTCAGGCTCGGATGCTCCTCGGTGGGGGTGTGTGCGAAGTGCCACGGGCCGATGCCGTCCGGGGCGACCTGCGACGCGAGCGCGGGCAGGGTGGACGGCCCGTCGGGTCGCTGCTCGGGCGGCGGGGGGAGAGCTGTGAGCGCGTCGTCGTCCAGCACCGGGAGCAGCTCCTCCCAGACGGCGTCGAGGAGGGCCTGGGTGTCCTGGGAGCACGACGTGACGGCGACGACGAGGTCCGCCTCCGGAACGACCACCGAGAACTGGCCCCAGGCGCCGTCGGCGCGGACGGCGCCGTGGCGGCACTGCCACATCTGGTAGCCGTACCCCTGCTGCCAGTCCGTGGTGCCGGGGTGCATGGACGTGTCGGTGTGCCGAGCCGTCATCCGTGCCGTCCAGCCCTCGGGGAGGACCCGGCGACCGTGCCAGACGCCGTCGCGCAGGACGAGCTCGCCGAGGTGGGCGAGGGCCTCGGTGCTCACGTGGAGGCCGCTGTAGCCGATGTCGGTGCGGCCGAGGTGCTGCCAGCTGGGGCCGACGATGCCGAGCGGGTCGAAGAGCCGGGGCCCCAGGTAGTCGACGAGGCGTTCGCCGACCCGGCGCTGCACCGCGAGGGCCGTGACGAGGCTGGCTCCGTTGTGGTAGACGAACCAGGTGCCGGGCTCCTCCTCGGGTTCTGCGCCGAGGAAGGTACGGGGGAAGTCCTCCAGGGAGCCGTCCCGCGAGACCAGTGTGTCGGCCCGGTGCCCCGTGGACATCGACAGCACGTCGTGGAGGGTCAGCCGGGCGGCACGTGGCCCGGCGACGTCCGCGGCCTCGGGGAAGAGGTCGACGACCCGTTCGTCGAGCGAGAGGCGCCCCTCGGCCTCGGCGAACCCGACGGCGCAGGCCGTGAACGTCTTGGACACCGAGTACACGAGTCCCGGCCGACGGTGGTCGTAGGGCGTCCAGGAGCGCTCCGCGACGACGTGACCGTGCCGTACCACCACCAGGCCGTGCGGCTCGACGCCGCTGCCGAGCCAGCGCTGGACGAGGTGCTCGAGCGCCTGCGGTGGCACACCGTGCTCCGCGGGCGCGCTGCGGGGCAGGGGAGCGGCGGTGGGGGTCGTCACGACCCCAGCCTAGGCAGCGGCACGGAGGTCGACGGCCGCCCGGACGAGGTCGGCGTTGCCGGTGGCGATACGACCGTCGGGCAGCTGCACCGAGTCCTCGAACCCCACGCGGGTGTGGTGGCCGAGAGCGAAGGCCTCCCGCACGAGGGGCCAGGTGAACGTGCCGTCGCCGTGGGTCAGCCGTGCGCAGGCGACACCCGCGGCGTCCAGGCGTTGCCACACGTCGGCGGCGACCTGCCGAGGGTCACCCGTGAGCCGGTACGGCTCGCCGGGGGAGAGCTCGACGCTGACCCGGGTCAGGTGGGGGAGCAGGCCGGACGCGACGAGGGCATCGACCTCCGCCGGTGCCCAGACCCCGGCGTCGACCCCGATGCCGGCGTCGACCAGCGTGGCCATGACGGTCTCGAAGCCGGGTTCGCCGACGTTGACGGTCGCGCAGTCGACGCCCTCCCACTCGCGGACCATCGCGACCCGCTGGGTGACGTCGGGGACGATCCACGCGCCGGTGGTGAGGCCGACCTCGAGGTCGACGCCGCACTCACGACCCACCTCGCGGACCGCGGCGCAGGTCTGCGCGACGACCGTGGGGTCGAGGGACTCAGCCCCCGCGGCGTCGCGAGCGTGCAGATGCACGCCGTCGGCTCCGGCACGGACGCACTCGCCGAGGTCGTGGAGGACCTCGTGGAGCAGAACGGGGAGGGCAGGGTGGCGCTCGCGGCCGAAGGGGCCGTTGGGAGTCACCTGGAGCATGTGGTGAACCCTAGGTCCGAGCACCGACGAGGGCCGCACCTGTGTGGGTGCGGCCCTCGTCGGAGGTGGGCAGTCAGTGCCGGCCGGCGGTCTCCGCGGACTCGATCTCGGCGGCACCAGCGGGTGCTTCGATGGCCTCGGTCTCGTGACCGTGGTGGTGCGCCGCCGCGAGCTCGGCCGGGGTGACCGGGTTGACGGCGTCGGCGAAGTAGAACCTCGAGAGCGCGGCCCGGAACCGGTCCTTGCGGGCCGCCGGGCGGGCGACCCCGTGCTCGTCGGTCTCGGCCTCGAGCTCGAGCGGGTGCACGGCCTCGTGCTGGACGAGGATCCACTGGTCCTCGGGCAGCTCGGTGTCGTGGCGCTCGAAGAAGCGGCCGTCCGGCGTGCGGATGATCGTCCCGGACTCGCGACCGTGGAGCACCTGGTCGCGGTCCCGGCGCTGGAGGGCCAGGCAGGTGCGCTTGGTGACCCAGAACACGATGGGCGGCAGGACGAACAGGCCGATCCGGA
Source organism: Phycicoccus sp. CSK15P-2 (assembly GCF_016888005.1). Taxonomy (GTDB): domain Bacteria; phylum Actinomycetota; class Actinomycetes; order Actinomycetales; family Dermatophilaceae; genus Phycicoccus. The sequence goes on along the minus strand of NZ_JAFDVE010000011.1, from coordinate 86,621 downwards.
AGAACCACGTGATGTCGTTGATCGACATCCCGAGCTTGATGGCCATGATGTCGTTGCCGGCCGCGAACATGAACACCGTGTACGCCGTGATGCCGGCCATCCCGATGCCGGTGCGCACCGGGGCGTTGCGCGGGCGGTCGAGCAGGTGGTGCTCACGGTCGTCACCGGTGACGAACCGCTCGACGAACGGGTAGACGCCGAGCACCATGTAGACGAGCGGAAGCAGGACCAGGGCGCCCAGGGCGATGTTGAGCGACAGCGTGAACCCGAAGAAGGTGAACTCCAGCCACCCCGGCAGCAGCCGCAGGGCGCCGTCGGCGAAGCCCATGTACCAGTCGGGCTGCGACCCGGCGGTCACGGGGGAGGGGTCGTAGGGGCCGTAACCCCAGATCGGGTTGATCTGGACCAGCGCCGAGATGAGCGCGATGACGCCGAAGACGATGAAGAAGAACCCGCCGGCCTTGGCCGCGTACACCGGCATCACCGGGTAGCCGACGACGTTGTCGTTGGTCCGGCCCGGGCCGGGGAACTGGGTGTGCTTCTGCAGGGCGACGAGCCCGATGTGCGCGGTGAAGAGCCCGACGAGGACGGCGGGGATGAGGAGGACGTGCGCGCTGTACAGGCGCGGGATGATCATCTCACCCGGGAACGGACCGCCGAAGATGCCGTACACGAGGTAGGACCCGATGACCGGGGCCGTCTGGACGAAGCCGGCCATGGCCCGGATCCCGGTGCCGGACAGGAGGTCGTCCGGGAGGGAGTAGCCCGCGAAGCCCTCGATGATGGCGAGGAGGGCCAGCACCGAGCCGATGACCCAGTTGAGCTCGCGCGGCTTGCGGAAGGCGCCGGTGAAGAACACCCGGAACATGTGGACCACGACAGCCACGGTGAACATGAGCGCGGCCCAGTGGTGGATCTGGCGGATGATGAGCCCGCCCTTGATGTCGAACGAGATGTGCAGCGTCGAGGCGTACGCCTCGGACATCTCGACGCCTCGCAGCGGCACGTACGAGCCGTCGTAGACGGTGTGCCCGGCGCTCGGGACGTACCAGAAGGTGAGGAAGGCCCCGGTGACGAGGCAGATGATCATCGAGTACATCGCGATCTCACCGAGCATGAAGGACCAGTGGTCGGGGAAGACCTTCTTCATGAGGTAGCCGACCGGCTTGGCGGCGCCCGTGCGGTCGTCGACCCAGCCGGCGAACCCGCCGATCGAGCGGGCGCCGGCGGAGGGCGGGGTGGCCGGTGCGGAGTCGCCCTCACGGAGGGCGTCGGCGGGACGGGGGTCCGGCGCTGTCGTGGACATCTCAGCCACGCTCCCAGAAGCTCGGGCCGACCGCCTCGCGGAACGGCTGGGCGGAGACGAGGTAGCCCTCGTCGTCGACGGTGATCTTCAATTGTGGCAGGGGACGCTTGGCAGGGCCGAAGATGACCTTGCAGTCCTGGGTCACGTCGAAGGTCGACTGGTGGCACGGGCAGAGCAGGTGGTGCGTCTGCTGCTCGTAGAGCCCGACCGGGCAGCCCACGTGGGTGCAGATCTTCGAGTACGCGACGATGCCCTCGTAGCCCCAGTCCAGCTCCTTCTGGCTCTTGATCTGGGCCGGGTCCAGCCGCATGAGGAGCACGGCGGCCTTCGCCTTCTCCTCGAGCAGGTGCTCGGCGCCGCCCTCGCCGGTCTCCTCGTCGGGCAGCAGCCCCTCGGGCATGACGTGGTACACGGAGCCGATCGTCACGTCGGCGGCCTTGATCGGGACGTTCTCGGGGTCCTTCATCAGGCGCATGGGTGAGAAGGTGGGCTCCTCGCCGGGCCCGGAGGGCCCGCCGTTCCACCATGTCAGGGAGAGGCTCTTCTTCGGCATCTCGCCGAGGGAGCCTCCGACCTGCAGGACGAGCGGGACGGCGAACAGGCCGAGGGCGCCGCCGAGGGTGTACTTGATGAGCGGCCGGCGCATCACCTGGGACGAGCCGCCCTCCTCGGTGATGACCCGGACGACCTCCGCGCGCTCGGCGTCGCTGGCCCGCATCGGGTGGCGCTCCTCGACGACCTCGTGGTCGGGCATGAGCGTCTTGGCCCAGTGCACGGCCCCGAGGCCGATGCCGAGCATGGAGAGCGCGAGGCAGACCCCGAGGCCGGCGTTCGTGGCGCTCGTGTAGCCGACACCGGGGATGAAGACCGTCTGCTCGACGTCGAGGAGGAAGTACAGGACGATGAACGCGAGGGTCCCGACGATCGAGATGCCGAAGAGCGTGGCGACCTGCTTCTCGGCACGCCTCGCGGCCGCCTCGTCGACGTCCGCCATCCGGTGGTGGTGGGCCGGGAGCCCGGGGTTGGTGAAGCGGTCGGGCAGCCCGCCCGTGCCGACGACGTGCCCGTCGTCGAGGCGCACGGCGTCCCCGTGGTCGCCGCGGGCGACCTCGGTGCCGGTGGTGGGGGTGTCCTGGTCGTTCATCGGGGTGCCGACTCTCTCTGCACGGTCAGGGGGCGGTGGGCGGGGCTAGGCGGACTTCGAGCCGAGCCAGACGGCGCAGCCCACGAGGATGCCGAGCCCGAAGACCCAGGCGAACATGCCCTCGGTCACCGGGCCGAGCGACCCGAGGGTCATCCCGCCGGGGTTCTCCTGCTCCGAGATGGTGTCGAGGAAGGCGATGACGTCGCGCTTGTCCTCGGGGGTGATGTTGTCGTCGTTGAACACGGGCATGCTCTGCGGGCCGGTCTGCATGGCCTCGTAGATGTGCTTGCCCTCGACCCCGCGCAGTGCCGGGGCGTACTTGCCGCGGGTCAGGGCGCCGCCGGAGCCGGCGAAGTTGTGGCACATCGCGCAGTTGACCCGGAACAGCTCGCCACCCTTGGCGGGGTCACCCTTGGTGGGGTCGACGGCCTCCTCGCTCGGGACCGAGGGGCCTGGGGCGAGCGAGGCGATGTAGGCGCCCAGGGCGTCGATCTGCTCCTGCTCGAACACGACCTCCTCGGACCGCGCGGCCTGGACGGCAGGTGCGGTCATCGGCATCCGGCCGGTACCGACCTGGAAGTCGACGGCGGCAGCACCGACGCCGGCGAGGGAGGGGCCGGCGATCTCGTCGCCGTCACCCGTGGCCCGGCCCTCGGCGTTGAGGCCGTGGCAGGAGGCGCAGTTGGCCCGGAAGAGGGCCTTGCCCTCCTCGACGGACTGGGCGGGGAGCGCCTGGGTCGTCGCGTCCGCCGGCTCGGGGGCGACCGCGGCGTAGGCGGCACCGGTGAGGAACAGCCCGATCATGAGGAGGACGGCGATCGCCGCGGGGTGGCGGCGGCGGGCGGCCAGTGCGTTCACGAGGGGTTCCTGTCGTCTGCTGCGGTCTCGGGTCGGCGGTCGGCGGTCACTTCAGCACGTAGATCATGAGGAACAGGGCGATCCACACGACGTCGACGAAGTGCCAGTAGTACGACGTGACGACCGCGCCCGTGGCCTGGGCGTGGCTGTACCGGCGGGTGGTGAAGGTGCGGCCCAGGATGAGGAGGAAGGCGATGAGGCCGCCGGTCACGTGCATGCCGTGGAAGCCGGTGGCGAGGTAGAAGATCGACCCGTAGGAGTCCGAGGACAGTGTGACGCCCTCCTCGACGAGCGTGGCGTACTCGAGCACCTGGCCGGCGATGAAGACTGCGCCGAAGATGTACGTGAGGACGTACCACTCGCGCATGCCCCAGGCCTTGACCGAGGTCAGACGGGTGCCCGCCGGGCGGGCCGGGACACCGCGCTCGGCCTGCCAGACGCCGAGCTGGCACCACACCGAGGAGACGACGAGGATCAGCGTGTTCGCGGCCGCGAACGGCACGTTGAGCATCTCGGTGCGCTCGTCCCAGAGCTCCGGGAGGTGCCCGCGGAGCGTGAAGTAGAAGGCGAACAGCGCGGCGAAGAACATGAGCTCGCTCGACAGCCACACCATGGTGCCGACGGCGACCATGTTCGGCCGGGTCGCCGGCCCCTGACCGGGGATGGAGGGCACCGGTCCCGTGTGCTGGAGCGAAGCTGCTGCAGAAGACGCCACGCGGGCATTATGCCGACAACCGAGGGGTCGACACGAGGGGACCCCCCGCAAGGCTCGACAACGCCGGCGCAGTGGTCGGTCCCCTGCGGCGGGCGGGCGCCTGGCCGTCCGGGCGTGTCGGCTCGCTACGATGCCGTGCATGAGCGACTCCCACGGCCACGCAGGTACCCCGACCGGCCCGGACACCGACGGCGTGCACCGGGTGCGGGTGCTGCTCTACAGCGACGACATCACGACGCGGGACGCCGTGCGGGCCGCCGTGGGCCGCCGGCCGGCCCGGGACGTCGAGGTCGCGGCCTGGCACGAGTGCGCGACCGCAGAGGCGGTCATCGAGGCGGCCGACGCCGGCGGCCACGACGTCCTCGTCCTCGACGGCGAGGCCACGCCGGTCGGCGGGCTGGGGCTGTGCCGGCAGCTGAAGAACGAGATCTTCCGCTGCCCGCCGGTGCTCGTCCTCACGGGGCGCCCGCAGGACGCCTGGCTCGCGGGCTGGTCGCTCGCCGACGACGCCGTGCCGCACCCGCTCGACCCGATCGCCGTGTCCGAGGCCGTCGCCGGCCTCGCCCGGGGCCGGGTCTCCGTCGGCTGACGCCGTGCCCTCCGGCACCGGCGGGCCCACCTGGCCCGACCTCACCTCGGCGCTGCTGCGCGGCGAGCACCTGGGCACCGAGCAGTCGGGCTGGGCCATGGACCAGGTCATGCGCGGCGAGGCGACGCCCGTGCAGCTCGCCGGCTTCCTCGTGGCGCTCCGGGCCAAGGGCGAGACCGTCGAGGAGCTCCGCGGTCTCGCCGACGTCATGCTCGCGCACGCGCACCGCATCGAGGTCCCCGGCCCGAGCGTCGACATCGTCGGCACCGGCGGGGACCGGATGCACTCGGTCAACATCTCGACGATGGCCTCGGTCGTCATCGCGGCCACCGGCCTGCGCGTCGTCAAGCACGGCAACCGCGCGGCGTCGTCGTCCACCGGGTCGGCCGACGTCCTCGAGGAGCTCGGGGTCGACCTCTCGCTGCCGCCCGAACGGGTCGCCGAGGTCGCCGAGCGCGCCGGCATCACGTTCTGCTTCGCGGCGGCCTTCCACCCGTCCATGCGGCACGCCGCGGTCACCCGGCGGGACCTCGGGATCGGCACGGCCTTCAACGCGCTCGGCCCGCTGACCAACCCGGGGCAGCCCACGTACGCGGCCGTGGGCGTGGCCGACGCCCGGCTCGCGCCGCTCATCGCGGGGGTCTTCGCCGGACGGGGCCGCCCGGCGGCGGTGTTCCGCGGTGACGACGGCCTCGACGAGCTCACCCTGGCGACGACCTCGACGGTGTGGTGGGTCGCCGACGGTGCGGTCCACGAGCTCGCGGTGGCGCCGGGGGACGTCGGGCTCGACGAGTCCCCGGTCGAGGCGCTGCGCGGCGGGGACGCCGCGTTCAACGCCGAGGTCGCCCGGCGGGTGTTCGCGGGTGAGCCGGGCGCCGCGCGCGACGCCGTCGTCCTCAACGCCGGGATGGCCCTCGCCGTCGCGGCCGGACTGCCGCAGGTGTCACGGGCCGGCCTCGTCGACGCCCTGGCGGCCGGGGTGGACCGGGCCCGGGAGGCTCTGGACTCCGGTGCCGCGGCGCGGCTGCTCGACGGGTGGGTCGCGACGACCCGCGCGCTCGCCGCCCCCTGACCGCGGTCTCAGCCCTCGATGCCGAGGCTGAACGCCGACTCGAGGTCGTGCACGGAGTAGGTGCGGAACGCGATGTGGGTGTTGGTGCCGGTGACCCCGGAGACCTTGTTGAGTCGGTCGGCGATGACGTCGGCCAGTGCCTCGTGCTCGCGGACCCGGACCATGGCGACGAGGTCGGCGTCCCCGGCCACCGAGTAGACCTCGGTCACGCCGTCGAGGTCGGCGATCTCCTGGGCGACCTCGGGGATGCGGTCGACGTCGGCGCTGATGAGGACGATGGCGGTGATCACGTCGTCAGCCTAGCCACCGGCTCGCGGTCAGAGCGTCCGGGCGAGGAGCGCCTCGAGCTCGCGGAAGTGCCGCTCGGCGCCGGCCTCCTGGTAGGACGCGGTGTCGGCCATCGTGTAGCCGTGCGGCGCGTCGGGGTAGACCTCGTTGCGGGCGACGAGGCCCTGGGCCTCCAGGGCCGAACCCAGGGCGGCGACCGCCTCGGCGGGCATCGAGCGGTCGGCGTCGGCGTGCCCGAACACGAACTCGGCGCGGGCGTCGACGAGCCCGAGATGAGGGCTGTCCGGCTCGTCGGTCACGAGGCCGCCCCCGTGGAACCCGCCGCAGGCGGCGATGTCGCCGGGATGCTCGCTCGCGGCCCGCACGGCCAGGCGGGCACCCATGCAGTAGCCGGTCGTGGCCATCGGTCCGGCGGTGACCTCGGCCCGGTCCCGCAGGGCGAGCACGTAGGCCGCGACGTCCGGGACGGCGAGGTCGCTCGTCAGCGACCGGACGCGGGCCATGGCGTCGCCCATGAAGGACTCGCGGCCCTCGGCCGTCGTGAGGTCGACCCGCGGCACGAGGGCCTCGACGTCCCCGTCGCGGTGGAAGACGTTGGGGGCGAGGACGACGTACCCCCAGGAGGCGATCCGGTCGCACATCGCCGCGATCTGCGGGCGGAGCCCGATGGCGTCCATGAAGAGGAGGACTCCCGGGCCCTGGCCGCCCGGGGGCAGCGAGAGATGGGCCTGGGTGGTCCCGTCGGGGACCGGGACGTCGACGAGACGGAGGTCGCTCACCGGGTGAACGCTACCGGTCGGGGGTGGGGGCGACCTCGGGCGCCGGTCAGCCTCGGACGAGACAGAAGGGGTGTCCGGCGGGGTCGAGGTAGACGCGGAAGCCGCCGTCCGGGGACGGCTGGTGCTCGTGGACCGTGGCGCCCGCGGCGAGGACGGCGGGCTCGGCCGCGGCGATGTCCGGCACCGAGAGGTCGAGGTGGAACTGCTGCGGGTGCGCGCCGCCGGGCCAGGTGGGTGGCTGCCAGTCGGGGATCCGTTGGAAGGACAGGGTGGTGCGGCCGTCCGGGTTCGTCGGGGTGATGCCACCCCCCGGTGGCACGAGGTTCACGAAGTCCTCGTCGGCGTCCTCCTCGACCTCCCAGCCGAGCACCTCGGCGTAGAAGCGGGCGAGGGCCATGGGGTCGGGGCAGTCGAGGACGACGAGGTCGAGCAGCGGCTTGGTGGTCATGGCGGTGACACTAGGCGCGGATGCGGACGACGCGCGTCCGCATCCGGCGGCCGGTTCACCGCACGCCTGCGAAGCCGGCGGTCGTCCGGCGGGAGGCCTCCAGCGGCTCGAGCTCCTCGCGGACGGCGGCGGCGCCCGCGACCGGGCACGTCCACGGGCCGTCGACGTCGACGATGCGGACCCCGGGGGACTCCAGCCAGTGGAGGATCTTCTCGCTCTCCTCGGGCGTCGCGGCGGTGGACGGCGCGACGGGGGCCGCGACGACCTCGGCACTGGCCCGGAGCGCGGCGATGACCGGCATCGGGTCGGCGCCCCGCGCGGACGTGGTGCTCCCGGCGAGGCGTCCGTACCGGACGCAGACGACCTCCCAGCCCCCGGTGACCGCGCGGCGTGCGGCGACGAGCTCGGGAATGGCGGCGAGGGGGGCCAGCCGCTGGCTGCGGGAGGCGCCCCGGACGAGGGCGACGAGCCGGTCGCGGACCGTCCTGGCGTCCTCGAACCGCTGCTGGCCGGAGAGCTCGGTCATCCGTTCCTGGAGGGCGACGAGGAGCTCACGGGTGCCTCCGCCGAGGAGCGCCGCGGCGCGGTCGACGACCTCGGCGTACTCCTCGACGCTCTGCGCCCCGGTGCACGGTGCGCCGCAGCGGCCCATCTCGGCGAGCGCGCAGGCGCTGCGTGGCGTGCGGGGCGAGAGCCGCTGGACGCACTGCCGCAGCGGCAGGACCTCGTGGACCGCGGCGACGGCGGCCTCGGCGGCCCGGCGCGACCCGAACGGCCCGACGTAGCGGGCGCCGTCGGCGGCGACCGCGCGGACGACGGACAGCCGGGGGAAGGGCTCGACGGTGAGCTTGACCCACAGTGCCTTCTCGGGGTGGCGCGAGCGGCGGTTGTACCGCGGCTTGTGCTCGGCGATGAGCCGCAGCTCGCGGACCTCGGCCTCGAGGGTCGTCGCGCAGACGACCGGGCTGACCGACTCGGCGAGGCGCACCATCTCGCCCATCCGGCGCCGGTGCTCGGAGGCGGTGAAGTACGAGCGGACGCGGGTGCGGATGGACACCGAGGTGCCGACGTAGAGGACCCGGCCGTGGCCGTCCTTGAAGAGGTAGACCCCGGGGGCGTCGGGGAGGGAGTCGGCGAGGTGGCGCTTGCGGCGGCGGGCGGGGGAGACCCGGCCGGTGTAGTCGAGCAGCTCCTCGAGGGAGTGCACCCCGAGGTTGCCCACGCGCCCGATGAGGCCGTGCAGGACGTCGACGGTGGCCCGGGCGTCGTGCAGGGCCCGGTGGTCGGGCGTCGTGGTGGACCGGAAGAGCCGGGCCAGGGAGCCGAGCCGGTGGTTGGGCACCTCGTCGCGGCGGACGACCTGGCGGGCGAGGTGGACGGTGTCGAGGACGGGGAACCCGGGCCAGGAGTGACCGGTGCGCTCGGCGGCCGCGGTGAGGAAGGAGACGTCGAAGCGCGCGTTGTGCGCGACGAGCACCGACCCGGCCGCGAACTCGAGGAACGCGGGCAGGGCCGCCTCGATGCGCGGCGCGTCGGCCACCATCGCGTCGGTGATGCCGGTGAGGACCGAGATGAAGGCCGGGATGGGCTCGCCGGGGTTCACGAGCGTCTGGAGCTCGCCGACGACCTCGCCGCCGCGGACCTTGACGGCGCCGATCTCGGTGATGGCGCACTCGGCCGGGCTGCCGCCGGTGGTCTCGAGGTCGACGACGACGAAGGTCACGGACGACAGGGGGGTGCCCAGGTCGTCGAACGTGCCCTGGACCATCGCCATGCCGCAGACGGTAGGCCGGGGCGCCGACAGCACGTCCGAGGCGCGCGGGACGGGCCGCGGACGACGCGGTGGCAGGCCGGGGGGCCCGTGCCCACGAGGGGGTGTCGGTGGTCGTCCGTAGTGTCGGCCACGACCCCAGCGGAAGAGGTGAGACCCATGACCCGGGACGACGTGCTGACCGTCGAGTGCCGGACCTGCCCGGTACGCGAGCTGCACTGTGACGACTGCATGGTGCCCGTGCTCCTCTCGATCGGCGGCCCTCGCGGTGAGTCCTCCCTCGACGCCGAGGAGCGCGCGGCCGTCACGCGCCTGGTGCGGGCCGGGCTGGTCGACGCCGAGGCCGCCGGTCGCGCGCGGGCCAGGCTCGAGCCGGGCGAGGAGCTGCCGGGCCGCGCCGTCGGCTGAGCGACCCGCGGGCTCCCTACGATGACCCGGTGCCCGTCCCTGCCCTCCGCGCCGTCCGGTGTGCGGTGGTGCTCGCCCTGATCGCGCTCCCGGCGTGCAGTGGCCCGGCGGACGCGCCGTCGACCGGCTCGGGCACCGCCACGAGGACGCCCGGAGCCCCTACCGGCGGCTCGCCCTCCGATGTGGCCTCGGCCGTCGGCGCCGTCCTCGCGGCGCGCGACGCGGCGCTCGCGGCCGGCGACGAGAAGGCCTTCACGGCCACCGTCGCCCATGTCGACGGGGAGGCCGGACGCGCCCAGCTCGCCGCGTTCCGGGCCGCCCGCGCGCTGCGGGCCACGGTGAGCCACGACGTCGTCCCCCCGGTCGACGACGCCGAGGCCGTCGACGTCGTCCAGCGCTACCGCGTCGCCGGGGTCGACCGCGCCGACCGCACCGCCACCGTGCGCTACTCCGTCGTCCCCCGGGGCGACGGATGGCTGGTGGCCTCCGAGTCCGCGACGGCGGGGTCCGCAGCGCCGCCCTGGCTCGCCATGCCCGGCCTGACCACGCTCCGCACCACCCACGCCGTCGTCGCGGGAAGCGCGGAGCCCGCCGCCCTCGACTCCGCCGCCCGCACGGTGGACCGTGCCCTTCCCGCCCTCGCCGAGCACTGGTCCGGCACCCCGGAGCGCACGCTCGTCCTCGTGCCGAGCACCGAGGACGAGGCCGGCTCGCTGCTGGGGTCCTCCGGTGGTGGGCTGGCGGCGACGACCGACGGTCCGGTCGGTCCGGACGGGCTGGCCACGGGCGACCGCGTCGTCCTCGACCCGCAGGCCCGACGCCGGCTCACGGACACCGGCCGGGACGTCGTGCTCACCCACGAGCTCGTCCACGTCGCGGTCCGGGCGTCGGCCCCCGGGGAGGCACCCACCTGGCTCGACGAGGGCTACGCCGACCACGTCGGGTACGCCCGGGCGGGGCTGCCGGAGCGCCGCCTCGCCGCGGCGCTCGTCGCCGCGGTCGGGTCCGACGGCGTCCCGGGAGACCTCCCCGCACCCTCCGCCTTCGACCCTGCCGCCGGTGGCGTCGAGGTCGGCTACCTCGCCGCGTGGCAGGCCGCCGAGACCGTCGCCGAGCTCGCGGGTGAGGACGGGCTGCGGCGCCTCGTACGGGCCTGCCGCAGCCCGGACGGTCCGCGGGACGCCGAGCGGGTCTGCGACGCCGCGATGCCGGGCATCCTCGGCACCGACCGGGCCGGGCTCATCCGGCGGTGGCAGCTGCGGTTGCAGGCTCTCTCCGGCTGAGCGGCCCGACCGCCAGCGAGGCCGCCACGAGCGCGGCGACGAGCCAGTACTGGTTGTAGAAGGCCTGCTTGTTGACGAGGTTCGCCACCGCGAGGACGAGGGCGAGCCACCGCAGGACCTCCGCGAGCCCTGGCTGCCGCCGCCACACCGCCCAGCAGGCCCCGGCCACCGCGCCGAGCATGACGAGGCCGGTGACCGCGAAGGGCAGCGTGACCCCGTGCTCGTTGAGGAAGTACAGGTACCAGGTGTTCGCGAAGCGGATCGGGTGGAAGGCGAGCAGGGTCGTCACGGTGTCCTCGAGGAACGCCGCGGGGTCTGCCAGGACCCAGGGCGTCATGAGCACCCCGGCCAACCCGCCCGCCGCGAGGGTGCGCCGCCACCCGAAGGGTCGCCAGACGAGGAGCACCGGGGCGAGCAGCGCGAGGTGCTGCTTGCTCGCGCAGGCGAGCGCGAGCGGGACGACCGCCCACCAGGCGTGGTCGCGCCGTACCAGCACGGCCCACCACACGAGGAGCGCCGCGAGCACCGGCTCGGTCCATGCCTGGTCGACCTGGGTGAGGGTCCCGGGCGCGAGGACGAGCATTCCCGCGACGGCAGCGCCTCGTGCCGCGTCCCCACGCCGTCCCCCGGCCAGGGCCCACAGGCCGGCGAGCAGCACGAGCGACCAGACCGCGAGCATCCAGCGCACGTCGCCGGCCAGCCAGCGGCCAGGTGCGGTGAGCATCGACATCCAGGGCAGGTAGGGGAAGAAGTCCTGGACGCCGGGAGAGTCGCGCCACTGCTGGGTGTACATGTTCTCGCCTCGTGCGGTGGCGTCGGCGGCCTGCTGCAGCACCACCCAGACGTCGATCCTCGGCGCGCGGTCACCGAGGACGGTGACGACCGCGAGCGTCGCGTGCGTCACGAGGGCCGCCGCGAAGGCTGCCGGGGCGAGCCGGCGGCCACCGGCGAGCAGCCCGGCGACCGCGAGGCCCCCGACGACGAGCACCCCGAGCGCCGCGGTGCGCCATCCACCGCGCAGGTAGGAGAAGAGCGGGACGAGCACCGTGACGGCCACCGAGACCACGACGACCCCGGGCGCCAGCCAGCGGGGCAGTGGCACCTCGACCCGGCGCACGAGCCAGACCGCCAGCAGGGCGGTGCACGCCGTGAGCGTCAGGACGATCGGCAGCCGGAAACGGACGACGCTCCACTGGAGGACCCCGAACCACCCCAGCCAGCCAGCGGCGAGCAGGACCGCCGGCACCACGCCGGGCGGGGGGCGGCGGGGGCGCGCGGGCGGCGCCGGGTCAGCCACCGTAGAGGGCGTCGACCTCGTCGGAGAAGTCCCGCATGACGACGTTGCGCTTGAGCTTGAGGGAGGGGGTGAGGTGCCCGGACTCCTCGGTGAAGTCCCCGTCGAGGATGACGAACTTGCGGATCGACTCCGCCTTCGACACCGCGGTGTTGGCGTCGTCCACCGCCTCCTGCACCGCTGCCCGCACTCGCTCGTCGTCGCGGGCCTTGCTCAGCGGGACGTCCTCCAGACCGTGGTTGGCCGCCCAGGCGGGGTACATCTCCTCGTCCAGGGTGACGAGCGAGGCGATGAACGGCTGGCCGTCGCCGACGACGATGCACTGGCTGACGATCGGGTGCGAGCGCAGCCGGTCCTCGAGCACCGCCGGCGCGACGTTCTTGCCGCCCGCCGTCACGAGGATCTCCTTCTTCCGGCCGGTGATCCGCAGGTACCCGGCGTCGTCGAGCTCGCCGACGTCACCGGTGTGGAACCAGCCGTCGCGTACCGCCTCGTCGGTGGCGTCCTGGTTCCCCCGGTAGGCCCGGAAGACGTTGATGCCCCGGATGCAGATCTCGCCGTCGTCGCCGATCCGCACGTCGACCCCCGGCAGTGGTGGCCCGACCGTCCCGATCCGCATCGCGTCCGGGAGGTTGACCGTCGCGGGTGCGGTCGTCTCGGTGAGCCCGTACCCCTCGAGGATGTTGACCCCGATGCCGCGGAAGAAGTGCCCGAGGCGGGTCCCGAGCGGGGCACCGCCGGACACCGCGTACTGCACCCGGCCGCCCATCGCCTCACGGAGCCTGGCGTACACGAGGCGGTCGAAGAGGGCGTGCCTGACCTTCAGGCCGAAGGGGACGGTGCCGGTGTCGAGGGCCTCCGACCACGCGACGGCGGCCGCGGCGGCGCCGGCGAAGATCCGGCCCTTGCCGCCGGCCTCGGCCTTGGCCTCCGCCGAGTTGTACACCTTCTCGAAGACCCGTGGCACGGCGAGGATGAACGTCGGGCGGAACGCCGCGAAGTCGTCCATCAGCGTCTTGAGGTCCGAGCTGTGACCCATCCGTACCCCGGCGGTCACGGCGAGAACCTCGATGAAGCGCGCGAAGACGTGCGCCAGCGGGAGGAAGAGCAGGGTCGAGGCGCCGTCGGCGCGGACGACCTGGTGGATCTGCTCGCCCGCGTTCTCGGCCAGGGTGAGGAAGTTGCCGTGGGTGAGCTCGACGCCCTTGGGGCGGCCGGTCGTCCCGGACGTGTAGATAACGGTGGCGAGGGAGCCGCGGTCGAGGTCGGCCCGCTGTGCGGTGAGCTCGTCGTCGGCGACGTCGGCCCCGTCGCGGCTCAGGGTGTCGATGTCGCCGTGGTCGACGACCCACACGTGGTCGAGCCCGGAGAGCCGCTCACGGACCTTCTCGACCGCGCCGAGGTGGGCCTCGGTCTCGACGAGGACCCCGACGGCGCCGGAGTCGGAGAGGATCCACTCGACCTGGTCCGGGGAGGACGTCTCGTAGACGGGTACCGGCACGGCGCCCGCCGCCCAGAGCGCGAAGTCCGCGAGGGTCCACTCGTAGCGCGTGCGGCTCATGATCGCGACGACGTCCCCCGTGGCCACCCCGGCGGCGACGAACCCCTTGGCGAGGGCGTCGACCTCCGCGGCGAACGTCGCGGAGGTGACGTCCGTCCAGCCCGCCTCCGTCCGCACCGAGAACGCGACCCGGGCGGGGTCGTCGGCCGCGAGCCGGGCCGGCAGGTCACCGAGGGTGCCCTCCGTGGTCTCGGCCAGGACGAGTGGGGTGGACATCTCGTGCACCGTCGGTGCTCCTTCGGACGCGGGGTCGAGCGGCCCCTCAACTGTAGGCCCCGCAGGCCGGGTAGCCTGCCGATCATGGCCGACCGCACCCAGTCCTCGACCGAGATCGCCGCCGCGCCGGGCGAGGTCCTCGACGTCATCGCCGACTTCGGGTCCTACCCGGAGTGGGCCGAGCAGGTCAAGGAGTGCCGGGTCGTCACCGAGGACGGTGACGGATGGGCGGACCGCGTCGAGTTCGTCCTCGACGCGGGGGCCATCAAGGACCGCTACACCCTCGAGTACGAGTGGGACGTCGACGAGGACGGCACGGGGGTCATCTCCTGGCACCTCGTCGAGGCCGACCTCCTCAAGGGGCTGACCGGCAGCTACACCCTCGCCGAGGTCGGTGCCGGGACCCGGGTCACCTACGACCTCGAGGTCGACCTCACGATCCCGATGATCGGGATGCTCAAGCGCAAGGCCGAGAAGCTCATCATCGACGCCGCGCTGAGCGAGCTGAAGAAGCGCGTCGAGGGCTGAGCACCTGATGACCGCGCAGCGGTGGCCCGAGGACGTCGGGAGCGTCGCCGAGGAGGCCGGGCGGCTGCTCGAGAGCCTGCGCCGGGCCGGTGCCGACGCCGCGTCCTCCGCGGCCGACCGGCCGCACGAGGACGACCCAGGGTCCGCACCCCGTGCGCGGGAGGACGGCTTCACGTGCGACGACCCGGTCTGCCAGTGGTGCCCGGTGTGCCGGGCCTCGGCCCTCGTCCGCGGGCTCAGTCCGGAGACCCTCGGCAGTCTCGCCGAGCTCGCGGGGTTCGCCGCGGCGGTCCTCGGGGACCTCGCATCGGCGCGGGCCCGCGAGGAGCGTCCCGAGGGCCCTGACGAGGGCGCGCCCCGTGGCTGACGCCCCGCTCGCCGTCGGCGTCGACATCGGGGGCACCAAGGTCGCCGCCGGGGTCGTCGACGGCACGGGCACCGTCCTGCGCCGGACCCGCCGCGACACCCCGCACCGATCGACGAGCCCCCGGGTCGTCGAGGACACCATCGTGTCCGCCGTCGAGGAGATGCTCGAGGCCGAGCCGGGTGTCGTGGCCGTCGGCATCGGGGCGGCCGGCTTCGTCGCCGCCGACCGCGCCACCGTGGTCTTCGCCCCGCACCTGTCATGGCGCCAGGAGCCGCTGCAGGAGGCCCTGCGGGCGCGCCTCGACCTGCCGATCTTCGTCGACAACGACGCCAACGCGGCGGCATGGGCCGAGCACCGCTTCGGCGCCGGCCGCGGCGAGAGCCATCTCGTCATGGTCAACCTCGGCACCGGCATCGGCGGCGGCATCGTCCTCGACGGCCGGGTGCTGCGCGGCCGCTTCGGCATCGCCGGGGAGTTCGGCCACATGCGGGTCGTCCCGGACGGCATCCGCTGTGAGTGCGGGAACCGGGGATGCTGGGAGCAGTACGCCTCCGGCAACGCGCTCGTCCGCGAGGCCCGGACCCTGATGTCCGCCGGCAGCCCGGTCGTCTCCGACCTCTTCGAGCGGGTCGGCGGCGACCCCGACGACCTCACCGGCCCGCTCGTCACCGAGGCCGCCCGGGACGGGGACGCCCTCGCCCGCGAGCTCCTCGGCGAGATCGGGCGCTGGCTCGGGATCGGCATCGCCGACCTCGCGGCAGCCCTCGACCCCGGCACGTTCGTCGTCGGCGGCGGCGTGAGCGCGGCCGGCGACCTCCTCCTCGACCCGGCGCGCCAGGCCATGCGCGGCCAGCTCACGGGCCGGGGCTACCGGCCGGAGGCGCGGATCGTCGCCGCCGAGCTCGGCAACGAGGCGGGTCTCGTCGGCGCTGCCGACCTCGCGCGCGTGGCGGCGGCCGACCTCGCCTGGGCGGACGCCGCGGACCCCACCGACCGGGTCGGGCCGGACGGCTCCTCCGGCCGGGACTGACCGGCGTGGCGGCCCCCGGTCGCGCGCGGGTCGCGACGTACAACACCCGCGACTTCCTCGACGACCACCGCCTGGCCGCGCGGCTCGTGCGGGCGGTCGACCCCGACGTCCTGCTCCTCCAGGAGGTGCCGCGCCGGCTCTTCGCCCCGTGGCGGCTGCGCAGGTTCGCCGTGGCGTGCGGGATGCGGTGGAGCGGGCGGCAGACCGGGAGCGGCGGGACCACGGTCCTCACCGCCCCGCGGGTCGAGCTGCTCGAGGCCTCGCACCACCGGCTGCCCGTGCGGTGGCCCGACCGCACCCGGGGATGGGCCCGGGCCCGGGTCCGGCTGCCGGAGGGTCCCGAGCTCACGGTCGCCTCGGTGCACCTCTCGCTGAGGCCGGCCGAACGGGTGCGGCACGTGCGGGCGGTCCTCGACGCGCTGGCCGGTGTCGCCCCCCTCGTCGTCGGCGGGGACCTCAACGAGGGGCCGGACGGTGACGCCTACCGGCTCGTCGACACCCCGGGCGGGCTGGCCGCAGCCGGGCCCGAGCACCCCACGTACCCGGCCCGCCGCCCGCACCGGCGGCTGGACGTCCTCTTCGCCTCGCCCGAGGTACGCGTGCTGCCGCCGGGGCCGGTCGCCGTGCCAGAGGGGGCTTGGTACCGGGCGAGCGACCACCGTGCCGCGTGGGTGGATGTGGTGGTGGAGGGCTGCGAGACGGCCGGCCCGGAGGGGAGGACCTCCGACCCTCCGGCCGGGTGAGCAGGTCGGGCGTCCGGGAAGGGTCACCGCCGGCCCAGGCGGTCGTGCACCGCGGCCACCTCGCCGGCGACCGCGCTCGGTTCGACGACGTGGACGGAGGCACGGAGGGCGAGCCCGACGATCGTCATGACCAGTGCGTCGAGCTGGTGCGGCTCGACGAGGCGATGGCTGTGCTCGCCGCTGCGGTCCAGGTACTCGAAGCGGACCGCCTCGTGGTCCCGGCACGCCGAGACCAGTACGCAGAGTGCGTCGGAGTCGACGGTCTCGTCGGCGGAGGGGAGCCGGCGCAGCGCCACGACGCTGTCGTGGAAGGCCGAGACGCGCCGCCTCAGCCGGTGGGGGAGGGACTGCTCGATCTTGGCGAGTGCCTGCCGGGACGTGTCCTCGATGTCGCTGATCGCGGCTCCGGCGGCGGCGCGGATGTCCGGAGCAGGGAGAGCAGCTGCAGCGCCCGCGCGGTGGGGTCCTTGTACACGTCCCGGAACGTATCGCCGTCCGCGGACAACGAGTGTCCTGAAGTGTTCCTACCGTCGGCGTCGTACGAGTCACCCCACAGAGAGAAGGACCGGACGATGCCGACAGTGACCGGATTTCCCGAGGCCACGACGATCCCGGTCAACGGAGTGGAGCTCGAGGTCTTCGAGTCGGGACAGCAGAACAGGGGCAACCCGATCGTGCTCTGCCACGGGTTCCCCGAGCACGCCTACTCGTGGCGTCATCAGATGCCTGCTCTTGTCGCGGCCGGCTTCCACGTCATCGCCCCCAACCAGCGTGGCTACGGCGGCTCCTCGTGCCCGCCCGAGGTGACCGACTACGACATCGAGCACCTGTCCGGCGACCTCGTCGCCCTCCTCGACCACTACGGGTACGACGACGCCACGTTCGTCGGTCATGACTGGGGCGCCAACGTCGTCCGGGGGTCGGCCCTCCTGCACCCAGGACGTGTGCGTCGCCTGGTCAACCTGAGCCTGCCGTACCAGCCACGTGGGGACCGACCCTGGGTCGAGCTCATGGAGGAGGTGCTCGGCGAGGACTTCTACTTCGTCCACTTCAACCGGCAGCCGGGTGTCGCCGACGCGGTCCTCGACCGGAACGCCCGCAGGTTCCTCGGCAACATCTTCCGCACGAACCAGCCCGTGGAGGCGCTGCCGCCCGGGATGGCGATGATCGCCCTCGCCGAGACGGAGGCCCCGACCAGGAGGTCAGCCTCGACTGCGGTCACTGGATCCAGCAGGAACGGCCGGAGGAGACCACGCACGTGATCCTCGGCTGGCTCGAGCGGCAGGCGGCCCGGTAGCCACCCGGCCGCGGTCGGCCGGTGTCCGCCGGGGGGCAGGACGCCGGCCGTCCGTCCCGTCGCGCAGTGGTCGGCCGGCCGTCGTCAGACGCGGGCGCCGTCGTCGTCCTCGTCGCGGTCGCGTGGCTGGCGCAGGACGAGGAGCGCGAACCCGAGGAGGGAGAGCACGAGACCGGCGAGGAACCAGCGGGTGCTGTGGAACGGCCGGGCCATCGCGACGTAGACGAGGAGGAGGGGGCCGCCGACCAGACCGATGACGGCACCCCAGAAGTGGAGGTCCTCCTGCGGCGGCAGGTGGACCGGCGGCGGGTCGTAGTGCTCGTCCTCGAGCGCCGGTGGCGTCGCGCCGGGCTCGGCGGGTTCCGGCACCCGCCACGACGAGGCGCCCGTCGTGCCCTCGAGTGGCGAGGGGTTGACCCCGGACGGGGGCGGCGCGGGGGCATCCGGGCCGGCCTCCGGCTCGTCGGCCTCGCGGTCCTGCTCCGGAGCCGTGGGGCCGGCGTCGGTCGGGCCCACGGCGCGGCGGCCGGTCTCACCGCGCTGCGGCAGCGCCGCGGGGTCGTCCCAGGCCGCGACGATGGACGCGAAGCGCTCGTCGACGTCGCGCTCGTCCATCTCGCCCGGCCGGTCGTTCACGGGAGGCACTCCTGCTGCATCGGTGACAGCCCGATCTTCGCACGCCGGAGGCCCCGGGATACAGCGGCCGTCCGTACCGTGACGGCCCCCGCGGTCCGGGGGACGTGCACTAGGCTTCCGAAGAGCACGCGCAGAAGGGTGGTCCGGTTGTTCTACTGGATGCTGAAGACGGTCGTCCTCGGGCCGGTCCTCCGCCTCCTCTTCCGGCCCTGGGTCGAGGGTGAGGAGCACATCCCGGAGACCGGGCCCGCGATCTTCGCGAGCAACCACCTGTCGTTCTCCGACTCGATCTTCCTTCCTCTCGTCGCGCCCCGTCGGGTGACGTTCCTCGCGAAGTCGGACTACTTCACCGGGGCCGGGCTCAAGGGCCGCCTCACCGCCTGGTTCTTCAAGGGCGTCGGCCAGCTGCCCATCGACCGCTCCGGGGGCCGGGCCAGCGAGGCCGCGCTGAGCTCCGGTCTCAAGGTGCTCGGTCGGGGCGAGCTGCTCGGCCTGTACCCGGAGGGCACCCGCAGCCCCGACGGCCGGCTGTACAAGGGTCGTACCGGCGTCGCACGGATGGCACTCGAGGCGGGCGTGCCGGTCATCCCGGTGGCCATGATCGACACCGACAAGGCCCAGCCCACGGGCGCGCGTGTCCCCAAGCTCGTCCGGGTCGGGGTGCGGGTCGGCCAGCCGCTCGACTTCTCGCGCTACGAGGGCATGGAGGGCGACCGCTTCGTCCTGCGCTCGATCACCGACGAGATCATGTACGCCCTCATGGAGCTGAGCGGTCAGGAGTACGTCGACATGTACGCCACGGCGATGAAGGACCGCATCGCCCGGCAGAAGAAGGCCAAGGCCAAGGAGGTCGCGGACGCCGCGACCCCGGGCCGCGCCGTGGGCGAGCTCGAGGACGTCCTGGACGCCCAGGGCCTGGACGAGCAGCACCCCGGTCCCGCGGGCGAGGACGCACCTCCGCACCGCCGCGCGAGCTGACCGGCGCCGCGACCGTGGCGGTCCTGGGTCCCCGGTCGGCCCGCACCGGCCGGCGCGAGCCGGTCGTCGTCGAGGCCTTCCACCGCGGACTCGACGTGTTCCGCCCGCTCGCGACCGCCTACGCGGTGCTCCTCACCTGGCTGCGCCACGACGACATGGTGCGCCCCTGGGTCGCCGGCGCGGTCCTCCTCGTCATGGCGGGGTGGTCCCTGGCCATGCTCCGCCACCGCCGCCGGAGCCGTCGCACGGTCGTCGCCGAGGTCGTCATCGCCGTCCTCGGCATCCTCGCGACGCCGTTCGCCGACGGCATGGCCGCGGTGTCCTCCGGCCAGTACACGATCCCCACGGTCTGGGCGGCGGGGTCGGTCGCCACGGCGGCGGTCGTCTCCGGGGCCCGCGGCGGGCTGGTGTCCGCGGCCGTCGTCGCCGTCGCCGACCTCGTCGAGATCGCCGGGCGGCCGACCCAGAGCACGCTGCACAACATCGTCATCCTCGTGCTCCTGGGCGGTCTCATCGGGCTGGCCGTCGACCTCGCCCGATCGGGTCTGGTCCGCGAGGAGCAGGTGCTGCTCGAGCGGGAGCGGCTGCGCGAGCGCGAGCGGATCGCCCGGGTCGTCCACGACGGCGTGCTGCAGTCGCTGTCGTTCATCCACCGTCGGGGCACCGACCTCGGCGGGGAGGCGGCCGAGCTCGGCACGCTCGCCGCCGACCAGGAGCGCGCGCTGCGCCGGTTCGTCTCGGGGGCCGGCGCGCCGGACGGCACCACACCTGACCTGCACGGTGCCGCCGGTGCCGAGGTCGACCTCCGCCTGCGCGTCACGGCGCAGGAGCGGCCCGACGTCACGGTCTCGGTGCCGGCCGAGCCGCTGCTCGTCGACCCGCAGGTGGCCCGGGAGCTCGACGCGGCGCTCGCCGCGGTCCTCGACAACGTGGCCCGGCACGCAGGGGAGGGCGCGCGGGCCTGGGTCCTCCTCGAGGGCGACGCCACCGGCGTCGAGCTCACGGTCCGCGACGACGGGGTGGGTGCCGAGCTCGCCGAGCTGCACGGCGCGAGCGCCCGTGGCCGGATGGGGGTGAGCGGCTCGGTCCGCGGTCGGGTCGAGGACCTCGGCGGTTCGGCCACGTGGACGACGCGGCCGGGGGCAGGATGCACCGTGCGCATCGTCGTCCCCCGTCGTCCCGAGGAGCAGCCATGAGTGCGGACCCCACGGCGCCCGAGCCGTCCCCCCGGGTCCTCGTCGCCGACGACCACCCGCTGTGGCTCTCCGCCCTCGAACGTGACCTCGGGGCCCACGGGCTCGACGTCGTCGGGACCGCCGCCGACGGCCCGTCCGCCGTCCGGCGCACCCGCGCGACGGCCCCCGACGTCCTCGTCCTCGACCTCAACCTGCCCGGGATGCGCGGGGACGAGGTCTGCCGGGCGCTCGGCGACCTCGAGACGCGCGTGCTCATCCTGTCGGCGAGCGGCGAGCAGCAGGACGTCCTCGAGGCCGTCAAGGCCGGCGCCACCGGCTACCTCGTGAAGTCCGCGTCGTCCGCCGAGATCGTCGACGCGGTGCGGGCGACGGCCCGCGGCGAGGCGGTCTTCACCCCCGGCCTCGCGGGGCTCGTCCTCGGTGAGTACCGCCGGCTCGGGGCCGAGACACCGGCCGAGCGGGAGGACCCCGAACGGCCCATCCCGCAGCTCACCGCGCGCGAGACCGAGGTGCTCCGCCTCGTCGCCACCGGGATGTCGAGCAAGGAGATCGCCGCCCAGCTCGTGCTCTCCCACCGCACGGTGCAGAACCACGTGCAGAACACCCTCGGCAAGCTGCACCTGCACAACCGCGTCGAGCTCGTCCGGTTCGCGCTGGCCCACGGCCTCGAGGACGACGACCCGGTCACGTCCTGAGCGCCGGGCGGGAGCGGCTCCGACCCGGTCCGGGATGCGGCCCCGCGGTCTCGCCCGGTGGGCCCGCACCTATCCTTGACGCTCGTGAGCACGACCACCGCCTCCGACCCTCTCCAGGCGCTCGCCGCCGGTGCCGACCTCCCTGCCGCCCAGCAGCCGGTCTGGCCCGACCCGGCCGCGCTCGAGTCGGCCGTGGGGACGCTCGCCAGCTATCCGCCGCTCGTGTTCGCGGGGGAGTGCGACGTCCTGCGCGACCGGATGGCGGCGGTCTCGCGTGGTGCGGCGTTCGTCCTCCAGGGCGGCGACTGCGCCGAGACCTTCGACTCCGCGACGGCCGACAACATCCGCGACCGGGTCAAGACGATCCTCCAGATGGCCGCGGTCCTCACCTACGGCGCGTCGATGCCGGTGGTCAAGGTCGGCCGGATGGCCGGCCAGTACGCCAAGCCGCGCTCCAGCGACGACGAGACGCGCGAGGGCGTGACGCTGCCGGCCTACCGCGGCGACATGGTCAACGCCTACGAGTTCACGGCCGAGGCCCGCACGCCGGACCCGTCGCGGCTCGTGCGTGCCTACCACGCGTCCAGCGCGACGCTGAACCTCGTGCGGGCCTTCACGACCGGCGGCTTCGCCGACCTGCGCCACGTCCACGACTGGAACAGGGGCTTCGTCGGCAACGCGGCCTTCGCGCGCTACGAGCGGCTGGCGAAGGACATCGACAAGGCGATGCGCTTCATGCAGGCCTGCGGCGCGGACTTCGAGGCCATGAAGTCCACCGAGTTCTTCTCGGCCCACGAGGCCCTGCTCCTGGACTACGAGCGGCCGCTCACCCGCGTCGACTCGCGGACCGGGCACCTCTACGACACCTCCGGACACTTCGTGTGGGTCGGCGAGCGCACCCGCGACCTCGGTGGCGCCCACCTCGACTTCGTCTCGAAAGTGCGCAACCCGGTGGGCGTCAAGGTCTCCGCGAACGCCGACGTCGACGACCTGCTGCGGATCATCGACCTCGTCGACCCCGACCGCACGCCCGGCCGCCTCACCTTCATCACCCGGATGGGGGCGGGTCGCATCCGCGAGGCGCTGCCGGGGATCGTCGAGAAGGTGACCGCGGCGGGTGCACCCGTCTCCTGGGTCTGTGACCCGATGCACGGGAACACCTTCTCGTCGGCGTCGGGCTTCAAGACCCGCGACTTCGACGACGTCGTCGACGAGGTCCGCGGCTTCTTCGAGGTCCACCAGGCGCTCGGGACGCACCCCGGCGGCATCCACGTCGAGCTCACCGGCAACGACGTCACCGAGTGCATCGGTGGGTCCGAGAAGATCCTCGACGCCGACCTCGGGACGCGCTACGAGTCGGTGTGCGACCCGCGGCTGAACCACCAGCAGAGCCTCGAGCTCGCGTTCCTCGTCGCCGAGATGCTGGCGCAGGACTGACCCGCGTGCCGGAGATCGTCGCGGACCTGCTGTCCGACACCCTGACCCGTCCGACCGCCGCCATGCGCGAGGCGATGGCCCGCGCCGAGGTCGGTGACGACGTCTTCGGCGAGGACCCGACCGTCCGGGCCCTCGAGGAGCGCGTCGCGGGGATGCTCGGCCACGAGGCCGGGCTGTTCACCCCGACCGGCTCGATGGCCAACCAGCTCGGCCTGCGGCTGCATGTCGTGCCCGGCCGCGAGATGCTCGCCGACCAGCTCGCGCACGTGGTGCGGGCCGAGCTCGGTGCCGCGGCGGCGTTCTCGGGCATCACGAGCCGCACCTGGCCGAGCGAGCAGGGCCGGCTCGTGGCGTCGGGCCCGCTCTCGCTCGTCACGACGGGAGTGGGGCCGTACCAGGTGGAGACCGCTCTCGTCGTCGTCGAGAACACGCACAACTTCGGCGGGGGCACGGTGCAGCCGCTCGGGGCGATCCGGGAGGTCCGTGCCGGCACGCGGGCGCTCGGGGTCGCGATGCACCTCGACGGCGCGCGGCTGTGGAACGCCCACGTCGCCACGGGCGTCCCGCTCGCCGAGTACGGTGCGGAGTTCGACACCGTGTCGGTGTGCCTGTCCAAGGGGCTCGGCGCGCCGGTCGGGTCGGTGCTCGTCGGCTCGGCCGAGGCGATGGCCGAGGCGCGGGTGTGGCGCAAGCGCTACGGCGGCGGGATGCGTCAGGTGGGCGTCCTCGCTGCGGCCGGTCTGCACGCCCTGGACCACCACGTGGAGCGCCTCGCCGACGACCACGCTCGCGCCCGCCGCTTCGCGCAGGCCTGTGCGGACGTCGCGCCCGCGGTCGTGGATCCCACGGCGGTCGAGACCAACATCATCGTCCTCGACGTCGCGGCGGCCGGGGTGAGCGCCCGGGACTTCGTCGCCGCGCTCCTCGACCGGGGCGTGCGCGCCTACGCGATCGGCCCGGGGGCGGTGCGTCTGGTCTGGCACCTCGACGTCGACGACGCCGGCACCGACGCCGCCGTCACTGCCGCCACCGCGGTGCTGAGCGGCTGACGCCGCGGCACGGCAGGGGCGCCGCAGAGGCATCGTGCGGGACCGCCGACTCCTGGACCCCGAGGGACCCGGACCGCACCGGCCCGGGTGCGGCGTCAGACGATCGTGACCTTGACGGTGCTGCCCTTGGGGCGCTGCCCGTCGGTCGGGTCCTGGAAGCGCACGGTGCCGAAGACACCTCCGAAGGCCCGCTCGACCTGCACCTGGAAGCCGGCCTCCTCGAGGATGCGCCGGGCCTCCGGCAGCTGCTTCCCGACGACGTTCGGCACGTCGACCATGACCGGGCCCTTGGAGACGACGAGCTTCACCGTGTCGCCCTTGAAGAGCGTGCCGTCCCGGGGGGACTGGCTGATGACGTCCCCCGCCGGCACCGTGTCGTCGTTCTGCTGCTCGCCGGAGTCGACGTTCAGGCCGAGGTCGCCCAGTGCGCGCCCCGCCTCCTCGGCGTTCTTGCCCGTGAAGTCCGGGACCTCGATCGGCTCGCGGCCCTTGCTGAGGACCAGCGCGACCTTCGCGTCACGCTTGGCCTGCGTTCCGGCCTCGGGCTCGAGGGAGACGACCTGGCCCTCGGGGACCTCGTCGTCGAACGTCGACGTCACCTTGCCGAGCGCGAGGTTGGCCTCCGCGAGCCGGCGCTCGGCCTCCGCCCGCGTCATGCCGGTGAGGTCGGGGACCTCGTAGCGCTCCTTGCCCTTGGAGACGGTGAGGACGACGTCGCTGTTGCGCCCCACGTTCGAGCCGACACCGGGCTCGACGCCCATGACGGTGCCGGCCGCGATCTCCTCGGAGAACGCCTCCTGGACCGTGGGGGAGAGGTGCGCCTCCCGGACGGCGGCGACGGCCTGGTCCTGCGGGCGGTCCAGGACCGACGGCACCGTGGCGGTGGCGCCAGGCCCGAGGAAGAAGAACCAGGCGGTCGCGGCCGCGAGGAGCATCGAGGCGAACGCGGCCGGCCACCAGTTGCGGCCCCTCCGGCGTCCGCTCGGGTCGGCGACGACGACGCCCTGGAGCGGCCGGGGCGGGACCGACAGAGCCGTGGTGTCGCTGCCGCCACCGGGGGAGGGCCGGTCGGCCGACGGGGCGGCGTGCCGCGCGGGGAAGGCCGCGGTGGCCGTGGGCAACGAGGCGGCCACGGCCGCGGCCGCGCCGGCCGGCCGGGCGTCGAGGACATCGGAGGACAGGGTGGCCCGGGTGCGGCGCACGAGCTCGAGGAGCTCACCGGCGTCGGCGGGGCGCTCGTCGGGGTCGCGGGACGTGGCCACGGCGACGAGGTCGTCGAGCGCCGGCGGAAGGTCGTCGACCCGGCTCGAGGGCTGCGGGACCCCGCCGTGGACGTGCTGGTAGGCGACGTGGATGGGGGTCTCGCCGGTGAAGGCCTTGGTGCCGGTGAGCATCTCGAACAGGACGAGCCCGGCCGCGTAGACGTCCGAGCGGGCGTCGGCCCCGCCGCGCTCGACCTGCTCCGGCGACAGGTAGGCGACCGTGCCGAGCAGTACCCCGGACGAGCTCGTCATCGTCTGGCTCGAGACCGCCCGGGCGAGGCCGAAGTCGGCCACCTTGACGGTGCCGTTGTCGTTGATGATGACGTTCTCGGGCTTGACGTCACGGTGGATCAGGCCCTTGCGGTGGGCCTCACCGAGGGCCTGGAGCATGGCGTCCAGGACGTCCAGCGCGGCGCGCGGCGAGAGCGTGCCCTGCTCGGCGAGGACCTCGCGCAGGGTCTGCCCGGAGACGTACTCCATCGCGAGGAAGACGTGGCCCGCGTCCTCGCCCTGGTCGTAGACCTGCACGACGTGCGGATGCGAGAGCGCGGCGGCCGAGCGGGCCTCTCGCCGGAACCGGTCGACGAACGTCTCGTCATGGGCGAGGTGGGTCCGCATGACCTTGAGGGCGACCTCACGCTCGAGCCGCTCGTCGACCGCGAGGTAGACCGTGGCCATCCCGCCGTCGGCGAGACGCGACAGCACGCGGTAGCGGCCGTCGAGAGTGCGCCCGATGAGGGCGTCGTCCGTGGATGACACCGCACGAGTGTACGTAGTCACGGCTCTCCTCCCGATCCCCGTCCGGTCCTCACATGCGCTTGCGCAGCGACATGACGTTGGCGACGTAGCGCCTGGTGTCCGCGTACATGCCGCGTTGCCGCACCGAGGCCAGCCCCTGGTAGTAGGCGGCCACGGCCGTCTCGGTGTTCGACGTCGCGCGCCCGAGGGCCCGGAGCATGACGACACCCGCGGTGATGTTGTCCTGGGTGTCGAGCAGGTCCAGGCGGCGCCCGACGAGCGAGGAGGCCCACTCGCCTCCGGCCGGGATGACCTGCATGACGCCGACGGCGTTCGCGGGGGAGACCGCGCGCTGGTTCCAGCCGGACTCCTGGTACGAGATCGCGAGCGCCAGCTTCGGGTCGACCCCGTGCCGCCGGGCGGTGCGGGCGACCATCGCCTTGACCTGGTCCCGGCTGGGCACCGAGCGGGCCGCGAGCCTGGCGTGGTTCCGGCGGGCGGCGGCGACGACGTCCTCCGGGTAGCCGACCCCGTTGAACGTCGACGGCACCGAGGCCCCGGAGGAGGTCGAGGTGGTCTTCGTGCTGCTCTTCGGGCTGCCGGTGGGGATGCGCAGGCGCTGGCCCGGGTGGAGCAGCGAGCGCGTCGAGATGCCGCTGGCCGAGGCGATCTTCGCGGGTGTCGTGCCGTAGCGGGCGGCGATGTGGCTCAGGGTGTCGCCGGAGCGGACCGTGTACGTGCGTGCCGCGGACGCCGAGGTGGCCTTCGAGGCCCGCTTCGCGGTGCGCGACGCCGTGGTCTTCGTCGTCGTGCGGGTCGCCCGGACCGTGAGGCGGTCGCCCGGGTGGATGAGGCTGGAGGCGCGCAGGCCGTTGGCCTTGAGCACGCTCGCGACCGAGACGCCGTACCGCGCGGCGATGTGGCTCACGGTCTCGCCGGCCCGCACGGTGTGCACGGTGCGCTCGACGGCCGGGGTGGCGGTCCTCGCCGCCTTCTTCGCCGGGGCCGAGGTCCGGGGGACGCTCAGGCGCTGGCCGGGGTGGATCAGGCCGGGGTTCGCCAGGTGGTTGCGGGAGGTCAGCGTGCCGATGGTGGTCCGGTGCCGCGCGGCGATGCCGACGAGCGTGTCACCGGACCGCACGGTGTAGGTGGTCCAGCCGTGCGGAGCGGTCCGTGAGCGCTCCACGAGCGCGGTGACGGACTCCAGGACAGGAGTGGCGGGAGGAGGTGCGGCGACGACCATGACGAGGGGTCCTTCGGCGAGATGACGGATGGGTGTCCGTGTGAAATCTGGGCAGGGTGAGGCCAACGTTACCCGAGTGACGTGTGGTAAGGGAGAGACTCGGAATATCCGACGTCTCGCGGGTCCTGCGGCTGTGGCACGCTGGCCGACGTGAGCGACACCGCGTCCGACGTCCCCGTCCCCCTCGAGGAGCTCGTCCCGTCCTGGGTCCCGGTGCCCGACCTCGCCGAGCGCTACGGCCTGCGGCTGTCCAGCGCGCGCTCCCTCGTCGAGGACCGCGAGGTGCTCGCGGCGCGGGTCGGGGAGCGGCAGGTCCTCGCCGTACCGGAGGGGTTCCTCGGTGACCACGGTCCGCTCCCCGCGCTCAAGGGCACCTTCACGGTCCTCGCCGACGGTGGCATGGACGACGACGAGATCATCCGCTGGCTGCACACCCCGGACCCCACCCTCCCGGTGCCGGGCAGCCCGCTCGACGCCATCCGCGCCGGCTTCAAGACCGAGGTGCGGCGGCGTGCCATGGAGGAGGCCTTCTAGGCCGGCGGCGGCCCCGGCCGGTGCGGGCGGTCAGGCGCTCCGCGCGGTGGCGGTGGTCACGAGGGCGAGCAGCACCTCACGCGCCTCCGGGTCGAGACCGGGCGCCTCGGCGAGCGCGTCGCGGGCCGACGCCGCGAGCCGGTCGATCTCGGCCTCGACGACCTCGACGGCCCCGGACCCGCTGATGATCCCGCGCAGCTCGTCGACGTCGGTGCGCTCCAGGTCGGCCCGGCCGACCAGCCGCTCGACCCGCTCACGAGCGTCCACCCCGGCGCCGGCGAGGGCGTGCGCGAGCAGGACCGTCCGCTTGCCCTCGCGCAGGTCGTCGCCCGCGGGCTTGCCGGTCTCCTCGGGGTCGCCGAAGACCCCGAGGAGGTCGTCGCGCAGCTGGAAGGCCCGCCCGACGTCCAGCCCGTAGCGGGAGAGGGCGTCCAGGCCGGCCGGGCCCAGCCCACCGACCGTCGCGCCGAGGAGCAGCGGGTGCTCGACGGTGTACTTCGCGCTCTTGTAGCGGATGACCCGCCCTGCCCGGGCCACCCGCTCCTCGTCGGCCACGCCCTCCCACGGGCGGACCGACTCGACGACGTCGAGGAACTGGCCGGCCATGAGCTGGGTGCGCATCCGGTCGAAGACCGTCCGGCCGCGGGCGAGGTCCTCGGCGGGCAGCCCGGAGGTGGCGTAGACCTCGTCGGTCCAGGTGAGGCACAGGTTGCCCGCGAGGACCGCACCGGCGAGCCCGAAGCGCTCACCGTCGCCGGCCCAGCCGCGGTCGACGTGCTGGGTCGCGAGGGAGCGGTGCGCGGCCGGCATGCCACGCCGGGTGTCGGAGTCGTCCATGACGTCGTCGTGGATGAGGGCCGCGGCCTGGAAGAGCTCCATGGCACCGGCCAGCCGGACCAGGGCGGGGGAGTCCGGGAGGCCCGCGGCGCGGGCGCCCCAGTAGAGGAACGCGGCACGTAGCCGCTTGCCCCCGCGGAGCAGGGCGCGCACGGCCCGCAGCAGGTCCTCGACGTCCGGCCCGAGCTCGGCGAGGACCTCGGCCTGGGCCGCGAGCTCGGCGTCGAGGACGTCCTGCACCCGGCGCCGCAGGTCGGCGGTGTCGAGCACGCTGGTCACGGGTGGCTCCTGGCGCGGCGGGACGGTCGGACGATGGTCCCCCGAGCCTACGGTGCCGCCGCTCACGTACCCTCGGCGCATGGCCGAGAACGGAGCAGCCGGTGCGGTGACGGGCACGGACGCCGTCATCCCCGCGCATCTGCGGGCGGGCGCTCCCACGGTCAGCTTCGAGTTCTTCCCGCCGAAGGACGACGCCGCGGAGTCCGCGCTCTGGGACGCGATCCGTCGCCTCGAGCGGGTGCGTCCGGCCTTCGTCTCCGTGACGTACGGGGCGGGGGGCACGAACCAGGACCGCACCGTGCGGGTCACGGCCCGGATCGCGGACGAGACCTCGCTGCGGCCGCTCGCGCACCTCACCTGCGTCGGGCAGTCGGTCGCCCAGCTCCGGCGGGTCGTCGGGCACTACGCGGCCTCGGGGGTCCGGGACATCCTCGCGCTGCGCGGTGACCCGCCCGGTGACGTCCGTGCGCCGTGGACGCCCCACCCGGACGGGCTCGACCACGCGGAGGACCTCGTCCACCTCGTGCGCGGCCTCGGTGACTTCACGATCGGGGTGGCCGCCTTCCCCGACGTCCACCCGGACAGCCCCGACCTCGACCACGACGTCGAGGTCCTCGTCCGCAAGGCCGACGCCGGCGCCTCGTACGCGGTCACCCAGATGGTCTTCGACCCCGACACCTACCTGCGGCTGCGCGACCGCGTGGCGGCCCGCCGCGAGCTGCCGGTCACCCCGGGGCTGATGCCGGTCACGGGCTACCGGCAGATCCAGCGGATGTCCGAGCTCATGGGCACCCCGCTGCCGCCGCGGGTCGTGGAGCGGCTCGAGGCCGTCAAGGACGACCCGGCCGCGGTGCGGGCCGAGGGGGTCGCCATCGCGACCGAGATCGGCCGGCGGCTGCTCGACGAGGGCGCGCCCGGCCTGCACTTCATCACGATGAACCGCTCGACCGCGACCCTCGAGGTGCACGACGCCCTCGGGCTGTGAGGCCCGCCGAGGTCTGCGTCAGGCCGGGGCCTCCGTGGTGGGACGGGACTCCCACAGCGCCCAGTCGGCGCTGACCTCACCGGCCGCGCGTTGGAGCAGCGGCAGGTGGTCGTCGACGAGGCGCTCGGTCGAGGTCTCCGCGGCGTGGACGGTCACGTTCATCGCGGCCCGCACGGCACCCGAGCCGTCGCGGACCGGCACGGCGACCGACCGCACTCCGGCGGCGAGCTCCTCGTCGGCGAGGGCCCAGCCCCGCGCACGGACCCCGCGGAGCTCCTCGGCGAGCGCCTCGGGATCCCAGTGCCGACGCGGGGAGACCGGTGACCGGCTCGGGGTCGCGAGCGCCGCGGCCAGCCGGTCGTCGTCGAGACCCGCGAGCAGCACCTTGCCCTGGGAGGTCGGCGGTGAGGGGAAGCGGGTCCCGATCTCGACCCGCAGCGAGATGATCTTCGGCACCGCGACGCGTGCCACGTAGACGATGTCCGACCCGTCGAGCTGGGCCATCGAGGACGACTCGTGGGTGCGGGACACGAGCCACTCCATCCGCGGACGGGCGATGTCCCACAGGCCGAGCGAGGAGACGTAGGCCGTCCCGAGGGCGAGCACGCGTGGGGTCAGCGCGAACACGCCGTCGGTCTGGCGGACGAACCCCAGCTCCTCGAGCGTCAGGAGGAGCCGCCGGGCCGTGGGGCGGGCGAGGCCGGTGGCCGCGGCGACGTCGCTGAGGGAGCGTGCCGGGTGCGCGGAGTCGAAGCACGTGAGGACGTCGAGCCCGCGTGCCAGTGCCTCGACGAAGTCCGGGCTCTGCCCACGACCGGCCACCGGGTGTGTCCTTCCTTCGGGTCCGCCTGCGTGTCGCGACGACCCTACGCGCCGCGCTGCCGGCCTACGCCTCGCCGGCCCCGGGCTCGCCGAAGATGCTGCCGCGGGCGAGCGTGGTGTCGGTGCGGAAGTCGGTGTACTGGTACGGGTTGTCCAGCACCTTGTCGTCGGCGTCCGGCATGGCGGGGTTCATCCCGGCCGTCCAGGCCTCCTCGCCCATGACCGAGCGGAGGTGGTCGACGGTCGCCTCGGCGCGGCGCCTGAGGTCGGCGAGGTCGACGCCGACGAGCGCGCCGTCGTGCTTGACGACCTTCCCGTCGACGAGCACGGTGTGGACGTCCCCGCGCTGGGCCTGGAAGGCGACGTGGCCGTACGGGTTGAGCAGCGGGAAGGACACGGGGGAGCGGTCGTTGCGCAGGAGGACGACGTCGGCCTTGGCCCCGGGAGCGAGCCGTCCGATCTCGTCGGTGCCGAGGGCACGGGCGCCGCCGCGGGTGGCCCAGTCGACGACCTGCTCGGCGCGCAGGTGGACGTTGGTGACGGTGTCTCCGGTGGCGTGCGCCTCGAGGTGCTCGCGCGAGCGGTCGGCACCGAGCGTCGTGCGCATCGCGGAGAAGAGGTCGCCGCTCCACCACACGCTCGTGTCCATCGACAGCGACACCGGGATGTCGTGCCGGCGGACCTGCCAGGTGGGCGGGTAGCCCTGGCCGGCGCTCTGCTCGGACTCGGTCGAGACCGACACCGAGCCGCCGGTCGCGGCGATCCGGTGGTAGCTGTCCTGCGACAGGGTCGCGGCGTGGACGTACACGGTGGACTCGTCGGCGAACCCGGCGTCGGTCATGAGCCGGATGCCGTCGTCGTTCGTCGCGCCCCACACCCCGGCGTGGGTGGTCACCGGCAGGCCGAGGTCGCGGGCCGCCTCGAACGCGGCCTTCTCCGGGAACGCCGGGTCTCCGGTGACGTCGAAGGCGAGCTGCCAGCCGTAGAGGTCGCCGCGGCGGCGGTCGAGGAAGGAGCGCAGCCCCGGGTCGGCCGTCCACTCCCAGGGGCCGGCCTGGATGTTGCCGTAGGCGAGGACGAACCGGCCGGGCACGGCGGCGAGGGCGTCGACCGCGGCCTCCCCGTGGTCGATGGTCTGCAGGCCGTGCGACCAGTCGACCGTCGTCGTCACCCCGGCCTCGAGCGACTCCCAGGCGGACAGGAGGTTGCCGGTGTGGATGTCCTCGGGCCGGAAGTGCCTCCCGCTCTCGAGGTAGTACCAGACGAAGTACTGGGTGAGCGTCCAGTCGGCCCCGTAGCCGCGCATCGCGGTCTGCCACATGTGCCGGTGGGTGTCGACCATGCCGGGCATGACGACGCCCCCGGACGCGTCGACCTCGAGGGTGCCGTCCGGACCGGACAGTCCCGCACCCACCTCGGCCACGCGGTCCCCGACGACGAGGACGTCGGTGTCGGTGAGGACGGAGTGGGCGTCGTCCATCGGGAGGACGGTGCCCCCGCGGAACAGGACGGCCGGGGCGTCGGTGGTCTCGTGCGGCATCGGGTCTCCCATCGTCATCGATGACGGACGTCTGTCCGTTGGACGGACGGACGTCCGATGACGTCACTGTCACCCGATCGTGTTCGACCTGTCAAGGGCTTCGGTCGTTCGTAGCGGCCCGCCTTGACAGCCCGTCCGGCCCGAGCGACGATCGATGGACGCAGATGGCGGACGTGTGTCCGTTTCTCGACGACGAGGAGGAGACGGGGATGCCGACGGGGTCCGGACCACTCGCGGGGCTGCTCGTCGCGGACTTCTCGCGCATCCTCGCCGGCCCGTACGCGACGATGCTCCTGGCCGACCTCGGCGCCGAGGTGGTCAAGGTCGAGTCCCCCGGCGGTGACGACACCCGCACGTGGAGCCCTCCGGTCCGCGACGGCGTCTCGACGTACTACCTCGGGGTCAACCGCAACAAGCGCTCGGTGGCCCTGGACCTCAAGGACGAGACCGACCTGGCCCTCGCCCGCGAGCTCGCCGGCCGCGCCGACGTCCTCCTCGAGAACTTCAAGCCCGGGGGGCTGGCCCGCTTCGGTCTCGACTACGACACCGTCTCCGTGGGCAACCCCGGCATCGTCTACGCCTCGATCAGCGGCTTCGGCAGCGGCCCGGGGGGCAAGGACCTCCCCGGCTACGACCTCATCGTCCAGGCCATCTCGGGTCTGATGAGCCTCACCGGGTCCCCCGACGGGGAGCCGTTCCGCGCCGGCATCTCGGTCTTCGACGTCATGGCCGGCCTGCACGCGACGATCGGGGTGCTCGCTGCCCTGAACGCCCGCCACGACACCGGCCGCGGCCAGCACGTCGAGGTCAACCTGCTCTCCTCGGCGCTCTCCGGGCTGGTCAACCAGTCGAGCGCGTTCGTCGCCGGAGGGGTCGTCCCGCACCGGATGGGCAACAGCCACCCGAGCCTCTTCCCGTACGAGCCGCTGCCGTGCTCCGACCGCGACCTCATCGTCACGGCCGGCAACAACACCCAGTTCCGTCGCCTCGTCGAGGTGCTCGGCGTCCCCGAGCTCGCGGACGACCCCCGGTTCGCCCGCAACGAGGACCGCACCGCGAACCGCGACGAGCTGCGCCCCCTGCTCGTCGAGCGCCTCGGCACCCGCACGGCGATGGAGTGGTTCTCGGACATCATCGCCGCCGGGGTGCCCTGCGGGCCGATCAACTCGATCGACGGCGGGGTCCGGTTCGCCGAGGACGTCGGGCTCGACCCGGTGGTCCTCGTCGGCGAGGGCGAGGCCGCCGTCCCGTCGGTGCGCAACCCGATCCGGTTCTCCGAGAGCCAGGCCCGCTACGACCTCCCACCGCCCGGGCTGGACGAGCACGGCGAGGAGATCCGCCGCTGGCTCGCCTCGTCCGCCGACGACCCACGGGCCGACGTCACCGAGGAGCAGCGATGACGACGTTCCCCACCTCGCTCGGCACGTCGAGTGCCGACGAGATCCGGCTGCTCGGCCAGGACCTCACCGAAAACCTCATGGGAACGGTGGGCTTCGGCGAGCTCGCGTTCTGGCTCGTCGCCATGCGCCGCCCGACGCCCTCGGAGGTCCGGGTCTTCGAGGCGGTCCTCGTCGCGCTCGCCGACCACGGTTTCACCCCGACCGCGATCGCCGCCCGGCTCACCTACCTCTCCGCCCCGGACTCCATCCAGGGCGCGCTCGCGGCCGGGCTGCTCGGTGGCGGGTCCCGGTTCCTCGGCGTCACCGAGGACTGCGGCCAGTTCCTGCACGCCGTCCTCGCCGACCTCGAGGAGCTGCCGGAGGACGACGCCGGCTGGGACGAGGTGGCCCTCTCGGCCGTCCGCCGGATGCGTGAGGCCGGCCGCTACGTGCCCGGCCTCGGCCACCCGGTCCACAAGCACGGCGACCCGCGCACCCCCGTGCTCGTCGGTATCGCGGACGAGGAGGGGCTACGGGGGCCGCACCTGCGGCTCTTCGAGGCGGTCGGCCGGGTCCACGACCAGGTGCTCGGCCGCCGGCTGCCGCTCAACGGGGCCGGCGTCTGCGGTGCCGCCCTGGCCGACCTCGGGCTGCCGGTCGACCTGCTACGCGGGTTCGCGCTGCTCGCCCGCTGTGCCGGCCTGCTCGGCCAGATCGCCGAGGAGACCCGGCGCCCCATCGGGATGGACGCCTACCTCACCGTCGACCGCAACGCCGAGTACGTCGACCCCGCGTCGTGACCCGGCCCTCGACCCCTCGAGAAGGAGACCCGCAATGGCGCAGGTCGTCGCCGTCATCGCCTCGACGCACCACCCGTTCTACTACCGCGCGAGCACCTCGACCGGTGACGAGCGCCCCCCGTTCGCCGACGAGTGGGTCGCGAAGATCGAGCGGTTCCGGGAGACCTTGACGCGGGCCCGGCCCGACGTCCTCGTCATGGTCGGCAGCGACCACTTCCACCAGCTGTGGCTCGACAACATGCCGCAGTTCCTCGTCGGCAAGGCGCCCGTCTACGACGCCAACTGGTACAACGAGGAGCGCGAGTTCGGGCTCCCGAGGTTCCGGCTCGAGGGGCACGAGGAGCTGAGCTCGCACATCCTGCGCGGCGGCCTGGACTCCGGCTTCGACCTCGCCTTCAGCAACGAGCTGCGGATCGACCACTCGGTGACGTGCCCGATCATCACGCTGCGCCCCGAGGCCGACCTGCCCATCGTGCCGATCTACACGAACATCTTCGCGCCGCCCCTGCCGCAGCCGAAGCGCTTCGTCGAGCTCGGCCGGCAGATCCGGGCGCTCGTCGAGTCGTGGCCGAGCGACCAGCGGGTGGCGATCATCGGGACCGGCCACCTCTCGCTCGAGCTCGGCGGGCCGCGCCAGTTCGGCCCGCACGGCCCCGACCCCGAGTTCGACCGCAGGGCCGTCGAGTGGATCGCGAGCGGGGACGTCGAGGGATGCCTCGCCGAGGTGACGCTCGACAGCCTGCACGCGCCGGGCAACGCGACCCACGGGTTCATGGACTTCATGCTCATGATGGGCGCAGCGGGCGACGGCGCGCGGGCCGACCACGTCGACAGCCTCGACCTCTTCCACACGATGGAGGCCTACTTCACCTGGTACCCGGAAGGAGCCCCGGCGTGAGCAAGTACCTCGTCGACAAGTTCCTCTTCACCGTCGACCGCGACCCCGACCTCGTCGAGCGCTACCGCGAGGACCCGGTCGGCACCGTCGACTGGTGGGAGGAGACGCAGGCGAACCGGATCCTCAGCTGCATCGACGACGAGCGCAGCACCTGGCTGGCCTTCACCGACGCCGAGCGGACCGCGCTGCGCGAGCACGACCACGTCGCGCTCTTCGAGCTCGGCGCGCACCCGTTCCTCACGCTCACGCTCTTCATCGCGATGTTCGAGCGCGACCACGACGAGCCGCTGGCCTACCAGAAGGCGTACGGCGAGGCGCTGGCCCACCTGTCGCTGCCGTACCCCGACATCGCGACCTGACGGCCGTGCGGCTCAGGCGACGTCCATCGGCTGTCCCGCGGTGACCCGGATCAGCTCGTCGTACGTCGTCGCGAAGACGGCATGGCTGTGCCCGGCCGCGGCCCACACCGTGGCGTACCGGCCGAGGGTGACGTCGACGACGGTGCGGACCGGCTGCGGATGGGCGACGGGCGCGACCCCGCCGATCGCCATCCCGGTGTGCTCGCGGACGTAGTCCGGATCGGCCTGCTCGACGGCCGCCAGACCGAGCAGGCCCGCGACCTTCGTCGTGTCGACCCGGTGCCCGCCGGAGGCCAGGACGAGCAGCGGCTCGGTGCTGCCGTCGGGGTGCACCGCGACGAACACGAGGCTGTTCGCGATCTCGGCGGGGGTGACGCCGAGCGCCTCGGCCGCTGCCACCGCGGTCCGCACCGCACCGGGCAGCTGGCGCAGCTCGGGGGTGACGTGGTGGAGGGCCAGGACCTCGAGCACGGCGGCCACCCGGCGGTGCGTGGTGAGGTCCCGCTGCGGAGGCACGTCGTCCGGCGCGACACCGACCGAGTCGGTCGTCATGGCGGGAGCGTAGTGGCCCGGAGGGGTTGACGGTGGGCGCCTCGCCGCGCGGGCGCCGCGGTGGTGAGACCTCCGTCCGCGAACGTGTGTGAACACGCCGCCACGTTCACGGTGTCATGTGTGGACCTGTCGGACACGTGGTGTCAGGAACTTTCGTACACCATCGGGCGCCAGGTGCTTCGGAGTGCCGCAGGTCCTCTCACGGGGTCGGCCACCCGCGGGACCCCGGGGTGACGCGCTCGTCGGCGAGGATGCCCGGGGCGACCGCTGAGTCCCGGGGTGGCCACGGCCGGGTTCCTCGGCAGTGGCGACGGGAGAGATACAGCGAGCCGACCCGCGGCCGTCCGCCTCGCTCGGGACCGGTGCCGGCCCTGGGCTCGGTGTATCCCTCCCGCGATGCATCCCGCCCGAGACCGACCCACGGTCCCGCACCGGCAGGCGGCAGGTCACCCACGTGGGTTCGGTGGCCTGCGGGTCCACGGCGCGGTCGACGCCCGGCCGAGCGCGGGCCCAGCGCAGGACGGCGGGCTCCTGGCGGGTCAGGCTCTGCCCGGTCACCCGCAGGTGTGGCGTCGCCGGGGCGTCAGCGCTGACGGGTCGGGCGGACGACGATCTCGTTGACGTCGACGCCTACGGGCTGCTCGACCGCGTAGCACACGGCGTCGGCGATGGCCTCGGGCGGAATGGTGTGGGCACGGTAGGTGTGCATCAGGGCAGCGGCTTCGGGGTCGGTGATGGTGGAGGCGAGCTCTGACTCCACGACACCCGGTGAGATGGTCGTGACCCGCACGGAAGGGTCGGCCTCCAGCCGGAGTCCTTCGGTGATCGCCCACGCCGCGTATTTCGTGGCGCAGTAGACCGCGGCGGTGGGGGAGACCTCGTGGGCGCCGACGGAGGCGATGGTGACGAAGTGGCCGCTCTCCTGGCGGGCGAAGACGGGCAGAGCTGCCGCGATCCCGTGGAGAAGGCCACGGACGTTGACGTCGATCATCCGGTTCCACTCGTCGACCAGGAGCGACGAGAGGGGTGACAGCGGCATGACGCCGGCGTTGTTGACCATGACGTCCACGGCGCCGAGCTCCTCGACCGCGGCGTCGACGAAGTGGCGTACCTGGTCGAGGTCGGTGACGTCGAGTGAGCGGGAGCGGAGGCTGCCGCCGGCCGCCTCGGCCGCCCGTGCGTGCTCGGCGACCAGCGCGTCGACCCTCTCGGTACGCCGGGCTCCGGCGACGACGTCGTGGCCGGCGCAGGCGAGCCGGTGGGCAGTGGCCGCTCCGATGCCGCTGCTGGCACCGGTGACGAGAACGACACTCATGACGGTTCCTCCGAGGTGGGGTTCGGGTGGGCGAGCGGAGGACGTCGTCACCCGGCTCGTGCCTCCAGGCTGGCCGTGTCGCACGAGACGAGGAAGGGCGGGCACTTCCTGGGTGCGGCACTCCCACCCGGCACGCCCGCCGTGCGCCACGACGCTCAGTCCCTGGGCGCGGCGTCCCGGTCCCGGGTGGCGGCCACCGTGCCCAGCAGTGCCAGGGCCCCCTCGCTGGGCGACCCGGGCTCGGCGTGGTAGACGACGAGCTCCTGCCCCGGACTCGACCTCACGTCGAACGAGTGCATCCTCAGGGTGAGGTCACCGACCTCCCGGTGCCGGAGGTGCTTCACCTCGAGCCGCTTCCCGCGGGCCTCGTGGCGCCTCCACAGCCGTCCGAACTCCCCGCTGGTCTCGGTGGCCCTGGCGAGCACGGCAGCGATGCGCTGGTCGTGCGGGTAGCGGCCGTGCAGCACCCGGAACCCGGCCACGGTGTTGGCCGCCACGAGGTCCCAGTCGCGGTAGAAGTGGCGCGCCGAGGGGTCGGCGAAGACCATGAGCAGAAGGTTAGGCATGGTCTCGAACCCCTCGAAGAGTGCCTGGCCGAGGCGGTTCGCGGCGAGCACGTCGTAGGCGCGACCGAGGACGACCGCCGGATGGTCCGGCCACCCCTCCATCAAGGTCAGCAGCGAGGCGTCCACGCGTTCGGGCAGCGGTGCGGCCTCGTCCCCCGGAGCCAGGCCGGCGAGCCGGAACAGGTGCTCGCGACCGTCCCTGTCCAGACGGAGCGCCCGGCACAGTGACGTGAGGAGCTGGGCGGACGGGCTGCGTTCGCGTCCCTGTTCCAGCCGCACGTAGTAGTCGACGCTCATGCCGGCCAGCATCGCGACCTCCTCGCGACGAAGGCCCGGCACGCGCCGAGAGCCGTAGGTCGGCAGCCCCACGTCATCGGGACGGGTCTCGGCGCGCCGTGCGCGGAGGAAGTCGCCGAGAGCGGAAGCGGTCATGTCGGGACGGTAACGCCGATCTCGGTGACGTACCTGGCCCGGTGACACCCACCCCGGGAGGGCCGGCACGTACGGAGGAGCACCTCTCCGTC
Source organism: Phycicoccus sp. CSK15P-2 (assembly GCF_016888005.1). Taxonomy (GTDB): domain Bacteria; phylum Actinomycetota; class Actinomycetes; order Actinomycetales; family Dermatophilaceae; genus Phycicoccus. The sequence goes on along the minus strand of NZ_JAFDVE010000011.1, from coordinate 48,300 downwards.
ACCGGCCGGTCGTCCCGGAACGGCTTGACGGGGTGTCGGGGGAGCGGGCTAGAGTGGATGTCCGGTCGAACACCTGTTCGACCAGCCCGTCCTCCGACCACCGGCACCCACAGGGTTCGCCGGGCGGTCGGTCCTGCCCAGCGGAGGTCGCCATGGCACGTCGGCACGACGAGCCCGTCGAGGTGCGCTCCGGGGCGGCAGATGGAGGAGCGGGTGCGCTCACCGTCGGCACCGGCCCGCGCTCGTTCGTCTGGCGGGGCCGCCGGTACACCGTGTGCGCCGTCCTGGACACCTGGCAGGAGCGTCGGGCCTGGTGGCGCGAGGTCGGGGAGCACCCGGCGGGGGCACCGGACACCGAGCGGCGGGTGTGGCGGGTCGAGGCCCGGCCGCCGGCCGGGACGCCCGGGGTGTTCGACCTCGGCCGGGACGACGACCACTGGCTCCTCCTGCGGGCCCACGACTGAGGGAGACCGACGACCCATGCCCCACGCTGCGACGACCCTCGACCTCCTCGACCGCGCCCGGGACGCCCTGACCTCGGGCTACGCCGCGAACGCCGCCTCCGCCCGGTACCTCGCCGCCTCGATGGCCGCGCTGCGGTCCGCCGCTGCGCTGCTCGCCGCGCGCCCTGCGGTCCGGGACGGCTCGGGGCCCGGCCCGCACGACGTCTGGGCGCTCACCGCCCGCTCCGCCCCCGAGCTCGCCGAGTGGGCGCAGCGGTTCGCCGCCGTCACCGGGCAGCGCGTCGGGGTCGAGACCGGTCTCGTCCGGGTCACCGCCCGCGAGGCCGACGACCTGCTCCGCGACGCCGAGACCTTCGTCGACCTCGTCGCGGTCCGGCTCGGCGTCCCCGCCCTGCATCCCGCGGCCCGGCGCCTGGCCCCCGTCCGCACCGCCTGAGGCCGGGCCGTGTCCGGCGCCGACGGCTTCGCCCACCTCCACGTCGCCTCGGGCTTCTCGATGCGCTACGGCGCCTCGATGCCCGAGGACCTCGTCGCCCGCTCCGTCGCGCTCGGCCAGGGGACGCTCGCCCTCACCGACCGAGACGGCCTCTACGGCGCGGTCCGGTTCGCGCAGGCCTGCGGCGCGGCCGGCGTCGACCCCGTCCTCGGCGTCGACCTCGCCGTCTCCGACCTCGCCCCCACCCCCCGGACGCCCCGGGCCCGCACCCCGGTGCGCGGCGGGGCGGTCGTCGACCCGCGCCGCCCCCGGGTCACCGTGCTCGCCCGCGGCCGGGTCGGAGACACCGCCGCCGGGGCCGGATGGGCGGCCCTGTGCCGGCTCGTCACCGCGACCCACCTGCGCGGCGAGCGCGGCGTCCCCGTGACGACCCCGGACCTCCTCGGGCAGTGGTCCCTCGCGGCCGAGGACGCCCCCGGGGGGCCGGCGCGGCTCGTCGTCCTCCTCGGCCCGGACTCCGACGTCGGCCGGGCGCTGCTCGCCGGGCAGCGCGCCCGGGCCCGCGACCTCCTCACCCGCTGGCAGACCCTCCTGCCCCGCGACGGCCTCGCCCTCGAGGTCGTCCTCCACGGCGGCCCCGAGGGCACGCCCGGATGCCGGTCGCACGCGGCCCGGCTGCTCGGGCTCGCCGACGCGGTCGGGGTCCCGGCCGTCCTCTCCGCCGCGGTCAGGCACGCCGAGCCCGGGCAGGTCCGCACCGTCGACGTCCTCGACGCCGCGCGCCGCCTCGTCGTCCTCGACTCCCGCCACCTCGACCGCGTCACCGACGCCGGGCACCTCGCGGGCACCGGCGAGATGCGGGCCCGTGCCCTGGCCGTCACCGGCGGCGACACCGCCCGCGCCGACCGGCTCCTCGCGATGACCGCCCGGCTCGCCGCCGAGTGCGTCCAGCACGCCCACGACGACCTCGGCATCGGGGCGGTCCACCTCCCCGAGCCGGAGGTCCTCGGCCTCGGGCCCGGTGAGGACCCGATGGACGAGCTCGTCCACCGTTGCCGGGCCGGGGTCGGCCGGCGCTACCCGGGGGCGTCCGAGGCGCACCTCGCCGTCGTCCACGACCGGCTCGACGCCGAGCTCGCCGTCATCCGCTCGCTCGGCTACCCGACGTACTTCCTCACCGTCGCCGAGGTCACCGACCTCGTCCGGGAGCGCGGCGTGCGGGTCGCGGCCCGTGGCTCCGGCGCCGGCAGCCTGGTCAACCACCTCCTCGGCATCAGCGGCATCGACCCCGTCCGCCACGGCCTCCTCATGGAGCGGTTCTGCTCCCCGCTGCGGGCCGAGCTGCCGGACATCGACATCGACGTCGAGTCCGCCCGGCGCACCGAGATCTACGAGGCGGTGCTCGACCGCTTCGGCGGCGAGCGGGTCACGTGCGTGTCGATGACGGACACCTACAAGGTCCGGCACGCCGTCCGCGACGTCGGGGCCGCGCTCGGGATGGCCCCGCAGGAGGTCGACGAGATCGCCAAGGCATTCCCCCACATCCGGGCCCGGGACGCCCGCAGCGCCGTCGCCGACCTCCCCGAGCTGCGCAGCCGTGGCCTGGACTCGCCCCGGATGGGCGCCTTCTTCGACCTCGTCGAGGCCCTCGACGGCCTGCCCCGGCACATCGCGCTGCACCCGTGCGGGGTCGTGCTGTCGAGTGCCGGGATGCTCGACCGCACGCCGGTCGAGGCCAGCTGGCTCGGTTTCCCGATGAGCCAGTTCGACAAGGACGACGTCGAGACCCTCGGGTTCCTCAAGCTCGACGTCCTCGGCATCCGGATGCAGTCCTCGATGGCGCACGCCGTCGCCGAGGTCGAGCGGGTCACGGGGGAGCGCATCGACCTCGACGACGAGGCACAGGTGCCGCTCGACGACGAGAGCACCTTCGAGCTCATCCGGACGACCCGCACCCTCGGGATGTTCCAGATCGAGAGCCCGGGGCAGCGCGAGCTCGTCGGCAAGCTCGGGCCCACCGAGTTCGAGGACCTCGTCATCGACATCTCGCTCTTCCGGCCCGGGCCGGTGAAGTCCGACATGATCACCCCGTTCCTCGAGTCCCGGCACGGCTGGCGGGAGCGGCGCTTCCTCCATCCGAGCCTCGTGCCGGCGCTCGAGGAGACCGAGGGCGTCGTCGTCTTCCACGAGCAGGTGCTGCTCATCGTCGCCGAGACCACCGGGGTGAGCCTGGCCCAGGCAGACGAGGTGCGCCGCAGCATGGGCACGCCGAAGGGCCAGAAGGAGGTCGAGGCGTGGTGGCGCCCGGCGGCGCGGGCCCGCGGCTACACCCCCGAGGAGCGCGACCGGATCTGGGCGGTGCTCAAGAGCTTCGCGAGCTTCGGCTTCTGCAAGGCGCACGCCGCGGCGTTCGCGCTGCCCACGTACCACTCGGCGTGGCTCAAGGCCCACCACCCGGCGGCCTTCCTCGCAGGCATCCTCACCCACGACCCGGGGATGTACCCCAAGCGGCTGCTCCTCGACGACGCCCGCTCCTTCGGCATCCCGGTCCTCGGCCTCGACGTCAACGTCTCGTCCGACACCTACCGCATCGAGCCGGTGGACGACGCCGGAGTCGCCGGCACGGGAGGGGAGGCGCTGAGCGGAGCAGCCGACGACGCAGCACCCGAGGGAGCGGATCCCGACGCGGTGCCGGGGTGGAAGCGTGACCCGCAGCCGTACGGCATCCGGCTCTCGCTCGCCGACGTCAAGGGCATCAGCGCGGCCGAGGTCGCCCGGACGGTGGCCGGCCAGCCGTACTCCGACCTCGGCGACTTCTGGACCCGGGCCCGGGTCAGCCGCCCGGTCACCGAGCGGCTCGTCCTGGCCGGAGCCTTCGACTCCCTGCACGGGCTGGGGCCCGGCAGCCTCGGGCGGCGCGGCCGGGTCACCCGGCGCGACCTCCTGCTCCACGTCGCCGAGCTCGACCGCTGGGAGCGGCACGGGGGAGCGGGGCGGCGAGCCGGTCCGCGCCGGGGCCACCGCGCGCCGCAGGAGGGCACCGTCGACGGCCACCGGCTCGTCGTGCCGACCAGCACCGTCCGCGAGGAGCAGGAGGCCGGCGCCGACGTCCGGGCCCGGGCGGCCGCTCAGTCGCAGGCGGCCCGTGAGGTCCGTCCGGCCCGGGAGCAGCCGACCCAGCTGACCCTCGACCTCGGCGACCGGCCGCGGCTCGTCGCCGGCACCGGGCTGCCCGAGATGACCGGGGCCGAGCGGGTCCGCGCCGAGCTCGACGTCCTCGGCCTCGACGCCTCGGCCCACGTCGCCTCGTTCTACGAGCCGTTGCTCACCGCGCTCGGCGTCACCCGCAGCCGCGACCTGTTGAGCAGCCGCAGCCGCAGCGAGGTCTGGGTCGCCGGGGTCAAGGTCGCGACCCAGACCCCGCCGGTCCGCTCCGGGCGGCGGGTCGTCTTCCTCACCCTGGACGACGGCACCGGCCCGTCGGACTGCACGTTCTTCGAGGACGTCCAGGGCCCGTACGCCGGCGTCGTCTTCCACTCGTGGATGCTCCTCGTCCGCGGCGTGCTGCGCCGCACCGGCGACCGTGGCGTCTCGATCCGGGCCACCGGGGCCTGGGAGCTCGCCGCGCTGTGGGACGCCTGGCAGCTCGGTGGGCTCGCGGCCGTCCGGGAGGCCGTCGTGGCGGGGGAGGCCGGCGCCGTGGCTCGGGCGGAGGCCGCCGAGCACGCCGTCCGCGAGGCAGCGCAGCAGCCCGGTCGCCGGGTGCTCGTCCACGCCTCGGGGTTCAGGCAGTCGCCGTACGCCGACATCCGGCCCGCCGGGGCCGACCCCCGCTCCGGGCGTGGTGTGCCGGGCTCCTCCGCGCTGCCGTCGCGCAAGCTGTGGCACGCCAGCCCGGGAAGCTCGGGACACTAGGGTGGGACCCTCCGCAGCACCGCCGACGACCCCCCGAGGAGACCGCCCGTGGCCGACGACCGTGGCCGTCCCCCACGCCCGGCCCTGGCGGCCGGGTCCCGCACCGCGGTCGTCCAGCGCGTCCTCGACGCCCACGTGGCCGAGCGGTCCGCCGCGCTCGGCCGCCCGCTGCGCGTCCTCGACCTCGGTGGTGGCACGGGCGGCACGGCCGTCCCGCTCGCCGTGGCCGGTCACGGGCTCACCGTCGTCGACCCCAGCCCCGACGCGCTCTTCTCGCTGCGCCGCCGGGCCACCGAGCAGGGTGTGGAGGGGCGCATCCACGCCCTCCAGGGCGACGCCGACACCGTCCGCGACCTCGTCGGCACCGACGCCGCGTTCGACCTCGTCTGCCTGCACGGGACCCTCGAGGTCGTCGACGACCCCGCCGCAGCGGTCGGTGCCGTCGCCGCGCTCCTCGCCCCGGACGGCACGTTCAGCCTCGTCGTGGCCCAGCGCCTCCACGCCGTGCTCACCCATGCCCTCGCCGGGCGGCTCGACCGCGCCCGCGCGGTCCTCGAGCGCCCCGACGGCAGGTGGGGGGAGGACGACCCCGCGCCCCACCGGTTCGACGAGCCGGCCGTGCTCGCCCTCCTGCGTGAGCACGGTCTCGAGCCCGTCCACGTCCAAGGGGTCCGGGTCTTCGCCGACCTCGTCCCCTCGGCGCTCCTGGACTCCGACTCGGACCGGGCCGCTCTCGCCGCCCTCGAGGACGCCGCCGCGGCGGCCGCCGACCACCCGCTGCTCGGCAGCCTCGGCAGCGCCCTGCACGTCCTCGCGGCCCGCGGCTGACCGCGCGCCCGCCCGACCCGCCGCGGGACGCTCCGGCTCACCCGGGAGCCCTCGGCGGCGCGTCCGATGGTGCAGGAACCGGGGTGACCACCCCCGCTCCTGCACCATCACGGGTGCCGGCGGAGGGTGCGTCGCGCGGCGGGGGAGCGAGGCGTCCCCATGAGCCGCCGCCAGTTCGCCCTTCCCGAGAGGCTCCACGACACCCCGCCCGACGACACCGGGTGCACCGTCCTCCACGTCGACATGGACGCCTTCTACGCGTCGGCCACCCTGCTGTCCCACCCCGAGCTGGTCGGCACGCCGGTCATCATCGGCGGCGGGACCCGCGGTGTCGTCCTCTCGGCCACCTACGAGGCCCGCCGGTTCGGGGTCACCTCGGCGATGCCGATGGGACGCGCCCGCCGTCTCTGCCCGCAGGCGACCGTGCTGCGTCCCGACCACGACCTCTACGCGACGATCTCGGCCGGGGTCATGGAGACCTTCCGTGCGGTCACCCCGCACCTGGAGCCCCTGAGCCTCGACGAGGCCTTCCTCGACGTCTCCGGGGCGGTCCGGCGGCTCGGCAGCCCCGCGACGATCGCCCAGCACCTGCGGGACACCGTCCACGACGAGCAGGGGATCACGTGCTCGGTCGGGGTCGCCCCGAGCAAGCTCGTCGCGAAGCTCGCCTCGAACCTCGCCAAGCCGGACGGCATGGTCGTCGTGCCCGGCGACGAGGTCGTCCCGTTCGTCCAGCAGCTGCCCGTCGCGGCCCTGTGGGGGGTGGGGGACCGGACGGAGGAGACGCTGCTCCGGCTCGGGCTGCGCACCGTCGCCGACATCGCCCACACCCCGGTAGAGACCCTCGTCCGAGGCCTCGGGGAGGCCACCGGCCGGCATCTGCACGAGCTCGCGTGGGGGCACGACCCGCGTCCGGTCGAGCGGGAGCAGCGGGAGAAGAGCATCGGCAGCGACGAGACGTTCGAGGCCGACCTCGACGACGCCGTCCTCATCCGCCGCCACCTGCTCGCCCTGAGCGAGCGCACCGCGGCCCGTACCCGCACCGCGGGTCTCACGGGTCGGACCGTCACCCTCAAGGTGAGGTTCAGCGACTTCACGACGATCACCCGGGCGAGGACCCTCCGGGAGCCGACCGACAGCGGGCGGGCGGTCCATGCCACCGCGACCCACCTCTTCGACGCCCTCGGCCTGCAGCGGGCCCGGATCCGGCTCGTCGGGGTGCGGCTCTCCGGTCTCGTCCCCGCCGAGCGGGCCCCGCTCCAGGGGGTCCTCGGGGAGCCCGAGCACGGCTGGCGAGACGCCGACCGTGCCGTCGACCGGGCCCGCGCCAGGTTCGGTTCGGACGTCGTCCGTCCAGCCAGTCTCGTGGAACCTCGTCCATCCGCTTCCGTGCGGCGACCTCGGCACCTATCCTGAACGGACAGGGACCAACGGGGCGCTCGTCGGGCGTCCGAGCCGACCACCGGGAGGATCAGTGCCCCTCTCAGACCACGAGCAGCAGATGCTCGAGCAGATGGAGCAGGCGCTCACCGCCGAGGACCCCAAGTTCGCCTCGCAGATGAAGAGCAGCGGACTCGGCTCCATCCAGCGACGGCGATGGGTCGTCGGTGCGGTCGGGGTGCTTATCGGCCTCGGGCTCGTCCTCGTCGGGGTCAACACGACGATGTGGGTCGGGGCCGTCGGATTCGCGGTCATGGTCATGGCCGCCGTCTTCGCCGCCACCCCATCGCGGGCCTCCCGCCTCGGGGTCGTCAGCGAGGACGGCACGGTCCAGTCGAAGGGCGCGCGGTCGCGGAAGAAGGGCGGATCGCTCATCGACCGCCTCGACGAGCGCTGGGAGCGCCGCGAGAACAACTGGTGACCGCCGGCGCGGTCCTGGTGGCCGTGGGCGCGGTCCTTCTGGGCCTCGGCCTGCTCCTCGTCCCCCTGCCGGGGCCCGGATGGCTCCTCGTCCTGTCCAGCATTGTCCTGCTCGGCATCGGCGTGGCACTGCGCGCCGCGGTCAGGTGACGAGCAGCCCCACGACGTAGAGGGCGGCGACCGACAGCCCGGCGACGAGCTCGATCCCGATGCCCTGAGCGATGGCGACGACCGCGTGCTTGGTGCGGCTCCACGCATCCGACCGCCCCGACCCACGACCCGTCTCGACGAGCCAGATCCCGCCGACGAAGCCGACGACCGCTCCGACGACCGGGATGACGAAGAACCCGACGATCCCCAGCCCGACGGCGAGGACGAGGGTCGAGGTCCGGACGCCGCGCTCCTTCATCCGCCGGCCGGGGAGGAGGTACTGGAGCACCAGCCCCGCGCCCGCGAGGAGCAGGGCCATCGCGAGCAGCACCCAGCCGGTGACGGACTGCTCGCCGAGCGCCCACACGAGCATGCCGAAGACGATGAGCAGCATGCCGGGCAGGACCGGGACGACGATCCCGAACAGCCCGATGACGATGAGCAGCGGGGGGAGGACGATCCAGACGTCGTCGGCCATCGCGTCCATGGGTGAGCCGCCGGACGGTGGCAGGAGCCGGGGTGGGCTCAGTCCTCGGTGGGGGCGGCGAAGGGCTCGGGCTCGTTGAGCCGCTCGCTCTCGTCGTGGATCTCCGCCTTGTCGGCGAGGGCCGGAGCGTGCTCGCGGCCGTGGTGGGCGCAGAAGAGCAGCTCGCCGCCGGCGTTGAGGCGGGCCCGGACATAGGCCTGGGCCCCGCAGCGGTCGCAGCGGTCCGCGGTGGTCAGGGTGGGTGCCAGTGCGGCGTTCACATCGGCCTCCTCGGCTCGCTCGTGGTCCTACCGGTGTTCGGGGTCACCGACCCGTGCGGATCGGCGACCTGTGCAACAGTCAAGCACGCCTGATGCTTCCCCGGGTGCAACGGGGGCCCCACCCGGGCGCGTCATCACCGGATCGTGACCTTTCGACCGAGCCCGGACCCCTCCGGCCGGTGGACTCCCGGGACGCCCGGTGCGCCTGTCGGGAGCCGTCCCGGCCGCCGGTTAGCCTGCTGGGCGTGCCGACGACCGCTGCCAAGAAGACCGCGACGAGCAAGTCCGCGTCCGAGTACACCGCCCACCACCTCCAGGTCCTCGAGGGACTCGAGGCGGTCCGCAAGCGACCGGGCATGTACATCGGCTCCACCGACTCCCGCGGGCTCATGCACTGCCTCTGGGAGATCATCGACAACGCGGTCGACGAGGCCCTCGGTGGCCACTGCGACCACGTCGAGGTCGTCCTGCACCGCGACGGCTCCGTCGAGGTCCACGACAACGGCCGCGGCGTCCCGGTCGACATCGAGCCGCGCACCGGCCTGACCGGCGTCGAGCTCGTCTACACCCGCCTGCACGCCGGCGGGAAGTTCGGCGGGGGCAGCTACACCGCGTCCGGTGGCCTGCACGGCGTCGGCGCGTCGGTCGTCAACGCGCTCTCCTCGCGCCTCGACGTCGAGGTCGACCGCGCCGGCAAGACGTACGCGATGAGCTTCCGCCGCGGCGAGCCGGGCGTGTTCTCCGACGTCGCCGGGGCGCAGGGCAGCAAGGACCCCGAGCACGACTTCACCCCGTACACGAAGACCAGCGACCTCGCCGTCGTCGGCAGGGCCAAGCGGGGCGTCACGGGCACCCGGGTGCGCTACTGGGCCGACCGGCAGATCTTCCTCAAGGACGCCTCCTTCGACCTCGAGGGCCTGCTCGGGCGGGCCCGGCAGACCTCCTTCCTCGTCCCGGGGCTGACCATCGTCATCCGCGACGAGCGGGGCGAGGAGCCCACCGAGGAGGTCTTCCTCCACGACGGAGGGATCTCCGAGTTCACCGAGTTCCTCGCCCCGGACGCCGCGGTCACCGACGTCTGGCGGCTGCAGGGCACCGGCACGTTCACCGAGACCGTCCCCGTCCTCGACGCCCAGGGTCACATGACCCCGACCGAGGTCGAGCGGGAGTGCGGCGTCGACATCGCGCTGCGCTGGGGCACCGGGTACGACACCGCCGTCCGCTCGTTCGTCAACATCATCGCGACCCCCAAGGGCGGCACCCACATCGCGGGCTTCGAGCAGGCCCTGCTCAAGACGCTGCGCAAGCAGGTCGAGGCCAACGCGCGACGGCTCAAGGCGGGCACCGACAAGCTCGAGAAGGACGACGCGCTGGCCGGCCTCACCGCCGTCGTCACGGTCCGCCTCGCCGAGCCTCAGTTCGAGGGCCAGACCAAGGAGGTCCTCGGCACCGCCGCGGTCCGCCAGATCGTGGCCAAGGTGGTCGAGACCGAGCTCACCGGACTGCTCACCTCCACGAAGCGCCCGGTCAAGCAGCAGGCGGCGAGCGTCCTCGAGAAGGTCGTCGCCGAGATGAAGTCGCGGATCAGCGCCCGGCTGCACAAGGAGACCCAGCGTCGCAAGACGGCCCTGGAGTCCTCGAGCCTGCCCGCGAAGCTGGCCGACTGCCGCAGCAGCGACCCCGACCACACCGAGCTGTTCATCGTCGAGGGCGACAGCGCGCTCGGCACGGCGAAGCTCGCGCGCAGCAGCGACCACCAGGCCCTGCTGCCGATCCGCGGCAAGATCCTCAACGTCCAGAAGGCGTCGGTGACCGACATGCTCGGCAACGCCGAGTGCGCCGCGATCATCCAGGTCATCGGCGCCGGGTCGGGCCGCACGTTCGACCTCGAGTCCGCCCGGTACGGCAAGGTCATCATCATGACCGACGCCGACGTCGACGGCGCCCACATCCGCACCCTGCTGCTCACGCTGTTCTTCCGGTACATGCGGCCGCTCGTCGAGGCGGGGCGGGTGTACGCCGCGGTCCCTCCGCTGCACCGGATCGAGGTCGTCAACCCGGGGGGCAAGGCCAACGAGGTGATCTACACCTACTCCGAGGCCGAGATGCGCCGGACGATGGCGAACCTCCAGAAGCGGAACAAGCGGACCAAGCCGCTGCAGCGCTACAAGGGCCTCGGCGAGATGGACGCCGACCAGCTGGCCGAGACGACGATGGACCCGCGCCAGCGCACGCTGCGGAAGGTGACGCTCGGCGACATCGAGTCGGCGGCGAAGGTCTTCGAGCTGCTCATGGGCGGCGAGGTCGGCCCGCGCAAGGACTTCATCGTCGACAGTGCCGACCGGCTCGACAAGGAGCGCATCGACGCCTGAGGGGCCGGGCCGCCGTCCATCGAGTCGCGGCGTCCCCCGTCCCGGGACCCGGGACACGGCGCCCCCGAGGGCATCTGTTGCCCCCGTGGGGTGGCGGGGCCAGAGTGGAGCCCTCGACGCCCGCCGGGTGTCCGGTCGAGGGGAGCAGTCATGGGCGACGTCGCGGAGCGCTCAGAGCCCACCGAGGTCGCCGGCGAGGAGCAGACCGACCTCAAGCGGGCGATCGGGCCGAAGCTGCTCCTGCTCTTCATCGTCGGGGACATCCTCGGCACCGGGGTCTATTCCCTCACCGGGAAGATCGCCGGCGAGGTGGGGGGAGCGGCATGGGCGCCGTTCCTCGTCGCGTTCGCCATCGCGTTCGTCACGGCGTTCTCCTACCTCGAGCTCGTGACCAAGTACCCGCGGGCGGCCGGTGCCGCGCTCTACACGCACAAGGCGTTCGGCCTGCACTTCGTGACCTTCCTCGTCGCGTTCACGGTGATGTCCTCGGGCATCACCTCTGCGTCGACGGCGAGCAAGGCGTTCGCGGCGAACCTCGCCGACGGCCTCGGGCTGGACGGCGACCGCTCGACCCTCGTCCTGCTCATCGCCCTGGGTTCATGCTCCTCGTCGCGGCGGTGAACTTCCGTGGCGTCGGGGAGAGCGTCAAGGCCAACGTCGTGCTCACCTGCATCGAGCTGTCCGGCCTGCTCCTCGTCATCCTCGTCGGGCTCTACGCGGCGACCGGCGGGAAGGCCGACTTCTCCCGGGTCACGGTCTTCGACACCTCGGGCGACAAGAGCGTCTTCCTCGCGGTGACCGCAGGCGCCTCCCTGGCGTTCTTCGCGATGGTCGGCTTCGAGGACGCGGTGAACATGGCCGAGGAGACCCACGACCCGGTGCGCACCTTCCCGAGGATGATGCTCACCGGTATCAGCATCACCGGCGTCATCTACCTGCTCGTCGCGGTCTTCTCGGTGGCGCTCGTCCCCGTGGGCGAGCTCGGCGAGGGGGACACCCCACTGACCAAGGTCGTCTCGGCGGGTCTGCCCGACTTCCCCGTCGACGCCGTCATGCCGTTCATCGCGATGTTCGCCGTGGCCAACTCGGCGCTGATCAACATGCTCATGGCGAGCCGGCTCGTCTACGGGATGGCGCGGCAGGAGGTGCTGCCCCCGGTCCTGGGGCGCGTGCACTCCGGACGGCGGACCCCCTGGGTCGCCATCCTCTTCACGACCGCGGTCGCCCTCGGCCTCATCGTCCTCGTGACGGAGAACAGCGGCGACGCCGTCGCGGCCCTCGGGGGGACCACCGCGCTGCTCCTGCTGGGTGTCTTCACGATCGTCAACATCGCGGTCCTCGTCCTGCGGCGCGACCCCATCGACCGCGACCACTTCGTGACGCCCACGGTGCTGCCCGTCGTCGGGGCCGTCGCGTGCTTCTTCTTCACCCTGCCGGTCACCGGACGGGACACGGTCCAGTACGTCATCGCCGCGTGGCTGCTCGCCATCGGCGTCGTGCTCTGGGCCGTCACGTGGACGGCCAACCGGGCCATCCGCGGCAAGCGCACCTACCTGCGCGACCCCGAGGAGCTCTCGGGCGACGACACCGTCAGCTGACCCCGGGGGCCGGCCCGGTCGACTCCCGGACGACGAGCCGGGTCGGCATGACGACGTCGTCGGTCTCCGGTGGCTCGCCGGAGCCCAGGGCGCCGAGGACCAGGCTCGCGGCCGTGCGGCCCTGGGCGGCGACGTCCTGACGCACGGTGGAGAGCCCGAGGACGTCGCTGAGCACGAAGTCGTCGATCCCGATGATCGAGAGGTCCTCGGGCACCCGCAGGCCCAGCCTGCGTGCGGTCTCGCGCACCCCGATGGCCATCTCGTCGGACGCCGCCACCACCGCGGTGGGCCGTGGCTCGCCGCTCAGCACCGCCGTGCTGCCGGTGGCGGCGCTCTGGGCGGTCCAGTCGGAGCCGAGGACCCACTCCTCGACGACGTCCAGGCCGGCGGCGCGCATCGTCTCGACGAAGGCGTCGAGACGGTCCCGCGGTGCCCGGATGTGGGCGACGTCCTCCGGTACGTCCCCGATGTAGCCGATCAGCTCGTGCCCGAGCCCGATGAGGTGCTCGACGGCTGTCCGCATCGTCGCGTGGTCGTCGATCCGCACGCAGGTGCGGCCCGGGACCGGCGCCCCGATCGCGACGAGGGGAAGGCCCAGGCGGTCGACGAGGGCGACCTCGTCGGGAGTCATCGCGACGTCGAGGGTGATGACGCCGTCCACGCGCTTCCACAGCATGTTCTGGGTCAGCGGCAGCCGGGAGCTGTAGGTGTCGTCCTCGAGGTCGAAGAGGATCGCGTGGTGGTCGTGGGCACGCAGCTCCTTCTCGATCGCGCTGACGAGCGTCGCGAAGTACCAGCGGCTGAGGAACGGCGCGACGACCGCCACGACCCGGGTGCGGCCGGAGACGAGCGAGGTGGCCGTGGGCGAGGCCACGTAGTGCAGCTCCTCGGCGACCTCCAGGACGCGCTGCCGGGTCTGCGGCGAGACGCGGTCCAGCCCGCGGAGGGCGCGCGAGACCGTGGCGACCGACACCCCGGCCACCCGCGCCACGTCCGTGATCGTGCTGATGACGCGCCCCCCGGGGCCTAGCCCTTCAGCCCGCCGGCGAGCAGACCGCGCACGAAGAACCGCTGGAGGGCGAGGAACACCGCGACCGGGACGACCATCGAGATGAACGCGCCGGCGGACAGCAGGTACCAGGCGCTGCCACGGGAGCCGGAGAGCTCGGCGACCCGCACGGTGATCGGCGCGACGTCAGGGGTCCCGCCGAGGAACACGAGCGACACGAGGAGGTCGTTCCAGACCCAGAGGAACTGGAAGATGCCGAACGCGGCCAGGGCCGGCGTGAGCAGGGGCAGGAGGATCCGGAAGAAGATCGTCACGTGCCCCGCGCCGTCGACCCGGGCGGCCTCCATGAGCTCGCCGGGCAGTTCGCGCATGAAGTTGTGGATGAGGAACGTCGCGAGCGGGAGCGCGAAGATCGTGTGCGACAGCCACACGCTCCAGTACGACGCCCCGAACCCGAGCTTGTTGACGTAGATGTCGAGGAGCGGCACGAGGGCGATCTGAATGGGCACGATCTGCAGCGCGAAGACCGCGACGAAGAGCGCGTCCCTGCCGGGGAAGGGCATCCACGCGAACGCGTAGGCCGCGAGCGAGGCGAGGAAGATCGGCAGCACGACGGCGGGCAGCGTGATGACGACCGTGTTGACGAAGTACTGCGACAGGCCGGCGCTGCTCCCCGGGGCGAGGGCCTGGCGGTAGTTGTCGAGGGTCAGGCCGCCCGGGTTCTGCCAGAAGGTCCACCAGCCGCTGCGCTGGATGTCCCGCTGGCCGCGGAACGAGGTGACGAGCAGGCCGATGGTCGGCAGCGTCCACAGCACGGCGATGACGACCGCGGTGAGGGAGGCCCAGGGTGACGACAGCGAGCTCGCTGCGTGACCGGTCCGGGACCGCTTGCCGCCGCGAGGCTTCTTCTCGGTGGTCTCCTCCATCTCGCGGGTGACGTCCTCCGGCGTGGCGGTGGGTTCGAGGGTGCTCATCCTCAGGCCTCCTTGCGCATCTGCACGACGTTGTAGGCGACGACCGGGATGACGAGCACGAAGAGCAGCACCGCGAGCGCGGCACCGACCCCGGGGGCGTTGAACCGGAAGATCTGGTTGTAGAACTCGAAGGCGACGACCGAGGTGTCGAAGTTGCCGGCGGTCATCGTCCGGACGATGTCGAAGATCTTCATCGTCGCGATACCGATCGTCGTGAGCACGACCACGACGGCCGGGCGGATGCTCGGCAGGGTGATGTAGCGGAACATCCGGAAGCCGCTCACGCCGTCGAGCCGGGCGGCCTCGATGATGTCGTCCGGGATGGCCTTGATGGCGGCCGAGAGCACCGTCATCGCGAACCCGGCCTGGATCCACACCATGACGACGATGAGCATGAGCGTGTTGAGGGGGGCGTCCAGGAGCCACTGCCTGGTCTCGAGGCCGAACAGCTTGAGCACGCCGTTGAGCAGGCCGGTCTGCGGGCGCGAGGTCTGCTTGTACTCGTAGACGAACTTCCAGATGATGCCGGCGCCGACCATCGAGATGGACATCGGCAGGAAGATCAGCGCCTTCGCGAAGGCCTCCCCACGGGCCCGGTCGATGAGGATCGCGTAGAGCAGCCCGACCGCGGTCGCGAGGAAGGGCACGAGCACGACCCAGATCGCCGTGTTGCGCAGGACGACGAGGAGCTCCGGCGAGGTGAACATCGTCACGTAGTTGTCGAGCGAGTAGGGACCGTCCGCGGTCCGCCCCCGGAAGCTGAGGTTGACGGTGCGCAGCGCCGGGTAGACGAGGCCGACGGCGAGCAGCGCCACTGCCGGGAGCGCGAACAGGGCGCCCTGGACCTTCTCGCCGTTCCGACCCTTGAAGAGGCTGGCGAAGGCGAGGACGAGACCGAAGACCACCGCGAACAGGATGATCGCGAAGACCATGAGCAGGAGCTTGCCGCCCGTGCTCTGGGCCCGCAGCAGGGGCTCGGGGATGATGCCGACGGGCACGGCGCTGATGACACGGGTCACCGTCACGGACCACCTTTCCGGTGAGGGGGGAGGGGAGGAGCCGGGGCGGGGCGGCGTGCCACCCCGCCCCGGCTCTCATGACCTGGGTCAGGTCAGGACGGCCACGAGCTCTCGATGAAGTCGAGGGTGGCCTTGTCGTCCTGGCCGATGATCCAGTCGGTCATGCCCTTCCAGAACGTCCCCGCCCCGACCGCGCCGGGCATGAGGTCCGAGCCGTCGAAGCGGAACGTCGCGTTCTCGTCCGTCAGCTGCTCGGCGGACAGCTTGTCGATCGGGTTGGTGAGCAGGTTCGGGTCCGCGTTGGTGTTGGCCGTGACACAGCCACCGCCGCCGCAGGTCTTGGCCCGCTCGTCGGCCCACTCGACCGAGGAGAGGTAGGTCTGGAACGCCTTGACCTCCGGACGGTCGGCGAAGGCCGCGGTGAACTCGCCGCCACCGAGGACGGGCCGCTCGTCGGCCGTCATCGCCGGCAGGTAGAACGCCCACACCTCGCCGTTCTCGGAGACGTCGGTGCCCTCCGGCCAGTTGGCCGCGTAGAACGAGGCCTGGCGGTGCATGAGGCACGAGCCGTCGAGGATGGGCTGGCCGGCGTCCTGGAACGACGTCGTGGCGATGGTCTTGACGTCGCCGTAGCCGCCGTTGACGTACTCGGGGTTCTTGAGGATCCTGCCGACCTCGGCGAGCGCCTCGGCGACCGCCGGGTCGTTGAACGGGATCTCGTGGTTGACCCACGCGTCGTAGGTCTCGGCACCCGCGGTGCGCAGCATGACGTCCTCGACCCAGTCGGTGGCCGGCCAGCCGGTGGCGTCACCGGACTCGATGCCGGCGCACCAGGGCTTGACGGCGCCGTCGGGGTTGTCGGCGACGATCTTGTCGGAGAGGGCGGTCAGCTCGGCCCACGTCGTCGGCACCTCGTAGCCGGCGTCCGCGAAGGCCGACGGCGAGTACCAGACGAACGACTTGACGTTGGCGCCGAGCGGGGCCGCGTAGAAGGTGCCGTCGACCGTGCCGTACTCCTTGAAGTCGGGCATGTTGGCGTCGACGTTGGCCTCGGTCTCCGGCGGGGCGGGGACGACCTTGCCGGTGGCGACCATCGTCTGGAGGAGCCCGGGCTGCGGGAGGTAGGCGATGTCCGGGGCGTTGCCACCCTGGACCCGCACCGGCAGCTGGGCCTCGAACTCCTTCGAGCCCTCGTACGTGATGGTCACGCCGGTGCAGTCCTCGAAGGGCCTGTACGACGCGATGTGCGGGCCGTCCTCGGGCGCGGTGATCGACGTGTAGACCGTCACCGTCTTGCCCTGGAGGTCGCCGAACGCCTCGTAGGGGGCGCAGTCGATCTGCGAGGCCTCGGTGTCTCCACCGGCTGCTCCGCCGCCGTCGCCGGAACTACAGGCAGCCGCGGTGAGAGCCACCGCGAGTGCTCCCGAGAGCGCCGCCACGCGACGTGTGTGGTTGAGGGCCATTGCCCGCCTCCTGTTTCACTGGGTCGGCCGAGGCGGATGGCACCTCGGCGGTGAGGGGAACCGGGGCCTACGGTAAAAGCGTTTACGCATCCGTGGCAACGGGCCGTCGAAAGCCTGGCGGTAACGATTGCGTAACGCGATCGTCACGGTGGGGAGCGGCGGGTTCGCACACGGCGCCGCCGCGCAGCGCGACCCGTGGGTCAGCGGACCGGTGAGCCGATCCCGGCGATGACGGCCTTCTGCGGCGTGCCCGAGCCGTCCCGCTTGCCGGTGGCCTCGGGAAGGTCGAGGGCGACCCCTCCGGCCCCCGAGGCACGGGCCGGCTGCGCACCCACCCAGGCGAGCACGAGGGAGTCCTCGCCGCGCAGGAAGCGATGCGCCCGGACCCCGCCGGTGGCGCGTCCCTTGGCGGGGTACTCGCCGTACGGCGCGACCTTGAGCGAGCCCGGCTGGGTGCCGGGAAGGGCGTCCGACGAGCCGGCGGCGGTGACGACGACGTTCTCGGTGGCCGGGTCGACGGCGCCGAAGAACGCCACGGTGGCCTTCGGTGCGAGGCGGACACCGGCCATCCCTCCGGCGGTCCGGCCCTGCGGCCGCACGGCCGAGGCGGGGAAGCGGAGCAGCTGGGCGTCGCTCGTGACGAAGACGAGGTCCTCCCCGCCGTCGCGCAGCGCGACGGCACCGACGACGCTGTCGCCGTCCTTGAGCGAGATGGCCTCCCAGTCGGGGCGCGCAGGGTAGTCGGTGGTCACCCGCTTGACGACGCCCTGGGCGGTGCCGAGCGCGATGCCCGGGCCCTCGGCGTCGAGCGGCACGATGGTGAGCGGCTCCTCGCCGCGGGGGAGGTCGACGTACACCGCGAGCGGCGCGCCGCCGGAGAGGCTCGGGGCCCCGCCGAGCGGGGGTAGGGAGGGCAGCTCGAGCGCCGAGAGCCGGACCATCCGGCCCCGCGAGGTGACGAGGCCGACCTCGCCGCGCGCGGTGGTCCGCACCGCCCCGACGATCGCGTCGTGCTTGGCGCGTGGCCCGTCCACGGGCACGGGCTCGGCATCCGAGGTGCGGGCGAGCAGACCCGTGGACGACAGGAGCACCCAGCACGGGTCGTCGGCGACCTCGAGCGGCGTCGTCTGGGCCGCGGGCGTGCCCGCTGACTCCAGGAGCACCGTACGTCGGGGGGTGCCGTGGGCTTTGAGGACGTCGGCGAGCTCGGTGGAGACGGTCTTCCGGAGGAGCCGGTCGTCGCCGAGGACGGCCTCGAGCTCCTCGATGATCCGCTGCAGCTCGTCCCGCTCGGCCTCGAGCTCGATCCGGGAGAACTTCGTGAGGCGGCGCAGCTGGAGCTCGAGGATGTACTCGGCCTGGGCCTGGGAGAGGTCGAAGACCGAGACGAGCCGCTCCTTGGCCGCGGCGGCGTCGTCGCTGGCGCGGATGAGCTGGATGACCTCGTCGATGTCGAGGATGGCGACGAGCAGACCCTCGACCAGGTGCAGGCGCTCCGTGCGCCGGGCGAGCCGGTACTCGGTGCGGCGCCGCACGACGTCGATGCGGAACTCGACGAAGACGCGCAGGAGCTCCTTCAGGCCCAGGGTCTGGGGCTGGCCGTCGACGAGCGCGACGGCGTTGATCCCGAAGGAGTCCTCCATGGGGGTCAGCTTGTAGAGCTGCTCGAGGACGGCCTCGGCGTTGAAGCCGTTCTTGATCTCGAAGACCAGACGCATGCCGTTCTTGCGGTCGGTGAGGTCCTTGACGTCGGAGATGCCCTGCAGCTTCTTGCCCTGGACGAGGGTCTTGACTCGCTCGATGACCTTCTCCGGGCCCACGAGGTAGGGCAGCTCGGTGACGACGATGCCCATCCGGCGTGCCGTGACCTTCTCGACCCGGGCGGTGGCGCGCGTCCTGAAGGAGCCGCGGCCGGTGAGGTAGGCGTCCCGGACCCCGTCGAGCCCGACGATCCGCCCGCCCCCGGGGAGGTCCGGGCCCGGGACGAACTTCATGAGGTCGTCGAGCGAGCAGTCCGGGTGGTCGATGAGGTGGCGGGCGGCGCCGACGACCTCGACGAGGTTGTGCGGCGCCATGTTCGTGGCCATGCCGACCGCGATGCCGCTCGCGCCGTTGACGAGCAGGTTGGGGAAGGCGGCGGGCAGGACGCCCGGCTGCTCGAGGGAGTCGTCGTAGTTCGGGACGTAGTCGACGGTGTCCTCGTCGAGCCCGCTCACCATGAGCAGGGCGGCCGGTGCCATCCGGGCCTCGGTGTAGCGCGACGCGGCCGGGCCGTCGTCGAGCGAGCCGAAGTTGCCGTGGCCGTCGACGAGCGGGAGGCGCATCGTGAACGGCTGGGCGAGGCGGACGAGGGCGTCGTAGATCGCGCCGTCGCCGTGCGGGTGGAACTTGCCCATGACCTCGCCGACGACCCGGCTGGACTTCACGTGCGGACGGTCCGGGCGCAGCCCGAGCTCGGACATCCCGTAGAGGATGCGCCGCTGCACCGGCTTCAGGCCGTCCCGGGCGTCCGGCAGCGCCCGGGAGTAGATGACGCTGTAGGAGTACTCGAGGAACGCGGTGCGCATCTCCTCCTCGACGTCGATGTCGACGATCCGCTCGGTGAACTCCTCCGGCGGCGGGGTGCTGCTGCGCGTGGCCATGGGGTGGTGACGGGTCCTCGGGTCGACGGCGGCGGGCCCGGGCGCAGGGCCCGGCACCGCCCATCCTCCACATCGGAGGGGTCAGGGCCGCCGCGACACTCCGAACCGGCCGTGGTGGACGACCTCCGCGAGCGGCCGGCGCGCCCGGGTGCGGGCCGAGCCCGACACCCGTTCCGCCTCGTGCCCGAGGGCCACGACGCCGACGAGCCGGCGCCCGGGCGGCACCCCCAGGGCCGCCCGCACGTCGTCGTGCCGGTCCGGGGGGACGCCGAAGAACAGCGCTCCCAGCCCGGCGTCCTCGGCCCCGAGCAGGACGAGCATCGCGGCCATCGCGGTGTCGGTGTCCCAGTAGGGGACCGGCCAGCGGTCGAGGGAGCGGTCGGTCCATCCCTTGTCCGGCTCGGCGTAGCGCTCGAGGTAGGCGTCCGGGTCGGAGAGGCACAGGACGAGGGCCGGGGCGGCCGAGACCCCACGCAGCCAGGCGTCGCCCGGGCCGGGCCCGGCGGCCACGCCCCAGAAGCGGTCCCGCTCCTCGGGGGTGAGCAGCACGACGAAGTCCCAGCCCTGGCTGAACCCGGCGCTCGGTGCCCGGACGGCGAGCGAGAGGAGGTCGTCGACGACCTCGGCGGGGACGGGGACGTCCGGGTCGAAGCGTCGCACCATCCGGCGGCGACGGACCACCTCGCGCAGCTCCACGACCCCAGTGTGCCGCCCCCACGCCCCGCATCCACGACTGGCAGGATGACCGGCATGACCGAGGTGGCGCTCCCACCGGGGTACCCCGTCGAGTGGGAGGCGGACGTCGTCCTGCGCGACGGGACGGTCGCGAGCGTGCGCCCGATCCGTCCCGACGACGCCGACGGCATCCGCCGCTTCCACGCGGCGCAGTCCGACGAGTCCATCTACCTGCGCTTCTTCGCGCCGCTGCGCCGTCTCTCGGACGCCGACGTCCACCGCTTCACGCACGTCGACTACGCGGACCGTGTCGCCCTCGTGGTGACGATGCGCGAGGAGATCATCGGGATCGGCCGGTTCGACCGGCTCGACACGCGCAGCGCCGAGGTCGCGTTCAACATCAGCGACCACTACCAGGGCAAGGGCATCGGCTCGGTCCTCCTCGAGCACCTCGCCGCGATCGGCCGGGACCTCGGCATCGTCCGGTTCACCGCCGAGGTCCTCCCGCAGAACCGCCGGATGCTCGCCGTCTTCTCCGACGCCGGCTACGAGGTCTCCCGACGGCTCGAGGACGGCGTCGTCGAGGTCGGCTTCGACATCGAGCCCACGGACCGCTCCCGCGCCGTCGAGATGTCCCGGGAGCATCGCGCGGAGGCCCAGAGCCTGCGTGCCCTCCTGCGCCCGACAGTGGTCGCGGTCATCGGGGCCAGCCGGGACGCCGACACCTTCGGGGGACGGCTGCTCGACCGTCTCCTCGACGCCGGCTTCACCGGCGAGGTGCACCCGGTCAACCCGAACGTGTCCGGATTGCGCCGTCTGCGGTCGTACCCGTCGGTCCGTGACGTCCCGGGCCCGGTCGACCTCGCGGTCGTCGCCGTGCCGGCGGACCACGTGCTCGACGTCGTCGACGAGTGCGCCGAGGCGGGGGTCAAGGGTCTGCTCGTCGTCTCCTCCGGGTTCGCCGAGGACGGCGAGGCCGGTGCCGCCCGGCAGAACGAGCTCGTCCGCCGGGCCCGTGGGTCCGGGATGCGGCTGGTGGGGCCCAACTCCTTCGGGGTCATCAACAACGACCCGGAGGTGCGGCTCAACGCGTCGCTCGCCCCCACCCTGCCGCCCCCCGGGCGGCTCGGCCTCTTCGCGCAGTCCGGTGCCCTCGGCATCGCCGTGCTCGCCTCGGCCGCCCGCCGCAACCTCGGCATCTCGACGTTCGGGTCGGCGGGCAACCGGGCCGACGTCTCGGGCAACGACTTCATGCAGTACTGGATCGACGACGACTCCACCGACGCCGTCGGGCTGTACCTGGAGTCCATGGGCAACCCGCGCAAGTTCTCCCGGATCGCCCGCAAGCTCGCGCTCATCAAGCCGGTCATCGTCGTCAAGTCGGGCGTCTCGCGCTTCGGGGTGCCGCCCGGTCACCGGGTCCGCGCGACCAAGGCCCGTCCCGAGGTGTTCTCCGCGATGCTCCGGCAGGCCGGGGTCATCCGCGTCGAGAACGTCCACCAGCTCTTCGACGTCGCCCAGATCGTGGCCCACCAGCCCCTGCCGCGAGGGGTGCGCGTCGGCGTCGTCGCGAACTCGGCGGCCCTCGGGGCCCTGGCTGCGGACGCCTGCACCTCGTGGGACCTCGAGGTCACCCACGGCCCGGTCACCCTGGCCGGCGAGGCCACGGCGGAGGATTTCCGGGCCGCCCTCGACGAGGTCTTCGCCGACCCCGCGGTCGACTCGGTGGTGGCCGGCTTCATCCCGCCGCTGGCCACGGACGACGCCACCGTCGCGGCCGCCGTGCGGGACGCCGCCGTCGGGAGGGACAAGCCCGTCGTCGCCACCTTCCTCGGCATGCGCGGCGTCGACGACGGGCAGGCCACGGTCCCGGGCACCGGGGGAGGGACCCGCGCGGTCCCGGTCTACGCGATGCCGGAGGACGCGGTCCGGGCGCTGGCGGCGGCGACCCGCTACGGCCAGTGGCGCGCCCGGGACCACGGCACCCCGGTCGCGCCGGTGGGGATCAACCGGCGGGTCGCCGAGGACGTCGTCGGGACGGTCCTCGCCGAGACCCCGGCCGGGCGTCGGCTGACCCATGACGAGGCCGCCACGCTGCTGTCGGCCTACGGCATCCACGCGTGGCGGCAGTACCGGGTGGGCTCGGTCGAGGAGGCCGTCGCCGCCGCCGACGAGGTCGGCTGGCCGGTCGTGCTCAAGTCCGACGCACCCCTGGTCCGGCACGGCTCCGGTCCCGGGGGAGTCCGGCTCTACCTCGGGGACGAGTACGCGCTCCGGGATGCCTGGGCCTCCCTGACGAGGAACCTCGCTCCGCTCCAGGCCGACACGTTCGTCGTCCAGAAGATGGGCAGCGACGGGGTGCCGGTCGTCGTCACCTCGGACGAGGACCCGCTCTTCGGGCCGGTCATCGGCTTCTCGGTCGCCGGGCTGCCCACCGAGCTGCTCGGGGACGTCGCGCACCGCATCCCGCCGCTCACCGACGTCACCGTCTCCGAGCTCATCTCGTCGGTCAAGGCCGCCCCGGTGCTCCACGGGTACCGGGGGCAGGCGCCCGTGCACCGTGCCGCTCTCGCCGACCTCATCGCGCGGGTCTCGGTGCTGGCGGACGACATGCCCGAGGTCTTCTCGCTCGTCCTCAACCCGGTCAACGCGCACCCGGGCGGGGTCGAGGTGCTCGGTGCCGACATCACGCTCGCCCCGGCGCCACGGCGCATCGACCCGGGCCGGCGCTCGCTCACCTAGCGCCGAACCCGGTGCGGGTGTGCCCGGCGCGTACCGGACCCGGGACGCCCCGCTCCGGATCCCGGCCTTCCCGCCGAGCGGACCGCCGCCGCGCGGCACAATAGGGGTCATGACCTCCGCGCACCACGCCACCGTGCTCCCGCAGAACCTCATGGCGGACATCGAGCAGGCGGGCTACTACCCGGCCCTGGTGGCCGACGTCGTCGCGGCGGCCCTCGGCGGCGAGCGCATCGACAACCACCTGGTCCACCTCGAGACCACCTTCGACCGTGACGTCGTCCGGCGTCACGTGACGGTGCTCGCGCTGACCCCCACCCGCCTCCTCATCGCCCACGCCGACGACCACGCCGACGACCCCCCGGCACCGCAGGACGTCGCCACCGCGACCACCGAGGCCATCCCGCTCACCGCCGTCCGGGGCGTCATGCTCACGCACGTCGTCGCCCGGCCCGACCAGTACGTCCCGGGTGCGCTCGGCCGAGAGGTCACGCTGACCCTCGGGTGGGGCACGGTGTCGCGGGTCGACCTGGTGCCGGCGTCGTGCAGCGACCCCGACTGCGACGCCGACCACGGCTACGAGGGCACCATCACCGGCGACGACATCGCCCTGCGCATCGCCGCAGCGGCCGACGGCGACGACCAGCTCGCGCGGGCGCTGTCCTTCGCCCGGGACCTGTCCAGCGCCATCGGCCAGGGCTGAGGTGGACGCCCCCGCGGCGCCCGGCTACGCCACCGGCAGCCTCGCGGACGTCCTACCGGACCTCTGCGCCGCCCTCGGCGTCCCGGCCGGACCGGGGGAGTCCGGGCGGCTCGGCCTCTCCGCGGCGCGGCGCGGCGTGGTCGTCCTCGTCGACGGTCTCGGTGCGGCCCAGCTGGCACGTCGGCTCGGCCACGCGCCGTGGCTGCGGGCGCAGGCGTCGCGGACCCGGACGCTCCCCGCCGGGTTCCCCGCCACCACGGCGACGTCGATGGGCACCTTCGGCACCGGCCTGCCGTCCGGCACGCACGGCATGCTCGGCTACGAGGTGCTGGTCCCGGGGGAGGACCGGGTCTTCAACGAGCTGTCCTGGGAGGACGGGCCGGTCCCCGAGCAGTGGCAGCCCCGCCGGACCTGG
Organism: Phycicoccus sp. CSK15P-2; assembly: GCF_016888005.1. Classification (GTDB taxonomy): domain Bacteria; phylum Actinomycetota; class Actinomycetes; order Actinomycetales; family Dermatophilaceae; genus Phycicoccus. The sequence goes on along the minus strand of NZ_JAFDVE010000011.1, from coordinate 24,291 downwards.
TTCGAGCGCGCCGAGACCGAGGGGCTCGAGGTGGCCCGGATCGGGGCGGCGTACTTCGACGGGTCGGGCCTGACCCGGGCCGCCCTGCGAGGCGGGGGCTTCGTGGCGGCCGAGCGGCTCGCCGACCGGGTCGACCTCGCGCTGCGTGCCGTGCGCTCGGCACCGCGCTCGCTCGTCTACCTCTACTGGGGCGAGGTCGACAAGCTGGGCCACGTCCACGGCCCGGAGTCCTTCGAGTGGACCGAGGAGCTCGAGTCGGTCGACCGGGAGCTCGCCCGGCTCGCGGCCGGGCTGCCGGCGGACGCCTCGCTCACCGTGACCGCCGACCACGGGATGGTCCGCTGCCCGCACGCGACCCGCGTCGACCTCGCCGACGAGCCCGGTCTGCGCGAGGGCGTCCGGCATCTCGGCGGGGAGCCGCGTGCCACCTACGTGTACTGCCGGCCCGGTGCGGCCGCCGACGTCGCCGCGGCGTGGTCGGCCCGCCTCGGGGAGCGCGCCTGGGTCCGGACCCGCGAGGAGGCCGTCGCGGAGGGGTGGTTCGGGCCGGTCCTCCCGGGGCACCTCCCGCGGATCGGCGACGTCGTCGTGGCCGCCCGCGGTGACCTGGCCGTCATGGACTCCGCGCGGATGCGCCCGCAGCTGCTCGCGCTGGTCGGGATGCACGGCGGTCTCGAGGCCGAGGAGCTCGACGTGCCGCTCGTCCACGTCCCCGCCCGGGTCGCCTAGGGTTGGCCCTCGTGGCGGACCTGGTCTTCTTCTCGGGCACGATGGACTGCGGCAAGTCGACCCTCGCGCTGCAGATCGACCACAACCAGCGGGCCCGTGGGCGCAGCGGCCTGATCTTCACCAAGCTGGACCGCGCGGGGGACTCGGTGCTGTCCTCGCGGCTCGGCCTCGAGACCACCGCCGTCGAGGTCCACGACGACGTCGACTTCTGGGAGGTGGTCGTCGAACGGCTGACCGCCGGCGGGCGGGTCGACTACCTCATCTGCGACGAGGCGCAGTTCTACACGCCGGAACAGGTGGAGCAGCTCGCGCGGGTGGTCGACGAGATGGGCGTCGACGTCACCGCCTTCGGGATCACCGCCGACTTCCGCACCGAGCTCTTCCCGGGGTCACGGCGCCTCATCGAGCTCGCCGACCGGGTCGAGGTGCTGCAGGTCGAGGCGCTGTGCTGGTGCGGGCGCCGGGCCACCCACAACGCGCGCATCGTCGACGGCGTCATGGTCGTCGAGGGCGAACAGGTCGTCGTGGGCGACACCGCGGCGGCGCGGGAGGGCGTCGTGGAGTACGAGGTGCTCTGCCGGCGCCATCACATGCGCCGGATGAACAGCCACGCGGCCCGTGCCGCCTCGCCGACGCCGGACGTCCTGCCGTTCGACCTCGACGCCTGCCCGGTGCCGCCGCGCGGCTGACCGGCCGACCGCGTCAGGCGGGTCCGCCGCCCTTGGTGCCGAAGACGATGTCGTCCCAGCTGGGGACGCTCGTGCGGCCCCGTCCGCGCCGACCGCCGGCAGCACGGCGTGTGCCGTGCCCGACGGGCTCCGCGACATCGGTCTCGGGGCGCTGCTCGTCGTCGTCCTCCGGCCAGCCTCCCACCACCTCGTGGGAGCCCGTGGGCTTCTCGAGGTGGTCGTCGACCCGCTTGCGGGCACGCGCCGCCGGCGGGGGAGGGACCGACGCGGTGTCGACGGCCAGCTCCTCGATCGGGAGCGCGTCCTCGCGGGGCAGCTCGTCGCCGGGGGTGTGCGTGGGGGTGCCGCGCCGGCGGGCGCGACGGCCGCGCGAGCTGTGTGCGCGCATCGCGGCCATGAGGTCGATGGGGTCGTGCGGTCCCCGGGGACGCTCCGTGCGCTCGATGCCACCGTCGGCGTCGATGTCGTAGACGTCGAGGTCCTCGGAGGGCGGCGCCCGGTGCGGTGCCGGGATGAGCCCGGACGTGGGGTCCTCCCCGACCCACCGTGCCTCGTCGTCGCTCGGGGTGACCGAGCCGCCGAGCGGCTCGTACACCCAGGTCGCGCTGCGGCGCTGGCCACCGGCGACGAAGGTCATCGACAGCTGCCACACGCCCTCGGCGTCCCGGGCGGAGTCCCACTCGACGTCGTCCGGGTCGACCCCGCGGCCGCGTAGCCGCTCCGCGGCCCGCTCCTCGAGGGTGACCGGTGCCGACCCCCGTGTGCCGACCGCGCAGCTCCGGGCCCGGCGTGCGACGTGCTCGCGCTCGGCGAGGATGGGGCCCTCGAAACGGCGGACCTTCTCGACCGACCAGCCCGCGCGGTCGGCGACCTCGTCGGCGGTCAGTCCGCGACGGATCAGCGCCTGCACCTCGCGGGGGCGCATCCCGCCGTCGATCTCGATCTGGAGCTGCCCGAGGCGTGCCCGGTCACGCCTCGCCGCCGCTCGCAGCGGCTCGTCGAGGGGAAGCCGGAACCGCCCGCCCCCGGCGTCCGCGAGCAGGAGATGCTGACCGTCCTCGTGGACGCCGATGAGGCGAAGGTCCTGCATGTCGGGCTCCCAGGTCGCTCGTCGTACGGGACGACCATGCCACCGCAGGGGCCCCGGATCGTGGAGCCCACGCCGGGACGCGCCGGACGAGCCGACTAGCGTTGTCCCATGGCCGACGACACCTCCGACCTCGCCCCCTACGACGCCGTGGTCCTCGGGTCCTTCGGCGGCCCGGAGAGCGAGGACGAGGTCATGTCGTTCCTCCGGCGTGTCACCGCCGGCCGGGGCGTCCCGGACGAGCGCCTCGCGGAGGTGGGGGAGCACTACTACGCACGGGGGGGTCGGAGCCCGATCAACGACCTCAACCGTGACCTCGTCGCCAGGCTGCGTGCCGAGCTCGACCGCCGTGGGCTGGACACGCCGGTCGTGTGGGGCAACCGCAACTCGGCGCCGTTCTTCCCGGACGCCGTGCAGGAGTGCCTCGACCTCGGGGCGGCCCGCGTCGTCGCGCTCCTCACGAGCGCCTACTCGTGCTACTCGTCCTGCCGGCAGTACCGAGAGGACCTCGCCGCCGCCGTCGAGGAGGTCGGGCCGGCCGCCGACGGGCTCGTCGTCGACAAGGTCCGGCAGTACGTCCACCACCCCGCGCTCGGCCTGGCCTGGCTGGACGCCCTGCTCGCCGCCCTGCGGGGACTGCCGGACCCGGGCCGGGCCCGGCTGCTCTACGTCACGCACTCCGTCCCCGAGGGCATGGACGACACCTCGGGACCCGGCGACGGCGACGGCAACCTCTACGTCGACCAGCACCTCCGGCTCGCGCGGCGGCTCACCGACGAGGCCAACGCGGCGCTCGGCACGACGGTCGAGGGCGAGCTCGTGTTCTGCTCGCGGTCCGGCCCCCCGTCCGTGCCGTGGCTGGAGCCGGACGTCAACGACCGGATCGAGGAGCTCGCCCGGGACTCGGCCACCGACCCCGTCGTCGTCGTGCCCATCGGGTTCGTGTCCGACCACATGGAGGTCGTCCACGACCTCGACACCGAGGCCGCCGAGACCGCCGCCCGCGTGGGTGTCCCGTTCGTCCGCGTCCCGACGCCGCACGCGTCCGAACGCTTCGTCGAGGGCCTGGTCGACCTCCTCCTCGAGCGGGCGGCCGAGGCGCGGGACGAGGTCGTGGTCCCGGAGACCTGGCTGCCCGGCGACGTCCGCCCCTCGGTGTGCGACCCGGGGTGCTGCCCCAACCTGAGGACGAGCCGTCCGGCCCTCTGCGGACGTGACTGATGGGCGGCCCGACCCTGCCGGCCGGCGTCGCCGCCGAGGAGCTCGAGGCCGTCGCCCGGGCCGTCGCCGAGGAGGCCGGACGGCTCGTCGTCGAGGAGCGCCCGGACGCGCTCGGCACGAGCGTGAAGTCCACCCGCACCGACGTCGTGACCGAGATGGACCAACGCAGCCAGGAGCTCCTCGTCGCCCGCCTCGCGACGCTGCGGCCGGACGACGCCGTCCTCGGCGAGGAGGAGGGCGGCGCGAGCGGCACGAGCGGCATCACCTGGGTCGTCGACCCCATCGACGGCACCGTCAACTACCTCTACGGGATCCCGGAGTTCTCGGTCTCCGTCGCGGCGGTCGTCGGCGACCCGACGACGGAGGACGGCTGGGAGCCGGTCGCCGGGGCCGTGCTCAACCCCGTCCGTGGCGAGCTCTTCCACGCCCACGCGGGCGGCGGGGCATGGTGCACGACGGCCACCGGCACCCGGCCCGTCCGGACGTCCGACGCCACCGACCTCGGGCTCTCGCTCGTCGGCACCGGCTTCGGCTACGACGCCGGCCTGCGCGAGCGGCAGGCCCGCCTCCTCGTCGACCTCCTCCCGCAGGTCCGTGACATCCGCCGCCAGGGCAGCGCGGCCCTCGACCTCTGCGCCGTCGCGTGCGGCCGGCTCGACGCGTACTACGAGACCGGCCTCAACGCGTGGGACCGCGCCGCGGGCCAGCTCGTGGCCCGGGAGGCCGGTGCCGTGCTCGGTGGGCCGGTCGACGCCTCGCTCGCGCGGCAGCTCAGCTGGGCCGCAGCGCCGGGCCTCGCCGAGCCGTTCGGGGCCGTCGTGCGCGACCTCACCGACCGTCACGTCGGTGCGTCCGACTCGCGCCGCTGACCAGCGCTTTCGGGGGCCTGCGGTCCACGCCGCGACCCCGCGTGGCGCGGCGTCTGGCGATGGTGCACAATCTCCGCGCACGGCGAGTCCGGTGGGCACGAACCGAGGTCGCCGTGCGTTGTCAGGGCCGACTGGCACGACGAAGGGTGGACATCCACGATGGCAACCGACTACGACGCACCGCGCAAGACCGACGACGACATCAACGAGGACTCCATCGAGGAGCTCAAGAACCGTCGCGTCGACAAGCGCTCCTCGAGCGTCGACGTCGACGAGACGGAACAGGCCGAGGGCTTCGAGCTCCCGGGTGCGGACCTGTCCGGCGAGGAGCTCTCGGTGCGGGTCCTGCCGCGCCAGGCGGACGAGTTCACCTGCTCGAGGTGCTTCCTCGTGCACCACGTGAGCCAGCTCGCGAGCGACAAGGGCGGGGTCTACGTGTGCACGGAGTGCGCGGCCTGAGGGGCGTGGGGATGCACGAGGTGGCAGCACCGGCCCGCGTCCCGGTCACCGTCCGGCGGCTGCACCGCGACGCGGTGCTCCCGCGCTACAGCACCGACGGCGACGCCGGTGCCGACCTCGCGAGCGTCGCCGAGGTCACGCTCGGCCCCGGGGAGCGAGCCCTGGTCCCCACGGGCATCGCCCTGGCCCTCCCGCCCGGCACGGTCGGGCTGGTCCACCCACGTTCCGGCCTCGCCGCCCGGCACGGCGTGTCGGTCGTGAACGCGCCCGGGACCGTCGACTCCGGCTACCGCGGTGAGGTGCTCGTCAACCTCGTGAACCTCGACCCGCGCGACACGTTCACCGTGCGGGTCGGTGACCGCATCGCCCAGCTCGTCGTGCAGGAGTACCTGCACGCCGACTTCGCCGAGGCCGATTCGCTTCCGGAGAGCGCCCGGGGGGAGACTGGGCACGGGTCCACCGGCGGCTTCGGCCCGTCCGACGCCGCCTGACCCGACCGACCGACCGACCCGAGGACCGCACCGACGTGAGCATCTTCCGCAGGAACAAGGACGCCGGCCGTGGCGCCGACGACACCGCGGCCGAGCAGGCCGCCGTCGAGCCCACGGAGACCGACGCCGAGCCGGTGGACGACGCCCCCGAGACCCCGGAGCGCACCGGCGGCCCGTACGACGTCACCGAGGTCGACGGTCGTGACGGCCGGCTCGACCTCGGCGCGCTGTGGGTCACCGGGGTCCCGGGCATGGAGCTGCGGCTCGAGGTCGAGCAGGCCACCCAGCAGGTCAACGCCGTGACGGCCGTCCTCGGCGAGTCCGCCCTGCAGCTGCAGGCGTTCGCGGCACCGCGCTCCAGCGGTCTGTGGCAGGAGATCCGCACCGAGATCGCGGGTGCCGTCGAGACCCAGGGCGGGACGGTCGAGGAGACGGACGGGCCGCTCGGGACCGCGCTGCGCACCCGGATGCCGTCCACCGGCCCGGACGGCCGCACGGTCTTCGCCCCGGCGATGTTCGTCGGGGTCGACGGGCCGCGCTGGTTCCTCCGCGGGGTGCTGTCCGGCCGCGCCGCCATCGACGACGCCGCGGCCGAGCCGCTGCTCGAGGTCCTCCGTGGTGTCGTCGTCGTCCGCGGCGTGGAGCCGATGGCCCCTCGCGAGCTCCTCCCGCTGCAGCTTCCGCAGGACGCCCGGCCGGAGACGTCGGAGGACGGGGAGCCCGGGGACGAGGAGGACGACGCCCCGGGCATCGACCCCTTCGAGCGTGGTCCCGAGATCACCGAGGTCCGCTGATGAGCCTGCGCGAGCGGCTGCGTGACTTCGCCCGGACGCCGATGGAGGCCGAGGCGGACGAGGTGCGCGAGCAGTCGTACACCGAGGGCGGCGACGACCTCACCGCTCTCGCACCGCGCTACCCCGCCTGTGTCTGCGGCACCGTCCGGACCGTCACCCTGCCCCCGCGTCGCAGCGTGCCGGCGCTCGTCGCGGAGCTGTGGGACGGCAAGGGGTCGGTCAACCTCGTGTGGGTCGGACGGCGCGCCATCGGGGGGATCCAGCCCGGGACGTTCCTGCGGGCCCGTGGGCGGGTCGCGCTGTTCAAGGGGCAGCCGACGATCTTCAACCCCGCCTACGAGATCATCCCGAAGCAGTGACGAGCGAGCCCGACACCCGTGCCGCGACCTCGGCCGACACGGTCGAGGCGCTGATCCGGCATCGGCTCTCGACCGCGCTCGGCGGCTGGCGTGGCTCGGTCGAGACCGCGCTCCCGACCGTCGTGTTCGTCGCCTGGTGGACCATCTCCGACCACGACGTCACGGCCGCGGCCGTCGCCGCCGTCGGGGTGGCCGTCGTGCTGGCCGTGGTCCGGGTCGTCCAGCGGTCCTCGCTGCAGCACGTCCTCGGTGCGCTCGTCGCGACCGCGGTCGCCGCGTTCTTCGCCTGGCGGTCCGGCGAGGCCCGCGACGCGTTCGTGCCGGGCCTGCTGACCAACGCCGCGTACCTCGTCGCCACGGTCGTCTCGATCCTCGCCCGGTGGCCCTTCCTCGGCTTCCTCGTCGGCGCGGGCGACCCGCGGATGAAGGAGGACCCCTTCGCCTGGAGGCGTGACCGCGGCATGGTCCGGGTGTGCTCGCGGCTCACCTGGGTGCTCGTCGCGATCTACGTCGTCCGGCTCGCCGTCATGGTCCCCCTCTACCTCGCGGACCGGGTGACCTCGCTCGGCATCGCCAAGGTGGCCCTCGGCTGGCCGCTGTGGGTCACCGGCATCGCCGTCATGGGATGGCTGCTCGTCTCGGGCCACACGCCGCTCGAGCCCGAGCAGGGGCCGGGAGCGGACGACGAGCCGGCCCTGGACGCCTGAGGCCTCATTCCTCCTGCTCGCGCGCCTGCCGCTCGCCCGGGCTGAGCATCGTCTCGAGCTCGGACTCGGCCTCGGGAGTGGTGATGAAGAGCAGCTCGTCCAGGGGCTCGAGGGCGTCGTCGCGGCTGGGGGCGATGGGGGAGCCGTCGCGGATGATGCCGGTGAGCACGGTGTCGCCGGGGAAGGGCACGTCCCCGACCCGCGCGCCCGTGAGGGGCGACCCCACCGGCAGGGTCATCTCGACCATCATCGCGCGGCCCTGCTGGAACTCGAAGATGCGCACGAGGTCGCCGACGCTCACGGCCTCCTCGACGAGGGCGGTCATGAGCCGGGGCGTCGAGACCGCGACGTCGACACCCCATGCCTCGTCGAACATCCACTCGTTCTTCGGGTTGTTGACCCGGGCGACGGTGCGTGGCACGCCGAACTCGGTCTTGGCGAGCAGGGAGAGCACGAGGTTGACCTTGTCGTCGCCGGTCGCGGCGACGACGACGTCGCAGTCGGCCAGGCCCGCCTCCGAGAGCGCCTCGATCTCGCAGGCGTCGGCCTGCAGCCAGCTGGCGTCGGGCACCTTCGACACGCGCTCGCTGTCGGCCTCGCGGTCGACGAGGAGCACGGTGTGGCCGTTGCGGATCAGCTCGCGGGCGATCGAGCGGCCCACGCTGCCGGCTCCGGCGATGACGACGCGCATGACGGGTGGCCTTCCGGTCAGGGGGCCGGCGGTGCGGCGTCCAGGACGCGCTCCGCGGCGGCGAGGTCGTCGCGCCGGAGCGCGAGGTGGACGAGGTCACCCTCCTGGTACACGGTCTCGGCGTCGGGGAGGAAGCCGTCGCCGAGCCGGGTCAGGTAGGCGATGCGCCCGCCCGTCGCCTCCTCGATCTCGGCGACTCGTCGGCCGATCCACTCAGAGGACACCGGCATCTCGGCCATGACGACCCGGCCCGAGGGGTCGGTGAACTCCGGCACGTGGCCCTGGGGGAGCAGCCGGCGCAGCATCTGGTCGCTCGTCCACTTCACCGTGGCGACCGTGGGGATGCCGAGACGCTGGTAGATCTCGGCGCGGCCCGGGTCGTAGATGCGGGCGACGACGTTCTCGACGCCGTACTTCTCCCGCGCGACCCGGGCGGCGAGGATGTTGGAGTTGTCGCCGCTGGAGACCGCGGCGAACGCGTAGGCGTCCTCGATGCCGGCGTCGCGCAGGCAGTCGCGGTCGAAGCCCACACCGGTGACCGTCCGCCCCTCGAAGGAGGCTCCGAGCCGGCGGAAGGACGCCTCGTCCTGGTCGATGACGGCGACGTCGTGACCGGTGGCCTCGATGGCCCGGGCCAGAGACGCGCCCACCCGGCCGCAGCCCATGATGACGAAGTGCACGACGCCGACGCTACTACGGCGTGGCGTGCCGGAACCGTGGACCGGATGGTGCGCGCCGTGGCGCCCGGCACTGCCTACAGTGGTCCCCGTGTCCACACCCGGTCGTGTCGTCAAGCGCGTTCTCGTGGGCCGGGCGATGCGCAGCGACCGGCTCGGCGAGACCCTGCTGCCCAAGAAGCTCGCGCTCCCGGTCTTCGCGAGCGACGCCCTGTCCTCGGTCGCCTACGCTCCGGACGAGATCCTGCTCACCCTGGGGTTCGCCGGTGGCGCACTTGCCCTGACCCAGTCGTGGAAGATCGCCCTCGTCGTGGTCGTCGTCATGGCGGTCGTCATCACGAGCTACCGCCAGAACGTGCGCGCCTACCCCTCCGGCGGAGGCGACTACGAGGTCGCGAGCGTGAACCTCGGGCCCAAGGCCGGGCTGGGCGTGGCGAGCGCCCTCCTCGTCGACTACGTGCTCACCGTCGCCGTGTCGGTGTCCGCCGGCGTGCAGAACGCCGCGTCCGCGTTCTCGTTCGTCCGGGGCCACGAGGCGGTCTGGGCGGTCGGGATCATCGTGCTCCTCACCGCGATGAACCTGCGCGGGGTGCGCGAGTCGGGGACGGCGTTCGCGATCCCCACGTACCTCTTCATGGCCACCGTCCTCGGGATGGCGGCCGTGGGCTTCGTCCGGGAGGTCACCGGCTCCTTGCCGCTCGCCGAGAGCGCCGACCTCGAGCTCATGCCCGAGCCGGGCTACGAGACCATCGGCTCGTTCGCCATGGTGTTCCTCCTGCTGCGCGCGTTCTCGTCCGGCTGTGCCGCCCTCACCGGGGTCGAGGCCATCAGCAACGGCGTGCCGGCCTTCCGCAAGCCGAAGGGCCGCAACGCCGCGACGACGCTGCTCATGATGGGCCTGGTCTCGGTGACCATGCTCATGTCGATGATCGCCCTCGCGCGGTGGACCGGCATCAAGTACGCCGAGGACCCGCACCTACAGCTGGCCCGCGACGGCGTGCTCGTCCCCGAGGACTACGTGCAGGACACCGTGATGGGCCAGGTGTCCAAGGCGGTCTTCGACGGCTTCCACCCGGGGGTCGTGCTCGTCTCGGTCGTCACCGGCCTCATCCTCGTGCTCGCCGCCAACACCGCGTTCAACGGCTTCCCCGTGCTCGGCTCGATCCTCGCCCGCGACGGCTTCCTGCCGCGCCAGCTGCACACCCGCGGTGACCGGCTCGCGTTCTCCAACGGGATCCTCATCCTCGCGGGCGGTGCGGTCTTCCTCGTCGTCGTCTACGACGCCAAGGTCACCAGCCTCATCCAGCTCTACATCGTCGGGGTGTTCGTGTCGTTCACGCTCTCCCAGATCGGGATGGTGCGGCACTGGAACCGCCACCTGCGGGTCGAGAAGGACACCGCGGTCCGCAGCCGGATGCTCCGCAGCCGGGTCATCAACGGCGTCGGCGCGACGATGTCCGGGCTCGTGCTGCTCGTCGTCCTGGCGACGAAGTTCGTCCACGGCGCGGGCTTCGCGGTGGCGGCGATGGTCTTCCTCTACTTCGTCATGACGGGCATCCGCAAGCATTACGACCACGTGAGCGACGAGCTCGGGGTCGAGGAGAGCAACACCAAGGCCTCGATGCTGCCCTCGCGGGTGCACGCGATGGTCCTCGTCGCGAAGATCCACAAGCCCACCCTGCGGGCCCTGGCCTACGCGCGGGCGACCCGGCCGTCGGTGCTCGAGGCCGTGACCGTCGCCGTCGACCCGGACGAGACCGGGGCCCTGCAGGCCGAGTGGGACCGCCGCGACATCCCGGTGCCGCTCAAGGCGCTGGACAGCCCGTACCGCGAGATCACCCGGCCGGTGCTCGACTACGTCCGCTCCATCCGGTCCGAGAACCCGCGCGACCTCATCGTCGTGTACATCCCGCAGTACGTCGTGGGGCACTGGTGGGAGCAGGTCCTGCACAACCAGAGCGCGCTGCGGCTGCGTACCCGCCTCCTCTTCACCCCGGGCGTCATGGTGGCGTCGGTGCCGTGGCAGCTCGCGTCGTCCGAGGGGGCCGAGGACCGCTTCGAGGGCCCGGTCGTCGGCGACGTCCGGCGCGGATGACCGACCGCGCACCCGGCGTCGCCGTCGGGGACGAGGTCGAGGTCGTCGTCGGCGCCGTCGCGCACGGGGGCCACTGTGTCGCCCGGTACGAGGGCCAGGTCGTCTTCGTGCGGCACGCCCTGCCCGGGGAGCTGGTCCGGGCCCGGGTCACCGAGCTCGGTGGTGGGTCGCGGTTCGTGCGCGCCGACGCCGTCGAGGTGCTGACGGCCTCGCCGGACCGCACCACGCCGCCGTGTCCGTGGTCGGGGCCCGGGCGATGCGGGGGCTGCGACCTCCAGCACGTCGCGCGGCCGCGGCAGCGCGAGCTGAAGGCGGACGTCGTCCGTGAGCAGCTGGCCCGGCTCGCCGGGCTCGAGGTCGCCGTCGTCGTCGAGCCGGTGACCGGGGACGCCGACGGGCTGGGGTGGCGCACCCGGGTCGAGTACGCCGTGGACGCGTCGGGTCGGGCCGGGCTGCGGCGGCACCGGTCGCACGAGGTCGTCCGCATCGACCACTGCCGGATCGCGAGCGAGGGCGTGGCGGGCCTGGACGTCACGCGGCGCGAGTGGCCGGGGTCCGAGGCGGTCGACGCTGTCGCGCCGGCGACGGGCGCACCGGTGGCGGTCCCGGTGGGGCCGCGCGGCAGCGTGCCGGAGGACGTCCCCGACGTCGTGGAGCGGGTCGAGGCGTCCTGGGCCGGGGCGGACGGCGGCGGGCGGCTGGCGCGCGACTTCGGCGTCGCCGCGCGCGGGTTCTGGCAGGTGCATCCCGGCGCGGCGGCGACGTTCGTGGGCGCCGTCATGGCGGGGCTCGACGTCCGGCCGGGGGAGCGGGCCCTGGACCTCTACTCGGGCGTCGGGCTGTTCTCCGCGGCTCTGGGCGAGGCGGTCGGGCCCGCGGGGCAGGTCGTCGCGGTGGAGGCCGACCGGGACGCCACGGAGCACGCCGAGCGCAACCTCGCCGACCTGCCGTGGGTCCTGCCGGTCCGGGCCCGGGTCGACGACGCGTTCGGGGTGCCGCGGCGGACGTCGCGGGGGAGACGGCCGCACCGGGGGCGGCGGCCCGTGCGGTCGCCGATGATGCCGACCCGTGCCGATGTCGTCGTCCTCGACCCGCCCCGGACCGGAGCGGGCCCGGACGTCGTGCGCGAGGTCGCGGCGCTGGGTCCCCGGGCGGTCGCGTACGTCGCGTGCGACCCCGCCGCGCTCGCCCGGGACACCCGGACGCTGACCGAAGCCGGGTACCGGCTGGCGTCGCTGCGGGCGTTCGACGCCTTCCCGATGACCCACCACGTCGAGTGCGTCGCGCACCTGGTCCCGTCATGAGGCCGGGCGCGACGAGCAGGCCGACCCGCCGGACGGCGCTGGGTCTCGCGGCCGTGGCCGGGCTGTCCGCGTGCGGCGAGCCCCGCAGGCCTCCGTCCGAGGGCGAGGGCGGCCCGCGGCAGCTGACCTACGGCGGCGACCCCTCCCAGGTCGCCGAGCTGTACCGCCCCGCCGGGACGCCGCGCGGGGTCGTCGTCGTCCTGCACGGCGGCTTCTGGCTCGCGAGCTACGACCTCTCGCTGGGGCGGCCGCTCGCCGAGGACCTCGCGGGCCGCGGCTGGGCCGCGCTCAACGTCGAGTACCGCCGGGTCGGGAACGGCGGCGGTGTCCCGTCGACCCTCGACGACGTCTCCGCCGCGGTCGACCTCCTGGACGGCGTCGGCCTCGGTGACGGTGCCGTCGTCACCCTGGGCCACTCCGCCGGGGGCCAGCTCGCGGTGTGGGCGGCCGGTCGGGAGCGCCTCGGGCGCTGGTCGTCGGCGCGCGTCCGAGTCACCCACGCCGTCTCGCAGGCCGGGGTGCTCGACCTGCGCGGAGCCGTCGAGGAGGGGCTCGGCGGGGGAGCGGTGGAGGAGCTCGTCGGCGGATCGCCCGAGGAGGTGCCCGACTCCTACGCGCTGGCCGACCCCACCGCCCAGGTACCGCTCGAGGTGCCGGTGTGGTGCGTGCACGGCACGGACGACGGCACCGTGCCGCTCGCGCAGTCGCGGACCTACGTCGACGCGGCGCGGGCGGCCGGGGGCGACGCCACGCTCGTCGAGGTCCCCGGGGACCACCTGGACCAGATCGACACCGGCACCGACGCCTGGGCAGGGACGCGGGAGGTCCTCGACGGCATCGCGGGCTGACGGCGCCGCGGCACCGCACACGGCCCTCGCGGCGCGCGCCGGGCGGGCATAGGCTCGACGACCACGGCCTGGTGTGGTTAGATATCTTGACATCAAGATAAATCCACGACCCCGGTCGCGACGACGCCCGACCGACGAAGGAGACGCGGTGGCCAGCACGAACAGCTTCGACGCCCACGGATCGCTCGAGGTGGGGGACCGGTCCTACGAGATCTATCGGCTCGCCTCGGTCGAGGGCAGCGACAGCCTGCCGTACAGCCTCAAGGTCCTGCTCGAGAACCTCCTGCGCACCGAGGACGGCGCGAACATCACCGCCGAGCACATCCGCGCCCTCGGCGGCTGGGACGAGAACGCCCAGCCGGACACCGAGATCCAGTTCACCCCCGCCCGCGTCATCATGCAGGACTTCACCGGCGTCCCGTGCGTCGTCGACCTCGCGACGATGCGCGAGGCCGTCCGAGACCTCGGCGGCGACCCCTCGAAGATCAACCCCCTCGCACCGGCCGAGCTCGTCATCGACCACTCCGTCCAGATCGACGTCTTCGGCCGCTCCGACGCCTTCGAGCGCAACGTCGAGATCGAGTACGAGCGCAACGGCGAGCGCTACAAGTTCCTCCGCTGGGGCCAGACCGCGTTCGACGACTTCAAGGTCGTCCCGCCCGGCACCGGCATCGTCCACCAGGTCAACATCGAGCACCTCGCCCGCACCGTCATGGTCCGCGACGGCGTCGCCTACCCCGACACCTGCGTCGGCACCGACAGCCACACGACGATGGTCAACGGCCTCGGCGTCCTCGGCTGGGGCGTCGGCGGCATCGAGGCCGAGGCCGCGATGCTCGGCCAGCCCGTCTCGATGCTCATCCCGCGCGTCGTCGGCTTCAAGCTCTCGGGCGCGATCCCGGACGGCGCGACGGCCACCGACGTCGTCCTGACGATCACCGAGATGTTGCGTGCCCACGGCGTCGTCGGCAAGTTCGTCGAGTTCTACGGCGAGGGCGTGGCGGCCGTGCCGCTGGCCAACCGTGCGACGATCGGCAACATGAGCCCCGAGTTCGGCTCCACCTGCGCGATCTTCCCGATCGACGACGTCACGCTCGACTACCTCCGGCTCACCGGGCGCCCGGACGACCAGGTCGCGCTCGTCGAGGCCTACGCCAAGGAGCAGGGGATGTGGCTCCAGGCCGGCTCGGACCAGCCGGAGGCCCGCTACAGCGAGTACCTCGAGCTGGACCTCTCCACCGTCGTGCCGTCCATCGCGGGCCCGAAGCGCCCGCAGGACCGCATCGTGGTCAGCGAGGCGAAGACCGCGTTCCGTGAGGTGCTGCCGGCCTACGTCTCGCACGAGGAGGGCGCGGACGGTGCGGCCTCGTCCTTCCCGGCCTCCGACCCGACGCCCCAGGGCAGCCCCGACGGCAACAACGGCGGCGAGGCGCCGCCGCACGTCGACGGCAGCGAACGCCCGACCAAGCGCGTCCCCGTGACGACCGCCGACGGCACGAGCTTCGAGATCGACCACGGCATCGTCTCGATCGCCTCGATCACCTCGTGCACGAACACGTCGAACCCGTCGGTGATGATGGCCGCCGCGATGCTCGCGAAGAACGCCGTCGAGAAGGGCCTCACGGTCGCGCCGTGGGTCAAGACCTCGATGGCGCCGGGCAGCAAGGTCGTCACGGGCTACTACGACAAGGCCGGGATGTGGCCCTACCTCGAGAAGCTCGGCTTCCACCTCGTCGGCTACGGGTGCACGACGTGCATCGGCAACTCGGGCCCGCTGGGCGACGAGATCAGCCAGGCCATCCAGGAGAACGACCTCGCGGTCGTCTCGGTGCTCTCCGGCAACCGCAACTTCGAGGGCCGGATCAACCCCGACGTCAAGATGAACTACCTGGCCTCGCCGCCGCTCGTCATCGCCTACGCGCTCGCGGGGACGATGGACTTCGACTTCGAGACCGAGCCGCTCGGCCAGGACGAGTCGGGCGCCGACGTGTTCCTCGAGGACATCTGGCCAGCGGCCGGTGACGTCGAGGCGACGATCCAGCAGGCGATCAGCCAGGACATGTTCACCGAGGACTACGCCGACGTCTTCGCCGGCGACGAGCGCTGGCGCTCGCTCGACACCCCGGAGGGCGACACCTTCGCCTGGGAGGACGACTCCACGTACGTCCGCAAGCCCCCGTACTTCGAGGGGATGGGCAAGGAGCCGGAGCCGGTGTCCGACATCAGCGGCGCCAGGGTGCTCGCCAGGCTGGGCGACTCGGTGACGACCGACCACATCAGCCCCGCGGGCTCGATCAAGGGCGACAGCCCGGCGGGGGTCTACCTCGCCGAGCACGGCGTCGAGCGCAAGGACTTCAACTCCTACGGCTCGCGGCGCGGCAACCACGAGGTGATGATCCGCGGCACGTTCGCGAACATCCGGCTGAAGAACCTCCTCCTCGACGGTGTCGAGGGCGGGTTCACCCGCAGCTTCGCGGGCGACGGCGAGCAGACGACGATCTACGACGCCTCCGTCGCCTATGCCGAGGCCGGCACCCCGCTCGTCGTCCTCGCGGGCAAGGAGTACGGCTCCGGGTCCTCGCGCGACTGGGCGGCCAAGGGCACCGCACTGCTCGGCGTCCGCGCGGTCATCGCGCAGTCCTACGAGCGCATCCACCGCTCCAACCTCATCGGGATGGGCGTGCTGCCCCTGCAGTTCCCCGAGGGCGAGTCGGCCGACTCGCTGGGCCTGGACGGTACGGAGACCTTCTCGGTCACCGGCGTCGAGGCGATGAACGACGGTGACGTGCCGCGCACCGTCTCGGTCGTCGCGACCGCCGAGGACGGGTCCGAGACCTCGTTCGACGCCGTCGTGCGGATCGACACCCCGGGCGAGGCGGACTACTACCGCAACGGCGGGATCCTCCAGTACGTCCTCCGCTCGCTCGTGGGCTGAGGCCGACCGCAGCGGAACACGAGAGCGCCCTCCCGGCCGGGAGGGCGCTCTCGTGTCGTGCGGGGGTCCGTGTCGTGGTGCGGGGTACCGGCCGGTGCGAGCCGGCCGACGGGTCACTGGTGGATGCCGCACTCCGTCTTGTCGCGGCCGGCCCACCGTCCGGAGCGGCGGTCGGCACCCGGCGCGACCCGCGCCGTGCACGGCGCGCAGCCGATCGACGGGTACTCGTCGGACAGCAGGAGGTTGACCGGCACGCGGTGGCGCAGGCCGTACCCGAGCACGTCGTCCGAGGCCCATGCCGCGAGCGGGTTGACCTTGACGATGCCGTTGGTCTCGTCGAACGTCACCGTGGGGGTGCCGGCGCGGTCGGGCGACTCGTCGCGGCGCAGCCCGGACATCCAGCACTCGTAGCCGGTCAGCGCCTCGCGCAGCGGCTCGATCTTGCGCATGCGGCAGCAGGCCTCGGGGTCGCGGTCGTGCAACCGGGGACCGTGCCTCGCGTCCTGCTCGGCCACCGAGAGACGCGGCCGGACGTCGACGACGGTGACGTCGAGGGAGTGCTCGACCTCCGCCCGGGCGCCCAGGGTCTCTGCGAAGTGGTAGCCGGTGTCGAGGAAGAGGACGTCGACGCCGGGCGCGTGCTGCGACACGAGATGGGGGAGGACGCCGGTCTCCATGCTGCTGGCGACGGCGAGGGTGCCGGGGAAGGTGCGGGCCGCCCAGGCCACGACCTCGTCGGCCGGTGCGTCGCCCACGAGGGCGGCGCCGTCGGCAGCCAGCGCCCGCAGCTGGTCGGTGGAGCGTCGGGTGGGGGTGGCGACGGCGGTCATCGGAGCTCGTCCTCGTCGACCCGGTGCGCCCAGGACGAGAACGTCTCGCCGTCCTCGCGCTGGTCGACGAAGCGTCGGACGAGGCGCTCGACGAGGTCGGGCAGCTCCTCGGCGGTGACCTTGAGGCCGCGGACGGTACGCCCCAGCCCGGCCTCGTCGCGGTCGGCCGAGGCGAGCCCGCCCCCGAGGTGGACCTGGAAGCCGGGAGCCTGTTCGCCGTCGACCGTCACGAGCTGGCCCTTGAGGCCGATGTCGGCCACCTGGATCCGGGCGCACGAGTTGGGGCATCCGTTGACGTGCAGGCTGATCGGGGTGTCGAGCCCGACGGTGACGTCCGCGAGACGCTGCTCGAGCTCGGCGACCGCGGTGGCCGCGGTCGCCTTGGTCTCGACGATCGCGAGCTTGCAGTACTCGATGCCGGTGCAGGCCATCGTGTGCCGGCGGAACGGGCTCGGGGAGACCGACAGGCCGAGGCCCTCGAGCCCCGCGACGAGGGTGTCCACCTGCTCGGACGGGACGTCGAGGACGACGAGCTTCTGGTGCGGGGTGAGCCGGAGCCGGTCGCTGCCGACCTCCGCCATGAGGTCGGCGAGGCCGGTGAGGACGTCACCGCTGACCCGACCGACGACCGGCGCCGCACCGACGTAGTGTCGGCCGTCCTTCTGCAGGTGTACGCCGACGTGGTCCCCGGGCGTCGTGGCCGGGGCAGGGGGAGGGCCGTCGGGGAGGGCGTACCCGAGGTACTCCTCCTCGAGGACGCGCCGGAACTCGGCCGGGCCCCACTCGGCGAGGAGGAACTTCAGACGGGCCTTGGTCCGTAGCCGGCGGTACCCGTAGTCCCGGAAGATCTGGACCACACCGTGCCAGACCTCGGCGGCGCGGTCCTCGGCCACGAAGGTGCCGAGCCGCTCGGCGAGCCGCGGTGCCGTGGAGAGCCCGCCGCCCACCCAGAGGTCGTAGCCCGGGCCGAGCTCGGGGTGGACGACCCCGACGAGGCTGACGTCGTTGATCTCGTGGACGACGTCGAGACTCGGGTGACCGGTGACCGCCGACTTGAACTTCCGGGGCAGGTTCTGCAGCTCGGGGTCGCCGACGAACCGCGAGACGATCTCGTCGATCACGGGTGTCGGGTCGATGAGCTCGTCGGCCGCGATCCCCGCGAGGGGGCTGCCGAGGACCACGCGCGGGGTGTCACCACAGGCGTCGGTGGTCTGGAGACCGACGGACTCCAGACGGCGCCAGATCTCCGGGACGTCCTCGACCCGGATCCAGTGGTACTGGATGTTCTGCCGGTCGCTGATGTCCGCGGTGCCGCGGGCGAACTCGGTGGAGATGTCGGCCAGGACCCGGAGCTGCCCGAGGGTCAGGGCGCCGCCGTCGAGGCGCACCCGGAGCATGAAGTACTCGTCGGAGAGCTCGGCGTCGTCGAGCTGGGCCGTGCGTCCGCCGTCGATGCCTGGGCGGCGCTGGGTGTACAGGCCCCACCAGCGGAACCTCCCGGAGAGGTCCTGCGCCGGGATCGAGCCGAAGCCCTCCTTGCTGTAGACCTCCTCGATGCGCTGCCGGACGGCGAGGCCGCCCTCGTCCTGCTTCCAC
This sequence comes from Phycicoccus sp. CSK15P-2, assembly GCF_016888005.1. Taxonomy (GTDB): domain Bacteria; phylum Actinomycetota; class Actinomycetes; order Actinomycetales; family Dermatophilaceae; genus Phycicoccus. The sequence goes on along the minus strand of NZ_JAFDVE010000011.1, from coordinate 5,910 downwards.
TCCTCGTTCGGGTTGAGCGGTGCACGTCCGTCGACGGCCCACTGGCCGTTGGACCGGCCGGAGCGGGGCGGACGCAGCGCACGAGCGGTTGCGTCGGTGGTCGTCGTCATCTCGTGAGGTCCCCTGGGTCGGATGTGAATCACAGTAGGTTCTGCAATCTATAACCCGTGGTTATTCCCGCCACTCGGGTCCAGGATGTGGGCGTACCCCTTATCATCGAACATGTGTTCGAGCAACTGGAGGGCGGACCTCCGCTACGCGAGCCGACCGCGGCCGCCCCTGTCCGCCGTCGGTCGGGGGCGGGTGCCACCGGCACGGGCGGCCCCCCGGGGTGGCCGCAGGGGGTCCCGCCTCCCGGCAGCGTCGGGTGGGAGCATCGCGCCGTCGCCTGGCTGCTCGACCACTGCCCTCCGGACTACCGGCTCTACCCGGCGTGGCGGCGGCATCCGGTGGCGCTCGCGTGGCTCGCCGTGCGCCACCTCGACGCCCAGCTCGAGGCGATGCGCTCGTCCTACCGCGAGGTGCGTGTCGCGCTCGTCGACGACGTCGGGCCCGAAGGTGTCGTGCAGGTCCTCGCCGACCTCGAGTGCGAGGGGGTACGCCTCGTCGCCGCCCGCCGCTCGGCCGGGCTGCTCCTCGACGCCTTCCGCGGTCTGGAGTTCGTGCCGCGGCTGTGACGGCCGCCGGGCGGCGCCGGTGGCTCAGCCGGGGCAGGGCTCCAGCGCCGCCCGCAGGCCGCTGCCGCCGGCGCCGCGGGTGAAGGCGCAGCCGAGGGTGGGGGAGGAGATGTCCCCGACGAGGTCCTCGCCCGCCGGCCGCACCCCGGTCTCGACCCAGCGGAAGAGGTCGGTGTAGGCGGCGACGATCTCCTCGCCGGTGAAGGTGCAGTGCCCGACGTCGCGTACGGCCCGCTGGACGAGCAGGTCGGACCGGCCGTTGCGCGCGACCTCCCGCGCGTAGATCTGCTCCATCTCGATCGGGACGAACAGGTCGCCGGTCGTGTGGATCGACAGGACGGGGACCGACGGACGTCCCGCGACGATCGGCGACGGGTTCAGCCCGTACGCCTTCCGGGTCCAGCGGGCCGCCCGCACCCGCTCGACGTCGTCGTCGACGTCGGCGAACCGCGGGCCGTACTCGTGGGCGTAGACGGTGTCGCTGTTCTGCGCGACCTGGCCGCGGCGGTTCGCGATCGTGCCGTCGCCCTCGCCGAGCCCGAACAGGAACTCGCCGGACTCGTTCTGCGGGGCGTGCCAGTACTGCCACGCCGCGTCGAAGGTGACCCGCTCGCCGCCGGAGCCCACCTCGACGAAGTCCTTGAACCGCCGGCCACGGTCGGTGAGCGCGGACGCCCACGACGGTCCGGGCGCGTTCGAGAGGCCCGCCTCGATACGCGGCACCGTGGTGGTCGTCCAGTCCTCGTCGGGATACTCGAACGAGCCCGCGGGCAGGCCGGCGATCGCGGCGGCGCCGAGGTTGTAGTCGAGGAAGTAGTCGAACAGCTCGACGTCGCCGAGCACGCCGCACGCGGGCATCGCCCCGTCCCACGTGTGCGGGTACCGCTCGATGGCCGCGGCGGTGACGTGCCCGCCCATCGAGAACCCGACGAGGTAGGTCTTGTCGAGCCCGCGGTGCAGCTTCGCCTGCATGAGCCGGGTGAGGTTCTTGGTGTCGAGGACCCCGACCCCGGGGTCGTAGTCGTTGCGACGGTAGCTGGAGGCGGCCCAGGCGTACCCCTGGGCGACGAGCGCCTGGTAGGCCGGCGGCGGGTCGACGGTGAGCCGGGTCGTCGTGCCCCGGTAGCCGTGGGCGTACACGACGAGGTCGCCGTTCCAGTCCTCCGGGACCTGGGCGACCCATGCGGCTCCGGCGATCTCGCCCGACATCGCGTCCTCGCCCGTGGCGTCCTCCACCGTCGCCACCGTGGCGGCCAGCGCCGCCCGGTCCACCTCGTACCGGGGGCGGTGGGTCGCGCCGGACGGGGCCGCAGCCGCCATGACCAGCAGGAACGCGGTGAGGGTGGCCATGACGAGACGTCGCATCCGAGCTCCTTCGACCGGTGGACCGCCAGTCTCTCAGCCCGCTCCCGCCGACGGCAGGTGTGCGGATGCCCTGAAGTCGTTGTGCACATCTCCTGCGGACCTCCGGTCCCCACCGGGGCCGCGGACATGCACCGCCTAGACTCGAAGGGATGGGCGCAGCCGCAGACGACCACGAGGAGGGCCGCGTGAGCCTGCTGGATCGGATCGAGGGTCCGGGCGACCTCAAGGCGCTGCCGGCGGCCAGCCTGCCCGACCTCGCCGAGGAGATCCGCGGCTTCCTCGTCGACCAGGTCGCCCGCACCGGCGGCCACCTCGGCCCGAACCTCGGCGTCGTCGAGCTCACCATCGCCCTGCACCGGGTCTTCGACAGCCCACGCGACGCGATCGTCTACGACACCGGGCACCAGTCCTACGTCCACAAGCTGCTCACCGGCCGCCAGGACTTCTCCGGACTGCGCAAGCAGGGTGGCCTCTCCGGCTACCCCAGCCGGGCCGAGTCCGAGCACGACGTCGTCGAGAGCTCGCACGCCTCCAGCTCGCTGTCCTGGGCGCACGGCATCGCGGCCGGCCGGGTCGTCCGTGGCGAGCGGGACCGGCACACGGTGGCCGTCATCGGCGACGGCGCGCTGACCGGCGGGATGGCCTGGGAGGCCATCAACAACATCGCCGCGGAGGACGACCTCCCGCTCGTCATCGTCGTCAACGACAACGAGCGCTCGTACGCCCCGACCCGCGGTGGTCTCGCCGACCACCTGACGACGCTGCGCACGACGCGCGGCTACGAGCGCTTCCTCGACTGGGGCAAGTCGACCGTCTCGCGCACGCCGTACGTCGGTGGCGCGATGTACGAGACGCTGCACGGGGTCAAGAAGGGCATCAAGGACATCGTCGCGCCGCAGGGCATGTTCGAGGACCTCGGGCTGAAGTACGTCGGCCCGGTCGACGGCCACGACGAGCCGGCCCTCGAGGCGGCGCTGCGCAGGGCGAAGTCGTTCGGCGGGCCGGTGCTCGTCCACGTCATCACCCAGAAGGGGCGCGGCTACGACCACGCCGAGAACCACGAGGGGGACCAGTTCCACGCGGTCGGCGTCATCAACCCCGAGACCGGACTGCCGCTCGAGATCGCCGGGCGCAGCTGGACCGACGAGTTCGCCGACACGATGGTGCAGCTGGGGGAGGAGCGCGAGGACGTCGTCGCCATCACCGCGGCGATGATGATCCCGGTCGGGCTCGAGCCGTTCTCGCAGCGTTTCCCCGAGCGCATCTTCGACGTCGGCATCGCCGAGCAGCACGCCCTGACGATGGCCGCCGGTCTGGCGTTCTCGGGGCTGCACCCCGTCGTCGCGGTCTATGCGACGTTCCTCAACCGCGCGTTCGACCAGCTGCTCATGGACTGCGCGCTGCACAAGGCGGGGGTGACGATCGTCCTCGACCGGTCGGGGGTGACGGGGCCGGACGGCGCGTCGCACCACGGGATGTGGGACCTCACCATCACCGGGGTCGTGCCCGGGCTGCACCTCGCCGCGCCGCGGGACGGCCAGCAGGTCGCGCGGGCCGTGCGCGAGGCGGTGGCCGTCGACGACGCCCCGTCCGTGGTGCGCTTCCCCAAGGGCACGGTGGCCGACCCCATCGAGGCGGTGCGGCAGGTCGGCGGTGTCGATGTGCTCGCGGAGCCGGACGAGGTCGAGGTCGACGTCCTGCTCGTCGGGGTGGGGTCGATGGTCGCCACGGCGCTGACGGCCGCCGAGAAGCTCACGGCCGAGGGACACCGGGTGCGGGTCGTCGACCCGGTCTGGGCGCTGCCGGTGCCGGACGCGCTCGTCGGCCTGGCCGGTGCGGCCGGACGGGTGGCGGTCGTCGAGGACAACGTCGTGGCGGGCGGCATCGGGTCGCAGGTCACCCAGGTGCTGCGGGACGTCGGGGTCACGGTGCCGGTCGACGTCTTCGGGCTGCCCAAGCGCTTCCTCGACCATGCCTCGCGCGGCCAGGTGCTCGATGCGGTCGACCTCACCCCGGACGCCGTCGCCGCCCGCTTGCGCGTGCACCTCGGCTGAGTGCGACTCGACTACATCGTTCCGTCGATGGATGGCCCTGTCGTTGGGGACACATCGGCTGTCTCCGTGCGGCAGCGACTGTGGGTGACGCCGTCCGGCGCCACGTCCGCGGGACTCGGCCGCGTTCACTCCTGCCGGGCGGCAGCCATGTAGCGCTGCGCCAGCACGGCGAAGGCGGCAACGAGCTCGGGGGGCTCGACCCCTTCCATCGTGGCCTCGAAGCGTCCGTAGGAGGCGGCCAGCGCCCCCCAGGACCAGGAGCCGACCTCGAGGCTGCAGCGGTCGACTCCGAGCGCTCGGACGACCCCGTCCCCGGCGAACGGAAGGACGTCGCGGGCGGGGAGGTGCAGGACAACACGCCCTCTGCACGGCCACCGGTTGACGTCCTGGCCCTTGAAGCGGGCCGAGACGAACTCGTGCACGTCACCCCCGGGGACGGTCCTCGGCGTGAATCGCGGCCCGGTGGGGACCCGCGGCGTGACCCGGTCCACGCTGAAGAGCCGCCAGTCCTCACGGTCGAGGTCCCAGCCGAGGAGGTACCAGCGTCCGTGTGAGGTGGCGATGTGGTGTGGCTCCACGCGACGCTGCGGCGTGGGGTGCTCACCGGGCACGGCGTCGCGGGGCTGGTAGTCGAAGCGGAGGACCTCGCGGGCCCGGATCGTGTCGGCGAGGGAGACGATAACGTCGGTGGAGACCGTCGCCGGTGTGCTGCTCCCGGGCCGGGCGCCGATGGCGGTGACGTCGAGGGAGTCGAGCCGCCGGCGTAGGCGCGAGGGCATCACCTGTCGAACGGTGGCCAGCGCGCGGACGGCTCCATCCTCGATCCCTATCCCGGCGGCCGACGCGGTCTGCAGGGCTACGGCGACCGCAATGGTCTGGTCGTCGTCGAACAGCAGCGGGGGCAGCTCGCTCCCGTGCCCGAGCCGGTACCCGCCGTCGGGGCCCATGGTCGTCTCGATCGCGTACCCCATCTCTCGGAGCCGGTCGACGTCACGCCGGATGGTCCGGTGGCTGACCCCCAGCCGCTCTGCCAGAAGAGGGCCCGGCCAGTCGCGCCGGGTCTGCAGGAGCGACAACAGCTCGAGAAGTCGCGAGGTCGTCGTCATGCCCGTCAGATTAGGTCAGGTCTAGGACAAAAACTGACCTATACAATCGCGAGACTTGTCGTGCACGGCCAGAACGGCCGATGAGAACGCGACATCAGGAGCACACATGACCATCCAGACGACCACCCACCTGAACTTCCGCGGCGACGCGCGCGAGGCGCTGGAGTTCTACCGGTCCGTCTTCGGCGGCCACGCCGTCATCAACACCTACGCCGACTTCGGCATGCCGAAGGACGTCCCCGGGGCCGACAAGGTCGTCTTCGGGCTCGTCGCCTCCGACACCGGATTCCGGGTCATGGGCTACGACGTCCCGGGCGAGACGGGCGGCACGATCACGGGCGGGACCTCCACCCGTCGTGAGAACAACACCACGCTGACCGACCAGGCGTTGTTCGTGTCGGTCAACGCCGACACCCTCGAGGAGGCGCAGTCCTACTGGGACGGGCTGGCGGCCGGCTCCACGGTCGTCGAGCCCCTCGCCGCATCCGACTGGAGCCCGGGCTTCGGCATGCTCACCGACCGCTTCGGGGTCACCTGGAGCGTCGGCGTCACCGCTGCCTGAGCCCGCTGCCTGAACCCCGAGGCCACGTGAGGGCGCACGGGTAACGGCTGAGGCATGGGCGCGCCCGCCCATGCCTCAGCCGGCGCCGGGCCCCCGCTAACGGAACGTGCCGGGGGGCCCACACAAAAGGGCGGGCACACCCCCCA
>NZ_JAFDVE010000010.1 GCF_016888005.1 Phycicoccus sp. CSK15P-2 | reverse complement strand
CGGCCGCCCCCCGGCGCCGGGGTGGGGGCCCCGGGTGGGGGGGGGGGGGGGGGGCGCCCCCCCCCCCCCCCCCCCCGGCGCCGGCACCGTTCTCACGAACGGTGCCGGTGGCCACATCGATACGGTCGGCCTCACCCGGAAAAGCCGTCGCGGTCCGTCTACGCGTGTACCTCGGCTGAGAGCTCGGCGACGTCGCATCGGGGAGAGCTCGTGCGAGGACCCGGTCCGGGACGTCCAGATGCTCCGAGATCCGGGCCACCGACCCACAGTCCCTCAGATCCACAGTCCCACCGACCCACCGACCCATGGCCCCACCGACCCACGGCCCCACCGACTCACCGACCCACCGACTCACCCTTCGGAGCACCTGTACATGTGCTCCCGGAGCTGGGCCGGGCCCTGGACTCGGAGCACCCCAGACATGTGCGCCGAGAGCTGGGGCGGTGGCTCGGTATCGGGAGCATCTGGACGTCGTGGGACGGGGTCAGGATGCCGCGCTGGGGCGCTCGGGGCGAGGTATCCAGGACGGACGACTCAGCCGGCAGTGCGCTGCTCGACCCGCGCACCCGAGGCGTCCGCGAGCCCACCGACGAGGACCTCGACGAGCGCGGGGACGTCCGCGGGCGCGACCCGGGTGGTCGCGACGCAGACGTTCTCGCGCCACACGGAGAGGACGACGACATCTGCCTCGGGGTGCCAGGTCACGCGCAGCGCACGGCCCTCGCCGCGGACGTCCGGGACGACCGCGCCGCGCCCCGCGCCGGATGCGCGCTCCATGGACGACAGTGTGCGCCCGCCGTCCGACAGGTGTCCAGGGACGCCCGGACAGGCAATACACCTGGTAGGGGAAGCGGTCGTGCGCGTGGGTAGGGGGCGCGCGCAGCTCTGCCTGTCGGTGCGTCCGGGTGAGAACAGCAGCCGCCGCGAGTCTGCCTGTCGGTGCGTCCGGGTGAGAACAGCAGCCGCCGCAGGTCTCCGTGTCGGTGCGTCCGGGGGAGGCCGGGTCTCCGCCGTCGGCCCCGCCAAGCCAGGTGCGGCAGCGTGCTCAGGCGTCCGGGTCGTGGATGTACGACGACGCGTACGACGTCTGGCCGACGGCGATGGAGTACTCGGCGTAGTAGTCGGCGACACCGTGCCGCTGCGCCTCACGGTGCCGCGGGTGGTCCCGCCAGCCCGCGTGCGACGCGGCGTCGGCGAAGGTCACGACCGTGCACCGTTCGCCGTCGTCGGCGACGAAGGTCTTCGTCTCGACGAACCCCGGCATCGACCGGGCCAGCTCCGCGACGACCGCCAGCTCGTCCCCGTAGGCGTCTTCGTGCTCGGGCCGCAACCGGTTGCGGAACACCGTGACGACCTGGCCGACGAGCGGCCGGTCCGGCGCGGACATCAGATGTCGCGGAAGGTCTCGATGGTCGCGCCGAGGGCGTTGAGCCGCTCCGCGAGGTCCTCGTAGCCGCGGTTGATGACGTAGACGTTGCGCAGCACGGACGTGCCCGGGGCCGCGAGCATCGCCAGGAGCACGACGACACCCGGCCGCAGTGCAGGCGGGCACATGACCTCGGCCGCGCGCCACTTGGGGGTCGGGCCGTTGATCATCACCCGGTGCGGGTCGAGCAGCTGGACCTGGGCGCCGACCTTGGTCAGCTCGGTGAGGTAGATCGCCCGGTTCTCGTAGACCCAGTCGTGGATCATCGTCGTGCCGTCGGCGCAGGCCGCGATGAGGGCGAAGAACGGCAGGTTGTCGATGTTCAGGCCCGGGAAGGGCATCGGGGCGATCTTGTCCTTGGGCGCCTCGAGCGGGCCGGGGTGGATCGTGAGGTCGACGAGCCGGGTGTGGCCGTTCTTCGCGAGGTACTCCTCGGTGGTGTCGAACGTCAGGCCCATCTCCTCGAGGGTCGCGAGCTCGATCTCGAGGAACTCGATCGGCACCCGCTCGACGGTGATCGTCGACTTCGTGACGACCGCGGCGGCGATGAGGCTCATCGCCTCGATCGGGTCCTCCGAGGGGGAGTACTCGATGTCCATGTCGACGTGGCCGACGCCGGTGACCGTGAGCGTCGTCGTCCCGATGCCCTCGATCCGCACGCCGAGGCCGCGGAGGAAGAAGCAGAGGTCCTGGACCATGTAGTTGGGGGAGGCATTGCGGATGACCGTCGTGCCCTCGTAGCGGGCGGCCGCCAGCAGCACGTTCTCGGTGACGGTGTCCCCGCGCTCGGTGAGGACGATGGCCCGCCGGGGGTGGCGCTGCGGGTCGACCTTCGACTCGTAGAAGCCGTGCGTGGCCGTGACGTCGAGGCCGAAGTGCCGCAGGGCGGACAGGTGCGGCTCGACGGTGCGGGTGCCGAGGTCGCAGCCGCCGGCGTAGGGCAGCCGGAACTCGTCGTACTCGTGGAGCAGCGGACCGAGGAACATGATGACCGTGCGGGTGCGGCGGGCGGCCGCGACGTCGATGCCGGCCAGGTCGAGGCGTGCCGGCGGGACGATCTCGAGGTCGTTGCTGTCCGGCAGCCACCGGACCCGGACGCCGATCGAGGTGAGGACCTCGATGATCCGGTTGACCTCCTCGATCCGGGCGAGGTTGCGCAGTGTCGTCCGCCCCTTGTTGAGCAGGCTGGCGCAGAGCAGGGCGACCGCCGCGTTCTTGCTCGTCTTGACCGGGATGGAGCCGGAGAGCTTGCGTCCGCCGACGATCCGCAGGTGCTGCGGGCCGCTGTGACCGAGCGAGACGAACTCGCTGTCGAGCTTCTCGCCGACCCGCGCGAGCATCTCGAGGGAGAGGTTCTGCTTGCCCTGCTCGATGCGCGCGACGGCGCTCTGGCTCGTGCCGAGGAGGTCGGCGAGCTCGCTCTGGGTCAGTCCCTGGTGGCGTCGGGCGTCCCGGATGAGGGTGCCGATGCGGGTCAGGTAGGTGTCGGTGGTCGTCGTCACGTCGCCCATCGTAGATCACATATGAGATACATCGACCCTCCGGTTTCGCGTGTTCTCAGGCGCTCGTTTCACGGGCCGTTGACCTGCGACGACGGCGCGGACCGGTGAGGTCCGCGCCGTCGTGGGAGGGGTTCTCGGGCGTGTCGTCAGGCCGGGACGCTCGCGACGCCGTGCGGCAGGAGGCGCCGGCCGAGGACCCGCTCGCTCACGCCCTCGCGGTCGAGCAGTGGCACGATCCCGCCGTTCCAGAACTGGAAGCCGGCGCCGGTGATCATCGCGAGGTCGATGTCCATCGGCGCCTGAACGACGCCCTCGGAGAGCATGAGGCCGACCTCCTCAGCGATCGCCCCGAGCACCTGGGCCCGGACCTCGTCGGCGGTGAGCTGGACCGGGGACTCGGGCTGCTCGCGCAGCGCCTCGACCTCGGGGTCGGGGACCGGGCGGCCGCGCTCGTCGGTCGCGTAGTAGCCGCGCTTGCCGGCCTCGACGACCCGCTTCAGCGTCGGGGAGACGTGGAAGCGGTCGCCGAACGCGCGGTGCAGCGTCTCGCTGTTGTGCAGCGCGATGGCCGGACCGACGAGCCCGAGCAGGACGTACGGAGGCATCGGGGCGAGCCCGGCGACGCCGCGGTCGGCGACCTCGACCGGTGTGCCGGCGTCGACGATCCGCGAGTACTCGCCCATGAACCGGCCGAGCAGGCGGTTGACGACGAACGACGCCGAGTCCTTGGCGAGGATGCACGTCTTCTTGAGCCGTTTGCCCACCGCGAAGGCCGTCGCCAGGGTGGCGTCGTCGGTCCGCTCGCCGGGGATGACCTCGAGCAGCGGCATGACCGCGACAGGGTTGAAGAAGTGGAACCCGACGACCCGTTCCGGGTGGGCCAGGCCGCTCGCCATCTCGGTGACGGACAGGGACGAGGTGTTCGTCATGAGGACGCACTCGGCGGGGACGACGGCCTCGACCTCGGCGAAGACCTGCTGCTTGACCGACATCTCCTCGAAGACCGCCTCGATGACGAGGTCGGCGTCGGCGAAGCCGTCCTTGCTCGTCGACCCGGTGACCGTGCGCTTGAGGAACGAGGCCTGGTCGGGGGAGACGCGGCGCTTCTCGAGCAGCGCGTCGACCTCGTGGTGGACGTACCCGACGCCCTTGGCCACGCGCTCCTCGTCGAGGTCGGTCATGACGACGGGGACGCCGAGCCGGCGCGCGAAGAGCAGCGCGAGCTGGCTCGCCATCAGCCCGGCGCCGACGATGCCGACCTTCGTGACGGGTCGGGCGAGCTCCTTGTCGGGGGCTCCCGCCGGACGCTTGGCGCGCTTCTGGACGAGGTCGAAGGCGTAGAGCCCGGCGCGGAGCTCGTCGGACATCACGAGGTCGCCGAGCGCCTCGTCCTCGGCCGCGAAGGCCTCCTCCCGGCTCGCGGTGCGGGCCGCGCGGACGAGCTCGACGGCGCGCAGCACTCCGGGGGCCTTGCCCGCGGTCTTGAGCAGCGCGGTCTTTCGCGCGGCGTCGCACGCGGCGTCCCAGGCGACCTCGTCGTCGAGGTCGACCGGGGCCCGCTCCACGGTGACCGCGCCGGTCAGCACGCCGGCGGCCCAGCGCAGCGAGTCCTCGAGGAAGTCGGCGGGCTCGAGGAGGACGTCGCCGATGCCGAGCCCGACGACCTCCTTGGCCGCCAGCATCCGGTTCTGGGAGAGGGGGTTCAGGGTGATGACCTCGAGGGCGTTCGCAGGCCCGACGAGCCGCGGGAGGAGGTAGCAGCCACCCCAGCCGGGCAGCAGCCCGAGGAAGGTCTCGGGCAGCGCGAACGCCGGGACACCGGCCGACACTGTGCGGTAGTCGGCCGCCAGCGCGAGCTCGACGCCGCCACCCATCGCTGCGCCGTTGACGAACGCGAACGTCGGGACGGGGAGGTCGGAGAGGGTCGAGAAGGCGCGGTGGCCGGCGCGGCCGCTCTCGACGGCCTGGTCGCGGGAGGTGACGTACGGGACGCCGGAGAGGTCGGCGCCGACGGCGAAGACGAACGGCTTGCCGGTGACGGCGACGGCCTGGATCTCACCGGCCTCGGCGCGGGCCCGCAGCCCGTCCAAGGCCGTCTGGAGCTCGGCGAGCGACTCGGCGCCGAAGGTGTTCGGCCGGGTGTGGTCCTTGCCGTTGTCGAGCGTCACGAGGGCGAGGACGCCTGCCCCGCCGGGGAGGACGACGTCCTGCACCGGGGCGTGGGTGACGACCTCGGTGGGGATCTGGGGGGCCTGGGTGGTCGTGGTCATGGCTCAGGCGTCCTTCCCGTGCTCGGTGTGGTGCGGGTTCTCCCAGATGACGGCGCCGCCCATCCCGATGCCGATGCACATCGCGGTCAGGCCGTAGCGCACCTCGGGGTGCTCCTCGAAGTGCGCGGCGAGCTGGGTCATGAGACGCACGCCGGACGAGGCGAGCGGGTGCCCGGTGGCGATCGCGCCGCCCCACGGGTTGACCCGTTCGTCGTCGTCGGCGATGCCGAAGTGGTCGAGGAAGGAGAGCACCTGGACCGCGAAGGCCTCGTTGAGCTCGAAGAGGCCGATCTCGTCGATGGTCAGCCCGGCCTTGGCCAGGGCCTTCTCGGTGGCGGGGACCGGGCCGATGCCCATCACCTCGGGCTCGACGCCGACGAAGGCGTACGAGACCATCCGCATCCGGACGGGGAGACCGAGCTCGTCGGCGGCGGCCTCGCTGGCGAGGATGCAGGCGGTGGCTCCGTCGTTGAGCCCGGCGGCGTTGCCCGCGGTGACGTTGCCGTGCGGCCGGAACGGGGTCTTCAGGGTCGAGAGCTCCTCGAGCGTCGTGCCCGGGCGGGGCGGTTCGTCGGCCGTGGCGAGACCCCAGCCCTTCTCGACGTGCCGGGTCGCGACGGGGACCAGGCCGGCCTGGACCTTGCCGGCCTCGTACGCCGCGGCGAGCTTGCGCTGGCTGGCGACGGCGAAGGCGTCGCAGCGCTCCTTGGTCAGCCGCGGGAAGCGGTCGTGCAGGTTCTCGGCCGTCTTGCCCATGACGAGCGCCGACTCGTCGACGATCCGCTCGGCGACGATCCGCGGGTTGGGGTCGACGCCCTCGCCCATCGGGTGGCGCCCCATGTGCTCGACGCCGCCGGCGATGGCGACGTCGATCGCGCCGACGCCGATCGCGGACGACACGTTCGTCACGGCCGTCATCGCCCCGGCGCACATCCGGTCGACGGAGTAGCCCGGCGTGCTCTTCGGCAGGCCCGACAGCAGGGCGGCGAGGCGGCCGAGCGTGAGCCCCTGGTCGCCGATCTGGGTCGTCGCGGCGATGGCGACCTCCTCGATCCGCTCCTTCGGCAGCTCGGGGTGTCGGCGGAGCAGCTCGCGGACGCACTTGATGACGAGGTCGTCGGCGCGGGTCTGGGCGTACATGCCCTTCTCGCCGGCCTTGCCGAACGGGGTGCGGACGCCGTCGACGAAGACGACCTCCTGGAGCTCACGGGGCACGGGGTGGCCTCCCTGGTCGGGGACGGATGGGACCCGGGTCGTCCGGGCGCTTCCCCGATGCTACTAAGCGGACGCTTAGTGAACGAGGCGGGCCGGGCGTGAGTGCCGTCACCCCGGCTGCCGTCCCGGGGGCTCGGCGCCGCGACGGTCTGTGCTCGCCGAACGGCCACCGTCCCCGAGCGGCGCCTCAGGCCGGCGACACGAGCTGGACGAGGTTGCCGCACGTGTCGTCGAAGACGGCCGTGACGACGGGCCCCATCGGGGTCGGCGGCTGGGTGAAGGTGACGCCGAGCCCGGCGAGCCGCTCGTGCTCGGCCGCGACGTCCGCGACGCCGAGGACCGCGACGGGGATGCCGTCGGCCACCATCGCCTCCTGGAAGGCGACGGCGGCGGGGTGCGCGTTCGGCTCGAGCACGAGCTCGACGCCGTCGGGGTCCTCGGGGCTGACGACGGTGAGCCAGCGGTGCTCGCCCATCGGGATGTCATGCCGGGGCTGGAAGCCCAGCACGCGGCTGTAGAACTCGGCGGCCTTCGTCTGGTCGTCGACGAACACGCTGGTCATGGCGATCTTCACGGGTCGGTCCTGTCGTCGTGGCGGACCCAGCGCTCGCGGAGCGGGCGCAGGGGGGTGGTGTCGAGGTCGTGGAGGCGGTAGCGGCCCTCGTGCCGGACCCGGACGAGCCCGGCCGCGGCCAGGACGTCGAGGTGCTGGGAGATGGCCTGGCGGCTCGAGCCGATGCCGGACCCGGCCATCCGGGTGCAGAGCTCGAACAGGGTCTGCCCGTCCCGCTCGACGAGGGCGTCGAGCAGGGTGCGCCGGGTGGGGTCGGCCAGGGCCCGGAACACCTCGTCCGCGCCGTCGTCCACGACCCGCACGTTATGCAAGCACATGCTTGCATGTCAAGCATGGGCCACCCTCCTGACCCGATGGGAGCGACCGACCGCGACCCGGGCGCGTGCGCCTCCGGCGGCGCGCCACGACACCGGGCAGGGCAGTGCAGACCGAGAGCGAGGACGTCTGAGCGCCCGCGAGTGCGGGCTCAGCCCGGATGGGCCGCGAAGGTGGCCACGAGCATCGGCGCGACGATCTCGGCCTGCCACGGGCGCACGCCGTACCCCCGGAGCGCCTCGGTGAAGGTCTCGGCGTCGTGGTCGCCCGGCGGCGTCCAGACCACGCGGCGCAGCGGGTCCGGGGAGCAGACGTTCTCCACGGGGATCGTGTGCTCCTCGGCGAACGCGGTGAGCAGCGCGCGGGTCGCGCCCAGGCGCTCGGCCGCCACCGGGTTCTTGTCGCCCCACACCCGCGGCGGAGGGGGGCCGTCGGACGGGAGCGAGCGCAGCGGGAGCTCGCCCTCGGGGATCTCGTGTGCCCGGCCGACGGCCTCGACCCACTGCCGGCCGTACCGCTGGATGGCGCGGTGGCCGCGCGGCAGGTCCTCCGGCGACCGGGGGGATGCCTTGGCGATCTCGACGAGCGAGGCGTCGGGCAGCACCCGGCCGACCGAGATGTCCCGCTCGCGGGCGATCGCGTCCCGGGCGTACCAGAGCTCGCGGACGATGCCGATGGCTCGGCGCTGCCGCAGCGTGTTGATGCCCGACGTCCGGCGCCAGGGGTCGACCCGTTCCACGGGTGCCCACGAGAGCAGCGCCGCGAACTCCTGCCGGGCCCACTCGTCCTTGTCCTGGGAGGCGAGGTCGACGCCCATGAGGTTGCGCAGCTCGCCGAGGACCTCGACGTCGAGAGCGGCGTACCGGAGCCACGGGTCCGGCAGCGGTCGGGTCGACCAGTCGACGGCCGAGTGCTCCTTCGCGAGGCGTAGCCCGAGGTAGCGCTCGACGACGGCCGCCAGGCCGACCCGCGGCAGGCCGAGGATGCGCGCCGCGAGCTCGGTGTCGAAGAGCTGGCGGGGGCGTAGCCCGACCTCGGCGAGGCACGCGAGGTCCTGGGTGGCGGCGTGGAGGATCCACTCCGCGGCGCCGATCGCGTCGTCCACGGGGGAGAGGTCGGGGACGGCGACGGGGTCGACGAGCCAGGTCCCCGCGCCCTCGCGACGCAGCTGGACGAGGTAGGCCCGCTGGCCGTAGCGGTAGCCGGACGCGCGCTCGGCGTCGATGGCCACCGGTCCCACGCCGGAGGCGACGGCTCGCGCGACCTCGTCGAGGCCTCGCTCGGACTCGACGACCGGCGGGACGCCGTCGGCCGGCTCGTCGAGCGGGACCGGCTCGGGCACGTCGATCTCGCCTTCGCCGTCGGGCTCGTCCGGCGGCGTGCTGTGGGGTGGGACCGTCATCAGGCGCGGTGTCTCCGGGTCAACGGCGCGGGCCGGGCAGCGCCACGACACCCTCGGGCAGCGGCGGCAGGCCGGCGATCGTGCACAGCAGGTCGGACCACGCGAGCAGGTGCTCCCCGACCTCGGGACCGAGGGGGGTCCAGGACGCGCGCAGCTCCATCTCGATGCTCGCCGGCCGGTCGGACAGCCCGCCGAAGCTCTCGGACACGACCCGGGTGACGGTGCCGGCGGCCGCGTCGAAGGGCACACCGCGGGACTCGAGCGCGTCGGTCAGCCAGCTCCAGCCGACCTCGCCGAGCAGCGGCTCGGTGGCGAACTCCGGCTCGAGCTCGGCGCGGGCGAACGTGACCGCGCGCCACTCGCCGCCCCACGGCTCGGGGGAGGAGGGGTCGTGGAGCAGGACGAACCGGCCCGAGGCGAGCTCGTCGTCGGGGTCGCGCGGGTCGATGACGTCGGCGGTCAGGGCGACGGCGTGCGGGGCGATGCGCTGCGGCGCCGGGACCTCGGTGAGCCGGATCTCCGGGCGCAGGCGGGCACGGTGGAGCTCGTCGAGCGCCTGGGAGAACTCCGCCGGTTCCTGACCGGTGAGTGTGCTGCGAGCCACGGAAGCAATCTATGCCGCACGCGTCGAATTGGGGAGCAGGCCACGCCGACCGGCGTGCCACGCGTCCCCGTCCCGCGGATACAGTGCGCGCGTGCTCAGCCTCCTGGCCCTCGGCTCGTCGCTCATCTGGGGCGCCTCGGACTTCCTCGCGGGGATGGCCTCGCGCCGACGTCGGCCGGTGGCCGTCGTCGGCTGGACGCAGGGCCTGGCGCTCGTCGTCCTCACCCTCGTCGTGGCCGTCGTGCACGGTGTCCCGGCCACCGGGCCGTGGACACCCTGGGCGGTCGGTGCGGGCGTCGCCGGGCTCGGCGGCCTCCTCTGCTTCTACACGGCGCTGTCCGCCGGGACGATGGGGGTCATCGCGCCGATCGCCGGGCTCGGCGTGGTCGTGCCGGTGGTCCTCGGGGTCGCGGGTGGGGAGCGCCCGTCCGCCTCGGCCTGGGCCGGTATGGCCGTCGCGGTGCTCGGCGTGACCCTCGCGTCCGGTCCCGAGCTCGCTGCCGGGCTGTCGGTCCGTCCCGTCGCTCTCGCCGTGGGGGCGGCCGTCGGCTTCGGGCTGACGCTCTACCTGCTCGACCGCGGAGCCCGGGACGACACCCTCCTCACCCTCTGGGGGATGCGTGTCACGTCGGTGGCGGTCCTGCTCGTCGTCGCGTTGCTCGCGCGCAGCGCCGGAGGAGTGGGGGTCCGCGAGCTCCCGGGCCTGCTCGTCATCGGCTGCGGGGACCTCGGCGCGAACGCGCTCTTCGCGGTCGCGTCCTCGCGCGGCCAGGTGAGCGTGGCGTCCGTCCTCGGCTCGCTCTACCCGGTCGTCACGGCGGTGCTGGCCCGGGTGGTCCTCGACGAGCGGCTCCGCCGCGTCCAGCAGGTGGGTGTCGGGCTCGCGGTGGGCGGCGCGGTGCTCATCGCGGCCTGACCGAGACGGTTCCGGCCCGCCAGGGGTGGGAGGATCGCGGGGTGACGACCTCGCAGACCCCGGCCGCCGTCGACTCCCCGCTCGTCCGGGCCGCCCGGGGCCTCGACGTCCCGTTCACCCCGGTCTGGTTCATGCGCCAGGCCGGTCGCTCGCTCCCGGAGTACCGGGCGATCCGGGAGGGTACCGGGATGCTCGAGGCGTGCCGTCGGCCCGAGCTCGTCACCGAGATCACCCTCCAGCCGGTGCGCAGGCACGGTGTGGACGCCGCGATCTTCTTCTCCGACATCGTCGTGCCACTCGCGGCCGTGGGCGTCGACCTCGACATCGTCCCCGGCGTCGGGCCGGTGGTCGAGCGGCCCGTGCGCACCCGGGCCGACGTCGAGCGGATCCGCGACCTCGTGCCGGACGACGTGCCCGACATCGACGAGTCGGTGCGAACCCTCGTCGCCGAGCTCGGGCCCACGCCCCTCGTCGGCTTCGCCGGGGCACCCTTCACGCTCGCGTCCTACCTCGTCGAGGGCGGGCCGTCGCGCAACCACGAGCACACCAAGGCGCTCATGCACGGCGACCCCGCGCTCTGGCACGACCTGTGCGCCCGGCTCGCCCGCATCTCCGGGGCGTTCCTGCGCGTGCAGGTGGAGGCCGGGGCGTCGGCGGTCCAGCTCTTCGACTCCTGGGCCGGGGTGCTGAGCCGCGCCGACTACAGCCACTACGTGCAGGAGCACTCCACCGAGGCGCTCGCCGCGGTCGCCGACCTCGAGGTCCCCCGTATCCACTTCGGCGTCGGCACCGGTGAGCTGCTCACCCTCATGGGACTGGCCGGGGCCGATGTCGTGGGGGTCGACTACCGGGTCTCGCTCACCGACGCCCTCGAGCGCACCGGCGGGCGGTGGCCCCTCCAGGGCAACCTCGACCCGGCGATGCTCTTCGCGCCCTGGAAGGCGCTGGAGCAGCGGGTGCACGAGATCGTCGAGGAGGGGCGCAGCGCGCCGGGGCACATCTTCAACCTCGGCCACGGCGTGCTCCCGGAGACCGACCCGGACGTCGTCACCCGCGTCGTCGAGCTCGTCCACGAGCTCTCGGCTCGCTGAGCCGGTCCGGGAGCCCGGCGGTCAGGCGCTCGGCGCCGCGGGCGGCGGGGTGGCGGTGGCCGGGGTGCGGCGGCGGCGCAGCCACACGACGAGCGGGAGGACGACGAGCGCTCCCGCGACGGCGAACGGCAGCAGTGCGCCGAGCAGGGTGAGCAGCAGCCGCACCGAGGTCGTGAACGCGTCCCACCCCGCGGCGAGCCCGGCGAGGAAGCCGGTGGGGTCCTCCTCGGGCCGCTCGGCGCCCGGCGTGCTGAGGTTCACCGTGACGGGGGAGAGCGCGACCCGGTCCTCGAGCCCGGCGAGCTGCTGTTGGAGGGCCTCGAGGTCGGCCTGACGCCGGGAGAGCTCGGCCTCGAGGGCGACGACGTCGGACAGCTCGGTCGCGTCGGCCATGAGCGCGCGCACCCGGTCGACGCTCGCCTGCATCGACTTCACCCGAGAGGTGGTGTCGACGAGCTGGGCCGTGACGTCGTCGGTCGAGGTGGTGCGGGACAGCACGGTGCCGACCTTCGCGACCTCGTCCAGGGTGGCGTCGAGACCGTCCGTCGGGACGGCGATGGTGACCGTGCCGTACCCGGAGGGACGCGGGGACGTCGTGCCGTCCTCGGCGGGGGCGTCTGGCTCGACGGCCATCTCCTCGGCGACGACGATCCCCTCCTTGCCGGCGGCGACGACCCGCAGCCGGTCCGCGGCGGCGGCGATGTCGGCGACCTCGAGGGACACGGCCGCCCGGCGGGCGAGCTTGCGGTCCGCGACGGCCGCGGCGACGTCGGTGGTCGCGGCGCCCTGTGTTCGCTGTACGGGCGCCGAGGGGTCGGCGGCATCGCTCTCGGCGAGCTCCTGCTCGCTCACGGCGCCGACGTCGGAGGCGCTGCTGTCCGCGGCGCCACCCGCGCCCTGGTCGCCCGCCCCGCTGCACGCGGTGAGCGCGGCCAGGGCCAGGAGGGCGGATGCCGCGACGCCGGCGAGGCGTGTCGTGGGTCGGGTCGGTCGGGCGGTGGAGGGCACGGTGACTCCTTCGTCGGCGGGCGCTGTCGTCCGGTGGGGCGCTGTCGGCCGGGCGGTGGTTCCGGGCCGCCGGTCTCGATCAGGTCACGATGCGGGCACTGTGTGGTCGCGCCCACCGGCAGGGTCGCCCGGCGACGGCCGGTTCCGGCACGCGTGAGACTCTGAGGCCATGTCCTCCGCGCCCGTGACGACCCGACCGCACGTCGCCGTCGTCGGCGGGGGTATCGCGGGTCTCGCGGCGGCACTGGAGGTGCTCGACGCCCTCCCCGACGCAGCCGTCACGGTGCTGGAGGCCGGCGAGCGGACGGGGGGCAAGCTGCGCTCCGAGTCGGTCGCGGGCCACCGGGTCGACGTCGGCGCCGAGTCCGTCCTCGCCGTCCGCCCGGAGGCCGTCGACCTCATGGCCAGGGTCGGTGGGGGCGACGACGTCGTGGCGCCCGCGACGACGAGCGCCTCGGTCTGGTCCCGGGGGGCGCTGTACCCGATGCCGCGGGCGACGCTCATGGGGGTGCCCGCCGACCCGTTCTCGGCGCGCGGCATCCTCACCGACGACGAGGTCACCCGGCTCGCCGACGAGCAGCCGTGGGCGGGGGGTGCACCGAGCGGGGACGTCTCGGTGGGCGAGTACGTCTCCGCCCGGCTCGGCCCGGCAGTGGTCGACCGCCTCGTCGAGCCGCTGCTCGGTGGGGTGTACGCCGGCCACGCGCGGCGGTTGTCGCTGCAGGCGACGATGCCGGTGCTCTGGGAGCGGGCGGTCCGCGGTGAGAGCCTGCTCGGGGGACGGCCGGCTGCGCCGTCCGCCTCCGACGGGTCCGCGCGCCCGCCGTTCGCGGGCCTCGTCGGCGGTCTCGGCCGGCTCGCGTCGCTCGTCGAGGACGCCCTGCGCGCTCGTGGCGCGCTCGTCCGCACCGGCGCCGTCGTCCGGGGTCTGGAGCGCGTCGGCGACCGATGGCGGCTCGTCGTCGGCTCCGCCGCCGCGCCCGACGCCGTGGAGGCCGACGCCGTCGTGCTCGCCGTCCCGCCGGCTCCCGCAGGCCGGCTGCTGGCCGGGCACGCGCCGGAGGCGTCCCGCCTGCTCGGGGAGGTCGAGACGGCCTCGACGGCCGTCGTGACGCTCGCCGTCCACCGTGCGGGTCTGACCGACGTGACGGGCTCCGGGGTGCTCGTGCCACCGGTCGAAGGGCGGGTGGTCAAGGCGTCGACCTTCTCCTTCGCCAAGTGGGCCTGGGTCGGCGCGCTGTCCCGGGACGTCGTCCACCTGCGCGCCTCGGTCGGCCGGGCGGGGGAGCACGCCGCGCTCCGGAGGGACGACACCGAGCTCGTCGGGCTGGCCCGCACGGAGGTCGGCGAGCTCCTCGGCCGACCGCTGCCTCCCGTCGTCGACCACCACGTCCAACGGTGGGGGGGAGCCCTGCCGCAGTACGCCGTCGGTCACGTCGGGCGGGTCGCCGCGGTCCGCCGCGACGTCGCGCGCCTCCCGGGCGTCGAGGTCGCCGGGGCCTCCTACGACGGCGTCGGCATCCCCGCGGTCATCGCCTCCGCGACGACGGCCGCACACGCCGTCGCCCACCATCTGTCCACCGCCGCCTCCCGAGGAGAAGCACGATGAGCACCCCGTCCCGTCCGAGCACGGGCAAGCCCGGCGCCGCCCGGATCCGCGAGATCAACGACACCATCCGGTACTCGATGTGGTCGGTGTTCGCACTCGCCGAGCCGCTCGGCGACGCCGATCGCGACGCACTCGCCGGCGAGGTCGAGGCGCTGTTCGACGAGCTCGGCGCGCGGGACGTCGTCGTCCGCGGCCTGTACGACGTCGCGGGCCTGCGGGCCGAGGCCGACCTCATGGTGTGGTGGCACGCCGAGACGATCGAGGCGCTCCAGGACGGCTACCACCGGCTGCTGCGCACCGTGGTCGGGCAGGCGCTCGAGCCCGTGTGGTCGGCGGCGGCACTGCACCGGCCCGCCGAGTTCAACAAGAGCCACATCCCCGCGTTCATGGCCGACGAGGAGGCACGCGACTACGTATGCGTCTACCCCTTCGTGCGCTCCTACGAGTGGTACCTGCTCCCGGACGAGGAGCGGCGTGCGCTGCTCGTCGAGCACGGCAGGATGGCGCGCGACTACCCCGACGTGCGGGCCAACACCATCGCGTCGTTCGCGCTCGGGGACTACGAGTGGGTCCTGGCCTTCGAGGCGGACGAGCTGCACCGCATCGTCGACCTCATGCGCGAGCTGCGGGCCTCGGGCGCCCGGCGGCACGTGCGCGAGGAGGTGCCGTTCTACACGGGCCCGCGCGTCGAGGTCCGTGACCTGGTGGCCCGCCTCCGCTGAGACCGCTGCCCGAGGGTCGTCCGTTCGACCGGTGGGGGAGCCGTCCCCATCGATCCGGGGGGCGTCCTGGGGCACGATGGCGCCGACCGGCGCACCGACCACGGAGGGGACACATGCGGGACCAGGACACCCACGGCAGCGGGAGCCGCAACGAGCGGTTCTCCGTGCGGCCCGACGCCCTGACGCCGTTGCACGAGGCGCTCGACGAGCTGCGGGCCGACGCCGACAACGCCGTGGCGTACGTGCAGGCCCACGGGGACGTCGACTCGTCGGGCAGCGGGCTCATGGTCAAGCTGGCCGATGTCGCGCTGGCCTCCCAGGACCGGCTCACGGACGTCTTCGGGCGCCTGTCGGAGATCTCGGGACGCGCCGCCGACGAGGTCGTCGCCTCCAAGCGGGAGTACCGGTCGACCGACCGCGACGCCGCGAGTGCCATCGACAGCTCGTACTGGAGCCGTTGATGGCGTACACGCCGGCGGGCGGCGGAGGGTACGACCCGAGCGGATGGCTGTTCGAGCCGTCGCCCGAGGAGGCAATCCCCGCCGAGTGGGACGCCATCCTCGGGGCCCGCGACAAGGTTCCCTCGCTCGGGAAGTTCGCGCTCACCGCGTGGACCCACATGGGTGGGGACGACATCCCCACCGCGTGGTCCGACATGCTCGCGGGCGACTGGCAGGACGTGTCACGGACCGCGGGGGCCTATCGCAACCTGTCGAAGTTCTGCGAGACCTATGCCGACAAGCTCGACTCGGGCGTCGGGCTCGCGCGGAGCGGGTGGAAGGGCGAGGCGGCCGACGCCATGGGCGTCTACTTCGCCGGCCTCTCGGCCCAGATGCGCGGTCTGTCCGCGGACCTCGACCACATCGCCGACAACTGCAACGAGATGGCGTTCGGCGTCTACGAGTGCGGCAAGTCCGTCGAGGACGGCATCGAGGCGGTGTTCGACCTCGTCCTGTGTGCGGCGGCCTCCCTCGCAGCGGCCGCCGCGACCTCCTGGACCGGGGCGGGTGGTCTCATCGGCAGCGGTGCGGCGGCCGCGTCCATCGCCGCGGCGGTCCTCAAGGTGAAGCAGGTCGTCGACGCCATCGACGCCGCCTTCCAGATCGCGAACGCCTCGCTCGGCGTCGTGGTCGTGTACAGCGCCAACCTCGACTCGGCGCTGCACGTCTCGCTCCCCGGCGACTACGACAACAAGGCGGTGTAGACCGTGACCGACCGACCGTCCCACGGACCCCTGCTGCCCGGCCTGGCCGACCGGCCGGACCTCGACCGCGCCCTGCGGCGCTCGCTCGAGACGCTGCGCGACGCGGCCGACCCGCCGGTGGCGGACCGCCTCCGCGCGGTCCTCGAGGGGAGGGCGTCGCTGCGCGACGTCGCCCGCGAGGGTGCGGTCGGGTCCTTCGTCGGACCGCTGGCCGACGCCGGGTGGGAGCGCTACGAGCAGATGTCGGACACCGAGATCGAGGAGGCCCGCCGCACGGTGGAGGGCGGCCCCGACACCTCGGAGACCCCGCCGGCGCCACCGGGGCCGGGCGGGACGTGGTGAGCGCCGGCCGCTGACGCCGCGACGGCTCAGCCGGCCCCGGCGTCGGTGGGGTGCAGGGTGAGGCTGATCGAGTTGATGCAGTAGCGCTGGTCGGTGGGGGTGTCGTAGCCCTCGCCCTCGAAGACGTGGCCGAGGTGGCTGCCGCACGTGGCGCACCGGACCTCGACGCGCACCATGCCGAGCGTGCGGTCCTCGATGAGCTCGACCGACTCACCCGCCAGCGGCGTGTAGAAGGACGGCCACCCGCAGTGGCTCTCGAACTTCGTGTCGGACCGGAAGAGCTCGGTGCCGCAGGCCCGGCACGCGTAGACGCCCTCGGTCCTCGTGTCGGTGTACTCGCCCGTGAAGGGTCGCTCGGTGCCGGCCTCACGCAGCACCTGGAACTCCTGCGGCGAGAGCTGCTCGCGCCACTGCGCGTCGGACTTCGTCACCGTGTACTCGCGGTCGGTCGGCTTCATCGTCATGTCCGTCCCAACACCGGCGGCGCGTCGATGGTTCCCGCCGCGGCCGGCCGAATGGGCCGCGTCATCTCCCGTGACACGGCGGTCGGTGCGGCTCAGTAGGCTCGCGCTCATGGCCGATGCGCAGATCGTCGAGGTCGAGGGCCCGAAGGGGGGCCGGGAGATCCGGCTCAGCAGTCCCGACCGCGTCATGTGGCCGGACGCCGGCATCACCAAGGGCGACCTCGCGGGCTACGTCATGGCCGTCGGCGACGCGCTCGTCCAGCACATCGGCGACCGTCCGGTCACCCTCCAGCGCTTCCCCGAGGGCATCGAGGCCGAGGAGTTCTACCAGAAGAACCCGCCCAAGGGGATGCCCGACTGGGTGCGCACCACGCGCTGTCGCTACCCGAGCGGTCGGCGGCACGACCAGGTCGTCGTCGACGAGGTCGCCACGGCGGTCTGGGCGGTCCAGATGAACACCGTGACGTTCCACCCCTGGCCGGTGCGGACGGCCGACAACGACAACCCGGACGAGCTGCGCATCGACCTCGACCCGCAGCCGGGCCGGACGTTCTCCGACGCGGTCGAGGCCGCCCAGGCCCTGCGGGAGCTCATGGCCGAGCTCGGGCTGACCGCCTGGGCGAAGACGAGCGGCAACCGCGGCGTGCACGTCTACGCCCGGGTCGCGCCCACCCACGAGTTCCTCGACGTCCGGCACGGCGTCATCGGCATCGCCCGCGAGCTCGAGCGCCGGCTGCCCGACCTCGTCACGGCGTCGTGGTGGAAGGAGGAGCGTGGCGAGCGGGTCTTCGTCGACTTCAACCAGGCCTGCCGCGACCGCACGATCGCCTCCGCCTACAGCCCGCGGCCGCTGGCCGGGGCTCCGGTCTCGATGCCGGTCACCTGGGAGGAGCTCACGACCGTCGTTCCCGGGGATTTCACGGTGCTCACCGTCCCGGACGTCCTCGAGGACCGCGGCGACGCCTGGGCCGGCATCGACGACGCGGTCGGTGACGTCGCGTCCGCCATCGCCCTGTGGGACCGGGACGTCGCCGAGCGGGGTCTCGGCGAGCTGAGCTTCCCTCCCGACTACCCCAAGATGCCCGGCGAGCCGCCGCGGGTGCAGCCGTCCAAGCGGCGCCAGGACAAGGCGGACGACGAGTACATGGCTCCGAAGGCGGAGCGCGACGCCGCGCTGCGCGAGGAGTGGGGGATGCCGGTCGTCCCGCCGGTGCCGCCCATGCTGGCGAAGCCGGTCAAGGGGCTGGATGCCAAGGCGCTCCAGGACACCGAGGTCGTCTACGAGCCGAAGTGGGACGGCTTCCGCTCGATCGTGTTCCGGTCCGGGGACCGGGTCGAGATCGGCAGCCGCAACGAGAAGCCGATGACCCGCTACTTCCCCGAGCTCGTCGAGGCGGCGTTGGCCAACCTGCCCGACCAGTGCGTCGTCGACGGCGAGATCGTCGTCGTCCGGCCGGGGGAGGACCGCCTCGACTTCGAGCTCCTGAGCCAGCGCATCCATCCCGCGGCCAGCCGGGTGACGAAGCTGTCCACGGAGACCCCGGCCCGGTTCGTCGCCTTCGACCTCCTGGCCCTCGGCGAGGACGACCTCACGGGCCGTCCGTTCGCGGAACGTCGTGCCCTGCTCGAGGAGGCGCTGGGTGACGCACGGCCGCCGGTCCACGTCACCCCGGCGACGACCGACCGGGAGACCGCCGCCCGGTGGTTCACCGAGTTCGAGGGTGCGGGGCTGGACGGTCTCGTCGCCAAGCCGGCGGACGGCACGTACGAGCCGGACAAGCGCACGATGCTCAAGGTCAAGCACGAGCGCACCGCCGACTGCGTCGTCGCGGGCTACCGGGTGCACAAGTCGGGCCCGGACGCCATCGGCAGCCTGCTGCTCGGCATCCACGACGCCGAGGGCTCGCTGCTCTCGGTCGGGGTCATCGGGGCGTTCCCCATGGCCCGCCGCACGGAGCTGTTCGAGGAGCTCCAGCCGCTCGTCACGGACTTCGACCACCACCCGTGGGCGTGGGCGAGGCAGGTGGAGGGCACCCGCACCCCGCAGAACGCCGCCGGCAGCCGGTGGGCCGCCGGCAAGGACCTGTCGTTCGTGCCGCTGCGCCCCGAGCGGGTCGTCGAGGTCCGGTACGACCACATGGAGGGCGTGCGGTTCCGGCACACCGCGCAGTTCGTCCGGTGGCGGCCCGACAAGGACCCTGCCGACTGCACCTACGACCAGCTCGACGAGCCCGTGTCCTACGACCTCTCCGCCGTCCTCGCCGGCGAGGGCCCGTGACCACGGGGCGCAGCGGGCCGAGCCGCGCCAAGGTGGCCGCGGTCGCCGGTGCCGCGGTCGGCGGCACGACGGTCGTCGCGTCCGCGGCCGGGTCGCTCACCGCGGCCGCGTACTTCGCCCGCCGGGTGCTCACGCCGGACGCCCACCGACCCGACGATGTCGTCGTGCGGTGCGCGGACGGGCGCGCCGTCGTCCTCGACACGAACGCAGAGACCGTCGTCCCCGGGCGCTACGGCCTGTGGACCTCCGGTGGCGCCGGGCACGCCAGGCTCGGCGACGTCCTCGAGCTCGATGCCGCCGCCGGGCTCGTGACCCGCGAGCTCCTCGGGGTCGACGCAGGTGACATCGGCCCGGGCCCGGCCCGATGGAACCAGTACTTCTACGCGGCGCCGCCCGACGACAGCCTCGGCCTCCCGACCGAGCACGTCACGTACGACGGCGAGCTCGGCTCGATGCCCGCGTGGCTCGTCCCGCCGCCGGGGGGGCCGGGCTCGCGGTGGGCCGTCCTCGTGCACGGCCGGGGCGCGCGCCTCGAGGAGGCGCTGCGGATGATCCCGCCGCTGCACGCCCAGGGGTGGACCTGCCTCGTCCCGAGCTACCGCAACGACCACGGGGTGCCGGCCGGGCCGGACGGCCGCTACGCGCTCGGGCTCTCGGAGTGGCGCGACGTCGACGCCGCCCTCGGGTACGCCGCCGCGCGCGGGGCCACGGAGATCCTGCTCGGCGGCTGGTCGATGGGTGGAGCGATCGTCCTCCAGCTCCTCGACCGCTCGCCCCGGGCGGAGATGGTGTCCCGGGTCGTCCTCGACGCGCCCGTCGTCGACTGGGGTGACGTCCTCGCCCACCACGCCCGGGAGCACCACATCCCGCGCCCGGTGGGCTCGCTCGCCCGCGCGATGATGCGTCAGCGGTGGGGGCACCGGCTCGTCGGCGTCCACGAGGGCGTCGACCTCGCGCTCACCGACTGGGTGCACCGCGCGGACGAGCTGCGCCACCGGGTGCTGCTCATCCACTCGGCCGACGACGAGTTCGTCCCGTTCGGGCCGTCCCTCGCCCTGGCGCAGGCCCGCCCGGACCTCGTCACCTTCGAGGAGTGGCGGCTCGCGCGGCACTGCAAGGAGTGGAACACCGAGCCGGCGCGCTGGGAGGACCTCGTCGCCGCCTACGCGGCCGGCTGAGCGTCGTCGGCGGAGCCGCCGCCCACGGGTCAGCGCGTCCGCCACAGCCCGCAGAGCGTCCCGGACTCCTCGAGGAGCAGGTGGGGCCGCAGCGCGACCCCGTCCGGTGCCGTGAGCGGCGGGCCGGCGACGATCCGCGGGTTGTCGCCGCCGACGACGCGCGGGACGAGCGAGAGCGCCATCTCGTCGACGACCCCGGCCGCGAGGGCCGTGCCGAGCAGTGACGGGCCGCCCTCGAGGAGCACCCGGCGCAGCCCGCGCTCGGCGAGGGCGTCGAGAGCCGCGGGGAGGTCGACGGTGTCGTCGCCGCGGACGAGGACGTTCTCGTCGCCGAGGACGGAACGGGCGCGGCCCAGCCTGCGCTCGCCGGCCGCGGAGCAGGTGACGAGCAGCCCGGCGCCGCGGCCGTCGGTGGGGGTGCGTAGCCCCTCGGGCACCCGGCCGCTGCGCGTGACGGCGACGAGTGCCGCGGGCACGGGGGAGCGGCGGGTCGGGGACAGCCGGGTGTACCCCTCGTCCCGGACCGTGCCGGCGCCGACGAGGACGGCGTCCGCGTGGTCCCGCAGCACGGCGAAGACGCGGTGGTCGGAGGGGGTGTTGACCGAGCCACTGCGTCCGTCGGCGCCCGTGGCCGAGCCGTCGAGCGTGCTCACCATGTTCGAGCGCACCCAGCGGCGGCGTGCCGGCGGCGCGTAGAGACCGACGAGGTCCGCGGCGGTCACCCGGGCTCCGGGCGAGGTGGGTCGGCGGGGGTCGAGGAGCACGCGCACCGCCCCATCCTCGCAGCGCAGGTGTCAGGATGGCCGGCATGGGCAAGGGGAAGAAGACGAAGAAGAAGCAGGTCGACGCGGCCGAGCTCACCGGCAAGGCGAAGCGCAAGGCCGAGCGGAAGAAGGCCGAGGCAGCGGCCGCCCGGCGGGACGACGCCGTCGAGGCACGCTCGTGGTCCGATGTCCTGCGCGCCGAGCCGGGCGTCTCGCTCGCCGAGCTCGACCCCCGCTCGACCCCGGGCTTCGACGGGAAGAAGAAGGACGCCGAGGAGGTCATGGCAGAGCTCCAGGCCCGGCTGACCGACCTCCAGGAGCGGCTGTTCGCCGAGTCCAGGGGTGGCGGCGAGCGCTCGGTGCTGCTCGTCATCCAGGGCATGGACACCGCCGGCAAGGGCGGGGTCATGCGGCACGTCGTCGGGGCGGTCGACCCACAGGGCGTGAAGATCACGGCGTTCAAGGCGCCGAGCGCCGAGGAGCGGCGCCACCCGTTCCTGTGGCGGATCCGCAAGGCGCTGCCCGGCCCCGGGATGATCGGCGTCTTCGACCGCTCGCACTACGAGGACGTCCTCATCGTGCGGGTCCACGACCTCGTCCCGCGGGCGCAGTGGTCGCGTCGCTACGCGCAGATCAACCGCTTCGAGGAGGAGGTCGTCGACACCGGGACGACGGTCGTCAAGGTCATGCTGCACATCAGCAGCGACGAGCAGAAGGAGCGCCTCGGCGAACGGCTCGACCGCGGCGACAAGCACTGGAAGTTCAACCCCGGGGACATCGACGAGCGTGGCCACTGGGCCGAGTACATGGAGGCCTACGAGGCGGCCCTCGAGAAGTGCTCCACCGGCGTCGCGCCGTGGCACGTCGTCCCGGCCGACCGCAAGTGGTACGCCCGGCTCGCCGTGACGAACCTGCTGCTCGAGGCGCTCGAGGGGATGGACCCGCAGTGGCCGGAGGCCGACTTCGACGTCGAGGAGCAGAAGGAGCGCCTCGCGAGGACCCCCTGAGGTCCGTCCCCGGGGTACGGAGGCACGGCGGGCCTGCGCGTCGGTGCCGGGCGGGCGGAAGTGGCTCCGCCGGCGGTGTCACGGGACCGGGACCGTCGTGGTCGGCACGCGGCGGACACTGTTTCGTGACCTCGTGGGTGCGGACCGTTGGGGTGCCGGGCGGATACCGTGGGCCACATGACGGACGCGAAACGACGCGTGCGCAGGGCCGTGGCGCGGGTCCCGGGGGCACTCACCCTGGCCCGCCTCACCGTCGTGACCACCAGGGTCTGCCTGCGTTACCGCGTCACCGGCCTGGCTTCGGAGGCCGGCTTCTTCGCGCTGCTCTCGCTCCCGCCGCTCGTCCTCGGGCTCTTCGGTGGCCTGGGCTACCTGCAGAGCGCGTTCGGCCGCGACACGGTCGACGAGGTGCGCCGGGCGATCCTCGTCTACGCCGAGCAGTTCCTCACCCCGCAGGTCATCGACTCCGTCCTCGGGCCGACGGTCGACGACGTGCTCGACGGCGGCCGCGCCGACCTGCTCTCGATCGGGTTCGTCCTTTCGCTGTGGTCGGGCTCGCGGGCGCTCAACGTGTTCGTCGACACGATCTCGATCATGTACGGCCAGTCGGGTGTGCGCGGCATCGTGCAGACCCGCGCCCTGTCGTTCTCGCTCTACGTCATCTCGCTCGTCCTGGGGATCATCACGATCCCGCTGGTCCTCCTCGGCCCGACGATCATCGAGGGCTTCCTGCCCGACCCCTGGGACCCGATCGTGCTCCTGTACTGGCCGCTCGTCACCGTGCTCACGGTGGGTGGCCTCACGAGCCTGTACCACGTGTCGACGCCGCGCCGGTCGCCGTGGACCCGGGACGTGCCCGGTGCCGTGCTCACGCTCGTTATCTGGGCCATCGCCTCGTTCGTCGTCCGCGGGTCGATCGCGGCCTCGCTCGGCGGGTCGTCCATCTACGGGCCGCTGTCCGCGCCGATCGTCATCCTCATCTGGCTCTACGCGCTGGCGATCGCCGTGCTGATCGGGGCGGCGCTGAACGCCGCGATCCGCGAGCTGTGGCCGCACGAGGAGGGCAGGGCGCTGCACACGAGGCTCATCGACCGGGTGCAGCAGCTGCTCGGCCGGGCGCGCCGTCGGGGGCCGGTCTGGAGCGACCCGTTCGAGGGGTACGCGAGCTCCGAGACCCTCGACGACGACCTCGACCTGCGGTCGCTGCGCGAGGCGGCGAACCGGCCGCTGACACCCCTGGCGAGCGCCAACGCGAGCCG
Source organism: Phycicoccus sp. CSK15P-2 (assembly GCF_016888005.1). Lineage (GTDB taxonomy): Bacteria > Actinomycetota > Actinomycetes > Actinomycetales > Dermatophilaceae > Phycicoccus. The sequence continues at coordinate 73,827 of NZ_JAFDVE010000010.1, read as the reverse complement.
CGAGGAGGTCGCCGCGCCGGACACCGTCGGAGCGGTCGAGTCCGACCGCTGAACGGGTCGTCGACCGGGCCTGCGCCGGTTTGGAAAACGTCCGGCGGATCGGCTACTGTCTCGGAGCACGCCGAGAGGGGTTCCGAAAGGGGACACCGCCCGGCGCGCGCGGATGTAGCTCAGTTGGTAGAGCGCAACCTTGCCAAGGTTGAGGTCGCCGGTTCGAGGCCGGTCATCCGCTCGGAGGGTTTAGCCGCCCCCACGGTGGAGTGGCCGAGAGGCGAGGCAGCGGCCTGCAAAGCCGCGTACACGGGTTCAAATCCCGTCTCCACCTCGAGTAGTAACCCCACGGGCGATTGGCGCAGTGGTAGCGCGCTTCCTTGACACGGAAGAGGTCACTGGTTCAAACCCAGTATCGCCCACCATCACGAACGGCCCCTGGCCTGCGGAGACGTAGGACAGGGGCCCGTTTTTATCGCCCATCGTGTCCGATGCTTCCGGCAGGTCCCGACCACTGGCGAGCGAGCGGTAGCGGGCGAGTCTTCCGCACCGGGGTGACGTCGCGGTGCACCCAGCGGCGTGTGACGGATGGCGGTAGCGTCTCGTCATGCGCGGAGACCTCCTGGGTCGGGCGGAACGACACGGCGAGCCGGGACGGTTCATGCTCCAGAACCCCCGGATGCTCAAGGTGGACCTCACCGGCACCGGGGGCTTCTTCTACGCGATGCAGGGGTCGATGGTCCCCCTACCAGGGGGACGTCGACTTCTCGTACGAGGGCGCCGGCGGGGCGGCGAAGCTGTTCAAGCAGGCGCACGACGTTCTCCGGGTCGGGAATGGTCGCGGTGCTCACCTACGGGAACCCGGTGCTGCGGGTGGACATGCCGACGTTCGTCGACATGCAGTCGGCGGTGCTCTGGTCCGGGGGCCTGCAGTCGTCGGTCCGCAAGACCGCGAAGCTCGGCGCCGTCGTCGGTCGCGGGTCGGGAGAGGCGTACCAGCTCGCGCTGAGCGGCGAGGGCATCGTCGTCGTCCAGACGTCCGAGGGGCACCCGGCCCCCTCGTCCGGCTCCTGAACCTCGCCGAGTGGCTGCACGGGAACACAGAAGGGACAGCATGGAAGGTTCGTCATCGATCGTCGTCCTCGGTGTCATCGCGCTGATCGCCCGCGAGCTCAAGCGCGGTCGGGAGATCGTGCGTTCGGATCTGGGCTTGCAGGAGCGCCTGGCGTCGAACGAGCGCTTTCGGACGGTGCGGATGCAGGCGCTCGAGCCGGTGTTGGCGCTGGTCATCGTGGGGTCGTTGTTGGCGGAGGACATCGCGCACACCCCGCTGCACCTGGGGGTGGCGCTCGCCGGAGCAGTGATCGGCGCGGTGTTCGGGCTGTATCGGGCGCGGAGCACGTACGTGGGGTCGGTGCCGGAGCACAAGGGACTTGTTCTCCGGTACAGCGTCGAGTCGGTCGCGGCGCTGGGGTTGCTGATCGTCGTCAAGCTAGTCGCGGAGCTGGACGCCCTGCCCGAGGGGACGGTGTTCGCGTCGATCGTCGCGCTGCTGTTGGGCTTTCTGCTCGTGGAGTCCGGCGCGCGGGTCGTCACTCTGGTGCGGTACTACCGACGCGACGCCGCGGCCGAGGCGCTGGCGGAGACCGCGGCCGACTGACACCTCCCACGCGCGGGCCGGCGTCAGTGAAGGAGCTTCAGGCCGACGACGCAGCCGACGATGCCGACGAGGAGCAGGATCTTGACGACAGAGGCGGTCTCGGCGCCGGTAGCCATCGCATACCCCACGGTGAGTGCCGCCCCGATACCGACCCAGACCGCGTAGGCCGTGCCGACGGGGAGCCCTTTCATCGCGTAGGCGAGCCCGCCCATGCTGAGGAGGAGGGCGACGCCGAACACCACGGAAGGTATCGGGCGGGTGAAGCCCTCGGAGCGGGAGAGGGCGGTGGCCCACACGGCCTCGAGGATCCCGGAGATGACAAGAACGAGCCAGGACATGGTGGTCTCCTCGGCACCGTCTTGTCGCTGACCGGGTACGGCACCCCTCGTCCGGAGACCCATCTGGATCCTGCCTCGATGATCTCAACGGCGTGGCCCTGGGCCAAATCGGGACGTGGTGACCTCGGTCTCCATGTCCTCCGGCTGACAGGACGAGGCGGTGGCGGCGGATCGACGACAGCGGGCTCGCGCGGACGCTGGGCCTTTGCCAGGGCGTGGTCGGGCTGAGACCATTCTCAGGTACAGGGGTTGGGATCCCGGTGTCGCCCACCATCTCGAACGGCCCCTGGCTTGCGGAGACGCAGGTCAGGGGCCGCTCGTCGCGTCAGGGACGCGCGCGGGCGACGCCGTCCTCGTGCGGTGTGCGACCCCCGCTCGCCTCGGCGGACATCGATGCCAGCAGCGCGAGCTTCTCGGCTGCCGCGCTGCCGACGTCCGCGTGGTAGATCACGAGCATCATGCGGTCGGTGCCGCCGATGAGGAGCTTCTCGCGGATCAGCCGGAGCTCTCCCACCTGGGGGTGCATGAAGGGGACGACCCCGCCCTGCCGGGGCCCGACATCGTGTCGTGCCCACAGCCTGCGGAACAGCGGGCTCGCCAGGGACAGCTCGCCCACCAGCTCGATGACCCGGGGGTCGTCGGTGTCCGAACCGACCGACGCACGGAACCCGGCGACCAGCCCCGCGGCAGCGCGGTCGTGCTGCGGGAACATGGCCTGCTCCTGCTCGTCGAGGAACACGTCCCGTAGCCGGTTGCCGCCCACCTCCAGGCGGGGTGAGAGCGCCACCGCGAGCCGGTTGCTGGCCAGCACGTCGAGGTACCGGCCCTCGACGAACGCCGGCATCGACAGCGTCGCGACGAGGGACAGGGTGCCCTGCGGCACCACCTCACGTCTCACCCGGCGGGTGCGCCGGGGCCTCTCGGCCCGCAGACCGAGCAGGTACGAGGTGCTCTCGTCGTCGAGCTGCAGGGCGGTCGCGAGGGCCTCGAGCACCTGCGCGGAGGGGTGCCGGTCGCGACCCTGTTCCAGGCGCAGGTAGTAGTCGGCGCTGATGCCGGCGAGCATGGCCACCTCCTCGCGACGCAGACCCTGCACCCTCCGCGGCCCCAGCGTGGTGATGCCGACCTGCTCGGGCGACACGAGCCCCCGGCGGGCACGCAGGTACGCGCCGAGGTGGTTCACGTCGAGGGCCATGGTCGTCACGGTAGCCGCCGGTGCGCCTCGGATCCTGTCCCTGTCACCCCCAGGGAGGGAGGGGGCGGATGCCCCCCGGGTCCGCCCCGGCCATGACCTCACCGACCGCCCGTGGTGTCCGCCCACGCCCCGGATGCTGCCGGTTCCTCGTCATGACACACCGGCTCGACGTGCGGTCCGCTCCCTGTTGGTCGAGCATTCACATCTGTCCACTTCGATGGGAACGGCCGCGCATCCACGGCCGCTCGACCTGCCCGGTCCCGTTGCGCGGGAGGGCCTTGCACGAGATGGGAACAGCACATGAACAGATCGATCCTGGCTCTACCCTCCACGGTGGTCCTCTGCGCGAGCGCACTGGTCGCCCCCACGGTGGCGCCCTCCGTCGCGGCCGAGCCCTCGCCGAAGGCCCTGGCCCAGAACCGCGCGGCCGCCTGGGTGGCCGACCATCCGAGCACGATCGAGAAGGCCACCCGTGACGTCGTGCACCGCGTGGGTACCTGGCCCGGTGGCGCCGGCATCCACACCGTGGCCTACGAACGCACCCACGACGGTCTGCCCGTCATCGGCGGAGACTTCGTCGTGATCACCGGGAGCGACGGGTCCGTGATCGGCTCGACGGTCGCCCAGGAGGCGCCGGTGAGACCGGCCACCACCACACCGCGCATCATGGCGAAGACCGCCGCTGCCACGTCTCGGGACGTGCTCGACGAGGTGGCCGACGTCGGCGAGCCACAGCTGGTCCTGTGGCACCGTGACGGAGGGGCCGAGCTCGCCTGGGAGACCGAGGTCCGGGGCGTCGACGCCGGCATGCCCTCCCAGCAGCTGGTCTACGTCGACGCGGGCACCGGTTCCGTCCTGGAGACCGCAGAGCTGGTGGCCGCGGGTACCGGCACCGCCGCCAACTCGGGCCCCAACCCGGTGACCTTCCCCACCAGGAACAGCGGTGGCACCTACGTCATGCAGGACCCCGACACACCCTCACTGAACTGTCAGGACTACACGACGAGAGAGATGTTCACCGGACCCGACGACGTCTGGGGCAACGGCGACCCCGCCGACAAGGAGACCGCGTGCGTCGACGCCCTCTACGCTGCCCAGCAGATGGCGGGCATGCTCGCGCAGTGGGCGGGCCGCGACGGTGTCGACGGTTCCGGTGGCTTCGCCCCCATGCTCGTCGGACTCGACGACGAACGCTTCATCGGTGCCTTCTGGTCCCGGAGCGGGGTGTCCATCGGTTACACCGGCACCCCCGAGCACCACTGGTCGGCATCGGTCGACGTCGTCAGCCACGAGCTCGGTCACGGCGTCGACGACTACACGCCCAGCGGCCTGTCCCGCAGTGGTACGAGGGAGTTCGTGGCCGACGTCTTCGGCGCATCCGCCGAGTGGTACGACGCCCAGCCCGCGCCCTACGACACCCCGGACTGGACGATCGCGGAACAGGTGGACTTCTACGGCGAGGGTCCGATCCGTGACATGGCCGACCCCGCCTCGAAGGGACAGCCGGCCTGTTGGTCGACCGCCATCCCGTCGTCCTCGCCCCACCGCGACGCCGGACCGGGCAACCACTGGTTCTACCTGCTCTCCGCGGGCGGCACCTCGCGGTGCAACGGCGACGTGGTCACCGGCATCGGCGTCGCCTCCGCGATCCGGATCTTCTACAACGCGATGCTGATGAAGACCAGTGCCTCGTCCTACCTGACCTACCGCACCTGGACCCTCACCGCGGCGAAGAACCTCGATCCCAGCTGTCGAGCCTTCACCTCGGTGAGGGCTGCCTGGGACGCGGTCGACGTGCCGGCCCAGCCGAACGACCCGACCTGCGGGTGACGCCCGCGCCGCCGTGGGTCGCGGCGTGACCCGTCGTCCAGGACCGGAGCACCGGGCCAGGACGACGGGTACCCACGATCGTCGGGACGCAGACCCGGTGGAGCTGCTGCCCACGCACGGCGCGGACGGGCGAGAGCGGGTTTCCCTTGCAGGTTCCCCAGCTCACCGAGATGCTGGGCCGATGAACGGCGACAGGCCGCACGCGACCACCCCCACCCCGGTCGCGGACACCGTGCCCATCGGCGACTACGGGTTCCTCAGCGACGGCGAGGTGTCGGCGCTGATGTCACCCGGCGGCTCCGTCGACTGGATGTGCGTGCCGCGGTTCGACTCCCCGAGCGTGTTCGGGGCCGTGCTCGGGAAGCGGGCGGGCCGGTTCCGGCTCACGCCGCTCGACGTGCGCGTCCCGGCCGACCGCCGGTACCTGCCCGGGACGATGGTGCTCGAGACGAGCTGGGGCAGCCCGACCGGGTGGATGATCGTGCGTGACGTCCTGCTCCTCGGGCCGTGGCACCACGAGGAGGACCGCTCGCGCACCTATGCCCGCACCCCGACCGACTACGAGGCGGAGCACATCCTCCTGCGCACGGTCCGATGCGTGACCGGCGAGGTGCAGACCGTCATGGACTGCGAGCCGGTGCTCGACTACGGCCGCTCACCGGTGACCTGGGAGTACACCGGGGAGGGCTACCACCAGGGTGAGGCCCGCGCCGAGGGGTCGGACGTCCGGCTCACCCTGACGACCGACATGATGCTCGGCTTCGAGGGCGGCCAGGCCAGCAGCCGAACCTTGCTCAAGGCCGGCGACACCCGGTTCGTGGCCCTGTCGTGGGGCGGCGCCGTCCCGCCGACGACCTACGAGGAGGCGTACGCCAAACAGGTGTGGACGGCACACCACTGGCAGCACTGGCTGGCCCGCGGGCGCTTCCCCGACCACCCCTGGCGCAGCTACCTGCAGCGCAGTGCCCTCACGCTCAAGGGGCTCACCTACGCCCCCACCGGGGCGGTGGTCGCCGCGGGCAGTGCGTCACTGCCCGAGACCCCCGGAGGCAGCCGCAACTACGACTACCGCTTCAGCTGGATGCGTGACTCCACCTTCGCGCTGTGGGGGATGTACTCGCTCGGGTTCGACTGGGAGGCCGTGGACTTCTTCTCCTTCATCGCCGACCTCGCCGAGCGCGACGACGACCTCCAGATCATGTACGGCATCGGTGGGGAGTCCGAGCTCACCGAGGAGGAGCTGGACCACCTGCCCGGGTACGCGGGGTCACGACCGGTGCGGATCGGCAACGCCGCCTACGCCCAGCGTCAGCACGACGTCTGGGGCGCGCTGCTCGACTCGGTCTACCTGCACGCACGGGCCGCGGACCACCTCGACAACCGCATCTGGCCCATCCTCGACGTCCAGGTCGCCAAGGCCCTCGAGCACTGGCGGGAGCCGGACGCGGGGATCTGGGAGGTCCGGGGCGAGCTCCAGCACTTCACCTCCTCGAAGATCATGTGCTGGGTCGCGGTCGACCGCGGCGCAAAGCTCGCCCGGACGAGCGGTGAGACCGCGAAGGCGCAGGAGTGGGAGCGCGCCGCCCAGGAGATCAAGGACGACATCCTCGAACACGGCGTCGACGACCGTGGCGTCCTCACCCAGTACTACGGCAGCAGTGCCCTCGACGCCTCCCTGCTCCTGGCGCCGCTCGTCCGCTTCCTGCCCCCTGACGACCCACGCATCCGGGCGACGGTCATGGCGATCCGCAAGGAGCTGACGGTTGACGGTCTCGTCCTGCGTTACAAGGTGGAGGAGACCGACGACGGGTTCAGCGGCGAGGAGGGGTCCTTCACGATCTGCTCGTTCTGGCTGGTCTCGGCGCTGTGCGAGATCGGGGAGTTCCGCAAGGCCCGCAAGCTGTGCGCCAAGCTGCTCTCGTTCGCCGGCCCCCTGGAGCTGTACGGCGAGGAGATCGACCCGCACAGTGGCCAGCATCTCGGCAACTTCCCCCAGGCGTTCACCCATCTCGCGCTCATCAACGCCGTGCTCCACGTCATCCGCCTGGAGGCGCAGAGCGAGGGGAGCGCCGGAGAGACGGCGCCGGCCCCACCGGGGTGAGGCGTCGATGGCCCGGCGGACGCCCGGACGCGGGTCAGCGAGGTGCGACGTCGGGGACGGCCCTACGCTGCACCTGCAGCACGGCGGTGACCGACAGGACGGCGTAGAGAGAGGTCGTGCCGACGAGGAGGAGCAGCGGCACGTCCCACGCCCCGGTGACGGTGTGGAGCGCGCCGAGGGCCGGGCCGGCGCCAGCCGCGGCGACGTAGCCGAGGCTCTGCACGAGCGCGGACATGCCCGCCGTCTCGCGGGAGTCCCGTGCGGCGTACGCGACCGTGCTGAACACGACGACGAAACCGCCGGCCTGCGCGACCCCGCCGAGCGCCAGCCAGAGGCTGAGGGCACCGGGAGCGAGGACCACACCGACCGACAGCGACACCCACAGGCTCCCCACCACGGCGGCCGTCCAGCGCGGGTCGGTGAGCCGCGCGAGCACGGGTACGAGCAGGCTGCCGAGGATGCCCCACGCCTGGAACGTGGAGGCCAGGGCCCCCGCACCGGTCGGGGCGGAGCCGGTGGTGTCGACGAGGTACGTGGGCAGCCAGGTCGTGAACCCGAAGTAGGAGAACGCTTGCACGCAGAACGTCAGCCCCAGCAGCCAGGTGACGCCGAGCCGCGTGACCGGCCGCGAGGGCGCGCGCTCGGCCGGGGCGGGCGAAGCCCGATGGTCCTCCGGTACAGCGGGCCTGCGGCGCAGGATGACCGCCCAGACGACGAGACCCACGACGGCGAGGGACGCCCAGGACGCCAGCGCGCCGGGCCAGCCGACGAGCGCCGCGAGCGGCGCGGTCGCGAGCGTCGTGAGCAGGGTGCCGACGTTGAGCACCGCGGCGTAGAGACCGGTCATCGCCCCCACCCGGGCTGGTGCGACGTCTCGCTGGATGAGGACCGGCACGACGATGTTTCCCACGGTGATGGCCACGCCGAGACCGATGGTGCCGGCGAACACGGTCGGTGCCGTCGGGACCGACCGCACGAGCTGGCTCACCAGCACCCCGCCGAGCGCGAGGACCACCGCGGCCTCCGGTCCCAGACGCCGGATGACCAGTGCGGCGGCGGGGGAGAGGACCGCGAACGCGAGGACGGGCAGGGTGGCGAGAAGGCCGGCGCCTCCCCGGCCGAGACCGAGGTCGTCGGCCACCTGCGAGAGCACCGGCGTCACCGCGACGATCGGGCCACGCAGGGAGAGCGCGAGGACGACGATGCCCAGCGCGACGACGCCGACGGCAGGACGGTGCGAAGGCGCCGTTCGCATCTGCACCTCCACGTCTCACCGGCGGACGCCGGGGCGGGGGACGGCGCCCGACGGACGCTACCCGCCGGTCCGCAGGCGGCGCCCGGTGGGTGGCCAGGGTGGACATCCACCGAGGTGGCATGCGCCGAACGACGGCCGTGAACGATGTCGTGTACCGCGTGGTCGTGCGCGTGGCCCGGCTCGCCTTCAGGCTGCTCGGGCTGCGTCTCGACGTCCGCGGCGCCGAGCACGTGCCGGCGAGCGGCCCGGCCGTCCTCGCGGCCAACCACCAGAGCTTCGTCGACTTTCTCGTCGTCGGGGTCCCCGCCGTGGACCGGGGCCGCCTCGTCCGGTTCATGGCCAAGCAGGCGGTCTTCCGGTGGCCGGTCGCGTCCCCCCTCATGAGGGCGATGCGCCACATCCCGGTCGACCGGCGCTCCGGAGCGGCCGCCGCCCGGACGGCCGCTCGCGCCCTCGCCCGTGGCGAGGTCGTCGGCGTCTATCCCGAGGCGACCGTGGGGCATGCCTTCGCCCTCAAGGACCGCGCCGACCTCAAGGACGGAGCCGCCTTCCTCGCCCTGCGGACCGGGGCGCCGCTCGTGCCGGTGGCGCACTGGGGCCTGCACCGTGTGTCCACCGTCGGCCCCCGCTGGTCCCTGCGACGCGGTCGATGGGTGGGTGTCGTCGTCGGCGAGCCGCTGTCGCCACGACCGGGGGAGACGCCGGCCGAGCTGACGGGCAGGCTGCACGAGGCGCTGAGGAGCCTCGTCGAGGAGCTGCTCGACCGATACCCGGACCCACCCAGCCCGCCGACGGCTGCGTGGTGGTGGCCCGCCCACCGCGGTGGTGGTGCCCCGCAGGCCGACGCGGCCCGCGAGCTGGACCGGCTCGCCGTCGAGGTCGCGGACGCCCCACGGGGGTCCTCCGGCCTCTCCGGGCGGAGCGCCGCCGGGCCTCCGCGGTCCTCGTAACCCCCGGAGGCGTCTGCCGGGCTCCGGGGCGGACGGGTCGCTGTCCACCTGGCTGTCCGAACAGGACAGACGCGTCCGACGTGGTGGACCTGCGCCGATGCCCCCTTGGTACGGTCTGCGCGCTGGGGCGGTGTGGCCCCGGGACCTTCGACGTGGAGTGCCTCTGTGACATCCGGCGACGCCCCTGCTGAGAACCGACCCCCACGCCGTTGGGCGCAACGCCTCGCCGCTCTGGTGTCCGCGACGCTGTGCACCGTCGGAGCCGCCCCCGCGGCGGCCGCACCCGTGGCCGCCGCACCGGCGACGTGGCCGTGGCCCGGACCATCCACGACCGACTACACCGCCTTGGTGGACCCGTTCGTGGGCACGCAGGAGGACGACGGCAACGACATGCCGGGCGCCCAGGCCCCCAACGGGCTGGCCAAGGTCAACCCCCGGACCTACCCGGAGCGCAACCACACGGGGTACGAGTACACCGAGGACCACATCCTCGGGTTCACCCACACCAACCTCGACGGCGTGGGCGGCTCCGGTGGTGGCGGCGACATCCTCGTCGTGCCGACGTCGGGCAGCTACACCTCACGACCCGCGACGAGCACCTACGCCCACTCGTTCTCGCACGACGACGAGGACGCCGAGCCCGGGTACTACCGGGTCGGGCTGGGCAACATCGCGGGCGAGGACGGCGGTATCGGTGACGCCGCGGGGACCATCGACGCGCAGGTCGCCGCGACCGTCCGCTCCGGCGCGCACCACTACTCCTTCCCCCAGGGTTCGACGCCATCGCTGGTCGTCGACCTCAGCACGAACAACACCCGCCGCGTGGCGTCGGACCTGCGCGTGACCATGCTGGAGGACGGCCGCGCCGCGCTGAGCGGCACGATCGTCGGCCACTTCTACAACGCGTCGTACACGCTCCACTACCACGCCGAGACCGGTCAGCCGGTCACCGGTGTGCGGACGTGGGACGACGCAGGCGGCCTCACCGACGCCACCCGCCGGGAGGGGCGGGACACCGGTGCCGTCCTGACCTTCGACCCGGCCGACGCCGGCGACATCGAGCTGCGCGTCACGCTGTCCCCGATCAGTGCCGCGCAGGCGAGGACCGACCAGCGGGTCGAGCTGGGCGAGAGGTCGTTCGACGACATCCGCACCGAGAGCCACGACGTGTGGAACGACAGGCTCGGCAAGGTCGCGGTCACCGGCTCGGTGGCCACGGACCCGACCGGTGAGCTGAAGAAGCTGTTCTACACGCACCTGTACCGGATGTTCGCGCTCCCGGCGAACACGACGAGCACCTCCGGCACCTATCGCGGTGTCGACGGCCGGGTGCACTCCGCGCAGGGCTTCACGTACTACGACGGCTGGTCCACCTGGGACGACTTCCGCAAGTACTCGGTCTTCTCCTACATCGACCCCGAGATGTACCGCGACATGGTGCAGTCGATGGTCTACCTGTTCGCCGACGCCGAGGCCGCCGGCGGCAGGAACCTCGGCAGCCTCATGCACGCCGCCCCCACGATCCGGTGGGAGCGCTCGGCGCTGGTCCTCGCGGACGCGCTGAACAAGGGCTACACCGGGCTGGACCGGCTGGACGAGGCCTACCCTGGTATCGAGCGGCTCGTCGGCGGCTACAGCGAGGACGACCTGGCCCGCGGCTACATCCCGGACCGTCCCGGTGACGCCGTGCAGCTGGGCTACGACCAGTGGGCGCTGGCCGAGGTCGCCGACGCGCTCGGCAAGGACGACGAGGCAGCTGAGCTGCGCCGGCAGGCCGCGCTCCCGATCCAGAACCTCGTCAAGCCCGGTGCCTGGACGGCGGAGGACGGCACCGAGGTGGGTGTGCTCACCCCGCGGAACGGCGACGGCGACTGGGTCGACGCCGACTACGAGAGGTTCGAGGCAGCCCGCCTCTACCAGGGCACGCTGTGGCAGTACCACTGGTACGACGCGTACGACATGGACGCCCTCGTCGACGCCACGGGCGGCCGGGACGCCACCCTGCTCGCCCTCCGGCACATGTTCGGCGAGGACGCCCCGGACGACGGCTCCGGCATGCTGCACTCCAACTCCAACGAGATCGACCTGCAGGCGCCGTACCTCTTCAACTACGTCGGGGAGCCGAGCCTGACCCAGAAGTGGGTCCGCGCGATCTACACGAAGGAGACCTGGAACCGCTACCTGGGCACGGGCAGCACGAGCGAGGCCCCCAGTGGCGGTGGGGAGTTCACTCCGCCGGTGAAGACGCAGGTCTACAAGCTCAGCCCCCAGGGCCTGCTCCCGACGATGGACAACGACGCCGGCACGATGTCGACGATGTTCGTCGCCGCCGCGCTCGGCCTGTTCCCGGTGACGTCCGGGTCCTCGCAGCTGCAGATCGGCTCGCCGTTCTTCGACTCGGCGGTCATCTCCTACGACAGCGGCCGCCGCTTCACGATCCGGGCCCGCGGGGTCTCGACCGACGACTTCTACATCAGGTCGGCGACGCTGGACGGCAAGCGGTTCGGCAACACCTGGGTCGACTACGCCGACATCGTGGGGGGCGGCGACCTCACCTTCCGGATGAGCGACCGGCCCAGCCGGTGGGGCTCCACCACCGACCCCGCCTACTCGATGAGCACGGCGTCCGACGAGGCCCCCGAGCCGCCGGTCGTCACCGCCGACCCGATGGTCGTCGAGGCCGCGGCCGACGGCGGCGTCGACGCCTCGGTCACGCTGCGGCTGCACCGTGGCGCCCGGTTCGCCGGCCCCCGGGGCCGGGACCTGACGCGCTGGGGCGCCGCGACCGTCAAGGGCCTGCCGAGCAGCGTCCGCGCGAAGGTCACCGTCACCGGCGGGACGACCGCACGGGTCACCCTCCGCGGGTCCGCCACGGCCGACGCCCGCTTCTACGTGGCGTTCACGGACCGCGCGTTCACCGGTCGCGTCCGGGCCTCGGAGGTGCACGGGCAGGGCGTGTCCAACCGGTCGCCGCTCCGGCTCTCCGTCGCGGCGGCGGAGCGTGTCGAGCTCCAGGCGTTGGTCGACCGGGCCGCCGAGGTCCGGCGGGCCAGCTACTCGCTGCGGTCCTTCACGGCCCTGCAGGACGCGCTCGACACCGCGCGTGAGCTGCTGGCCGACGACGACGCCTCCAGTGTCGACCTGCGCTTCGGGGCCGACGCGCTGCAGGCGGCGATCGACGGTCTCGCCATCGACGAGGGCGGCTTCCGCGTGCTGCAGGGCGAGGACTCCGACGCCTGGTCCGGTGGTGAGCTCAAGAACGAGGCCAACAGCTCGGCCGGCAACCTGGGTGGGGTCCGGGACGGCTCGTGGGTCCAGTACCAGGGTCTGTACTTCGAGGACGACGAGCAGCCGGGCTACGTGTCGGTCCGCTACGCGACGAACTTCTCGGCGTCGGAGCAGCCCAGCACCCTGGAGGTGCACGCTGGTGACGCGGACGGCGCGCTCCTGGCGGCCGTCGACCTCACCGGCACCGGCGCCTGGGGCACCTACGCCGAGACGACGGCGCGGCTGAGCGACCCGCAGGCCCTCGTCGACGCCGAGCGGGTCACGTTCGTGTTCCACGCCCCGTCCGGACGCTCGTGGGTGGGGAACTTCGACTGGTTCCGGCTCAGCGCGGACGACCCGGGTGCGGTCGACCCGGGCCTGGGCGGCGTCGTCGTGGAGGCCGAGGACTGGACCGAGAACTCCGGCGGCGGCCTGAAGAACGAGAGCAGCACGTGGAGCGGGGAGTCGCTGACCAACATCGGTGGCACGCACGACGGCGACTGGCTCGCCTACGGGCCCGTCGACTTCGGTGACCGCGACCTCGGCGAGGTGGCCGTCCACTACGTCAACAACTCCTCGCGGTGCGGTGAGAACTCGGCGGTCGACGTCTACCTCGACGAGTTCGACCCGGCCGACCCCGGTGAGCCGTTCGCGACGGTCGGGCTCGCCCGGACCGGGTCGGGATGGGGCGACGACGGCATCGCCACCGCGATGCTGCCGGGGACCGTCAGCGGCACCCACGAGGTGTACCTGCGGCTGCGCACGGACGCCTACGACGGCCACCCCTACGTGGCGAACATCGACAACCTGACTTTCACCACCGGCTCACCCAGCGCGGTCGCCGTCGAGGCGGAGGACTGGGCGGAGACCTCCGGGGGCAGCCTCAAGAAGGAGAGCTCGACCTGGGACGACGGCGCCGTGACGAACGTCGGCGGCACGCACGACGGCGACTGGCTCACCTACGCCGAGGTCGACCTCGGCCCGGCCGCCCACGACGAGCTGTCCGTCCACTACGTCCACAACTCGGGCCGGTGCGGGCGTGACTCGGCGATCGACCTGTACGTCGACGGGTTCGACCCGGACGACCCCGGGGAACCGTACGCGACCGTCGCCCTGCCCACGACGGGCTCGAGCTGGTCCAGCGCCGGCACAGCGACCATCACGCTTCCGGAGCCGCTGCGGGGCACGCACGAGCTGGCGCTGGTGCTGCGTACCGACGCCTACGACTCGGGGCACCCGTACGTGGCGAACATCGACAGCCTGACGTTCGTCGACTCCGACGCCTCTGCCGAGCAGGACGTCCCGGTGGACTTCGCGGTCCTCCAGGACGCCGTCGACACCTACGCCCCGCTCGCCGACGACGGCGACCGGTACCACGAGATCGACTTCGGGGTGTTCCTCGAGCAGCTCGAGGCGTCCCGCGACGTGCTCGCGGCGGGCACCGCCACGCAGGACGAGGTGGAAGCCCAGGCGCGGCGCCTCCGGCTCGCCGCCGAGCAGCTGGAACCGGTCGACTGAGGCGGGTCCGGGGAAGGCGCGTCGTGAGGCCGGCGACTCGCCCCTTCCTCTCTGCTCGGAACTTCTCCACTGACAACGTTGTCGCGCATGCGAAGTCGTCTCCCGGGACCCCTACCCGCCAGTACATGTGACCCACGTCTCGCCTGCCGGCCCGAGTGTGACCAAGCCCTCCCATCCCGGGCCCGCTGGACGGTGGCCAGCGCCACCGGGGTGCGATGCAATGGGCATCTCGGAGAGCGGCCACCCCGCCGTCGTGGTGCCGGTCCGGGGCTGCAGCACGCGATCGAACCGAGCGGAATGGGTGAGCAGAAGTGGCCGACCTGGAGAAGTCGTTGGACGATGCGGGGCTGACCAACCCCGCGGTGCGCGAGTACGTCCTGCACTGGGCGGACTTCCTCGGAGCCGAGCGCATCGAGGTGGTGAGCGCCTCCGACGACGCCCGCCTGATCCAGGAGTCGCTCGGGGCCGGCGAGATCCAGCCTGCCGGCGAGGGCCTCTACTACTCCCGCAGCTACGCGAAGGACACCGCGCGCTCCGAGGAGCGCACCATCGTGGCCACGAGCCGCCCGGAGGACGAGGGCGTCTACAACAACTGGCGGCACACCGACGAGATCCGCCCCGTGGTGGAGGGGCACATGAAAGGGGCGATGGCGGGCAAGACGATGTACGTCATCCCGTACCTCATGGCCCCGCCCGGCTCGCCGCTCGAGCGCTACGCAGCCGGGGTGGAGATCACCGACAACCGCACGGTGTGCCTGCACATGATCCGGATGGCCCGGGTGGGCATCGACCTCATCAACGACCTCGACGAGCCGGAGATGTTCGTGCGGGCCGTGCACGTCACCGGCGACCTGCCCAACCTCGGGCAGGGTACGGACGAGGACGAGCGGTACTTCGTCACCGTCGCAGACGAGCGCACGATCCTGCACTTCGGCAGCAGCTACGGCGGCAACGCGCTGCTCGGCAAGATCGCGCACGGGCTGCGCCAGGCCGCCTACGACGGCTGGGCGTCGGGGGAGTTCCTCGGCGAGCAGTTCATGCTCCTCGGGATCACGGACAAGCAGACCGGCGAGAAGTACCACATCTGCGGTGGCTTCCCGAGCGCCTCCGGGAAGACCAACCTCGCGATGACGCTCGCGCCCGACGCCCTCGGCGACCGCTACCACGTCTCGTTCTACGGCGACGACATCGCCTGGCTGTGGATCGGCGAGGACGGCGAGCTCTACGGGCTCAACCCCGAGAACGGCGTCTTCGGGGTCGCCAAGGACACCAACGGGAGGACCAACCCGACCGCGTTGGACTCCATCGCCCCCGGGACGCAGTCGCTCTTCACGAACGTCGCCTACAACGAGGACACCCACGAGGTCTGGTGGGAGGGCAAGACCGCCGCCCCGCCGGAAGACGTCACCGGATGGCGGGACTGGAAGGGCGAGCTCGTCGCCGACCGCAACCCCGACGAGTCCGGTGACCCCTGGGCCCACCCGAACAGCCGGTTCACGACGACGCTCGCGAACGTGCCCAACGTCGCGGACGACTTCGAGGACCCCAAGGGCGTCCGGATCGACGCGATCATCTTCGGCGGGCGCACGCGTGACCGCGAGCCGCTCGTGCGCGCCATCGACGACCTCGCCGAGGGCGTCTACGACGGCCTGACCCTCGGCGCCGAGGCCACCGCCGCGGCCGAGGGCGTCGAGGGCAAGCTCCGCTACGACCCGATGTCGATGCGCCCCTTCATGGCCTACCCCGAGGGCCCGTACGCCGCGCACTGGCTGAAGATCGTGGGCGCGGCCAGGACGCAGCCGCTGTTCGCCCACGTCAACTGGTTCCAGCGCCACCCCGAGGACGGGCACTTCCGGTGGCCCGGCTACCGGGAGAACCTCCGCGCCCTGCTCTGGCTCATGCAGCTGAAGAAGGGCGAGGTGACCGGCCGCCGCACGGCCGTCGGCACCATCCCGCTCAAGGACGAGCTCGACCTCGAGGGGCTGGAGATCGACGAGGCGGACCTCGACACCATCCTCACCATCGACGTCGAGCGGTGGCGCGAGGAGATGCAGCACCGCGAGGAGCACCTCGGACACTTCGCCGACCTGCCCGAGGAGATCTGGGCGGCGCACCGCCGGGTGGCGGCGGCCCTCGACCAGGAGGCCAGCGTCACCGCCTGACGCGGCCCCACGTGCCACGGGGCGTGGCCGACACCGTCGTCGGCCGCGCCCCGTCGCGCGTGCCGGCGGGGCTTAGGCTGCTCGGCGTGGCACAGGCCTGGTTCCGGTCGGTCGCGGCCCGCGGGGCCGAGGAGGTCGTCCACGACGCCGCGGCACTGACCCACGGCTTCTGGGTGGTCGTCCTGACCTTTGAGGGGGTGCTCACCGCGGTGCGGATGCGTGCGGTCGAGCGTGGATGCCCGGCGCCCCCCGGTGACGCCGCGTCGTGGCCGCGCCTGGGCGGGAGCTGGCGGACGAGCCTCGACGAGGCCGGCTACATGGCCGCGGTCGAGGAGGTCCGGCGTCGGATCGCCGCGGGCACCGTGTACCAGGTGAACCTCTGCCGGGTGCTCGAGCACGACCTCCCGGAGGACGCGCGGCTCGCGGACCTCGGCGCGCTCCTGGCGGCCGGTAACCCCGCGCCCTTCGCCGGCACGGTCGACGTGCCGGAGGCCGGGCTCGAGGTGGCCTGCGCGTCGCCCGAGGCGTTCCTGCTCCGCGACGGCGAGCACTTGTCGTCCTGGCCGATCAAGGGGACCGCGTCCGACGTCGGGGGGCTGCTGGCGAAGGACTACGCCGAGAACGTCATGATCGTCGACCTCGTGCGCCACGATCTCGGGCACGTGAGCCGTCCGGGCACCGTCGCGGTCGACGCCCTCTGCCGGCTCGAGGAGCATCCGGGGCTGGTGCACCTCGTCTCGGAGGTCTGCGGCCGCCTGCGCGCCGGGGTCGCGTGGACGGACGTGCTCGGGGCGACCTTCCCGCCGGGGTCGGTCAGCGGCGCCCCGAAGCACACCGCTCTCCAGGCGGTCGCCGACCTCGAGCCGGTGCCGCGCGGGCCGTACTGCGGGGCCGTGGGGTGGGTCGACGCCGACCGGGGGACCGCCCGTCTCGCGGTCGGCATCAGGACCTTCTGGGCGGCCCGGCGCGACGACGGGCTCCGGGTCCTGAGGTTCGGCACCGGGGCCGGGATCACCTGGGGCAGCTCGGCCGTTGGGGAGTGGGACGAGACGGCGCTCAAGGCGGCGCGTCTCGTCGGACTTGCCACGGGAAGCGTGCAGACGTCTGGGAGGCTGTGAGGCATGACGGACATCCGGGTGTGGGTGGACGGCGCCCTCGTCCCGCCGGACGGCCCCGCCGTGAGTGCTGTCGACCACGGCGTGACGGTCGGCGACGGTGCCTTCGAGACCCTCAAGGTGGAGGACGGCACGCCGTTCGCGCTGGGCCGGCACCTGGCGCGGATGGATCGCACGATGGCGGGGCTGGGGCTGCCGCGGGCCGACCACGACCGCATCCTCGAGGGCGTGCGGGCGGTGCTGTCCGGTGCCTCCGTCCCGTTCGGGAGGCTGCGCTGGACCGTCACCGGCGGGCGAGGCCCGCTGGGCTCGGACCGGCTCGGCTCGGAGCTCACGTACATCGTCACCGCAGTGCCCCACGCCCGGCCGGCCGCCGTGGGAGCCGTCGTCACGGTGCCCTGGGTGCGCAACGAACGCGCGGCCACCGCGGGGCTCAAGACCACCTCCTACGCCGACAACGTCGTCGCCCTCGCGTACGCGCACGAGCGGGGCGCCGTCGAGGCGGTCCTGGGCAACACCCGCGACGAGCTGTGCGAGGGCACCGGCAGCAACGTGTTCGTCGTCTCGGGCGGGGTCGTACGTACCCCGCCGCTCGACAGCGGCTGCCTGGCCGGCGTCACCCGCGAGCTGGTCCTCGAGTGGTGTCGCGCCGACGGCATCGAGGTCCGCGAGGAGCCGCTGCCGACGAGCGCCCTGGGCGACGCGGACGAGGTCTTCCTCACCTCGTCGATCAAGGACGTCATGCCCGTCTCCGCGGTCGACGGCCGGACGCGGCCCACACCGGGACCGGTCACGACCAAGGTCCAGGAGGTCTGGGCCCGGCACGCCGCGCGAGGTGTCGACCCGTGACCGACGAGCGGATGACCACGGCGGAGGGTGACGCGACCTTGGACGAGACATCGCAGGACTGGGCCTGGCGCCGACGGGTGAGGTCGAACGCGGCGACGCACCGCGTCTACCGGTACGGCGTGGGCGTGCTGGGCCTGGTCCTCGTCGCGGGCGGGCTCGTGCTCGTCCCGCTCCCGGGTCCGGGATGGTTCATCGTCATCCTCGGCATCGCCGTGTGGGCCACGGAGTTCGAGCGGGCGCAGCGGCTGCTCGAGTTCGTCAAGCGCCACGTGCGGGCGTGGGAGCACTGGGTCATGGCGCAGCCACGTGTCGTGCAGGTCCTCATCGGGCTCGCGACCTTCGCGTTCGTCGCGGGCGTCGTGTGGCTGTCGCTGCGCCTCATGGGTCTGCCGGAGTTCCTCCCGCAGGGACTCACGCAGTGGCTGACCCAGTACGCGGGGCTCTCCCGCTGAGGGACCGCGGGCCGATTTCCGCCGCTCCGCCGCCGCCGGGTATCCTCGGCACGCCGCACGGCACCCGGATGTGTAGCTCAGCTGGTTAGAGCGTTCGCTTCACACGCGAGAGGTCAGGGGTTCGAGTCCCTTCACATCCACCCCGCGCACGAGGCTCGACCCTGGCCAACAGAATTGTTGGCTGGGGTCCGAGCCTCGTCGGCGTTCTGAGCCCAGTTGAGGGCGTTGGCGTTGACCTCGGGGTCGAGCAGCATCTCGAAGGCCGGTTGTCCTCGACGCGGAGCTGGTCGTCCTCCTCGATGGAGACCTTGGTGAAGAAGGCCTGGTTGCACAGGCGCCGTCAGAGCTGTGTGTCTTCATAGTCGAAGAAGGCCGCCCTCGGAAGGATCTGCCTCTCGCGAAGGTTCTGCTTGTCTGCGGCGCTCAAGCGCGCGACCTCCGCAGCGTCATTCCAGTTGTCACGGATGGCTGACACGAGATCGTCGATGATGTCCCGAGCTTGTGCCGCGCTGAGCCCGTAGGTCTCCGACTCACGAACCAGAGCCGCGAAGGTGGACACCTTCGCGCCGTGGTCGCCTCGCCCAAAAGCCATGGCCTGCTCGAATGTATCCCCGGACCTTGGCCCGGGCGCGAGGTCGTAAGTCGGGGTCAGCTCCAGGTGCCTCCCGTCCCAGAATGCGGCGTGGTTCCGGGCGTGGTCATCGTTGTTGCTGATGGCGATGTTCATCGCGATGCGCCGGAAGAGCTCAGGCCCGGGCTGAGACGCATCCTTCGCGTACAGACGAAGCACATCGAGGATCTGCGGGTAGGACACGTACCGCGCGTACATCTCGTCGGTCTGCGCCATGGTCAGACCGGATACCACGTGGCGCCTTCCTCCTGTGGCATCTCGGTCGAACCGCCGGACGAGAAGGACCTCTTTGCCAAGAGACGGGACGACCTTGCTCTCGGGGACGTTGATCCCTGCCCGGCGTGCAAGCTCAAGCATCGCGCCCTCGGCATTCACCACTGAGAACACGCGGTCGCCGGATGACGCGAACTTCGCGAGCCACTGACTCCCGTCGTTACTGGTGAGGGTCGCCTTCGGCCGGGCGCCTCCCAGGCTCGTGCCATGGATCAGCGCAGCGTCAAGGCCCGCCGGTAGTTCTCCGCCCTCATCGAGGATGATCGCGGCCCGGTGCAGCTCATCGAGGGTCGCCGAGTCATCCCGCGGAACGTAGTTCTCACGACTGGCTTGGAAGTCCAGCGCTCCGAAGCGATTCGAGCTTGAGCTCAGCATGTAGTCGATTTCGCTGAGGGAGTTAGGTGCGGCCCCTCGTCGGCGTTCGATGACACCCCGCCCCCACCTGTCGGGACTCCCGTCCCTCAGGACACCCGCGATGGTCAGTCCGTCTGCCGGCTCGTGGATGCCGGGGCGCAGCGGAAGCTCAGGCGCGAACAGACTGATGGCATCCGGCCGCGATCGGTACCTCAGCGCGTAGATGAAGGTGAAGAGCGGCCCAGCCCGGTCCACCCTTCCGGCCAGGACGGGCTCGGTCTGGCTCGGTAGCCACGTCCAGACGTAGAGCTCCTCAGAAGTCGTCATCGATGGTTCCTGCCTTGGTCCGGCGTACGCGGCTTGGGAGCAGAGCGAGCATCTCCTCGCCGCGCTGACGACGGATCGCGATCTCGGAACGGTCTTCGATCCCGAAGATGGGGATGCCAACGAGGTCGGCCAGATCCATCATGGTGCCGACGGCGGTGCCACGGTGGCCGGCCTCTGCTGAGAGCACGGTCTGCTCCGAGACGTTCGCGCGGGCGGCGAGGTCTTTGGCAGTCCAGGCTCGGTCGAGCCGACCCCGCCTGATGAGCTGACCCCACACGCTCAGGGCGTCCTGCACGTGAGGGCGCAGCGGAACCGTGCGCTTCGCCATCACAAACCTCCTTAAAACATATCCAGACATCTATAAGACATGTTTTATCATGGAACGACAGCCGCTCGGACGGATCGCCCCCTCGGTCACAAGCGCACGGCGCGCTGTCTGCCGGCTGACCCCGAAGCGCAACCGCACCTCCATGAGCGTCAAGCCGTCGGAGTACACCTCGCCTGCTTCGGGGAGGTGCCGTTCATCCAGACCTCGCGCGCGGATCGGGACTGACCGGGGGCAAAGGTCGACCGCCGCCCTGCGACGGTGCACGCCGAACCGCTCGGCCCGGCTCAACCAGTGTCGCGCCCTTCTCATGTCGTCCCGCGTCCGTCGCGCAGGACGGTGCCGCGTCGACGGTCCCTGGGTGTATGTGTAGTGCATGGCCGTGATGAGGGTCCGCACGATCCACACCTTCCCCCAGCGGGGGGAGGACGGCGTCTTGCACGACACGGCCCGGGTCGACGCCCACGGCGTCGAGGGGGACCGGCCCAAGAAGGCCGCGGTGTCGCTCGTCGGCCACGACTCACCCCACACTCGTGCCAACCTCGTCCTCGACGCCCCCACGTCCGTGGTCGAGGCGCTGGCCGGGCAGGTCCTGCGGGTGGGGGAGGTGCTCCTGGCGGTCGAGCCCACCGGCAACCACTGCGCCGGCCTGTACGCCTCGGTGGGGGCGGCCGGCACCGTGCGGTCCGGTGACGTCGTCGAGGTCGTCGGGGACACCGAGTGAGCGCGGGCACGACCCCGGCGACCGCCGGGGGGAGACTCCATGACCGCGGCGTGCAGCGGCTCGTCGCCAGCTACCGCGGCATCCCGGAGGGCGCGCCGGTGCGGCTCGGGAAGCGCACGAGCAACCTCTTCCGCGCCCGGACCGCCGTCGATACCCCCCGTCTCGACCCGAGCGGGCTGACCGGCGTCGTCGGGGTCGACCCCGCCGGTCGGACGGCCGACGTCCAGGGCATGTGCACCTACGAGGACCTCGTCGACGCCACCCTCCCGTACGGACTCACCCCGCTCGTCGTGCCGCAGCTGCGCACGATCACCCTCGGCGGGGCGGTCACGGGGCTCGGCATCGAGTCCGCCTCGTGGCGTAGCGGGCTGCCGCACGAGTCGGTCCTCGAGATGGACGTCCTGACCGGCGCGGGCGAGGTCGTCACCACCGACGGCCACGGCCGGCACACCGAGCTCTTCCGTGCGTTCCCGAACAGCTACGGGACGCTCGGGTACGCCACCCGGCTGCGGATCGCGCTCGAGCCCGTCGGCCGGACGGTGTCCCTGCGGCACGTCCGGTTCCACGACCTCGACGCCCTCGTCGACACCCTCGGTGACGTCGTCGCCGCGGGGGAGTACGACGGCGAGGCGGCCGACTACCTCGACGGCGTCGTGTTCAGCGCCGACGAGTCCTACCTGGTGCTGGGCCGGCGCACCGACGACCCCGGCCCGACGAGCGACTACACGGGCTCCGGGATCTTCTACCGGAGCATCCGGCACGACGGCCCACGGCCGACCCGGGACACCCTCACGACCCACGACTACCTGTGGCGCTGGGACACCGACTGGTTCTGGTGCAGCCGCGCGTTCGGCGCCCAGCACCCCGCGGTCCGGAGACTCTGGCCGAGGCGGTACCTGCGCTCGAGCGTCTACTGGAGGCTCGTCGCCCTCGACCGCCGCTTCGGTGTCGCCGACCGCCTCGAGACCCGGCAGGGCAGGCCGCCACGGGAGCGCGTCGTCCAGGACGTCGAGGTCCCGCTGCGGCGTACGGCCGAGTTCCTGCGATGGTTCCTCGCGGAGGTCCCGATCGAGCCCGTCTGGCTGTGTCCGCTGCGGCTTCGCGACGACCTGCCGTGGACGCTCTACCCGCTGCGACCGGGCGAGACCTACGTCAACGTCGGCTTCTGGTCGACCGTGCCCGCCGTTCCGGGGGAGCCGGGCAGCACGAACCGGCGCATCGAGGACGCCGTGAGCGCCCACGGGGGCCACAAGTCGCTCTACTCCGAGGCGTTCTACGACGAGGACACCTTCTGGTCGCACTACGGCGGCTCCGCCTACCGTGCGGTCAAGGCCCGCTACGACCCGGCCCACAGGCTGCCCGACCTGTACGCCAAGGCCGTGCGGGGCGCCTGAGCCCGCAGGAAGGACACGACCGTGAGCATCGCCGACATCGTCGCCTCCGTCGTCGAGCACCCGCTGACCGTCCGGGTGAGGGCCTACGACGGCTCGTCCGCCGGCCCGGAGGACGCCGGCCACGGGCTGAGCATCGAGACACCCCGGGGGCTGTCGTACCTCGCGACCGCTCCCGGCGACCTCGGGCTCGCCCGCGCGTACGTCACGGGAGACCTCACGGTCAGCGGGTCGCACCCGGGCGACCCGTACTCGCTCCTCGTCGCGATGTCCGACCTGCGCTTCCGCCGCCCGACGAGAGCCACGGTCCTCCAGCTCTCTCGGCTGCTGGGGGCCCGGGGGCTCACCCCGCCGCCGCCACCACCGCAGGAGGCGCTCCCGCGGTGGCGGCGCATCGCCGAGGGGGTCCGGCACTCGCTGACCCGCGACGCAGACGCCATCCAGCGCCACTACGACGTCTCCAACCGCTTCTACGAGATGGTGCTCGGTCCGTCCATGACCTACACGTGCGCGTGCTACCCGAGCCCCGATGCCACCCTCGAGGAGGCACAGGAGAACAAGTACCGGCTCGTGTTCGACAAGCTGGGGCTCCGGCCCGGCGACCGGCTGCTCGACATCGGCTGCGGGTGGGGCGGCATGGTGCGCTATGCCGCCCGGAGAGGGGTGTCGGTGCTCGGGGTCACGCTGTCGCGGCAGCAGGCGCTCTGGGCCCAGAAGTCGATCGCGGACCAAGGGCTCGCCGACCACGCGGAGGTCCGGCACGCCGACTACCGCGACGTCACCGAGACGGGGTTCGACGCGGTCTCCTCGATCGGGCTCACCGAGCACGTCGGGGTGCGCAACTACCCGGCGTACTTCGGCTTCGTCCGCGAGCGGCTCCGCACAGGCGGGCTGCTGCTCAACCACTGCATCACCCGGCCGCACAACCGGCGGCAGGAGACCGGGCCGTTCATCGACCGGTACGTCTTCCCCGACGGCGAGCTGACCGGCTCCGGGCGGATCATCACCGAGGCCCAGAACAGTGGGCTCGAGGTGCTGCACGAGGAGAACCTGCGCCCGCACTACGCGCTGACCCTCGCCGCGTGGTGCCGCAACCTCGTCGCGCACTGGGACGAGTGCGTGGCCGAGGTCGGGGAGGGCACTGCGCGGGTGTGGGGCCTCTACATGGCGGGCTCCCGGCTGGGCTTCGAGCGCGACGACGTCCAGCTGCACCACGTGCTCGGCGTCAAGCTCGACGAGCAGGGCCGGCACGGCCTGCCGCTGCGGCCCTGGTGGGTCGCCTGAGAGCCGTCAGCGGCGCGGACGCAGCCCGTCCCACGCGAGCGTGGTGAGCGCGTCGGCGAGGTCGTCGGCGCTGCCGCCACCGCCGGCTGCACCCTCGGCGAGCCATGCGTCCGCGGCGGCCCGGACCATCCCGACCAGCGCCACCCCCCACAGGTGGGCCGTGCCGGGGTCGACCCCGTCGTCGCGCCCGGCCGCCACGATGGTCGCGACGTGGTCGGCGATCCGCCCGGTCATGCCGGCCGCGACGTCGCCCTGCGGGCGCTCGCCCGGCGGGACGATCGGCGCGTTGACGATGAACCGGTAGACCTCCGGGTCGTCCTCGACGAGGTGCAGGTAGGCCCCGATGACGGCGCGTACGACGTCGCGGGGCTCGCGCGCGGGAAAGTGCGGGTCCCCGGCCGCTCGGGTGATGCCGCGGATGATCGTGCCGTCCACGCGGTCGGCAACGGCGGCGTACAGCCCGGCACGGTCGGCGAAGTGCCGGTAGACGACGGTTTTCGAGGTTCCGGCCGCGGCGGCGATCTCGTCCATCCCCGCTCCCGGACCGTGGCGGCGGACGGCCCGCAGCGTGGCCTCGACGAGCTCTCGGCGGCGGGCGAGACGGTGCTCGTCCCACCGGGCGCTGCGGCCGTCGGTGGACGGTGCGGGGGAGGTCACGGTCACCGACGGTAGCAGGGACCGGTAGTACCTGATACCGTCCGTACCGGATAAGGGCGGTGAGCCGACCGGCCGCCGCCACCGACGCACCCGCAGGAGCCACCGGTGACCACCCACCGCCGCGCCGCCGTCCTCGGCGGCAACCGCATCCCGTTCGCCCGGCAGTTCGGCCCGTACGCCGAGGCCTCCAACCAGGACATGCTCACCGCCGCGCTCGAGGGCCTCGTGGCGCGGCACGGTCTCGCGGGGGAGCGGCTCGGCGAGGTCGTCGCCGGTGCGGTGATCAAGCACAGCCGGGACTTCAACCTCACCCGGGAGGCCGTCCTCGGCTCGAGCCTGTCACCGGACACCCCGGCGTACGACGTCCAGCAGGCCTGCGGAACGGGGCTCGAGGCCGCCGTCCTCGTCGCCAACAAGATCGCCCTCGGGCAGGCCGACTCGGGCATCGCCGGAGGCGTCGACTCCGCCTCCGACGCGCCGATCGTCGTGCCGGAGCGGCTGCGTCGCAAGCTGCTGCGCCTGAACCGTGCCAAGACAGCGGCCGAGCGTGCCAAGGCCGCCGTCACCATCCGGCCCACCGACCTGGGCGTCCAGGTCCCGGCCAACACCGAGCCGCGCACGGGGATGTCGATGGGCCAGCACATGGCGCTCACCGCAGAGCGCTGGGGCGTCACCCGCGAGGCCCAGGACGAGCTCGCTCTCGCCTCCCACCAGAACCTCGCCGCCGCCTACGACGCCGGGTTCTTCGACGACCTGATGACGCCCTACCTCGGGCTGACCCGCGACCAGAACCTGCGGGCCGACACGACCATCGAGAAGCTCGGCTCGCTGCGCACCGTCTTCGGCGACGGGCCGGGCGCCACGATGACCGCCGGCAACTCCACCCCCCTGACCGACGGCGCCTCCGCGGTGCTCCTCGGGTCGCAGGAGTGGGCCGAGGAGCACGGACTGAAGCCGCTCGCGTGGTTCGTCGACGGCGAGACCGCCGCGGTCGACTACGTCTCCGGCGACGAGGGCCTGCTCATGGCGCCGGCCTACGCCGTGCCGCGGATGCTCGCCCGCCAGGGCCTGACCCTCCAGGACTTCGACCTCTACGAGATCCACGAGGCCTTCGCCGCCACCGTCCTGTCGACCATGAAGGCCTGGGAGGACGAGGAGTTCTGCCGCGAGCGACTCGGCCTCGACGCCCCCCTCGGGAGCATCGACCGCGACACCCTCAACGTCACCGGCTCCTCGCTCGCCGCGGGGCACCCTTTCGCCGCCACCGGCGGCCGCATCCTCGCCACCCTGGCGAAGCTGCTCCACGAGAAGGGCTCCGGCGCGCGCGGGCTCGTCTCCATCTGCGCGGCCGGCGGCCAGGGCGTCGTGGCGATCCTCGAGGCGGCCTGAGGTGGCGCGCGCCGACGGCTACACCACGTTCGTCAGCAGCGGCTTCGGGAAGAAGCTCGCCACCACCCTCGGCCTGCCGCAGCCGGTGCCGCTGCGCCGGTACGTGCCGGGAGGGCCGCTCGTCGACGGGCCGGTACTCGTCGGAGGCCATGCCGACACCCCGGCCGTCACCGCCCTGCGGGCCGGGCTGACGGCCGCGGGCGCGACGCTCACCGAGGTCGTCCCGGACGGCGCCCGCCTCGGCGGTGTCGTCGTCGACCTCACCGCCGCCGAGACCCCCGCCGACCTCGAGTCGCTCCGTGCCACCCTCGCGCCCGCGCTGAAGCGGCTCGGCCGGTGCGCGCGGGTCGTCGTCGTCGGCCGGCGCCCAGGAACCTCCGGCTCGGTCGCCCAGCAGGCGGCACGCCGCGCGCTCGAGGGCGTCACCCGCTCGGTGGGCAAGGAGCTGCGCGCCGGTGCCACCGCGAACCTCGTCCTCGTGACCGAGGGGTCGGAGGGCGCGGCGCTCGGCACGGTGCTGTTCCTCCTGTCCGGCCGGTCCGCCTACGTCGACGGCCAGGTGTTCCGGGTCGGCGAGGGCGGTGCCGTGGACGCCCCGGCCGACGCCGAGCACCCCCTCGCCGGGAAGGTCGCGGTCGTCACCGGGGCCGCCCGCGGGATCGGCGCCGACATCGCCCGTACCATCGCCCGTGACGGCGCCACCGTCGTGTGCGTCGACATCCCGGCGGCCGGCGCCTCCCTCGCCGACGTCGCGAACGAGGTCGGCGGCACCGCGCTGCAGGTCGACGTCACCGCCACCGACGCCGGCGCGCGCATCGCCGAGCATGCCCGCACCCGCCACGGCGGGCTCGACCTCGTCGTGCACAACGCCGGCATCACCCGGGACAAGCTCCTGGCCAACACCGACGAGGACCGCTGGGACTCGGTGCTCCAGGTCAACCTGCTGTCGATCCTGCGGATGAACGAGGCCCTGCTCGCCAAGGACGGGCTGCGCGACGGCGGCCGGATGGTCCTCGTGTCCTCGATCGCCGGGATCGCAGGCAACCGCGGGCAGAGCAGCTACGCGGCGTCGAAGGCCGGCGTCATCGGGCTCGTCGACGGCTACGCGGCCGACAGGGCCCTGCGGCGCCGGGGGATCACCGTCAACGCCGTGGCGCCGGGCTTCATCGAGACCGAGATGACCGCGAAGATCCCGTTCGCCACCCGCGAGGTCGGTCGGCGCCTGAACAGCCTGTCCCAGGGCGGGCTCCCGGTCGACGTCGCCGAGACCATCGCCTACTTCGCGGCGGATGCCCAGGCCGCGGTGACCGGCAACGTCGTCCGCGTCTGCGGGCAGAGCCTGCTCGGGGCGTGACGATGACCACCGAGACCCTGCCGTCGCTGCCGACCATCGGGCCGCTGCTCGCCCGGGCCGCCCTCACCGCCCGCGGGCGCCGGGGGAGCGAGGTGCCGGGCCGCACGCTGCGCGTCGAGAACGTCCGCGTCGACCGGCACCGGCTCGCGGCCTACCAGCGCCTCACCGGGTACGCGGTGTCCGACGCCGTGCCGCAGCCGTACCCGTGGGTACTCGCCTTCGCCGTGCAGTGCGAGCTGATGACCCGGCCGGACTTCCCACTCGCCCTGCCCGGCATGGTCCACCTCGAGAACCGGGTCACCACCCACCGGACGCTCGACGCCGCCGACCCGCTCACCCTGTCGGTCACGGCCGGCTCGCTGCAGCCGCACCGGCGCGGTCGCACGCTCGACGTCCGGCTCGAGGCCCAGGTCGGCGAGGACCTCGTGTGGGAGTGCGACAGCGTCTACCTGTCCCGCGGACACGGCACCGACGACGCACCGCGGGGCGACACGGCACCCGACGCCCCGGCGGGCCCCGCCACCGTGGTGTGGCGGCTGCCCGACGACCTCGGCCGTGAGTACGCCGCGGTCTCGGGTGACGTCAACCCCATCCACCTGCACCCTCTCGCGGCACGCGCCATGGGCTTCCGCCGGCACATCGCGCACGGCATGTGGACCTACGCGCGCACGCTTGCCGCGCTCGGCCGCACCTCGCTCGGACCCTCCACGAGCCGGGTCTGGTTCACCAAGCCGGTGTTCCTCCCGTCGAGCGTCGAGCTGGTCCGGGCCACGACGGCGGGCGGCGACGTCGCCGCGCTCCGCTCCCGCAAGGACCCGTCGACGACGCACCTCGTCCTCTCCCTCGAGGCCTGAGGCGCGGCTGAACGGGTCGCGGTGCGGCCCGTCGTGGGTCCCGACACGTGCGCGCGTCGCGCCTGTTCACTCGCGGGAAAACGTTCGCGGTCCACGAACGGGCTGTGCTTGGCTGCCCGCGTGACCGCCCACGACGCAGCGACCCGGTACGAGGACCTCGACGAGCAGGCCCAGGTCGACGCGCTGCGCCGGGTCGCCCTGGAGGCCGCACCGCGGTTCGGGCTGGAGGTCGCGCGCCTCGAGCTGGTGCTCCACGGCTTCAACACGACCTTCGAGGTCGCCACGAGCGACAGTCGGCGGGTCGCCCTGCGGGTCAACGTCAACTCCCTGTCCGACGACACCCACCTCGCGGCGCAGCTCGCCTGGGTGCACGCGCTGGCCCGCGACACCGACGTCCGCGTCCCCGATCCCGTGCCGACGCGCCACGGGGAGCCCTTCACGATCGTCCGCTCCGCCGTGCCCGAGCGTGACTTCAGGGTCGTCGTCAACACCTGGCTCGACGGCGAGGACGTCGGGGACTGCGACCTCGACCAGGCCAGTGCGCTGGGCCGCGCCATGGCCACGTTGCACGTCCACGCCTCCACCTGGAGCCCACCCTCCGGGACGTCGCTGCCGGTGTTCGACGAGCCGCTGTGCGGGGACGAGGACCGGCTGTCCTCCAGCGAGCTGCTGGACGACAGCGGCAGCCAGGTCGTCGCCGAGACGTTCGAGCGCACCCGGCAGGCGTTCGCCGCGGACGTCGCCACGACGACCCCCGTGGTGGTGCACGGGGACCTGCACGGCGGGAACCTCAAGTGGCACGAGGGCCGGCTCGCCGTCTTCGACTTCGACGACGCCGGTCTCGCCACGCCGGCGCTCGATCTCGCGGTCGCGACGTACTACCTACGGGGCGACCCGCCCGAGGTCGAGACCGCGCTGCGCGCCGGCTACGGCGAGGTCGTCGAGTGGCCCGACGTCCCGCCGGAGCGCTTCGAGACGCTCATCGCCTCCCGGCAGCTCATCCTCGCGAACTCGCTGCTCACGACGAGCACCCCGGAGTACCGCGCGATGGCTCCCGAGTACCTCGCGCGCACCGTCGAGCGGCTGCGGCACTGGCTCACCACGGGCCGTTTCGTTCTCGACCCGCCCGCCGCCTGACCGTCCCCGGTATCACACGACGCCTTCGTTCCTCCTGCACTGTGACCGCCGAGGACACGATCGAGGAGACGTCATGGGTGTGGGAGTCGAGCTGCAGTCGGTGCTGTGCGAGGTGGAGACCGCAGCGGGGCGGACGGCGCAGCGCCGGGCCCGGCGCCGCCGGCGCGGGTCGGACGAGGTGGCGGTGTTCCTCGCGGTGCACGACACCGACACCGGGGACCTGCTGACGACCTACCACTGGGTGCGGACCGGCGTCGACAGTGACGACCTGCTCGTCGTCCGCCACACGGTGCTCGACGCGGCCGGGTCCACCGACGACGTCACGGTCACCGTCGTGGGGTACGAGATCGACGGCCGCGGCTCGACGGAGAAGCTGGCCGCCGCCAAGTTCGAGGACTTCCGGCAGTCGGTGACCGCTTCCGACCGGGGACTCGCCCTGCGTCGCCGCCCGGCCCGCACCGCGGCCCGGGTGCTGCTCGTGCCGCCGCTGGCGCGCCGGGTCCTCCAGGACGACGTCATCATGCTCGACAGGTTCCGGGTGACCGCCGCCGACGTCCGCGGCCCGGCGGTCCCGCCGGTCGAACGCGACGAGCCGAGCGGGGACGTCCCCGGCCTGTCCGTCGAGGGCACCTGGGACCGGGTCGGCGCGCTGCTGCGGGCGGCTCGTCGCTACCGGTCCCGCGAGGAGCACTCGAGCTACCTCGTCCGGCTGACCTTCGAGCTCTGAGGAGTGGCCGGCCGGGTCCGGCGAAACCGCCGCGAGCGGGGACCGGCGCGCTCGATACGATCGGGGCGCGCCGGTCCCGGTGCGTCAGCCCATCCGAGGAGCCGCCGTCATGTCTGCCCAGGTCACCGTCCACATCGCCGGGAGCGAGCGACAGGTGGACCAGGGCACGACCTACGCCGAGCTCTTCGACGGCGACCGCAGCGTCCTCGTCGCCCGCGTCGGCGGCGAGCTGCGCGACCTGCACCTGTCCGTTGCCGACGGCGACGTCGTCGAGCCCGTCACCGCCGCCGAGCAGGACGGCCTCGACGTCCTGCGCCACTCCGCGGCCCACGTCCTCGCCCAGGCCGTCCAGCAGCTGCATCCGTCGGCGAAGCTCGGCATCGGCCCGCCCGTGCGCGACGGCTTCTACTACGACTTCGACGTCGAGACCCCGTTCACCCCCGAGGACCTCAAGGCGCTCGAGAAGGCGATGCAGAAGATCGTCAACGAGGGCCAGACCTTCCACCGCCGTGAGGTCGCCGACGCAGACGCCGCCGTCGAGCTCGCCGACGAGCCCTACAAGATCGAGCTCATCGGCCTCAAGGGCGGCGCCGCCGAGGACGCCGCCGAAGGTGCGAGCGTCGAGGTCGGCGGGTCCCAGCTGACGATCTACGACAACGTCCGCCGCGACGGCTCGGTCGCCTGGGGCGACCTGTGCCGCGGCCCGCACGTGCCGTCGACCAAGGTGCTCGGCAACGCGTTCAAGCTCATGCGCAGCGCGGCCGCCTACTGGCGCGGGTCCGAGAAGAACCCGCAGCTGCAGCGCGTGTACGGCACCGCGTGGCCGAGCAAGGACGAGCTCAAGGCCTATCTCGACCGGCTCGCGGAGGCCGAGCGTCGCGACCACCGCACGCTGGGGCGAGAGCTCGACCTTTACTCCTTCCCCGACGAGATCGGCTCCGGTCTGCCGGTCTTCCACCCCAAGGGCGGGGTCATCAAACGGGAGATGGAGGACTACGTCCGTCGCCGGCACATCGAGGAGGGCTTCGAGTACGTCGGCACCCCGCACATCGCCAAAGAGGGCCTCTTCCACACCTCGGGCCACCTGCCGTACTACGGCGAGGGGATGTTCCCTCCCATGGACGTCGACGGCATGGACTACCGCCTCAAGGCGATGAACTGTCCGATGCACAACCTGATCTACCGCTCCCGGCAGCGTTCCTACCGCGACCTCCCGCTGCGGCTCTTCGAGTTCGGGCACGTGTACCGGCACGAGAAGTCCGGCGTCGTCCACGGGCTCACCCGGGTGCGCGGCTTCGCCCAGGACGACTCGCACTCCTACGTCACTCCGGAGCAGGCGCCGGCCGAGATCCAGCACCTGCTCGACTTCTGCCTAGGGCTGTTCCGCGACTTCGGGCTCGACGACTTCTACCTCGAGCTCTCCACGCGGGACGACTCCAAGCCGGACAAGTTCATCGGCTCGGACGAGGACTGGGAGCTGGCGACGAAGGTCCTGGAGGACGTCTGCGTCCAGTCCGGGCTCGAGCTCGTCCCCGACCCGGGCGGCGCCGCGTACTACGGGCCCAAGGTGTCGGTGCAGGCCCGGGACGCGATCGGGCGGACCTGGCAGATGTCGACCATCCAGTACGACTTCAACCAGCCCTCGCCGGAGCGCTTCGGTCTCGAGTACCAGGCCGCTGACGGCTCCCGGCGGCAGCCCGTGATGATCCACTCGGCGAAGTTCGGCTCCATCGAGCGCTTCATCGGGGTGCTCGTCGAGCACTACGCCGGCGCGTTCCCGCCCTGGCTCTCGCCGGTGCAGGCCCTCGGGGTGCCGGTGGCCGACGAGTTCGTCCCGTACCTGCGCGAGGTCGGCGAGCAGCTGCGGGCCGCCGGCCTGCGCTTCGAGCTCGACGAGTCCGACGACCGCTTCCCGAAGAAGATCCGCACCGCGAGCAAGGCCAAGGTGCCGTTCGTCCTCATCGCGGGGGAGGACGACCGCTCCGCCGGCGCGGTGTCCTTCCGCTACCGCGACGGGTCGCAGAAGAACGGGGTGCCGGTCGCCGAGGCCGTCGAGGAGATCGCCGCCGCCGTCCGGGAGAAGCGCCAGGTCTGACCGTCCGGGCCTGCGGTGGCCGCAGACCCGGGCCATCTGTCCCGCGGCCTGTCCGGAGCGGACAGGACCTCGTCCACCTGTTGCCGAGGACCGGACCGCCCAGGACAGTCGGGTGCCGACAGCGTCGTCACCCGAAGGAGCGACCCATGCGCCGGCCGTACCGTCCTGGTCTCGTCGGCGGCGTCGTCGCCGGGGTCGTGCTGATCACCGGCACCGGCGGTGCCTCCACCTCCGCCTCGGCGGCCGAACCCCTCGGCTCGTGGGTCAACCCGTTCGTCGGGACCCAGGACAACGGCAACACCTTTCCCGGGGTGAGCGCGCCGTTCGGCATGGTGCAGGTGAGCCCGGACACCGGGGGCGAGGGCGGCTACGACTACTCGCAGAACCGCATCCACGGCTTCAGCCAGACCCACCTGTCCGGTGTCGGCTGTCCGGTCGTCGGCGAGCTCCCCGTCCTCCCCACCACGGGAGAGGTGACCTCCACCGACCCGGACGAGTACCGCTCGACGTTCAGCCACGACGACGAGGAGGCGAGCCCCGGCTACTACCGCGTCGGGCTCGCCACGTACGACGTCGAGGCCGAGCTGACCGCCACGGACCGCACCGGCTGGCAGCGCTACACGTTCCCTGCAGGCGAGCAGGCCAACGTGCTGCTCAACACCGGAAAGGCCAACATGCGCGTCTTCGACTCCGAGGTGCACGTCGTGGGGGAGCACGCGGTGGAGGGCCGCATCCACGACGGCAACTTCTGCGCCGGCAAGGACGAGCACACCGTCTGGTTCCGGGCCGAGTTCAGCACCCCGTTCTCCTCCTTCGCGACGTGGAGCGGCAGCACGCTCACCCCGGGCCGGCGCGACGCCGAGACGTCCGGCGGCCGCAACGGCGCGGCGGTGACCTTCCCGGAGGGGACCTCCGAGGTCACCGTCAAGGTCGCGCTGAGCTACACGGGTGCCGAGGGCGCCCGGGCCAACCTCCTCGCCGAAACCGGCGACGGGTTCGACTTCGACGCCGTGCGCACCCGGCTCGCGCAGCGCTGGGAGGACCAGCTCGGCCTGGCACCGGTGACCGGCGGCACCGACGAGCGACGGACGGCCTACTACACGGCGCTCTACCACTCCCTGCTGCACCCCAACCTCGCCGCGGACGCCGACGGCAGCTACCTCGGCCGGGACGGCGAGGTGCACGTCGCGGACGGGTACACGCCGCGGCAGAACTTCTCGCTGTGGGACACCTACCGCCCGCAGAACCAGCTGCTGGAGATCCTCGCCCCGGACGTCGCGCGGGACTCCTACCTCTCGGTGCTGGCGACCGGGCGCGAGGGCGGATGGCTCCCGCGGTGGGCCCTGGTCGACAGCGAGACGAACATCATGACCGGAGACCCGGTGACGCCCTTCCTCGTCGAGGGCTGGAGCAAGGGCTTCCTCGCGGGGCACGAGGACGAGGCGTACGCGCTCCTGCTGGCGAACGCCACGAGCCGCCCGCCCGCCGACAGCCCCTACAACGGGCGCTCCGGTCAGCACTACTACGAGGAGCTCGGCTACGTGCCGTACGGACTGGACGTCGGCACCGACTGCGTGAGCCACGGAGGTGACAACGACTGCTCGCACCCGGCGTCGGCGACCCTCGAGTACGCGGCGGCGGACGCCTCGCTCGCGCTCATGGCGGCCGGGCTCGGCCACCGCGCCGACGCGCGGACCCTCACCGAACGCGCCGGCTGGTACCGCACCTTGTGGGACGCGGGGACGGAGACCTTCCGCCCGCGCCTGGAGGACGGCACCTGGCTCGACCCCTACGACCCGGTCGAGGCCTCGCACGCCTTCCACGAGGGCGGCTCCTACCAGTACCAGTGGCTCGTGCCCCACGACCCCGCCGGCCTGGTCCGGCTCATGGGCGGCCGCCGGAGCGCCGAGCAGCGGCTCGACGACTTCTTCGCCTACGACGACCTGCTGGCCGACCCCGCGGGCACGGCCCGGTCGACGTGGATCGTCGAGACGTACGACTACTACGGCAAGCCGACGTACAACCCCAACAACGAGCCCGACCTGCTCGCCCCGTACATGTACGCCTGGGTGCGCGAGCCCGCGAAGACCGCGACGGTCACCCGCGCCGCGTTCACGCTCTTCACCGACGGCGCCGACGGCGTCACCGGCAACGACGACCTCGGCACGATGTCCGCCTGGTACGTCTTCTCCTCGTGGGGTCTCTACCCGACGATGAGCGGGGGCGACTTCTTCGTGGTCTCCTCGCCCCAGTTCGAGCGGGTCGATATCACGGTGCAGCGGCCGACCGGTGTCCGGACCGGCCAGGGCGGGCACCTCACGATCACGGCACCCGGGGTCTCCGACGACGCCCGCTACGTGCGCACGCTCGCCGTCGACGGGCGCCGGAGCACGAAGAGCTGGGTGTCGTGGGACGCGGTGCGCGACGGCGGGACGATCGCCCAGACGGTCGGCACGCGACCGAGCCGGTGGGGCACCCGGTCCTCCGACGTGCCGCCCTCGGTCGTGCCGGCCCGCCGCGACCCTCGGGTACGGCTGTCCATGGCGGTCCGCCCGGACCCGCTCGTCGTCCCGGTCGGTGACGACCGCGCGACCCTGACGGTCGAGCTCGTCGGCCAGGCGCCGCGCGGCCTCCCGGTCGAGCTGGACGTGACCACGCCGGAGGGCTGGAGGTCCCGCGTGGGGAACCACGGCCACCGGGTCGTGCTGCGCAGCAAGGAGGCGCCCGCGACCGAGCAGGTGCCGGTGACGCTGCGTCTCCCGGAGGATCTCGGCGAGGGTGACCACGAGGTGACGGTCCGGGCGAGTGCGCCGGGCATCGAGGACGTCGTCCGCACCGTGACCGTGCAGGTGCGCGAGCCCCTGCGCTGTGCGGCAACGGACGCCGACACCTGCCCGGTGGACCTCGACGGGGTCCGGACGCACGACGGCACCGCCACCGTCGACGCTCCCGGCGACGGGGACTTCGACGGCTCCGGCTGGAGCTACGACGCCGACCTCCTCCCGGCGCCGGGGCTGTGGGAGTGGGACGGCTCGACGTTCTCGCTGCCCGAGACCGCGGGGACCACCCCGAGCTTCGTCGAGGCGGACGGCCGGACGCTGCTGGTCCCGGCCGCCTCCCGCAGCCGGTTGCGCGTGCTCGGAGCGACGCACGACGGCGACGTCTCGACCCGGCTGCGGCTCACCTACACCGACGGCACGGTCGACTCGGTGCCGGTGGCCCTCACCGACTGGGCCGCCGGCAGTGGGCACCACGGCAACGAGGTGGCCGTCGCCATGGACCACCGGATCAAGGCCGGAGCCGGCGTCGACGGGCCGCCCGTGCAGATCTTCGGGGTGAGCGTCGAGGTCGACCCCGACCGCGAGCTGCAGGCGGTGACGCTTCCCGGGGACGACCGGTTCGAGGTCTACGCGATGACCCTCGAGTAGGTCCGCATGCCGGGACGGCATGACCGGAGGACGAGCCCCGGTCACGTCCGTCACACGACACACCGACGACACGCCAAGCGCAGCCGGGCGACCCGAGATCGGTCGCCCGAACCCCTTGCGGAGACCCGCGCGGGCGGACTAGAAATAACCCACTCCACCACTTCGGTGGCGGAGGGATCGAGACGAAGGAAGGCCACCAGGCCACGCGGTTCTGCCGCGAGGAGCCAGCCTGTGATGAGGGTGGTGGTGGCCGGAGAGCGACTCGTGAGACGCGGAGCATCACACCGGGTCACCAGAGGCCCCGGGAACTCATACTTCCCGGGGCCTCGCCTATTGTCCGGGCCCGGTGGTTCGCCCGAGCGGGTGCCGCGACGGGTCGGCGTCCGCCATGCTGGGGGTCGTGGACACGACCCAGGCGGTGCGGGTGCGCCCGGCAGAGCCCCGGGACGCGTTCTCCGTCGCCGCGCTGCACATCCAGGACGAGCGCGAGCAGGGAGGCGTCGTCCGTCCCGGCTTCCTCGACGACCTCGCGGACGCCTGGCTGCGCGACCGGGCCCGACGGACCTGGCTCGCCGAGGACCCCTCGGGGCGGCCGCTGGGGGTCGTGCACGGCACCCGGGTGCAGAAGCTGCCGAGCACCCGCCGCCCGGCCACGGCGTGGTTCCACGTCGGCCTGCTCTTCGTCAGCGCCGACGCCCGTGGGCAGGGCATCGGCGAGCAGCTGCTGCGGACCGTCGTCGAGTGGGCCGGGTCGGACGGCGTGACCCGGATCCAGCTCCACGCCCACACCGAGGCCCGCACGCTCTACGAGAGGGCCGGCTTCCGGCCCCCGTCGGAGCGGCTCATGGAGCTGCGTCTCGGGCCGCACGCCCAGGCCTGACCGAGAGCGGCGACCTGCCGGACCTGCTCGACCCACGCGCCGCCACCGACGAGCCTCCTCGTCCGGCCCCTAGGATCGGGAGCATGCCCCAGTCCGAGGACCCTGCCGACTTCACCGGCGACGCGGACGGCTTCGAGCGGCTCTGGACGCCGCACCGGATGGTCTACATCCAGGGCGACCGGCCGGACCCGGAGGGCGGGGACGGGTGCCCCTTCTGCGCGGCGCCCGGCAAGCCCGACGAGGAGGGCCTCGTCGTGCACCGGGGGGAGCACTGCTTCGTCGTCATGAACCTCTTCCCGTACAACCCGGGTCACGTCCTCGTCTGCCCGTACCGGCACGTGGCCCTCTACGTCGACCTCACGGACGACGAGACCGCTGAGTTCACCGCCCTGACCAAGGGGGCCGTCCGGGCGCTGGAGTCGGCGTCGGCGCCGATGGGCTTCAACCTGGGGATGAACCAGGGAGCGGTCGCCGGGGCGGGCGTCGCGGCGCACCTGCACCAGCACGTCGTCCCACGGTGGGGTGGCGACAGCAACTTCCTCCCGATCGTCGCGCGGACCAAGGCGATGCCGATGCTCCTCGAGGACGTCCGCGGGCGGCTCGCCGAGCACTGGCCCGCCTGAGGGAGGGTCAGGGAACCGTGGCCCGTGCCCCGAGGTGCTCGCGGGCGATCCGCTCCGGCAGCTCCTCGTAGCCCCGGGGCTCACGGTGGAAGGTGCCGGTCCCGTGCGCCAGGGAGCGCAGCGCGACCGCGTAGTCGAGCAGCTCGAGCCGTGGCACGGCGGCGGTGAGCACCGAACGACCGGGTTCGGGCGCGGGCTCGGAGCCGAGGATCTGGCCGCGCCGGGTGCTGACATCGGTCATCACGGCACCGAGGTGCTCGTCGTCGACCGTCACGTGCACGGTGTCGATCGGTTCGAGAAGGCAGAGCGTCGCCGGTGAGGCGAGCTCGCGCAGCGCGAGCCCGGCGGCCGTCTGGAAGGCCATGTCGGAGGAGTCGACGCTGTGCGCCTTGCCGTCGGTGAGGGTGACCTGGACGTCGGTGACCGGCCAACCGGCGAGGAGGCCCTTGGCGAGCTGCGCGTGCACACCCTTCTCGACGCTGCCGATGAACTGCCGAGGCACGGCACCGCCCACGACGACCTCGTCGAAACGCACCCCGGACCCGCGGGGCAGCGGCTCGAGCACGAGGTGGCACACGGCGTACTGCCCGTGCCCGCCGGACTGCTTGACATGCCGCCCCTGGGCCTCGCAGCGACCCGTCGCGGTCTCCTTGAGCGCGACCGTCACCGGCACCTGCTCGACACCGACGTTGAACCGGTCTCGCATCCGGTGCAGCACGAGGTCGAGGTGCGCGGGCCCGGTGGTCCACAGCACGACCTGCCCCGTGTCCCCGTCGTGGTCGATGCGCAGGGACGGGTCCTCGGCCGCGAGCTCGCGGAACGCCACGGGCATCCGGTCCTCGTCGGCCCGGCTCGCGGCGCGCACCGCCGCGGGCAGCAGCGCGTCGGGGAGGGCCCACGGCGTGACGAGCAGTGGCCGGGACGGGTCGGAGAGGGTGTCGGAGGTCTGCGCACCCGTCAGCTTCGTGACGACGACGACCTCGCCGGCGACGGCGTGGTCCTTCGCCATCAGCTCACCGTCGAGCGGAGCGGCGACCGACCCGGGCCGCACGTCGTCGTCGTGGGCCTCGTGCCCCTCGCCGGTGGGGCCGTCGAGGAGCTCGAGGTGGCCCGAGACGTGCACCGGCCGGTCCGCGCGCAACGTGCCCGAGAACACCCGCACGAGGGAGAGGTGCCCGACGTAGGCGTCGGACTCGGTGTGCACGACCTCGGCGACCAGCGGGCCGTCCGGGTCGGCAGCCAGCTCGACCGGGTCACCCCCACCGACCGGGGTGACCGTGGGCAGCGGGTGCAGGCCGGGGTGGGGGAGTGCCGCCTCGACGAGGTGGAGCACGACGTCCACACCGGCCCCCGTCTCGCCGGAGACCGGCAGGACCGGGTGGAAGGCGCCACGGGACACCGCTGCCAGGAGGTCCCCCTCGAGGGTCGGGAGGTCGAGCGCGTCACCGGCGAGGTAGCGCTCCATGAGGTCGGGGTCCTCGGACTCCTCGATGATCCCCTCGACGAGCCCGGGCCGGTGGGTGTCGAAGACCTCCGCGTGCTCCGGACCCGCGGCGCGGACGCTCCGCTCGCCGCCCGAGTAGTCGTGGATCTCGCCGAGGAGCAGGTCGGCGACCGACGTCACGGCGCCGTCCACCCCGGGGACGGGCACCCCGAGGGGCTGGATGCCGCCCCCGAAGTGCGCGCGGCAGTCCTCGAGCGTCGCGACGAAGTCGGCGTCCCGTGTGTCGAGCTGGGTCACGAGCACAGCGCGCGGCATCCCGACCAGCGCGCACTCGTGCCACAGCGCACGGGACCGGGCGTCCGCGCCGTCCGCGGCCGAGACGACGAAGAGGGCGGCGTCCGCGGCCCGCAGACCCGCCCGTACCTGACCGACGAAGTCGGGGTTGCCCGGTGCGTCGAGCAGAGTGAGCACCACCTTCCCGAGCGGCAGGGTCGCGACGCGGAGGCCGGGTGACACCTCGGTGCGCCGGGACCCGCTGCGGCGCGGGGAGAGGGTGCCCACGACGTGGTCGAAGAGCCTCGACGTGCCCGCACCGCCCGGTCCCACGAGGACGACGGTCCGCAGCCGGGACACGTCGTGGACGGGAGGTGCCTGGGCCACGCTGCCGCTCATGCCCCCAATCAACTCCTGCCGACCCCGCAGCACAAGGGGAGGGGCAGGTTCGGAGGCCGGGTGCCCGGGACGCGGCGAGCGTCCCACTACGCTGGCAGCACCATGCTCAACCGATACGCGCGCGCCTTCTTCACGAAGATCCTCACCCCGGTCGCATCTCTCCTCATCCGGCTCGGAGTGAGCCCGGACGTCGTGACGATCATCGGTACCGTCGGGGTCGCGGCCGGTGCCCTGGTCTTCTACCCGCGGGGACAGTTCCTCGTCGGGACCCTGGTCATCACGGCGTTCGTCTTCTCCGACACCGTCGACGGCATCATGGCGCGGCGTCTCGGCCGCTCGAGCAGCTGGGGCGCCTACCTCGACTCCACCCTGGACCGGGTGGGTGACGCGGCGATCTTCGGGGGGCTCGTGCTCTGGTACGCCGGCGACGGCGGCAACGCCTACATGGCCGCACTGGCGCTGGGGTGCCTCATCCTCGGCAGCGTCGTGTCGTACGCGAAGGCCCGGGCGGAGGGTCTCGGCATGACGGCTGACGTCGGCATCGCCGAGCGCGCCGACCGGCTCGTCGCCGTCCTCGTCGCCACGGGTCTCACCGGCCTGCTGGGGCTGCCGACCGTCTTCCTCGGGGTCGTGCTCGCCCTCCTCGCGCTGGCCAGCCTCGTCACCGTCGTCCAGCGGATGCTGGAGGTCCGGCGCCAGGCCCTGGTCCCGCGGTGAGCCTCCTCCCGTCCGGGATGGCGGACGCCGCGACCGTCGCCGCGCACCGCCTGGGGTTCGCGGTGGTCCGCCGGATGCCCGAGCGGGTCGCCTACCGCACCTTCGACGCCGTCGCCGACCTCACGGTCGCGCGCGGTGGCGCGGAGCGGATGCGCGCGAACTACGCCCGGGTTCGGCCCGGCACCGACGCGGCGACGCTCGACGCCCTGGTCCGCGA
Source organism: Phycicoccus sp. CSK15P-2 (assembly GCF_016888005.1). Lineage (GTDB taxonomy): Bacteria > Actinomycetota > Actinomycetes > Actinomycetales > Dermatophilaceae > Phycicoccus. Next base: position 33,641 of record NZ_JAFDVE010000010.1, on the reverse strand, counting down.
GGGCATGCGCTCCTACCTGCGGTACTACTGCGAGGCCTTCCGGCTTCCCGTGCTCTCCCGCGACGAGCTCGCCGACCGGGTCCGCACCGAGGGGGACGCGCCGGTGCGCCGGGTGCTCGCCGAGGGCGGGTCGGTCGTGTGCTTCCTCGGGCACCTCGGCAACTGGGACCTCGCCGGGGCCTGGTGCACCCAGCACCTCGGGGCCGTGACGACGGTCGCCGAACGGCTCGAGCCCGAGGCGGTCTTCCGCGAGTTCCTCGAGTTCCGGGAAGGGCTCGGGATGACCATCCTGCCGCTCACCGGAGGCCCGGACGTCTTCGCGGCGCTGCGCGAGGCGGCCCGGCGCCCGGGGCTCCTCCCGCTGCTCGCCGACCGCGACATCACCCGGCGCGGGGTGACCGTCGACCTCTGCGGGCTCCCTGCCCGGATGGCGCCGGGACCTGCCGCGCTCGCCCTCGCCGAGCGCCGCCCGCTGGTCCCCGTGTCGATCCGCCACGAGCGCCGGGGGAGCGGATGGGGGATCGTCGTCACCTTCCACCCGCAGGTGCCCGTGCCGACCGCGGGGCCGACGCGCGAGAAGGTGCTGGCCATGACCCAGGCCTGTGCCGACGCCCTCGGCGGGGCCATCCGGGAGCACCCGACGGACTGGCACATGCTGCAGCGGGTCTTCGTCGAGGACCTCGACCCCGTCCGCGTCGGGAGCCCGACGTGAGGATCGGGATGGTCTGCCCCTACTCGTTCGACGTCCCGGGAGGGGTGCAGTTCCACGTCCGGGACCTCGCGGAGGTCTTCCTCGCCCAGGGCCACGAGGTCTCCGTGCTCGCCCCGGCCGACGAGGACGGCGACCTCCCGCCGTACCTGGTGTCCTGCGGCCGGGCGGTCCCGGTGCGCTACAACGGCTCGGTGGCCCGGCTGACGTTCGGCCCGGTCACCTCGGCCCGCGTCGGCCGGTGGCTTGAGTCAGGGGGCTTCGACCTCGTCCACCTCCACGAGCCGGTCACCCCGTCGGTCTCGCTCATGGCCCTGTGGGCCGCCGAGGAGCCGGTGGTCGCGACGTTCCACACCTCGACGACACGCTCGCGGGCGATGCACGCCGCCCAGCCCCTGCTGCGGACCTCGCTGGAGAAGATCCGGGCGCGGATCGCGGTCTCCGAGGCGGCGGCCGGCACCGTGCGCAGCCATCTCGGCGGGGACACCTACATCATCCCGAACGGTGTGCACGTCCGGCGCTTCGCGCAGGCCGCCGTGCGCCAGGAGTGGGAGGGCGTGCCGGGCGCCCCGACGCTGGCCTTCCTCGGCCGGGTCGACGAGCCGCGCAAGGGCCTGCACGTCGCGCTCGACGCGCTCCCGGGCGTGCTCGACCAGCACCCGGGTGTGCGTCTGCTCGTCGCCGGTCCCGGCGACGCCGGCGAGATTCTCGCCCACGCCGACCCCCGTGCGGTCGCCGCCACCACCCTGCTCGGAGCGGTGTCCGACGTGGACAAGGCGTCGCTGCTCGCTTCGGTCGACCTCTATCTCGCACCCCATCTCGGCGGCGAGTCCTTCGGCATCGTGCTCGTCGAGGCGATGGCCGCGGGCGCCCCGGTCGTCGCCTCCGATCTCGAGGCCTTCTCCCGGGTGCTCGACGGCGGGCGGGCGGGCGTCGTGGTGCGCACCGGGGACGCCACCGCCCTCGGCGGGGCCGTGGTCGAGCTCCTCGCCGACCCGGCACGCCGCGACCTGCTGTGCCTACGGGGCCGTGAGCGGGCGCCGGAGTTCGACTGGGGCCCGGTGTCCCGGCAGGTCATGGCCGTGTACGAGACCGTCCTCGCGGGTGTGGGCGTCCATCACCCGGAGTCGCGGGGCGGCCTCTGGGGTCGGCTCGTCGGCGGCTCCTCGACGAACGGTCAGCGGTGAGCATGGTCGAGATCGACGTCCTCCAGGTGACGACCTTCGTGGTCATCCTCGTGGTGGCGCTGGCCTGGTACCTCTCGTACAGCGCAGCCCGGCTCGACCGCCTGCACGCGAAGGTCGAGGGCGCCATGTCCGCCTTGGACGCCCAGCTCGTCAGGAGGGCCGAGGCGACCCTCGAGCTCGCCAACAGCGGGGTCCTCGAGCCGGCCTCGGCCCTGCTGCTCGCGGACGCCGCCACCGAGTCGCTCGAGCGGGTCACCGAACACCCGCTCGACGACGACCTCCTCGACGGCCAGCACTTCGGCGGGCGGGAGGACGTCGAGGCGGCGCTCTCCGAGGCGCTCGCGGCGACCCTCACGGAGGAGACGGTGTCGCACCTGCGCGAGGACGACGACGAGCTCGTCGACGACGCGCTGTCGCGGATCGCCTCCAGCGCGCTGCGAGCCCGGATGGCCCGGCAGTTCCACAACGACGCGGTCCGGGAGGTGCGCAGGGTCCGGGCCAAGTGGGTGGTGCGATGGTTCCGCCTCGCGGGGCACGCCGCCCTACCCGAGAGGGTCGAGTTCGACGACGAGCTCCCGGCGGCCCTGGCCCGCTGAGTGGCCGGTGGTCGGGCACGTCCCCGGGCGGACCTAGAATCGGCGCCATGACCGAGCAGAACAGCGCCCCCGGCACCGGTACGACCCGCGTCAAGCGGGGGATGGCCGAGATGCTCAAGGGTGGCGTCATCATGGACGTCGTCACGCCCGAGCAGGCCAAGATCGCCGAGGACGCCGGCGCCGTCGCCGTCATGGCCCTCGAGCGGGTCCCCGCCGACATCCGCGCCCAGGGCGGGGTCTCCCGGATGAGCGACCCGGACATGATCGACGGCATCATCGAGGCCGTCTCGGTCCCGGTCATGGCCAAGGCCCGGATCGGTCACTTCGTCGAGGCCCAGGTGCTGCAGAGCCTCGGGGTCGACTACGTCGACGAGTCCGAGGTGCTCACCCCGGCCGACTACGCCAACCACATCGACAAGTGGGCCTTCACCGTCCCCTTCGTCTGCGGTGCGACGAACCTCGGCGAGGCGCTGCGGCGCATCACCGAGGGCGCGGCGATGATCCGGTCCAAGGGCGAGGCCGGGACCGGCGACGTCTCGAACGCGACGACGCACATGCGGTCGCTGCGGGCCGAGATCAACCGGCTGCGCTCGATGGAGGGCGACGAGCTCTACGTCGCGGCGAAGGAGCTCCAGGCCCCCTACGACCTCGTCAAGGAGGTCGCCGAGACCGGGAAGCTGCCGGTGGTCCTCTTCACCGCCGGGGGTATCGCGACGCCCGCGGACGCCGCGATGATGATGCAGCTCGGCGCCGAGGGCGTCTTCGTCGGTTCGGGCATCTTCAAGTCGGGCAACCCGGCCGAGCGGGCCGAGGCGATCGTCAAGGCGACGACCTTCCACGACGACCCCGACATGGTCGCCAAGGTCTCGCGTGGCCTCGGTGAGGCCATGGTGGGCATCAACGTCGACGACGTCCCGCAGCCGCACCGGCTGGCCGAGCGCGGCTGGTGAGTCGCCGGGACGTCGGGAAGGCGCCGTGACCGGGTGAGCGAGGAAGCTCTGACCATCGTCCTCGGGGCGTTCTTTGGTGCGCTTTTCATGAGTGGCGGATTCGCGTTGGGGCAATGGCGTGTTCACAAGGCTCGCGAGCAACACCGCCAGATGATCGGCCGACCCGGGGGGCTTCCGGGCAGTCCCACACATCCGCCGGGGTACTGGCTGGCGTGGACGGTCAGCCGCAGTGGTCAGGTGATCCGTCGCGCGGCCGTTGCGCTCGACGGCACGACGTTCGAGTTCCGGCGCCCTCGGAGCACGACGCTCTGGCGAGCACCCTCGGCAGCGCTCGACGTCAGGCTGCAGCGGCGGAGCTGGGACAACCAGCGCACCATCGTCGTCGAGCACATGGGCGAGGTGGTGCGACTCGCCGTGAGCCGTGACAAGCGGTTCCCGATGGTCGCCCTGGCGATGCCGTACCACCGGCCGATCCTCGACGCCTACGCCCTGGACCTCGTACTGGCCCTGAGGGCTGCCGGTGCCCGGGTGACGATCGAGGCCGTCCTCGACGCCGACGAACAGGAGCGGCTGGCCGACGGCTGAGTGACTGTCGGGTAGGGACGGCGCGCCGGTAGCCGAGGTCAGGTGACGGTGGAGCGGGTCGTGAACTCGGGGCGGCCCTGTTCGCCGGCGTCGAGGACGGCCTTCAGCTGCTCGGCCGCGTGCAGGACGTCCGCGTGGGTCAGGTACATCGGCGCGAAGCCCAGCCGGACGACGTCCGGCTCCCGGAAGTCCCCGACGACGTCCCGCGCGATGAGGGCCTGGACGACGCCGTAGGCGTCGGGATGGCGCAGGCTCACCTGCGAGCCGCGTCGCGTCGGGTCGCGGGGAGTCGCCGGCTCGATGTCCGGCACGAGCTCGTCGAGACACTCGAGGAAGAAGCCGGTGAGCGAGAGCGAACGCGCGCGCAGGTCGGTGACCGTGACGTCGTCGTAGACGGTGAGAGCGGCGTCCAGCGCGAGCATCGACAGCAGCGGGGGAGTGCCGACGCGGGCGCGGGAGATGCCCGGTGCCGGCTCGTACTCCGGTGCCATCGCGAACGGCGTGGCGTGGCCGTTCCACCCCGACAGCGGCTGGTCGAACCCGTCCTGGTGCCGCCGGGCGACGTAGAGGAAGGCCGGAGCGCCGGGGCCGCCGTTGAGGTACTTGTAGCCGCAGCCGACGGCGAGGTCGGCGCCGTGCTTGTCGAGCCCGACGTCGAGGACCCCGGCCGAGTGGCACAGGTCCCAGCAGGCGAGGCCGCCGACGGCATGCGCCGCCCTCGTGATGCCGGGCAGGTCCCACAGCTCCCCGGTGCGGTAGTCGACCGAGCTGTACGCGGCGAGGACCAGGTCCTCGCCGACCTCCGCGATCCGTGCCGGTGCCCCTGACGGGGTCACCCGCTCGACGACGAGACCTGCGTCCCGTGCGGCGGCCTCGGTGACGTAGAGGTCGGTGGGGAAGGACGCCGGGTCGGTGAGCACGACCCGGCGGCCCGGGCGCATCCGGGCCACGGCGACCACGCACTTGTAGAGGTTGACGGTCGTGGAGTCCGTGCAGACGACCTGTCCCTCGGCCGCGCCGACGAGCCGCCCGATGCGGTCACCCACCCGGGCGGGCGTGTCCCACCATCCGGCGTCGTTCCAGCTCGAGACGAGCCCGGTTCCCCACTGGCGCTGGACCACGTCGGCGACGGCCTCGGGGACCCCGGCGGGAAGCGCGCCGAGCGAGTTGCCGTCGAGGTACACCACGCCCGCCGGGAGCCGGAACCGGGACCGCAGGTCCGTCGCAGCGTGCTCCGAGTCGAGGGCTGCGGCGCGCTCGGCCAGAGGTGCGGACATGCGCCCGACCGTAACGGAGGCGCAGGAGGGCGGTCGTCCCGTCGACGAGTCGGGGATCGGCCGTCCGGACGAGAATCGCGCCTGCCGCTCGCCCCGACAGCCTCACCGTTTCACAATCGCCACATGACGGTGAAGACCCGGTCTCGAACCGGGGCACCGCGACGTCCGGACGAGCACGCGGTGCTCCTGGACGAGGCCAGCGCGCTCATCCTGCCCGCCCAGACGCCGGGCTCGGTCGACCTCGACCGGGTCGCGGAGATCGTCCGTCGGGCCGAGGAGAGCGGCTGGTGGGACGTGGTCATGACCGCCGACTACGTCCTCGTCCTCGCGTCGCAGTACGACTCCGGTCTGGACGAGGAGTTCCATCTCTCGCGCATCCTCGAGCGGGCCCGGTCCGAGGGCGAGGTGGTGTGGGAGGCGCTGGTCCTCGGGATGCGCGCAACGCACGCCGAGAAGATCGGTCGCCCGGGCCCGGCCGCAGACCGTGACCTCGCCCGCGCGACGGTGCTCCTCCGGGACGCCGAGGAGACCCACGCGATGCTGCCGTCCGCGCACGGCCAGTGCGCCACGGCGTACCTCGACCGCGAGCTGTGGGACCTCGCTCTCGAGCACACCTCGGCGGCGGCCGACCTGCTCACCGCGGAACGCGACGCGTCGCGCCGGGCCACCGCCATGTACAACCGGGCGGAGATCGAGGTGCGGCGCCTGTGCGTCCGCCGCCAGAGCGGGCCGTCAGCTGAGCTGGCCGCCCTGGGGGAGTCCGCGCGGACCGCCATCCGGCGGGTTCCCGAGAACCTCCTCCCGGACACCTGGTACACCGACCTGCACATCCTCGAGAACGTCGTCGACGCGCTCGCCCCGCCCAGCGGGCCACCACGGCAGCCCGCAGACCCCCACGGGGCCGAGTTCGCGAGCCTCCTGCACCTGGCGGCGGGGTTCACCGAGCCCGACCCCAGCCTGGCTCGGCGCCACCTGATGCGGGCCCTGCGCTCCTGGAACCGGAAGCACGAGCCCGAGCTGCACCTGCTCACGCTGACCCGGGACGCCGAGCTCGAGGCACTCGAGACCGGTCGTGAGACCGCTGGCCTGCGCCTCGGTCGGGAGCTGTCGTGCCGCAGGCTGGAGGCGCGCGCGGAGTCCGCACAGTCGATGGCCTCGCTCATCGAGAAGGAGCAGATGGTCGCCGAGCACGACCGGCTGCGGATGGCGGCCGAGGTGGACGAGCTGACCGGGCTGGCCAACCGGCGTGGGCTGGCCACGCACGTGGCCGCCCTGCGTGCCGACCGGGCCGGCTCGCCCGCACGTGACGTCATCATCGTGCTCGTGGACATCGACCACTTCAAGGCGGTGAACGACACCCACGGGCACGGGGTCGGTGACGCGGTGCTCGTCCTGGTGGCCGCTGCGCTCGGGCGCGTGGTCCGGGCGAGCGACCTCGCGGTGCGCTGGGGCGGTGACGAGTTCCTGCTGCTGCTCGACACGGACAACATCGAGGCGGCACGAGCCCGTTGTGCCGAGGTCGCGGACGTCATCCGCTCCGAGGACTGGGACGAGCTCTCCCTCGGGCTGCGTGCCACGGTGAGCATCGGACTGGCCTCCGGGAGCCTCGGTGCTCTCGAGGACCTGCGCGAGAGCGCGGACCAGGCGCTCTACCGCACCAAGATGCGAGGACGCGACGGCGTCTCGGTCTGACGGTCCCGCCGCGGGTACGGCGCGCGGACGCCCGTAGCATCGCGGCCGTGACCACGACCCCCACCATCGGTGTGCTGGCCGTCCAGGGCGACGTCCGCGAGCACCTCGCGGCCCTGCGGCACGGCGGTGCCACCGCGACGACCGTTCGTCGACCCGCGGAGCTGGCCGCGGTCGACGGCCTCGTCATTCCCGGGGGTGAGTCGACGACGATGGACAAGCTCGTGCGGATCTTCGAGCTGCAGCAGCCCCTGCGCGACCACATCGCGGCCGGCCTGCCGGTCTACGGCTCCTGCGCCGGGATGATCATGCTCGCCGACCGGTTGCTGGACGGCGCCCCCGGCCAGCAGACCCTCGGCGGGATGGACATCACCGTCCGGCGCAACGCCTTCGGGCGGCAGGTGGACTCCTTCGAGGACGACCTACACGTCCGCGAGCTCGGGGGTGAGCCGGTACGCGCGGTCTTCATCCGCGCCCCCTGGGTCGAGGACGCCGGGGACGCGGTGGAGCCCCTCGCCCGCGTGGAGCACGGTCCGGCCGCGGGTAGGATCGTCGCCGCGCGTCAGCGGAACCTGCTGATCACGTCCTTCCACCCCGAGGTGACCGGTGACCACCGGGTCCACCAGCTGTTCGTCGACATCGTGAGACAGAGTCTGAGGGAGCGTTCATGAGCGGCCACTCCAAGTGGGCGACCACCAAGCACAAGAAGGCGGCGATCGACGCCAAGCGCGGCAAGCTGTTCGCCAAGCTCATCAAGAACATCGAGGTCGCAGCCCGCACCGGCGGCGGTGACCCCGCCGGCAACCCGACGCTCTACGACGCCATCCAGAAGGCCAAGAAGTCCTCGGTCCCGAACACGAACATCGACAACGCCGTCAAGCGCGGCTCCGGTGCGACCGCGGGCGGCTCGGACTGGGAGACCATCACCTACGAGGGCTACGCGCCGGGTGGCGTCGCCATCCTCATCGAGTGCCTCACCGACAACCGCAACCGTGCGGCGGCCGAGGTGCGTACGGCGCTGACCCGCAACGGTGGCCAGCTCGCCGACCCGGGCTCGGTCTCCTACGTGTTCGACCGCAAGGGCGTCGTCATGGTGCCCAAGAGCGAGAAGTCCGAGGACGAGCTGCTCGAGGTCGTTCTCGAGGCCGGCGCCGAGGAGATCAACGACTACGGCGAGGCCTGGCAGATCGTCTCCGAGGCCACCGACTTCGTCGCCGTGCGTACCGCGCTGCAGGAGGCCGGCGTCGACTACGACTCGGCCGAGGCCGCGTGGGTGCCCAACCTCCAGGTCCCGCTCGACGCCGAGGGCGCGAAGAAGATGATCCGCGTCGTCGAGGCCCTCGAGGACTCCGACGACGTCCAGGACGTCTTCGCCAACGGCGACATCCCCGACGACGTCCTCGCCGAGCTGGAGAGCGTCGACCAGTGACGGCGGCGGCCGACCCCGCCACCTGGGACGCCGAGGCACCCACCTTCGACGAGGCCGCCGACCACGGTCTGCTCGACCCCGTCACCCGTGCGGCGTGGGCCGACCTGCTGTCGGGCTTCCTGCCGGAGCCGCCCGCGGCCGTGGCCGACCTCGGCTGTGGCACCGGGACGCTGAGCCTGCTGCTCGCCGACGCCGGACACCGGGTCGACGCTCTCGACTTCTCACCCGAGATGGTTCGGCACGCCCGCGACAAGCTGAGGCGCACCGGTGTGACGCCTCGGGTCGGTGACGCCGCCGACCCGGGCCTGGCCGACGCGTCCCTCGACGCGGTCCTGTGCCGTCACGTCCTGTGGGCCCTGCCCGAGCCCGACGTCGCGCTGCGCCGCTGGGTGCGGGCACTGCGCCCCGGCGGGCTGCTCGTGCTCGTCGAGGGTGACTGGTCCACCGGCGCGGGCCTCACCGCGGGCGCCGCGCGGGCGCTCGTCCGACCGCACGCGGCGGACGTCGAGGTCCGGCCGCTCACCGACCCCGTGCTGTGGGGGCGCGAGACCGACGACGAGCGCTATCTCCTGCTCGCCCGGCCCTGACCCGCGCGTGTCGCTCCGGAGGGGTGTCGTCCTCCTCCCGTAGCGTGGCCACCGAACAGGTGTTCTAACCGTCGTCCGGATGCAAGGAGCCCAGCGTGCGTGTCCTCGGCGTCGACCCGGGCCTGACCCGGTGCGGCCTCGGTGTCGTCGACGGCCGTCCCGGCCGCGCGGCGATGGTCGCGGTGGGGGTCGTGCGGACCCCCACCAGCGCCGAGCCCGGGGAACGGCTGCTCTACCTGGAGCAGGAGATGACCGCCTGGGTCACGCGCTACGAGCCCGAGGTCGTCGCCGTCGAGCGCGTTTTCGCCGACGTCAACGTCGCCAGCGTGATGACCACCGCGCACGCGACCGCCGTCGCGCTGCTCGTCGCTGCCCGCCACGGCGTGCCCGTCGCCTTCCACACCCCGACCGAGGTCAAGGCCGCGGTCACCGGGTCGGGCCGTGCCGAGAAGGCCCAGGTGGGGGCGATGGTGGCGCGCATCCTCGGCCTCGACGCCGCGCCCCGGCCGGCCGACGCCGCGGACGCCCTCGCGCTGGCGGTCTGCCACGCGTGGCGCGGTGCGCAGAGCTCCCGGCTGGCCGCCCTCGCCGAGGGGGCCCGGCGGTGATCGCCTCGGTCCGCGGCCCGGTGGGCCACGTGGGCCTGGACCACGTCGTCGTCGAGGTCGGGGGAGTGGGGATGCTGGTCCACACGACGCCGGCCACCGCCGCCGGCTGTCACCGTGGCCAGGAGGCGACGCTCGCGACGAGCCTCGTCGTCCGCGAGGACTCGCTCACGCTCTACGGCTTCGACGAGCGGTCCGAGCGGGACATGTTCGAGACCGTGCAGACGGTCTCCGGGGTCGGTCCACGCCTCGCCCTCGCGATGCTCTCGGTCATGGGGCCGGACGAGCTCGCCGGGGCGCTGACCCGTGGCGACACCAAGGCCCTCACGGCGGTGCCGGGCATCGGCGCCAAGTCCGCGCAGCGGCTCGTGCTCGAGCTCAAGGACAAGGTCGCCGCGATCCACGGCACCGGGGGAGGCCCGGCGCCGGCCGGGCCCGCCGCGCCGAGCGCGGAGCCCTGGCGCGAGCAGGTCACCGAGGCCCTCGTGGGCCTCGGCTGGACGACCAAGCAGGCGGGCGACGCGGTCGAGGCCGTCGCCGGGGGCGCACCCGCCGACGCCGACGTCGCCGCCTACCTGCGCCTCGCCCTGCGGGAGCTCCGGCGGTGAGCGCGGCGCAGCCCGAGGGCTTCCGCAGCGAGGTGAGCGAGGGCGACGGCTCGTACGACGCCACCGCCCGGATCGTCGACGCCGGCGGCGCCGACGACGAGCGGGTCGTCGAGGCCGCGCTGCGTCCCCGGCGCCTCGCCGAGTTCCCGGGACAGCCGCGGGTCCGCGACCAGCTCGGGCTGGTCCTCGAGGCCGCGCGGCGCCGGGGCAGCCCGCCGGACCACGTCCTGCTCTCCGGCCCACCCGGACTGGGCAAGACCACCCTGGCGATGATCGTCGCCGCCGAGCTGGAGCGGCCGATCCGGGTCACGAGCGGCCCGGCCATCCAGCACGCGGGCGACCTCGCCGCGGTGCTGTCCAGCCTCGACGAGGGGGAGGTCCTCTTCCTCGACGAGATCCACCGGATGAGCCGGTCCGCCGAGGAGATGCTCTACCTCGCGATGGAGGACTTCCGGGTCGACGTCGTCGTCGGGAAGGGGCCCGGGGCCACGGCCATCCCCCTCGAGCTCCCACCGTTCACCGTGGTCGGAGCCACCACGCGCGCCGGGCTGCTCCCGGCGCCGCTGCGCGACCGGTTCGGCTTCACCGGTCATCTCGACTACTACGACACGGCCGACCTCGTGACCATCCTGCGCCGCTCTGCGGGGCTGCTCGGGGTCGAGGCGGACGAGGCCGGCGTCGCCGAGGTCGCCGGACGCTCCCGGGGCACCCCGCGCATCGCCAACCGGCTGCTGCGGCGGGTGCGGGACTGGGCTCAGGTCCACGGTGACGGCGCCGTGGACCACCATGCCGCCCGCGAGGCCCTGGCGCTGTTCGACGTCGACGAGGCGGGCCTGGACCGGCTCGACCGCGCCGTGCTCGACGCCCTGTGCCGACGGTTCGCCGGCGGCCCGGTGGGGCTCTCCACACTCGCGGTCGCGGTCGGGGAGGAGTCCGACACCGTCGAGACCGTCGCGGAGCCGTACCTCGTCCGCGAGGGCTACCTCGTGCGGACCCCGCGGGGCCGCGCCGCGAGCCCGACCGCCTGGGCGCATCTGGGGCTCACGCCGCCGCGGGACGCCCAGCAGGTGCCCCTGCCGCTCGACGACGGTCCGGGGCGTCTCGGCTGAGCACGGGGGCACTCCGGCGGCGCGTCCTTCGTTGGTGACGTGTCCCGCTCTCGCCTACAGTGGTCCTTCGGCCCGGCGCGTCCGGGCCGAACCACTGCCCGCCACCGCGGGACACACCCGCTCGAAGGACCACACACCGATGTCAGACGGCTCCGGCTCCGGCCTTGGCTACCTCCTCATCCTGGGGCTCCCGTTCCTGCTCCTGGCCTGGATGTTCTTCACCCAGCGCCAGCGCAGCAAGCAGGCACAGTCCCTGCAGGAGTCCCTCCAGGTGGGGGAGGAGGTCGTGACGACCTCGGGGCTCTACGGGACGATCACCGCCCTCGACGAACGCGTGGTGACCCTCGACACCGGCGACGGCACGCACCTGCGCTTCGACCGCCGGGCGGTCGGCATGCGCGCCCCGGAGGTGGGCTGACATGGCTCGCGGTGCCAAGCGCTCCGTCGCGGCACGGTCGCTCATCGGGCTCGTCGTCCTCGTCGTCGGCCTGGGGGCGCTGCTCGCCGGCGCCAACATCTGGTCCTCGGGCGGCCTGACCCCCAAGCTCGGTCTCGACCTCAAGGGCGGCACCCAGCTCGTTCTCGAGCCCCGCCTCACCGGGAGCCAGACGGTCTCCCCGGAGCAGCTCGCCCAGGCGCGCGACATCATCGTCCAGCGCGTCGACAGCGGCGGTGTCTCGGGTGCCGAGGTGACCACGCAGGGCGACCGGAACATCGTCGTGAGCATCCCGGAGGTACCGAGCGAAGAGACCAAGCAGAACATCCAGCGCTCCTCGCAGATGCAGTTCCGCCCGGTGCTGCAGGTCGGCTCCGGCCTTCCGGCCCCGACCGCCTCGCCGTCCCCGAGCGCCTCCGCATCGGGTGGGGAGGGCGCCGGCAGCCCGAGCCCGACGGCCACCGCGCAGGAGGGGTCCGGCTCGCCGAGCCCGACGCCCACGTCCACGAGCGGCTCTGCCCTCAACGAGGTCCTCACCGCCGAGAGCCCGAGCCCCAGCCCGAGCGGGTCGCCGTCCCCGAGCCCGTCGCCGTCCGGGGACACCGACGGTGGCGACACCGGCGCCGAGGGCGGGACGCCCACCGACCCCACCGACCTCGCGTGGGTCACGCCCGAGGTGCAGCAGCAGTTCGACGCGCTCGAGTGCACCGACCCGGCCGCACTCGACGACCTCGTCGACGACGACACCAAGCCCCTCGTGACGTGCTCCGACGACGGCGTGGCGAAGTACGTCCTCGGGCCTGTCGCGGTCTCCGGCGCGTCGATCAGCGATGCCACGGCGGGCTACCGCACCAACCAGCAGGGCGCGCTGACCAGCGAGGTCGAGATCGCGCTGAGCTTCGACGGTGAGGGCACGAGGAGGTACGCCGACATCAGCCGCGAGATGGTCGCGTTGCCCGAGCCGCAGAACCAGATGGCGACAGTCCTCGACTCGCGGGTCATCGTGGCGCCGCGGTTCACCTCCGCGATCCCGGACGGCAACGCGAGCATCACCGGTGGCTTCACCCTGGAGGAGGCCCGCAACCTCGCCGAGCAGCTGAAGTTCGGTGCGCTGCCGCTGTCCTTCGACCTGCAGACCTCCACCGACATCAGCCCGACGCTCGGCAGCGAGCAGCTGCGCTACGGCCTCATCGCGGGCCTCATCGGCCTCCTGCTCGTCGTCGTGTACTCGGTCTTCCAGTACCGGATGCTCGGGTTCGTCACGATCTTCTCGCTCGCCACCGCCGCGGGGATGACCTACCTCGTCGTGACGATCCTCGGCTGGTCGCACAACTACCGGCTCGACATGGCGGGCGTGACGGGTCTGATCGTCGCCATCGGCTTCACCGCCGACAGCTTCATCGTCTACTTCGAGCGGGTGCGTGACGAGCTGCGCGAGGGCAGGTCGCTCGCCGCCGCGGTCGAGACCGGCTGGGCACGGGCCCGGCGGACCATCCTTGCCGCCGACGGCGTCAACTTCCTCGCCGCGCTCGTCCTGTACACGCTGGCGACGTCCAACGTCCGTGGCTTCGCGTTCACGCTCGGCCTCACGACGCTCATCGACCTCGTCGTCGTGTACCTCTTCACCCACCCGGTCGTCGCGCTGCTCGCGCGCCGCCCGTTCTTCCGCGACGGCCACCCGTGGTCCGGTCTCGACCCGCGCCGGCTCGGTGTGAAGACCACCCGCTACGCGGGACGCGGACGGTTCACCTCCGCCCCGCCCGCGGCCCGTGAGCCGGAAGGGAGCCACGCATGAGCTTCAGCTTCGCCCAGCTGGGTAACGACCTCTACAGCGGCACCCGGTCCGTCCCGGTGGTCGCCCGGCGTCGCCGGTTCTACCTGGGTTCGGTCGCCGTCATCGTCGTCGCGCTCCTCGGCCTCGGCATCCAGCAGCTCAACCTCGGCCTCGAGTTCAAGGGCGGCTCGGAGTTCCGGGTCAGCGGGACGACGGACACCGAGGGCTACGAGTCCCGCGCCCGGGACGCCGCCACGCTCGAGTCGGGGGCCGACGTCAACGTCACCCTCGTTGGCGCGGACACCATCCGGGTGCAGACCTCGCGGCTGTCCGACGCCGACTCGGCGGACGTGCGCGCCTCACTCGCCCAGGAGTTCGGGGTTCCCACGGAGGACGTCTCGGCCACCTTCGTCGGCCCGTCGTGGGGTGCCACGGTCAGCCAGAAGGCGCTCCAGGCGCTCGTCATCTTCCTCGTGCTCGTCTCGCTCGTCATGGCGTTGTACTTCCGCACCTGGAAGATGTCCCTCGCGGCCCTCGTGGCGCTGGGCCACGACCTCGTCATCACCGCGGGCATCTACGCCTGGACAGGGTTCGAGGTCTCGCCGGCGACGATGATCGGCTTCCTCACCGTCCTCGGGTACTCGCTCTACGACACGGTCGTCGTCTTCGACAAGGTCCGCGAGAACACGACGGAAGCCTTCGCGAACGGCCGCCGCTCCTACGCGCAGGCCGCCAACCTCGCGGTCAACCAGACGATGGTCCGCTCGATCAACACGACCGTCGTCGCGCTGCTGCCGATCACCGCCGTCCTCGTCGTCGGTGTGCTGCTCCTCGGCCCGGGCACGCTGACCGACCTCTCGGTCGTGCTGTTCATCGGCCTGCTCGCCGGTGCGTACAGCTCGATCTTCATCGCGACGCCGCTGCTCGTCTCGCTGCGCAGCAAGGAGGCCAGGGTCGTCGACCTCGCGAAGAAGGCGCAGGCCTACCAGAACCGCGCGATCAAGCGGGAGCGCGATGCCGCCCGGGAGCTCGAGGCGGGCGAGCCCGTCGGGGCCGCCGCGGTCTCCGGACCGCGTGACGAGGCGGGTCCGCGGGAGGAGGGTGCGACGCTCACGGGGCGCGCCGTTCACCAGTACGCCCGCTCGGGTCCGCGGAACCAGCCGAAGCGCACGCCCAAGTCGAAGCGGTAGCGGCCGTGGAGCCCGTCGCCGAGGTCGTCGCCCGGACGCTGCGCGACGTCCCGGACTTCCCGCGGCCGGGGATCGTGTTCAAGGACATCACGCCCCTGCTCGCCGACCCCGGGGCGTTCGCCACGGTCGTCGAGTCCCTGGCGGCGCCCCGCCGCGGTGTCGTCGACCTCGTCGCCGGGGTCGAGGCCCGCGGCTTCGTCGTGGGCGCGGCACTGGCCCACCACCTCGGGATCGGGTTCGTCCCCATCCGCAAGGCCGGGAAGCTGCCGGGCCGGACGGTCTCGGCGTCCTACGAGCTCGAGTACGGCGCGGAGACCATCGAGGTGCACGAGGACGCGCTGGCCGGGGGCGAGCGGGTGGTGCTCGTCGACGACGTCCTCGCCAGCGGTGGCACGGCGCACGCCGCGTGGGAGCTGCTGGGACGCGTCGGTGCCGACGTCGTGGGTTTCGACTGCATCGTCGAGCTCACCGCCCTGGGTGGGCGGGCACGCCTCGGCGACCG
The DNA here is from genome assembly GCF_016888005.1 of Phycicoccus sp. CSK15P-2. Taxonomy (GTDB): domain Bacteria; phylum Actinomycetota; class Actinomycetes; order Actinomycetales; family Dermatophilaceae; genus Phycicoccus. The sequence continues at coordinate 18,408 of NZ_JAFDVE010000010.1, read as the reverse complement.
CCCCGTGCGGTCGCTGCACCGGGTGGCCTGAGCCGAGACTAGACTCGGTCCATGGCGGAGCACTCGACCACCGCCGCCTCGGGGGCACCGCCGCCGAGCGCGGGGTCTCGCGCGCGGGCGCGGGCCGCCCTGGCGCGCGTGGGGCGCTCCAAGCCGCCGACCAACCCCGTCCTCGAGCCGCTGCTGCAGGTCGTCCGCTCCACGCATCCCAAGGCCGACATCGCCCTCGTCGAGCGGGCGTACGCGGTCGCCGAGCGTGCCCACGAGGGTCAGAAGCGCCGCAGCGGCGACGACTACATCACCCATCCGCTCGCGGTGACGACGATCCTCGCCGAGCTCGGCATGACGCCCACGACCCTCGCGGCCGCGCTGCTGCACGACACCGTCGAGGACACGGCCTACAGCCTCGAGGCCCTCCGGCGTGACTTCGGCGACGAGATCGCGATGCTCGTCGACGGCGTCACCAAGCTCGACAAGGTCACCTACGGGCAGGCCGCCCAGGCCGAGACCGTGCGCAAGATGGTCGTCGCGATGGCCCGCGACATCCGGGTCCTCGTCATCAAGCTCGCGGACCGGCTGCACAACGCTCGCACCTGGCGGTACGTCTCCCAGGAGAGCGCCCAGCGCAAGGCCAAGGAGACGCTCGAGATCTACGCCCCGCTGGCCCACCGGCTCGGCATGAACACGATCAAGTGGGAGCTCGAGGACCTCTCGTTCCAGGCGCTCTACCCCAAGGTGTACGACGAGATCGTCCGGCTCGTGGCGGAGCGCGCCCCGGCCCGCGAGGAGTACCTGGCGGGGGTCCGCGAGGAGGTCGGCTCCGACCTGCGTGCGGCCAAGCTCAAGGCCACCGTCACCGGGCGGCCCAAGCACTACTACTCCGTGTACCAGAAGATGATCGTGGGCGGTCGGGACTTCGACCAGATCTACGACCTGGTCGCGGTGCGGGTCCTCGTCGACACCGTCCGGGACTGCTACGCGGCGCTCGGTGCGCTGCACGCCCGGTGGAACCCGGTGCCGGGGCGGTTCAAGGACTACATCGCCATGCCGAAGTTCAACATGTACCAGTCGCTGCACACGACGGTCATCGGCCCCGGCGGCAAGGCCGTCGAGATCCAGATCCGGACGCACACGATGCACCGCCGGGCGGAGTACGGCGTCGCCGCGCACTGGAAGTACAAGGAGGAGGGCGGCCAGGGCAAGGGCGGTGACGGCGCCCCCGGCGTGCAGCTGCGCGACGGCCAGACCGGCCCGGTCAACGACATGGCATGGCTGCGCCAGCTGCTCGACTGGCAGAAGGAGACCGCCGACCCCGGTGAGTTCCTCGAGTCGCTGCGCTTCGAGATCAACGCCAGCGAGGTCTACGTCTTCACCCCCAAGGGCCAGCTCGTCGGGCTGCCCGCGGGCGCGACCCCTGTCGACTTCGCGTACGCCGTGCACACCGAGGTCGGGCACCACTGCATCGGGGCCCGGGTCAACGGCCGCCTCGTGCCCCTCGAGAGCCGGCTCGACAACGGTGACCTCGTCGAGGTCCTCACCTCCAAGGCCGACTCGGCCGGCCCGTCCCGGGACTGGCTGAGCTTCGTGCGCTCGGCCCGGGCCCGCAACAAGATCAAGCAGTGGTTCACCAAGGAACGCCGCGAGGAGATGATCGAGGAGGGCAAGGAGGACCTCGCGAAGGTCATGCGCAAGCAGGGCCTCCCGTTGCAGCGCCTCACCTCGGTCGAGAGCCTCACGGGCATCGCGGAGGAGCTCCGGTACCCCGGGATCGACGCGCTCTACGCCGCCGTGGGGGAGGGCCACGTCTCGGCGCAGCACGTGGTGTCCCGGATGCTCGCCGCGCTCGGGGGTGAGCAGGGCGCGAACGAGGACATCGCCGAGGCCGCCAGCCCGGTCCTCGACCGCCCGCCGCGCCGCCGCTCCGGCGACCCCGGGGTGGTCGTCAAGGACATGGCGGACGTGTGGGTCAAGCTCGCACGGTGCTGCACGCCGGTCCCGGGTGACGACATCCTCGGGTTCGTCACGCGCGGGAACGGCGTCTCGGTGCACCGCCGCGACTGCACCAACGCGTCCTCCCTGCTCGCGCAGCCCGACAAGATCATCGACGTCGAGTGGGCACCCACCGCGGGCAGCCTGTTCCTCGTCCAGCTCCAGGTGGAGGCCCTCGACCGGTCCCGGCTGCTCTCCGACGTCACCCGGGTCATCTCCGACCACGGCGTGAACATCCTGTCGGCCTCGGTGCAGACCTCGCGCGACCGCGTCGCCGTGCTGCGGTTCACCTTCGAGATGGGCGACCCGGCCCATCTCGGCCACGTCATCCGCGCGGTCCGCAAGGTCAACGGCGTGCTGGACGCCGAGCGGGTCACCGGCGGTCGACGGCCGGCCTGAGCGGTTCGCGTCTCGTCGGGAGCGGGTGGGCCTCAGCCCTGGCCCGGAAGCCGGCGCAGCAGCATCGACACGTACACGTCGCCGATGTCCTGGGGCTCGTCGATCGTGAACACCGCTCCGCCACCACCGCCGGAGGTCGGCACGACCGCCGCGACCTGTTTCAGCTGCTCGGCGTCGACGCCACCCATCCCGATAAGCAGCACCGTCACGGGGCGCTGCTCGTTCGCCGCTCCGTCCAGCCGCGACTTCAGGCTCGCGAGGTCGAGCCCGCCACCGGGGTCGTCGTTGAGGCCGTCGGTGAAGACGACCATGATGTTCTCGGCCTCGGGGTCGTAGGAGCCCAGCATCGCGCGGTAGGCGGCGTCGATCGTGTCGTACAGGCCGGTGTCCCCGGAGAGCCGGCCGGGGAGCTCGGCCAGGGCCTCGGCGAGCGCGTCCCGCTGGCCGCTCTCCCCGAGCGGTTCGACGGGGACGACCTCGGCGTAGTCCTGCCCGCCGCTCTCGTCCGTCGAGAACGTCCAGAGCCCGACGGCGTTGTGGTCGGCGAGGAGCCGGTTCGCACCGGTCGACGCCGTCGCCGCGACCTCGATCCTGGAGGCGCCCCCGTCCACGGCAGGCAGGCGCATGGAGCCGCTGACGTCGACGATGTTGAGCAGCCGGGTCGGCCTGACGATGGCCTGCCACATGGCCTCCGCGGACTGGACGTCCTGGGCGGATGCCGTGGCCCGGACGACATCGGCCGGGGGGCCGTCCGCGACGACCGGGCTGGGGTCCCCGGGGGTGCGGAACCCCGCGTCCCGCAGGGTGGCCTGGCCGGCCTCCGACCGCAGCGCCGCGACGAGCGCGGCCACCGGCTCGGCGTCGGTGCTGCCGTTGGTGACGAGGGTGTAGTCGAGCACCCCGGTGGCCGGCTCGGGGACGGCGACGGTGAGGTTCCCGACGTCGGCAGCGAAGACCTGCTGCTCGGTCGTGGGGAACAGCGCGGCGGACTCCTGGCCTGCGTAGCGGGTGAGGAGGTCACCCTCGTCGGTGACCCGGCTGAGCATCCCGCCAATGCCGGTGAGGGCCGTCGCGCGCTCCCCGTCCGGAAGGGCGTCGACCTCGCCGAGCCCGAGCACGAGCGCCAGCTGTCCGACGGTGGAGCTGCTGGGGTCGGGCAGCCTGCTGTCGTCGTCGAGCATCACCGAGGCCCAGGACAGTGGGTCCGGAGCGGTGGCGCCGTCCGGGACGGCGACGACGAGCGGCGTCCAGGCGAGCTGCTCCCCGACGGCAGCCGCGTCGTTGCCGGTCGTGGCCTCCTGGGCCACGAGCGAGGTGTCGGCCACCCACAGGCTGGGAGCGTCCTCGGCCCCGTCCTGGATCTTCTGCGTCGTCACCGACGACGCCTCGGCCGAGACGTCGTAGACGACGCACGGGTCCGGCACCGTCTCCGCGACGTTGCGCACCGCGTCACGCATGGCCTCGGTCGTGGTCACCAGGACCTCGCGGGGCGTGGCGCAGTCGGGCTCACTGACGAAGACGGTCTGCACCTGCCCGCTCAGCCGCGGCCAGATGACCGTCCAGGCGACGGTGCCCAGCGCCAGTGTGACGACGACCGCGATCGCCACGAGAACTCGCGCACCGCGCGCGCGACCCTGTTGTCGGCCCATGACGTTACGTCCTCCCTGCCGGCCCACAGCGGCCCCAATCCTGCCTTGGATTCGGCGATTGTGGAACGATCCGTGCTCAGGGAGTCGGGGCGAGGCAGGTGGCGGAGTCCGTACGGCGGGCGGCCACGGCCGAACGCACGATGTCCTCCCGCCCGCGGGGTCGTGTCGTGCGCGTGGGCGACCGGACCGGGCTCAGCCTCCGAACTCGTCGAGCCCGGCCCGGGCCTGGGCCAGCCAGTCCTGCTGGGCGCTCAGGCGCTCTCGCGCGGCCTCGGCCTTCGTCTCGTTCCCGGCGGCCTCGGCCGCCGCGACCTCGGCCTCGATGGCGGAGACGGAGGCCTCGAGCTGGTCGACCATCGACCTGGCCCGGGCCGCGACCTCCGGGTTCGTGCGCTGCCACTTGGCGTCCTCGGCCTCACGGACCGCGGACTCCACCCGGCGGATGCGCTTCTCGACGCGGTCGATGTCGGCGCGCGGCACCTTCCCGGCGGCGTCCCAACGGTCCTGGATCGAGCGCAGCGACGTCTTGGCCGCCTCGAGGTCACGGACGGGGAGCAGGGCCTCGGCCTCCACGAGGAGCTCCTCCTTCACGGCGAGGTTGCCGCGGAACGCCTCGTCCTCGGCCGCAGCGGCGGAGTCCTTGGCGGTGAAGAAGGCGTCCTGGGCCGCGCGGAACCGCTCCCACAGGGCGTCGTCGTCGGACCGGCTGGCCCGTCCGGCGGCCCGCCACTGGTCCATGAGCTGCTTGTACGCCCGCGCGGTGGGGCCCCAGTCCGTGCTCGACGCGAGGGACTCGGCCTCGGTGACGAGCCGCTGCTTCGTGCGCTTGGCGTCGGCCCGGGTGGTCTCGAGCTCGGCGAACCAGGCGCGGCGGCCCTTGTCGAAGGTGTTGCGGGCCTTGCTGAACCGGTGCCACAGCTCGGTCTCGGTCGCCTTGTCGAGCTTGGCCGCGGACCGCTGGTGCTGCTTCCACTCGTCGAGCAGGGCGCGCATCCGCTCCCCGCTCTGCTTCCACTGGGTGCGTTCGGCCGGCTGTGCCGCGATCTCCTCGGCCTGGACGACGATCGCCTCGCGCTCCGTGGTGGCCGTGAGCCTGGCCGCCTGCCGGTGCTCGGCCTCGGCCGCACGCTTCTCGCCGAGGCCGGCCTCGACCCGCTCGACGATGGCGTGCAGCGCGGGGAGGTCGCCGACGACGTGCGCCTCGGCGATGTGCTCCTTGAGCGTCCTCAACCCGTCGGAGACCTCCTTGGCGGAGACCTCCGGGTTCCCCAGGCGCGCCTCGAGGAGCTCGGCCGAGGCGTGCAGCTCGTCGTACTTCCGGGCGAAGTACTGCAGCGCCTCCTCGTGGCTGGCGCCGGGGTAGGAGCCGACCTCCTGCTCCACGCCACCGACCTGCACGAACACCCGGCCGTCGTCGTCGACGCGGCCGAACCGGGCGGACTCCGAGTGCGACTCCCGCACCGCGGGGGCGGTGGGGCGAGGCGGGACGCGCTTGGCGAGCGAGGCGGGAGAGGGGACGGGCGGGCGGGGTGTGGGCTGGTCCTCGGACACGGTCAGGACTTCTCCTCGGTGACAGCAACGCTGAGGATGCTGATCGGTGCGGCAGGTGTGCCGTCGTCGGGGCCCCGGTCGGAGGGGACGATCCCCGCGGCGGCGACCTTGTCGACGATATCCAACCCGGAGGTCACCGTGCCGAACACGGTGTAGCCGTCGGGGTCCGGGAGGCTCGTGTCGCCGTAGACGACGAAGAACTGGCCGCCGTTGCCCTGCTCGGGGTCGGAGGTACGGGCCATCGCGAGCGTCCCGCGCGGGTACGTGCCGTCCTCCGGCGCGTTCTCGACCCCGAACCCGTACCCGGGGCCGCCCTGCCCGGTGCCGGTCGGGTCACCGCACTGGAGCACCTTGAGGCCCTCTGTCGCCGTGAGCCGGTGGCACGGTGAGTCCTTCCAGTAGCTCTGCCGCGCGAGCTCGAGGAAGGACGCGACCGCTTGCGGCGCTTTCGTGCCGTCGAGCCGGACGACGATGTCGCCGCAGTTGGTGGCGATCGTGGCCTCGTAGGTCTTCCCCTCGGCGACGGCCTTGTCGGGCAGCTCGAGCTCGGCACTGGTTCCGAGCGGGGCGGGTGGGGGTTCGCACCCCTCCACCGACGTGGACGCAGAGGGGCTGGGCGAGGCGTCCGGGGCCGCGGCGTCGTCGTCGGTGTCGTCCTGGAGGGTGAGCCCCAGCACGACGAGGAGCCCGACGACCACGACGACGACCCCGAGGACGGCTGCGAGCCGTTGGAGGCGTGCGCGGTCGGCCTCGCGACGGGCCATCTTCGCCTGCTGCTTCTCCCAGCGACGGCGGGCGCGGGCCCGCTCCTGCTTCTTGGTCACCCCGGGTGTCCCTCCTGGTCGTCCGGCGCCGGTCAGTCTAGGCACGCCACCTCCGACTACTCTCGCTGGCGTGCTCGTCGTCGCCTTCCCCGCCGCCGCCTTCGGGACCAACTGCTACGTCCTCGCGCCCGCTCCGGGGGAGGAGTGCGTCGTCGTCGACCCGGGCATCGGGGTCGAGGACACCCTGAGGACGGTCCTCGAGGAGCACCGGCTCCGCCCTGCCGCTGTGCTCCTCACACACGGGCACCTCGACCACGTCTACTCCGTGACGCCGGTCTGCGGTGGCGACACCGCGGCGTACGTCCACGGCCACGACCGCTACCGGCTGGCCGACCCGCTGTCGACGATCGACCCCGCCACGCTGGCCATGATGGAGGCGCAGTTCGGACAGCGCGCCACCTGGCGCGAGCCCGAGCGGGTCGTCGAGGTCGCCGACCGCGAACGGCTCGAGGTGGCTGGCCTGGCCCTCGACGTCCTGCACGCCCCCGGGCACACCGAGGGGTCGGTGATGTTCGCCCTGGAGACCGTGCCGGACGGCCTGCCCGAGGAGGAGCAGCTGGACCGCACGGTGGTCTCCGGCGACGTGCTGTTCGCGGGCTCGATCGGCCGGACGGACCTCCCGGGCGGTGACAACGCCGCCATGCAAAGGTCCCTGCGGGAGGTCGTCCTGCCACTGGCGGACAGCTCCCTCGTCCTCACCGGCCACGGCCCCGCGACGACGATGCGCCGGGAGCGGGCGACGAACCCGTACCTGAGAGGATTGGGGGCGTGACCCCTCCCGCCGTCAAGGTGACCCCCGTCTCGGGCTTCCCCGAGCTCCTGCCCACCGAGCGCTTCGTCGAGCTGCACTTCCTCGACACCGTCCGCGAGGTCTTCGAGCTGCACGGCTTCACCCCGGTCGAGACCCGGGCGGTCGAGCCCGTCGAGCGGCTCCGCGGCCAGGGTGGCGACGCCGACAAGGAGACCTACGGGATCCACCGGCTCGCGGCCCGCGCCGACGAGCGCGGTGGGTCCGACGGCGAGCTCGGCCTGCACTTCGACCTCACCGTCCCGTTCGCGCGGTACGTCCTCGAGAACGCCGCACGGCTCTCCTTCCCCTTCCGGCGCTACCAGATCCAGAAGGTCTGGCGTGGTGAGCGGCCGCAGGAGGGTCGGTTCCGCGAGTTCACCCAGGCCGACATCGACGTCGTCGACATCGGGGAGCTCGCCCCGCACGTCGAGGCCGAGATGCCGCTCGTCATCGCCGAGGCGTTCCGCCGCCTGCCGGTCGGGGAGTTCCGCATCCAGGTCAACGACCGCAGGATCCCGGAGGGGTTCTACCTCGGGATCGGCCTCACCGACGTCGCGGGAACCCTGCGCATCGTCGACAAGCTGGCCAAGATCGGACCCGACAAGGTGGCCGCCCAGCTCGTCGAGGCCGGCGCCACCGACGAGCAGGCCGCCCAGGCCCTCGCCCTGGCCGCGATCCGCACCGACGACGTGTCGTTCGTCGAGCAGGTGCGCGCCCTGGGCATCTCCCACCCGACCCTCGACGCCGGGCTGGAGTCGCTCGCGGCGGTCATCGACACCGGCGCGCGGCGCGCTCCCGGCACGCTCGTCGCGGACCTCTCGGTCGCGCGGGGGCTCGACTACTACACCGGCACCGTCTACGAGACCCAGCTCGTCGGCTCCGAGGACTGGGGGTCGGTGTGCTCCGGGGGACGCTACGACTCGCTCGCCTCGGACGGCCGCACGACCTACCCGGGTGTCGGCATCTCGATCGGGCTCACCCGGCTGGTCCACCTCCTCGTCACGAAGCGAGGCCTCACCGCATCCCGCTCGACACCGGCGGCCGTGCTCGTCGCCGTCGTCGACGAGGAGTCGCGGGAGCGCTCCGGTGCCGTCGCGGCGGCGCTGCGGGCCCGTGGGGTGCCGTGCGAGGTCGCACCGTCGGCCGCGAAGTTCGGCAAGCAGATCCGCTACGCCGACCGGCGCGGCATCCCGTACGTCTGGTTCCCGGGGGCCGGCGACGGTGGTGGCGACCAGGTCAAGGACATCCGGTCCGGGGAGCAGCTCGATGCGGACGCCACGACGTGGGAGTGCCCGGCGGACGACCTGCGGCCCGCGGTCGTCACCCGCGCGGGCTGACCTCCCGGCCGTCGTCCACCGGCGGCGGACGCAGCCCGGACTCCTTGAGCTCGAGGACGGCCAGCGCGCGCACGACCTCGGAGTCCCCGCGGCGCCACGCACCGGCCGGGTCGTCGCTGATCCGGGCGAGCCGGGGCATGGGCTGGTTCGCCATGGCGCGCAGCGCGAAGAGGTCGAGGTCCGGGGCGGAGTCGACGAACCGCCGGGCCGCGGTGGCCCTGCGGACGAACCGCCAGCGCAGGACCAGCCACGTGCCGGCGACGAGGAGGATCGGTGCGGCGGCCAGCGTGACTCCGAGGACCAGCGCGGTGCGCTCCACCGCGTCGACGAGGTCGCGGCCCGCCGCCTCGATGTCGGTGCCCACCCCGGCGGCGCTGCGGAAGGGGGTGGCGATGCGGTCGTCGAGCAGCGGGAGGTCGTCCACGGAGTCGCCCGCCTCGGTCATCCTGCCCCGGAAGCCGGTGCCCGCGGACTCCAGCTGTCGGCCCGGCTCGGCCAGCCGGAGGGTCGTGTCGTACACCCGCGTCCCGACCTCGACCCAGAGCCAGACCCACAGGACGACGCCGAGGTCCGCGACGACCTGGGCGACGCGGCGCGTCGGGATGTCGCTGTAGAGCTTCACGGAGGTCCTCCCTGGATCGGGCACGTGTCGGGCCGACACTAGACTTCCATCGCCCTCCACCCGGAGGGGCTCCCGTGGGCGACGGCGCCCCGGACCTCGACTCCAGACAGGACTGATATCCGTGAAGGTCGGCATCCCCACCGAGGTCAAGAACAACGAGTTCCGGGTCGGCATCACACCGGTCGGCGTCAACGAGCTGACGCGGCGCGGTCACGAGGTGCTCGTCCAGAAGGGCGCCGGGCTCGGGTCGTCCATCTCCGACGACGAGTACGTCTCCCAGGGGGCACGCATCGTCGGCCACGCCGACGACGTGTGGGGCGAGGCCGACATGGTCATGAAGGTCAAGGAGCCCGTCGCCGAGGAGTACCACCGGCTCCGCGAAGGGCTGACCCTCTTCACGTACCTGCACCTCGCCGCGGACGAGCCGCTGACCACCGAGCTCGTCGACAAGCGGGTCACGGCCATCGCGTACGAGACCGTCCAGCTGCCGTCCGGGCTGCTGCCCCTGCTCTACCCGATGTCCGAGGTCGCGGGCTGCCTCGCGCCCCAGGTCGGTGCGCACTCGATGATGCGCGCGCAGGGTGGGCGCGGCGTCCTCATGGGCGGCATCGGCGGTGTCGCGAACGCCAAGGTCGTCGTGCTGGGTGCCGGCGTCGCGGGGCAGAACGCCGCGAACATCGCGCTCGGCATGGGCGCCGACGTCACGCTGCTCGACACCGACCTCGACAAGCTGCGGATGAGCTTCTGGCGGTACGACAACCGGGTCGCCCAGATCGCCTCGTCGGCGATGTCGGTGCGCGACCAGGTGCTCCAGGCGGACCTCGTCATCGGGACCGTCCTCATCCCGGGGGCGAAGGCGCCCAAGCTCGTCACGGACGAGATGGTGAGCCGGATGAAGCCCGGGTCGGTGCTCGTGGACGTCGCGATCGACCAGGGCGGCTGTTTCGAGAACAGCCGGCCGACGACCCACGCGGACCCGATCTTCGAGGTCCACGACTCCATCTACTACTGCGTCGCCAACATGCCCGGTGCGGTGCCGCACACGAGCACCTGGGCGCTCACCAACGCCACGCTGTCGTACGCGACGAAGATCGCCGACCAGGGCTGGCAGGCTGCACTGCGAGCCGACGACGCGCTGGCCCGCGGCCTCAACACGCACGCCGGGCGGATCACCCACGCCGGGGTCGCCGACGCCTTCGACCTGGAGAGCATCCCCCTCGACGAGGCGCTGTCCTGAGCGAGGCGGGCCGGCGGTCGACCGCGCGCCCCACCGCCGTGGGCCGGGCCGTCGACGCGTGGCTGACCCACCTGGACGTCGAGCGCGGGGTGTCCGCCAACACGCTCGCCGCGTACCGGCGCGACCTCGGCCGCTGGCAGGCGTTCCTCGCCACGGAGGAGGTCGGGCGTCCCGAGGACGTCACGTCGGCCCACGTCACCGAGTTCCTCACTCGGTTGCGGGAGGGCGACGACGAGCACCGGCCGCTCGCCGCGTCGTCCGCCGCACGGACCCTCGTCGCGGTGCGCGGGCTGCACCGCTTCCTCGCCCTCGAGGGTGTCCTGGACGCCGACCCCGCGCGCGACGTCGCCCCGCCGCGCACCCCGGACCGACTCCCGAAGGCCATCCCGCTCGGCGACGTCGAGCGCCTGCTCGAGGCGGTCTCGCTCGGCGACACACCGGTCTCGCTGCGCGACCGGGCGCTCCTCGAGGTGCTGTACGGCACCGGCGCGCGCATCTCCGAGGCCGTGGGGCTCGACGTCGACGACCTCGACGACGACGCCTCGGTCGTCCGGCTGCGGGGGAAGGGCGGTAAGGAGCGGATCGTGCCGCTGGGGTCCTACGCGGGCCGCGCGCTCGAGACGTGGCTCGTCCGTGGACGGCCGGAGCTCGCCGCCGCGGGCCGGGGGACCCCGGCGGTGTTCCTCGGCGTCCGTGGTGCCCGGATGTCGCGGCAGAGCGCCTGGGCGGTACTGCGCGCGGGCGCCGAGCGCGCCGACCTCTCGGGGCACGTCTCGCCGCACACCCTGCGGCACTCCTTCGCGACCCACCTGCTCGAGGGCGGGGCGGACGTGCGGGTGGTCCAGGAGCTCCTCGGCCACGCCTCCGTGACGACCACGCAGATCTACACGAGGGTCACCGTGCAGCAGCTGCGTGAGGTCTACGCCCACAGCCACCCGCGGGCCCGCTGACCCCGAAGCGGGGGTGCCGCGCTGATAAGGTCGTCCGCGATCGGCGCGAGGCCGACCGACGCACGAGAGGCACCGGGAGTAGAGAGTTGGGCGAGACCGAGGCGGCGTTCGATATCCGCACGGACGGGCAGGTCGGACCCACCGGTCGGCCGATGCCCGAGTTCCCCGAGCCCGCGCCGCTCACCTCCCACGGCCCGGCCCGGGTCATCGCCATGTGCAACCAGAAGGGGGGCGTCGGCAAGACGACGACCACCATCAACCTCGGTGCAGCCCTGGCCGAGCTCGGTCGCAAGGTCCTCCTGGTGGACTTCGACCCCCAAGGCGCGCTGTCCGTGGGTCTGGGGATCCCCACGCACGACCTCGACGTCACCGTCTACAACCTCCTCACCGAGCGCGGGCACGACGTCCGTGAGGTCGTCCAGCACACCCGGGTGTCCGGCCTGGACGTCATCCCGGCGAACATCGACCTCTCGGCCGCCGAGGTGCAGCTCGTCGGAGAGGTCGCCCGCGAGCAGATCCTGGCCCGGGTGCTGCGGCCGGTCATGGACGACTACGACGTCGTCCTCATCGACTGCCAGCCCTCGCTCGGGCTGCTCACCGTGAACGCCCTCACGGCGGCGCACGGCGTCATCATCCCTCTCGAGTGCGAGTTCTTCGCGATGCGCGGTGTCGCGCTGCTCGTCGAGACGATCGAGAAGATCACCGACCGGCTCAACCCCCGCCTGCAGGTCGACGGCATCCTCGCGACGATGTACGACGGCCGGACGCTGCACTCCCGCGAGGTGGTGGCCAGCGTCGTCGACCACTTCGGGGACCGCGTCTTCCACACGGTCATCTCGAGGACGGTGAAGTTCCCGGACGCCACGCTCGCCGCCGAGCCCATCACGACGTACGAGTCGAGCCACAAGGGCGCGGACTCCTACCGCCGGCTCGCCCGCGAGCTCGTGGCCCGCGGCGGGGCGGCCTGATCCGGTGACGACGTCCCCCGACGCCACCGGGGGAGCGGTGGCCGCCCCGGACACCGAGATGGTCCCGGGCGGGGTCATCACCCGACGGGCGGCCGCGACCCCCTTCGAGGTCCATCTCGACGTCTTCTCCGGCCCGTTCGACCTGCTCCTCGGCCTGATCAGCAAGCACAAGCTCGACATCACCGAGATCGCCCTCGCGGCGGTCACCGACGAGTTCGTCGCCCACATCAAGGCCGCCCGTGGCACCGAGGGCGGATGGGACCTCTCCCAGGCCACCGAGTTCCTCGTCGTGGCCTCGACCCTGCTCGACCTCAAGGCCGCGCGGCTCCTGCCGCAGAGCGGGCCCGAGGACGAGGACGACCTCGCGCTCATCGAGGCCCGGGACATCCTCTTCGCGCGGTTGCTGCAGTACCGCGCCTTCAAGGACATCGCGCACACCTTCGGGCAGCGGATGGCCACCGCCGGCCGTCGTCAGCCCCGTTCGGTGGCGCTCGAGCCGCACCTGGCCGCGCTCCTGCCCGAGCTCGTCATGACCGTCACGCCCGAGCAGCTCGCGATGATCGCGGCCACCGCGATGACGCCCAAGGCACCGCCCACGGTGGGGCTCACCCACCTGCACGCCCCGCAGGTGAGCGTGCGGGAGCAGGCGGGTGTCATCGGCGCCCGCCTCCGACGGGACCGGGTGGCGTCGTTCCGCAGCCTCGTCGCGGACGCCGACAACACGCTCGTGGTGGTCGCCCGCTTCCTCGCCCTCCTCGAGCTCTTCCGTGAGGCCGCCATCGGGTTCGAGCAGGCCGAGGCCCTCGGCGAGCTCACGGTGCGCTGGACCGGCCCCGAAGAGGGCGAGATCGAGGTCACCGACGAGTTCGACGAGCCACTGCCCGTCCCGGACGACGGCGCGGCAGCCCAGGGCACCGCAGCGCCGGACGACCCCCAGACCCCACCGACCCCCGAGGAGACCCCCGATGAGTGAGCCGGAGCAGAGCGCGCCGGACACCCCGGAGACCGCCGGCCCCGAGGACCAGCTCGCCTTCGACGTCGCGGACTTCCCGGGCGGCATCCATGGCGCGCTCGAGGCCGTCCTCATGGTCGTCGACGAGCCCGTGACGACCACCTCCCTCGCGTCGGCCGTCGAGCAGCCGGTCGCGGACGTCGAGAGTGCCCTCGCCGACCTCGAGGCGGGCTACGAGGAGCAGCGCCGCGGGTTCACGCTGCGCCAGGTCGGCGGTGGGTGGCGGATGTACAGCCGGCACGAGTACGCGCCGGTGGTCGAGAAGTTCGTCCTCGACGGGCAGCAGGCCCGGCTCACCCAGGCCTCGCTCGAGACCCTCGCCGTCATCGCCTACCGGCAGCCGGTGTCCCGCTCCCGGGTGGCGGCCGTGCGTGGGGTCAACGTCGACGGCGTGATCCGCACGCTGCTCACCCGCGGCCTCGTCGAGGAGGTCGGGCAGGACGAGGAGTCCACGGCCACGCTCTACGGGACGACCTCCTACTTCCTCGAGCGGCTGGGGCTGCGGTCCATCGAGGAGCTGCCTGCCCTCGCTCCGTACCTGCCCGAGGTCGACGTCCTCGACGAGATCGCCGAAGGAGGCCGCGGATGACCCCGCCGAAGGGGCGAGGTGGACGCCGTGCCGGAGGCCGCCAGCAGCGTGAGCGCGGCGCAGGGAACACCCGCCGGAGCCAGCCCACCCAGCCCAAGCGCGAGCCCCAGCGACCGGTCGTCGACGTCCACGACCCCGAGGGCGTGCGGCTGCAGAAGCTCCTCGCGGCGGCCGGGGTCGGGTCGCGCCGGGTGTGCGAGGACCTCATCGCCCAGGGCCGGGTGGAGGTCGACGGCCAGACCGTCACCGAGCTGGGCGTGCGGATCCGGGCGACCCAGGTGGTCCACGTCGACGGCGAGCGGGTGCAGCTCGACGAGTCGCGGGTCTACCTCGCGTTCAACAAGCCCCTGAACGTCGTGACGTCGATGAGCGACGACCTCGGCCGGGTCGACATCGGCGACTACCTCGGTGCCCGCAAGGAGCGGCTGTTCCACGTCGGGCGGCTCGACGCCGACACCGAGGGGCTGTTGCTCCTCACGAACGACGGCGATCTCGCGCACCGGCTCCAGCACCCACGCTACGGCGTCCTGAAGACCTACCTGGCGCAGGTTCCCGGACCACTGCCGCGCGACCTCGGGAAGCGACTGCGCGAGGGGGTCGAGCTCGAGGACGGGCCGGCCGCGGTGGACTCCTTCCGGGTCGTGGACTCCCAGCCGGGCAAGGCGCTGGTCGAGGTCGTGCTCCACGAGGGCCGCAAGCACATCGTCCGCCGCCTGCTCGCCGAGGTCGGGCATCCCGTCATCTCGCTGGTGCGTACGCAGGTCGGGCCGATCCGTCTCGGCGACACCAAGCCGGGAAAGTGGCGGGCGCTGTCGTCCGCGGAGGTCGCCGCGCTCTACAAGGCCGCGGGCCTGTGACGCGGGTCCACGTCGTCGGGACCGGGCTCGTCGGGACGAGCCTCGGCCTGGCGCTCACCCGGCACGGCGACGACGTCACGCTCGAGGACGCCGTACCGACCCACGCGGCGCTGGCGCGCGACCTCGGTGCCGGACGGCTGCTCGGCGCGCAGGAGGAGCCGGAGCCCGACCTCGTCGTCGTCGCGGTCCCGCCGGACGTCACCGCGGGGTGTGTCGTCGCCGCCCTGGAGCGGTTCCCGGACGCCGGGGTCACCGACGTCGCATCGGTCAAGGGGGTGGTCCTGGCCGCCGTGCGGGCCGCGGGGGCGGATCTCACGAGGTACTGCGGTGGGCACCCGATGGCGGGCCGGGAGCGTGCCGGTGCCGTCTCCGGCCGCCACGACCTCTTCGACGGCCGCGCCTGGGTGGTCACCCCCTCACCCGAGACCCGCGTCGAGGTCACGGCCCTGGTCACTCACGTCGCCCGGTCCGCAGGGGCCGCCGTCCGCGCGCTGGCCCCCGACGTGCACGACCGCGCCGTCGCGGCCGTCTCGCACGTGCCCCAGCTCGCCTCGAGCCTCGTGGCCGCCCGGCTGGAGGTGCTCGACGACGAGGCCGTCGCGCTGGCCGGGCAGGGGCTGCGCGACGTCACCCGGATCGCCGCGAGCGACCCGAACCTGTGGACCCAGATCCTCGCCGGCAACGCCGCGGCGGTCCGCGAGGTCCTCGGCGGCTTGGCCGAGGACCTCGGCGCCGTCGTCGGGGCCCTGGCGGCCCTCGAGGCGGGCGAGGACGCACCGGGGGCCCGGGGCGCCATCGCCGGTGCCATCGCCGCGGGGAACGCCGGCCACGCCCGGATCCCCGGCAAGCACGGCGCCGCGCCGACGGCCTTCGAGACGGTCCGGGTCCTCATTCCCGACCGGCCCGGGCAGCTCGGGCGGCTGTTCGCGGACATCGGCGAGATCGGGACCAACGTCGAGGAGTTCCGGCTGGACCACGGGCTCGGGCAGGACTTCGGGGTCGCCGAGGTCGACGTCGTGCCCGCGGCCGCCGCCGCCCTCGCCGAGGCCCTGGGTGAGCGGGGCTGGCGGATCCACGGGTGACCACGGCACTAGGCTGATCGGCCATGACCGCACCGCTGACCATCGCCATCGACGGCCCGTCCGGATCCGGCAAGAGCAGCGTCGCGAAGGCGGTCGCGCGGCGGCTCGGCATCGGCTACCTCGACACGGGCGCGATGTACCGGGCCCTCACCTGGTGGTGCCTGGAGCGCGGGCTGGACCTCGCCGACCACGATGCCGTCGCGCAGGCCGCCCGGGACTTCCCCCTGGCCATGGGGACCGACCCCGCCGACCCGACGGTCACGGTCGACGGCACCGACGTCGGCGCCGCGATCCGCACGACCGAGGTCAGCAGCGCGGTGTCCGCCGTCGCGACCAACCAGGGGGTCCGCCCGGTGCTCCAGCAGCTCCAGCGGGACCTCATCGCCCGGGTAGCCGAGGAGACCGGCGGGGTGGTCGCCGAAGGACGCGACATCACGACGGTCGTGGCACCGGACGCCCGGGTCCGTGTCCTCCTCACGGCCTCCGAGGAGGCCCGGCTGCGCCGCCGGTCCACCGAGCTGCACGGCTCTGCCGACGCCGCCGCGGTGGAGGCCACCCGCGACCAGGTGCTCCGCCGCGACCGGGACGACTCCACGGTCTCGCGCTTCACCGAGGCCGCCGAGGGGGTGAGCCTCGTCGACACCTCCGACCTCGGCTTCGACGAGAGCGTCGAGGCCGTGCTCGACGTCGTCGCGGCGAGCACCGTGGACGAGGGCTGACTCCGGGCCGGATCGGTGGGTGCGACCCCGGTGACGTGACGGAGCATCTCTGCGGATGCGGGAGAATGGCGGGATGAGCACCGACGACCCCACCCGCACCCAGGACCCCGACGCCGTCGAGCGCGCCCTGCGTGCCGGCCTCGAGGAGTTCGAGCTGAGCGACGAGGACCGCTCGCTGCTCGACCTCGACGGTGGTCCCGACGCGGAGGAGGCGCAGGCCGCTGCGGTTCCGGTCGTCGCGGTCGTCGGGCGTCCGAACGTCGGCAAGTCCACGCTGGTCAACCGGGTCCTCGGCCGCCGCGAGGCCGTCGTCGAGGACGTCCCCGGTGTGACCCGCGACCGGGTCGCGTACGACGGGGAGTGGGCCGGCCGCCGTTTCACCCTCGTGGACACCGGTGGCTGGGAGGTCGACGCCACGGGCATCCACCTGCGGGTCGCCGAGCAGGCCGAGATCGCCGTCGACCTGGCGGACGCCGTGCTGTTCGTCGTCGACGCCACGGTGGGCGCGACCGACGATGACGAGGCCGTCGTCAAGCTGCTCCGCCGCTCCGGCAAGCCGGTGGTGCTCGTCGCGAACAAGGTCGACGACCAGCGCACCGAGGCGGACGCCGCGGCCCTGTGGAACCTCGGGCTCGGCCAGCCCTGGCCGGTCTCGGCGCTGCACGGCCGGGGGAGCGGGGACGTCCTCGACGCGCTCCTGGAGGTCCTGCCCGACGTCTCTCAGGTCGCGGCGTACCGCCCCGGGGGGCCACGGCGGGTCGCACTGCTCGGACGTCCGAACGTCGGCAAGTCCTCGATGCTCAACAAGCTCACCGGCGACGAGCGGGTCGTCGTCGACGACGTCGCGGGAACGACCCGGGACCCCGTCGACGAGATCGTCGAGCTCGCCGGGCGTACGTGGCGGTTCGTCGACACCGCAGGAATCCGGCGGCGCGTGCACCAGACCCGGGGGGCCGACTTCTACGCGTCGCTGCGGACCCAGACGGCCTTGGAGAAGGCCGAGGTCGCTGTGGTCCTCGTCGACGCCAGCGACGTGCTGGCCGAGCAGGACGTGCGGGTCGTCCAGCAGGTCATCGACGCCGGACGCGCTCTGGTCATCGCGTACAACAAGTGGGACCTCACCGACGAGGAGCGGCGGCACTTCCTCGAGCGAGAGATCGAGCGCGACCTCGTCCAGGTCACGTGGGCCCCCCGGGTCAACGTCTCGGCGCGCACCGGCCGGCACCTGGAGCGGCTCGTACCGGCCCTCGACACAGCCCTGGAGTCGTGGGACTCGCGCATCCCGACCGGGCGCCTCAACGCCTTCCTCGGCCAGGTCGTCGCGGCCCATCCGCACCCGGTCCGTGGCGGCAAACAGCCGCGCATCCTCTTCGCGACGCAGGCGGGTACCCGACCGCCTCGCTTCGTGCTCTTCGCGTCCGGGTTCATCGAGGCGGGGTACCGGCGCTTCGTCGAACGCCGGCTGCGCGAGGAGTTCGGCTTCGCGGGGACCCCGATCGAGATCTCGGTGCGGGTACGCGAGAAGCGCCGCGCGCGGCGCTGACCCCGCCCAGTGGTCGGGTGCGGCCGATTGGGTCGGCCCCGCCGCGGTGGGATATGGTTTCGACCGCTCCCGCGAGGGGGCGAGCCACGGGCTGTGGCGCAGCTTGGTAGCGCACTTGACTGGGGGTCAAGGGGTCGCAGGTTCAAATCCTGTCAGCCCGACCGTGTGATGTCTCAGGACATCGGAAACCCCCGAACCGTCAGGTTTGGGGGTTTCGTGGTGTCTGGGGTTGGTACTTGTGGGTGGTGTCGAGGGTGAGTTTTCGCAGGACCTCGCCGGTGGTGGCGTCC